>CAVZNV010000016.1:0-788863 GCA_963776735.1 uncultured Actinomycetes bacterium
CCTCCGGCAGTCGTTCCGTCGCATCAGGCCGGACACCCGCGCGCCCGCTGACGCATCCCGGCCGGTTCTGCGCCGAGCCATCGCGATTCTGAGTCACGACATGAGGCAGATGACCTTTCTCCGCGTCCCCAAGCGAACTCGCCAAAAACTCAGCGAGAGCGGGTCCGGTTATCCGGACCCGCTCTCGCGTCTCTCCGCGCCAAGCGAACGGCGATTGCTGCGATGACCCGGCTGCCCCGAATCAGGCAGGGCAGGTGTTGTTGTGGTTCGCCTTGTTGCCGCTCCCTGTCTGCGGGTTGTTGCCCTGGCAGACGGCGTCGTGACCGGCCCTGTTGTTCCTGACGATCACACCTCCCGGCTTGTTGTTCTGCACGTTGAGGTCGTGGCTGACGATGTTGTTGCCGACGTCGACCGGTGCGTTGTTGTTCTGGACGTTGAGGTCGTGAGCGATCATGTTGCCGGCCGAGCACCCGGCGGCCGTGTCGCCGATCAGGATCAGCGCGCCGGTGCGGCTCGTGACGTTGAGGTCGTGGCTGACGCTGCTCGCGCAGACGCTGCTGCCCCCGGCCCCGGTCAGGTTCACGTCGTGCCCCACGCTGATCTGCTGCGCGATGAGCACACCGCCGGACTTCACGTTCACGTCGTGTGTTACAGAGCTGCCTGCCAGCAGATGGCAGACGGCGCCGGACGGGACAGTGACGTCTGTGCCAGTCCCGCTGTAGTAGCCGCTACAGCTGGTCGTGCCGGAGCCGAGCTTCTCCGCCGCCGTGTACTGAACAGTCGCCGAGCTCGAGTTACCGGCCGCGTCCTTGGCCGTCACCGTGAACGAGTGCGGGCCGTTGGACGTGTCGAACGCCGCACCGTTCGCCACGGTGCCTGAGCAGGAGGCGAGGCCTGAGCCGCCGTCGCTACAGGAGTAGGCGGCATTTACGACCTGACTCTGTGTGTACAGGGCTCCCGCTGCCGGCGTCGTGACTGATACCGCCGGCTTCGTCGTATCGAGCTTGACGTCTTGGGTCGTCGCCGCACTCGTGTTGCCGGCGCTGTCGGTGGCCGTGCAGCTGATCCGCGCGGCACCGTCCGCGGCAATGGAGAACGTCCCGGTGGCGGTCGGCGTGCCGATTCCGGCCGTGGTCAGCGTGAGCGAGCCGCAGTCGATCGCGGTGACGTTGCTGTCGCCTGCGTTCGTGTCGTCGGCTGTCACCGTTCCCTGCACCGGGCCTGTCACGAACCAGCCGTTCTGGCCGTCCGGAGTGCCGCTGTTCGGCGAGGTCAGCTTGACCGTCACGGCGGGCGGTGCCGTGTCCGTCGCGGGCGTGACGAGTGCAACCGCATAGTTGGAGAAATGCCCGGCGACGCCGTCGAAGCGAGCCGACACCGCCTGCGCCGGGTCCTGGGTCACCTGCCCGTTCGGGTCGAGCAGGTCGGCGTCGACGCAGCCGTCGGACTGTGGCGTCTGTCCGGCCGCGCAGCGAGCGAACGCCTGGTAGACGGCGTTCGGGCCGTCGCCCTGAACCGCGGTCGTGGCGCTGCCATCAAGCATGCCGTTCACGAGCGCAGACTTGGTCGCGTCGTCCAGTTGCGACAGGTCGATCGTGAAGGTCAGTTGCGCATCCTGGTTTAGCGTCGGCACGGCAAACGCGAAGTTTTCGCCGGCAACCGGATCGATCGTCGCCGGGCTCCCGTCCGCCGCCAGACCCTGCTCCGGCGGCGTGTCGCCACTCGGCGTGATCGTGAACG
This sequence comes from uncultured Actinomycetes bacterium, assembly GCA_963776735.1. Lineage (GTDB taxonomy): Bacteria > Actinomycetota > Thermoleophilia > Gaiellales > Gaiellaceae > PALSA-612. The sequence goes on from CAVZNV010000016.1 coordinate 1,741, forward strand.
CGACCGGCTGGTCGAACGCGCCGCTCGGGATGACGACGTGCATCGAAGCGGGGCCGCTCGAAAACGCCACGTCGGTCGACCCGTCGCCCGTCTGCGCGGACAGAGAGGTCGCACCACTCACCGCCAGCTGCACATAGCCCCCGGCTACCGCTTGTCCGATGTCTACGGAGCCGGTGCTCGTGACGTTCATCTCCACGTTGCCGCCGACGGTGGCGAGATTGTTGAAGTTCACGCTGCCGGAGCTCGTGATCTCCGCGTCGATTGTTCCGTCGACGCCCTGCAGGTTGGAGAACGAAACCGGCCCGCAGTTGCTGAGATTCATGGTCAAATTTCCTTGCACCGATGTGAGCTGGCTGATGCTCGGGTCGTTGCAGTCGGTGATTTCTACGTCGCCGGAGCCCGCGGGTTGTAGGCCCCAGCTAGGCTCGTCGTTGGTGTTGGAGTTGTCGGTGACCTGCGCCAGGTTGCTGCCGTCGGCGTTCATCGTCCAGATGTTGTACGTCTCCGTGACGCGGCTGCTCGCGAACGCGAGCTCGTTTCCGTCGGGCGACCAGGCAGGTTGTTTGTCACCGCTGTTGCTGTCGGACGGCGTGATCTGGACGGGGTTGCTGCCGTCGGGGTTCATCTCGAAGATGCGGAAGTTGCCGTCGGCGGCGATGCCTGTGAAGGCGATCCTGGTGCCGCCCGGCGACCAGGCCGGGTCGGCTGCGTAGCTGATCTCGGGTGTTGGGGTGATCGCGTGGTCGTTGCTGCCGTCCGAGTTCATGACGTGGACCTGGTAGGTCTGGCCGCCGTCGGTGCTGACGGTGTAGGCGATCTGCGACCCGTCAGGCGACCAGGTCGGGTGAAGGACCGTGTCGATCGGGTAGTTCGTGAGCTGGTCGAAGCCGCTGCCGTCGGCCGCATCGGCCGTGCAGATCTGTTCGCCGGTGAGCGGGTTGGTGCACATGAACGCGAGCTTGCTGCCGTCCGGCGACCAGGCCGGGTAGGCGAAGGGCGTGCCGTTCACACTGCCGAAGTCGAGGCAGCGGTTGGCCACCTGGTAGGGGTTGCTGCCGTCGGCGTTCATGACCCCGATCGCCTGTTCGCAATGCGCCGGGCCGGGCCCGAACAGAGTCTCGAACAGAAATGTCGCCCAGGCGATCCTGGTGCCATCGGGCGAGTAGGCGGGGGTGGTTTCGCTGGTCTCGGACACGAGCGGCCCGCTCACGCTCGAGCCGTCCGGATTGACCGAGTAGATCGAGAAGCCGGAAGGAAGACCGGGCGCGGGCCGGTTGCTTTCAAACGCGATCTTGCCGTTCGTGGGCGGCGCCGCCGCATGCGCGGGCAGCGCCGGCAGGGCAAGCGCGCAGACGACAACGAGCGCGGCGAGCGCAATGCTAACGAGCCAGACGGCTCGGCTGGATGTGTTCATCTCTCCTCCTTGGTTTCGAGGGCGATCGACTTCTCTCGGTGCGTCTCGAGGTCGGTCCCGTGCCTGATCAGCTCGGCGTGGGTGAGCATCTCGTCGAGGTGACGCTCGACCTCGGCGAGGAGTGCCTCTCCGTTCTCGGCAGTGAGGACGCGCCCGCAGACGCAGCGAAGCGTTTTCATCGGGCCCAGGTTCGATCAATGCCGGTCGTACGTCATCGGCCAGTTGCGCCACTTCTCGTTCGGTTCGACAATCCGGCCATGCTCTTCGGGAGAGAGAGCGAGCTGCAGGCACTCGCGAGTCGGCTCGAGCGGGGAAGCCCCGTGGTCGTGCTTGGAGAGGCGGGGATCGGCAAGACGGCCGCTGTGAGGGCGGCCGCCGACGCCGCCGGCGTAAGGCTGCGGGAAGGCGGAGCTCTGTCCACGCTCTCCTGGATGCCGTACTTCCCGTTGGAGCGCGCCTTCGGGCGCAAGCTAGGCGGCGGCGACCCCGCCTACGTCGCGCAAGAGGTCGATGAACTCCTCGGGCGGGAAACGTTGTTTCTCGACGACCTGCACTGGGCGGACAGGGCAACGCGCGCGGTGCTGCCGTTGCTCGGCGCCGAGACCCGGATCGTCATGGCCGTGCGGCGGGAGGACTCAGGTACGCAGGATGCGCGCGACCTCGGGAAGGCGCTGGGCGCCGAGGTGCAGGCGCTCGAACCGATCGGGGATCGGGCGGCCGCAGAGTTGGTCGCCCGGGCCAGGCCGGGACTTCCCGAGGCCACGGCGCGGCGCATCGTGCGTCGAGCAGGCGGCAATCCACTATTGCTCGAGGAGCTCTCGGCCTCGGGTGACGCATCGGAAAGCCTGCGACTGTCGATCGCGGCGCGGCTGCGTCACCTCGATGCGGATGCGCGGTCGGCCCTCGGCGCGATTGCGCTGGCGGGACGACCGTTGCCCCGCCGCCTTGTCGGCCCTGCGGAGGAGTTGCTGGTGGAGGCCGGCTTCGCTCGGAGGGAAGGGGCCCGGACAGGCATCAGGCATGCCCTCCTCGCCGACGCCGCGATCTCAGTTCTTTCTGAGGAAGAACGAGCGGAGATCCACCGCCGCCTCGCGCGCGCGCTCCGCGAGCCCGGCGAGGCGGCACGTCATTACGCAGCGGCCGGTGAGCGCGCGGCGGCGCACGCAGCCGCGATGCGCGCCGCCGGCAGGGCGTCGACGCCGGGCGAGCGGGCCGAGCACCTTGCAGTCGCCGCGGCAAACGCCTCCCGGGCCAATGCGGACAGACTGGCCGTCGCTGCGGCTCGGGCACTGGTCGAGGCCGGGCGCTACTCATCCGCCGCCTCGACGCTCGGGCAGATCACCTCCGAGGATCCGGAAATGGTGGCCGAGACGGCCCTGCTTCGCTGGCGGACGCTCCACGCTCTCGGAGACCTCGAGGGCGCTCGGCGCGCGTGGCAGGTCGGTCTCGCACTGGTAGACGTCGTGCCGGCCAACCTTGGCGTCAGCTTGCGCGTGGAGCAGGCGGCCGTGACGATGACGCTCGACCGAGACCCGCAACTGGCGCTTGCCCAGGCCCGGGCGGCGGCGAAGCTGGCCTCGACCCACAACCTGCTCACGGCGAAAGCCCGCTACCTGCTGGGTCGGGCAGCGTTTACCGCCGGCGCACCGGGGTGGCGGCCAAACCTCGAGCGGGCGCTGGACGAAGCGCGCACGGAGGGTGACGACGACCTCGTGCAGGCTGCGGGCGCGCTGCTCAGCTTCGGGTTGCTGATCAGCGGGCGGCTGCGTCGGGCGCGGACGGTCAACGAGTTGCTTGTCGACGAGGCGCGCGCGCTTCGGCTCACCGGCCGCGAGCGTCGTCTGCGCGCCAGTCTGGCCGGCATCGAGTGGCACGAGGGACGTTCAAGGCAAGCCGTCGACGACTGCGAGGCGCTGCTCGTGGAGCGGCTCGAGCTCGATGAGGCGTTCATCGTGCGTTTCTACCTCGGGCAGGCGCTGATCGAGCAGGCGCAGTACGAGCGCGCCCGCGAGACGGTCGAGGAGCTTCGAGCCCTCGCTCCGGCCGACCGCGGCTCGCTCGAGCACGTGCTCTGGGTCGAGGCCGACCTCGAGCTCTGGAGCGGTCGCCCGCGACAGGCGCTGGCCGTGGCCGATCGCTGCCTCGACGCACCGGCCCTGCCGAGTGAAGGGCCACACGTCTTCGTTCGCATTACCCGCAGCTGGGCCTGCCTCGAGCTCGGCATCGATCCTGGCCCGCCGGTGCTTCAACCGGTCTACGGCATGGGTGAGGCAATGCCGTTCGAAGAGAAGGCGCTCGCGGCGCTCGCCGGCGGGAACCACGCGGATGCCGCGGACCTGTTCAGCGAGGCAGCCCGGCTGTGGCGCGGGCGGCACGCCCGCGGCGAGATCCGCGCGCTCTTCGGCAGAGGCGAGGCGCTCCGTCTCGCCGGAGACCTCGACCGTGCACGGCACGCACTGACGGCGGCAGAACGTACCGCCCAGCGACGACAGTGCCTTGCGCTCCTGGCGAGGATCCGCCGCTCGCTGCGGTTGGCCGGTGCCCGCCGCGCGGCCGCACGGACGCACCGCGGGGCGCTGACCGGCCGCGAGCAGGAGGTGTTCGAGCTCGTGGCTGCCGGTCTCAGCAACGCCGAGATCGGCCGCCGGCTCGGAATCGGACGATCAACGGTGAAACGACTGATCGCATCGGGATCGCACAAGCTCGGCACCCGCTCACGGCTGCAGGCGGCCGCCCTCGCCGCCCGCGAATGAAGCCGCTCGTCGTCGTCGAGGGCCCAAGACAGGCGTTTGCGATCGCCCTCGCCGAGGTTCGTGACTCGGGCTGGGCGGTCTTCGACGGCTGGACTGCGCCCAGCGATACGCGGCGTGTCTGCTCGGGAACCGTCGCCTCGGCGGAAGACGCAGCCGCGGCCCTCCTCGCAGCTGTAGCCGGGGCGGGCCTCGTCATTCACGCTCGCGCCGAGCGGCCCGTGATCGACAGGCTCTGCGACGACCTGCGACGGATCGGTCGAGTCGATCACCGCATCGGAGACGTACCGGCGCGGCCGACGCTGACCAAAGAGGAGCGAGCGATAGTCGATCTCCTACTGGAGGGCCGTTCGCTGGCCGAGACGGCCCGCCAGTTGAATCTAGCTCGACGCACGGCTGACCGCCGCCTCGCCTCCGTCCGGACCAAGCTTGGCGTGGAAACCACGGCGGAAGCACTGGCGGAAGTTGCTCGTGTCTGCCGCAGTCGGTCGTCACGGTGACGGAGCGACCGAGCGGGGATTGCCTAGCGCGCCGGTCGACCGCGCGCCCGGACAATTCGCTCCGACAAGGGATTGAACATCCGCAGACTGATCACGTCTGCTTCCTCAGGGCCCGGGGGTCGCGCCTGGTGAGTGAAGGGTCACAAGCAAGCCACGCTCCGATTGTGGAACCTCAAAGCTCACCACGAACGCGCCCCGGTCGAGTGTTTTCCCAAACAGAACTCTGGACTCTGCTCGCGTAAATGGGCGATCTGGCAAGCCCGAATTGTCGCCTCCCCTATGGAGCGAAAGCTCACGCGGCTTGGTCGAATGGGAACCCGGCGGCGGCGGCAATGGCTTTGGCCCGCAGGAGACGGGTATTAGCCTCCCGTGTGCGCCAGTCGCACTCGAGCAGAATGTCGAGGTGTCTCCCACGTTGAGCAAGCAGACTCCAGCTGACGTGGAAGCTGCGAAGTTGCTGTTGAAACTTAATGGGATCCACGACCATGATATGAGTCGGCACGTTTTCGACATTCCTGTAGTAGAGGTCATCTGCCGCCGGGAGGCCGGCGCCGAAGCGGAGACAGGCGAGGCGGTAGTCTACGAGCGCCAGCACGTTGTCGTAACGGACGTGGACACTCTGTGTTCGCTCCGGAGTCGCAAGCCCCCGAGCGGGATGAGAGTGATCGCTTGGGTCATAGAGCGGATCGGAAGCAGCTCCGGCGGCAAAGAGCCGGCCGCGGAGCTCGTACTGCCTCCAGCCGCAGCCGTCGTCGATACAAGCCGCCGCGCCATCACGATCCCCAGCGTGGAGGGCACATAGCAATCTCCCTGCCTTAAGCATTTGGCGCGACTCTTTCCAATCTTGTTGGGTTAGAGACAGATGTCTCAGCCAGGAATCGGCCTCCTCTCTGCGGTCAAGTCGCAGGCAGCAATTCAGTGCGTGCCACGCGAAACTGAATCGCGTCCACCCACGATCCCACCGGTGCCAGCCGCGCCCTAGATGCTCCAGGGCGGGCTCCCACGCACCCGAGCTGCACGCAATCATTCCTCGAATGAAGTCAAGGTCAGAAACGGGATGCACTGAGCGTGATGCAAGTTCCTCCAGCTCAGCCAAACTATCAAGCAATCTCGCTTTCTCCGGTCGCAGCTCCATCTGAATCTTGTAGCGGAGCTTTCGGCCGAGCCATTTCTCAAACGGTGCGGCATCCGTCGGGACATCGCTAAGTGCTATCAGCGCCAACCCGAAGGCACGCTCGAAATCGCCCACCATCACCCACGACTCAGCTTCCCAGACGAGAGATGCGAAAGCGGCCGCCCGATCACCGAGCGTCTGTGCCGTTTCTCGGCGTCGTGCCCACGTCAAGGCTGCTGCCTCCTCTACACCCTCTCTATAGAGACGCTGCGCCTCTCGCTCGAGGACAGCCAGATTGTCGAAAACGCCCACAAGCCCTCAGTCGCGGTGTGAAGCAGCCTAACTAACAGCTAGTTGGCGATCCCGCGCCGAACCTTCCTAATCAGACTATCGCAATCCTCCGCGTCCACATCGAACGCCGCGAGGACCTGATGGAGGACCTCGCCTGTCGCCTCGGCCCATGCGCGCCCGGTTGGAAACCTCGCACTCAGCACATCGAAAGCATTCGCCGGCAGTGTAAAGGGCTGGCTCCAAACCTTGAGCTTCGACGCGGTGATGTAGTCCTCGAAGCTCTCGTTACCGAGCAAATCCGTGATCGCTTTCGACTTGCGAAGCTCAGTGTCGAGATGGTCAGCCAACGCATCGGGCTCTTCCCCTTGCTTGTAGTCAAGCCGGAGCAGGCCCGAGAGGTCTGCAGGGACAGTAACTTCGCCTGTGTCTTCCCGCGGATGACTCAAGAAAATCATTGGCCGCTCAGAGTAGAGCGCACGTGCCCTTCCAACTTCATACATCACGTTGGGGTTCCCAAGACTCACCTCTGCAAGGAACGCGTTAGCCTGCTGCATATGAGCTTCTACATTCGCGCGCAGCTCGGAGCTTAGAAGGCGATCGCGCGCTAACGATAGCTCACATGACCAGCGATCCTCGATGACGATGCGTAGAGCTCTCTCGAGGGAGACATAATCGTCATTGAAAGGTGTCATCAAAAAGATGATCCGGTGTGTGATGTTCGCTCTGCTTCTCCCATCCTCGCCCCGAAGGCGCGCGCGCTCTTGTTCCAAAGCGTCTCGTTCTGCGTCGATCGCGGCGCGCTGCATGATCATGATAAGACTACTCTCCATAAAATCTCCGAATTGATCATGAAAAATTGCCGCATTGCTCGCTGTTAGCATCTCAGCGTTATAAAGAATCGCGCTGTTATAGACGCCGAGCATCAAATGTCTTACCGCTGGGTCGTCGAAATCTTGAGCCGCGAGGCGTTGAATGAACGGACAACCGGCGTTGATCGTCATGCGCATGGCGTTTGCGAGTCGCGCAGTTCGCAAAAGCTCTTCCGCCATCTCTCTAAGCCTACTCGGCTGACTTGGGTCGCTAAGGAGTTGACGCGCCTGTTGCTCCGCCCTCCCCCTCTCTGCGTTAAGCAGGACCGCAGGCAGAGTCTCTGGCTGAAAACGTCTGGCCTCGACCTTCAGTCTGCCACTGCCACTAGGAAAGATAAACTGGCTCATCGCCTCTGCCATACGCCGCACAGCTTCATCACCGGATTGAAGCTCTTTGAATAGGCCGCCATGTTGCCTGTCGACGTAAACAAGCTCAATCGGCGGCACATCAGGTAGCTTTGGGTACGCAGCGATTAGCTCATCCTCGAAGGGATAGCTGGCGTCCACCACGAGAACGCCCTCGGCATTCGCCATGTCGAAATACTGGTTGGCGGCGTAAGTAGTGGTAAACGTCAAGAGACGTTTCGGCAAATCGTCTCCACCCGGAGTGCTGTCCAGCACCTCCGGTAAGGTGCGCCAGTGAAACGAGACGCCTCCAGTGCGAAAGTCCAATTCATTGAAGTCTTCGAAGTCTTCATCAGGAGCACTATCAGGTAGACGATTCACTCGCCACTCCAACAAATGTGCAAACTTCGCGAAAAAAGGATCGTGATGGTAACAGGCCGCTTTAATCCCAAGATCGTGATATTTCAGAATATACGAGAGTTGCTTGCGGTTGGTTTCGCGCAATTTGTCAAGTCCGGCAATAATCCAATCTCCTAGCGCGTCACGCAACGCGCTCCAGACTTGGTTCTTGATAAACCCGTCTCTGGCAGCGTTGGGCGTCAACTCAGGTGTCTCGATGATGCCGCTAACAAATTCAGCCCAAGACGGAAGTAGCTCTGCGTCATTAGTAACAAACATCCGATCCTGATAGATACGCACGTTGCGGGGAACCCGTACACCAAAAGTTCGCTGTTTACTTACGTACAGAATGCCGCCCGCCTTAACTGGCGAATCAAGGATGACCGGAAACGTTTCAATGATGCTATCGCCTCTGATCGTTCTGGCAAGATAGATCTTACAATCCAGTTCTCGCTCTTCTTCGCTGAGATCATCTCTTTCCCATGGCATGATCCGTGTGTTAACCGGCGCGACGCCGCGGTTCACATGGATCGGCACGCGTAGCATGTCGCAATATTCGCGGACAACATGAGTCACGTCCTCAGGCCCTAGAAGGACCCGGTCAGCCGCGTCGGCTGTAAAGACTTTCACAGTCGTTCCGGCAGACTCTACGTCACAAGGTTCCACGGTATAGATCTTGCCGCCGCTGTTCTGCCACAGCCAGCCTGCGTCCTCACCCCATTTCCGTGTTCGAACCTCCAGACGGTCTGCAACGATGAAGCCGGATAGGAAACCAATCCCGAACTGGCCGACGAGTCCCGCTACCTGTCCATCGCCTCGCCCAAGTTCTTTCGTGCCGCTAGATCCAATCCGCGACAAATAGTGATCGAGATCCGCAGCGCTCATGCCGATCCCGTCGTCGCTGAAGCTGATCCATCCCTCTTCGGGCCGGGTCTCGATGTCGATGCGGCCGCGGTAAGTCGCATCCGCCTCCTCGCGGCGACGGACACCGTCGTGAGCATTTTGCACAAGCTCACGGATGAACACCTTCTTCTCTGAGTAGAGATTCTGGGCGAGGATGCGCATCAGCCCGTCGAAGTCGAGGGTCATCTCCTTCGTGACCATGGGTGACCTGCCTGTACGACTTGGTCGAGGGGCGCGTCTTTGAGCCATGAGACGAGATGCTATCGCCAATTACGAGTCGGAGAGAAGCGTGGGACCGACGGAGGATGGTTAGACCAGGCTTCACTCTGAAGCTCGCGCAATCGCTGTCGCTACAGCCGCTCAAAAGCCGCCACCTCAGCAGGTCGGGCCAAGGGAGTCTGGTGAGGTTAGACGAGCCGACCCTGGCGATCTCCTAAGCGCCATCCAAGGGGACTTTGCGATTCGCAGGGGCCGCCTCCCGGACAAGGGACTACTGCTCCCACGACGTTGCCCGGTCTGTTGCCGCGGGTACCCGGATGTCTCGCTCTCGGTGCCAGGCCGCTAGGCGGCGTCGACACCGCTGTCCGCTGACGGCTTTCCCGGCGCGTTGGCTCTTGATGCGCACCCGGACCGATGAGCGGCGCGACCTAGGCGCTTCCGGCTTCCAGTAGGGCGCGGAGGTCGACGAGGAACCGGCCTGCCGCAACCCCGTCGACGACGCGGTGGTCGGCCGTCAGCGTCAGGTCGAGTTGCGGTGTAGCGCGGATCTCCCGCTCGATCACCGTAGGGCGTTCGATGACTCGCCCGGCGGCGAGCACGGCCGTCGCGTCAGGGTCGAGGATTGCCTCGAAACGATCGACCCCGATCCCGCCGAGGTTGCTGAGAACGACAGCCGTAGGCCCGGCGTACTGCTCCGAGATGCGTTCCGCCCGCGCTTCGGCCGCGGCCCGCTCGACGTGCTCGACGAGCGCATCGTCCGGGAGCCTGTCCGGCTCAGGGATGGTCACGACGTAGAGCGAGTCCTCCCCGGCGACGGCGAGGCCGACGTCGACTCGGTCGAGCCGCTCGATCCGCGGTCCGTCCCGCCATCGCGCGTTCAGCTCCAAGTGAGCCCGGAGCGTCGCGGCGACGGCCCGCAGGAGCAGATGGGTGTACGTGATGCCGGGGGCTTCGAGCGCACCCGCGGCCCGTGTCATGTCGACCGTCACGCCGACGCTGAACTGCGGAATCGCGACCGCCCGCTCGAGGCGCCGGGCCATCGCCAGCCGGTGCGCAGGCACGGCCTCGCCCGTACCCTCGGAGCCGACGGCGGCGAGGACGTCGCCGCGCTCGATTCGCCCGCCCGGCCCCGTGCCGACGATCCCGGCGAGGTCGATCTCGTGCTCCCGGGCCAGCTTGCGCACCGCAGGCGGGGCCTCGACCTGTCCGGCTGGGGCCTCCGTCGGCAGCTCCTCGCCCGGCGCGCCCACGTAGCCGACGATCCCGCCCACCGCGACGGTCTCGCCGGCTCTGCTCCGGATGGCCAGGAGCGTCCCGCGCGCCGCCGCCTCGACCTCGAGCGTCGCCTTGTCGCTCTCGACGACGAAGAGCGGTTCGCCCGCGACGACCTCGTCGCCGACCGCCTTGAGCCACTCGACGACCCGGAGCTCGTCGGTCGTCGTCCCGAGCGGCGGCATCCGCACCGCGTGCGCCACGGTCAGCCGCCGAGCTCCCGGATCGTGCCAACGATCCGCTCGACGCTCGGCAGCACGCTCTGCTCGAGCACGGGCGCGGCCGGCATCGGGATGTCCCGGGATGCGACGCGCTTGATCGGCGCTTCGAGGCTGTACAGGCACTCGTCGGCTGCGCGCGCGGCGAGCTCGGCGCCCCAGCCTCCGGTCAGCGTGTCCTCGTGGACGATGACGAGCCGGCCCGTCCGTCGGACCGACGCGAAGATCGTCTCCGCGTCGAGCGGCAGGAGCGAGACCGGGTCGATCACCTCGCACTCGATCCCGTCCGCTGCGAGCTCCTCGGCGGCAGCCAGCGCCCGGTAGAGCGAGACATGCGTGGCAATCACCGTCACGTCGTCGCCCGGCCGCCGCACCACCGCCCGGTCGAGCGGCACGAGGTACTCGCCGACGGGGACCTCGGCGCTGGGATCGAGGCCTGCCGCCTGCTCGCGCCCCTTGCTGCCGTAGAGCAGCTTGTGTTCGAAGACGAGCACGGGGTTGTCGTCGCGGACCGCGCTCTTGATCAGCCCTTTTGCGTGGTAGGCGTCGGAGATGCAGACGACCTTGAGGCCTGGCACGTGGACGAAGTAGCTCTCGGGGCTCTGGGAGTGCTGGGCTCCGCGCCCGGTCGCCCCGACCGGTGCGCGCATCACGAGCGGGACGCGCAACCGCCCGCCCGACATGGCGCGCAGCTTGGCAGCCTGGTTGACGAGCTCGTCCATGCACTCGAAGAGGAAGTCCGAGTACTGCATGTCCGCGATCGGTCGCATCCCGGCGACCGCGGCCCCGACGGCGGCGCCGGCGATCACTTTCTCGCTGATCGGCGTGTCGACGATCCGCTCGTGACCAAACTCCTCCACCAGGCCGAGGTAGACGCCGAAGGCGCCGCCGAAGCCGCCCTCGACGCCGATGTCCTCGCCGATCAGGAACACCGACTCGTCGCGGCGCATCTCCTCGGCGATCGCCTCCCTGATCGCCTCGGCAACGGTGAGCCGCCGTGCGGCGACGGCTGCGTCAGGCGTAGACATCGAGCGCCAGTTCGTCCGGGTCGGGATCGGGTGAGGAGCGCGCGAACTCGACGGCGTCGTCGAGTTCTGCCTCGACCTCCGTCTCGATTCGAGCCGCGTCTGCCTCCGCGAGCTCGCCGCGGAGTCTGGGGATCGGGTCGCGCGCCTGCCACTCGGCCTCCTCCTCGCGCGAGCGGTAGCCGCGCGCGTCGCTGCGGCTGTGGCCTGTGAAGCGGTAGGTCTTGCACTCGAGGAGCGTCGGGCCGTTGCCGGAGCGTGCGCGATCGGCGGCCTCCGCTGCGGCTTCGCGCACAGCGAGGACGTCCATGCCGTCGACGATCCGGCTGGGAACGCCGTAGGCGGGGGCCCTGTCCGCCACGTCGCCGACCGGCGAGATCTGGTGGAACGGCGTCGAGGCGCCGTAGAGGTTGTTCTCGCAGACGAAGACGACCGGGATTCGCTGCACCACGGCGAAGTTGAGCCCTTCGTGGAACGCTCCCTCGCTGACCGCTCCCTCGCCGAAGAAGCACACGGCGATCCTGTCGGTGCGCTGCAGCTTGAACGCGAGGCCGAGCCCGGTGACGACCGTGTTCCCGCCGCCGACGATCGCGATCGCCGGCAGCATCCCCACGTCGAGGTCGCCGAGGTGCATCGACCCGCCGCGCCCGCGGCAGCAGCCCGTCTCCTTGCCGTACAGCTCCGCCAGCGCCCCTCGGGTCGACACGCCCTTGGCGAGCGCGTGGCCGTGAGGCCGGTGTGTCGAGGTGATCCAGTCGTCGGGGCCGAGCACGTCGCACACGCCGACCGCGACCGCCTCCTGTCCCTGGTACTGGTGGAGCGTCCCGGGGATCTCGCCTTCGAGGAACAGGTGGTAGACGCGTTCCTCGAAGCGCCTGATCAGGAGCATCCGACGGTAGAGGCCGGCGAGGTCGGCTGTCTCAGGCACGGCCGGTGCCACCGTAGAGCTGGATCAACGAGCGCACGACTGCACGCATCTTCTCGGCTCCGGCCGTGAGGACGTCCGCGGAAGCGTGCGAGCCGAGAAGGTCGTGCGGGCTCGCGTCCGCCGGCGCGTCGGCGAGCGCGCGTGTCATGCCGCCGAGGAAGGCGCGCTTGAGCACGGTGCCGACGTTGAACTTCGCCACCCCGCGTGCGATTGCCGCCGGCACTGCGGCGGCCGGGAAGCCGGTGCCGCCGTGGACGACCAGCGGGACCGGGACGCGGTGGTGGATCCGGGCGAGGAGCTCGAGGTCGACGTCGGCCTGGCCGTGCTCGAGCAGGTGGACGTTCCCCACCGAGACGGCGAGGCAGTCGACCTCTGTCGCCTCGACGTACGCAGCGGCGGCATCGGGGTCAGTCAGGCTCGCTTCGGTCTCGTCCAGGCGGTCGCCGTGCACGGTCGGTAACTCCCCCACCTCGCCTTCGACGGCGGCGTCGAGCGCATGTGCCTCGCGCGCGAGACCGGCGATCTCGTCGGCGGTTGCGCCGTGGGCCATGACGGCGTTGAACCCGGCGCCGAGGCCCGCGACCGCCTCTGCCACGGAGCGCGTCTCGTTGAGGAGCAGGGCAGCCGGCACCGCGGCGGCGTCCGCAGCCGTGCGCCCGAGAGCGCCGAGCCGGGCGATTCCGCCCGTGTCGAGCCAGCCGCGGTCGACGAGCAGACAGCCGAAGCCGAGAATCACCGGCGCGCGCTCGGCCTCGGCAGCCGCGATGACCGCGTCGAGCGAGTATCCGTCCCAGGCCTCGAAGTACCCCAGCGCGTACCCGTGCCGGCGGGCGTCGGCGAGCAGGTCAGGGAGAGCGGCGAGCGTCATGCGAGCGCCTGCTCTGCGAGCACCGCTTCCGCTTCCGCCCGGGTGCAGACGCTCTCCCAGCACCCGAGGGCCGCGCAGGCCGATGCGCCTACAACGCCGGCGAGCGCGACGCTGTGGCGGATGTCGAAACCGTCGAGCATCCCGACGATGAGTCCGGCGTCGAAGGCGTCGCCGGCGCCAGACTCGTCCACCGCCTCGACCGCTGGCGGCGTGACGTCGAACGTCTCTCCTCGGCTGTGGACGACGGCGCCGTCGGCGCCGCGCGTGACGACGACGGTGGCGGCTCCGGCCGCTGCAAGAGCCTGCGCCTGCCGGTGCGGATCGCCCTCGCCTGTCAACGCGCGCGCCTCGTCCTCGTTCGGCACGAAGGCGTCGACGTGGGGCAACAGCTCGGCGATTTCACCCGACGAGTCGAACGTCTTGCCGACGGGGATCGCGACGTCGAGCAGCGTCAGCGTTCCTCGCGCGCGGGCGCGGCCCAGCGTGTTCGCCAGCTCGCTCGCAGCGAGCCCCGGCAGGAGCAGGTAGCCACCCACGCAGAGCGCGTCGGCGGGCTCGTCCACCGCGACGAGATCGGCGGCACCCAGCGCCGCGTTCGCGCCGAACGTGTGGACGAAGCGCCGATCCTCGCCCTGCACGCCGAAGATCACCGTCTTCGACGTCCCGAGTCCCTCGACGCGGCGAACGCGAGTCGTGTCGACGCCGTGCTCGTCGAGCTCCCTCACGACGAGGTCGCCGAACGGATCGTCGCCGACGCAGCCGACAACGGCGGCCTCGAGACCGAGCCGCACGAGGTCGATCGCCGTGTTGGCGGCACAGCCCCCGGGCTGGACGAGGAAATCGTCGACGGCGACGAGCTCGCCCGCGCGCGGCAGCCGGTCGAGCGGCGGCAGGAAGACGTCTGCGACGAGGATCCCGAGGCAGACGACCCGCACCGCTACCGGTCCGCGACGACCGTGGCCCGGCGGATCAGCGGGTCGGTGAAGAGGTCGAGGTCGTCGCGGCTCTGAGTGGAGAACTCGGAGACGACCGCGCCCTCGTCACCTGCCTGGAACCAGTGCAGCGTGTCCGGCGTAACTGTGTACTGGTCGCCGGGCCTGAGCACGATCTCGTGCCAGACCGTAAACCGATCCCTGTCATCCGCCGCGATCCTGGCGAGCGGCTCCTCCGTCGGCTCGCCGTCCGTGTAGAGGTAGACCGTCCCCGCGCGGCAGCGGAACGTCTCCTCTTTGCCCGGCGTGCCGTCGAAGGGAGGATGTCGATGCTCCGGACAGGTCTGGCGCGGGAACATCACCAACTCTTTCGCACAGACACGCTCGCTGTTGACGTAGACGACGACCTCGAGTCCGAACTCGCCGAGGCGCGACAGGCCGAAGTCCGCGACCTCGATCGCCGCCTGCTCCTGCTCCGTGAGCGTGATGCCCGCAGCAGCGAGAACCGCGGCGGCCCGGTCGCGCGAAGCGTCGATCTCGTCTTTCGTCAGCACCGGTCCGAGCGTACTCCAACCGGCGCGTGCCCTTCCTGGGCAGTGCAAGAGTGTGGCCGTGCGTCTGGAACGCGAACGGCAACTCGTCGTCGAGTATGCGCAGCGACTACGGCGCGACGGGCTCGTCGTCCTGACCGCGGGGAACGTGAGCCTGCGGGCGGGAGAGCTGGTCGCGATCACGCCTGCGGGCGTCGACTACGACCTGCTTCGCCCGGAGCTCATCTGCCTGGTCGATCTCGACGGGCGCACCATCGAAGCGAAGCTCCAGCCGTCGAGCGAACGCCCGCTGCACCTGGCCGTCTACCGTAACCCCGAGGTCGGCGCAGTGGTGCACACGCATTCGCCGTACGCGACGACGCTGTCGACCCTCGTGGACGAGGTACCCACGGTTCACTACCTGTTTGCCGATCTCGGCGGCTCGGTGCGAGTCGCTCCCTATGCGACGTTCGGAAGCGCGGAGCTGGCCGAGGGTGTCGCGCAGGCGCTCGAAGGTCGCAAGGCCGCCCTGCTCGCGAGTCACGGTGCAGTCGCCGTTGCCGACACGCTGGAACGCGCGTACGACCGAGCCGTGCTGCTCGAGTCGCTCTGCGCTCTCTACTATCGGGCACGCCTCCTCGGCGACCCGGCGCTGCTCGACCCTGACGAGATCGCGCGAGTCGCGGGCCGGTTGCAGAGTCACGCGTGAGTTGCCGCATACTTGGGCTCGCGAATGTTGGGGCGTTAAGGGACTACCGATCCGGGGCCAACATCGGATCATGCGTCCCAAGGGCGCTGGTTCGGGTTCAGTCCGCCCATCCTCTGCGTCCCCGCCTCGAGGCTCGTCCCCTAACAGTCACACCCGAGGCCGCCGGGCCGTCTGCAGGTGCTCTGCCGTGCAGCCCTCGCCCTCCGGCCGCGATGAGGGCCACCAGTTCCAGCGGCCGAGAATGGCCATCAGCGACGGGACGAGGAGCGCCCGCACGATCGTTGCGTCGATGAGGACGGCGAGAGCGATCCCGACCCCGATCTCCTTCACGATGACGATTTGGGAGGTCGCAAAGGCGCCGACGGCGATGCAGAAGAGGACCGCGGCGGCGGTGATGATGCGGCCGGTGCGCTCGAGTCCGACCGCGACAGCTTCCCGATTGGAGAGCCCTGAGTCCCACGCCTCCCTGATCCGCGTGAGCAGAAAGAGGCCGTAGTCGGTCGCGAGCCCGAAGGCGACAGCGAACAGCACGACCGGTTGCGTCAGCTCGAGCGCGCCCTGGCTCCGATAGTCGAGCAGCCCCTCGAGGCGGCCGTCCTGGAAGACGAACACGAGGATTCCGAACGTTGCCGACAGCGTGAGCAGGTTCATCAGCAGCGTCTTGAGGGGCAGCACCAGCGATCGGGTTGCGGCCCAGAGCAGCACGAACGTGACCGCGCAGAGCAGGGCGCCGGCGATCGGAAGCAGCCCGCCGAGCGTGTTCTTCTCGTCGAGGAACTGCGCCGTAGCGCCGCCGACGAGGGCCCGACTCGGCGGCGCGCGCATACGTCGGACGAGGCTCTGCGATGCCTCGTCGAGGAACGACGCCCCGGAAGATGCCCGCACCTCCCACAGGTTCGGGCGGAGCTCGAGCGGCGGAGCCACGAGCGGTGCCCGGATCCGGGCCGCATAGGCCCTCGCGTCGGCTTCGGTGCCTTTGATCACGGCGTAGATCGGCGTCAGGGCGCTCGCCGTGAAGTCGCGCTGGATCGCGGTGTCGACGACGCGTGACGAGACGTTCGGGGGTAGCACCGACGCGGTGGCGCCGGTGAACCGGATCGAGAAGAACGGGATCGAGCACACCAGCAGCAGCGTCGACGCCGCGAGCGCGATCGGCACGGGCCGGCGCATCAGCGCCCGGGCGAAGCGGTACCAGGCGCCGTGTTCACCGCGCGCTGTCCGCTCGGCGGCGCGCCGCCAGCGGTGAGGGGAGAGCGCGTTGACCCGCTCTCCCAGCAGGACGAAGATCGCGGGGAGCACGGTGAGCGCGATCAGCCCGGCCAGCGGCGCGACCAGCGCGCCCGCGATGCCGATCGACCGCAGGAAGCCGAGTGGGAAGATGGCGAGGGTCGCAATCGCCGCTGCGATGGTCACCGAGCTGAAGGCGACCGTGCGTCCCGCAGTCGCCGTCGTCCGGCGCACTGCCTCGAGCCCGGGACCGTGGCGCGCCAGCTCTTCGCGGTAGCGTGAGACGAGTAGGAGGCTGTAGTCGATCCCGAGGCCGAGCGCTGTCCCGGTGACGATGTTCAGGGCGTAGGTGGATACCGGCATCACGAGATCGACGAGACGCAGGACGAGCAGTCCGCCGGCGATCGTCAGCGCGCCGCAGATGATCGGTAGCAGCGCGGCGACGAGGCTGCGGAAGACCCAGAGCGTGATGAGAAGCAGCACCGGAAACGCGAGCTCCTCGGCGAAGGTCAGGTCGTGCTGAATCTGGTGGTTCACCTGAACGGTCGCGAGGGCGGTTCCCCCCATGGCGACTCCACCTACGGCCGCGAGCCGGCCGTTTACCCGCTCCGCAGCGTCCCGCCACTCGTGCTGGGACAGGCCGGCGCGCGCGTAGGCGGCGACCAGCGCCTCCTTGCCGTCTTTCGAGCGCAGCGGTGGAGCGGTCACCGGGAACGCCGACTCGGAACGAATCACAGCGGCGACGCGCGCGAGCCGCTGCGCCGTCGGACGGTGGACGAGCACGAGCGCCTGGGGCGTCGCAGAGAGTCCGGAGGCGGCCTCGATAGCGCGCTCGGCGCGCAGGCTTTCGCTTCCGTGCGTGACGAAGTCGTTCGAGCCGCGGCCGAGCCGTCCCGGCGTCGCAAAACCGAAGCCGACGGCGACGACCGCGAACACGCCGGCGGCGGCCAGCGCCCGCCGCGGCGCGCGAACCGCCAGCTCCCCCAGAGCGTGCAAGCGACTTAGCCCTCCGAGAGCGGGGTCGCGAGATCCGTCACTCGAGGGCGGCCGCGGTGAGCTCCCCGAACAGCACGGCCCGGGGCAGATCGCCGACACCGTAGACGCCGCCGTCGCGACGATCGACGATCTGCAGCGCGCCGACGCTTCGGCCCTTGCGTTGGAGCGGAACGACGAGCATCGTCAGCGGCATGTAGCCGATCTCTCCGGCGACCTTCCTGGCGAAGCGTGGATCGTTCGCGCAGCTCGGGACGGCTTCCGGAACGCCGCTCGCGACAGCCGCGCCGACGATCCCGTGTCCGGCAGGAACCCGAACGTCGAGCACCTCCTGCGCGACGGCACCCCAGACTGCGACGTAGCGGAGCTCGCCGGTATCCGGATCGGCGAGCGCGATCGAGACCGATGCCGCCTCGAAGACCGCCGCCGCGGTGCGCACGACGGCCTCGATGAGCTCGCGCGGCGCGCCCGCGTTCTCGACGCTGAGGGCGAGAGACGCTCCGCGCTGCTCTCCGAGCGGCATACCGAGTTCGGCGGCGAACTCCTCGGCGGAGGCGACCCTGTGCTCGGGGTGAACCTGGAGGCCCCTGCGAAGCGCCTGCTCGAGCCGTATCGAGACCCCGGGAACGGTCTCGGCAAGCGGTGTGTCCTCGCCGTAGACGGGCGGCAGCCCCGAAACCAGATGCCAGATCGTCGCGGCGAGGCTGTACAGGTCGCTCCGCGGCGACGGCGGGTCGCCGGCGAACACCTCCGGCGCCATGAAGCGCGCTGTCCCGCCGCTCGCCGCGTCCGGCCCCTCGGACTCGCCCGCCCGCACGGCCAGTCCGAAGTCGACGAGGACGCTGCCCTCGCTCCCGCACACGATGTTGGCCGGTTTGATGTCTGCGTGCACGACCTGCTGCGAGTGGATGTACGCGAGCGCTTCGCACGCCTCGCGAGCTCGCCCGAGCACCTCCGCCACGGGCAGGCCGGGCCTGCCGCGATCCCAGAGAGAGCGTTGGAGGTCTGAGCCCTCGACGAACTCGGTCACGAGCGTGTAGCCGCCGTCGGGGTCGTGGAAATGGTCGATGACCACGGCCACTCTCGGGTGGCGGAGGAAGGAGAGGAGACGCGCTTCGGTCTGGCACGCGGTGAGGTTGAAGCCATGCGCCTCGTCGCTCGCGTGCACGCGCTTCAGGACGACGGCTGCGCCGGTCTCGACGTCGTGAGCACGGTAGACAGAGCCCATGTTGCCACCGCTCAGGCTCGCGTCGATCTCGTAGCGGCCGAGCCGGGTGTCGGAGAGTGCGGGTGCGGCCGGGGAGTCCACGCCCATGAGAACGAGCGTACGAGTTTTCAGGTGTTTGCGCTACCGGCGTCTGTCGTCGTAGGGTCGCATCGGTGGACCGCAGACGCATCCAGGTCAGCGTCGAGGGGAGGACGGCGGTCTTCGGGCCCGGCCTGCCCGAGATCGTCGTCGGGCGCGACCCGGGCTGCTTCGTTCGCCCCGTCGGTCCGGGCATCGGCGACCGTCATCTCGTCCTTCGGCACGGTGAGGACGGCTGGACGCTCGAGGCGTTCGCCGAGCAGAGGGTCTACCACGAGGGTCAGCCGGTCGAGCGGCTGCTGGTCGACCGGGCCTTGCGCCTACACCTGGGTGCGCTCGGCGCCGGAGCCGAGCTCGAGGTCAGGCCGGGCGAGGACGACGCGGGGCGGCTCCAGACGGTCGACTTCGGCACGCTCGCCAGGGCAGCCCGCTCGCGTCCGGCGGCCGCGAGGCGGCACCCGATCGAAGTCGACGTCATGCGGATCGGACGCGATCCGGACAGCGATCTCGTCGTCGACGACCTCCTGGTGTCTAGACGGCACGCCGAGCTACGCAGGCGCGGAGACGGCTCGATCGAAGTCGCCGACCTCGACAGCTTCAACGGCACCTATGTCAACGGGCACCGCGTCGACCACGTCGTGCTCCAGGAACACGACGTCGTGATGGTCGGCTCGCACTCGTACCGGCTTGCCGGCGACTGGCTCGAGGAAGAGGCCGACACGGGCGAGATCGCGTTCGCGGCATCGGGCCTGACGGTCCGCCTCCCAACCGGCCAGCTCCTGGTCGACGATGTCGCGTTCTCGCTGGACGCCCGCACGATGCTCGGCATCGTCGGACCCTCGGGGGCGGGGAAGTCCGTCCTCGTCAAGGCGCTCGCCGGCCTCGTGGTCGCCAACGAAGGCGACGTTCTGTACGACCACACCAGCCTCTACGCGGGCTACGAAGCGCTACGGCGACGGATCGGCTACGTGCCGCAGGATGACATCGTCCACACGGACCTCACGGTGCGGAGAGCGCTCGCGTACGCGGCGGACCTCCGCTTCCCGCCCGACGTCGACCGCGTGGAGCGGTTGCGCCGCGTCGACGAGGTGATCGCCGAGCTCGACCTCTCGCACCGGGAATCGGTGCGAATCGCCCGTCTCTCGGGCGGGCAGCGGAAGCGCGTCAACGTCGCGCTCGAGCTCCTGACCAAGCCGTCGCTGATCTTCCTGGACGAAGCCACATCGGGGCTCGACCCGCACTACGAGCGCTCGCTGATGGAGCTGTGCCGCCAGCTCGCCGACGGGGGCCGAACCGTCATCGTCGTCACGCACACGATGCAGAGCTTGCGCCTCTGCGACCGCCTGCTGATCCTCGCGCGGGACGGACAGATGGCGTACTTCGGGCCGCCGCAGCTCGCCGCCGCCTACTTCGACCGCGCCGACCTGGCGGATGTCTTCCGGACGCTCTCCGAGGGCCAGGCAACTTCGTGGAAGGAGCGGTTCAGGGAGCACGAGTACTACGAGCAGTACGTCCAGCGGGAGGCGGCTCCCGCCGAACGGGAGGAGGTCGAGACCACCGACCTCCGCCCGCCACCCGTCCGTCGTGGCTGGTGGCGGCAGTTCACGACGCTGTCGTTCAGGTACGCGGCCGTGCTCGCCGCCGATCGGCGGAACCTCGCGCTGATGCTGCTTCAGGCGCCGCTGCTCGGGCTGCTGATGCTGGCAGCGCTTCCATCGCACCAGCTCAGCCCGGCGCCGCCGTCGGAGTTTCGACTCATCTCGCAGGCCAGCCTCGTCCTCCTGGTCATCGTTCTCGGCACGACC
Organism: uncultured Actinomycetes bacterium; assembly: GCA_963776735.1. Lineage (GTDB taxonomy): Bacteria > Actinomycetota > Thermoleophilia > Gaiellales > Gaiellaceae > PALSA-612. The sequence goes on from CAVZNV010000016.1 coordinate 22,358, forward strand.
TGGCTCGGCCTGTCGAATGCGATCAGAGAGATCGCGAAGGAGCTTCCGATCTACCGCCGCGAGCGGGTGGCGGGACTCTCGCTCTCCGCCTACATCGGCTCGAAGGTCGCCGTGCTGGGCGTCGTGACCATCGTCCAGGCCGTGGTGCTGGTCGCCATCGCGACGAGCCGGCAGGGCGCGTCCGGAGACGGCGCGCTGACCGGCTGGCCGCTCGGCGAGCTCATGGTGGTCGCCGCCTTCGCCGGTCTCGCCGCGATGGCGGCCGGGCTCTTCATCTCCGCCGCCGCCGGCACCACCGACCGCGCCGTGACCGTGCTCCCGATCGCGCTTGTCTTCCTCCTCGTGCTCGCGTTGGGCTCCGTCTTTCCGCAGATCGGGCGGCGACCGGTGCTCAACCAGCTCGGCTATCTCGCCAGCACACAGTGGGGCTTCGCGGGCATGGCCTCGACCGTCGACCTGAACGATCTCCAGGCCGTGACCGGCGTCCTGACTCGGGTCGACTCGATCAACGTGGACAACCCGGCGCCGCTCTTCCGCGCCGTCCACCAGGGCGATCGCGGCGATCCTCGTTGGGACCACGACGCAAACGCGTGGCTGACAGCCTGCGGCGCACTCCTCGGCCTGACGCTCATGGCGGCGTTCGCGGCCGGCCTCGCGCTCCGCCGGGACGAGGCGGGCCGGCGACTCCGGTAGCCGTGCGCCGTCTCCTCCTCTCGCTCCTGGCCCTCCCGATCGCCGTCGTGTGCGCGGGCTGCGGCCAGGGCCAACCGCTCGCGGCCTGGCCACCGATGCGGGTCGTCGGACACTGGTCGTCGCCGCGCTGGGACGCCGTCGTCGAGGGACTGCAGCCCACCACCGATCCAGGCTCGTCGAACGCATGCACAGCCGGGACGCCCGCCTGCATGGACGACGTCGTGGCCGAGATGACGCAGCGTCTCGACCGCCAGGCCGCGAGCTGCAGCGACTTCGCGCCCTTTGCGCTCATGTACCGGCAGGTCTCGGACGAGGTCCGCGCGAGCGTGCGTGCGCGGCGCTACCGCAGCCCCGCCTACGTCGCGCATCTCGATGCCGTCTTCGCCACGCTCTACTTCCGGGCGCTGGACGAATGGCGCCTCGGGCACCGCGACCAGGTGCCACGCGCGTGGCGCATCGCGTTCTCGGCCGCCGAGTCCCATCGGGTCAGCGCCCTCGGCAACTTGCTGCTCGGGATGAACGCCCACATCTCGCGCGACCTCCCGTATGCGCTCGCAGCCGTCGGGCTCCGCGTGCCCGACGGGGGTGACGCGGTTCCCGACGTCCTGGCGGTCAACCGCGACATCGCCCGTTCACAAGGGCCGGCCCTCGCCGGAGTTGCGCGCCGCTTCGACCCCACCGTTCGCGAGGTGAAGCAGCTCGGCCAGATCGGCGACCCACGCCAGATCGGGCAGGTGATAGCCGCGTGGCGCCTCGAAGCCGTCGACAACGCCCGCCGCCTGCTCGCAGCTCGAACGCGGGTCGAGCGGCTCCGGGTGGACACCGAGATCGACGCGAACGCGACTCTTCGTGCTCTCGTGATCGCCGATGCGACTGCATATTCGTCGCCGAAGCGCGACGCCGAAGCACGGCTTCGTTATTGCCTCGCCGCGCGCCACTGACTAGGCTCGAGACTTGGAGCACGCGACCTCTGGCACACAGCCGACTGACGGATCCGGCACGGCGGCAACGCCGCGATCGGCGACCCCCGCTGAAGGAAGCTGCGCCGGAAGCGGCAGCTCCGCGGTCGACGGCAGCGTCCTCCAACAGGGCGCCACCAGGAAGACAGGTGTCTGCCCTACGTGTGGTGGGCGCTTTCGTCTCGGCAGCGACATGCGTCTGCTCGACCACACCGCCGCAGCAAGCGCTAATTCATCCTAGGCCGGTAAGGGACTACCGGTCCGGCGTGACCGGCAGGGGACTACGGGTCCACTTTCACCAGCCGCCCGAGATTGCCCAGGCAAGTCGAGCTGGCAGCGACTCGGGACTCAGGTCCCGGGCTGAACGGTTCGTAGGCCGGCCAGCCTCGCCGCCGCGGCTTGCCGTTCGTCGTAGGTTACGAACGCGTCCAGCGGGTTCACCTCGGCCGCAGCCGCAACGTGGATCGCATCGAGCGTTCGCAGCGCCGGCTCGGCGAGCGCGCCCGCAGCAAGAAGCAGAGGACGGTCAACCGGAATCAAGCCGATCGCACCGACGATCTCACCCGCTTGTTCAATCAGCGGCGCGAGCGGAAGGCGCGGATCGAGCGCGATGGCCCGCCGGATCGCCCGAGGCAATTCGGCAAGGACGAGTTCGCAGCTGACGATGTCGGCCTCGGTGAAGAACGCTCGCAGCGCCGACGTCTCGGGCTCCTCGCGCACCATCTTCACGAGCGCCGACGAGTCGGCGTAAAAGAGGGCCATTCAGCTCTCGCCGCGGACTTCATCAAGCGCCCGGCTGAGTGCGTACGGGTCGCCGGTCAGCTCCAGCGGCTCGGGGAGGCTGGCACGGCGAGGGCGAGAAACGCGACCTTCAAGAATGAGGCGATCGAGTTCCGCCCCTACCGCCGGCGGCGGCCCCAGCTCAGCCACGGGCCGGTTCCGGTCAGTGACGATCAACCGCTCGCCGCGAGCCACACGCCGCAGATAACGACTCAGATTCTGGCGCAATTCACCGACACCCACCGTGTTCATGTACATGAAAGTAGCACGATCATAGGCCGGTGTCGGCAGCCCCAGGCAAGAAGTGGCGGGATCGAGCTAGAAAAGCCGCGGACCGAGGCTCCCGATCAGGTAGCCGATGGTGGCGGAGAGACCGCCGATGACGAGGACCTGGAGGCCGCTACGCAGCAGAGGCAGGCGGGCGACCTGGCCTTTCAGGACGCCGAGCGCGAACAGCGCGCAGGCGGTCGAGGCGAGCGAGAGCGTCAGCGCGACGTCGATGCTGAAGAAGAAGTAGGGCCAGAGCGGAATGATCGCGGCGACGGCGTAGGAGGCGCCGACGACGTAGGCATCGCCCCGGGCGGTTTCGGTGTCGTGGTAGGGGAGTCCGAGCTCCTTCTCGACCTTGGTCTTGACCAGCGTTTCGAGCGAATGCGCAATCGCCACGCTGGCGGTGCGGGCGTCCGCCTCCGAGAGTCCTTCCTCCTGGAACAGCACCTGCAGCTCGAGCCGTTCGATCTCGGGATGATCGAGCGCCTCTGCGCGCTGGTCGCCGATCTCGGACACGATCAACTGGTTCTCCGCCTGGCTCGACAGGTAGGCGCCGGTACCCATCGCCAGCGCGCCCGCGGCCGCCTCGGCGACTCCGCCGACGATCACGGCGGTTGTGCCGACGGTGGCGCTCGCCAATCCGGTGACGACACCGAGCGGCACGAGCAGGCCGTCCTGGAAGCCGAGCACGAGCTCACGGATGCGCGTGAACCTCGACAGGCGCTGGCGCTCGGCGAGCGTGTGCTCGCGCAGTGCCCGTTCCTCGCGCGGGTGCGAAGCCGCATCACGACCCCTCGGCAGCCCGTTCGTGGACCGTCTCGGCACCCACCCAACCTGCCGGCGGTCGTGAGCGTCATCATCGGAGCGTCGACGGATCCTCGCTTCGTAGAAACCCGCTTGTCGCATGCGTTTCCAGATCAGCGCGTCGTCCATGGTTCGCGACAGCGTTCCTAGTGGCGGTTTCCCAGTCCCGCGGTCACGAGTGATCGCTGGATCACGGCCCGGGCGACGTTGGCTGCTGCGGCCGGCCCGTAGTGCGTTCCGTCGGGTCTGGCGAGCTGGCCGTTCGGCAGTCGGTCGTTGCACGGACTGCGGTTGTCCCGGCAGACGAGTTTGTCGATGCTGATCGAGCGGACTCGGCCGGTGCGGTGCGAGGCGAGGAACGAGTTCCAGTTGTCCCGGGCATGAGTCGAGTGGACGAGGCGTGCCAGGAATGGTCCGCAGGCGGCTGGGCGGCAGCGATTCGCGATGCCGATCCCGGTGGGTTCGATCTGGACGGCGACGACGATCGCCCCCTTTCTCGTCAGAGCTGCTGTGCGCCGGTTGAAGGCCTGCTGCTGGAGCGCCCAGTAGGCGGCGCTGCCGAACCGGACAGGACGACCGCCGGCGTCGATCCGGTCGGCGAGCTCGTAGCGGCTCCACCAGATCACGAGTGCCGGACGGTAGTTGGCCACGGCCGAGTCTTGACGCGCCGGCACGTCGGTGGCGCACTGAGTTCCGGGGCCCCATGGCTTCCCGTGCGAGTTGACGAGCTCGACGCCGGTCGCCGGGCAGCTGCCGCGCGTGGCCGAGATCACCACGTAGCCATGGCTCGCGGCCGCGTCGGAGAGGTAAGGGGCGAGTCGTTGCGGGACCGAGTCGCCGACGAGCACGATCGTCTTCGTCGTGCGGCCGAGCGTGGCGCCGGCGTACGGGACGACAACCGTCTGGTTCGCGAAGAAGAGTGCCGTCAGCGTCGCCCCCAGAACGATCAACGCGCGCCTCGGAACCAGGAACCGCGCGACCGTGCCGTATCTGATCGGCGCCTCGACGAACCTGTACGACAGGGCGGCGAGCACGATCGTGGCGGCGGTCAGGATCAACGCGTGCCAGGCCCATCCCAGCGAGGTCAGGTCGAGCCACCCTCGCGGTCGTGTCCAGACCCACAGCGGCCAGTGCCACAGATAGATGCCGTACGAGAGCCGGCCGAGATAGGCGACCGGCGCCCAGGCGAGCACGCCCGTAGCCATGCCGGTCGAGACCGAGATTGCGGCGATGATCGCAGCCGTGCTCGCGGTGACGACGAGAGCTCCCCCGTGCGCGTAGGCCGCGGTTGCGCCCCCGGGCCCGCCGAGGGTGGCGACCCCCCAGATCAGGCCGGCGGCGCCCAGGAGCACGAGTGGCCGGTGAACGCGTGCGAGCCCGGCTCGGACCTTCGGCGATGTCATGAGCACCGCGAGCAGCGCTCCTGCCAGCGGCTCGAAGATCCTGCTGTCCGTGCCGAGATAGGCCCGATCGTGCCCGCTCGACCAGAGATCGGCCAGTCTCCAGGCGGAGACGGACAGGCCCGCGGTCGCGAGCAGGCCCACCGCCAGAAGCCGCCGCCGCCCGCGGAAGACCACAGCCACGAGGAAGAGCACGAGCGGCCAGACGAGGTAGAACTGCTCCTCGACCGCGAGCGACCACATGTGCTCGAGCGGACTCACCACGCCGTCGCTGGCGAAGTAGGTGCTCGTCGAGATGAAGTGCCAGTTTGCGAAGTAGAAGAGCGTCGAAGCGATGTCGCCGCGAAGCCGGTCACGTGAGTAGGACGGGGCAACGGTCGCGCCCCAGACGACGAGAGCGACGAGGACCGGGATCAGCGCGGGGACGAGCCGACGGGCACGCCGCGTCCAGAATTCGGCGAGTCGCACACGCCCGGCCAGCACCTGCGACAGCAGCAGCGACGTGATCAGAAAGCCGCTGAGCACGAAGAAGACGTCGACGCCGAGAAAGCCCGCACGGCCACCGGGCACTCGGTAGTGGAACGCGATCACCGCCGCGACGGCGACGAAACGCAGCCCGTCTAGAGCAGGGTTCCGCGAACGTTCGGCGTCACGCCGCACGTCTGACGGGCTAGACCGCCCGGGCCAGCCGGAGTGTCCCCGCCAGGCTGCTGCCTCGGAGCCGCCAAGTTGCCTGCACCGACTGTGTCGTCCCGTCGGCGAACCGGCATGTGCCGACGAACCCCGACGTGTCGAGCTGAGTCACCGTTCCGGCGCAGACAGCCGGCCGGGTGCCCGCATACCGCATCTGGAGCTCGGTCGCCGCGACCTGCTGCCCGGCCCCGAGCATGTCGATTCGGAACGCGAGCCGCCGGTTCACGCCGGCGGCGCTCCCAGACACGGACGTCATCGCCAAGACCTGCCCGGACCGGTTCGACACCTGTGCCGCCAGGTGCCCGTCGAACCCGGCCGGGGGATGCGCTGCCGCGCGCCGTGGCGCGGAGCCGATCGTCAGGACGACCGCAAGCGCGACCGCAGCGGCCGGCAGAGAAAGACGGACGAGCCCGTAGTCGCGGAGCCCCGGACGCACGCGCACGATCAGCGCCGTCAGGACAGCCACGATGCTCGAGAAGTAGATCGCGTCCAGCCACGCGCTCCCGCGGTCGCTGCCGACGGTCAACCCATGCACCGTCGCCGCCAGCCAGACGAGCAGCGTCAGATAGTGGGCCCGCCGCCAGGCGCGGTAGGGCAGACGAGTTCGGAGGAGGTTCGTGATCGCGACCGCGACGAGCAGCTCCATCGCGACGATCCCGAGCGCGGTCGGCAGAGGGCGGTAGTGCGATGCAAACGGGACGACGAGCTGGACGACCGAGAAGGGCAGGTAGGTGTCGAGAGCGAGCGTCGCGGCGTGGACGGCGATGAAGACGCCGACCAGGATGCTCCCGAACCGGTGGACGTCGACGACGGCGAAGCGCGGCCACGTGAGCCGCACCTTCCCGGCGAGGCCGACGCCGACCAGGACCACGAGCGTGAGCAGGACAAAGGCGACGACGCCCGATGCGCGCGCCAGATACCAGGTGAGAGCGCTCGACGCTAGAAGCACGCAGAGACCGTCCTACGACCCGCCCGAGACCGCCTGCGCAGGACCTGCGGCCGGCCCGACCGACCCGGGAGCGAGCCCGGTTGCGAGGGCGTTCACGAATGACTTGGGGGCGGTCAGCGCGGTTAGCGCGGGCAGCGTCGACGCGTGCCTGACCCCGCCCGGGTGGGTCGCCCGAGCGACGAGGGCGAAGACACCCAGCGCGGTGACGGCTCCGGCCGCGAACGTCAGCTTCACCATGCGGGCGAACGCGCGCCCTCCGGCGACCCGGGAGGACGGCTCGACCTGCCGACGCTGCAACTCGGGACTGGACACACTCATGCATCCATGAGACACACCCCGAGTGAATCGACCGTGAGCCGATCATGAGGGGCGACTAAGAACAGAGCTGACTTGGCGCGGCCGATTCCCTAACGGGCCGAACCCCACCGCGCCGCTCTCGCTTGTCCTCCCGGCCGACCCGGTCCCGCCAGGCTGCGTGCCACGGTCGCAGGATCTACGCGGAAAACGTGAGCGGGCGGTTCCGGTTCGAACCGCCCGCTCACCTCTTGGCCCGCGGAGGCTAGGGCGAGCCGGTGGTGTCCTCTTAGTTGACGTTTGCGCAGATGGCGGTGGAGTTGATCTGCTGCGTCGTCGTCGTCGTGTTCACTCCGATGACGTCATAGGACGAGAAGTTGCCGACCTCGGTGACCTGGGTATGGAGCCAGACCCCGGTCGGCACGCCTTGAACGCTGCCGGCGCCTCCGAGCACCTTCTCTCCGGTCGGGCATTGAGCCTGTGCAGTGGCCGTCGTGTTCGGGGGAGCCTGGACGGAAACGCGAACGATCTGACGTCCGCTGATGCCGATAGGCCCCGTCGGTCCGGTTGCTCCCCTCACACCCTTCGCCCCGATCGTCCCGGTTGGTCCCCTCGCGCCTCTCGGACCCTTCTGACTCCACGCGATCGGCCGCAACGTCCGGCCACATGAAGCCTTCGTGCTGACGATGTTCAGTGTCGTACCGCCCGTCCGGTTGGCGCCCGAAGGGCTGTAGCAGCCATGAATCACCTGGTTCGGGCCAGGAATGCTTGCCTGGACGGCGCCGGCGATTCCGAACAAGACGCCGGCTACGACGAGCGCGACCAGCAGACGTCGGCCGCCGCTAGGACGTCCTCTCCGTTCCATTGCTCTCCTCTCTGTTGGCCTCGACTCACCGGAGACGAACCGGCAAGTCTCTGTTACCCGGTCGTACCCGTCAAAAGTCCCGTACCAACCAACGAGAATGCCCGATCGTTTGACCCGGAACACCGGTCTTGCGACCTGCGAACCGTGCCGCCCGATCGGGCAAGAGGCACCCTCTCACAGGCAAGCCGTTCAAGTCAATACGCCTCGGCACGAAGGGACGACCTAGTGTCCCGTGTGAGCTTCGAGCCGACGAAAGGGAGGATGGGATGAGCAGATCGGATTGGGCGCTGGCAACAGCCGTGCTCGCGGCCGCGGGCATGACGGCGGGCGCCGCACTGGCGGCGGGCGGACCCCAGGTGAAGTTCACGGCGGCCGACCAGGCGGCAGCCCGGGCGGCGGTGATCCGCAGGTCCGATCTCGGCCCCGGAAGCGGGTGGACGGGCGGGGCGAAGAAGCCGGACCTCTCGCCGGCACCGACCTGCGCGGACTATCACCCGAAACAGTCCGACCTCGTGCTCACCGGTGCCGCCGAAACCGACTTCCATAACGGCCAGCTCGAATTCGACAGCGAAGCGCAGGTGCTCCGCACAGCGCAGATGGTGCGGCTCGACTGGCAACGCGAAGTCGAGGCGCCGGGAGCTGCCGCCTGCTTGCGGACATCCCTGACCAGGGGTCTCCCCTCGGGCGAGAAGGTGACGTCGTTCGCGAAGATTCTCGCTCCCCCGGATCGCGACCTACACCGCCGGCTTCCGGATCGGCCTGGCGATTCCCGCCGGCGGCACGACCGGCAAGTACGTGTTCGAAGCCCTGCTCGTCGGCAGAGGCCGCACCGAGATCACCCTGATCTCGTTCGCACCCGCAGCGGCGCAAACGAGCGTGGCCGCGGCGACACTACGGCTGGCCAGGGTCCTGGTCGGACGAGCGCAGGCATAGGCGGTAAGGATGCTGCGCGAGCTTCTCGAGGTTCGGCTGGCACGGCCGCTGTCGTTCTCGCCGGACGGTGGCGAGTTGCTCGTTGCGTCGAACGAGCCGGGCAGCGAGCAGTTGTTCGTATGGCCGGGGATGCGGCAGGTGACGTTCGACGAGGAGGCCGTGACCGGGCTGTTCCTGCCGGACGGTCGCATTCTGGTCGAGCGCGACTCCGGGGGGAACGAACGCACGCAGTTGTACGTCGGCGACGAGCCGCTCGTCGTCGACGAGCGCTACAAGCACGACACGCCGCTCGCGGCGGGCCGCACGTTGGCGTACTCGACGAACACGCGGAACGGGATCGACTTCGACATCGTCGCCCGCGACCTCGAGAGCGGAGACGAGCTGGTCTTCGAGATCGGCGGCTACACGTATGTGGCCGCGATCTCGCCCGACGGACGGCGCATCGTCGCCGGCCGGACCGGGGAGCGCAGCGGCGACAACGACCTCTATCTGTGCGACGTCGACACCGCTGAAGTCACGCATCTGACACCACACGACGAGCCGGCCGAGTACGTGACGCCGTGCTTCCGCGGCGACGAGCTCCTGTGGGCGACCAACGAAGGGCGCGACACGCTCGCCGCCGCCGGCGTCGCCTCCCAGTGGGACATCACGTGCTACTGCGATCCGGCGGGGTGCTCGCTCCTACTCGTCGAGAACGCGGACGGCTACTCGCGGCTCACGATCAACGGCGAGGAGCTCCCGCTGCCGGGCAAGGGCGTTGTCGAGTCGCCGGTGTTCTCCGCGCACGGCTCGAAGCTCGCGTTCGCGTTCTCGTCGCCGACACATCCGAAGGGCGTGTGGCTGTACCACCTCGACGGCGGCGGGCTGGAGCCGCTGGCGGTGGCGGAGGCGCCCGACGGGTTGGTCGAGCCGACGTTGCATCGCTTCGACAGCTTCGACGGCGAGTCTGTCCCGGTCTTCCTGTTCACGCCGACGGGCGCCGGGCCGTTCCCGATCGTCGTCATGGTGCACGGGGGGCCGGAGGCGCAATGGGTGCCGGCGTGGCACGTGAACTACGTCCCGTTCGCGCAGCACCTCGTTTCGAGCGGCTACGCGGTGGCGGTGCCGAACGTGCGCGGCTCGAGCGGCTACGGGAAGCGCTACGAGCATCTCGACGACATCCGGCTGCGGCTCGACTCCGTGCGCGACCTCGCGTCGCTACACGCATGGCTCGGCGGTCGCGAAGAGATCGACGCGTCGCGAGCCGTCGTGTACGGGCGCTCGTACGGCGGCTACATGGTGCTCGCCGCGCTCGCGTTCCAGCCGGAGCTGTGGGCGGCGGGGATCGAGTCGGTCGGCATCTCGAGCTTCGTCACCTTCCTCGAGAACACGTCTCCGTACAGGCGTGCGGCTCGCGAGCGCGAGTACGGATCGCTCGAGCACGACCGCGACTTCCTCATCGAGGCATCGCCGATCACGCACGTCGACCGCATGCGCGCGCCGCTCTTCATCCAGCACGGCGCGAACGACCCGCGCGTGCCGCTCTCGGAGTCGGAGGAGATCGCGCGCATGTTGAGGGAGAAAGGCGTGCGGTGCGAGCTCGTCGTCTACGAGGACGAAGGGCACTCGATCGCGAAGCTCTCGAACCGGATCGACTCGTTCACACGAGCGACCGCGTTCCTCGCGGACGTGCTGGGCGACCGGCCCTCGAGTCCGGCTGAGTAGGCTCTGCTTCTGGCCGACTGTTCGAGGTTGCGGGGGTAATGGCGAGGATGATGCGGAGGGTCGTGATCACGGGTGTCGGTGCGGTGACGCCGCTGGGGAACGATGTCGGGTCGAGTTGGGCCGCGTTGCTGGAGGGGAGGTCGGGGGCGGCGCCGATCACCGCTTTCGATACGTCTGGTCATTCGGTGACGTTCGCGTGTGAGGTGAAGGGGTTCGAGCCGAGCGAGTGGCTGGAGCGGCGGCAGGCCAGGCGGATCGATCGTTTCGGGCAGTTGGTGGTTGCCGCTGCTGTCCAGGCTGTGGCTGATGCCGGTCTGGAGGTCGCTGCGGAGCCTGATCGGGTCGGCGTGTCCGTGGGTACGGGTATGGGCGGGCTGGAGTCGTTCCAGGGGATGTGCGACACGTTTGCCGACCGTGGGTGGGAGCGGGTCAACCCGTTCTCGGTTCCGGCGCTGCTGCCGAACATGGGTGCGGCCTGGGTGTCGATGCGGCTGGGTGCGCGGGGGCCGGTGGGCTCGCAGTGCACGGCTTGCGCGGCCGGGAACATGGCGATCGGCGAGGGGTTCGACGCGATCCGTCTCGGGCGGGCGGATGTGATGCTGGCCGGCGGAGGTGAGGCGCCGATCACTGCCCTGGGAGTGGCGGGGTTTGCGGCGATGCGGGCGCTGTCACGGCGAAACGACGCGCCGGAGCAGGCGAGTCGGCCGTTCGACGCCGACCGCGACGGCTTCGTGATGGGTGAGGCGGGTGCCGTGCTCGTGCTCGAGGAGTTGGAGCACGCGGAGCGTCGCGGGGCGAGTATCTACGCCGAGGTGGCCGGCTACGGCGTCTCCTCGGATGCCCAGCACATCACCGAGCCCGACCCGACGGGAGAGAACCCGGCCCGTGCGATCCGGATGGCGCTCGACGACGCCGACGTCTCGGCCGACGAGATCGACTACATCAACGCCCACGGGACATCGACGCCGCTCGGCGATGCGAGCGAGACACGGGTGATCAAGAACGCCCTCGGCACCGACGTGGCCCGGAAGATCCCGATCTCCTCGACCAAGGGCGCCACCGGCCACTGCCTCGGCGCCTCCGGCGCTGTCGAAGCGATCTTCTGCGCACTCGCGATCCGCACAGGCACGCTACCGCCGACGATCAACCAGCAGCACTCCGACCCCGACTGCGACCTCGACTACATCCCGAACCAGCCACGAGAGGCTGAAATACGAGTCGCCGTCTCGAACTCGTTCGGCTTCGGCGGACACAACTCGACACTCGTCCTCCGCCACTTCGACGAGTAAGGCCGGGTCGCAGTGGCGGTCGGCACAGCTCTGAGCCCGTCAGCCTGGAGGGGATGGCTGGGGCTGCCGGCACCCGTGGTTCCACTGGATGACGGCAAGTTGGTGCCCGACCTGTAGGCCGTCTCCGGCGAGTCGGAACCCGCCGAAGAAGGTGCTGGTCTGAAGCTGTATCGCTGCGGCCAGCGGATCGTCTGGCTCGAGCTGGTGGCAGTGACTGCAGATCAACGCGACTGCGTAGGCTTGCGCTGCCACGTAGTCGGCCAGGTCGACGATCGGCGGCCCGAGTTCGGGTCGCGTCCGAAGGCCCGGGCGCCATTGCACCGGTGCGAGCAGGCCTTCAGGGCCGTCTCCGAACAGTTCGGGGAACTCGGAGAGTCCTGGCGAGACGGCGCCGATCAGGAGTCCGGGGCGACGGTGGCGGCGGATGTGATCGATCTCCCAGCCGACCGGGCCGCAGAGCAGAAGCGCGTCGGCGGCCGCTGGATCACTGGTCAGCGTGATGTTCAGTTCGGGCTCGGCTGCCTCTACACCTTGGCGAGCGAAGGCCGCGAACGGGCCCGGAGCGGTCAGGACGCAGATCGTCGGCTGTGGTCGCATGGCCGAAACGACATCTGCAACCGCGACGAGGTATCCGCTTGCCGGCGAGGGCACGGAGACGACGCCGGGAAGGCGCTGCACGTCGTCGGCGGCCGCACCGTGGTTCCAGACCACGCCCCCGGCGGCGTCGCGGGCGACCGCGCGGGTGAGGTCACTGCCGTAGGGGCCGAGGACGAAGCTGCACTCGCTGGAAAGCTGCCGATGGATGGCAACGGCGACCTCGGCTGAGCTCTCGTCGTCGCGGACGACGAGTTCGGCTGCCTGGTCGCGTGCCCACGCCTCCAGGCCCGCGCGGGCAGCGCAGCCTTGAACCGCGTAGCGGCCGCTCAACGACAGCGGCGCGCCAACCTTCAGCTTCGCGCTCGGGCTCAGTTCTTGCGGGCGAGCAAGACGACCGGAATCTCGCGTCCGCCGGACGTTTTCTCGTATTCGGCGAAGTTCGGGAAAAGCTCCTTCTGGCGCGCCCAGATCCGGTCCCGCTCCTCACCCTCAGCCACCCGCGACCGCACCCCCACGGTTTCGCTGCCAAGCTCGATCTCCGCGTCCGGATGCGCGCGCAGGTTGTAGAACCAGTCCGGGTTGCTGGGCGCACCGGCCTTCGACGCGAACACCGCCAACTCGTCGCCGACCTGCTGATACATCAACGGATGCACACGCTCGAGACCCGACTTCGCGCCCGTCGTGTGCAGCAGCAACAACGGCGCCCCCTCGAACATGCCACCAACCTTGCCGCCGTTTGCGCGGAACTCCTCGATGATCTTCTGATTCCAGTCGTTCGCCTCAGACATGCGGCCCCTCTCGCGTCGGTTTGGATCAACTCCTAACTCTGCCTACCGCCGACCACCGTGCCGCGCCGACACTCCAGGCTTGCTTCTCAACCCATCTCGAGTTCGAGAGGCTGGCCGAGCTTGCCCATCTCCCACAGATGCCGGACGTGGGAGCGGAAGGCGCTCCCGATGGTCGAGTGCGCCTGGTAGGTCAGGTCGTGCCTCTGGCAAACCTCCTCGACGATCGGAGCGAGCCGTCGGTAGACGGGATGGGGCAGCTTTGGGAAGAGATGGTGGACGACTTGGAAGTTCAGACCGCCGAGCCACCAGCAGAGCAGTCGGCTGCGTGGGCTGAAGTCGACCGTGGTCTGCACTTGATAGACCATCCATTCCGTCCGCTCGTCGGCGGCGCTGAGCTGCTCTGGCGTGGCGTACGTGGCCTCGGTCACGCAATGAGCGAGCTGGAAGACAATCGTCATCACAAGGCTGAGGGTGCCGACCACAACGACGTAGCAGCCCAACACCCCCCACCAGGGGAAGCCCATCAGGATCGGGACGAGGAACGTCCAGCCAAGGAACAACGCCTTGCCGGCGAAGACGCCGACGCCGGGCCAGCCCCGAGGAAACCGTAACGGGCTTCGTCCAATTCGGCCCTGTGAGAAGCCGACGACGTCGGCCATGAGCTGCATTCGAAAGCCCATCAGCAGATAGAGGGGCCAGGCGTACACGACCTGGCCGCGATACCAGCGGCGCCTGGGTTGGCTGGGGGCCAGCTTGAGCAGCGGCGTCTGTTCGGCGTCCGGGTCGTATCCGGCGAGGTTGGTGTAGGTGTGGTGCGCCACGTTGTGCTTGGTCTGCCACATGTGGCTGCCGAACCCGAGGAAAACGTCGGAGAAGAACCAGGCAAGCAGGTGGTTCCAGCGCTGACTCGAGAACGTCGCCAGATGGTTGGCGTCGTGCTGGACGCAGAATCCGGCCAGGATCGCCCCCAGGATCAGCCCGACGAGAGCCACGCCGACAAGCTCTCTGTCGAGATGAAGAAAGAGGAGCGAGAGATAGCAGCCCACCATCAGCAGCGCTGCAGTCACCGCCTTCACAGCGAGCTCCCGACGCGCCTGCCGGAGAAGCCCCGGATGCGCAGCAAGGAACTGATCCACCTCATCCCGTAGATCACTGGTGAATGCCCCGCTGTTTCGAAACTTCATGCTCGCGCTGTTATCACCCACCGCGTCCTCGACTTGTCATCGGCGGGCGAGGCGGCACCGCTTTCCCTCTCAGGCGAGGTGCTAGTTGACGCCTTGCCTGGTCGATGCCGTGGACGAGAAATGCCCTGGCAAGGGTGAGGACGCCTTTGAACATCTAGACCGCTCTCCTCAAGTCGTCGGCTCCCGACGGAAGACCCTTAGTCGGCTAAAGCATCCAACCCGGCGGCTGAGGGTGGCCCTTCTGCGGACCCTGTTTCTGAGGTTCCGCGACACTTCTGCGACCCGGTCGGTTTACGGGCCGCAGAGGAAGGCTAGCGGAAGCGGCGTCAGGGCAAGCAACGGAGCACTATCGCTAGACGGCCGTCAGCTGGCGCGCGGCGCGGCTCGCAGCCGTCTGCCGTCTCTGAGCCGAGAGCTCGACTTTGCGGAGACGCACGGTGAGCGGCGTGACCTCGACGCATTCGTCCCCGCCGATCAGCTCGAGGGCCTGGTCGAGCGAAAGGGTCCGCGGCGGGATCAGTCGCACGAGCTCGTCGGAGGTCGACGAGCGCATGTTGGTCAGCTTCTTCTCCTTCGTGGCGTTGACGTCGAGATCCTCCGAGCGGGCGTTCTCGCCCACGACCATCCCCTCGTAGACGTCCGTGCCCGGGCCGACGAACAGCGACCCGCGCTCCTGCAGGTTCAGCAGCGCGAACGACGTCGTCTTGCCGCCCCGGTCGGCGACGAGGCTGCCCGTCGGTCGGTCGCGGAACTCACCGTGCCAGGGCTCGAAGCGTTCGAACACGTGGTGGAGGATCCCCGTGCCGCGCGTCTCGGTGAGGAACTCCGTGCGGAAGCCGATCAGGCCGCGCGCGGGGACGATGACGTCGAGCCGCACCCAGCCGGTGCCGTGGTTGACAAGCGCCTCGGTACGACCCTTGCGCAGGGCGAACAGCTGTGTGACGACACCGAGGTACTCCTCCGGCACGTCGACGGAGACACGCTCGACCGGCTCGTGAACCTTCCCGTCGATTTCGCGCGTCAGGACCTCGGGCTTCCCGACCGTCAGCTCGAAGCCCTCACGGCGCATCTGCTCGATCAGCACCTCGAGCTGCAGCTCGCCCCTCCCCTGGACCTCCCATGTGTCCGGCCTGGCCGTGGGGAGAACGCGGAGCGAGACGTTGCCGACGAGCTCACCGGTGAGCCGGCTCTCGATCAGCCGTGCCGTCACTTTCTTCCCTTCGCGGCCGGCGAGCGGCGACGTGTTGATTCCGATCGTCATCGAGAGCGAGGGCTCGTCGACCGAGATCACGGGTAGCGGCCGGGGGTCGACGGGATCGGCGAGCGTCTCGCCGATCATCACCTCCGGAATGCCGGCGACGGCAATCAGCTCGCCGGGGCCGGCCTCGTCCACTTCGATGCGGTCGAGGGCCTCGCTCACGTACAGCTCCGTGACCTTGACTCGCTCGACGATGCCGTCGGCCCGGCACCACGCGACCTGCTGCGCCCTCCGGATCGTTCCCTGCACGACGCGGCAGAGCGCCAGCCGGCCGACGTAGGGCGAGGCGTCGAGGTTGGTGACGAGCGCCTGCAGCGGGTGACCTTCTTCGTACTCAGGAGGCGGAATGTGCTCGACGATCACGTCGAGAAGCGGCTCCAGGTTCGGGCCGAGGTTGCCGGGGTCGGGGTCGAGCGAGGCGCGGCCGGCGCGGGCGTTGCAATAGACGATCGGAAACTCGATCTGGCTCTCGTCCGCGTCGAGATCGAGGAAGAGCGCGTACACCTCGTCCAGGACCTCGGCGATCCGAGCGTCCGGGCGGTCGACCTTGTTCACGACCAGCACGACGGGAAGCTTCGCCTCGAGCGCCTTGCGCAACACGAAGCGGGTCTGCGGCAGCGGCCCCTCGCTTGCGTCGACGAGGAGCAGCACCCCGTCGGCCATCGTCAGGCCCCGTTCGACCTCGCCGCCGAAGTCCGCGTGGCCCGGCGTGTCGACGATGTTGATCTTCGCGCCGCCGTAGCGGACGGCCGTCGTCTTGGCCAGGATCGTGATTCCCTTCTCACGCTCGAGGTCGCCCGTGTCGAGGACGCGCTCGGCGACGTCCTGATTGGCGCGGAACGCCCCGGACTGCCAGAGCAACGCGTCGACGAGGGTCGTCTTCCCGTGATCGACGTGGGCGACGATCGCGACGTTGCGGATGTCCGAGCGAGTCGCCACCCGTTCGAGGGTACCGGCGGTGGCCGGGCTGGTTGCGATCCGGGGACACCGCTTGACTCCCGGGCGCACCCATGTAATAGATGCCTCTAGGCAACGAGGGAGAGAGCTGCCTTGTGTTGGGCACCATCGTTGCTGCGGCCCGGGCACCCGCCGCACAGGCGGGCTCTATGAGCACGCCAGAGGTTGGCCTTCTTCGCGGCTTCGAGGTACGTCTCCGGGGCGGCGTGGTCGACCTGCCGCTTTCGGCGCAGCGACTCGTTGCCTTCCTGGCCCTCCAGGATCGGCCGCTTCAGCGCCTGTACGTGGCAGGGACGCTCTGGATCGAGTCGACCGAGGAGCACGCAAACGCCAGCCTGCGGACGACCCTGTGGCGTCTCGGCCGGCAGGGTTGCGCGCTCGTCGAGGCGACCGGCAACCGACTCGGACTGGCACCGGAAGTCACCGTCGACCTCCACGCGGTGCGGGCGCAGGCCAACCGGGTCCTCCGGCACGAGTCGGCGACCTCGGACGATGTCGACGGGCTCTCGTTCGCCGGCGAGCTCCTGCCCGACTGGTACGACGACTGGGTCCTGCTCGAACGAGAGCGCTTCCGGCAGCTGCGACTTCACGCGCTCGACGCGCTCTGCGAGGAGTTGACTGCCGCCGGCCGCTACGTCGCCGCGATCGAAGCCGGGGAGGCGTCGGTCGCCGCCGAGCCGCTCCGCGAGAGCGCACATCGCATGCTGATCTCCGCCCATCTCGCGGAAGGGAACCCGAGCGAGGCGATCAGGCAGTACCGGCTCTACCGACAGCTGCTGCACGCCGAGCTCGGACTCGAGCCATCGCGCTCGATGGAGGAGCTGGTCGCGCTGTTGCCGGTTCGGTGACGCAGCGGTGACGCAGAACCGGCAAGCTACGAGGAACGATGGCGGCGGCTGTTCCAAGTCGGGCGGGCGTCATGATCGTGCGGCTCTGGACCGAGGCGGGCGATGAGCCGAGCCTTCGCGCACGCCTGACCGAGTCCAGCGACCTCGCGGCATCCGACCAGACGACCCATGCGGCGTCGACCGTCGACGAGATCGTCGAGCTCGTGCGCGTCTGGGCTCAGCAGTTCGTCGAGCGGTGACACCGGCGTGACGGGGTCGTGACGATGCCGCTTCACGATTGGGCGCAGTGGCGAGCTTCACCGCGATCTCGGCGACGGGCAAGACTCTTGAACGCCTGCTGAACGCCTGCTTCGCGGTCGACAAGCCGCACCCCACGAAGACCGTCAAGGCCGCGCTCGTGCGAACTGACGACTTCGACAAGACCAACGCGCTGAGCGTGGTCTCCACGAAGGCGCCGCTTCTGTCCATCTTTCTCTATCGGGTCGAGGTGGACGCCGTGACGCGGCCCGGATGGTCGGCAGTCGGGTCTATAGACGGCCGCGCTCACCTCCCGCTCGACCTGCACTACCTGCTGACAGCCTGGGCCGAGGCACCCGAGTTCGAGCAGGAGATCCTCGGCAGCGCGATGACCTGCCTCGACACGGCGCCGATTCTCTCCGGTCCGCTGCTGCATCCGTCGACGTCGTGGGAGCCGAACGAGGCCGTGCAGGTCGGACTGGAGGACCTCGCGACGGAGAACCTGATGCGGATCTTCGACTCGCTCGAGGCGAGCTACCGCGCGAGCCTCCCGTACCGGGCCCGGGTCGTCCGGCTGGACGGCACGGTCGCGACGCCGTCGCCGACCGTGACCGACTTCGTCCTCGGCTACCTCCCCGACGATCCGTGAACACCGTCCTCGACCCCGAGTACCTCGAGCGCGTCACCCGGCTCGCGCTCGGGCTGGAGACGATCGACGTCTGCCGCGGCAGCCGCATCTCCGATCCGATCCGGGTCGAGGTCGAGTCGCCGCTCGGAATCGGCTCGATACCGCGCCACAACTCGTGCCTGCACGCGCTCGTGTACTCGCCGGAGTTCCGCTCGCCGGTGACCGTGCGCCTGCTCAGCCCCGACCGGCACTTCGTCCCGCGACGACTGGAGATCCCGGTCGGCAGCGAAGCGGACGCGATCGGCGGCCTGCTGCCGGCTCCGCGGAGGACGTGGCGCCCGGCGCTCTTCCCGGGCGCTGCGTACGACATCAGCGCCTCGGCCACCGGTGTCCGTGGCCGGGTCGTCTGGCAGGACACGCTCGAGCCGGTTCGCTTCGCCCGTGTCGTTGCCTTCTACGGCGCACAGCAGATCGGCCGGGCACACGGAGACGACCGCGGCGAATTCCTGCTCGTCCTCGGAGTCGACACCGTGGACGGCGACGACCTGCCCCTGGCGGCTCCACCGGTGATGCCGCCGGCCCTCGACCTGATGCTGACGATCGTCGCGCCGAACAACCGGCCGGTGCCCGATCCGGAGGACGAGCTGTGGGCCCTGCCGCTAGAGATCGCCGCGGGCCCGGGACTCCCGGACCCGGTCTCGCTCGGCGAGCAACTGCCGGACACGTACCGAAACCCAGGCCGCGTGCTGGTGCGCGGCGTCAGCGTCCCGCTCGGGCGGATTACCAGCGTCGCCTCGACGCCGTTCGAGATCCCGTACCCGTAGCGCAAGGAGCAGACCATGCCCGAGTACCTCTCCCCCGGGGTCTACGTCGAGGAAGTGAGCTTCCGATCGAAGTCGATCGAGGGGGTTCCCACCAGCACGACCGGCTTCGCCGGGCTGACGCGCACCGGACCCGTCCAGTACGGGACGCCGGACATACGGCCGTCGACGACCGAACCGCGGCTGGTCACCAGCTTCACCGAGTTCGAGCGCGTCTACGGAGGGCTCGAGTCGCTCGAGCTCGATCACGGAAACAACGAGCGCCTTCCGTACCTCGCGCACGCTGCCCGCGCGTTCTTCCTGAACGGCGGCCAGCGCCTGTACGTCTCGCGCGTCTTCGCACCCACCGGGCCGCAGAACGCGCCCGACTGGGGCGTGGCGACGAGGACGATCGCCGTCGGCGGCGGCACGGCAACCTGGACGGCCCGCTGGCCGGGCGCGTTCGGCAACGTCTTCGTCCAGACGCTCATCGTCCGGACGAAGAACATCGCGTTCGTCGATCCCGCCAACACCGGCTGGGGTCCCCAGGCGAAGGGCGCGAAGCAGGGCGCGGTTGTCGAGGTCATCTCGCCACCACCCGCGGACCCCTCGACACTGCCGAAGCTCAACGAGGTACCGACCCCGGGGAATCTCTGGATCGTCGAGGTGCTCCCGAACGGCCAGCAGCAGTTCCGGCAGGGAGGCGGACTGGCCGGAACCCTTCCGGCGGGCGCAGTGATCCAGCTGATCCAGCTGCAGGTCCAGGTCACCGTCGACAACGAACGCCTCGACGTCTACACGGAGCTGGCGACGTCGCCTGACCAGAAGCGCTACATCGGCAAGATCCTGCAGAAGAACCACCCGGAGGACGAGGATGCGGTGGTCTGGCTGGACTGCGACACCGTCGCCGCTACGCCGACCGGACCGATCGACCTCGTCGTCGCTCTGCGAAACGACACGAACGGTCGGCTGACCAACGGCAACGACGGGACGATGCCTGCCGCGAGCGACCTCGAAGGGGAGCCGGCGGATCTGGACCACGCCGAGATCAAGGCAACCGGACTCGAGGCACTCCAGGAGATCGACGACATCGCGATCATCGCGCTTCCGGACGGCTCCACCTACGACGACAACGTGGACGAGTGCTTCGCGGCCATGGACGCCCTGCGATCGATGGCGGACCGGCAAGGGTCCTATCGCATCGCCGTGCTCGACGGGCCGCAGAACTCGTCGATGACCGACATCCGCAACTTCCGCGGGCAGTTCGACTCGACGTACGCGGCGCTCTACCACCCGTGGGTGGAGATCTTCGACCCGCTGGAGCGGCCGGCCCAGGGCGCCCCACCCAGGCGGCTCCTGCTGCCTCCGTCGGGATTCGTCACGGGCATCTACGCGCGCTCGGACATCAACCGGGGCGTCTGGAAGGCACCGGCGAACGAGATCGTCACGGGTCTGACGAAGTTCGAGGCCAACATCAACAAGGGCCGGCAGGACGTCCTCAACCCCGAAGGGATCAACGCGCTCCGCTTCTTCGAGGGGCGCGGCAACCGGGTCTGGGGCGCTCGCACGGTGAGCTCTGACCCGGAGTGGAAGTACGTCAACGTCCGGCGGCTCTTCATCTTCCTCGAGCACTCGATCGACAAGAGCACGCAGTGGGCGGTCTTCGAGCCGAACAACGAGCGGCTCTGGGCCAACATCCGCCACACGGTCGAGGACTTCCTCCTCGTCCAGTGGCGAGACGGCGCGCTGATGGGCACGAAGCCCGAGGAGGCGTACTTCGTCCGGTGCGACCGGACGACCATGACCCAGAACGACCTGGACAACGGGCGCATGATCTGCCTGGTCGGCGTCTCGCCCGTGAAACCGGCGGAGTTCGTGATCTTCCGCATCGGCCAGTGGACGGCCGACGCGAGCCTGAGCTAGGGCTGGAGGGCCGATGGCTACCAAGCGAGACAACCCGTACGGTGCGTTCAACTTCATCGTCGCGCTCGGCGGCGACCAGGGTGACGGCTCCGAGGGCACGATCGTCGGCGGCTTCTCCGACGCGAGCGGCCTCGGTGTCGACATCAGCTACTCCGAGTACCGGAACGGCAACGAGAAGTTCAACACGGTCCGGAAGGTGTCGAACTCGCACAAGCTGGACGACGTGACGCTCAAGCGCGGGCTGGTCGGCTCGACCGACCTGTTCGACTGGCTCAAGCTCGTCCGCGACGGCGGGCACGACCCGAGGAGCGTGACGATCACGCTGCTCGACGAGGCGCGGAATCCGGTGGCGATCTGGAAGCTCCGGAACGTGCAACCCAAGAAGTGGGTCGGGCCGACGCTCACGGGCAAGGGCGGCGGCGAGGTGGCGATGGAGGAGCTGCACCTGGTTCACGAAGGCATCGAGTACGTCTGATGCCGGTGGCGTTGCCCCTCGGGGCGCCGGGGATCTACGAGATTCCCGAACCGCCTGTCCGCGCGCTCACGGGTGTGCGAATGGACGTGTGCGCCTTCGTCGGCGTCGCGGCGCGCGGGCCGGCTCGCGTCCGCACGGTCATGCCGAACCGGCAGGTTCGCCGACGGCGCTCGATCGCGACCGCGGTCGAGAGCTGGGACGACTTCGTCCGCCTGTTCGGCTCGTTCGAGGCGCCGAGCCGGCTCCCGTACGCCGTGTCTGCCTTCTTCGACCAGGGCGGCAGCCGTGCGTACGTCGTCCGGATCGTCCACGACTACGGTGACGGCAACCCACTCGACGGCAAGGGCGTCGCCCATGCCCGGCTCCACGGCCTCGCGCCGTCCAGCCCGTCGCGGCCGGTGCTCCTGGCCCGCAACGAAGGCGCCTGGGGGAACACGCTCCACGGCGTCCTCGAGTTCACGACCCGGACGCTCGCGTTCGACGCCGCGGCCTCGGACCTGACGAGGCTCGTACTCCCGTCCAACTCGGAGCTTCCAGTGGGCTCGCTCGTCCGCGTCCGGCTCGCCGGCGGGGGCCTCGCGCTCCGGATCGTCTCCGACATCTACGACGTAGGCCTCCGGGACAGCCCGGGCCGGGCACGGTACGCGACGTTGGACGTACCGCTCGTCGCTCCGCCCGGGTCGGCCGAGATCGTCGAGGGCACGTTCACGGTCGACGACGGCCAGAGCCGCGCGGAGACGCACGGCCCGGTCGGTCTCTCCCCCGCCCACCCGCGGTACCTCCTCGATGTCCTCCAGCAGGAATCCGACCTCGTCGAGCCCGGCGACAGCTGGCAGCGAGCGGACATCCTGCCTCGAGACGCGACCCTGCCGCCGGCGACCACGAACCGCTTCCGGCACGGGTCGGATCGCTACCCCGACATCATCCCGGACGACTGCTTCGACTCCGCCTGGGTCGACGGCAACGAGGTGGACGACGAGTTCCTGCCGGTCGGTGCGCACTGCCTGCTGGAGCTCCCGGACCTGTCGATGGTGGTCGCGCCCGATCTCTACGAGCCGTCGCCGGTCGAGCCGGTCGAGAACATCCTCGGGCCGCCGAACCTGGCCGGCCCGACGTTCGAGCGCTGCGCGGACCCGGCTCCCGCGCAACAGCAGCGCCAGGCTGTCCCACAGCTCGTCGGGCTCATGCTCGATCCCCGAACCGACTTCGAGACGATCGTGGCGCTTCAGCAGCGGCTCGCGGACCTGGCGGCGTACTCGCGCGCGTTCGTCGCGCTCCTCGACGTCCCGCCGAGGCTCCCCGACCAACGAATTCTCGACTGGCGCTCGCGCTTCGGCACCGCGTTCGCCGCGGCCTACCACCCGTGGCTCGACGCGGCGCGGCTGGCCGCCAGGCCCACCGAGGTGAATCCGTCGGCCTCTGCGGCCGGGATCATCGCACAGCGCGAGCACGCGTACGGCGTCCCGTTCGGCCCCGCCAACGAGCTCGCGGCCGGGATCGTGGACGTGGTCGACCGCGTCTCCCCTACCCGCCACGACGTCCTCCACCAGAACGCGGTGAACGTCTTCCTCAAGGATCGGGACGGGGTGCGCCTGAGTGCGGCGAGGACGCTTTCCCGCGATCCCGACTACCGCCAGCTCTCCGTTCGCCGGCTCGTGACCATGATCGAGCGGACGCTCGAGCGCGAGCTCCAGTGGCTCGTGTTCGAGAACAACACCGAGGAGCTCCGCGGGGATCTCCGCCAGATGCTGATCACGTTCCTGCGGCGGCTCTACCGCGCCAACGCGTTCACCGGCGCGAGCGAGTCCGAGGCGTTCTTCGTCCGCTGCGACGACACGCTCAACCCGCAGGCGGTCGTCGACGCAGGACAGCTGATCTGCGAGATCGGGATCGCGCCCGCAGAGCCGCTCGAGTTCATCGTCGTTCGGATCGAACGCGACGGCGACGGCACGCTCCGCGTCGGAGGCAACGGTGTCTAGCGCGCCGACGACGGTCGAGCTCGCCCGGGCTTTCAACTTCCGAGTCAACCTGTTTCAGAGCTCGCCGGCCGACGAGGGCGCGGCGAATCGGGCCAGGGCTGCCCAGACCGGCAGGCAGCTGGGCGACGGCGGCTTCCAGGAGTGCTCGGGCCTCGAGATCGAGCTCGACGTCCAGGAACTCCAGGAGGGCGGCCGCAACGACGGCGTGATCCGGCGTATCGGCCGGGCGAAGTACCAGCCGATCGTCCTCAAGCGCGGGATGTTCTCGCAGCAGGCCGGGCAGCGCGCGAACCCGGAGCTCTGGTCCTGGCTACAGCGGATCGCGTCGGGCGAGCGGGTCGTCCGTTTCGACGGCACCATCGACGTCCTCGACACGACCGGACACCAGATCGTCGCGCGCTGGACGTTCGTCCGCGGATTGCCCGCCAAGGTGAGCGGGCCGCAGCTGAACGCGAAGACCGGCGAGATCGCGATCGAGGAGCTGCACATCGCCCACGAGGGCCTGACCCTGGAGCTGCAGTGAGCCTCGAGAAGGCCCAGCTCATCAAGCTCAAACCCGACAAGGGCTCGGAGCAGATCGGCGACCCGATCCCGGTGCAGTTCAATCCGGCGTCGCTGCGGATGACCCTGACGAACGACAGCGAGGGCGGCCGCACGCGCGGCCGCCAGCCGGAGCAGCACCTCGGCTCGAGTTCGACGCAGCTCAGCTTCGATCTCCACTTCGACACGGCCGACGCCGGCACCAATGTCTTCGCGCTGGTCGGGCAGGTCGAGCAGTTCGTCCTCCCGAGCGTCCCCGAGTCGAAGCAGACACCGCCCCGCATCCGCTTCCACTGGGGCGCTTTCGTGTACGAGGGCGTGGTCAGCGGCCTCCAGGAGGAGATCGACCTCTTCTCCAGCGCCGGTGTCCCGCTGCGCGCCAAGGTCGGCGTGACGATCAAGAACCAGGACCCGAAGTTCACGGCCACGGCGGCGGGACCCGGGTGGGCCAACGCCTCGGACGCCACGCCGGTGGGCAAGACGCCCGCGACCCCGGGAACCTCCGGAGGCGGTCAGGGAAACCGCAGCGGCACCGCACTCGGAGGCGAGAGCGCCGCGGCGTTCGCCGCCCGGATGGGAGTCGATCCGAACGCCTGGCGCGGGCTCGACGTGACGGGACTGGACACGCCGCTTTCCTTGCCCGCCGGGCTGGAGATCGGCTTCTCGGCCAATCTCTCGGCATCGCTCGGCCTCGGTGCGCAGGCGGGGATCGAGGCCGGCGTCGGCGGTTCGATCGAGCAGGCTTTCGGGCTCCAGACCGCCGGTGGGGGCGCGGCCCAGAACCAGGCGGGCTTTGCGCTCGCCGCGGCCGGTGGCGTGCGCGCCGCGGCTGAGACCGTCCAGATCGCCAAGTCCGGACAGGCGGCCTCGCAGGCCCGGGCGGCCTTCGCGACACCATCCGCGGCCGCGGACGCCGGCTTGCCGAGCAAGCCGGCTGCCCCCGAGCAGGCTCGCACGCCGCTCACGACGACCGGCCTGACCGTCGGTCCGGCTCCCCCGGCGCCGGCTGCACCCGCCCCGCCCCGCGCCGACCCGCGCGACGAGACCTACGGCTTCGGCGTCCCACTTCGACCGCGGGTCGGCGGCGCGGCGGCCGAGCGATCGGGCCCGTACGGCGGTTGGATCGTCGTCGGAGTGCGGGCGCCCCGCGACGATCGCGACCCGACGCAACCCGCGTGGGTCGGCCTGCGACCCGCCCCGGCGCCGAGCGCGCCTGCCGATCGACCCAAGCCGTGCGGTTGCGGCTGCGGAGGGGGGTGTGGTTGCTGATGGCGGTTCACGTCGACGAGGTGAGCTCGTCGGTCGACGCCGAGCCCGAGCAGAGTCCTGTCGGGGACGCGGCCGGGAACCCCTGGACCGGCTCGCCGAGTTCAGAGCGATGAGAGCACGCGCCGCCGAGGACTCGCTGCGCACCCGCGCGGAGGGATTCGATGACTGAGGCGCTCCTCTCCTCGACTGCGCCCGTCTTCAAGGTCGAGAGCAACGTCGTCGGCGAACTCGCCCGCGACCTGCTGCGCCTGGAGATCGACGACACGACGCACGGGCTCAAGCATCTCCGCGCCAGCTTCGTCGCGGTCGGCGCCACCCCCTCGCAAGGGACGGACGGAGAGGCTCTGCTGCACGTCGACGGCTCGGACGTCGACTTCGGCAAGCGGCTCGAGGTCTCGATCGGCTCTCCCGGGGACGAGCGGGTCGTCTTCACCGGCCTCGTCAGTGGCATCGAGCTCGACTTCTCCGAGACGGACGAGCCCGTCGTGACCGTCTTCGCCGAGGACGCGCTGATGAAGCTGCGCATGACGCGGCGCCTGAAGACCTACGAAGACATGTCCGACGCGGACATCGCTCAGGCGATCGCGTCCGATCACGGCCTCGGGGCCGACGCCGACGCGGACGGACCCAGCTACGACGTCGTGCAGCAGTGGAATCAGAGCGACCTGGCGTTCTTGCGGGAGCGGGCGACGCTGATCCAGGCAGAGCTCTTCGTCGACGGCGACACGCTGAAGTTCAAGTCCCGGGGCAGCCGGTCGGGCACGAAGCTCACGCTCGTGCGCGGCGGGCAGCTCATCTCCGTGCGGCTGCGCGCCGACCTCGCACACCAGCGCACGACGGTGAAGGTGAGCGGATTCGACGCGTCCGCACGCGACCAGATCGAGGAAGAGGCATCGGGCGACGCGATCCAGGCGGAGGCGACCGGCGGCCGCTCCGGCCCCGCAGTTCTCGCGCAGGCATTCGGCGACCGCGTGAGCCATCGCGTGCGCGACGTCCCGCTCGAACGCGGGGAAGCCACCGCGTACGCGAAGGCCGAGATGCTTCGCCGCGCTCGCTCGTTCGTCACGGTGGCCGGAGTCACGAACGGGAGCCCCGACATGGTCGTCGGCAGCAAGCTCGAGCTGCAGCGAGTCGGCCCTCCGTTCGAGGGCGGCGACTACTACGTGACGCGCGTCCTCCACACCTACGACCTCAGGACGGGCCACCGGACACACTTCCATGCCGAGCGGCCGACGATCAACGGAGGCGGCCTGTGAACCGGCCGCCCGACGGAGACGCACCACGCTATTTCGGGCTCTATCCGGCGATCGTCTCCGACATCGTCGACCCGAAGAGCCTCGGCCGCATCCAGGTGCGCTTTCCCTGGCTCGGCTCGGACGGCAGCGACGTGCGGGCCTGGGCGACGCTGCTCACGCCCTACGCCGACGACGACCAGGGCTACGAGATGCTGCCTTCGGTCGACACACAGGTCGTCGTCGCGTTCGAGGCCGGAGAGCTTCGGCGGCCGTACATCGTCGGAGCGTGCTGGAACGGCTCCGAGTCGGTTCCGGAGTCGCCTCAGCAGCCGAACAACAAGCGGCTGATCAAGAGCCGTGCCAAGAGCCTGCTCGAGTTCGACGACACCGAAGGCGCTTCCAAGGTGACGGTGTCGATGCAGTCGGGGCACAAGGTCGTGCTCGACGACTCCATGCAGCAGGTCCAGGTCTCGCACGCGAACGGCTGCACGGTGACCATGAACGCGGCCGGCCAGGTCCAGATCACCGCGAACTCGACCGTCGAGATCACCGCCGCCGCGGTCAACGTGCACGCAGCTGCCGCCAACTTCGACGGGATCATCAACTGCACGACGGTGATCTGCTCGGCGGGCGTCGTGTCGCCTTCCTACACGCCGGGAGCGGGGAACATCTGGTGATCGACGCCGTCCCCCGCACCGGCGAG
The DNA here is from genome assembly GCA_963776735.1 of uncultured Actinomycetes bacterium. GTDB lineage: Bacteria > Actinomycetota > Thermoleophilia > Gaiellales > Gaiellaceae > PALSA-612. The sequence continues at coordinate 49,412 of CAVZNV010000016.1, forward strand.
TGGCGGCTCGTGGCGCCGTGGTGGCGCTGGCAGGCGCAGGGCGGCGATCCCCGGACGACCCGGCCGGCCTTCCAGAAATACGACTCGAGCAGCTTCGTGACCGACTTCCTGGCCAATCCGCAGCACTGCCTGCACATCGACGACACGGACGACCGCGTGCAGGAGCTCGTGTCGAATCCGGCGCCGCGCTTCGGCGGACGGATCCGTGGCCTCACCGACTTCGAGCTTCGGCCGACCTCGATGCTGAAGCTCTTCCTGCCGAACCACAAGCGCTTCTACCTCCTCGTTTGCGAGCTGCACTGCGAGAAGGCCGGCTTCCCGAACGCGCACCAGGGCGAGGTCTGCCAGACCGGTTTCGTCGTCCGCCGTCGGCGCTTCGAGCTCGGGAAAGGGTCGGTGTCGGACGCCCGCAAGCTGATCGACCGTGTCGAGCGAGCGGTGCGAATCGTGGACGAGCTCGACACCGAGATCACCGCGCGGGCCTTCGAGACCGGCGATGTGACGACCGCCCCGGTCGCGCTCGAGGCGCAAGCGCTCGCCCGCAGTTCCGTCACTGCGATCCTGGCGCCCGCCTCGACGCAAACGCAGTCGCACCAGCTCGCGCGCGACGAGCTGGTGCAGGCCAGAGCCGACCTGCGCCGGTGGGCATCGGCGTCCGGTGCCAGCGGCGTCCTCGAGGGCTGGGTTCCGGGCAACGACCATGTCGGGGCCTGGCAGAGCGTCAAGGAGCGGCCCGGCAAGCGCGTCGTGGAGCAGACCTATCCGCTCTTCCCTCTCGTCTCCACGCCGGCGCTGGAGGAGCACATCGGACGGAACCGCGCGCTCTGGTTCGGAACCGTGCCCACGTCGAGCGCCGACCACGATGCCCGCGGGACAGCGCGCTTCGACGACCAGGCGGTCTACGAGATCCGCTGCTTCGTACGACGGCACGAACCCGATAAGCCCAAGTCTCCGGTCGGACAGGACTGCTGCGGCGACCTGACCTGGAGCAGACCGACGGAGCGCTTCCAGCTCGCCTCCCACTTCGACCTGACGGGGACGGCGAATCACCCGGTGACGGTGCAGCTGCCCGACATCCCCCGGCTGAAGGCGCAGGCGGCCTCGCTTCCGATCGGCAAGGGAGCGGCGGTGAAGATGGTCGCCCCGTCGGGCTCGTCGATGCGGAACGTCACGCAGACCGGCGGGCAGCTGGGCGGCGCGCAGATCTGCTCTCTCGCGATCCCGCTGATCACGATCGTCGCGACCTTCGTCCTCAACATCTTCCTGCCGATCGTGGTTGCGATCTTCCAGCTCTACGCCCTGCTCCGTCTCAAGTTCTGCATCCCGCCGAGCATCTCGCTCGACGCCTCGGCGCTGGCCGCGCTGGAAGGATCGCCGCCGCAGATCGACGCGCGTGCGAGCGCCACCGTCGCCGTCGAGGGCGCGCTCACCGTGAGCCTCGGCTCGAGCTCGGCCGCCGACAAGGCACTTCAGGACTACACGCCGAGCGCGTTCGCCGACACGCTGACCGCGTCGGCCCGCCTCCAGTCGCCGCCGAGAGCCGACGCGTCGATCTCGGGCCGCGTATTCGAGCAGGAGCTGGAGCCGGCATGAGCGTAGGCTCGACGAAGCTCACCAGTGAGCGGAGGCACCGGCTTGGCCGGCGCCGGGAGCGGGCGTGAGCACACTCGCGTACCTCGGGCGCGGCTGGGCCTTTCCCGTCGAGCCGGGAACCGACGGGCAGCTCGACTACGCCTACGGGCCCGACAAGGTGCGCCAGTCGATCCGCATCATCCTCGACACCGAGCCGGGAGAACGGATCATGCGGCCGGACTTCGGCTGCGGACTCCGCCGCTACCTGATGCGCCCGAACACGGTCGCCACGAGGGCGCTGATCCAGTACGACGTCCAGCTCGCGCTCACGAACTGGGAGCCGCGGATCCAGCTGACGTCCGTCGACGTCGTGCCCGGCGACGACCCGGCGCTCGTGCAGATCGCAATCGCCTACGTCCACGTGCGCGACGGCCGTCGCGACAACTTCGTCTACCCCTTCTACCTGGAGTAGCCGGTGCCGCTGCCGACTCCGATCCTCGACGACCGTTCGTACCAGCAGCTCCGGGACGAGCTCGTCGCCCGCATCCCGGTCTACGCGCCCGAGTGGACGGACTTCAACGCCAGCGACCCGGGCGTCACGCTGCTCGAGCTGTTCGCCTTCCTGGGCGAGAACCTCCTCTTCCGCTTCAACCAGATCCCCGAGGCGACGCAGCTGGCGTTCCTGCGCCTGCTCGACATCCCCCTTCGGCCGGCGCAGCCGTCACGAGCCCTGCTCGCGCTGACGACGAAGGACCCGAACCCGGTGGCGCCGTTGGAAAAGGGCTTCACGGCCCGGGCGGGATCGCTGCAATTCGAGCTTCTCCGCGAGGTGCACCCGTGGCCCGTCTCGGTGCGCGGCGTGGCCAAGGCGAAGGCAGACGACCCGACCGACAAGGACCAGCTCGCCTTCGCAGCCAGGGCCTTCGCCGCCGCGAGCCCCGCGCAGGGCCAGAAGCCCGCGTACTACGTGAACAAGACGCTGCCGCTCGATCCGATGGCGCCCGACGCCGAGATCGTCGACTTCCAGGAGGCGGTCGACGGCATGCTGTGGATCGCCGTCGTCTCCGAGGCGCCGCCGTCGTTCGCCGCGTCCGCGATGCTCGGGAAGACGATCAGCATCGGGTTCGAGCCGGACGAGGCGCCGCTGTCGATCGAGGACACGCCGCCGTGCCCGGGCGACCCCGCGGTCCAGACGCAGCAGCAACAGCAGACGAAGGCCGTCGACTGGCGCGTCTCGACCGGCAACCAGGTGAGCGGCACTCCCGTCTACCAGCGGATCGCGGTCGTCGGCGATTCGACGAACGGCCTGACGCAGGAAGGCGTCGTCCAGCTCCAGCTGCCGCGGGACGCCGGCGATCTCGGCAACTTCGTCGTGCCCGATCTCGACCGGCGCGGCACCGGCGACCTCCCGCCCGACCTCGAGGACGACCAGCTCAACGTGCTCTTCTGGATCCGTGCCGGACGCCGGGACGGCTCGTCGATCGGCAAGGTGCTCTGGGTCGGCGCGAACGTCGCCGAGGTGGAGCAGTCGGTCGCCGCGACGCCGGAGTTCCTCGGGACCGGCACTGCGACGCCGGGACAGACGTACACCGTCTCGAACCACCCCGTGCTGGCCGACACGATGCAGCTCGAGGTCGAGGAGCAGAGCGACTGGAAGCCCTGGCAGGAGACCGACTCGTTCGTTGCCGCAGGCGAGAGCGATCGCGTGTTCGTCCTCGATGCCGAGGCCGGGCAGGTGACGTTCGGGAACGGCGTCCGCGGCCGGGCGCCGCAGATCGGCGAGCGGATCCGGGTCGTCACGTACCGGTTCGGCGGCGGCATCGCCGGCAACGTGGCGGCCAACGCGATTTCGAAGCTCGACGCGCCGGCGCCGCCGACGGTCAAGGCCGGCAACCCGCTGCCGGCGCGCGGCGGCGCAGATTCCGAGACGATCATGGACGCGCTCGACCGTGTTCCCGGCGAGCTGCGGCGGCGGGACCGGGCGGTCACGGCCGGCGACTTCCAGGAGCTGGCGCTGATGACGCCGGGCGCGGCCGTCGGGCGGGCCGACTGTCTCCCCCGGTTCGACCCGAAGTCGAAGATCCTCGACGCCGCCGGCGTGGTCACCGTCGTCGTCTGGCCGCGCGATGACCGGCTCCATCCGGACGCGCCGGTCCCGGACCGGATGCTGTTGCGGCAGGTCTGCGCCTGGCTCGACGCGCGGCGGCTCGTAACCACGGAGCTGCACGTGATCAAGCCGACCTACCGCTCGGTGGCCGTCTCCGTCGGCGTCTTCGTCAAGTCCGGCTACGGCGTCGAGGCCGTGAACCGGTGGGTCGAGCTCGTCCTCCGTCAGTACCTGGCGCCGCTGCCACCCTACGGTCCGGACGGCGGCGGCTGGCCGCTCGGACGCAAGGTCATCGCAGCCGAACTCGAGGCGGCTGCGCTCCAGGTCGAGGGCGTCGAGTACCTGCTCGGGCTCCGGCTCGCGCAGGCGAGCGCGGACGGAACGACCTGGGAGGAGCCCGCCGACCGGACGGTGGAGCTCCAGGCGTGGGAGGTGCCGACGCTCGGAGCGATTGTGGTCACCGACGAGACGCCGGCTGCGCCCGGGGCCGACGTCGGCCCGGCACCGCCCGATCCGAGCGCGGTGCCGGTGCTCGTGCCGACCTTGAAGGAGACCTGCTGATGGCGCGCGAGTTCGCGCTCTTCCAGACGCGCGACCAGTGGGTCCGTGCCGCCCACGACGGCACGGGCATCGACCCGGACACCGGCGGCGTGCGTCTCGGCTGGACGATCCCACCGATCGTCACCGAGACGGTGACCCCGCCCATCCCGGCATTGCCCGGTGGGCTCGCGTTCGACTCCAGCTGTGTTCTCTACCGCAGCGCCGTGCTCGAGGGACGGGTCGAACGGCTGCTCTGGCGCGCGCTCGATCCTTTCGAGGCGCCCGGCGACGACAGCCTGCTCCAGGTCGACGCACTCGGTGGCGAGCCGGAGCCGGCCTTTGGAGACTTCACGCCGCAGCCGCCCGCGCGAACCCGGCTCCGGCGGCCGCTCGGCCTCGCCGTCGACGAGGACGACCGGCTGTTCGTCTGCGAGCACGGCGCGCAGCGTCTCCTGGTCTACGACCTGCCCAGCCGGCGGCTGCTGCGGACGGTACGGCTGCCGGCACGACCGCTCGACGTCGCCGCCTTCGGTCGCCAGGTCTTCCTCGTGATGGACGGCGGCCCCAGGTTCGTTCGACTCTCGGCGCGTACCGACCCGGTCCCGGTCGCCACGACGGGGCCGCAAACCCAGGGCCTCCCCGCGACCGCCGCCCCGGTGCGCGTCGCCGTCTCCCCGGCTGGCCGTGTCTTCCTGCTCTACCGGGACGGCGTGTACTGCTGGATCGTCGCACTCGACGGCACGCTCAAGCCGCACGCCGCGAACGGCGCAACCGACGTGGAGGTGGAGAGCGAGGACAACCTTGTGGTCGCCCAGCCTCCCGGCGAGGCGTTCATGCGGATCGCGGTCGACGACGGAAGCTGGAGCGAGGGGGACCCGTACGCTGCCCGCGACTACGACGGCTACGGAATCGTTCGGACGCCGGACGGGCGCACGGGGTTCTGGACTGCGCACGGGTTCCGCGAAGCCGTGCTCGGCAGAGTCAGCTTCGACCCGACCGGGCTGGTCTCGTCGTACCAGCTCGACGGCGGCGAGTTCCAGACGGAATGGGGCCGGATCTTCCTCGACGCCTGCATCCCCGCGGGGACGCACGTCAGGGTCCACGCGATCACGTCGGACGAGCCCTTCGACGGCGAGCCGAGCCTGCCCTGGGTCGTGCCTCAGGGATTCGACGGCACCGTTTACCGGCCCGATCTCACGCCGCCGCTTCCACCGGCACGGCTGGTGCCGCCGGTCGGCGACATGAGCTTCCACCCGGTGCACAGACGAGAGAGCGGCCGCGAAGTCGCCTGGTCGCGGCCGGCCTCCGACGATCCGTTCGAGACCTACGAGGCTCCCGTCAACGCCGATCTCGGCCGCTACCTCTGGGTGACGCTCGAGCTGACGGGCAACAGGCGCTTCAGCCCGCGGATCAAGTCGATGCGGGTGGAGAAGCCGGGTCACGACCTTCTGCGCCGGCTCCCGAAGACGTTCTCGCGCGACCCGTTGGTTGCATCCTTCCTGCGCCGCTATCTCGCGATGATGGACGGCACTCTCGAGGACCTCCTCGACCGCGCGGAGGCGCGCGACGTGCTGCTCGATCCTTTCGCGACGCCGGAGGAGCTTCTCTCCTGGCTCGCGAGCTTCCTCGGCCTGGCAGTCGACGAGCGCTGGCCGACGCCGGCCGTCCGAGAGCTGATCCTCGAGGCGGGCGGCCTCCTCAGATGTCGCGGCACGAAGTCGACGCTCGAGCGTTTCATCGAGATCTACCTCGGCATCACGGGCGTCACGATTCTCGAGCACTGGCGGCTGCGAGGCCTCGGTGGCGTGCTTCTTCGCGACGAGCCGAGCGCGATCGAGGCCGGAGCCGTCGTCGGAGAGACGCTCCGCGTCGGCGGGGCGGTCGGTGTCGAGGGGGAGGAGTACCTGAGCGGAAGCCCCGAGGACGCCTTCCAGACGCACGCGCACAGGTTCACCGTCGTCGTTCCGGCCGTCCTGTCCGACGACCAGCGCTCCGTGATCGGCCATCTGCTCGACGTGCATCGCCCCGCGCACACGCTCTTCGAGCTCTGCACCGTCGGCAGCGGCATGCGCGTCGGGTTCGGGCTCCATGTCGGCCTGCTGTCGATCATCGGGCGGACCGGCGGGTGGGAGCAGTTGCGGATCGGTGGCCTGCTCGGACGCGACGCGACGCTGGGGCGCCCAGAGAGCGGGATGCGGGTAGGCGACGGCGAGGGAAGGGTCGGATGACCGTCGAGGCCTTCTCCGTCGGACGCTTCCACGCCGTCTACCGGCTGCCGGCGGCGGAGCTCGACGCCCGGAGACGGCTCGACGCCCTGATCCTGCAGGTGCTCGACGCCGCGGTGGCAGAGGCGCTGGCGCGCACCGGCGTCAAGCCCGAGGAGGAGGTCTGCATCCGCAGCGTCACCGCCGACGCGCGAGTTCGCCTGGCGGGAACGGATCAAGCCGTCGTGTCCGACTGGGGATCGGCACTGGCGTCGGTGATCGCGAAGGCGATCGAAGCCGGCGAACCGCAATCCGTCCGCTATGCCTCGCGTCGCCAGGCGCTCGTCGACCTGGCCTTTGGTGCGGCGGGCGGCGACCTGCGCCGGGCCTGGGCCTGGGAACAGCTCGGCTTGTGGCCGGACGAAGCAGCGGTCGACGGGATCGAGGCTGCGTCTCGGCTCGCGGACGCCCTGTGCGCAGAGCCGCAGTCGATCGTCTCCGTGCTCTCCGCCGTGGCCCGTCGCGGCGCACTGCCCCGGCTCGCCGTCCTGCTGCCGGCCGCCGACTGGCTGCGGCTCGCCCGGGCGGCGCTCACCGTCGCCGGCGCCCCGACCGAGCTCCTCGATGCCGGCCTCCGGCATACGCAGGAGGGGCGAGAACGACCTGAGGATCGGCCCGGGCACACGGCCGGCCGGGACGACGACACGCGCGAGCTTGCCGTGGCCTGCCGGCTGCTCGGCGCATCTGCGATCGCGATCGCCGCGGTCGGCTCCGGCGCCTCGCTCGGCCTCTCGGTCTCGGCGCGGCGAGCACTCGCTGTGCTCGCGATCCTCGAGACCGATCCTGCCGCCTTCACGGCCGCTTCCCCGGTCGAGGCCGGCCGGCTTGTCGACGCCCTGGAAGCGGAGCTCGACGCAACGGCCCTCAGGGACGCTCCGAGCAGCGGCTCGGCCCGGCCGGCCGCGCGCACGACGGACGCGGCCGCCGAGCCGGTGGAACCGGCCGCGCCGGCCTACGAGCCCGGTGCGCAAACGGGCGAGGCCGGCACGGACGCGGACCGGCCGCGCGCACCGGAGCTGGACGACGCGGAAGCGCCGGTGACGGTTCGCGCGCGTGCGTGGACGAGCTACGGCGGACTTCTTTTCCTGTTGCCGTTCGCCACGGCCCTCGTACCGTTCGAGGGCCGCACGGTTCGTTGGACGATGCACCAGCTGGCGCTCGCCCTCCTCCCGGAGCTCGACGAGACCGATCCGGCCGCCCTCGCGTTCGCCGGCCTGAGCCCGGAGGAGTCTCCGCCCTCCGACGAGGCCGATCCGCCGTCCGCAGACGAGCTCGAACGCCTCGAGAGCCTGGCGGCGACGATCGAGAAGCAGCTGGCGGAGCTGCTCGAGCGCGACCGCGATCCCGAGCTGCTCGAAACCGTGTGCGCGCGCCGGGCCGAGATCGTCGCCGACCCGGGCTGGATCGAGGTTCACCTCGATCCAGCCGAGCTCGACCTCGACATCCGCCGCGCCGGGCTCGATCTCGACCCCGGCTGGATCCCCTGGCTCGGCGTCGTCGTGAGGTTCGTCTATGCCTGAGCCGGGGCTGAGCGCATCCGTTGCCGTGGTCGCGAGCCGGCTCGCCGACGAGCTCGAACAGCTTCCCGGCCTCGCCGAGGAGTCGCGCGCCTTCCTGCGCCAAGCGGGTGCCGAACACTCCCCGCCCGACGCGGGCGCTGCTCTACAGCGACTCGCGGACGGGCTCCAGCTCTCGCAGCTCGAGGTCGAGCTGCTCCTGCTCGCGGGCCTGCCCGAGGAGCACGAGGGCTATGCCGCGGTGCTCCGCCAGGTGAATCCGCACGGCGAGCCGCGACCGACGCTCGGGCTCGCCGCGCGACTGTTCTGCCGCGACGAGGCGGAGCGAGGCGCGCTGCGCACGACGATCGAGACAGGCGCCGCGGTTCGCTTCGGCGTTCTCGTCGTCGAGACCGACGCGCCCTTCTTCGAGCGCGGCTTCCGCACGGGAGAGTCGCTGTGGTCAGCCTTGCACGGAGTCGACAGCTGGCCGCACGACGTGCACGCACGCCGCGCCCCGGCCGCGCGCGGTGGGTTGGAGGAGTGGCTCTCCACCCGGATGCCGAGCAGGGCGATCGAGGCGATCTCCGGGCGCGTCTCTTGCACGATTCTGGTCTCGGCGGAAGGCGTCGAGGTCGCGCTCGATCGAGGAGCCGCGCTGGCCGAGAGTGCCGGGGCACGTGCCGCCCGCGTGACGCCCGCGCCCGGCGCGGCCAGGCTCGCCGCCGTCCACGCGATCGTTCGCGACGAGGTGCCGGTGATCGCGCTCGCCCCGGCCGAAGAACCCGCACGGCTCAGCGAGCCGGATCTCGACGACGTTCCCGGCCCGGTCGTCCTCTGCATCCGCACCGGCACGATCACGCTCACCACGCCGCGGCCCGTGATCGCGATCCAGGTCGACCCACTGCCGGCGGCCGCGCGGCGGCGGATGTGGGCCGAGGCACTTCCGGAGCTCGCCGAGCACGCGCCGGCACTCGCGGCACGAGGGCTCGTCGAGCCTGCCTTCGCCCAGTCGGCGGCCGCCGACGTACGCATGATCGGACGGCTCGAGGGCAGCGCGCCCGAGCCGGCGGACGTCACCGCGGCGGTGCGAGCGCGCGCCGGCCTCTCGCTCGCCGGAGGCGTGAAGCTCGTCCGGCCGACCGCGACGTGGTCGTCGCTCGTCCTTCCCGCCGAGACGAAGCAGCGTCTTCGCGAAGCGGGCGACCGTTTGCGCCATCAGACCCGCGTGCTCGACGATTGGCGCTTCCTCGCCGGCCGCCCGGGCGCGCGCGGCGTACGCGTGCTGCTCACCGGGCCGCCCGGTACCGGCAAGACGCTCTCCGCGGAGGTGCTCGCTCACGAGCTCGGCGTCGACCTGCTCATGGTCGACATCGCCAGGATCGTCTCGAAGTGGATCGGCGAGACGGAGAAGAACCTCGCCGAGGTGTTCGACGCGGCCGAACGCTCGCAGGCGGTTCTGTTCTTCGACGAGGCCGACGCGCTGTTCGGAAGGCGCACCGAGGTTGCAGACGCTCACGACCGCTACGCCAACCTCGAGACCGCATATCTGCTCACCCGGCTGGAACGCTTCGAAGGCCTCGCCGTCCTGTCCACCAACCTGCGCCAGAACGTCGACGTGGCGTTCATCCGGCGGCTCGAGTTCGTGATCGAGCTCGAAGAGCCGTCACGGCCCGAGCGCGAGGCGCTCTGGCGCTGCCATCTTCCCGACGAGGCGCCGCTCGCCGACGACGTCGACGTCACGTCGCTCGCCGCGCGCTTCCCGCTCGTCGGCGGGCTGATCCGAAACGCAGCAGTCGCGGCGGGTTTCCTCGCCGCCGCGAACGGCGGAGTCATCACCAACGCCCACCTGAACAGTGCCCTGCGCCGCGAGTACGAGAAGAGCGGCAGGCCGTTCCCGGCCCCGACCCACTAGGAGGAGCGCATGACCACCCTGCTCGAAGCCGCCACGAACACCTTCGACCGTGCAACGCAGGAGCAGACCGACGCACAGACGGTGTTGAAGGGCGCACAGAATGACCTCACGACGGCGCAGCAGCTACGTGATGCCGCAGCCGCCACGATCGCCGGTCTCAACACCCAGATCGCCGCGACCCGCGTCGCGCTCGCGAACGCGGCGATGCCCGCCGACGCCCAGGCAGCGACCGACCAACTCGCTCAGCAGCAGGTGGCGCTGTGGGGCCAGCAGGCGACCAGTGTCGGGCTGCAGATCGCGATCGCCACGCTCCAGGGTCAGATCGATGCCGACGTCGAGAGCCTCGGCGCCACCAACGCGAGGCTTGCCGACGCGACGACGGCCAAGAAGGCCGCGGAGGCGACGGACAAGGAGTACACGGACTGGCACAAGCAGCTCGGCGAGGCGCCGCTCAACGGCGTCGTCGCGGCGGCGACAGCCCTCGCGGGCAGCCAGCTGTACACCGACGCGAAGAAACGCGCCCAGGGCGCCGACTCCGGCTTCCACCCCGACATGCTCGACCACGTGAAGAAGCGACGGCAGAACGCGCTCGACCGGATCGCTCTCGCGCAATCGACCCTGGACGGCCTGCAGGACGATCTCGACGACTGGGCCGCAGCGCACGCGGGCGACACCGGTGCGCTCGCCGCACCCCAGACCGCGTACGCACGAGCCGAGGCCGATTTCGAGAACGCCGTCAAGAACTCGCAGAGCCGGCTCGATCGCGCCCAGGGCCTGCTGGCAATGATCGACGGCTCGGCGGCGCTGAGCGTCGCCGACAAGACGAGCATGCTCGACAACGCGATCATCACCGCGGCGACGCCCGATGCCCGCGCGCACCAGGAAGCCCAGGCGGCAACCCAGCTCGCGGTCGATCAAGAGCAGGCGAAGGTCGACCGGGAGCAGCGGCGGAACGATCTCGGCCTGGTCGCTCTACCGGAGCTCGCGACGGCCGACGCGGATCTTCAAGCGGCCAAGGACGCCCAGACCGCGGCGCCGGCCTTCACCAACGCCGACCAGCTGGCGCTGGCGGCATGGTCGCACACCGTTCCCGACCTGAGCTGGCAGCTTCTCGCCGCCTTCCTCGAGGCCGACGACATCCTCACGGCGCTCCAGGCGCTCAATCTCGGCAACCTCGAGACGGCGATGACGAACGCCGACACCGCGCTCGGCGGAGCCCAGGACGCGGCGGACGTCACCGCCGCCAAAGGCCGGTCACTGGCCGACAAGGTCAAGCAGCAGGCCAAGGTCGCGGCCGCCGCCAGCGGGAACCAGGGCATCTCGGTCGCGAGCGCGATGCGCGGGGACGGGTAGAGCCATGGCCGCAACCGACACCACCACGCTTCCCGACACGTTCGCCGAATGCGGGAACGGAAACGGGGGCGCGCTTCCGGCCGACCCGTTCACGGCGCTCCGCTTCCACTTCGGGATGCTGCTCGGCGTCGACGACTTCGAGGTCGAGCAGGGTTTCCACCACGGCAAGCAGCGGCTCCACAACGCGTGGCTCCATCGCGACGGAGTGGTCTGGGGCTTCGCAGTCGTCGTCGACCAGGGCGAGATCCAGGTCGACCCCGGCCTCGCCCTCGACGCCGCGGGACGGGAGCTCCATCTCGACGACAAGGCTTGCCTGAGCGTCGCCGCCTGGTACGCGAAGAACTCCGGCGACGTCGAGGCCCAACCGGCCGCCGACGGGAGCGTCGAGTTCGACGGCTACGTCGTCGCCGGCTACGCGACCTGCCCGATGCGGCCGGTCCCGGCACTTGCCGAGCCGTGCTCCGGCGTGACGTCGGAGACAGCGTACTCGCGCACCTACGAGACGATCGACATCCGACTCGTGACGGAGCCGCCGGATCCGATTCCGACTCCGTACCACCGACTGCGCGTCCTCTTCGGGATCGAGCAGCCGAACCTTCCGGACGACCAACCGGTCGTCGACGCCCGGAACACGGCCCTCGCAGACCCGAATCCTCCGGCGGCGTTCCTCCAGGCGTTCGACCAGCTGGCCGTGCTCGACACGATCGACCTGCAGCCGGCCGCGGAACCGGACGAGCCCGCAACGCGCTACCCCGCGCTGGACACGACGACCGTGCTGCTGGCGCGGGTAATGGGCATCCACCTCGTCCCCGACGAGGCGGATCCGAACGGCTGGACGCTCGCGGGCGGCGCCGTCGACTACGCCGGACGCCGGTCACTGATCGCGACGCAGACGATCCAGGAGCTCTTGTGCGGAACCTCGTCCTGATGAAAGGAAGCTGACCATGGCAACGCTGAGCACGACGAACGGCAGCGGGGCGATCATCGGCGGCACCGGGCCGCAGATCTTCGTCGGAGTCGAGGGCGGCCTGACCGTGGTCGCCCCCGGGACACCACTCACCCGCCTCAACTACTACGACGGCAAGTTCCTCCGCGCCGACGACCTCGACGTCGAGCAGGCGTACTTCCGGCAGCTCACCTGGCTGTCGAACATGGCCGGCGGTTCGGGAGTCGTCTACGGGTACGACGTCGAGCAGGCCGGCGGGGACGCGATCTCGCTCTCCGCAGGGCTCGCGATCGACGGCGCCGGGCATGTGCTGCTGCTCCCGCAGGGCGTGACCCTCGACGTCCAGCAGTTGATCGACACGACCGAGCGGCTGCGCGCCCAGCTGATCGCGCAGCGAAGCGTCGGCACCGGGGAGTTCTCGGACTGCATCGCACAGAGCGCCTCCACCCCCACCACCGATCCGACCGTCGCCGACACTCCCGGCTACTACCTGATCACGATCGCGCCCGCCGAGGCATTGTGCGGCGAGGACTACGTCTACGGGACGCTGTGCGAGGAAGCGTGCGCGACGAGCGTGCAGCGGCCGCGACGGCTGGACGGGATCGCCGTCCGCGCGTGGGGCTTCAACATCGCGCTGCCCGGCTCGACCGCGGTGACGATGGCGCCGGTGCACCTGCGCTCACGGCTCGCCTCGGCGCGCTTCGCCGACGAGGCGGCCAGCTTCGGGTCGTTGCTCGCGGGCGCGGATCTGAAGACGACGGTCTGGTGCCACGGCGCCTGCCCCTCGGGCCAGGCAGAGGTCGCGCTGGCCGTCGTCGCCCGGTCGGGCGCGACGATCCAGTTCGTCGACGAGTGGACAGCACGCCGCGAGCTGATCGAGACACCGCCGCGCCGGTACTGGGCCGGGCGGATGGCGATGCGGCCGCTCGCCGTCTTCCTGGCACAGGTGCTCCAGTTCCAGTGCCAGCTCCGCGACATCTATCCGCCGGCGACGCAACTACCGCGTCTCGTGGTCGACCAGGCGCTCACCGAGCGGCTCGTCGCGGCTGTCGACATCGCGTCGGTGCAGGCGACGCTCGCCGACGCCACCTTCCAGCAGATCGCGTTCCAGGCGCCGCCGAGCCGGGTGCTGATCAATCTCGGAATCGTCGAGCTCCCCTCCGCGGGCTACCTGCCGGTCGACCTCGACACGACGGTGAACGACCAGGTGCGCCGGCTACTCGGCGAAGGCGTCAACCTGACGTTCTGCGTCTGCCGGCCGGACTACGTGCCGCACGCGCTCGAGGAGGCGCAGCACATGGACCGGATCTCGCTGACCGCGGGACTCGACGATCCGGCGAACAAGCAGGACGTCGAGATCCTCGTCCCGGACGGCGAGATCGTCCGCAGCGCGCCGGTGCAGAGCGGCGTGGGCTGGGAGGGATTCGTCCAGCTCCTGCCCGAGATTGCGGCCGTCGCAGCCGCCGAGGGCGACGCCGCGGTGGCGGAGACGCCGCTCGTCGCGGAGTCGCTGTACTCGACGCGGACGCCGACCGGCTTCTCGATCCATGGCGCCGGACGAAGCGACGTCCTGCCGTCAGGCGGCGGGCGCTTCTCGTTCGCGGGAACGTCCGACGTGGGTCGCATCAGAAACGTCACCAACCTGGCCAAGGGCCTCGCGAGCGTCGTCGCCAAGCCCGCGGACGTCCAGCACCTCGAGGAGCTCGCGGGAGCGCAGACCGACCCGCCCGCGGCTCCCGCGCCGGCGATGATCCTGTCACGTGTCGCGGCGCTCACGACCCGCGCCCGGACGTACATCACCACGATGCGCGCCGAGAGGGCAGCTGCCAGGCCGCCGGCAGTGACCCTCTTCGAGCCGAGCCTCTCGCAGGGGACGCATGCGCTCGGCATGTGGGCCACGATGAGCTGCGACCGCGACCCGTTCTCCCTCCGACCCGACGAGGCGACGGCCTTTCAGCTGACCGCGGACATCGCCATTCCCGGTGGCGACTCGAGCATCCTGCTCGCATACGAGCTGCGCGGGGACTTCCGGCTCGAGCGCATCGTTCCGACCATGGGCTCGGTTCGCCGTGTCGTCGGCACGCTGAACGGGATCTTCACGGGGTCGCAGACGACAGGGTCCGGCCGGCCCGGGAAGCAGTGCGGGGCGTTCCAGCGTGAAGTGACGATCGAGCTACGACAGTCGGCAGGCGCCGCACCGGTACTCGAGATCTCGGCACCGGCACCGGACCTGACGAAGAACATCGGCTACGACGTCTCGGTGACCTGGGACGGCTCTCCCGTGCGGGCGACCGCGGACGTCACGCTCTCCTACCGCGACACGGCCCACAGGATCCAGCTCGGGACGTTCATCCAGAACCCCGACGTGCTGGTGGCGGGCAACGACGTCCACGCGCTCGCCGTCGCAGGCCTCACGATCGTCGGAGCGGCGCTCGGCAACCCGACCTTCGTCGACACGGCGGAAGCGCTGCTCTTCCCACCGCCGCCGGTCCCCCAGGTCGAGCTGACCGTGAAGCCTCACCGGAACTGGGTGCTCTTCCGGCGGCCGCGCGTGAAGTCGTGCGCGCCGGATCTTGTCGTCGCACCCCCGCCCGCGAAGCGGTACGACGTCTACGAGGTCCCGGTCGACGACAAGTCGCTCGTCCTCCTCAGGCGTGAGCTGCTGTCTGACGCTCCGGACATCTCGAACTGGGAGCCTCGCTACGTCGACCGCGTCGAGTTCGCGGGTGGGCAGGCGACACTGAACACCGCATTCGCCACGGTGCAGAGCGACTGGCAGAGCGTCCAGCAGGACACCACCGCGACGGTTCGCTACGCGGCGATCGCCGACGCCGGACCGGGCGACGGCGACCTGCTGGCGAAGTCGCGACTGTCGGCGCTCGAGCAGACCCTGTCCGGCGTTCAGACCTTCGACCCGGCCGCCGCCATCGAGGCGTTGCCGAACGCGCCGGCGACGCTCGCCCGCCAGGGCGCAGACGGGATCATCCTGTTCGCAACCGAGCCCGTGCCCGTCGCCCAGACGTGCATGCTCGTGATTCGAGTCCTGGAGGACTCGGACCAGGCTATTGCGTTCGAGCGGGCTGACCCGCAACTGGTGGCGCAGTACATCGAGCGCGCGATCCAGGTCGGAACGGAACCCAGCGAGAAGATGGTCGAGGAGTCGATCGCCGCGATCGGTCAGGCGACGTTCGATGTCGGTTCCGAGACGTTGAAGAACGGCGACGAGCTCTCACAGGCATGGGACAGTCGTTCCCTGGTCGGTGGGCAGGGTTGGCTGTACAAGGGCGACCTGATCGTCGTCTTCCGACAGGGCGACCCAGCGGCCGAGCCCGACCTCACAAACGTGCTCAAGCCGCGCGCCGAGGCCATCTCCCACACCCTCGGCGTGGACCTGACCGAGTACGCGGCACGCCCGATCGACGTGTCCCTGCCCGAGGATTGTCCCTGTCCAGTCGTGGCGGTCGCGTTGACCGCGCGGGTGCTCGAATAGCCCGTGCTGGAGACGAAGCAGGCAGCACCGGCGCCGAAGACGACTCAGTCGACACGGACTGCGGTCAAGAGCGGCGCCGGCCCTGCGCTCGATCTGACGGTCCCCGTCAGGACCGGCGGTGTGATCCGCCGCTGCGCAGCGTGCGGCTCCGACAGCTCGACGACGCTCTGCCCCGCTTGCGCGGCCCGGGCCGCCCAGTTCGCAGCCGGTGCGCCGACTCGGGGCTCCCCTCTGCCCGCCCGCACGAGGCACCGCCTGGAGAGCGGGTTCGGCGCCTCGCTCGGCCACGTCCGCGTTCACACAGATCCGGTGGCGGAGAACGCCGCCGCCGC
This sequence comes from uncultured Actinomycetes bacterium, assembly GCA_963776735.1. Classification (GTDB taxonomy): domain Bacteria; phylum Actinomycetota; class Thermoleophilia; order Gaiellales; family Gaiellaceae; genus PALSA-612. Next base: position 65,427 of record CAVZNV010000016.1, read on the forward strand.
GCTGAACGCACGGGCCTTTGCGCTCGGCTCGCACATCGCGTTCGCGAGAGGTCAGTTCGACCCCGAGAGCGGCACAGGCCGGACGCTCCTGGCTCACGAGGTCGCGCACACGCTCCAACCGGTCGGCCCTTCCGGCGACCGTCTCACGGTCGGACCGCGCGGAGATGCGGCGGAACGGGACGCTGACGCGCGAAGCTCGCATGCTCTAACCGCGCGTCCGCCCGTCGCGGGCACCGGCCGTCCTCCCGTACGAGCCGCAATCCAGCGCTACTCGATCGACGACTTCGTGAGCGACGCCGAAGGCGTTGCCTCCAACGCGTACGACACCGCACGTTCGGCGGGCTCGAGCGCTCTCGAGGCCGGGCAGCAGGCGGTCCAGACGGTCGTCGACGCGGGCCAGCACTTTGTTCAGGCCGCAGAGGACGCCGGGAACGCGCTGGTCTCCGCCGGGGAGCAGGCGGTGAGCAGCGTCGTCGACACGGCAATCGACGCCGCCATCGCCCTGGCCAACGCGATCGCCAAACGCTTCGGCGGGAGCGTCACCCGATCAGGCACCGGCATCCGGATCGACATTCCCGAGATCCCACTGATGGGACCCGAGCAGACACCGCTCGTCCACTTGCCATCGATCACTGCGCGGCTGCCATTCCTCGCAGCGGGCGCGGAGCTCGGTCCGGTCGCCCTCGAGGCCGATGTCGCCCTAGAGCTCGCGATCCGCCCTGAGCTGCTGCTCGTCCTCGGGCCGGCGTCCGTGCGGCACATCGCCGTTCTTCTCGACCCGATCGCGGGCAACTACAGCGGGTCCGGGCAGCTCCACATCGCCGCGTCCGAGACGATGCTCGTTCCGATCGAGGCCGGTGTCGACGTCGAAGTCCTCGCTGTGGTCCTCGTCGGAGAGATTCCTGTCCCGGTCGAGGTCGACGCGTTCGGCGGTGTCCGGCTCACTATTCGCGGCAGCGGCGTCGGCTCGCTCGACGAAACCGTGACGCTCGCTCTGACGGGCTCGACGCTCTCGTTCGACGCCGTCACGGATCTGAAGCTGGGAGCGTTCATCGACGCCGAGCTCGATGCGATCATCGAGCTCAACCTCTACGACGAGCCGCTCTGCATCTACACCTGGCCGATCCACCACTGGGATATCGCCGAGAACGCAGAGCAGTACACATTCCCGGTCTCGCTCTCGTACGGCTCATCGGGCTTCGGGAAGAGCATCGGTCCGATCACCTCGAAGCCGATCCCCGTACGAGACATCGAAGCCGTTGTTCCAACGGTCCCGAAGACCCGCGACTGCCAGTTCCTCGACCGCCTGGTCGCGATCCTCTGCGCCAAGGGCTTCCTGCCGGCCGAGCTCTGCCGCACCGCACCAGCAGGCCCTCCAGGCAGCTTTTCGATCGGGCCAGGACACGGAGGCGACCCCCTGGCCGGAACGTCAGGCGCGCCAGGTGCGACCGGCGGCCCGTCGAGCACAGCCGGGCCCACCGTCGTCCCCACGCCAGTCGTGCCGCCGGTCGGCCCTCTGGCCGGCGGGACGGGGCCGTTCGACATCATCTGGCCCTTCCCGGTCTGGCGGACGGCGGGCCACGGTGACACTGGCGCGACGGGAGGGACACAACGTCCGCCTTCGCCAATCTTTCGAAAGCGTCCTTCTCCGCCTCGGGATCGATCAGTAATCGAGAGCTACATCGCGAAGAACAAGACGCACCACAAGCCCACGTACGAGGTTCACCACAAGTGGCCACTCTTCGTGAGCGGCCCAGACGTAGAGTCGAACCTCGTCTTTCTCACAGTAAGCGAGCATGACAGCTGGCACCGCGACTTGTACCACCAGGCGCACGGTTACATGCCACGCGACCCCGACAAGACGAAGTACAACATTGTCAAATTCAAGTGAGGGAGCCACATTCGAGTCGTTCGGGCGGCTCGTAGACGCATACGTCGCCGCCGAGGTCTGGACTCACCTGCCGGGCTCAGATCGGTTGGAGTCAGCCGAGCGGTACAGACACGAGGTCTCGCTGCTCTCACTGGAGCCGCAGACCTCCGTTGCCCTCGCCGCCCGCGAGTTACAAGGCGAAGACGAGGACCGCGCGAACGCCGCTGCGCGCTACCTAGTCGAGCTCGCAGATGAAAATGCCGTCGCTGTCGCCCTGGACGCCTATTCGCACCCGGGCCGATCGTGGCTCGATCCGGCGCATCTTGCGTACGTGAAGCCGGATCAGAAGGACATACGTGGAAGGGTCGAAGCGCTTGCGGCCAGCCGGGATGGGTCGTTGCGAGCCCCGGCGCTTCGCGCGCTCTTGCGCCGATCGAGCGCGGATGCCCGCGAACGCTTGGCCAATGAGCTCCATGGCGAAGACGAATGGCTTGCTCCCATGCTGGTGAGAACCGCCGCCGACTGGCTCGAGGACGATTGGCTGGCGGCCCATTCCGCGGCAGAGCTCTCCGATGCGGCACGACTTGCTTGCTCGACCGAGCTTGCGGCTCGAGGGCGGACCGAAGCAGTCGAGACGCTCCGGACACTCGCTACAGCCCGCGACGGACAGGCCGCAGCGGGTCCTTGCCTTGCGCTCGCGGACCTCGGCCATAGAGCTGGGCTCGAGCCGGTGGAGGCGCTCTTCGATGACACCGACGCAGAGGCTGCGGACCTCGCTCGAACCGCAGCGCAGTATCTACGTGCAGCTGCGCTCGGGCCGAAGCTCCTCCAGTTGCTCAGGAGACCCGAACTTGCTCGCGACGCTGCATCGACGCTGTTCGAGCTGACGGGCGCCCCGTTCGATGAGGATTTCGACGTCGACGACAGACTCACGAAGGACGCGGTGCATTCCGCCGCGGAGACGCAGACGCACGCGCTCGCAGCGCTCGACCCCGACCGGCGCTATCGCCACGGCAAGCTGCTGACACCCTCAATGCTCGCCGATCTCCTCCTGAGCCCTCACTTCGGAACAACCAGGGCGTCGTGGTACGGCTTACGCGCAGCGACCGGCGAGCAGCACGGCTTCGTGCCCGACGACGATCTCATCGCGAACGCCGACTCGGTACGCGCGTGGCAGGAGCGCACGGCCAGCCTGGACTTGCTGGTTCCCGGGGGCTGGTGGTACGCGCTCGACTCCGTCGACGATCGTCGGGGAGGTGGGAACCACTGGCAACAACACGTGTAAGCGAACCGGGGGGCATGCCCAACTCTGACATTCCGTGAGGAGGTGACACGACCCCGATGCTGGAGGCAAAACAGGGAAAGCCGACGACGAAGCCAGGTTCCCGAGCGAGCCCGGTCCCGTCTCGAGGCCCGCAGCCGGCCGAGTTCGCAACGAGGGCCGCGCGGGCACTTGCTCTCGGGCCGATCGGCCGGTTCGCGGACGCGGCGATCGTACGCGGAAACCCGCTGCCCGGCGACGTGCGTCGAGATTTCGAGCCGCGCCTGGGAACCGATCTGTCGTTCGTTCGCCTCCACACCGGACCCGAGGCCGCCGAGGCCGCGTCACATCTGGGAACCCCGTCGTTCGCGGTCGGCCCGCACATCGCATTCGCCACCGGGGCACTGAGCCCGAGCACGCCGACGGGGCGGCTGGTGCTCGCGCACGAGCTCGCCCACGCCGTCCAGGAGCGTGCGGCGCCGGAACGACGTCCAGGCGAACCGCTCTCGCTGGGAACAAACGACTCCGCCGAGAGCGACGCGCAGCGCGCCGCCACAGCCGCCGTCCGCAACGGCCCGCCGACGCCACCGGCGCTCTTACCGAACGCCTCGGGCCGGACCGTGCGCAGCTTCAACGGCGGCGGCACGCAAGCGCCACCCCTGACCGGCGCGGGTGCACAGCAGCAGCAGCAACAGCAACAACAACAACAACAGACCGGCGGTAGCTCGCCAGCGCCGACAACCACGGGTGGCGGTGTCGGGGCCGGAGTCTCGCCGGTGACGACGCCCGCGACGACTCCCAGCTCGACGACCGAACTCGTCCTGCCGCCGATCACCCTGATGGAGCAGAAGGAGTGGACGCTGCCGGTGTTCACGCTTCCGCTCTTCGACGTCCCGCTCTGGGGCACCATCATCGAGCTGCCGCCACCACTGTTTGCCGCGACAGCGGATCTCCGGGCGCGGGCGGGTCTGACCTTCGACCTGTTCCTGCGGGTCGGCCCGATCCTGATTCGCGACATCCGCCTGACTGCAACACCGTCCTCGAGCCGCTACACGGGCACGGCGCAGCTGTATCTTCCGGTCGCCGGTGGCCCGCGCCTCACGCTGCAAGGCTCGGTCATCGGGACGCTCGCCTGGCTCGGTCTCATCGACGTCGTCTCGATCGAAGGCGGCATCCGCGCAATCGGCCAGGCTCCGCTGATTCTCGCCTGGGCGCCTGCGGTTCGGGTGATCTACGACAGAGGCGACCTCACCTTCACCCTCCGCGACCAGATCGAAGCGGCTCTCGCTCTCCTCTTCGACGTCGAGACCTTCGCCGAGGCCAAGCTCGGCGGCAAGAAGGTCTGGGGCAAGAAGTGGAACCTCTACCACTGGCAGTGGGGCCGAGCCGTGCGGTTCGGAACGGTCTACAACTTCGACTACAGCGGAGGTGTTCTCTCCCCGCGCACCGAGCCGTTCGCAGAGCGGATGTCGGTGGAGGAGGTGCTCCGGGCGCTCCGTGACCCTGCGAAGCAAGGGGGTGTGGCGCTGCTCACGCCGGGCGGGCGCCCGCCGCCCGACCGGCTCCGGGAGATGCTCACCCAGGAAGGCGCCGATCCTCATGCGTTGCTGGCGACGCTGTCGGAGGCAAGTCCGGCCGAGAAGGCGGCCATCCGTGCCGACCCGGCACTGGTCGGCACACTTCGCGGAGCCGTCGGGAGCGCTCTTTGGCCTCTCGCCGAACGGATCCTGAACGGCGAGCCGTCCCAGACGACGCCGTCGCTGAGCGAGGGTGCGGTCTTCCTCGCCAACCGGCACATCGCGTCGGGTCGCTTCCAGGACGCGTTGCACGTCGTCGTCTCGGAGCTCCAGGCACGCGGAATCATCGACGGGTCCCTCGCTCGGTTCGAATACCGCCGCGGGACGGTGCCTGGGTCCGAGGCTTTGACCCATCGGGGGCCGCACACGACAACACCAAGCGGAGACTGGGTGCCGGCCGGCCCTTCCTCGGTCGAGATCTACGACCCTGCATTCGTCAACGTGCCCTGGCTCTACAGCTCGGTGATGCACGAGTACGTCCATGTCCTTCAGTTCCAGCAGGTCACCACGAGCGCTGCGCTGGCCGATCCCGACTGGAGCAACCGACAAGAGGTCGAGGCCTACCTCTGGGAGATCGAGCACGCGCGTGGCTCGGGCGTGATCGCGAGCAAGGCCCAGATGGAGACTCTCCGCCGGCGGCTGACCGACCACTTCAACGCGCTCAGCCCGCGATCCCAGGCGATCTACCGCACGCGATACGACGACGGAGTGCGGCTCGTCCGTGACGTGGCGTCCGGGATCCTGCCTGTGAGTCTCACCTACTCGATCGAAGCAGCTCGTCGGACGGTCCAGCGTTCCAGTGGAGAGATCGCCGAGAAGGTTCGGGAACGCGAAGCGGCCAAGGGAAACCCCGCGCGTCAGGCCGCGATCGACCGCAAGATCGAGACACTCGAGCAGGCACGCTCGGAGGCCCTGGTGGAGGTCGTGCTCGCCGAGAACCCGACCGTCCAGATCGTCGATCGGGCCCGCGGCATCTACCGCGTGCCGGTCACCGGCGCCACGGGTCACGTCGAATGGGTGTACGGGAGCATCTATGTCGTCTGGCATCTGAACCGGCTCGCGCCCGACGTCTTCACGATCGGCGCGGCCATCCGCGCGAACCCGCCGGCCCACCTCCCACCGGGCGTGACGATGTCCTCGACGCAGCTCCTGGTCGGCGGCAGCGGCGCGCAGAGCGCGGTACAGCCGTTTCCGGGCGACATCGACTTCGCAGAGGACTTCCACATCGAGGCGCCCACGACGGCTGCCGCCGGCGCGGCTCTGGCCGACACGATCGCGGACTTCGTCCGGCGGAACGAGACGAATCCGGCCGTCGAGTTCGTCTACATGCGGATCATGCCTCCCGTGAAGGGAACCACGAAGATCTGGTCGAGAGCGGCGATTCTCGACCCGGCGCAGAGAGCTCGTCTCGCGACGGATCTCGCCGGCGTCGACGCGGGCAAGATCAACACCTTCTGGCGCGTTCTGCTCGCGGACGGCCGCTTCGTCGAAGTCACCAAGGTTCTCGGCGTGGACGTCGTGGATCCGGCGACCGGTCGCACGCTGATGGCCACGACCTGGACGGGTGCGCGTTTCCAGGAGGGGTATCTCGACGACGAGCCCCCAGGCATCGAGCACCTGTCGGTCGGCGAGTACGCGCAACTGATGCGCGAGAAGGCAATCGAGGAAGCCAAGAAAGGCCACTACCTCAAAGCGGCGAAACGCGCGTTCAACTACTTTCGCGCAATCGGCAACCTCGAAGGGATGGCGGCAATCCAACCGGTCTTCGCGACGACGCAGGCGCGGCTGAACCAGAACGCGTCCGAGATCGAGACGATCGCGAAGGCGCTGAACCCCGCGGAGCCCACGCGGATCCTGACCGTCGACGTGGCGCGCAACCGTCTCGAAGACGCGGCAATCGCAGTGATGACGTACATGCCCGCGCTTCCGGGACATCGATCGCCGGCGGCCGTCGCCGCCGATCTGAAGAGCGTTGCCTCTGCGCTTCGAGGGACCGGAGGCGCTAGCGGCCCACTGGCGCCCGACATCACACAGAAGACAAAGCTGGATTCACTCAACGAGGACATCTCCAATGCGATCGGACAGAGCCTCGAAGCGCAAGTCCGGCCGATCATCGACAGGTACGTGCGTTGACACGCGACGCCGACACGCTGTTCGACGAGGCCAATCGCCTGTGGTACCGCGACGGTGCCTCGAGCCAGGCCCTGGACGCGTATCGCGCGGCGGCGCGGGAACGGCCGGACGACCCGGTAATCGCCTTTCAGCTGGGGCGGGCGCTGTGGGCGCTCGGACGCCCCGACGAAGCCGCAAGGGCTCTGGCCACAGCGGAGGCGCATTCGGATCGGCTGAGTGAGTTCGGACGGTCGGTCCTCGAGCTGAACCAGAAGCGCCTGTCGGAGGCGCCTCCGAGCTCCGACGCCGCCGACCCGGCGCGACTCGACACCGACGCGCTTGAACCGCTCGGGCTGGCGCCGGACCAGTGGCGCGACATCGCGCGAGCCGCCGAGCAGCGAGGGATGTACGGGCTCGCGGCCCATGCCCTCGCCCGCGGAAGCACCTTCGTCTCCCTGGAGCTCGAACGGGACGAGCACGACATGCGCAGCCGAGCGAGCAGCGAGGTACACGTGCTCGAGGCGATGCGACTCGAGCCGCGGCCGGGAGGCGGCCTCGACGTCCTGTCGGGGTCAGCGGCTCCGGAAAGCCCCGGGCCTCCGCAAGCGGCGCGCCCGTCGCCTCGGCAGTGGTCGCCGATCGCGGCTCCCACGGTCGAGATCGAGGTCGCGCCGAGCGTCTCCGGCGTCTCGGATGCGGTCGTCCTCGCAGTGACGTTGGCAAACCGGACCGGCGAGCCGATCGCAGTCAACAAACGTCTGCTTCTGAACCATCCGAGCCGGCCGCCCGGGTACGGCGAGCTGACCCTGGCCGTCGAAGGGCCTCCCGGCTACGAGAACCAGGTCATGTTCCAGATCAGAACCGGCCCGGCACAACCCGGAGACTTCGCGGTCCTTGCTCCCGAGGAGAGCGTTCATCAGACCTATCCGCTGCAGAACTACGAGGCCCTTCACGCTCCGGGCACCTACCGAATCTGGGTGACGTACAGGAACGACGTCGCCGAAACCGTCGGCGGTCGCGCGGCGTTCCTGGGCGCCGTCTCGTCACCGGCCGTCTCGATCGAGCGCTACTGAGGTGATGTCTATGCAACGGACGTAGCGACCGAGGAACCGCCGTCGTAGTACACGTCTCACGCCGTCAGGAGGTAACACGAATGGCCGCAATCAGCCCACAGCTTCTGGGAATCAGCCAAGCCGCCTCGAACGTCGCGCTCCTCGCCATCTTCGCGTTCGGGATCGTGCTCGTCGTGCTCGTTCCCTACACGCTGGACATCGTCAACGCGCACAAGAGCTGGCGCGAAATCGTCACCACGCATCCGGAGGCGCTCAAGGACCTGCCCGATCCTTCGGGGATCCGAGGACTTGCGCGCGCGACGATGGCGCTGGCCTTGATCGTCGTGATCGCCTTCGGGCTCGGTTACGTCCTCGTCGAGCATCCGTTCCCGAACAGCAACACGATCGTGAGCAACATCCTGGTCGCGCTGACCACGGCTCTCGCAAGCATCACCGCCTTCTACTTCGGGAGCAGGGCCGCGACCGAAGCGCAGGCGGGCTCATCCGCATCCGGTAGCAACGGAGGCTCGCCCGCCGCCAACGGGAACGGCGCCGCCGCTCCCGCCGGCGCGCCGGCGGCCGGAGAGAACGACGCGGCACCCGCTGCACCCGCAGCCGCCGAGCCTGCCGCGCCGGCCGCTCCGGCAGCCTTGACGGTCACTATCACGAGCCCGAACGACGGTGCCACGTTCACGGTCGGGCAGGTCGTCAACGCGAGCTACGGGGCGACACCGTCCGAAGGCGCCGAGATCTCTCGCCTGAGCGCGCCAGTGGACAGCGGCTCGCCGCTCGACACGAGCACGACCGGCCAGCACGCATTCGTCGTCGACGCAGCTGACACGGCCGGCAACACGGCCCAGGCGAGCCACGCGTACACGGTGAACGCGGTGTGACGCCGGTCTTATCGGCCCTGCGCCTGAACCTTGGCCCAGGTGTCTTTGAGGCCCAGCGTGCGGTTGAACACGAGCCGTTCGGGCGTCGAGTCGGGATCCGGGCAGAAGTAGCCGAGGCGCTCGAACTGCACGGTCTCGCCGACCGGTAGATCGGCGAGCTCGGGCTCGACCCGACAGCCGTCCAGCACCGTCTCCGACTCGGGGTTGACGTCCGCGAACGGGTCGCCGTCCGCGCCGGGGTCAGGGCGCGTGAACAGCCGGTCGTACAGCCGAACCTCGGCCTGCAGAGCGTGCTCGGCCGAGAGCCAGTGGAGCGTCCCTTTCGGCCGGCGGCCGTCCGGCGCGTCCCCGCCGCGCGTCTCCGGGTCGTACGTGCAGCGCAGCTCGACGACCTCGCCGTCCGCGTCCTTGACGACGGCGGTGCACGTCACGAAGTACGCGTAGCGCAGCCGCACCTCGCGGCCCGGAGCGAGCCGGAAGAACTTGCTCGGCGGCTCCTCCATGAAGTCGTCGCGTTCGATCCAGAGCTCGCGCGAGAAAGGCACGGTGCGCGCCCCGGCCGCCGGATCCTCCGGGTTGTTGACCGCCTCCAGCTCCTCGACCTGCCCCTCGGCGTAGTTCTCGATCACGAGCTTCAGCGGGCGCAGCACGGCGAAGCGGCGCGGCGCGACACGGTTCAGCACGTCCCTCACCTCGTGGTCCAGCGCCTCGATCTCGACGGAGGTGTGGGCCTTGCTCCCCACGCCGACGAGGTCGAGGAAGTTCCGCACGCCCTCCGCTGGAAAGCCGCGACGGCGCAAGGCCGAAACCGTGGGCATGCGCGGATCGTCCCAGCCTCGCACGTAGCCCTCGCTGACGAGCCGGCCCAGGAAGCGCTTCGACAGCACGGTGTAGGTGAGATTGAGGCGCGAGAACTCGTACTGGTGCGGGCGCGAGGGCACCGGCAGGTTCTCGATCAGCCAGTCGTAGAGCGGCCGGTGATCCTCGAACTCGAGCGTGCAGAGCGAGTGCGAGACGCCCTCGATCGCGTCCGACTGGCCGTGCGCGAAGTCGTAGAGCGGGTAGATGCACCACTCGTCGCCGGTACGCGGGTGCGTCGCGTGGAGGATCCGGTAGAGCACCGGGTCGCGCAGGTTGATGTTCGGCGAGGCCATGTCGATCTTGGCCCTGAGCACGCGCGCGCCGTCCGGGAACTCGCCCGCGCGCATGCGCTCGAACAGGTCGAGGTTCTCGTCGATCGGCCGGTCGCGCCAGGGACTGTCCGTGCCCGGCTCGGTGAGCGTGCCTCGGTGTTCCCGGATCTCCTCGGCCGACAGGTCGTCGACGTACGCCTTGCCCGCCTTGACCAGGTCGACGGCCCACTCGTAGAGCTGATGGAAGTAGTCGGACGCGTAGTAGAGGTGCTCGCCCCAGTCGAACCCGAGCCAGCGGATGTCCTCCTGGATCGAGTCGATGTACTCCTGCTCCTCCTTGATCGGGTTGGTGTCGTCGAAGCGCAGGTTGCAGTGGCCGCCGAACTCCTGCGCGATGCCGAAGTTGAGCGCGATCGACTTCGGATGGCCGATGTGCAGGTAGCCGTTCGGCTCCGGCGGGAACCGGGTCACGACTTCGGAGACACGGCCCTCACGCACGTCGGCGGCGACGATCTCGCGGATGAAGTCGCTGCTGCCGGTCATCTCGAAAGAGACTAGATGGTTGATGCCACGAGATCGTGCTCCTCGGGGCGTGGGCTGGCTGCTCTGGGGCGCGGCGACGTGGCGCCGCCGATACGCGGGCGAATCGGCGGCGACGCGGCGACGTGAAGCGCACGTCTAGTGCAGCCTCCTGGCCCGGCCGGGCACGATGGTGAGCATGCTGTGCGGGTGAGCGGTCGCGGAGTCTGGGGAACGACGGTCGCGGTGTCAGGTGCAACCTGGCGGTCGCTGTCCGGCCGGGCTCAGACGGCGATGGGTGGCGCCGAGCAGTCCCGCGTCATCCTCGTTCTCGCCTGCATCCTCGGGCTTGCCGGTGCGGACACGGCGACCGTCGGCGCCTCGGCGACCGAGCTGCGGCACGGCCTTCACGTCTCGAACACGGACATCGGCCTGCTCGTGACCGTGACCTCGCTGGTGGCGGCGCTCGCGACGCTGCCGTTCGGAGTCCTTGCCGACCGGGTCCGACGGACGTGGACGCTGGCCGGGGCCGTGCTCTTCTGGGCTGGGGCGATGATCTGGAGCGCCACGGCCTCGAGCTTCGGCGAGCTCCTGTGGAGCCGACTGTTTCTCGGCGCGGTGACGGCGGCGGCGGGACCGCTGATCGCGTCCCTGGTCGGCGACTACTTCCCCGCGTCGAACCGTGGCCGCGTCTACGGATACATCCTCGCCGGCGAGCTCGTGGGAGCCGGCTTCGGATTCGCCGTCACCGGCGACATCGCGACGGCATCCTGGCGAGCCGCCTTCGTCGTCCTCGCGCTGCCCGCACTCGTTCTCGCGTGGGCGACCTTCCGTCTTCCGGAGCCGCCCCGGACCGATGTGGTTCAGGAGGTCGAGTCGGACGAGCCGTGGGCAGAGACGACCGCCGCGCCGCGGCACGCAACCGACGTCCAGCAACTGGTTCACGAGGCGGGCGTCGAGCCCGACCCGCGCCTCGTCCTGCGCGGCGACATCCGCCGCAAGAACCTGATCGCCGCGACCCGACACGTGCTCCGCGTTCGCACGAACGTGATCCTGATCGCGGCCAGCGCCTGCGGTTACTACTTTCTCGCCGGCGTCCTCACCTTCGGCATCGAGTTCACGACGGAGCAGTACAGCGTCGGCCAGGCCGTGGCGAACCTGCTGCTGCTCGTCATCGGCGCCGGCGCCATCCTCGGCGTCCTCGCCGGCGGCTACGCGGGCGACGCCCTCGTCCGCCGCGGACACCTGGACGGGCGCATCCTCGTCAGTGCGGTCACCGCGAGCGCGGCCACCGTGTTCTTCTTCCCCGCCATCTTCACGCGCGCCGCCGGCAGCGCAGTCCTCTACCTCAGCCTCGCCGCGTTCTTCCTCTCGGCGCAGAACCCGCCCCTCGACGCCGCCCGCCTCGACATCATGCCGCCACAGCTCTGGGGCCGGGCAGAAGCGGTCAGAACCCTGCTCCGCTCCCTCGCCCAGGCGCTGGCACCCCTCCTCTTCGGCGCCGTCTCCGACTACCTGTTCGGAGGCGGCCGCAGCGGACTCCAGTGGACGTTCGCGATCATGCTCGTCCCGCTCGCGGCCAGCGCCGTCCTGCTCTTCAAAGCTCGCCGCACCTACGCCACGGACGTTGCCAGCGCCGCCGCGACGACTGCCAACGCACGGCCCTCACGTCCACACGGGCAGGGCATCTAGAGTCGCGGCGTGGAGACGACCGTGCTCGCAGCGCCGGGGAACGGCACCCGGCTGATCGATCTGCGGCTGGTGCGGCTCGAGGCCGGAGACGTCTGGGCCGGACACTCCGCCGGGGAGCAACTCGCCGTCGTCCTCGGCGGAACGGTCGAGGCGAGCGTCGACGGCGTGACGTTCGGCCCGGTCGGCGGACGCGACGACGTCTTCGACGGGCCGGGCGAGGCGGCCTACGTGCCGCCGGGGACCGGGCTCTCGCTCTCGGCCCGCGCGCCCGCGACGGTGGCGATCGCGTCCGCGCCGGTCGACGGGAGGACGCCCGGCAGCGCCCGGGTCATCCGCGCCGCCGACCAGCGTGTCGCGACCGCCGGTGCGGGCAACTGGCAGCGCACGATCCGCACCGTCCTCGGGCCGGGCGACGACGCGGGGCGGCTGATCGTCGGCGAGACGGTCAACCCGCCGGGCAACTGGTCGTCGTACCCGCCGCACAAGCACGACCGGCAGGCTCCGCCGGAGGAGGTCGCGCTCGAGGAGGTCTACTTCTACCGTCTCCGGCCGGAAGGCGGCTTCGCCGTCCAGCTGCTGTACGACGGCGCCGAGGAGCGCGCGCTGATCGTCCGCGACGGCGACGCGGTCGCGATCCCGTCCGGCTACCACCCCGTCGTGGCCGCGGCGGGATACGAGCTCTACTACCTCTGGGTACTTGCCGGCGAAGGCCGCGAGCTGGTGCCGTTCTTCGATCCGGAGCACGCCTGGGTGCAGGGCCTTGCCGGCCGCTGATCTCTTCTCGCTCGGCGGCCGCGTCGCCGTCGTCACCGGCGGCTCGGGCGCGCTCGGTTCGGCCATGGCCGCTGCGCTCGCGGACGCCGGCGCCACTGTCTGCGTCCTGGCGCGCGACCGCGACCGGCTCGACGCCACGGTGGCCGAGATCGGCGGAGCCGCGTTTGCGCTCGAGGCGGACGTGCTCGACCGCGCGGGTCTCGAGCGCGCCTGCGATGCCGTCCTGGCAAGGCACGGCCGGCTCGACGTGCTCGTCAACGCGGCCGGCGGCAACCTCTCCGAGGCGACGATCGAGCCGGGCGAGTCGTTCTTCGACCTGCCGCCCACCGCGTTCGACGCCGTCGTCCGCCTGAACCTCCACGGGACGGTGCTCGCGTGCCAGGCGTTCGGGCCGGCGCTCGCGCCGAAGGAGGACGACACCGACTCGCGCGCGATCGTCAACGTCAGCTCGCTGGCCGCGGGTTCGGCGCTCACCCGGGTCGGCGGCTACGGCGCCGCGAAGGCGGCGATCGAGAACCTGACGCGCTGGCTCGCGGTCGATCTCGCCCACCGCTACGGCGACCGGTTGCGCGTCAACGCGATCGCGCCGGGGTTCGTGGTCGGCGAGCAGAACCGCGCACTGCTGCTCGACGACGGAGGCGACCTGACCGAGCGCGGCCGCACGATCGTCGCCCGCACGCCCGCCGGTCGCCTCGGCGACCCGGCCGACCTGGTCACGACGCTGCTCTGGCTCTGCAGCCCCGCCTCCCGGTTCGTCACCGGAGTCGTCGTCCCCGTCGACGGCGGCTTCAGTGCCTGGAGCGGGGTCTGACCGGCTCAGGAACACCGCCCCACCGGCCGATAAAGCCTGCGTGGCGCGATCGCTCCGAGTCGTACCTGCCCTGGCACTGACGCTGGCTGCCTGCTTCGCCGTCGCCACCGCGTCCGCAGATCCGATCGCCGACAAGCAAGCGGAGGCGCACCGGATCATCCAGCAGATCGACGCGCTCGGGGTCAAGCTCGACGCGGCAAGCGAGGCCTACGACGGCGCCACCTACCGGCTCGGGCGGATCCGCGAGTCGCTGCGCGAGAACGAGCACGTACTGCGCGTCGCCCGCCACGACGTCGCGGTCGCGTCGAACCGGTTCGCCGTCGCACTTCGAGCGATCTACATGACGCAGGACGGCGACTCGACGGTTGCGATCCTGCTCGGCGCCCGGTCGCTCACGGACGCCATGAACGCACTGGACGTGCAGAAGCGCATCTCGCAGCAGACGACCGAGTTGCTCCAGACCGTGATCCGCTTCCGGGCCAAGGTCGAGCGCGTGCGTGCGCGACTCCAGCGCAACCGCATCGCGCAGCAGAAGGTCGTGGCCGAGCGTGCCGCCGCCAAAGCCCGCGTCGTCCGGGGTCTCGCCGAGCAGCACCGACTGCTCGCATCCGTCCAGATGCAGATCTCCGTGCTCCAGCACGAGGAGGCCGTTCGCCAGGCTCAGCTCGCGGCGGCAGCCGCGGCCAGCCTGGCCGAGGAGCGCGCACAGGAGGCGCAGGCGCTGCGCACGCAGGTCGTCGGGGCCACCACCGAGGTTCCGGGCGCGGGCGGTCTCCCGCCCGTCACCGTCGTCCCGCCGTCGCAGGTCGGCGCCCGCGTCGTCCAGATCGCGGAGCAGTACCTCGGCTATCCGTACGTCTGGGGCGCGGCCGGCCCGGACGCCTTCGACTGCTCGGGCCTCGTCACGTACGTCTTCGAGCAGGTCGGCATCTACCTCCCTCATTTCGCCGCCGCGCAGTGGAACTACGGCACCTACGTCTCGATCGACAAGCTCCAGCCGGGCGATCTCGTGTTCTTCGCGGACCTCGACCACGTCGGCATCTACATCGGGAGCGGCGAGTACATCGAAGCTCCCCATCCGGGCGGCGTCGTGCAGATCACGCCGCTCTCGGATCCCTGGGCGGCCGCGAACTACTACGGCGCCAGGCGCATCTCGTAGCTCGCGGAGAGGCTTCTCGGGTGCGACCTCCGATCCCGCCGGGTAGGGTTGGGCTCGACCCCGAGCACGCGACGTGGACGAAGACGAGTTCGACTTCGAGTTCTTCCCCGATGAGCCGGAGCAGGAGGGGAATGACCACGAGGATGCGTGGGCCGAAAGCGAGCCACCGCGACCTCCGCCCCGCGCACGCCCGAGACCGCCGCAGGCAGACGCAGTCAGGCGCCGCAGGATCACCGCGGGTGCCGTCATCGCCGGCGTCATCCTCTTCATCATCCTGCTCGTCGTCCTCACCTCCGGCGGCGGCGGCGGGAGCGCAGGCGGCAGCTACCAGAGCTATCTGACCGGCCTCTCGCCGGTCGCGGCCGACTCACAACAGACCGGCGGGTCGCTGGCCGACGAGCTCGCTGCCGCGAAGACGGCGTCGGCCCGCAACGCTCTCGTCGGCAAGCTGGACGGGCTCGTGAGCGACGCCACCGACGAGCTGCACGGCCTCGAGGCACTGACAACGCCGTCGGCGCTGACCTCGCAGCAGGCGCAGGCACTCGCGGCGCTCGATCTCCGGCTGCGCGGCCTCCAGGGTCTGCGCGACGCCGTCTCGCAAGGACTCGCGAACCCGGGAGACACGTCCTGGAGCGCGGTCGCCTCGGCGCAGGTGGACGACCTCCGGACGAGCGACGTGCTCTGGGACGGCGCCCGCACGTCGGCGAACGACGTCCTCCAGGCGCACGGCGGCGGCTTCTTCCCGCCCTCGCGCTTCGTGGCCGACCCGGCCGGGCTCCAGACGTCGGTCCGCACCGCGCTCGGCGGCACTGCTGCCTCGTCGGGCGGGCCGAACCTTCAGCTCGGCTCGACCGGCACGGACGTCGCCACCTGGCAGAACGGGCTCAACCAGTGGCTCAAGGCGACGGGGTCGAGCGACACGCCGCTGACGGCGGACGGCAACTTCGGCGCCAGCACGCAGACGGTCACCGAGCAGCTGCAGTCCGCGGCCGGGCTGACGCCCGACGGGGTGGTCGGCCCGAGCACGCGGCAGGCGCTGACGCAGGCGCTCGCCGGCAAGAGCTCGTCGGGCCAGACGACGCCGGCGTCGACGGCGCTGAAGCTCGGCGCTTCCGGCACCGCAGTGACGGCCTGGCAGAACCAGCTGAACCAGTGGCTGAAGCTGAACGCGCCGACGCAGACGCAGCTGACCGCCGACGGAAGCTTCGGCAGCTCCACGCAGACCGTGACGGAGCAGTTCCAGTCGGCGGCCGGTCTGACGCCGACGGGCCAGGTCGACGCGGCCGCGCAGCGCGCGATGACCTCTGCGCTGGCGAAGACCGGCTAGGGACTCGAGCCGCCGCCATTCAGGCGGCCAGGCTGGTTCGGAGGCGGCGGCGGAGCTGGCGGCGGTGGCGGAGCGACCGGCGGCGGCGGGGACGCGGGCGCAGGCGGTGGTGCGGCCGGCGTCGTGGTCGTCGTCGTGCTCGTCGTCGTCGTGGTGGTGGTCGGCTGCGGCACGAAGCTCGACTGCGGGTACTGGTCGTACTGGCTGAAGCTCGGCTGCGGGAAGTCGCGGACGGGGGCGTTCCCGATCGCCTCGGACATGAACGCGTGCCAGATGTCCGCCGGCAGCGACCCGCCGAAGACGGCCGGGACGCCTTCGACGTTCAGAAGCGGAATCTCGCCGTTTGGGTAGCCGACCCAGACGCAGGCCACGAGCTGCGGTACGTAGCCGCAGAACCAGGCGTCGTCGTAGTTCTCGGCGGTGCCGGTCTTGCCGGCTGCGGGGCGGCCGAAGTAGGCCGCGGTGCCGGTGCCGTACTGGAGGACGCTCTGCAGGACGTAGGTGACCATGTCGGCGTCGTTCTGCGGGATCGCCCGCACGCCGTTCCAGCGCAGCGACTCGATCAGCTTCCCCTGCGAGTTGCGGACGCGCTGGATCGCCTCGGCGGGATGGTGGACGCCGCGGGCTGCCAGCGTGGCGTACGCGTCTGTCATCTCGAGCGGGCTGACGCCCTGCGTACCGAGCGTGATCGAGCAGACGGGCTGGAGCGTCGACGTGATCCCGAGGCGGTGCGCGACCTTGACGATGTTCTGCGGGCCGACGTCGACCGCGAGCTGCGCGAAGATCGTGTTCACCGAGTGCGCCGTCGCGTCGATCAGGTTCATCGCGCCGGCGGACTCGTCGGCGTAGTTGTGGACGTCCCACGGCTTGCCCTGGTAGTAGCAGCGCTGGTCGGGGAGGACGAGCTCGGGCGGCCCGTTCCAGTACGAGTACGGCGAGACGTGCTGGCCGAAGGCGGTCGCGAGCGTGAACGGCTTGAACGAGGAGCCGGCCTGCCGCTTCGCCTGCGTGGCCAGGTTGAACTGGAGCTGTCGACCGCTCGGCAGGTACGAGACCATCGCTTTGACCGCACCGTTGCCGGGTGAGATCGCGACCAGGGCCGCCGCCGGATCGTTCTTCGAGTGCAGCACGTTCTTGATCGCGATCGTGGCGACCCGCTGCAGGCGGGTGTCGAGCGTCGTCCGGACGCGCAGGCCTCCTTCCCCGACACGGTTCGGGCCGAGCTTCGCCAGCAGCTGGTCCTGGACGAAGCTGAAGAACGGCGGCTCCTTGATCTGGCTGTAGATGCTGCCCGGCTTGATCCCGAGCGGCTGCCGGACGGCCCAGGCGTACTGCGCCTGCGTGATCGACGCATCCGCGAGCATCGCGGCGAGGACCTCGTTGCGCCTTTGCAGCGCCAGGGCCGGGCTCACGAACGGGTTGAACGAGGAGGGCGCCCGCGGCAGGCCGGCGACCATGGCCGCCTGCGGCAGGTTGAGCGCCTGCGCGTGCCGCGAGAAGTACGTCTGCGCGGCCGCCTCGACCCCGAACGCGTGGCTGCCGTAGTAGACGTCGTTCAGGTACGCGGTCAGGATGTGCTTCTTCGTCCAGTCCCGTTCGAGCCGGAGAGCAAGGCACGCCTCCTTCAGCTTCCGCGACAGCGTTCGCTGCGTGCCGCCGAGGTAGAGCGTGCGGACGAGCTGCTGGGTGATCGTCGAGCCGCCCTGGCTGAGCGAGAACGAGGTCAGGTCGTCGAAACCGGCTCGGAGGATGCCCTGGTAGTCGAGCGCCCCGTGCTCGTAGAAGCGGCGGTCCTCGACGGCGACGGTCGCGAGCGGCAGCCAGCGCGCCATCTGCTTCAGCGTCAGGTACTGCCGGTTCTCGGACGACGGGACGACGCCGAGCAGGGAGCCGTCGTTCGCGTAGATGAACGTGTTCTGGGAGAGCTGGACGGTCTTGATCTCCGAGAGGGAGCAGCTCGAGTTGAGCAGCGCGGCGCCTCCGAGCGCGGCCGCGGCGATGCCGGCGGCGGCGATCACCACGATCACGAGCAGCGCCACCACCCAACGCTTGCCCTTCCCGCTCCGGCGCCGATGCCGGCGGACGCGCCGGCGCATCAGCGTGAGGAGCAGCAGGTCGTCCTGTGCGCCGCCGGGCACGCTACGAGGGTACCCGCAGCGTGGAATATTCGGCCGGCCGCCGTCGTATAGTCGGCGCATGCGGCTCTACCACGTCCCGAACACGCGGTCGACGCGTGTGCTGTGGCTGCTGGAGGAGATCGGCGCGCCGTACGACCTGACCCTGATGACCGGCGACGAGCGGCGCGGCGAGACCCACGTGACGCGACATCCGCTCGGCCGGGTGCCGGTCGTCGAGGACGACGAAGGCTTCGTCTTCGAGTCGCTCGCGATCCTGCTGCACATCGCCGACCTGCACCCGGTGGCCGGCCTGATCCCTCCGATCGGGACACACGAGCGCGCGCTCGTCTACCAGTGGAGCGTGTTCGCGATGACGGAACTGGAGCCGGAGATCGTCGAGGTGCTCGTCGCGCGGCGCGCCGAGGACACGGAGCGCGCGACCGAGGCGGCGGCGAGGTTCAAGGACGCGGCGGCGGTGATCGAGGACGCGCTCGACGACGGCGACTACCTCGTCGGCGGGCGGTTCACGGTCGCCGATCTCGTCTGCGCGGCCGTGCTCCTGTTCGGACGCCGGTTCGAGTTGCTCGACGGCTTCCCCGCGATCGACGCCTACCTCGAGCGGATCGAGGCCCGGCCGGCCCGGCAGCGGGCTCAGGCCGTCGGCCAGACGTGAACGAGTCGGAGCTCACCGCCTTCGGCGCACCGTTTCTCCCCGGTCTTCTCGGCATCGTGATCGACGAGGCGGAGCCGGGCCGGGTCGTCGCGCACCTCGACGTCCAGGAGCATCACCTCGCGCCTCACCGCTTCCTCCACGCGGCGACCGTGATCGGGCTCGCGGACACGGCCTGTGGGTACGGCTGCATCATCAGCCTGCCCGAGGGCGCGACAAGCTTCACGACGATCGAGGTGAAGACGAACTTTCTGCGCACCACGCGTGAGGGGACGATCTCGTGCGAGGCGCAGCTCGTCCACGGGGGCCGCACGACGCAGATCTGGGACGCGACCGTGATGACACCGGACGGCCGGCCGATGGCGCTGTTCCGCTGCACGCAGCTCGTGCTGCGCGGGGAGTAGTCAGCGGAGATCGAGGACGAGCTCCAGGGCGTCGTCGACGTTCCGAAGCTCGTCCGGCGAAAGGTGTCCGACCTGGTCGCCGAGCTTCCGGACGTCGACGGATCCGAGCATCTCGCACATCACGCGCGTCGCATCGTCGCCGATGGCGACCTCGGGATGAAAGCTCGCCGCAGGCGTCGACGCCGACGTGGGACAGATGAGCACGGTGGAGAGCGCCATCAGATCGTCGGCCTGCACGATCACGGCGTAGCGACGTCCCTGCTGGACACGGCCTCGACCCAACGTGATCGCGTGGAGGTCACCCCGGACCACGCAGGTCCTCCATCAACTGCGCCACTTCATGCGCCTCGGCTACGTACGACGGGTCTCGAGCCATCGCCGCGGCCTCTGCGGCCAGCCCGGCGCGCCTGCGGTCGCGCTCCGCGGCCTCTGCAATCGCCTGGCGCGCGGCCTCCGATCGGGTGATTCGGCGCCGCCGGGCGATCTCGTCCAGCGCGCGAAAGCCGTCGCGGCCGAGCCTGAGCGAGAGAGGCGGCGTTGGCGTGGGCACGGGCCTACTGTAGCGCGTTTTGTATTACACCTTTCCCCCGGCCGTGCATACTCCGGACATGCCCGCCGACAACCCTCGCGCGCGCTTCCGCGAGCTGCACGCTCGCGAGCAGCTCTTCGTCATGCCCAACCCGTGGGACGTGGGATCGGCGCGGCTGCTCGAGCAGCTCGGGTTCGAGGCGCTCGCGACCACGAGCTCGGGCTTCGCCTGGTCGCTCGGAAAGGCCGACCAGACCGTGACCCGCGACGAGCTCGTCGCCCACGTCGCCGCGATCTGCACGGCCGTCCCGCTCCCGCTCAACGTCGACAGCGAGCGCTGCTATCCGGACGATCCCGGCGGCGTCGCCCAGACCGTCCGCCTGCTCGCAGACGCCGGCGCGTCGGGGTGCTCGATCGAGGACTACGACCCGGCGACGGGCCGAATCGACGACGTCTCGCTCGCCGCCGAGCGGGTCGCCGAGGCGGCCGAGGCCGCCCACTCGCTCGGTTCGCCGCTGGTCCTCACGGGCCGCGCGGAGAACCACATCCGCGGCGTGGACGACCTCGACGACACGATCGCCCGGCTGGTCGCCTACCGCGATGCGGGCGCCGACTGTGTCTACGCGCCCGGCCTGTCGCAGCTCGACCAGGTCAAAGCGGTCGTCGACGCCGTCGGCGTGCCGGTGAACGTCCTCGCGCTCGCCCGCGGGCCGTCGACCGCCGAGCTCGCATCAATCGGCGTCCGGCGCGTGTCCACCGGCGGCGCGCTCGCCAGGGCCGCGTACAACGCGCTGCTGCTGGCCGGCCGCGAACTGCACGGAGAGGGGACGTCGACCTACTCCACGGCGACGCCCGGCAATGCGTCGCTCGACGGGCTGCTCGGCCGCTAAGACGCGTCGCGAGCAGCGACCGTGTATCGGCCCGAGCTCAGATCCGGATTGCGCTCGACGCCGGCGGCCGCGTACGCGTCCTCCTCGTCCAGCGTCTCGTGTTCGAGCAGCGCCTCGGCAAGCGCGTCGAGCTTGTCGCGGTTCTCGCCGAGCAGCTTCACGACCTGTCCGTGCGACTCGTCGACGATCCGCCGCATCTCCTCGTCGATCAGCTCCTGCGTCCGCTCCGAGATCTCCGTGCCGCCCGGGTAGTACGGGCCGCGCCCCTCGGCCGGCGCGACCGCGAGCGGTCCGATCGCCGGACTCATTCCCCAGCGGCTGACCATCTGACGGACGATCTCCGTGAGCTGCTGGATGTCCGACTCGGCCCCCGTGGTCGGCTCGCCGTAGACGATCTCCTCTGCGACACGACCGCCGAGCGCGACGTCGATCTTCGCCTTCAGCTCCCGCTCCTCGTAGTTGAAGCGGTCGGTTTCGGGCGCCGCGAAGGTGACGCCGAGCGCCTGACCGCGCGGGATGATCGAGAATCTTGCGCACCGGGTCGGCGCCGGGCGTGAGCATGCCGACGACGGCGTGCCCTGCTTCGTGGTACGCGGTGCGCCTCCGGTCGGCCTCCGACATCATGATCTGCCGCTCGGCGCCGAGAACGATCCGTTCCAGCGAGTCGGTGAAGTCCGACTCCATGATGAGCTCGTGGTCGCGCCGGGCTGCGAGCAATGCGGCCTCGTTGACGAGATTGGCCAGATCGGCTCCGACCATGCCCGGCGTGGACGCCGCGATCCGCCCGAGCTCGACGTCGTCGCCGAGCGGCATGCCCCGTGTGTGCACCTTCAGGATCGCCTCGCGGCCGGCCCGGTCGGGAGCCTGCACGGCGACGCGCCGATCGAAGCGGCCCGGCCGCAGGAGCGCGCTGTCCAGGATCTCCGGCCGGTTCGTCGCCGCGATCACGATCACGCCGGTCGACGAGTCGAAGCCGTCCATCTCGGTCAGGATCTGGTTCAGCGTCTGCTCCCGCTCGTCGTTGCCGCCGCTGAAGCCGGCGATGCCCGATGTGCGCGAGCGGCCGATCGCGTCGAGTTCGTCGATGAAGACGATCGCAGGGGCCTCGGCCTTTGCCTTCGCGAACAGGTCGCGGACTCGGGAGGCGCCGACGCCCACGATCGCCTCGACGAACTCCGAGGCAGCCATCGAGAAGAACGGCGCGTTCGCCTCGCCCGCGACCGCGCGCGCGAGCAGCGTCTTGCCGGTTCCGGGCGGACCGGTGAGCAGGACGCCGTGCGGGATGCGGCCGCCGAGGCGGCGGTACTTCTCCGGGTGGCGAAGGAAGTCGACGACCTCGGCCAGCTCCTGCTCGGCCTCCTCCACCCCGGCCACGTCCTCGAACGTCACCCGGTCGCCGGTCGGCTGATACCGCCGTGCGCTCGACCGGCCGAAGTTGCCCAGGACGTTCTGGACGTTTCCGGCCCGGCGCATGAGCAGGACGAGGAGCCCGATGAAGAGCAACGTCGGCCCGAAGCCGAGCAGGAGGTTCTCCCACCACGGCACGCCCGTGTCGAGCGGCTTCGCGTTGACGACGACGCCCTTCTTCTCGAGCAGGTTCGACAGTTCCTTCGTGTCCGCGAACGCTGGGATCTCGGTGTTGAACCTCGTCGTCGCGTGCTTGTTGTCGTAGGAGGTCGGCTGCTTGAAGTCGCCCTGGATCGCCGTCCCCTGCGACGTGATCGTCTGCACGTTGCCGTGCTCGACCTGCTGCAAGAAGAACGGGCTGTACGGCACGCGCACGCGCGCCGGACCCTGGGTCGCTCGCGAGCCAAGGTAGTAGTTGACGACGAGCAACCCGGCGAAGAGCGCGATCAGCCACCAGGCGACGCGCGGCCGCTGCGGCTTCGGCTTCCGAGAGCCGCCGTCCGGCGTCTGAGGCGGCGGCGCGGCGGACCGCTGAGGATCGGTGCTCACTTTGGGCACGATGCCAGACAGGTCGGCCCCGGCGCTGTCATCCTTGAGCCGTGTCCTCCGCGGACGAGTACACGATCGCCGCGTATCTCGACGCGCTCGGCGCCCGGACGCCCGCTCCAGCCTCGGGTTCCGGCGCGGCCGTGGCGGCTGCGATCGGCGCCTCGCTCGCCGAGCTCGCCGCGCGCTTCTCGGACGAGCGGGAGGCGGCGGAGCGGCTCGTGGATCTCCGGACCGAGCTCGTTCGGCTCGCCGACGACGACGCCGAGGCGTACTCGGACTTCATGCGCACGCGCTCGGATGCGGACCGCGACCGGACGATCGACGTCCCGCTCGCGCTCGCCGAAGCCGCGTCAGAGGTCGCGTCGCTCGCCCGCGTGCTCGTCGAAAGCGGCAACCCGCGCGTCGCCGGCGACGCCGAGGCGGGACGCGAGCTGGCTGCCGCGGCGGCGCGCGTCGGTGCCCGGCTAGTCGAGATCAACCTCGCGGGAGCCGACGACCCGCGCCTGGAACGGGCACGGGCTGCCGCCGTCGGCTAGGCTCGCTCGCCGTGACCGCCACGATGCCCTCGTCGCTCGAGATCGCGCAGGCCGCGACCCTGCGGCCGATCGCCGACATCGCCGCCGAGCTCGGGCTCGAGGACGAGGAGGTCGAGCTCTACGGCCGCTACAAGGCGAAGGTCTCTCTCGGCGTCCTCGACCGGCTCGCCGACCGGCCCGACGGCAAGCTGATCGACGTCACCGCGATCACACCCACGCCTGCCGGCGAGGGCAAGACGACGACCTCGGTCTCCCTGACGCAGGGGTTCGGGAAGATCGGCAAGCGGCCGGTGCTGTGCCTCCGCGAGGCCTCGCTCGGGCCGGTGTTCGGGATCAAGGGGGGCGCGGCCGGCGGCGGCTACACGCAGGTCGTTCCGATGGAGGACATGAACCTCCACTTCACCGGCGACATCCACGCGATCGGCGCCGCGAACAACCTGCTCGCCGCGATGCTCGAGGCGCATCTCTTGCACGGCAACGAGCTCGGGATCGACCCGCTCTCGATCTCGTGGCGGCGCTGCGTCGACATCAACGACCGCGCGCTGCGTGACATCGTCGTCGGCCTCGGCGGCCGCGCCAATGGCTACCCCCGTCAGACGGGCTACGACATCACGGCCGCGTCCGAGGTGATGGCGATCGTCGCCGTCGCGCGCGACCTGCACGACCTGCGGAGGCGGCTCGGCTCGATCACGGTCGGCCAGACGTACGAGGGCGAATCGGTCACGGCCGAGCAGCTCAAGGCGGCGGGAGCGATGACCGTGCTGCTCAAGGACACGATCAAGCCGAACCTCGTGCAGACGCTCGAAGGCCAGCCCGTGTTCGTCCACTGCGGCCCGTTCGCGAACATCGCGCACGGCAACAACTCGCTCGTCGCCGACCGGGTCGCTCTCAAGCTCGGGGAATACGTGGTCACCGAGAGCGGCTTCGGGGCCGACATGGGCATGGAGAAGTTCTTCGACATCGTCTGCCGCGTCGGCGCGCTGCGGCCGAACGCGGTGGTGCTCGTGGCGACCGTGAAGGCGCTCAAGCACCATGGCGGAAACCAGCAGGGCGGCCTGGCGGAGATCGAGGCGGGCGCAGCCAACCTCGCCCGGCACCTCGGCATCATCCGCGAGTTCGGGCTCAACGCGGTCGTCGCCGTCAACCGGTTCCCGACGGACGCGACGGACGAGATCGACCTGGTCAAGCGGCTCGCCCTCGAGGCAGGCGCGTACGCAGCCGAGGTGAACGACGGCTTCGAGCGCGGCGGCGACGGCGCGGCGGCGCTGGCCGAGGCGGTCGTGGCCGCCGCGGACGAGCCGAACTCGTTCGACTGCCTCTATGGGCTCGACGCGCCGATCGAGAAGAAGATCGAGGCGATCGCGACCCGTGCCTACGGGGCAGACGGAATCTTCCTCCTCAAGGCGGCTCAGGACAAGGTCGCGCAGTTCGAGGCGGCAGGGCTCGGCAACCTGCCGATCTGCATGGCCAAGACGCACCTGTCGCTCTCGCACGACGCAGCGCTGACGAACGCCCCCACGGGCTTCGTCGTCACCGTCCGCGACATCCGGGCGTACACAGGCGCCGGCTGGCTCGTGGCGCTCTGTGGGGACATGCAGACGATGCCCGGCCTCGGGAAGACGCCGGCCGCACACAACGTCGACATCGACGAGAGCGGCCGCACAGTCGGGCTCTTCTAGCTCGGCCCGGGCCAGGCCGGCTCGCCTGGCCCTGTGGACGAATCGTCACGCTTCCGGCACACGTGCGTTTCACACGCGTGCGGATTTTCGCGCTACGGTCCAATCGGGGGGCAAGGGCCGAAGGCCCCGGGGGGAAATAATTGCGTGGGGAGCCGGCAAGAAGCACAATTTCCCTCGTGACTCGCTGGAGTCGAGAGCGCACTGCGAGAAGGGCATTGGCCGTGGTGGTAGCAGCCGCCTGGGCGGCCGCGCTCGTCGCCACGTACCGGCTGGGCGTCCTGCCGCCGATCGTCGTCGGCACGTTCAGCTTTCCGCTGCTGGTCGCCGCCTGGGTTCTCGATCGCGACTCGCGGCCGAGCCGGACGGCGCGAACGCGCGGGCGATTCATCAGAGACGAGCTGAACCGCATCGGCGTCGGCAAGCAGATGTACTCGCTCGTTCACGGTGAGCGCGACATCGGCTTCTACGACCGGGTCACCGACCTGACGATCTGGGAAGGGCCGGTCTACACGGCGATCGGCGCGCTCGCCGACCTGCCCGACGCGACCGGATACGACGCGTTCGTGGAGTCCTTCGTCCGGACCCCTGCACTCTCGCTGGTCGCCTAGAGCGCCCGCGAGAGCAGGTCGAGGAGCTCGTACTCCATCTCGGCAGCGAGGCGACCGAGCACTGCCAACTCGACGCTTCGTTCCTCGCCGTTCAGGTGGCGACGCGACTGCGTCAACGCGCCGACGGCCCACTTGACGTTGCCGAGCACCTCCCACCAGAACAGGTCGGAAACGGCGATGTCCCGGCCGGTCAGCTCGTTGTAGCGCTCGAGATACGGCTCGACCTCCCCCACGCCGCCGAGCCGACGGCCGTCGGCGCCGAAGCGCCAGGCACGCACGACGGGCCAGGACACGTCGTCGCGCGGGTCGCCGACGTGCGCGAACTCCCAGTCGAGCAGGTATTCGAGCCCTTGCTCGGAGACGACGACGTTGCCGATGCGGAAGTCCCCGTGCAGGACGACCGGGTCGAGCGGTTCCGGCCGGTTCTCCCGCAGCCAGTTCAGCCCGAGCTCGATCGCCGGATGAGGCTCGCCGACGGAGTCCAGCTCATGCTCGAAGCGCGCGAGCACGTCGGTCGAGCGGAGAAACGGGAGCGCGCCCGGCTCGATCGCGTGTACCTTCGCCAGCTCGTCCGCGAGCTGTAGCGGCAGCGCGTCACGGGCGGCCGCGAGCTCGGGGCGCGTCACGATCCGCCGGCCGATGGTCTCGCCGGCGATCCGCTCGGTGGCGAACGCCTCGCGGCCGCCAAGCTCACCGAGATAGGCGTACGGCCTCGGCACCCGCACGCCGGCCGCGAACGCCGCCTCGATCACGCGGTACTCCTGCTCGAGCGGAAGCGTCATGTCGACGTGGATGACGCCGCCGGCGGCGCGACGGACGAACAGCTCCAGCGGCGCGCCGCCCGCGACGACGTCCACTGCCCAGGCCTCCTTCGACGCCCCGCCGGCGAGCATCCGCGCAGCCGTGAGCTCGACCGGCGTCCCGAACACGGCCTCGAGCCGCACGAGCAGCTCCGGCGCCCAGGAGACGACAGCCGTTGACATCTACCTAGAGCCCACCTCGCCACGCGCTTCGAGCCGCCGCGGAGCCGTCGCTTTGCCGCGGCGTAGCCCGGAGCGACCGCGACGCGACGACAAGGGGGAGGGGGCCAACGGGGAAACCGGCCGTTCCCCCGTTATCTCGGGCCGGCGCGGAGCGCGCCGTCGAGGCGGATGACCTCGCCGTTCAGATAGCGGTTCTCGACGATGTGCCGGACGAGCGCGGCGAACTCCTCGGGCCGCCCGAGCCGCGACGGAAACGGGATCTGCGCCTCGAGTGCCGCGCGGATGTCCTCGCGCAGCAGGCCGAGCATCGGCGTGTCCTGCGGCCCCGGGGCGATCGCCATCACGCGGATGCCGCTCCGACCGAGCTCGCGGGCGAGCTGGATCGTCAGGCTGGCGACGCCGCCCTTCGACGCCGTGTAGGCGGCCTGGCCGAATTGCCCCTCCCACGCCGCCGTCGACGCGGTGTTGACGATCACGCCGCGCTCGCCGTCCTCGTCCGGCTCGTTCGCGGCCATGACCACGGCGGCCAGTCTGACGACGTTGAAGGTGCCGACGAGGTTGACCTCGATCACGTTGCGAAAGGCGTCGAGCGGGTGCGCCTGGCCGTCCTTGCCGACGACGAGGCAGGCCGCCCCGATGCCGGCGCAGTTGACGACGCCGTGCAGGCCGCCGAGCTCGTTGACCGCGGTGTCCACCGCGTTCTGGACGCTCGCCTCGTCGCGGACGTCCGTCTCCACGAAGGTGCCGATCTCCTCGCGACGGCCGAGGTCGGCGACGAGTACGTTCGCGCCGCCTTCCGAGACTGCACGTGCCGTCGCGGCTCCGAGCCCGGAACCGCCGCCCGTGACGAGGAACGTGCGACCGTCGAGCTGCACGGCTAGCCCGCGTCGCCGCTGGACGAGAACCGCTTGCGCTTCTCGAGATCGGCGGGATCGACGAGCTGCCCGTCGCGCTCGACGTAACCGTCCTTGCCTCCGACGATCAGCAGGACGAGATCGCCGTCCCCGACGTTCGAAAACTTGCGCGGCGCCGTCGACTCGACGTGGCAGAGCCCACCCGGGCCGAGCTCGCGCACCTCGCCGTCGACCTCGAACCGGGCGCGGCCGGTGTGCACGAAGTAGAGCTCGTCCTGCGTGTCGTGGTAGTGGTGGATGCCCTCGCCGCCCGGCGGCATGACGATCGCATTGACGCCGAATGCCGTCACACCGAGCGGCGCGCGGACCTTGCGGAAGCCGTACCCGTCGCCGAACTCGTCGAGGGAGCCGAATGCGTGTGCCATGCGCGAGACTCTACGACGTGGAGCGAGAGCTGCGCGCGATCGTCGGCGACGACGGCTACCTGTCCGATCCGGGCCGGTACTCGACGGACATCACCGGCATGGAGGGCAAGGCCGACGCCGTCGTGCTCCCGGCGAGCGCTGACGAGGTCGCGGCGGTCGTTGCGTGGTGTTACGAGCACGACGTGCCGATCACGCCGCGAGGCGGCGGGACGGGAGTTGCGGCCGGCGCCGTGCCGCTCGACGGCGGCATCGTGCTCGCGCTCGACCGGCTCGACCGGGTGCGACAGTTCGACCCGTTGCTCTGGCGGATGCACGTCGAGGCGGGCGTGAAAACGGCGACCGTGCACTCGCTCGCGCGCGACAGCGGCCTGATGTTCGCGCCGGACCCGGGGGCCGCCGAGCAGTCGCAGATCGGCGGCAACATCGCGACGAACGCCGCCGGGCCGCACGCCTACAAGTACGGCGCCACCGGGACGTGGGTGACCGGGCTGGAGGCGGTGGTCGCGCCCGGGGAGGTGATCTCGGTGGGCGGGCCGATCCGCAAGGACGTGGCCGGTTACGACCTGAAGAGCCTGCTGATCGGGTCCGAAGGAACGCTCGGGATCGTGACCGCGGCGTGGCTACGGCTCGTGCCGGCACCGGAGGTGGTGCTACCGGTCGCCGCGTTTCTGCCGGACACGGCGGCGGGTTGCGCGGCGATCCTGCGCGTCGTCGGAAGCGGCATCCGGGCGACCGCGATCGAGTTCCTGGACGGCGAGACGCTTGCGTGCGCGGGCGGCTCGTTCGACGGCAGGCCGCTACCGGAGGGCGCCGGGTTCATGGTCATCGCCGAGGCGGACGGGTCGGCGGCAGAGGCTGCTGCGATGCAGAAGGAGCTGATCGACGTGCTCGGCGACGGCGCGGTTGCCGTCCACGCGCCCGCCGAACGGGCCGGGATCGAGGCGCTCTGGCGCTGGCGCGGGGGGCTGACCTTCGCCGTGCTCGCGCGCCGAGGGCTGGCGCTCAGCGAGGACATCGTCGTCCCACTCGAGCGGCTCGAGGAGGCGATCGACGAGACTGCCGAGATTGGCCGGCGCCACGATCTGATCGGCCTCAGCTTCGGTCACGCCGGCGACGGCAACCTCCACTCGACGTTCCTGTTCTCGCCCGAGAGCCCAGCGGAGCGCGAGCGCGCCTGGGCCGCGTGCGCGGAGCTCGTCGACCTCGCCGTCCGCCTCGGCGGGTCGATCTCCGGCGAGCACGGGCTCGGCTACCTGAAGCGCGGCCAGCTCGAGAAGCAGTGGCCGCCGCGCGCCGTCGAACTGCACGAAGCAGTCAAACGGGTCTTCGATCCGAAA
The DNA here is from genome assembly GCA_963776735.1 of uncultured Actinomycetes bacterium. Taxonomy (GTDB): domain Bacteria; phylum Actinomycetota; class Thermoleophilia; order Gaiellales; family Gaiellaceae; genus PALSA-612. The sequence continues at coordinate 94,594 of CAVZNV010000016.1, forward strand.
GGCCTGCTCAATCCGGGCAAGAAGCTCGCCCGGCTGCCGTAGACTCGGCGCATGGCCGGCTGGAAGTCCGACGCCTTGATCGTCGACGCCGTTCGCAGCCCGATCGGGAAGCGGAACGGCTCGCTCGCGTCGATTCGCGGGGACGAGTGCTGCGCGCAGGTGCTGAACGGCCTCGCCGCCCGGCACGACCTCGACCCGGGCGAGGTCGAGGACGTGCAGATGGGCTGCGTCACGCAGATCGGCGAGCAAGGCTGGAACGTCGGCCGGATGGTGCCGATGGTCGCCGGCTGGCCGGAAACCGTCTGCGGGACGAGCGTCGACCGGCAGTGCGCCTCGTCGATGCAGGCCGCGTTCAACGCCGCCACCGCCGTCTGGTCGGGACAGCTCGACCTCGTGGTCGCGGCCGGCGTCGAGATGATGTCCCGCGTCCCGATGGGCTCGAACGGCGGCGACCTGTCGCCGAAGCTGCTCGACCGCTGGCAGATCGTCCCGCAGGGCATCTCGGCCGAGGTGATCGCCGACGAGTGGAACCTGTCCCGTGAGGCGATGGACGAGTACTCGCTGGAGTCCCATCGCCGCGCGACCCGCGCGATCGACGAGGGCCGTTTCGAGAACGAGATCGTGCCGATCGACCTGACGAATCCGCATACCGGGGTCGTGTTCGCCGTCGACGAGACGCCCCGCCGCGACACGTCACGGGAGAAGCTCGCCTCGCTCCAGCCCGCCTTCGTGCCGGACGGGAAGATCACTGCCGGCAACTCGAGCCAGATCGTCGACGGCGCCGCCGCCGTGCTCGTCGCGAGCGAGTCGAAGGCATCCGAGCTCGGCCTCGAGCCGCGCGCCCGCTTCGTCTCGTTCGGCCTCGCCGGAGTCGACCCGCACCGCATGCTGCACGGGAACCCGCAGGCCTGCGAGCGAGCGCTCGCGAAGGCCGGGCTGGCCTGGGACGACATGGCCGTGATCGAGGTCAACGAGGCGTTCGCCTGCGTCGTGCTCCAGTTCGCCGCCGACGCAGGCCTCGAGGACCGCCTGGACGACGTCAACCCGAACGGAGGCGGCATCTCGCTCGGGCACCCGCTCGGCGCCACCGGCGCGCGCATCACCGCCACGCTCGTGAACGAGCTCGAGCGCCGCGACGCCCGCTACGGCATCGCGACGATGTGCATCGGCTTCGGCCAGGCGCTCGCGGCCGTCGTCGAGCGGCTGTAGCCGCTCGACTGACAGAAGCTCGCTAGAGCATCGAAAAGCTCTAGCCGAAGAAGGTGCCCATGCGCTGGGCGAGCATGAGGTCGCCCTGGATGCGGAGCTTGCCGCTCATGTAGAGCGTCGCCCCTTGCGCCTTGCCGGTCATGAGCGCGACGAACGAGTCGCTGTCGGTCGCGAGCGTCACGGTCGGGTTCTCCGCCGTGCCGGGCGCGGTCGTCAGCGCTCCGTCCTTGATCGTGACCGTGTAGGGCTTCTCCTCGCCGCCGTCCGTGATCAGCCACTGGATCGTCGCGTCGACGCCCGCGGCCTTGTCCGGCTGGAAACGCTCTTGCATTCCTTCGAAGATCTGGTCGAGCCCCGGTCCGTCCGTCACTGCCGCCTCCTTCGTGTCCGTTTCGGCCTGCGCCGGACGGCCGAGAGCGAGGTACAGAACCTCGCCGACCATGGCCGGCTTCTCCTGGCCCTTGATCTCGATCGCGACGCCGACCTTGTAGAGGATCCCGTCGCCCTTCGGCTCGGCCGACAGGAGCTTCGCGTTGACCCGCACGTCGGAGCCGGACGGCACCGGCGACGTGAAGCGCACCCTGTCGATGCCGTAGTTGACGCCCATCATCGCGTCCGAGACCCGGATCAGGTTCGAGAGCAGCGCCGGCAGGAGCGACAGCGACAGGTACCCGTGCGCGATCGTGCCGCCGAACGGGCCGGCCTTCGCCGCCTCGGGGTCGACGTGGATCCACTGGTGGTCGCCGGTCGCGTCGGCGAAGAGCTGGATGTGCCGCTGGTCGACGGTCACCCACGGGCTGGAGCCGAGGTCGCGCTCGCCGGTCGCGGCCAGCTCGGCAAGGGTCACCTCGGTCGTCACTGCTTCGCGCTCAGCGACTGGCCGCCGGCTTCCATCATCCCGGCGATCATGCCAGCCGGCTGCGCGCCCGACGGGAAGCGCTCGCGCAGCTCGGCGAGCAGCTCGTCCGCGTCCCAGCGGCCGTCATGCGCGAACAGCTCGCCCGCGCTCCACCCGCGGAGCACGTTGACCGCGCCGCCGTAGACGAAGAAGCACTGCCCCGTGATGTCCTGTGCCTCGTCCGCGCAGAGCGCGACGACGACCGGCGCCATGTTCGCCGGGTCCATCGGGTCGAAGCCGGCTTCCGGCGCGGCGATGTCGCCGAACGCCTGCTCGGTCATGCGCGTGCGCGCGTTCGGCGCGAGACAGTTGACCGTGGCGCCGTAGCGGCCGAGCTCCTGCGCCGCGATCAGCGTGAACCCGGCGATGCCGGCCTTGGCTGCGCCGTAGTTCGCCTGCCCGACGTTGCCGAACACGCCCGAAGGGCTGGACGTGCAGATGACGCGGGCGCGGACGGTCTCTCCGGCCTTCGAGCGCTCGCGCCAGTAGGCGGCGGCGTGGCGGGTCGGCGCGAAGTGGCCCTTCAGGTGGACGTTGATCACCGCGTCCCACTCGGCCTCGTCCATGTTCACGAGCATGCGGTCGCGGAGAATGCCGGCGTTGTTGACGAGGATGTCGAGGCCGCCGAGCGCCTCGACGGCGTGCTGCACCATGCGCTCGGCACCCGCGAAGTCGGCGACGTTCTCGCCGTCCGCGGCCGCTTCGCCTCCGAGCGCCTTGATCTCCTCGACGACCTGCTCGGCGGGCGACGTATCCGCGCCTTCACCGGCGAGCGATGCGCCCAGATCATTGACGAGCACCTTCGCACCGGCGTGCGCCAGGGCGAGCGCGTGGTCGCGGCCGATCCCGCGTCCTGCTCCCGTGACGATCGCGACCTTGCCCGACAGATCCGGCATCGGAAGCGAGTCTAAACTCTGGCGGCTTGAGCGAGGGAGCGCACACGTCGCGGCGGCACCCGTGGGGCGCGGACACGCTCCCCGATCCGCACGTGTGGACGACGCTCGGCTACCGGAACGTCGGCTGGGAGCCGGGCCGGTGCGTGATCGAGTGGGACGCGCCCGAGGAGTTCTGCTTCCTCTTCGGGGACGAGTACCGCGTGCACGGCGGGATGCTGGCGACGTTGCTGGACACGGCGATGGGCGGCGCCTGCTGGACGACCATGGAGGAGCACGAGCACTTCCTCACCGGCAACCTGAGTGTCGAGTTCTACCGCTCCGGCCGCCCGGGATTGCTGCGCGCCGAGGGGCGCGTCGTCCACCGGACGAAGCGCCTCGCGTTCTGCGAGGCCGAGATCACGGACGCGGACGGCAAGCCGATTGCCGCGTCGCGCTGCACCCAGGTCGTCCTCGCCTGACAGGGCCCGAACCGGCAACTCCTCGCCGCGCCGGCCGCGGCTCGTGCGGACACCGCCTAACTGCGGTGTCAGACACCGAATTTGTCAAGCGAAATGTGTGACAACTTTGTGACTTTTTGTCCACAGGTGTTTTTCCTGCTCCTAGACGATTCCCGCTCCAGGATCGGCACAGCGACGGGTCCGGCCCGGCGACGACCCAGGCGGACGCCCTGTCCGGCGGTGTCTGACACCGGCGTTCGCGGAGCCCGTAGCGCGCAGCTGCCCGATTCCGTAGGGTTCTCCGACCGGTGAGCCTGCTCTCGGTACGAAACGTGCAACTCCGCTTCGGCGGCATCACCGCGCTCGAAGACGTCTCGCTGGACGTCGAGGCGGGCACCACGGCGGGGCTGATCGGGCCGAACGGCGCCGGCAAGACGACCACGTTCAACGTGATCACGCGCCTCTACGACCTCGACGCAGGCGACGTGCTCATCGACGGCAAGTCGCTCCTGCGCACGCCGCCGAGCCGCGTGATCCGGCACGGCATCGCGCGCACGTTCCAGAACGTCCAGCTCTTCGGGACGATGACCGTGATCGAGAACGTCCTCGTCGGCGCCCACACCGGCTCGCGCTTCGAGCGCGACGGCTCGGTGCGTTCCCGCGCGCGCGACGTGCTCGCGCTCGTCGACGCCGCCGACCTCGCGGACAGGCCCGCAGCCGGGCTCCCGTTCGGAACGCAGAAGCGCATCGAACTGGCGCGCGCACTCGTCTCCCACCCGAGGCTGCTGCTCCTCGACGAGCCCGCCGGCGGCCTGAACCACGCTGAGGTGCAGGAGCTCGCCGGGCTGATCCGCAAGTTACGCGCCGAGCTGAACCTCACCGTCCTGCTCGTCGAGCACCACATGGGCCTCGTCATGCAGCTCTCGGATCACGTCAACGTCCTCAACTTCGGGCGGATGATCGCGAGCGGCCCGCCAGCCGAGATCCAGCGCAACCCCGAGGTGATCGAGGCGTACCTCGGCGGCGAGCTCGAGGAGTCGGCGGCCTAGTGCCCCTGCTCGAACTGGAGGACGTCGTCGCGAGCTACGGGCCGGTGAAGGCCCTCCACGGCGTCTCGCTCAAGGTCGACGAAGGAGAGATCGTCGCCGTCCTCGGCGCAAACGGCGCGGGGAAGACCACGACCCTGCGTGCGATCTCGAACACGGTCCGCCGCGGCGGCGGAGAGATCCGCTTCGACGGCCGCTCGCTGGCCCGGGTCGGCCCGGAGGCCGCCGCCGCGCTCGGCATCGCCCACGTCCCGGAAGGCCGCGGCCTCTTCCCCGAGCTGACGATCGTCGAGAACCTCAGGCTCGGCGCCTACGTCCGCCGCGGCTCGCCGAAGCCCGCCCTCGAACGCGTCTACTCGTACTTCCCCTGGCTCGGCCGCCGCCGGAACGAGCTCGCCGGTTCGCTGAGCGGCGGCGAGCAGCAGATGCTCGCGCTGGCGAAGGCGTTCATGCAGCGGCCGCGGCTCCTGCTCCTCGACGAGCCGTCGCTCGGTCTCGCGCCGATCATCGTCTCCGAGATCTTCCGGATCGTGAAGGAGCTGAACGACGAGGGGATGACGGTGCTCGTCGTCGAGCAGAACGCCCACATCGCGCTCCAGGCCGCGGCGACCGCGTACGTGCTCGAGGTCGGCACGGTGGCCCTCCACGGCCCGAGCGCGGAGCTGCAGGAGCACGAGTCCGTCCGACGGAGCTACCTGGGGTACTGATGTCGGTCTACGAGCTCTTCGGCAGGCTCGGCGCGAAGGACGTCGGCGCCCGGCGGATCAGCACGGGCGCGTCGCCCGCCGTGCTCGTCTGCCTGTTCGCGGCCTGCATCTTCCTGCTCGTCGGCTCCCTGGTCTCGTCGGAGTTCGCGGCGCTCGTCGTCGGCGGCGTCGCACAGGGGAGCATCTTTGCGAGTCTCGCGCTCTCGCTCGTCCTGATCTATCGCGCCACCGAGGTGATCAACTTCGCGCAGGGCGAGATGGCGATGCTGACGACCTACTTCGCCTACCAGCTGACCGTCTGGGGCCTGTCCTACTGGCTCGCGTTCTTCCTCGCGCTCGGGATCGCGTTCGTCCTCGGGATCGGGATCCAGCAGACCGTGATCCGGCCCGTGCAGCACCGGTCGGTCGTCGCGGTCGTGATCGTCACGATCGGTCTCTTCTCTGTCATCGACGGCGTCGTTCTCTGGATCTGGGGCGGCGACATCAAGTTCATGCCCGTGCCGTTCAACACGACCGTTTACCACGTCGGCGGCGTCGCGATCGCGCTCAGCGACCTGGGGACGATCGCGGTCACGATCGGGAGCGTGGCCGCGCTGTGGGCGTTCTTCCAGTTCACGAAGCTGGGCCTGGCGATGCGGGCGTCCGCCCTGGGCCCGGCCGCTGCGCGACTCGTCGGCGTACGCGTGAACCTGATGCTGGCGCTCGGCTGGGGATTCGCCGCCGTGCTCGGTGCCGTCGCCGGGCTGATGACCGAGCCGACGGAGTTCCTCTCGCCGACGATGATGCAAGCGGTACTGATCTACGCGTTCGCGGCGGCGGTGCTCGGCGGCCTCGAGAGCCCGATCGGGTCGGTCGTCGCCGGCATCGCGCTCGGGATCTTCCTCAACCTGATCGGGCAGTACGGCGGCTACCTGGAGGACTCGGCGCTGCGTCTGCCGGTCGCGTTCGGTGTCCTGCTGGTCGTCCTGCTCGTGCGACCGTCGGGACTGTTCGGGCGCGCGGCGGTGAGGAAGGTATGAGGCGACTCGCGCCCGGCCTGCTCGCCTGCGGCATCGCGGCCGTCGCGCTCTCGCTCCTGCCGTTCGCGCTCAGCGGGTTGAACCAGGTGACGGCGTCGAAGGTGGCGCTCTACTTCATCGCCGTCCTCGGGCTGAACATCCTCACCGGCTACACCGGCCAGATCTCGATCGGCCACGGCGCCTTCATGGCGATCGGCGGCTACACGACCGCGATCATGTCCGCCGATCACCACACGAACCTGCTCCTGACGCTGCCGTTCGCGTTTGCGATCGCGTTCGGCGCGGGCGTGGCGCTCGGCCTGCCGGCCACGCGGCTGTCCGGCGTCTATCTCGCGCTGGCGACCCTCGCCTTCGCCGTCTCGATCCCGCAGCTGATCCTCAAGTTCTCGCACTTCACGGGCGCGCGGAACGGGATCCAGGTGAGCGAGTCCGTCGGCTACCTGTGGCTGTACGGCGTGAGCTGGACGTGCGCGGCGATCATGTTCGTCGTCGCCTGGCTCGTGCTGCGCGGACGAACCGGCCGCGCGTTCCGTGCGGTACGCGACAGCGAGGTCGCGGCCGCGTCGTCGGGCGTGAGCCTCGTGCTCTACAAGACGCTGGCGTTCGGGATCTCGGCGGGCTTCGCCGGCGTGGCGGGGTCGCTGTTCGTGCTGGCGACGAACGGCTACGCCCAGCCGGACGAGTTCTCGATCTCGCTCTCGCTCTACATCCTGATCGGGGCCGCCGTCGCCGGGCTCGGCTCGCTGTGGGGCGTCATCGTCGGGGCCGCCTTCGTCGCGCTTCTGCCGAACATCTCGCAGAGCGCCCCGGTGATCGGCTCCATCCACGGGCAGCAGGTCGCGTTCGGCCTCGTCGTGATCGCCGTCATGCTCCTGCTGCCGGGCGGAGTCGCGGGTTTGCTGCACCAGATCGGCGAGCGGCTCTCGGCCCGGTCGTCGGCACCCCCTGGAATACCTGCAGCCGAGAAGCGATAATCGAAAGCGGACGGCTCCAGATCGGCAGATCGGAACCAGAGGAGGAGGGCAAGAGAATGCGCTGGAAGCTCGGTTTCCTGGCCTTTGTCACGGTGGTCGGCCTGGCCGCGGTCGCAACGTCTGCGACCGGCGCCCAGAAGCTCGACCCCGGCGTGACAGCCAAGACGATTCTCATCGGAGGCACGTTCCCGTTCAGCGGTCCCGCGGCGCTCTACGCCGCGATCCCGACCGCGGAGCGCGCGTACTTCCTGTACGCCAACGCCCACGGCGGCATCAACGGGCGGAGGATCCAGTTCAGGTACTACGACGACGCGTACGACCCGTCGAAGACGGTGCCGCTGACACAGAAGCTTGTCGAACAGGACAAGGTCTTCGCGGTCTACGGAAGCCTCGGCACGGCGCCGGTGCTCGCGACCCGCGCGTACCTGAACGGCAAGAAGGTGCCGCAGGTGCTCGTCGCGACCGGCGACTCGTACTGGGGCGCGGACTACAAGAAGTTCCCGTGGACGATCGGCTGGCAGCCCGACTACCCGGGTGAGGCGAAGATCTACGCGAAGTTCATCGCCACCAAGGTGCCGCAGGCGAAGATCGGCGTCCTCTACCAGAACGACTCGTACGGCACGAACTACCTGAACGCGTTCAAGCAGGGTCTCGGCGCAGCCGCTTCCAAGATCGTCGCGACGCAGTCGTACGACGTGACCGGCGGCCCGCCGCAGCAGCAGGTGATCGCGTTGGCGCACTCGGGCGCGAACGTGTTCGTGCTCTTCTCGACGCCGACGGCGACGATCCAGTCGCTCGTGATCGCGACGAAGATCGGCTGGCATCCGACCGAGTTCATCAACAACGTGTCGTCGGCCGAGGCGTTCCTGTCGATCGCCGCCAAGAGCGGCGCCTCCGTCGACGGGGCGATCTCGACCGGCTACGTGCTCGATCCGAACAACACGGATCAGCTCACGCTGCCGGGCACGAAGCTCGCCAAGCAAATCCTGGACCAGTACGACGGCGGTGCGCCGATCTTCAACACCAACAACATCTACGGGCTCGCATCGGCCTGGACGATGGTGCAGGCGCTGAAGAACGCGGGCAATCCGCCGACCAGGGCCGGGCTCCTGAACGCCCTGACGCACCTGAACACGGCCGCGAACCCGTTCCTCTACAAGGGCATCGTCGAGAAGACGACGCCGACCGACCGGTTCCCGGTGCAGCAGCAGGTGCTCACCCGCTACCACAGCGGCGGCCCGGCCGGGATCGGCTATTCGCAGCCGTTCGGCCGGCTCTTCAACAACGCGCGCTAGCCCGACACGCGCCGATTAGTCTGGACGGGGCCGGTGACCGCCGGCCCCGTTCACGTCAGGAGGAGAGACAGGCCATGGCCGAAGCAGTGATCGTCGCGACCGCGCGCACCCCGATCGGGCGCGCCAGGAAGGGGTCGCTCGCGGACGTTCGTCCCGAGGACATGGCCTCGTTCGCCGTCTCGACCGCGCTCGACAAGGTGCCCGAGCTCGACCGGGCCGACGTCGTCGACGTGATGCTCGGCTGCGGCATGCCGGAAGAGCGGCAGGGCATGAACCTCGGTCGGCGCGTGGCGCTCCTCTCGGGGCTGCCGGACACCGTGCCGGGCACGACCGTGAACCGCTTCTGCGCCTCGAGCCTGCAGACGATCCGCATGGCGTTCCATGCCGTCAAGGCGGGCGAGGGCGATGCGTTCGTCGCCGCCGGGGTCGAGTCGATCACGCAGGTGTCCGGCTACCCGAAGACGGCAGAGGAGCTGCACCCGCTGCTCGCCGGGGGGCCGGACGCGATCACGAACGTCTACGTGCCGATGGGCATCACGGCCGAGAACGTGGCCGTGCGCTGGGGCGTCGAGCGGGACGAGATGGATCGGTACGCGCAGCGCTCGCAGGAGCGCGCGGTGGCCGCGCAGGGCGACGGCTTCTTCGATCGCGAGCTGACGCCCTACCCGAAGGAGGACGGGACGGTCGTCGCGCGCGACGACGGGCCTCGCGCGGACTCGACGTTCGAGAAGCTCGCCGCGCTGGAGCCGGTCTTCGACCCGGCGAACGGCAAGGTCACGGCCGGGAACGCGTGCCCGCTGAACGACGGCGCGGCAGCGGTCGTCGTGCTCAGCGAGGAGAAGGCCCGTGAGCTGGGCGTGAAGCCGCGAGCGCGGATCGTCGCCTCGGCGGTGTCGGGCGTCGACCCGGAGATCATGGGCGTCGGGCCGATCGAGGCAGTGCGCAAGGTGCTCGACCGAGCCGGGATGACGCTCGACGACGTCGACGTCGTCGAGCTGAACGAGGCGTTCGCCGCGCAGGTGCTCCCGGTGTGCCGCGAGCTCGGCATCGACCCGTTCGGGGAGAAGCTGAACCCGCACGGCGGCGCGATCGCCCTCGGCCACCCGTACGGCATGACGGGCGCGCGGATCATGTGCACGCTGCTGAACGACCTCGACACGATGGACGGCACGATCGGCCTCGAGACGATGTGCGTCGGCGGCGGCCAGGGCATGGCCATGCTCGTCGAACGACTGTGACACGGGGGAAACAGCCGGTTTCCCCCGTGAGAGCCCCCTTCCCTAGCCCACGCCAAGAGTGGCCGCGTCGGCCGACGCCGGCCAAGCCGGCATCGGCGGCGACGGAAAACCGTCGGACTCAGTACCGGTCGAGGTACTTCGGGCTGGCGACTTTCAGCTTCGCAGCGACGTGCTCGCGCAGGCGGTCGAGGGCGTCGTTCGGCACGTCACCGGCGCGGATCCCGTGCGCGAGCTCGGCCAGCTCGACCTCCGTCAGCATCTCCTCGCCCGACTCGAGCTCGCGCTGCGCGATCCCGAGCGCGTTGATCGCGACCAGCGTGCGAAAGCGGAGCCGCTGATCCTCGAGCGTCGGGAGGATCTCGCGTTCGAGGAACTCGCGCGTCGCCTCGAGGAGCTCGGCGGCGGTCGGGCGGTCGTGAGGCATGACCTGTGCGATGCTAGCCGGGCATGGCGATAGCGGACACCCTCGTGGTCGACGAGTTCGAGGCGCTCAAGGCTCCATACCGCGCCTTCATGGAGGCGCACGTCTACCCGAACGAACAGGCGCTCGCGCGCGAGGACGACGCGGCCGCCGCGCTCGTCACCGACCTCCGGGGACGCGCGAAAGCCGAGGGCCTGTGGGCGCCCCACCTCCCGCCGGAAGCCGGCGGAACCGGCCGCGGCTTCCTTGCCTACGCCCACCTGAACGAGGAGATCGGCCGCTGCGTCTGGGGTCAGCTCGTCTTCAACTGCCAGGCACCGGACGCCGGGAACGGCGAGATTCTCCACCTCTTCGGCACGGATGAGCAGAAGGAGCGCTGGCTGCGGCCGCTCGTCGCCGGCGGCACGCGCTCGTTCTTCTCGATGACGGAGCCCGAGGTCTCCGGCGCCGACCCGACCGGGCTCCGCACCACGGCGCGCCTCGAGGGCGACGAGTGGGTGATCGACGGGCACAAGTGGTTCTCGTCGGGCGCCGAGGGCGCCGGCTTCGGGATCGTCATGGCGGTCACCGAGCCCGACGCCGAGCCGCACCGCAGGATGAGCCAGATCCTCGTGCCCGCCGAGGCGCCGGGCATCGCGATCGAGCCGGTGCCGGTGATGGGCCACCGCGGCCGCGGCTGGTCGACGCACTGCGAGGTCACGTACTCGGGCGTCCGCGTCCCCGCCGCGAACCTGCTCGGCGACCGCGGCGACGGCTTCCGGATCGCGCAGAAGCGGCTCGGGCCGGGCCGCATCCACCACGTCATGCGCTGGCTCGGCCAGATGCAGCGCGCCTTCGAGCTGATGTGCACCCGCGCCCTCGAGCGTGAGGCATTCGGCGGCCCGCTCGCCGACAAGCAGACCGTCCAGAACTGGATCGCCGACTCCGCCGCAGACATCCAGGCCTGCCGCCTGCTCACGCTGGATGCCGCGCACAAGATCGACCAGGGCGACGAGGCTCGCGTCGAGATCTCGCTCGTCAAGTTCTTCGCCGCCCGGGTCCTCAACGAGGTGATCGACCGGGCGATCCAGGTGCACGGCGGGCTCGGACTGACCGACCGCACGCCGCTGGCGTCGATGTGGGCGATGGCCCGCGGCGGCCGCATCTACGACGGCCCTGACGAGGTGCACCGCATGGTCGTCAGCCGGCGGATTCTGAAGGAGTTCGCCGCCGGCGGCACGTGGCGCTTCTCCTGAGCACGTCTCAGGGGACCAGGACGACCTTCCCGACGTGTCGCCGCTCTTCGATCAGGCGGTGACCATCGGCAGCCCGGTCGAGGGGAAACTCCGCGCCGACGACCGGCCGGATCGCGCCCTCCGCCCAGAGCCGCGCGAGGTCGTCGGCGGCCTTGTGCACCAGATCCGGCCGGTGCGCCATCAGCCGTCCGAGATAGAAGCCCTGCACGCCGACGTTGCGGCCGACGAGCAGTGCCGGGTTCAACGGCTCCCACATCCCGGCGGCGAAGCCGATTGCGATCAGCGTCCCCAGCGGATTCAGCACCTTGAGGCTCGACTCGAACACCGCGCCTCCGACCGGATCCAACACGACATCGGCCCGAACGCAGCCGGCGAAGTCGTCGTAGCCGTACGCCTCCTCGGCGCCGAGCGAGCGGGCGAGCTCTCGCTTCTCCTCCGTGCTCGCCGTCGCGATCACACGGGCACCGAGATGCCGGGCGACCTGCACCGCGGCGCTTCCGACGCCTCCGGCAGCGGCGTGGACGAGCACGACGTCACCCGGCTCGACGCGCGTCTGGAGCGTCAGCGGTAGGTACGCCGTCAGGAACGCCATGAGGAATGCGGCGCCCTCAACGTACGACGCCTGCTCCGGTAACGGCACCAGCCACGCCTCGTCCACGACTGCCAGCTCGGCGTAGCCGCCGTTTCGCGGCAGACCCATCATCCGCCGCCCGTCGACGTCGCCGGCGATCTCCCCGCCCGGGACGATCGGCAGCTCGGGCGCCTGCGGGTAGCGCCCCTGGCGGATGAGCAGGTCCATGAAATTGATCCCCGCTGCCCGGACGTTCACGAGCTTCTGACCCGTCTCCGCCCGCGGCTCGGCAGCGTCGCCGTACCGGAGCACCTCCGGGCCGCCGGTCTCGCTGAGGGCCACGGCTCTCAGAGCGGCGTCGTCTTTGCTTCGACGAACATTTCCCGCAGCGCCGTCTTGCGGAACTTGCCGACTGCGGTCTTCGGAATCTCGTCGATGAACTCGAACCGGTCGGGCAGCCACCACTTGGCGAAGTCGGCGGCGAGAAAGTCGCGGAGCTCCTCGGACGTCGCCGACTCGCCGGGGCGGAGCACGACGGCGGCGAGCGGCCGTTCCGTCCACTTCTCGTCCGGCACGGCGATCACGGCCGCCTCGGCCACGGCGGGATGGCCCATGAGCGCGTTCTCGAGGTCGACGGACGAGATCCACTCGCCGCCCGACTTGATCACGTCCTTCGAGCGGTCCTTGATCACGATGAACCCGTGCGGGTCGATCGAGACGATGTCGCCGGTGCAGAACCAGCCGTCCTCCGTCCAGCGGTCGGCCTGCTCGGGCGTGTCGTAGTAGCTCGACGCGACCCACGGGCCGCGGCATTCGAGCTCGCCCATCGCCTCGCCGTCCCACGGGATCAGATTTCCCTCGACGTCGCGGGCCCGCACCTCGACGAACGGGAGCGGGATGCCCTGGAGCGCGATGTAGTCGAACCTCGTCTCGTCGTCCGCCGTCCGCAGGTCGCCTGGCAGATCGGTCGTCGACGCGACCGGCGAGGTCTCGGTCATTCCCCAGCCGTGGCAGATCGCGATCCCGTGCCGTTGCTGGAAGCCGGCGATCATCGCGCGCGGCGCCGCCGAGCCGCCCACAAGCATGCCCTTCAGGCTCGAGATGTCGTAGCGATCGGGTTCCGCGTCGAGCACGTTGAGGATGCCCATCCAGATCGTCGGCACGCCGGCCGCCCAGGTGACGCGCTCGCGCTCGAAGTCCTCCAGCAGACTGTGGGGGTCGAGCAGCGGCCCCGGGTAGACGATCTTCGAGCCGAGCATGGCCGCGAGATAGGGGTAGCCCCAGGCGTTCGCGTGGAACATCGGGACGACCGGGAGAAACGTGTCCGACTCGCCGAGCGACCGGTCGAGCGGCGCGCCGGACGCAACGCCGAACGTGTGCAGCACCGTCGAGCGGTGCGAGTAGACGACGCCCTTCGGCCGCCCGGTGGTGCCGCTCGTGTAGCACATCGCCGCCGCCTCGTTCTCGTCCAGGCCGGGGTCGCGCCACTCGTCCGCGGAGGCGGTCGCGAGCAGGTCCTCGTAGCTCGACTCGACGACGAAGACGTGCTCGATGTCGGTCTCGCCGATGAACTGATCGAGCACGGGAACGAGCATCTCGTCGACGATCACCGCCCGGTCGCCCGCGTGCGACGCGATGTACGCGAGGTCGTTCGGGTGCAGGCGGATGTTGAGCGTGTGCAGGACGAAGCCGCCGCACGGGATGCCGAAGTAGCACTCCATGTGCTGCGCGTGGTTCCAGCAGAGCGTCCCGACCCGATCGCCGCGCCCGAGGCCGAGCTTCGAGAGCGCGACCGCGAGCTGCTTCGAGCGGCGCATCAGCTCGCGGTAGTTCGTGCGGTCGAAGCTGCCGTCGGCGCGGCGGCTGACGATCTCCTTGTCTCCGAAGTACGACTCCGCGCGCCGCATGATCGTCGGCAGCGTCAGCGGGAAGTCCATCATCAGCCCGTCCATTCGAAGAACTGTACGGCGGCCGCGGGGCACGGGCAACGTGGTGCCGCTTCCGGCCACGGCGGCGGCGTCCGTTTCGGCCCTGGCCCTGACCCGCTGGTCCGGACAGGTCCGAGGGACAGTCCCTCGGACCTGTCCGCAAAGAACCCTCGCCCGCGGCAACCGGCGGGCCGAGCCGAGTCTTGCTTCGGACCGAGCGGCCGAACACCGCCGAGCTGTGCGCGGGGCGAGGCCTTTCAGGCCACGGCCGAGTGACTGTCCCATGGGACAGTCACTGGGACTTGTCCGATCCGAGCAGGAGCCGGGACACGACGCGGTCTCGCACGCGGTCGGGCAGGGTCTCGACGGCGGCGCGGAGGTGGGCGTCGCGGCCGACCCGGTAGCGCGTCCGCGGGCTCTCGTCGGTGAGCGCGTGCTCGATCGCCTCGGCGACCGACTCGACGGGCGCGGCCTTGGCAGCGCGCGCCGCGGCGAAGGAGCGCATCGCCTGCAGCCGCTGTCCGTAGCGATCGAGCGCCTCGGGCGGGAGCGTGTCGGCGATCGGCTGCGGCTTCGACCAGATCGGCGTCGCGATCGTTCCCGGCCTGACGATCGCAACGTGGATCCCGTCGGGCGCCAGCTCGAGCCGCAGCGAGTCGGCGAGCGCCTCGAGCCCGAACTTGGAGATCGCGTAGGGCCCGAGGAACGGCAGCGCACTCGTCCCGGCGATCGACCCGACGAGCACGATCCGCCCACGCGCCGCCCGGATCGCCGGCATCAACGCCTGGATGACAGCGAGCTGGCCGACGACGTTGACCTCGAGCTGGCGTCTCAGGTCGTCGAGCGGCAGGTACTCGAGCGGCGCCGCGAGCGCGATGCCCGCGTTGTCGACGAGCCCGTCCAGCCGGTCGCCGACGGTTTCCGCCGCACGCGCGATCGCGTCGCCGTCGGTGACGTCGAGCAACAGCTCCGTCGTCCCGTCCGGCGCGGCGCCCTCGGCGCGGACGCCCGCGAACACCTTCCACCCGGCCCGCGCCAGCCGCTCGGCCGTCGCGGCGCCGATCCCGGAGGACGCGCCGGTGACGAGAACGGACCGCTCAGGCAAGAATCGCCGCGGCGACGACGGCGCGCTGGGCCGCCGGATAGCCGCCGTAGCCCTGGATCCACTGCGCGCGCTTGTAGTAGCGGTGCAGTGGGTGCTCCCAGGTGAAGCCGATCCCGCCGTGCGCCTGGATCGAGTACTCGCAGACGGTGACCGCGACGTCGCCCGCGTAGGACTTGGCCGCGGCGGCGGCGAGCGGCGCCTCCTCGTCGTTCTCGGACACGCACCACGCGGCCCAGTAGGCGAGCGATCGCGCCAGCTCGGTCAGCGCGTAGCTGTCGGCGAGCCTGTGCGAGACGGCCTGGTAGATGCCGATCGGCTTGCCGAACTGCTCACGCGTCTTCGCGTGCTCGACCGAGAGCTCGAGCGCGCGCTGCGACATGCCGACCGCCTCGAGCGCGAGCGCAGCATACGCGCGCGTCCGCATGCGACCCAGCGCCCCGGCCTCGCCGACGTCCTCCCCGTCGAGCCCGTCTTCGAGCCGGCCGAAGCGTCGCGTCGAGTCCATCGTCTCCAGCGTCTCGCCTTCGGCCGCGACGGCCACGAGCTTGCCGTCGCGCGCGACCAGCACCCGGTCGACGAGCGCGAGATCCGGCACAAGCGAACCGTCGAGGGACGCCGACCAGCGCGTCTTGCCTTCGACCGCCTCGCGTTGAAGCTCGGCCGGCAACTCGGGCAGCGCCAGCGCGACGGTCGAGAAGTACGGGCCGGGATAGAGCGCCCGGCCCAGCTCTTCGAAGAGCACGGCTTCCTCGAGGAAGCCGAGGCCGGCGCCTCCTGCCTCCTCCGGGACGGACACACCGACCCAGCCGAGCTCCGCGAGCTCCTGCCAGGAAGACGGCTCCCAACCCTCGTCCGAGTCGGCCAGCTCGGCCACGCGGTCGGCCGGATAGCGGTCGGCGAGGAACGTCCGCGCCTCGCTGCGGAGCTGCTCCTGTTCATCGGTGAACGCGAAATCCATCAGCGCGACCTCGGGAGGCCGAGCACGCGCTCGGCGATGATGTTGCGAAGGATCTCGGACGTCCCGGCCTCGATCGTGTTGCCGCGGCTGCGGAGCTGCTGGTACTGCCAGTACCCGTGCCCGTCGCCGTTCCAGAGCTGCGCGTCGGACCCGAGGATCTCGAGCGCAAGCTTCGTCAGGCGCTGGTTCGCCTCCGACCACGTCAGCTTCGAGACGGAGCCTTCGGGGCCTGGCATTCCGGTCTTCATCAGCTGCGTCAGCGCCCGGTAGTTCGTCAGTCGCAGCGCGCGCTGCTCGATCCACTCCTGCGCGATCCGGTCGAGCAGGACGGGGTCGTCGACGCCGCGCGTGCGCGCGAGGGTGAGCAGCTTGCGCACGTTCACCTCGAGCATCGCGGTGAGCGCGAAGCCGAGCGTCGCGCGCTCGTGCAACAGCGTCGTCATCGCGACGCCCCAGCCCTGGCCGATCTCACCGAGCACGTTCTCGACCGGCACCTTCACGTCTGTGAAGAAGATCTCGTTGAACTCGGCCTCGCCCGTGATCTGCCGCAGCGGCCGGGTCTCGACGCCGGGCGCGTGCATGTCGACGAGCAGGTACGTGAGGCCCGCGTGCTTCTCCGAGTCGGGGTCGCTGCGGGTGACGAGAATGCACCAGTCGGCGATGTGGGCGAACGACGACCACACCTTCTGGCCGTCGACGACGAAGTGGTCGCCTTCGAGCCGCGCGCTCGTCCGCGCCGCCGCGAGGTCGGAGCCGGCGCCGGGCTCGGAGAAGCCCTGGCACCAGATCTCCTCGGCGGACAGGATCTTCGGGAGATAGCGCGACTTCTGCTCCTCGGTGCCGTGCGCGATGATCGTCGGGCCGGCCATGCCCAGGCCGATCACGCCCATGTGCTGCGGCGCCTCGGCGCGAGCGGTCTCCTCGAGGAAGATCGCCTGGTGCGGGTAGGGCGCGCCGCGGCCGCTGTACTCGACCGGCCACGTCAGGCCGGCATAGCCCGCCTCGGCGAGCTTCTGGCTCCACGCGTACCAGGCGCGCTCGTACTCGGCCTCGCTCGAGCGCGGCCCGGTGAGATCGCTGGGGTAGTTCGCCTCGAGCCAGCCGCGTACCTCGGCGCGAAAGGCGGCTTCCTCAGGCGTGTCGCGGAGGTCCACGGCCCTACTCTACGGTCGCGAGCGCGCTGCGGTCGAGGTCACCGATCCCGGTGCCGCCGGCCAGCGCGAGGGTGAGGTCGGTCTCGGCCAGGAGTTGCCGGACGACGACCTCGACGCCCTCCTGGCCGCCCACCGCGAGCCCCCAGACGTACGGCCGGCCGAGGAGAACGGCGTCGGCCCCGAGCGCGACGGCCTTGATCACGTCGGCGCCTGTGCGGATCCCGCTGTCGACGAGCACCGTCGTGTCGTCGCCGAGGGCATCGCGAACCTCGACCAGCGCGTCGAGCGAGGCGACTGCTCCGTCGACCTGGCGGCCGCCGTGGTTCGAGACGATGATTCCGTCGACGCCGCGGCTCCGTGCCTCGAGCGCGTCCTCGGCCGTGAGCACGCCTTTGACGAGCAGCGGGAGCTCCGTCAGGTCGCGCAGCCAGGCGAGGTCGTCCCAGGTCAGCGCCAGGTTCGGGAAGGTCGAGAGCATCAGCGCCGCCGCGGAGAGCACGTCCTCCTCCGGCGGCGCGGCGAGGTAGCCACGGAAGACAGGATCGCTGAAGAACTGCGCGCAGCCCTGGCCCTGGATGAACGGCAGATAGGTGTTCGCGAGGTCGCGCGGGCGCCAGCCGAGGACGAGCGTGTCGAGCGTGACGACGATCGCCGAGTAGCCGGCCGCCTCGGCGCGTCGGACGAAGCTCTCGCAGATCGTGCGGTCGGACACCCAGTAGAGCTGGAACCAGCGCGGCGCGTCCCCCATTGCCTCGGCGACGTCCTCGATCGAGTTCGACGCGGCACTGGAGAGGATCATCGGCACGCCGGTCGCGGCCGAGGCGCGCGCGACGGCCAGCTCGCCGTCGGGATGCACGATGTCCAGCACTCCGATCGGAGCGAGCAGGAACGGCGCCGGAGAGTGCGTGCCGAGCACCTCGACGGCCAGGTCGCGCTTCGCGTTGCCGGTGAGCATCCGCGGCCGAAGGCGGCGGCGCTCGAACGCTTCGAGGTTCGCGCGCATCGTCGCCTCCGAGCCCGCGCCGCCGGCGACGTAGTCGAACGGTCCTTCCTCCAGCCGCTCCCGGGCCTTCGCCTCCCAGTCGGCGTAGGTCAGCGGCCACTCGTAGCCGCCGGAGAGGTAGATCCCGGTCTGGAACTGGCCGCCCTCGAACCCGAGGCTCACGCGGCGATGCTATGCGAGGAGGACGCTGCGCGAAGCCGCTGCGGCGAGCCGACGGTCGGCAGTGACGAGGAGGGCGCCCTCGGCCTCGGCGAGTGCGAGATAGTGCGCGTCGTAGGTCGTGATGCCGTGGTGCCGGGCGAGAGCGCATGCGGGCAGGGCCAGGTGCCGGCTCGGTATCGACTCGAACGGGAGCCGGACGATCCTCGCGAGAACATCGAATATGCGCGTGAAGTCCAGCCTGCCGGTCCGCCCGTGGCGCGCAAGCGCACTTGCGGATTCCGCATAGATGAGATCAGGCACGATCACGCGGAGTTCGCCCTCGGCGAGCCGTTCGACCCACGATCGGGCTTCTGCGACGTCATCGACGAGAGCCCGCACGAGCACGTTCGCGTCGAAGACTGCTCTAGATCGGCTCGCCACGCAGCCTGCGCTCGAGCGCCTCTTCGCCGCTGTCGCGCAGGATCCTCATCGTCTCTTCCGCGTCAGGATCGCCGGGCAACCGCTTGAACTCTCTGGAGAGCTCCCAGAGCTCGGCCACGAGGACTCTGGGGTCGGGCTCCTGCTCGGCGACGTCCTCGAGGATCTCGAGCGCCTCCGCGTTCACGGACCTGCCTTCGCGCTTCGCGCGCGCCTTGAGCGCCTCGTAGACCTCGGTCGGCACGTTCCGGATGTAGAGCGTCGGCAACCGCGTCATGCTAGCAATGTGCTTGCATCGCGCTCGTCGTCCCGCTCACGGAGCCGGTCGATCAGCTCTGACGCCTCCTCTTGTGTCTGCGGCCACGCCTCGCCGGCTTCCTTCAGGAGCGCGCGGGCGATCGCGTAGACCTGCCGGATCGTCGGCTTCGCGTCTGGCTTCCGGACCGTTCGCTCTCTCATCCGGCGAGCAGCCCTTCCGCGTCGCAGACCTTCCACGCGAGTCGGCCTCCGAGCGCGTGGAGAACCGCGTGGACAATCCAGGCGTCGCGGCCTTCCTCGTCGAGCAGCCCGATTGCCTCGTGCACGCGCGCGGCCTGCAGCAACGCGTACTCGTGAACGTCCGCGAGCGCGAACGCACAGCTCTCGCGGAGCTCGTCGTCCCAGAGCTCGCCGAGTGCGTCGATCGACAGCTCCTCGATCTCGATCCATTCGCGCCGGCCGGAACTCGCGCGCAGCCTTTCGACCACGCCGGGCACGAGCGAGTCGAGGTCGACGTCGACCCGGATCGCGGTGTCGTGCGCGATCCGCTCGGCCAGCTGGGGCGGCTTCGGCGGCGCCGTCGTCTCCATGCCGTCATGGAAGCACGGAAAGACGCGCGGAACTGTGCCTATTCCGTGGCGATTTCGACGAAGCGGCAGAGCGCGTTCGCGAGGCGCATCTGCGGGATCGTGCGGCAGTCGACCTCGAGCAGTTGCGGCGAGCAGACGAGGAACGCGAGGCAGCGGGCGCGCGAGATCGCGACGTTCAGGCGGTTCCGCGAGAGCAGGAACTCGAGGCCGCGCGGCACGTCCTCGCCGCTCGACGAGGCCATCGAGTAGAGCACGACGTCGGCCTCTTGCCCCTGGAACTTGTCCACCGTGCCGACGGCCACGTCGTCCGGCACGCGCTCCCGCAGCAGGTTGACCTGTGCGTTGTAGGCGGCGACGACCATGATCTCGCCGGCCGGGACGCCGGCCGAGAGCAGCCGGCCGACCTCCTCGACGACGCGATCGGCCTCGAGCTCCGACTCCTGCCGGCAGCCGTCGTGCGGGACTGGAAGGAAGCGCAGACCTGTCCCGAACGGCGTCGTCCGGCCGGCACAGCGCGGGTCGGGTACGAGCCGGCCCTCGTAGAACTCCTCCGAGATGTACGCGCAGACATCCGGGTGCAGCCGGTACGTCGTCTCGAGGAACAGCCCGCGGTCGGGCGGGATCGTCGGCTCGCCCCCGAGCAGGTGCTGGAGCACGGATGCGCCGGCGCCGTCGGGATGCGTGCCCTGGAGCACGTGAGCGAGCTGCTGCGGATCGCCGACGAGCACGACGTTCCGGGCGCAGGTGGCCATCGCGACCGCGTCGGCGAGCGACACCTGGCCGGCCTCGTCGACGAACAGGTAGTCGAGCTGCGAGTCGCAGTCCTCGTGCGCGTGCAGCCATGCCGTGCCGCCGACGAGCGGCGCGTCGAGACACTCGGCGCGGTCGGTGACGTTGTCGATCGCGACGCCCTCGTAGAAGGACTCGGGATTGCCGGTCGTCGCGCGTTTCACGCCCCGCACGTCGATGCCTGCGGCCTCGACCTCGGCGAGCAGCTTGTGAATCGCCTTGTGGCTCGTCGCCGCGACGCCGACCCGCTTGCCGGCGGCGAGCAGCCGTGCGATCAGCCGGCCGGAGACCCAGGTCTTGCCGGATCCCGGCGGCCCCTGCACGACGAGATGGCGGCCGTCGAGACCGAGCACGAGGTCTGACATCTCGTCGAGATCCGACGTCTGGACATCGCGCGGAAACGGCTCGCGGCTGAGGATCGACTCGACGGCGGGATAGCGACGGTCGGCGGCGAGCAGCGACCGGCCGATCCGCTCGAGCGCGTCCTCCTGGGCGTCCGTGCGGTACGGCCAGCCCGGAACGAGCGCCCGCGGCAGCGGCTGCTCTGCGAGCGACGGCCCTCGGCGCAGAGCCAGGGTCCGCGCCTCGCGGTCGAGCTCGACGATCGTGCCCGCCTTCCGTCCCTCCTCGTCGAACGGAGCGGCGCCGACCCGGAGCTTGTACTCCTGCGGTGGGAACCTGAAGCGGTGGATTTTCGACTGCGCGTCCGGCTCCGGCTCGCCGATCGGCTCGAGCAGTGCGATCGAGTCTGCGTCCTCGACCAGCTCCTCCGGCGTCTGCTCGATCCGGTCGAAGAATGCCCACCAGACCGGCTTGCGCTCGCGTGCGTGGTAGTCGAGCAGCTGAGCCGCGAGCTCGTGGCCTGCCTCGAGGAGCTCTTCGCGGAGCTCGGCGCGCGCGGCCTTCTCGGGCGGAGTCGGCTTCTCCTCCTTCGGCTCGGGCGCAGGGAACGGGCCGAACCGCGCCAGTGCCTCGGCGCGCCGTTCGAGCAGCCAGTCGCGCAGCTTCCACGTGGCGTCGCAGTCCTCGCGGTTGTACTCGGCAATCGTGTCCAGAATCGACCCGTCGCGCGTCTGCACGAACCGCTCGTACTCGACGATCGAGGTGCCGCCGTCCCTGATCTCGGCGGTGCGGTCGAAGCCGAGGAACGCCTCCATCTCCTTCAGCCCGTAGCCGGGAACGGACGCGAGCAGACCGCCTTTCACGACCTTGTAGAGGTCGACGAAGACACCGCGCCGGAGCAGATCGTCGACCTCGGCCTCGCGGGTGCCGTACCGCCCCATCAGCCGGCGGAGCGCGGTGATCTCGTACGCCGCGTAGTGGTAGACGTGCATCGCCGGATCGGTCGTGAGCCGCTCGTGCACTCGGTCGACGAATCCCTCGAAGGCGAGCCGCTCGGTCCGGTGGTCGTCGGCCCAGAGCGGCTCGAAAGCGTTATCCGTGTCGAGCACGCCCCACAGGTACTCGAGCGAGCCCTGCTCGTCCCAGAACGGGTTGCCCTCGATGTCGAAGAAGAGGTCGCCCGGCGACGCGTCGGGGAGGAGGGCGAGGCCCGCGCCGGCACGCGGCTCGAGCAGTTCGAAGACCGGCTCGCCCGTCCGGCGGCGCGCGAGTTGGAGCGCGGCCTGGCGCCTGAGCTTCTCGAACTGCTCGGGATTGAGGTCGGGCGGGCACTTCTCCGCGGAGGCCAGGGCGGCGAGCGTCACGATCCCGTCCCCGCGCAGCTTCTCGATCTGCGCTCGGTAGAGGCCGGCGACGCGACTGAGGTGGTCGACCTCGTCCCACCACGCGTCGCACACCGGCTTGAACTCGCAGATGCCGCAGCGGTCGACCGGGTACGGCTCGGTCTCGGGCGAGGTCGCGACGAACTGCTCCAGCCGCCGCCGGACGCGCCGCGCGTAGGCGTCGAACTCGCGCGGGCGGAACGACTGGAGCTCGCCGTTCCCGAGCAGGACGTGGATGTGAGCCGGCTCGCGGCCCTGCAGCCGGGCGAGCTGCTCGGAGTAGAAGCAGAGCTGGAGGATGTAGGCAGGCTTGGCGTGCCGGGCGAGCTTGGTGTCGAGCACCTCGTACGAGCCGTCGGGCTGCCGCATCAGGAAGTCGGCGACCCCGCGCCACCCGTCGGCGACCAGAACGCCCTGGTAGACGACGTCGACGCCGGTCGCAAGCGCCTCTCGCGTCGTTTCGGCGCGCTCGTCGAGCGTGCCTTCCTCCGAGATCTCCGTGACCGTCAGGCCCTGCTCGCGCAGCCGCTCGAGGTACGCGTGCTCGTGCGCGAGTCCCTTGTCGAAGAGCAGCTGCGCCTGCTCGTTCGGCTCCCCCGGGCCTTCGATCTCCTCCCGCTCGACCGCGAGCGAGAGCGTGATCAAGTGCCGGCAGGCGAGGAAGTTCGAGACGTCGCTCGGAGAGAGAAGGATCCGGTCGCCTTCCGCTTGCACCCGCCCACGGTATCGGCGCCCGCGGCGCCGGCCTCCTACGATTTCGGGCCGTGCACCTTCTGTTTCTGGACGAGAGCGGCCGGGTCGATCAGGGGACGAGCTTCGCGCTCGGCGGGATCGCGATTCGCGACCGGGACTGGCCGGAGTTGCGCGAGCTCTGGCAGGAAACGCTGCGCGAGGCCGGCTGGCCGCTCGACCGCGAGGTCAAGTGGCACGGCATCCGCAAGGGTGAGGTTCCGCCGGCGCTCGCCGACACGATCTTCGCCGCACTCGTCCGCGCGCCGCTGACCTGCTTCGTCTGCGTACTCGACCTCGAGCGCGGACGGGTCGAGGAGCCGGATTTCTTCCGCTCAGCCGAAGACACATACGCGACTGCGCTGATGTTCCTGGCCGAACGGTTCCAGCACCATCTCCAGGCCGTCGACGACCTCGGGATGATCGTCGTGGACAGCCGCCACCGCGAGGGCGACTCGCGACTGCGGCGCTTCTTCTCCGACCTCCAGGCCGAGGGCACGCCGTACATGAAGCTCGGGCGGATCGTAGAAGGCCTGTTCCTCGGGCCGAGCCACTACTCGATCGGTCTCCAGTGCGCCGACCTCGTCGTCGCGGCGACCGCCGCCGCCGAGCGCGGCATCGGGCAGGGCAGCGGCTACGTCCGCCGGCTCGAGCCGCGCTTTGCGCGGCACCCGTCGACAGGCGCGATCGACGGCGTCGGCCTCAAGCGCTTCCCGGGCCAGGGACCGCGGGAGCGGGACCACACGCGGCTGTTCTAGCTCAGTCGCCGATCGCGCGGAGGTGCCGCTCGAGCGTCTGCGCCTCGCTGCGCGCCGACGCGACGCGCGCCAGCACCGCGGCGAAGGGGTCGGCCGACCCGCGAGGAGCGGACGCTGTGACGCGCCCGTCGATTGCCGCCAGCAGCGCCTCGTACACGGCGCCGAAGCGCTCGTCGTCCGCGAGCGTGCCGGCCATCGCCCGGGCCAGATCGTGCGCCTTGCGCAGCTCGCCGCGCCGCTGCCGGAGCTCGACGAGCGCGGTGAAAGACTCTCGGTTCGAATCGAACGACGGGTCGAGCTCGATCGACTCGTGCAGGACGGCCAGCGCCTCCTCGAGCGCGCCCTGCCGGGCGAGCGCGGCGCCGAGCGTCGCGCGCCGGCGCGTCACGTCACGCGGCGTCTGCGCGAGGTCGAGAGCCCGGCGGTAATACGCGAGCGCAAGCTCGGGATCACCGAAGACCTCGGCGCACTTGCCGAGCCAGAAGGCATCCAGCGAGACCTCGATCTCCGCGACGCGATCGAGACGATCCGGAGTCGCAGGCACGGCGACAGCGCACATGCCCGAAAGATCGGAGCGCCAAGCTCGCTCCTCGACGCACGTTCCAGGGATTCGGCGCCTGGCCGAAGCTCCGGCTCAGTCCCCCCAGTCGAAGGCCGGGGTGCCGCTCCAGAGCTCCTCTGCCGGCGGGAAGAGCGGCTCGTTCACGCTCTCCACACGCACCTCCGGCAGTGTCCATTCCTGGGTCTCTTCGAGCACCAACGACGCCTGCTGCGTGGCACTCGGATCCCGGTAGGTCGCAAGCGGCATCTCGGCCTCGAGCAGGCGGTTACGGCGCTGGAGCTCGAGGTGCTCCTGGATCGCGAGTCCGAACGACTCCTCCATTGCTCCTCCTCTCGACGGTGGCGCTCGGCTGCCGTCGCGCACCGTAGGCGCCGGACCGGACGGACAATGCGTTAGAAACCCGGGAAACGAGGGTAGAAACGCGTGCCGGCTTCCTGGCCCTGGGAAGCCGACTCGTAACTCCTCCCTTCCGTCGTCTCCGGGCCGCATCCGCGGTGGAGGCGACGGGCGCCGAGGAACCGACCGTCCGATGCGATCCAGCCCCCCATCCGGCCACGCGCGATGAGCGAGGGCGGGCAGTGGTTCGAGAGCGACCCGCTGTGGTTCAAGCACGCGGTCTTCTACGAGGTGCACATCCGGGGGTTCTTCGACGGCAACGACGACGGCTCCGGCGATCTCCGCGGCCTCACCGAGAAGCTCGACTACCTCCAGTGGCTCGGCGTCGACTGCATCTGGCTCCTGCCGATGTACCCGTCCCCGCTGCGCGACGGCGGCTACGACATCGCCGACTTCACCGCGGTCCACCCGGACTACGGGACGGTCGAGGACTTCAAGACGCTCGTCGAAGCGGCCCACCAGCGCGGCATGCGTGTGATCGCCGACCTCGTCGTCAACCACACGTCCGCCGACCACCCGTGGTTCCAGGACGCCCGCGAAGGCGGCCCGAAGCGCGACTGGTACGTCTGGTCGGACACGGACGACCGGTACACCGAAGCGCGGATCATCTTCCTCGACACCGAGGTCTCGAACTGGACGTGGGACCCGATCGCAGGCGCGTACTACTGGCACCGTTTCTTCTCGCACCAGCCCGACCTGAACTACGAGAACCCCGAGGTGCAGGACGCGATGCTGAACGTGCTGCGTTTCTGGCTCGACCTCGGGATCGACGGCTTCCGGCTCGACGCGGTGCCGTACCTGTACGAGCGCGAGGGGACGAACTGCGAGAACCTCCCGGAGACGCACGAGTACCTCCGCCGGCTGCGCGCGGAGGTCGACGCCGGCTATCCGGACCGCGTGCTGCTCGCCGAGGCGAACCAGTGGCCGGAGGACGTCGTCGAGTACTTCGGCGACGGGGACGAGTGCCACATGGCCTTCCATTTCCCGGTCATGCCGCGCATGTTCATGGCCGTCCGGCGCGAGGAGGCCGCGCCGCTCTACGAGATCCTCGAGCGCACGCCGGCGATTCCCGACGGAGCACAGTGGGGTCTGTTCCTGCGGAACCACGACGAGCTGACGCTGGAGATGGTCACGGACGAGGAGCGCGACTACATGTACGAGGAGTACGCGATGGATCCGCGGATGCGGTTGAACCTCGGCATCCGCCGGCGGCTCGCGCCGCTCCTCGACGGCGGCCGGGACGAGTACGAGCTGATGCATGCCATCCTGTTCTCCTTGCCAGGCTCTCCCGTCCTCTACTACGGCGACGAGATCGGCATGGGCGACAACACGTACCTCGGCGACCGCGACGGGGTGCGGACTCCCATGCAGTGGACAGGTGACCGCAACGGCGGCTTCTCCCGCGCGGACTTCGCGGCGCTCTACCTGCCGACTTTGATGGATCCCGTCTACGGCTACCAGGCGGTGAACGTCGAGGCGCAGCTGCGGACGCCCACCTCGCTCCTGCGCTGGCTGCGGCGGTTCATCGCACTGCGCAAGGAGCACCCCGTGTTCGGGCTCGGGTCGTACGAGGCACAGCCGACCGACAACCCGCGCGTGTTCGCGCACGTCAGGCGTTACGAGGAGGACGTCGTGCTCTGCGTCCACAACCTCGGGCGGTCGGCGCAGCCCGTGCAGCTCGACCTCAGCCGGTTCGAGGGGCTCGTCCCGGAGGAGATGCTCGGCCGGACGCGCTTCCCGCGCATCGGCTCGCTGCCGTACCTGCTGACGCTTGCGCCGCGCGGTTTCTACTGGTTCAGGCTGGTTACAGAGTGAGCACGATGCTGCACCTCGACGAGTCGGCGCTCGTCGAGCACGTCCGCGGACAGCGGTGGTTCGGCGCGAAGTCGCGCGAGCTCGTCGGCGCGGCCGTCCTCGACTCGGCGCTCCTGCGGGAGCTCGATCCGCCGCTGAACCTGCTGCTGGTCGAGCTCCGCTACCCGGAGGGCACGCACGACCTCTACCAGCTCCTGCTCGGCGGAGACGAGGAAGGCTCCGCGCGCGAGATCGTGTCGCTGATCCGCCGCGACGCGCGAGTGGCGGCGGTCGACGGGACGGTCGAGTTCGGCTCGGCGGCAGGCTTCGCACCCGGTCGCGAGCTGTCCGAGGTGCGGCGGATCGAGAGCGAGCAGTCGAACACGTCCGTCGTCTTCGACGAGGAGCTGATCCTGAAGATCTTCCGGCGGCTCGAGGCCGGGCTGAACCCGGAGCTCGAGCTGCTGCGCTTCCTCACGGAACGCGGGTTCCCGCACATCCCGCCACTCGGGGGCTGGTACGCGTACATCGGGCGGCCGCTGGAGGCGACGCTCGGCATCCTCCAGACGTTCGTCCCGGGCGCCGTGGACGGCTGGGAGCTCGCGCTGCACGAGCTGAAGCGCTCGCCGGACGGCTTCCTCGGACGGCTGCGACGGCTCGGGGAGGTGACGGGCGAGCTGCACACGACGCTCGGCTCGGAACACACCGACCCTGCGTTCCTCGCCGAGGAGCCGAGCGCCGAGTCGCTCGGGCTCCTGACGGCGACGATCGACGACGAGATCGAGACCGTCTTCGGCGAGCTACCCACGGACGTCGAGGCACTCGAGCCGATCCTCAACCGGTCCGACGACGTCCGCGAGCGGCTGCGCGGCCTGGGCCAGCTCGGCGCGATCGGCAAGATCATCCGCCCCCACGGCGACTACCACCTCGGCCAGGTGCTGTTTGCGTCAGGCAACTGGCTGATCATCGACTTCGAGGGCGAGCCCGCCCGGCCGCTGCCCGAGCGGCGCCGCAAGCGCTCGCCGCTCCGCGACGTGGCCGGGATGCTCCGGTCGTTCGCGTACGCGGCGTCGGCCGGGACGATCCTGCGCGGCGTCGACGTGCCCGAGGGCTGGGAGGAGCGGGCACGCGGAGAGTTCCTGGACGGCTATCTCTCGACGGTCGACCACTCGCTGCTGCCGGCGAGCGAGGAGGCGACGACGCGCCTCCTGACGATCTTCGAGCTGGAGAAGGCCGTCTACGAGCTGCGCTACGAGCTGGACAACCGGCCCGAGTGGGCCTCGATCCCGGTCGCTGGGATGGTGCGGTTGCTCGAGTCGGACGCCGGCTCGTAGCCAGGCGCGAACTGTCGCCAACAGCCAGGAAACCGGTGTCAGACACCGGGCCATGTCCGCAAGAGCCATTTGCCCTGCTCAGAGCGCCGGACGGCGGACCATGGACTCAACCTGGGCCATGTCCCGAGAGCTGTACGTTCAGGACTCGTCGTCCTCGTAAAGCCTTTCGCCGCGGTGGAGGCGGCGAGCGATGTGGAACGTCTGGCCCTGCGCGCGAACGGTCGGCGCGTGCGCCGCGAGGTACCGCGCTGCGGCGACGAGGAAGATCGGGTCGCCCGTCAGCCCGAACTGGCGGAACGCAGCCTCGACGCACTGGATCGTATGGAAGTCGCGATCCTCACGAAGGAGTGCGCTGCCGAGCGCCGCCTGTAACGGCCCCGGATCGCCACCGGCTGCGAGGTACGCAGCGACGAGCCCGCCCGCCCCGTTCACCTGCTGCTGGTGGTCGAGGAGCGGGAGCAGCTCGGCGGGGTCGGGGGTGTCGCCGGACGGCTCGGGGAGCCGGGCGGCCGGCACGTTGAGGAAGCGGTCGAGATAGACGCTCATCGCGGCGTCGAAGACGCCGCGGAGGAGCTCGCGCGAGGGCGCGCGGCGCAGCCCCTGATGGACGGCGTTCGCGAACGTGAACGTGTGTAGAGCCGTGTCCCAGTCGCCGAACTCGTTCGACGTGTGGAACCGTGCGATACGGACAGCGGCCGCCCTGACCACCGCGGCCGCGACGGTTTCGGCCGACACACCGCTCTGAAGTGCCTCAACCACGCCGTCCGCAATCGCCTGCGGATCGTCCCCGAGCAACAGGTCCGAGTGACTGTCCCATGGGACAGTCACTGTGACATGGCTCGAAGGGACGGTCGGGAGCGTCTCGGACGCGCGCTCGACGATCGCGACGACGTCGACCGGGTGGCGCCACGCGTTCGATTCCTCCATGCGGTCGGCCTCTGCGTACTGCGTCGCGAGCGAGGCGAGCACGCGCTCGGCCAGATCGCGGTCCCAGCCGACGGCGTCGAGCGACTCGAGCGCCTTGTTCGTGAAGTCGAGGACGTGGCCGGTGCGGAGGTAGCGATGGTCGGTCGCGGCTGCGAACAGCATCCGCGCGAGCTGCCGGTCGTCCGCGCCGGCGCGCACGGCCGAGACGACGCAGCGCTCGGCGCCGTCCGAGTCCCGCACCTCGACGAACTGCCGGAACCACCGCGTCAGCACGTCGACGTCGGTCTCGTCACCCGGAAGCGGCCGCACCGGGAAGCGCGGCGCCATGCCGTCGGAGTCGGCCGCGACCGCCGACAGCCCGTGGTGCAGGGCGTGTGCGCGCTCGCCCGGATCGAGTAGCGGGAGCATGTTGACGAAGCAGCCGTGCATGACCAGGCCCTGGCCGAAACCGGCTGCGCGGTACCGCGACCCGAAGTCGAGCCCGACCCGGAACGGCTCGACCGGGTCGGCGCCGCCTTCGACGAGCCCGATCACGGACTTCGCGATCACGAGCGGCAGGTTCCGCTCGAGACCGTCGTGCAGCCGGGCGCGGCGCAGCTCGAGCGGGTCGCCGAGCGGCGCCAGATCGACCCAGACGTCGCCGTCGCGCAACTCGACCGGGAACACACGCAGCTCGTCGGCCCACTGGTCGAACGTGCCGCCGGTGGCCACGTCGAAACGGGCGTGGTGCCAGTGGCAGGTGAGGATGCCGTCGTGCAGCGTCCCGCGATGGAGCGGGAAGCCCATGTGCGGGCAGCGGTTGTCGACGGCGCGCACGTCGTCGCCGTCGGCGAAGAGAGCGAGCGTGTGGCCGTTGACGTGGGCGACGAGCGAGCCGAGCCGGCGGACGTCGTCGACCGCCGCCGCGCGCTGGAAGGTGGAGGTCGCAGCAGCCATTGTCCCGAGGATAGGCAGGCGCGGGTGCCGCGCGCATCGGCCGGGCGGCCGAACCTCGCCTACGCCTTTCGGCCTAGTAGGCGAACCGCCATTCCTCGACGTCCGCGACCGGCACGTAGCCGATGCGCATGTAGATGCCGTTCGAAGTCGGGTTGGCAAGGTCGGTGAACAGAAAGCAGAAGTGGTGACTGGCGAGCAGCGAGCGCGTCAGGGCCGCAGTCAGCGCCGTCGCGTAGCCGCGGCGGCGCAGGTCGGGCGGTGTGTAGACCGGGCCGATGCGGATGCCGTTCGGCGTCGGACCGCCGGACGCGGCGAGCGAGACCGGCACACCGTCGTCCTCCCAGAGCACGACGCCGCCTGCCGGGTCGGAGAGCCTGTTATGGAGCGTCTTCTCGGCGGCAGCCGGATCCGGCGCGTCGAACTCCTCCTCGAAGAACGCCTCGATCCAGTCGAGCGCGAGCGGGCGGTCGGCTGCTGTGAAGGAGCGCATCGAGCCGGGAGCATCGCCGGCGTCGGACACGGCGTCGATCCGGTAGATCCGCTGGCTCCGCGCGAGACGGGGCTCGGCACCGGTGAGCCCACGCCACGCCTCGAGGAACTGACTCGCTCCCGCGACCGGCGCGAGCACGCCTGTGAGCGACGGGTCGACGTCGTACGCATCCGCTGCGAACGCCGCCCAGACGCGGTCGTCGTCCGACTCGGAGAGCACGAGGTTGTGCGGCGGCGTCCGCAGCGCGGCGGCGATGACACGACCGCCTTCCTCGACCGTGACCAGGTAGGGGTCAGACCCGTACGCGTGCGGGTCGCGCATCAGGTTCGACGACAGCCCGAGGATCAGGTTGTGCTCTGCCTCGCGCTCGGCGAGGAACGCTCCGGCCTGCCCGAGGAACGCGTCGACGTCCGCGTGCCGCTCGACGCGCACTACTCGGCGAGCCCCTCGCGCACCGCGTAGAGCGCGGCCTGGGTGCGGTCGGAGAGGTGCAGCTTGGCGAGGATGTTCGAGACGTGCGTCTTCACCGTCTTCTCGGAGACGACCAGCTCGCGCGCGATCAGCTTGTTCGACATGCCGCGCGCAATCAGCCGCAGCACCTCGAGCTCGCGCACGGTGAGCGTGGCCGACGGCGGCGGCCCGCCCGCGACCTCCTGCATCAACCGCGCAGCGACGGACGGCGCCAGCAGGGCCTCGCCGCGGCTCGCCTTGCGGATCGCCTCGGCCAGCTCCGCCGGCCGCACGTCCTTGAGCAGATAGCCGGTCGCGCCGGCCTTGATCGCCGGGAACACCTTCTCGTCGTCGTCGAAGCTCGTCAGCGCGATCACCTTCGTCGCCGGCACCGACTCGTGGATACGCCGGATCGCGCCCACACCGTCCAGCTCGGGCATGACCAAATCCATCAGCACCACGTCCGGGCGCAGCCGCTCGACGAGCTCGACTGCCTCGGCACCGTTCGTCGCCTCGCCGCTCACCTCCATGTCGGCGAGCGTCTCGAGATAGGTGCGCAGGCCGTGCCGCACGAACGGGTGGTCGTCGGCGATGACGACGGAGATCACGTCCGCCATTCCACCTCCCAGAGCCGATGGCGGCCGGTGAGGCCCTTGAGCTCGTGCTCGCCGCGGTCGGCGAACCCGACGCCGGCGAGGTCGCCGACCAGTGTTCGCGTGACGTCGGAGACGAGGATCTGGCGGCCGTCGGCAACCGCCGAGACACGCGCCGCGACGTAGATCGTGCGGCCGAAATAGCGGTCGTCCTCGGCGACGACGTCGCCCGTGTTGATGCCGACGCGCACGCCGAGCGGGTGCGACGCGAGCGCGCGCTGGATCGCGACGGCGCACTCGACGGCCGGACGCGCGCCCGCGAAGGCGAGCATGAACGAGTCGCCTTCCTTCTCCACCTCCGTGCCCGAATGGCGGTCGAGCAGGCTCCGCACGAGCTCGTCGTGGTCGCGGAAGAGCAGCCGTGCGCGCTCCTCGCCGAGCCGCTCGAGCACGTCCGTCGAGCCCTCGATGTCGGTGAAGACGACCGTGACCGTGCCGGTCGGACGCGTGCTCGACGCGACCACCTCGCGCGCCATCCGGCGGACGACCTCCGGGCAGAAGACCGCATCGCCCTCGTGGACGGCCCGGATCGCGGCCGCGACCTGCTCGGCCCCCGCCTCCTTCGTCAGGTAACCGTCGGCCCCCGCGCGCAGCACGGGGATGACGCGCTCGTCGACGAAGCTGGAGAGCACGAGCACCTTGGCGGCCGGCCGGGCCTGGCGGACGAGCCGAGTCGCCTCGACGCCGTCGACGCTCGGCATCGACAGGTCCATCACGACCACGTCCGGCTCGGCCGACTCCGCGAGCACCGCCGCCTCGGCCCCGTCCTTCGCCTCGCCGACGACCTCGAGCCCATCCTGCAGGTCGAGGAAGAGCCGCAGGCCGCCGCGGACGACTTCGTGGTCGTCAGCGACCAGTACGCGGATCGCGCCGGCCACCGGTCCTCACCTCCACCGTGATCCTCGTCCCTTTCCCGGGCTTCGAGTCGATCGAGAGCGTGCCGCCGAGCGCCTCGGCCCGCTCGCGCATCGAGGTCAGCCCGAGGCGGCGCGAGCGCTGGACGGCTTCGTCCGGGTCGAAGCCGCTGCCGTCGTCGGCGACGCCGAGCTCGACCCGCGAGTCGTGCGCGTCGAGCGTGAGCAGAACGTGGCTGGCGCAGGAGTGGCGCAGGGCGTTTCCGAGCGCCTCCTGCGCGATCCGGAGCAGGCCCTTCTCGACGTCCGGCGGCAGGCGTCGGTCGCCCTCGACCCGAAGCTCGATCTGCTGCTGGTAGAGGCGCCGCAGCACCTCGACGTGCTTGCGCAGCGCGGCCGCGAGCCCCTCGGTCTCCAGCTCGGCCGGACGCAGCTCGAAGATCAGCGAGCGCATCTCGGCCATGGCCGCGCGGGTCAGCTCCTGCAGGTGGCCGAGCTGGGCGCGCGCCCTGGCCGGATCGGCCTCGACCAGCTCGGACGCGGCCTCCGCCGTCAGACCGATCGAGAACAGCGTCTGCGTGACGGAGTCGTGAAGCTCGCGTGCGAGGCGCTTACGCTCCTCGATCGTCGACAGCTCCCGGCTGCGCTCGTAGAGGCGAGCGTTCTCGATCGCGATCGCCGCGTGAGCGGCCAGCGTGCGGATCAGCTCCTCGTCCTCGTCGGTGAACTCGGCGCCCCGCTCGCCCTTCTTCTCCGTCAGGTAGAAGGCGCCGATCACCTCGCCGCGCGAGACGATCGGCACGCCGAGGAAGGTGCGCATGTTCGGGTGCGCGGACGGCCAGCCGACGAAGCGCGGATCGCCCTGGATGTTCTCCGTGCGGTACGGCGCGGACGTCTCGAGCATCGCGCCGAGCATCCCGTGCGTGCGCGGGAGCTGACCCAGCGCCTCGTACTG
Source organism: uncultured Actinomycetes bacterium (assembly GCA_963776735.1). Classification (GTDB taxonomy): domain Bacteria; phylum Actinomycetota; class Thermoleophilia; order Gaiellales; family Gaiellaceae; genus PALSA-612. The sequence continues at coordinate 127,466 of CAVZNV010000016.1, forward strand.
CGCGTCGCTCATTCCCGACGTGACGAAGATCGCAAAACCGCCGTCGCCGTCGGGGATCCCGATCGCCGCGTAGCGCGCGCGGACGAGGCCGCGCGCCGAGTCGACGAGCTTCTGGAGCACGGGGTCGACACGGCGCTCGGCCGCGATCGCGAGCACGGCGTCGCTCATCGCGCGCAGGGCTGCGTCCATGCCTTTGAGCTTACGACCGGGGGCGTCCCGGCGCCTCGGCCCGTGGCCCGATCCGTCGATTCGACTTTCGACCGAGGGGGTACGGTGCCGCGATGTCCGACAGGCCTCGATTCGGCGCGTTCCCGCAGGACGACGGACACGTCCTCTACCGCGTCTGGGCCCCGAACGCCACGTCCGTTTCCGTCGAACTGGTGTCAGACACAGGGGTCCGAAGGAGCCCGGATCCGGCTCTGGGCCTCGAGCGCGAACTTCGGTGTCTGGCACCGCAGTTTGGCGGCGTCTTCGAGGGGCGCATCCCGGGCGGGCACGGCCAGGACTACCTCTTCGTGCTCGACGGGGGCGCGGCCCGGCCGGACCCGTGCTCGCGCTGGCAGCCGCACGGGCTGCGCACTCCCTCGCGCGTGCTCGACACGGGCCGGTTCGAGATCGCGCCCGGTCCCGAGCTCGATCGCGAGCACCTCGTCGTCTACGAGCTTCACGTCGGCACCTTCAGCGACGAGGGCACGTTCGACGGGGCGATCCCGCACCTCGCCGCTCTCGCCGAGCTCGGTGTGACGGCGATCGAGCCGATGCCCGTCGCGACCTTCCCGGGCGAGCGCGGCTGGGGCTACGACGGTGTCTACATCTCCGCTCCGCACCGCGCCTACGGCGGTCCGGAAGGCCTCGCCCGCCTCGTCGACGCCGCGCACCGCGCCGGCCTCGCTGTGATCCTCGACGTCGTCTACAACCACCTCGGCCCAGGCTCGGAGGCGATCACCGAGTTCGGCCCCTACGTGACCGACCGGCACGAGACGCCCTGGGGCGGTGCGATCGACTTCTCGCAGCCGGCAGTGCGCGAATGGGCGATCCAGAACGCGGAGCTCTGGGTGCGCGACTACCGCATCGACGGCCTTCGGGTCGACGCCGTCTTCGCGATCTTCGACGACAGCTCGCAGCACGTGCTCGCCGAGCTGCGCGAGCGGCTGCCCGGCGCACTCCTCGTCGCCGAGGAGGAGGTCGGCAACTACACGCCGATCGAAGACTGGGGCTTCGACGCGCAGTGGGCCGACGACTTCCACCACGAACTGCATGTCGCGCTGACCGGCGAGAGCCACGGTTACTACGGCGAGTACGGCAGCCTCGCCAGCCTCGCGCGCCTCTACGAGCGCGCCCCGGCCGAGCGGCTCGTCTACTGCTCTCAGAACCACGACCAGGTCGGCAACCGTGCGGCCGGAGACCGCCCCGGGCCGGACGAGCTCGAACTCCGCGCCGCCGCGCTGCTCTTCGCACCGCACGTCCCGCTCCTGTTCCAGGGCGAGGAGTACGGCGAGCAGCGTCCGTTCCGGTACTTCACGGACCACGACGACCCCGAGATCGCCGAGGCGACCCGCGAAGGCCGCCGGCGCGAGTTCCGCTTCGCCGGCGTCGAGGTGCCCGACCCGCAGGCCGAGGAGACCTTCCTCGCGTCGAAGCTGTCCCGGGACGAGCGTTCGGGCCTCCGCGACCTCTACCGCGACCTGCTCCGCCTCCGCCGCGAGCTGCCGCGCGAGATCTCCGCGGCCGGGGACGACTCGGCGCGTATCGTGCGGGTGCGGCGCGGGAACGTCCAGCTCGTCGCCGACTTCGAGAGCCGCACCGTGACGATCGAGCGCGACGAGAAACACTGATGGAAGGCTGGCCGGGGAAGCCGTTCCCGCTCGGGGCGACCTGGGACGGGGAGGGCACGAACTTCTCGCTCTTCTCGGAGAACGCCGAGGGCGTCGAGCTCTGCCTCTTCGACGGTGACGGCAACGAGATGCGCATCCCGGTCACCGAGACGACCGCCTTCAACTGGCACTGCTACGTCCCGGGCGTCGGGCCCGGGCAGCGCTACGGCTACCGCGTCCACGGGCCGTATGCGCCCACGGACGGCCACCGCTTCAACCCGAGCAAGCTCGTGCTCGACCCGTACGCAAAGGCCGTGACCGGCTCCGTCGACTGGGACGCCGCCAACGTCCTCCCGTACGTGCCCGGGACGGATCCGATCGAGGACGCCGACCTCGAGCCTGACGACGAGGACGACGCGAAGGCGATGCCGAAGGGCGTGGTCGTCGACCCCGAGTTCGACTGGGAAGGCGATCGCCACCTCGAGACGCCGTGGCCCGACACCGTCATCTACGAGGCGCACGTGAAGGGCTTCACGATGCGGCATCCGGACGTGCGGGAGGACCTCCGCGGCACGTACGCGGGGCTCGCGTCCGAGCCGGCCATCGCGCACCTCCAGTCGCTCGGCGTCACCGCGGTCGAGCTGCTGCCGATCCACCAGATCGTCCCGGAGAGCTTCCTGCACGACCGCGGGCTGACGAACTACTGGGGTTACTCGTCGATCGGGTACCTCGCCCCGCACGGCGCGTACGCGGCGACCGGCGACTGCGGCGAGCAGCTCCGCGAGTTCAAGGGCATGGTCAAGGCGCTCCACCGCGCAGGCATCGAGGTGATCCTCGACGTCGTCTACAACCACACCGCGGAGGGCAACCACCTCGGGCCGATGCTGGCCTTCCGCGGAATCGACAACGTCTCCTACTACCGGCTGATGCCGGACGACCGCCGCTTCTACATGGACTTCACGGGCACGGGCAACTCGCTCAACCCCGTGCACCCGAGCGTGCTGCGGCTGATCATGGACTCGCTGCGCTACTTCGTCACGGAGTGCCACGTCGACGGCTTCCGCTTCGACCTCGCCTCGGCGCTGGCGCGCGAGTTCTACGACGTCGACCGGCTCTCGGCCTTCTTCGACGTCATCCACCAGGACCCGATCGTCTCGCAGGTGAAGCTGATCGCCGAGCCGTGGGACGTCGGGCCGGGGGGCTACCAGGTCGGCAACTTCCCGATTTTGTGGAGTGAGTGGAACGGCATCTACCGCGACTCGATGCGCGACTTCTGGCGCGGCGAGGGCCAGGTAGCCGATTTCGCGCAGCGGTTCTCCGGTTCGAGCGACCTGTACGGCGAGGACGGGCGGCGGCCGTTCGCGTCGGTCAACTTCGTCACGGCGCACGACGGCTTCACGCTGAACGACCTCGTCTCGTACAACGACAAGCACAACGAGGCGAACGGCGAGGAGAACCGCGACGGGACGGACGACAACCGCTCGTGGAACTGCGGCGCCGAAGGCCCGACCGACGATCCCGAGATCGCCGAGCTCCGCAACCGGCAGAAGCGGAACTTCCTCGCCACGCTTTTCCTCTCCCAGGGCGTGCCGATGCTGCTCGGCGGCGACGAGCTCGGGCGCACGCAGCGCGGCAACAACAACGCGTGGTGCCAGGACAACGAGCTCTCGTGGTTCGACTGGCATCTGGACGAGCCGAACGGCAGGCTGCTCGACTTCACACGCGCGCTGATCGCGTTCCGGACCGCGCACCCGACCTTCCGCCGGCGGTCGTTCTTCACCGGCGGCGCGCAGGGCGACTCGGGCCTGCCCGACCTCTGGTGGTTCCGCGCGGACGGCCGCAAGATGACACAGCGCGACTGGGGCCGCGGCGAGGCAAAGACGATCGGCTGCTTCCTGAACGGCGCGGACATCCCGACGCACTCGCCACGCGAAGAAGAGGCTCGCGACGACTCGTACCTCGTCCTCTTCAACGGGCACTACGAGCCGATCACGTTCACCCTGCCGACGCGCCGGTTCGGGCTGCGGTGGGAGGTCGTGCTGTCGACCGCCGGGGAGAACGGATTCGTCGAGAACGGCACAGTCGTCGCCGCCCGCGAGCCGATCGAGATCGAGAGCCGCTCGGTCGCGCTGCTGCGGCGATCGGCGTAAGGCCAGCGTGGCCGAGTTCCGCGCCACCTACCGGTTGCAGCTCGGCCCCGATCTCGACTTCGCGGGCGCCTGCGAGCTCGTCCCGTACCTGGCCGAGCTGGGCGTGTCGCATCTGTACCTGTCGCCGGTGATGCAGGCCCGAGCGGGCTCGACGCACGGCTACGACGTGGTCGACCCGACGCACGTCTCGGAGGAGCTCGGCGGCGAGGATGGCTTCCGCGCGCTGTGCGCGGAAGCGCGCGAGGCGGGTCTGGGCGTCGTGCTCGACGTCGTCCCGAACCACATGGCGGCGAGCGAGGAGGAGAACCCGTTCTGGCGCGATCCGCTGATGCGTGCGAAGTTCTTCGACCTCGACTGGCGGACCGGCGTCAGCCGGCGCTTCTTCGACATCGGCGAGCTCGCCGGCGTGCGGATGGAGGATCCGGAGGTGTTCGAGGCACTGTCGCGGACGGTGCTCGGCTTCGTCGGCGAAGGACTCGTGGACGGCCTGCGCATCGACCATCCGGACGGGCTCGCGTTCCCGGCCCGGTATCTCCGCAGGCTGCGCGACGCGGGCGCCGAGCACGTCTGGGTCGAGAAGATCCTCGAGGAGGGCGAGCCGCTCCGCGACTGGCCGGTGGAGGGGACGACCGGGTACGAGTTCCTGAACGACTCGACGGCGCTGTTCGTCAACCCGGATGCGGAGGGTGCGTTCACGGAGCTGTACGCCGAGTTGACGGGCGAGACACGGCCGTTCGCGGAGCTCGCGGCCAAGGCGAAGCTCGAGCAGGCGCGAGGAACGTTCGAGACCGAGGTCGAGCGGCTCCAGGCCGGGCTCGGCGATGCGGCGCCCGGCGTCGACGTCGCGGCCGCGCTGGCCTCGTTCCGCGTCTACCGCACCTACGTCGACCCGGATTCTGGCGAGGTGGACGAGCTCGACCGCAGGGCCGTCGCCGAGGCCGGGCTACCGCCTGCGCTCGCGGACATCCTGCTCCTCGAGCGGCGTGACCAGGACGCGTTCGTGATCCGCTTCCAGCAGACCACCCCGCCGGTGGTGGCCAAGGGCGTCGAGGACACGGCGTTCTACCGCTACCACCGGCTCGTCGCACTGAACGAGGTCGGCGGCGATCCGGGCCGGTGGTCGGTGACGCCGGAGCAGTTCCATGCGGGCAACCTCGCCCGCGCCGAGCGCTTCCCGCGTGCGCTGCTCGCGTCGCAGACTCACGACACGAAGCGCTCGGGCGACGTGCGGGCGCGGCTCGTCGCGCTGACGTGGATGCCGGACGAGTGGGCGGCATTCGTTCGCTCCGTGCGCGTGCCGGACGACGTCCACCCGGCCGACGCCTATCTCGTCTTGCAGACACTCGTCGGCGCCTGGCCGCTCTCGCCCGAGCGGCTCGACGGCTATCTCGAGAAGGCCCTCCGAGAGGGGAAGCTACGCTCGAACTGGCTCGATCCGGACGTCGAGTACGAGCGTCGGGTGAAGGACTACGCATGGTCGGTGGCACCGCGCATCGCGCCATTCGGCGCGCGCCTGGCTCCCGTCGGCGGGCGGATCGCGCTCGCGCAGACGCTGCTCAAGCTGACCTGCCCCGGCGTGCCGGACATCTACCAGGGCGACGAGCTCGAGTGCCTGTCCCTGGTCGACCCGGACAACCGCCGCCCGGTCGACTGGGGCGCGCGCCGCCGAGCCCTCGCCGCCCCGCCGGCGAAGCTGCGGCTGATCCGCGAGGTGCTTGCACTGCGGTCCCGCCGTCCGGAGGCGTTCGCGGGCGCGTACGAGCCGGTGCCGGCGGGCCGGGGCGTGCTCGCGTTCACGCGTGGCGAGGTGCTCGTGGCGGTGCTGCTGCGCCCGGACGCCCTCTTCGATCCCGGCGCAGGTTGGGACGAGGTCGCGCCCGGTCTCTACGAGCGCAGCTGACCCAGGTCGACGGCCGTCCAGGGCCACTCTGCGTCGGGTCGGCAGGCTCCAGCCTTGACCGGGTTGTCGACGACGTAGCGGACGGCGGCGTGCAGGTGCGCCTCGCTGCGGATCACGCGGGAGCGGAACCGTTCGCCGAACACGTGGCCGTGACGCTCGTGCCGGTCGTTGAACCGCAGCGCGTAGGCGCTGTTGAGTTGCTGCATCGCCCGCGACAGCTTCTCCGTGGCCGTCTCGACGACGAGGTGGTAGTGCGTGTCCATGAGGCAGCGGGCGAAGATCCGCAATCCGAATCGTCCGGTCACGCGCTCGAGCAGCTCGAGGAAATCGAATCGGTCGAGGTCGACAAGAAAGATCTCGGCCCCGTTCACGCCACGAGCTATGACATGGAAGTACCCGTCAGGAAGATCGTGGCGCCGCACACGACTCATTGCATGAAGGTAGCTCCAAACGCCCTGCAAATCAGCGTGTCCACGCTTTCGTCGCACACTTTTCACAAACCCGTCTCAGACCCTGGCTCAGCGCCAGCCTCTGACCCTTGCTCTGGCACTAGCTCTGGCACTTGCTCTGAGCCTGGCTCAGAGCAAGGCGGTGCGCTCAGGCGCGCTCGCGGTCGAAGTCGACGCGGATGCGCTCGTCCGAGCGCCGCTGCTCGACCTCGGTGCGGATCGTCAGGACCTCCTCGTCGGCCAACGTCGCCGGTTGCTCGCCTCCGGCCGAGAAGCTCCGCGGCCAGAGGCGCCGCGTCGCGACGACGTTGCCCTCCGCCGCGAGCAGGATCGCGTGCGCGGACAGGTAGATCCAGGACAGGAGCCCGATCACGAGCGCGAACGTCCCGTACGTCTCGCTCGCGCCCCTGACGACGTGGCCGACGTAGTAGCCGCCGGCTGCCTGCAGGAGCCCGTACGCCACCGCCGCGGCCACAGCACCGCCACGCAGTTGGCGCCAGGTCACGTCGCGCGTGGTCAGGAGCCGGAAGCCGGCCCAGAAGAGCAGGAAGTTCAGCGCCGTCGAGAGCGCGATCGATCCGACCTTCCACGCAATCCCGTACGACGCGCCGAACGAGCCGAGCCCGCTGAGCACGGTCGTCAGCAGCAGCCCACCTCCGAGCAGCGCGAGCAGGAGCAGCGCGCGCCCCCGGGCCGGGAGGAACCCCGGCCGCTGCTGCATCGGCACGCCCCACACCTGGTTCATCGCGTTCTGCGCGGCCTGGACGACGCCCATGCCGGCCCAGATCGCGACGGCGATCCCGACCGCGAGCGCAAGCCCGCTGCCCTGCAGCGCATGAGCATGAAGCTGCCGACCGATGACCGGGAACTGCCCGAGCGCCGAGTCGACGAGCGACCGCTCCAGATGCCCGTGCCCGGAGAGCACGAACCCGAGCACTGTCGTGAGCACGAGCAGCAAGGGGAAGAGCGAGAAGAACGCGTAGTACGAGATCGTGGCCGCCAGGTATGAGCCCTGGTCGTCCGAGTACTTCTGCAGCGTCGCGAGCGCAAAGCCGGCCGGCCGGTTCTGCTGCTGCCAGCGGTCGAACGCACGCACAAGCGAATGCGGGCTCATCGCACTCTCTGACTTCCCGTGACGCGCAACCGGGAAACGACGCCTAGATCGGATCGAACCGGCGCAGCACGAAGATCGAGATCGACACGGCCGCGACGGTGAGCACGAGCATGGCGAGCAGGGCCCGCACCCACGCACCGACCTGGTGGTTCCAGCGCGGGTTGCCGCGGCTCGGGTGGGCGAGCACGTCGAAGAGCTTCTGCGGGTTGTTCGCGTCGATCGTCGACACCTGCTTCGCCACGTTCCACACGGCCTGCTGGTCGTTCAGCCTCACCGTCGAGGCCATGTCCGCGAAGCCCCAGCCGGCGCTCGAGACGAAGCTCGCCTGGTACAGCACGGGCTTGTTGTTGCTGAACACGCCGCCCTGCATGATCAGGAGCTGGCAGATGAGCAGGATCGGCAGCAGCGCGATCGCGGCCGCCACCGAGTTGACGAGCGACGAGCAGAGCAGCCCGAGCGCGACCGCCGCCAGCCCGATGCCGATGCCGGCGACGATCAGCTCGCCCTGGGGCCAGCCGAGCACGACCGCGTCTTTCGGCCCGCCCTGGTTCGCCGTCGAGATCAGCATGTACGCGACCGCCTGGTAGACGACGATCAGCCCGAGCACCGACATCTTCGAGAGCACGTACGCCGACGTGCTCAGCCCGACCGCGCGCTCGCGCTTGAAGACCGGCAGCTCCTTGACGATCTCGCGCAGGGACGACGTCAGGCCCATCATCGTCATGCCGATCGCCAGCACGAGCAGGATCAGCGACGCCTGGGGCACGAGCCGGAACTGGGTCGGCGGCAGCGTCGCGAACTGGTTCGTAGGCAGCCGCCAGAGCTGCAGCAGACCGAGCAGCGGCGCCGCGGCGAGGAGTGCGAGCAGGTTCGCGCGGTCGCCCGCGAGCACGCGCGTGTAGCGGCGCGTCAGCATCCAGTACTGGCGCAGCCATTTCTGCCGGCGAAGCGGCTCCATGGGAACCACCGACCTCGCACCCGCCTCGTAGCCGGCCAGCGGGCCGGTCAGGTACTTCTTCGCCTCGTCCGACTGCAGGAAGCGCGCCTTCACCTGCTCCGGCGGGTCGGCGCTCAGCTCCCGGAAGACCTCCTGATACGAGTCGAGCTTGAAGTACGCCAGCGCGAGCTGGGGCGGGCCGTAGTAGGCGACGCGGCCTCCGGGCGCCAGGAAGAGCACGCGGTCGCAGAGGTTCAGGCTCTCCGTCGAGTGCGTCACGACGACGACGGTCCGGCCGCCGTCGGCGAGCGAGCGCAGCAGCTCCATCATGCTGCGCTCGAGCCCCGGATCGAGGCCGGAGGTGGGCTCGTCGAGAAAGAGCAGCGACGGCTTGGTCAGGAGCTCTATCGCGACGCCAACCCGCTTGCGCTGGCCGCCCGAGAGCTTCGAGACGGGCAGGTTGCGCCGCTGCGCGAGCTCGAGCTCGCCGAGCACGTCCTCGACGCGTGCGTGCCGCTCCTCGGCGGTCACGTCGGGGGCGAAACGGAGCTCGGCGGCGTAGTTCAGCGACTGCTCGACCGAGAGCTCGGGGTGGACGACGTCATCCTGCGGGACGAAGCCGATCCGCTGGCGGAGCTCGTCGTAGTGCCGGTAGAGGTCGCGACCGCCGAAGTACACGCTGCCGCGCGGCGCCGGCCTGAGGCCGGTCAGCGCGCCGAGCAGCGTCGACTTGCCGGCGCCGGACGGGCCGACGACGGCCAGCAGCGAGCTCTCCTCGAGCGTGAAGCCGATGTCGTCCGCGAGCACGGTGCCCGCTTTCGTCACCACCGAGATGCCGACGGCTGCGAGGCTGACCTCGGGTTTGGCCTCGATCTGCTCGAGCGTGCTTCCTCTCGCGCGGAACTCGGAGCCGCCGATGCCGATCAGGTCGAGCGGGTCGAGAACGGCCTCGTCGACGCGGCGGCCGTTGACGAAGGTGCCGTTGTAGCTCCCGAGGTCGCGGATCTGCCAGCGCCCGCCGCCGACCTCGCGCAGCTCGGCGTGCTTCCTCGACACGAGCGGGTCGTCGAGCACGATGTCGCAGGACGGGCTGCGGCCGATCGTCGCGACGGCCGCCTTCAGCGGGAACAGGACCGTCCGCTCGCCCGGCCGCGGTGGCGGCGGCGGCGACGACTGATCGACCGCCGGCGCCTCGACAGGCGCTTCGGCCGGTGACAGCTCGAGCCAGGGGCCGCTCTCGGCGTCGCCGAGGCGGACCGTCGTCGCCTGCTCGACGCGGAAGCTCTCGACGCGCTCGCCGTCGAGGAACGTGCCGTTGCTCGATCCGGTGTCCTCGACGAGCCACGCGCCGTCGACGGCGTGGAGCCGCAGGTGCTGGCGCGAGACGAGCGGATCGTCGATGCGCAGCGACGCCGAGGTGCCGCGTCCGACCGTGAACGGCGCGCCCGGCTCGGCCGTGACCTCACCCGCGGAGGTGACGATGCGAAGGGCCTGCAAGGGCCCGATCCTACGACGGCGGTTGCATCGGCTGCAACGATGCTGGATGATCCCGGGCCTGTGGCAGGGTCGGGCCCGGCCTATATCGGGCGGTACCGCGCCGAGCGCGTCGTCGGCTCGGGTGCGTTCGCCACGGTCTGGCTCGCCGAGGACGAGACGCTCGCGGCTCCGGTCGCGATCAAGGTCCTCGCCGAGAACTGGGCGCACGACGACGAGGTCAGGCAGCGCTTCCTCGAGGAGGCGCGCATCCTCTGGCGGGCCGACTCGGATCACATCGTCCGCATCCACAACGTCGACCAGCTTCCGGACGGACGGCCGTACTTCGTCATGGACTTCGCCGACCGCGGGACGCTGCAGGACCGCATGCGCGGGCGGATCCAGAGCGGCGGGCGCTACTCGGTGGAGGAAGCGATCGCGATCAGCCTCGCGATCGCCGACGGGCTGAAGGTCGCGCACGGCCTCGGCGTCGTCCACCGAGACCTCAAGCCGGCCAACATCATGTTCCAGTCGGTTCCGGCGCACCTCGGCGACAGCCGCGACGAGAAGCTGATGCTGACGGACTTCGGCATGGCGAAGTCGGTCGCGCGGGCGCGCGGTACGACGATCGCGACCGGGACTCCGTACTACATGGCGCCCGAGCAGACGGAGGGCCACGCCGACGAGCGGAGCGACATCTACTCGGCCGGCGTCGTGCTCTACGAGCTGCTCGCCGGTCGCGTGCCGTATCCGTACGACTCGCCGGGACGGCTGTTCGCGGCACAGGTCGCGGAGCCGCCGACGCCGATCACCTCGCTGCGCGACGACGTGCCGCCCTCGCTCGCAGACACGCTCAACCACGCGCTCGCATCCGACCCCGACAAGCGCTGGCCGACTGCGGACGCCTGGGCGAACGCGCTCGAAGCCGCCGCGAAGGGCGACTCCGCCACGCCCCCGGTTCCGCTGCCCGGGGTCGATCCGGACGTGCTGAAGACGATGGGCCCGGCCGAGATCGCCGCGGCGAAAGCAGCGGCGCAAGAGCCGCCGGCTCCCGCTCCTCCGTCCGCCGCAGCACCCGCTGCGGTGGCCGCCGTGGCCGCAGCTCCTCCTCCGCCTGCGCCGCCGCCGCCTCCTGCAGCCCCGCCGCCGCCCTCGTCCGGCGACGAACGCCGGCGCAAGCGCAAGCGGGCGCTCGCGATCGGCGGCCCGGTGGCGCTCGTCGTGCTCGGCGTCGTCGCGGCGGTGCTCGCGATCGTGCTCACCGGCGCGAAGAACGCCGACGCGAAGACGCTCACGCTCGACCCCATCTCGGCGCTCGGGACCGACCCGTTCACCGCCTCGGTCGTGCCGGGCCGGAACGCACCGACCGCGAACCTGCCTCTGCCGAAGAACATCCCCGCGCAGCTGCTGGGCTCGAACACGGCGACGACGATCTCGAACACCGACCTGAGGGCGAAGCTCGCGCCGATCTACACGGCGCTCCTCGCGAACCTGAACCCGCCGATCGGCGCGCTGTCCGGGCTGAAGCTGCCGCTCTCGAACGGACTCAAGAACACGGCGGACGGCCGGCCGCGCATCTTCACCGGCTCGGCTCCCGGCCTCTACGGCGGGACGCAGCTTCTGACCGTCTGCGACAGGAGGGCGATGATCGCCTTCCTGGAGCGCAACGAGGACAAGCTCCGCGCGTGGGCCGCCGTCCAGGGCATCTCGCCGAGCGCCGTGCCCGCCTACATCTCGCAGCTCACTGACGTTGTCCTCCAGTTCGACACCCGCGTGACGAACCACGGGTACATCGACGGGAAGGCGAACCCGATCGACGAGGTGCTACAGAAGGGGACAGCCGTGCTGATCGACCAGTACGGCATCCCGCGTGCACGCTGCTACTGCGGCAATCCGCTGACGCCGCCCCGCGCCCTGGCCAAGCAGGTGACGGTCGTCCTCGGCGGCGGGTTGAAGAAGCCGTGGCCAGGCTTCTCGATCGGGAAGACGGTCGACCCGTCGAAGGGCAAGCCGACGCCGGAGCTGGGGCTGATCGACGTCCTCACCGGAACGACGGCGATCTATCGGCGCATCGGGACGCCGCCGGATACCGCGACGCTGGTGCCGCAGATCATCCCGCCCATCCCCGGCTCGACGGCACCGACGACGATTGCAGTTGCCTCGACGTCGACCCCGACAACGACGACTCCGACAACGACGACTCCGACCACGACGACCACCACTCCGACAACGACGACCGTGCCGACCACGACCACCCCGCCGCCTGCGCCGACCAACGTGACCTCCGACGGCACGGCGACCGCGTCGTCCGAGTTCTCGAGCCAGTTCCCGGCCTCGAACGGCGTCGACGGCAACCTCGCGACGTCGTGGTTCTCGATCGGCAACAAGGAAGGCGACACGTCGACGTTCACGTGGACGTCGACGCACGGCGCCATCCTCGTCGACCACATCACGCTCTACTCGAACTCGCAGAACTCGATCGCGAACATCCGGAGCGGCTACACGTTCACGAGCATCCAGGTCAGCGTCCTGCACAACGGCGTCGTCACCGCGTCGACGACCGTGCCGTACCCGGCCGTGAGCGTGACGGTGCCGCTCGGGCATGTCGGTGACACGGTCAAGCTGCTGCTGATTCACCACACGAACCCGGCCTGCGGCGGCTTCGGCGAGCTCGAGGTCTTCGGGTCGCCCATCTCATAAGGCTCGCCGTCGGGCGCCACGGCTGCCGGTAGGTGTCCGAGCGGAGCTATGGTCCGGCGCCGACCGACGCGGTCAGCACCGCGTAGAGCTCTTCGAACGGAGCCGAGCACGTGCCGTGAACCGTCACGGTTCGGGTCTTCCCGAAGGCACTGACGGTGACGAAGCGGCTGGCGACGTCCGGGTTGGTTCCCTGGCAGGCGACCGGGGTCGTCATCGTGAAGAAGCCCTCGGCCCGCGCGAGCTTGGCGAGCCCGTTCCGGAGCGGCGTCGGCGCAGTCGTCGCGGTCGTATGCGCGGAGCCGGTCGTCGTCACGGCGCCGTTGCTCCCGATCGTGACCTTCGCCGGGACGATGTTCCCGCCCGTACGGCCGAACGAGAAGCTCGGCGGCGACTGACGCTTCGCGCTCCCGCCGGCGAAGACGGCGAGCGGCACGGCCAGCGCCGCGGTCAGCGCTGCCAGCAGCACCGAAGCCCTGACGAACCCCACAACGGTCAGGGTAGCCCCGGGGTGTCGGCGCGAACGTAAAACGACGAGGCGGCCGCGGCTCAGGGCACTATGGGACTGTGACTCGAAGGCACCTGGCCGCCGCCGTGCTCGCCGTCCTCGTGGCAGGCGCAAGCGCCGGCGCAGCGCTGTCCTCGAGCGGAGGCGGCCTGCTGCCGGGCACGATGATCGGCAAGGCGCCGTGGGGCGCGAACGACGGGCAGTACCTGAAGCAGCGCCTCAAGGACATCGGACTGCACCCGCTCCCGGCCGAGGGCACGAAACTCCACATCCATGCGCACCTCTACGTCGTCGTGAACGGCCTTATCTACCGCGTGCCGGCGCTGATCGGCATCAACATCCAGCAGCGCTTCATCGCCGAACTGCACACGCACGACGACACGGGGATCATCCACGTCGAGTCGCCGACGGTCAGGACGTTCACGCTCGGGGAGTTCTTCGACGTGTGGGGCCTGCGCTTCAGCTCGCGGTGCCTGGGCGCGTACTGCGCCACGGCCAAGAAGCAGGTGATGGTCTGGGTTCACGGGAAGCGCGTGACGACCGATCCTCGGAAGATCATCCTGAAAGCCCACGAGGCGATCGTCGTCGCGTACGGAACGCTCGCGTCGCTGAAGCCGCTCGGGCCGATCCCGGCGACGTACCCCTTCCCCAAGGGCTACTGACAGCCTTTCAGGCGCCTTTCATCTGGGCGCCCCAGACTCGCACGGTGCCACGCATGCTCGCCGCGGCAGCGACGCTCGCCGGCCTCGCCTCGCTCCTGGCCGGGTGCGGCGGGTCGGCCGCGTCGAAGTCCGCCCCGCCTGTGGCGTCCGTGCCGCGTACGCCGACGTCCCATCAGCGGCAGGCCGCGAGGCACGCGAGTTACCCGGCCGCGGTCGCGCTGGGACTTCCGCCCGTCCCGCGCGGCCCGGTTCCGGGGTACATCCTCATCGCGGACCGCAACAACAACCGGCTGCTGATCGTCTCGCCGACCGGCCGCATCGTCTGGCGCTTCCCGCACCCCGGCGACGTCCGCGCCGGGCAGTCCTTCCACGATCCGGACGACGCGTTCTTCACGCCGGACTGGCACCGGCTGATCACGAACGAGGAGTTCAACGACTCCCTCGCGCAGATCGACCTGCGGACGAAGCGGATCGTCTGGTCGTACGGACGGGCCGGTGTCGCCGGGTCGGGGCCGGGCGAGCTGTCCAACCCGGACGACGCGTACCGACTCCCTGACGGCGTGATCCAGGTCGCCGACATCCAGAACTGCCGCGTGCTCCGCATCAGCGAAGCGCGGAAGATCCTGCGCTCGTTCGGCTCGGCCGCCGCCTGCGTCCACGATCCGCCGCGCTCGTTCCACTCGCCGAACGGTGCCACGCCGCTCCCCGACGGCGGCACGCTCGTGACCGAGATCGGCGGCTGGGTCGACCGGCTGTCGCGCACCGGCCGACTGCTCTACTCGGTGCGAACACCGACGACCTACCCGTCGGACGCGCAGCTGCTGCCGAACGGGAACATCCTCGTCGCCGGATTCAACAGCCCTGGGCGAGTCGACGAGATCACGCCGCGCGGCCGGATCGTCTGGACGTACGGCCCGACGTCGGGGCCCGGCGAGCTGAACATGCCTTCGCTGGCCGTGCGCTGGCCGAACGGGATGATCGCGCTCAACGACGACTGGAACCATCGCGTCGTCGTCATCGATCCTCGGACGAAGCAGATCGTCTGGCAGTACGGGCACACCGGCGTCGCCGGCTCGGCGCCGGGCTACCTGTCCAAGCCGGACGGGATCGACCTGCTCCCGGCACCGTTCGTGCGGGCGGCTCCGGTGCGACGCCTGGTCGTGTCGCGCGTCGGGTCGCTACCGCAGGCGGCCTCGCGCGTGGCAGTGGTCGCCCTTCCCGGCGGGAGGCTGATGGCGCTCGGTGGGCTGGCGGGCGGCTCGTCGACCGACTGGGTCCTGGCCGGAAAGCCTGGCTCGCTGCGCCGTGTCGGCCGGCTGCCGACGCCGACGCACGATGCAGCCGCTGCGCTGCTCGGCGGTTCGGTGTACCTGTTCGGCGGCGGCGAGGCGGTTTCATCTCCCGCGGTCGTCCGCGTCGACCCTGCGACGGGCAGAACCCGCACCGCCGGTAGCCTCGGCGAGCCGCTGTCCGACCTCGGCGCCGTCTCCGCCGGCCGCGTCGCCTACCTCGTCGGCGGCTACACCGGCGCGAAGTTCGCGACGGCGATCCTTCGCTACCGGCCCGGCCACGTGCCGACGCTCGTCACCCGGCTTCCATCCGGGCTCCGCTACGCCGGCGTGGCGATGCTCGGCGGGCGGATCTACGTCGCCGGCGGCGTGACGACGTCTGGCGAGAGCGCGGCCGTCTATGCAGTCGATCCCGCGAGCCGGTCGGTGACGCAGATCGCGACGCTCCCGGCGGCCGTCGCACACGCGCCGCTGGTCGCGCTCGGCCGCTTCCTCTACCTCGTCGGCGGCACCGACGCGCAGGGCGGGGCGCTCGGCTCGATCCTCCGGATCGACCCGGCAAGCGGAACCGTCGTGTCGGCCGGGCGCCTGCCGAGCCCCCTGGCCGACGCGGCGGCGACGCGGATCGGCACGCGGATCGTCGTGCTCGGCGGCGCGGGCGCAGCCCCGTCGAACGCGGTGCTCGAACTGCACGTCGGTTAGCGTCCCGCACATGGCGGAGCGGGTGGACGTCGCCGTCGTCGGCGGCGGCGTGATGGGGCTGGCGACGGCCTGGGCGCTACGCCGAGCGGGTCGTGAGCCCGTCGTCCTCGAGCAGTTCCGTGTCGGCCATGCGCACGGCTCGAGCCACGGCGCGACGCGGATCTTCCGGCTCGCGTACGCGGAGGAGGAATGGGTACGCCTGGCGCAGGAGGCGCTCGAGCTCTGGCGCGAGCTCGAGCAGGAAGCGGGCGAACAGGCGCTCGAGCTGGTCGGACTCCTCGACCTGGCGGACGACCCGACACCTCTGGCCGCGGCGCTCGACGCGTGCGGGACGGCGTACGAGCTCCTCTCCGCCGCCGAGGCAGAACAGCGTTTCGGCCTTGCAACACAGTGTTGCAAGGTGTTGTTCCAGCCCGAGGCCGGGGTTGTGCTGGCCGATCGCGCTCTCCGTGGATTCGCGGCGGGCGTCGAGGTGCGCGAGGAGACACGGGTCACGTCGCTGGAGCCGCTCGACGAGAACGTCCGGCTGAACACGGAGCACGGTGCACTGGAGGCGAGCGAGGTCGTCGTGGCCGGCGGTGCCTGGGCGAAGCGGCTGCTTGCCGACCTGCCGGTCGTCGTCACGCGCGAGACGGTCGCCTACTTCCGGCTCGCCGACGAGCGGACGGTGCCGTCGGCGATCGACTACGCGGCCGACGAGACGTACGCGCTCACGGCGGGTCTGGGACTGCTGAAGGTCGGGCTCCACCACTCCGGCGCAGAGGTGGATCCGGACGAGCGGGGCGAACCAGACACGGCGGTCGTCGCCCGCGAGGCAGCGTGGGCCGCACGCAGCTGGCCGCTCGCGAGCCCGGAGCCGGAACGGGTCGAGACCTGCCTCTACACGAGCACGGCCGACCACCGCTTCGTGATCGAGCGTCGCGACCGGATCGTCGTCTGCTCGGCCTGCAGCGGCCACGGCTTCAAGTTCGCGCCCGCGATCGGCACGCGCGCCGCCGGGCTGGTCGTCAGCGGTCGCTGAGCACCTGGTCGAGCCAGCGCTGCGCTGCCTCGACGAGCACGTGGTTGTTCTCAAGCGTGTAGTAGGAGAGGATCATCAGCGACTGGGAGAGCGTGTGTCCGCGAGCGCGGCGCCAGGTCGCGTCGTCGACCGAAAGCGCTGCCCGGAAGGCGTGCCGAGCCTCCCCAGAGAACATCTTCCACGCCGGTCCGACGTCGCACGCCGGATCGCCGACGCCGAGACCCCCGAAGTCGACCAGCCCGCTGACGCGTCCGTCCTCGGCCAGCAGGTTCCGGGAGTCGAGATCCGCATGCACCCAGAGCGGTGGGCCATCCCAGACCGGCGCGGCCAGCGCGGCGTCCCATACGGCCGTGACGGCTGCGACGTCGAGCGCCCCACGGACCTTGGTGATCGCGCCGCGAGTTGCCGCGTCCCGGGTCTCCAGCGGCTCACCGCGACCCGCGAGCGGCGCACCCGACGCATCGACCCGGCGAAGCGCGACGATGAACCGCGCCAGGTCGGTCGCCGCTTCGCACTGATCGCGAAGACGCTCGCGGACGGCCGGCTCGCCCGGAAGCCAGGAGTGGACGGCCCACCGCCACGGATACGCCTCGCCCGGCACGCCGACGGAGAGTGGCCGCGGGATCGCGAGCGGCAGATGCGATGCGAGCCTCGGCAGCCACTCGTGCTCCTTGTCGGCCTGGCCGACCGCCCCCCGGATCCGTGGCAGGCGCACGGACATGCCCTCGCCGAGGCGGAAAATCGCGTGATCCGTGCCGCGGGGGAAGACGGGTTCCAGCGCGAGGTCGGCCCAGTCCGGGAACTGCGCCTCGAGCAGGCGGCGAACGAGACCCTCGTCGACGTCCAGTTCGTCCTCGTGCATCCGGACAGGAGCGACGCTCACCAGGCATCCTTCCGCTGAGCCCTGGAGAAGCGCCGCCACTTCTTGCGCTCCTCGGACTTCGCCCGAGCGTCGAGCTTGCGCTCGAGCGCGGCCAGCTCGCGTTGCAGCTTGCTGTAGCTCCTCCACCGCTCAGCGTCGAGACGCCCGTCGTGGAGCGCCTCCTGCACGGCGCAGCCGGGCTCGGCCGCGTGCGCGCAGTCCGAGAAGCGGCAGAGCGCGGCCAGCTCCGTCACGTCGTCGAACGTTTCCTGCACTCCGCTCGACGCCTCCGAGAGCTGCAGCTCGCGCATGCCCGGCGTGTCGAGGAAGAGCCCGCCGCCGGGGACGAACAGCAGCTCGCGGCGCGTGGTCGTGTGCCGGCCGCGGCCGTCGTTTCGGATCTCGCCGATCGCCGCCACCTCCTCGCCGGAAAGCGAGTTGATCAGCGTCGACTTGCCCACGCCGGACGAGCCGAGGGCGGCCACCGTCCGGTTGCCCACGAAGTACGGCCGCAGCCCGTCGATGCCCTCACCCGTCACGTTCGAGACGGCGTGCACGGGCACGCCGACGGCGACCGACTCGACCTCCGCGACGGCAGCATCGACGTCCTCACAGAGGTCGGACTTCGTCAGCACGACAACCGGGTCCGCGCCGCTCTCCCACGCGAGCACGAGGTAGCGCTCGAGCCGGCGCAGGTTGTAGTCCTCCGCCAGTGCGCTGACGAGGAAGACGACGTCGACGTTCGCGGCCACCACCTGCTGCTCGCTGACGCGGTGCTGGTCGCTGGCGATCGTGCGGATGAAGGCGGTGCGCCGCGGCAGGACGACACGGATCGTCGAGGTGCCGCCCGCAGGTGGATCGACGGCGACCCAGTCGCCGACCGCGGGCAGGTCGGCGGACTCGTCGGCGTCGTGCAGCATCCGCCCGGGCAGGCCGACGCGCGCCTCGCCGTGCTCGGTGAGGACGTCGTAGGCGCCGCGATGCTGCACGGCGACGCGGCCGGGGACCAGCCCGGAGGCCGCGTGTTCGGCAAATGCTTGTTCCAGTTCGGGCCCCCAGCCGAGCCGGGAAAGCCCCGGGACCAAAGCGGTCTCGGACAACGCGAGACTCCTTTCGCTCTCGTGATGCGCGCCGTGTGGCGCGACGGAACTCAGAGCGCGGGGTCGCCGGACCCGCGCGCGGATGCGAAGAGCTCAGTTGTCATGAATCGCACCTCCTTACGTCGCGGGTCGGTTCAAGGGTAGGCGACGTGCGGGACGTTGGCAAGGAACCCCCGTATCCTTGGCCGGTGGACAAGCGGCGGCGCTGGCTGCGGACGAAGCTGTTCCTGGGGGTGGCGGTCGTCGCTACGGGACTTTCGCTCGTCGCGTATGCGTTTCACTTCGGCTTCTTCGAGGGGCTCGAGAAGCAGAGCATCGACACGCGCTTCGATTTCCGCGGCAGCCAGGGACCGCCGAAGGACATGGCGATCGTCACCGTCGACGACGCGACGTTCAACGATCTCAAGCAAACCTGGCCGTTCAACCGAACGCTGCACGCGAAGATCATCGACCGCATCTGCGCGGGGCACCCGAAGGCGATCGCGATGGACATCCAGTTCAGCGAGCTCACGTCGGTGGCGGCTGACAACGCTCTCGGTCAGGCGATCTACGACTGCAACGGCAAGGTGGCGCTGGCATCGACCGAGGTCGGTCCCGGCGGATCGCCGGGGTTGATGTTCGACGCAAGCGCGTTGAAGCAATTCCACGCGAAGGCCGGCAACTCGAACTTCTCGACTGACAGCGCGGACGTGATCCGCCAGATGCCCTACGAACTGGACGGCCTGAAGAGTTTCGCCCTGGGCGCCGCCGAGATCGCGACCGGGAAGACGATCACGAAGTCCGAGATGGGCGGCTCGAGCCAGTGGATCGACTTCGCCGGCCCGCCGGGGACCGTGACCGCCTACTCGTATGTACGGGTTCTGCCGATGCGCGTCGTCCACGCCGGCGGCAAGAGGCCGTGGAAGGTCGTGGCGTTCGGCGCTGCCCCCGGCATCTACGTCACCGCGGCTCGCACGAGAGCCGCTGCGGAGGCCGCTCTGACGCGTTCCCAGGTGCCGTCGAGCGCGTTCCGCGACAAGGTCGTAGTCGTCGGCGCGTCCGCTTCCAGCCTGCAGGACATCCATCCGACGTCCACGGGTCCGAACATGCCCGGCCCGGAACTCCAGGCGAACGCCATGGAGACGGCGATCAAGGGCTTCCCGCTCCGCAGCATCGGAACGACCTGGGACGTCGTGCTGATCGTCTGTCTCGGCTGCGTCGTGCCGCTCGCGAGCCTGCGCATGCGCCCGCTGTTCGCCGTCGGCACCGGGCTCTTCTTCGCTGCGCTCTTCATCCCCGGCGTCCTGATCTTCGCGTTCGACGAGGGCAAGGTCGCCTCGTTCGTCTATCCGCTCGCCGCGCTGATCCTCTCGACCGTCGGCGCGATCGCCGTGCACTACGTCGTGACCGCGTTCGAGAAGGAGCGCGTGCGCGACGTCTTCTCGCGCTTCGTCCCCGAAGGCGTGGTCGACCAGTTGATCGCGAACGCCGGCGAAGACCTCCGGCTCGGCGGCAAGGAGGTCGTCGGCACCGTGATGTTCAGCGACCTGCGCGGCTTCACGTCGAGCGCCGAGTTCATGCCGGCCGACGGCGTCATCCGCGTCCTCAACCACTACCTGCACGAGATGAGCGAGGCGATCCTCGCCCACGGCGGGACGCTCGTCTGCTACATGGCCGACGGCATCTACGCCCTCTTCGGCGCGCCGGTCGACTACGAGGACCATGCCGACCGCGCGCTCGCCGCCGCCCGCGAGATGCTGACCGAGCGGCTGCCGGCGTTCAACGAGTTCATGCGCGCGCAGGGACTCGGCGAGGGCTACCTCATGGGCATCGGCCTCAACACGGGGCCGGTGATGACGGGCAACGTCGGCCACGAGCGGCGCATGGACTACACCGCCGTCGGCGACGTGCCGAACACGGCGTCGCGCATCGAGGGCATGACGAAGACGACGCCGTACTCGGTGCTGATCGCCGAGTCGACGGTGCAGGCGCTCAAAGAGCCGCCGGCGGACATCGTGTTCTACGAGGAGCAGGACGTCCGTGGACGGAAGGAGCGGCTCAAGCTCTACGCGCTCGACATCAAGAAGGACGGCGGCGCTCCCGCGTCGCCGGCGCCGGCAGCGGCAGCTCCGGCGACGTAGTTCCTTGCAACACTGTGTTGCAAGGAAAGACGTGTCCGGACGTCAGGGGAGACGGAAGGCGAGCTCGCCGAGCCGCTGGTAGCCCGCGACGGACGGGTTCTCGCCGTCCGCGGTCCACGCGTCTTTCATACGTTCCGGGTGCTTCGGGTCGTCGAGCACCGCGTAGAACGGCAGTACGCGGACGTGCTCGTCGCGGCCGATCGCGTGGATCAGCCGGTTCAGCGCAACGATCTTCGGCGCGGCCTGCGGCCAGCCGTTGTTCCAGGGAATGACCGCGGCGAGCTCGACGTGCGGGACGAGCTTCTTGCCGCGGACGACCATCGCCCGCAGGTTGCGCGCGGCCTCGGCGACCGGCCGGCCCTGCTCGATGTCATCGAGCCCGCCCTCGATCACGAGGACGTCGGCGTCCTTCGCACACCCTTCGAGCCGCTTCGCGATCTGGTCGGTGCGCTCGCCGTACACGCCGCAGTTCCGGAACGTGAGGTCCTGACCCTTCTGCCCGGCCCAGTACTCCCACTGGCTCTGCTCGTCCTCGGCGAAGCCGAGCAGCTTCGCGTTGCCGTGCGACGGATCGAAGCCGGGCGAGCCGGCGGTGACGCCGTCCCCGAGCGCAGCGACGACGAGCTTCTTCCCCGAGGTTCTTGTCGTCGAGGAAGAAGCGCCGCATCCAGCCACGAGCGCGACGGACCCGAGCAACGCAACTGCCAGCACCTTCGATGTACGCCGGACGCCGATGCCGGCGTCGGCCGCAGGCGCGCGGAACCGAGTCTTGGGAAGGAGGCTCACGGGGGAAACCGGCTGTTTCCCTCGTGCTACTAGAAGAAGAACTGCCGCCAGGCCGACCACCAGTCGTCGGCCCGGGAGACGATCTGGCGCGAGTCGACGACCTCGACGCCCGGCTTCGAGCGGTACTGGTCGGTGGCGTTCGTGGCGGTCAGCTCGACGCGGATCTCGCACGGTCGGCCCGGATCGTACGGGGCGACCGCCCTCGGGTCGGCGAGTGCCCGGCGGGCGGCGTCCTCGATCAGCTCTCGCGCCCGTTGCGGTGCGATCTGACGAGCCGAGAAGCGGCCGAGCCCGCGCTTGACGGCGACCGTGGTCAGCCCCGTCCCGAGCAGCGCGGTCGCCTCGTCGCACACGGCCTGGTCGCCGGTGACGAGCAGGACGGGGCAGTTCCACGTGCCGCAGAGCGCGGCGTTGATCCCCGTCTCGCCAACGAGCGTGCCGTTGAAGTACAGGTTGAGCCAGCGCTGCCCGGAAACGGTGTGGTTCATCACGCCGTGCTCGGCTCCGGCCATCGCGTGCATGCCGACGAAGAGCGCCGCGTCGCAACCCTGCTCGAGGAACGCGGTGTACTCGGTCCAGTGCTCCTGGACGACGAACTCGCACGCGGGATCCAGCAGCTCCGGGATCAGCGAGTTGAAGCTCCACGCGCCGCCCGCGCCGTGGCAGTCCATGACGACGATCTCGGTCGCGCCGGCAGCCTTGGCACCGCGGACGGCCGCGTTGATCTCCTCGGTGTAGAGGCGCCGGCCCTCCTCGTACATCGGGTCGCCGCCGGTCGTCTGCTCCCACTTGACGATCCCGGACACGCCCTCCATGTCGCTGACCACGAACACCTTCACAGCACCGCCACCTCCCCCACGTCTTCGCCACGGCTGTTCTCGACCGGCTCGCGCGCGAAGTCGTCGTCGAGGCCGAAGAACGTGGCGAGCGCCGGCCCGAGTGCCCGGAACGCGCCGTCCTCGGTCTTGAGCGCGAAGCCGGCACCGTCGGCCGTGATCCCGCAGAACAACCCTTCCGCTCCGCCCTTCGCGACCCAGCCGGGATGCGCCTGCATCAGCTGGGTGTCGAGCGATCCCTCGCCGCCGACCAGTTCAGGATGCGCCCGCATCGCCGCGAGGATGCGGTCTGCGCCCTCGCGCTCGTCGAGCCGCGAGAAGACGTCCGCCATGCGCTCGAGCGGCAGCGCGAACGTGACGACCGAGCAGTGGTCGACGCCGGTCGCAGGCGCCTGTCCCGCAGCGTCCGCGACCTCCGCCAGGATCACCCGCTGCAGTGGGTGATCGGGGAGCCGGTAGCCCGCCGTCGGCCAGTCGCGGGCGCGGCAGACAGCCAGCATCCCGGCGTGCTTGCCGGAGCAGTTGTGGTAGATGCGCTCCGGCGGCCGCCCTTCCTGAAGCCCGACCTCGAGATCGTCCTCGGTGACGCCGCCTGCGGCCAGCAGGTCACGCACGGCCTGGAGCTGCGCCGGCTCGGCGCGGTGCGACGCGCACGCGATCGCGACCAACCGGTGGTCGAGGTCGGCCCGCGCGCGCACGAGCTGGAGCGCCTGCAGCGGCTTCGCCGACGAGCGAAAGAAGGTGACGAGCCCCGGGTCGCCGGCGGACGAGACGACCTGCCCGTCATGCACGGCCAGAGCGTGGACACGGTGCACCGACTCGACGGTCCCTCCGCGACGCTCCGCGACGAGAATCGGCTCGCTCACGCCTGGAGCCTAGAAGACAGAGAAGCCGCCGAGCGGCGGCTTCTCCTGAGCACGGAGCGACCTTATGAGGAGGAGGCCTCGTAAGGTCTATGTCGGCGGGCAAGCACGAGCATCATCCGCACGCAAGCAGTGGACGTGTGGATCGAAAGCGGTGTCGAAGTGGGGTCGCCAACAGCACGCAGGCCTGGTGGCGCAGCGAACGGGAAGGGGGCCCGTGGGGGAAACCGGCCGTTTCCCCCACGTCGAAGCGGGAGGCCCGACCCGGTGACGGGCCTCCCGCGCGGGGCACGAACGGGCGGGTTCAGGCGGAGGGCGTCGCCCAGGGAGGCACGGCCGGGGACAGTCGCAAGAACCCGCCCGGCTCGTTTTCGAACCCGCCCCCGACTGCGCCGGGCGGCGCTGTCGGCGTGCAGTCGGTGGGATGATTACGACGTAGCACGGCGCGGATTCCATCACCGCAATCTAAGACGCGTCTGAGACGGATTTAAGAACTCGGCGCGTTGCCGTTCGGGAACGCGAGGCGGACGACGGTGCCGCCGCCGTCGGCGGGGCCCGCACTGACCGTGCCGCCGTGTGCCTCGACGACCTGACGGACGATCGCGAGCCCGAGCCCGGAGCCGGGCGTGGCGCGCGCGGCCGGCGAGCGATAGAAGCGGTCGAACACGTGCGGGAGGTCTTCGGGTGCGATGCCGGGCCCCTGGTCGCGGACGGTGATCTCGCCGTGCTCGACGCGAACGCCGACGTTGCCGCCGGCGGGGCTCCACTTCGCGGCGTTGTCGAGGACGTTCGAGACGGCGCGGAAGATGCGGTCGGGCACGCCGCTCACGAGCGACTCGTGCAGCTCGGTGTAGAAGCGGATCCTCGGCGTGTGCAGCCGGGCGCGCTCGACGGCGTCGCCCACGAGCAGGTCCAGCCGGACGTCTTCCTCGGTCAGCTGCGGCTCGCCGTCACGCGCAAGCTCGACGACGTCGGTGACGAGCGCGGTCAGCTCCTCGAGCTGGGTCGTGACGTCGGCGAATGCCTTCGTCCGCTCGTCGTCGGGAAGCGTGCCGCGTGCGAGCAGCTCGACGTTCGTCCGCATCGAAGTGAGCGGCGTGCGCAGCTCGTGCGACGCGTCGGCCACGAGCTGGCGCTGTGCCTGCTGCGACTCCTGAAGCGCGGCCAGCATCGTGTTGAAGCTCGTCCCGAGCCGCCCAAGCTCGTCGTTCGAGCCCGCCTCGACGCGGCGGCTAAGGTCGCGTGTCTCGGTGATCTCCTCGGTCGCGGCCGTCAAGCGACGAACCGGCGCAAGGGCTGCGCGCGAGACGAGGTAGCCCAGGAGGACCGCGATGACGATTCCGCCGAGCGCGACGAAGAACAGGAACCAGCCGAGCCGGTGGAGGCTCGAGTCGACGTCGCCCAGAGGCAGGCCGACCATGAGCGCCCCTGATTCCTGGCCGCTCGGACCGCTGACCGTGACCGGCTGAACGATGACGCGCATCTGGGTCCCCGGGAGCGATGCTTCGGTGAAGAACGTCCTCGGCTTGCCCTGCGCTATAGCTCGTATGTCTTTGCTGACGGGGAACGGAGTCGGCTCGCAGTGGGGTAACAGCACTCTCCCCTCGGACGTGACGACCTGGTAGTAACCGCGCGCCGACCCGTATGGCGCAGTCGGGCAGAAGAATGGCCCGGTGGAATCGAACGGCCGGTTGACGATTCGGGATGCACTAGCGCGCAACTGCTTGTCGAGCTGGGACAGCAGCTGGTTGCGGACGAGGACGTAGGCAAGCGCCGACGCGACGATCACCGCGATCGCGACCGCCAACGCGGCGGCCAACGCGATCCGGGCGCGGAAGCTCATCCCGCGGAATCTGCTCGCGATGCCGGACAGCCGCTCGTGCACCTACGCCTCCCGCAGGGCGTACCCGACACCGCGCACCGTCTGGATCAGACGCGGCTCTCCGCCTGCTTCGGTCTTGCGGCGCAGGTAGCCGATGTAGACGTCGAGCGCGTTCGAGGTCGGCCCGAAGTCGTAGCCCCACACGCGCTCGAAGATCAGCGAGCGGGTCAGCACCTGGCGCGGGTTCCGGAGGAACAGCTCGAGGAGGTTGAACTCGGTGCGCGTCAGCTCGACGAAGCGGCCGTCGCGGCGAACCTCGCGGGTCGCCGGGTCGAGCTCGATGTCGGCAAAGCGCAGCGGTTCATCGCCGCGCTCCTGGCCGCCCCGCCTGAGGAGCGCGCGGATGCGTGCGAGCAGCTCTTCGAGCGCGAACGGCTTGACGAGGTAGTCGTCGGCGCCGGCGTCGAGACCGTCGACGCGGTCGCCGATTCCGGCACGCGCGGTCAGCATCAGCACGGGCACGCGGTTGCCCTCGGCGCGAAGCCGGCGGCACGCGGCGAGGCCGTCGACCTCGGGCATCAGGACATCCAGGACGACGACGTCCGGATCGACCGGGCCGACTTTGCGGAGCGCCTCGGCGCCGTTCTCGGCGAGGTCGACCGAGTAGCCCTCGAGGGAGAGCGCGCGCCGAAGCGCTTCGCGGACGGCGGGCTCGTCGTCGACGACGAGGACACGCGCTGACGAGTTGCCTTTCATGCCGTGTTCACCATCGCAGGGGCGGCTAAGAGCACTCTGAGAACCAGGGCCGATGCAGGAAAATCGTCACTGAGAAGTCACACTAGCGCGCGACTTTGCCCGCTACCGTTTCCACCCCGTGGGTGGGTGGGGGTTAGGGATGGGACCCGCGCCCGAACCCGCCGCAGACCGTACATTTGGGACATGCCCGAGCTGCCCGAGGTCGAGGCCTGGCGACTGGCGCTGGACGATCCGGTTCGCGCGTTTCCGGTCGAGCGTGCCGGGCCGGCGCACGTCGCGACGCTGAAGACGTTCGACCCACCGCTGCAGGCGCTCGAAGGCCGCCGCTTCGCGGGCGCGGGCCGGCGCGGCAAGCGCTTTCTGTTCGAGACCGACGACGGCGAGCTCGTGCTCATGGTTCACCTCATGTCCGCCGGACGGCTCCGCTACCTGCGCGCCGGCGAGAAGGGCCCGAAGACACCCGCATTCCGGCTCCGCTTCCAGGGCGGCGGGGAGCTCATGCTCACCGAGGCCGGCTCGAAGAAGCGCGCCGGCGTCTGGCTGCTCACACCCGAGCAGGCCGACGAAGAGCTGGCGCACCTCGGCCCGGAGGCGCTGGGCCTCGGCGCGGAGCGGCTCGGCGAGATCCTGGTCACTCAGTCGCGCCGCCTGCACCCGTTGCTGCGCGACCAGCGCGCGCTCGCCGGGATCGGCCGGGCCTGGTCGAACGAGATCCTGCACACGGCGCGGCTGTCGCCGTTCGCCCTCTCCACGCAGCTGACGCCAGAGGAGACCGCCCGGCTCGCGGACGCGATCGACGAGGAGCTCGCCCGCGGGCTGGCGCTCCGCGTCGCCGGCGCGAACGACGCGAAGACCTATCGCATCCACAACCGCCTCGGCGAGCCGTGCCCGGTCTGCGAAGCCCCGATCGCCCGTGTCGACTACGAGGAGCACACGATCTACTACTGCCCGCAGTGCCAGACCGGCGGCCGCGTGCTCAAAGACAGGCGACTTTCCCGCCTACTTCGCTAGCGTTGTCACATGGCGACGACGGACTCCTCGCGGCTATTCGCAAACGATCTGCAGGCTTCGGCGCCTGAGGTCCTGATCGGCCTTTCGCGCGCGGGCGTCACGGGCGTGCACAAGGCGATCCGGCTGCGGCGCGGCCCGCACGAGAAGCTCGTCTCGGCGCAGATCGACTGCTTCGTGGACCTCGAGCCGGCACAGAAGGGCGTCCACATGTCGCGCTTCCCCGAGCTGTTCGGCGCGGCGATCGACGACGTCGTCATCCGCGAGGCGTTCCTCGTCGAGGAGTTGGCCGAGCACATCGCCGGCCACGTCCTCGGGAAACAGCGTGCGCTGCGAGCCGAGGTGAAGATCGTCGCGTCCTACCCGATGGCGCGGGAGACGCCCGTCTCGGGCCTGCCGACGCAGGAGATGGTCTCGCTGATCGGGATCGCGACCGCCTCGCCGCGGGGCACGCGGCGGGTCGTCGGCGTCGAGGCAACAGGCATCAACGCCTGCCCGTGCGCGCAGGGCATGGTGCGCGAGCACGCGGCGGAGCGACTGGCAGAGGCGGGATTCGAGGAGCGGGACGTCGAGCAGATCCTCGAGCTCGTCCCGCTCGCGACGCACAACCAGCGCGGTCGGGGGACGCTCTACGTCGGCACGGCACAGCCGGGCGTCAATGCGGAGCGAATGGTCGAGATCGTCGAGGGGTCGATGAGCTCGCCGATCTACGAGCTGCTCAAGCGGCCGGACGAGCTGCACGTCGTCGAGCAGGCGCACGCGCGGCCGCGGTTCGTCGAGGACTCCGTACGGCTGGCGCTGCGCGGCGTGCTCGACGCCTATCCGGAGCTCGCGGAGGGGGACTTCCTCTACTCGCGGCAGGTCAACTTCGAGACGATCCACAGCCACGACGTGCTCGCGGAGCGCCACGGCACCGTCGCCGAGTTGCGCGCCGAGCTCGACCGGGGCACGCGGCTGGAGCGGCATACCGAGCTCTCCGCCTGGCTCGCCGGCTGACGGCGTGACGCAGACGGTCGAACGCATCTCGCGTGGTGGCAGCTCGTCGCTCGGCCACGCGTGGAAGGTGATCGTCCTGAACGACAACCACAACACGTTCGAGGGCGTCGCCGCGGCCCTCTCGCGCGTGCTCCCGAACGTGTCGTACGACCAGGGGATGCGGATCGCGGACACGATCCACTCGTCCGGCCGCGCGATCGTTTGGTCAGGCCACCGCGAGCTGGCCGAGCTCTACTGGACGGGACTGCAGGACTCGGGGCTGACCATGGCCCCCCTGGAGCAGTAGGGCTCGAGCAGTGATCGCGCTCGTCTCGACTCCTCACCCGCCTCCGGTGCCGGCGCTCGTAGCACGCCGGATCGCCGCCCAGTGCAGCGGCGCCTGGTCCCTGATGCCGACCTGGTTGCCGCAGGGCTTCTCGTACCGACGCTGGGATGTTCTGTCCCACAACGTCTCGTGCGATCTCGGTCCGGTCGTGCGCTTCTCGAACGGCTCGGTCGCGCTCACGTGGCGGTCGACCGACTCCCGGGTGGAGGGCACCCTGCCGTGCAACGGGAGAGGCTTTGCGTCACACAGGCTCGACCGACGCCGGATCTTCTCGGGACGAATCCGCGGCGCGCTGGCAGCCTGGTGGTGCTCGAACGACAAGAAGATCAGCGTGACGGAACGTGCCGGAGGCCCAACTGTCGACCAGTTGGAGCACATGGTGGCGAGCGCGCGGCCACTTCCGCCGGGCCGCGCACAGGGGTCGAGCTACGAGCTCGTCCCGGTACGCGACGTCAGGAGAGTAGCCAAGGTCTTTGCGATGCCTCTCTTCCTGCCCCGGCGGCTTCCTGGCGGCTTCGTCTTCAGCGACTGGAACGTGGTTCGGCGTGATTCCGACACAGGTGGTCGGCGGTCGTTGTTCGTGACCTTCGGCCGCGAGGGCCCGACGATCGGGTGGGGCGTCTATGCGGGCACCGACGTCTACGGATTCGACTGTCCGCAACGGTTCGCAGACCCCTCGCGCGTCCTCCACGGTCGCCGCATCTTCTACACCGTCGGGGCCGGGCACGGTGCCAGCGTCTGGATGTGCCTGGCGCCGAGAACAGTCGGGAATCAGGAACCACTCGAGGTCGAGGCCTGGTACTCCGCCAGCCTGTTCAACCCGTCTTTCCGACGCAGGATGATGGAGCTGCTTGCGACCGCTCGCCTGATCCGACGTTAGGCGATCGGGTCGTCTAACGCGGCCATGCGTTCGAAGAAGTCGATCGCCTCGTCCGCCGGCGGGACGGTGAGGACGTTCTCCTCGGCGACGCGGGCGGCCCCCGGCCACGTGCTGCCGCGGACGCGGTCTGCAGCCGCCTCGAAGTCGTACACCGTGTGACGCTGCTCGAAGCCAGGCCCGAACATGCCCCAGTAGGCGCCGGGCAGGTCCGCGTAGGGCATGCCGACGCTGCCGGGACAGATCAACCGGTAGAGCCCCCACTCGCGGTCGTACGCGACGTGCGTATGCCCGTGGACGACCGTCTGCTGCTGCACGCCGGCGAGCGCGGCCTCGAGCCGCAGGTCGGGCGAGCGCTGCGTGATGATCTCCTCGTCCGACCGCGGCGAGCCGTGGCAGAACAGGACAGGCCCGAGCTCGTCGACGTCGAGCACGACCGTCTCCTCGAGCGCGCGGAGAAACGCCAGCTGCTCGTCGGACAGCTGCTCGGTCGGCCAACCGTGGATCTCGCGATCCGCGTTGCCGCGAATCCAGACGGCGCGGTCGCCGAGCCCGCGCAGCCGCTCCAGGCACTCGACCGGGAACGGACCGGCCGAGACGTCTCCGCCCACGAGCACGACGTCGGGCGCCTCCCGCTCGACCTCGGCCAACACCGCCTCGAGCGCGGGCAGGTTGCCGTGAACGTCGTACAGCGCGGCGACGCGCAGCGCTACTCCTCCTCGTCGTCCGAGACGTTCTCGCGCACGCCCGCTTCCCACCACGCCCCGGGCACACGCTCCCTCTCGGCCCGTAGCCGAGCAACCGCCGCCTCGATCGCCGCGCGCTCCTCAGCCGTCGGCTCGGGGTCGATCTCGAAGCGGGTACCTCCTTCGAGGGTCACCCGAAGGAGCCTAGTCCAACGCCCGGCCAACGGCCGATGCGGAGAGGGTGGGTCGTCGTTCGTTTCTCCTCGCCGCGGGGTTCCTCGCGCTTGCCTGTCCGCTCGCTGCGACGGCGCAACCGCGCGCGACCACGTGGGACCAGCCGCAGATCCAGAAGGTGACCGCGGCGGGCCTCCTCGGCGGCGACGCCGTCGACTTCAGGCCTGACGATCCGCTCACGGCAGGCGATCTCTCCGACCTCGTCGCCGGCCTGACCGGCAAGCCGGCCGTTCCGCCGGCGGATCCGACCGCGACGGTCACGATCGCGGGGCTCGACGCCGCCCTGATCCGCGGGGAAGGCCTCGGGGCCGCCGCCACCCGCTTCCGGGCCGCCGCCGTCGCCGCCGGTCTGAACCCGCCCGCCCGTTTCGGCCCCGAGGTCGTGGCGCGCCTGCTCGGCCTGCGCACCGACCATCCACGCTCGCAGGAGTACCTCGAGCCCGCGCCCTCGTCCGTCGCGTCGCGCGCCGAGGCCGCGTTCTCGGCCGCAAAAATCCTCGGCTGGCAGGGCTGGGAGAAGAACTACGTGCTCGGCTTGTCGACGCAGATCGCGCTGCCCCCCGTCACCGGCTGGCAGCAGACGATCCTGCGGCAGGCCGTCTCCCTGATCGGTTACCCGTACGTCTTCGCCGGGACGAGCGAGAAGCAGCAGACCGTGCTCGGTCAGTCCGTCCCGGGCGGCTTCGACTGCTCGGGCTTCGTCTGGCGCGTGTACAAGCTCGCCTCGTACGCCGTCGGCACGCCGCTCGCAACGGCGCTCAAGGGCCGGACGACATACGCGATGAGCGGCGAGGTGCCGGCGTCGGAACGGATCGCGTTCGCCGACCTCGAGCCCGGCGACGTGCTCTTCTTCGGCTCGAAGGGGCCGAAGTCGAAGCCGGCGCAGGTCTACCACGCAGGCATCTACCTCGGCGGCGGCTGGATGATCAACTCGAGCGGCACAGGCGTGGCACTCGCGCCGATCTCCACCGGTTACTACGCGCAGGCCTTCGCCTGGGGGCGGCGGCCGCTCGCGGAGGCAGGACTCGAGTAGCTCTAGAGTCCGGCGGTGCTCCTCGCCGGACTCGCGTTCGCCTCTCTCGCCGGCTGGCTCGGCGTGCTGCTCGGCACCTCACGGGCCTGGGATCTCCGGCGGGTAGGGGAAGACGAGCCGGTGCCGCTCGATCCGGCTGTCTGGCCGTCGATCGTCGTGCTCGTGCCGGCGCGGAACGAGGCCGACCTTCTCCCGCTGACGCTCCCGGCACTGCGCCACCAGGACTACCCGGGCGACAGCCGGTTGGTCGTGGTCGACGACCGGTCGACCGACGGCACGGGCGACCTGGCGACTCTCGCAGGTGCCGAGCTGCCCGCGGGCTGGGTCGGCAAGGTCTGGGCACTCGAGCAGGCCCGCCGCACCGCCGGCGAGCCCGACTACTACCTGCTCACCGACGCGGACATCCGCCACGCGCCGCACTCGCTGCGCCGGCTCGTCGCCGAGAGCGAGGCGCGCGGACTGGCGTTGAACAGCCGCATGGCCCGCCTTCGCTGCGCCGCCCCGGCCGAGAAGCTGCTGATCCCGCCGTTCGTCTACTTCTTCAACCTGCTCTACCCGATGCGGCGCGTGAACCGCCGACCGGCCGCGGCGGGTGGGTGCATGCTCGTACGGCGTGACGCACTCGAGGCGGCCGGCGGCTTCGACGCGATTCGCGGCCGCGTGATCGACGACGTCTGCCTGGCGCGCGCGATCGCGCCGCACGGCCCGATCCGGCTCGCGATCAGCCATTCGGACGTGGAGAGCTTGCGCGCACACGACTTCCGTGGGATCTGGCGGATGGTGCGCCGGACCGCGTTCACCGAGCTGCTGCACTCGTGGGCGCTGCTTGCGCTCACTGTCGCGCTGCTTCTGCTGCTGTTCGCCGGACCGCCGGTCCTGACGATCGTGGGCTTCGCGACTGGAAACCTTCTCGCCGGTGTGGCGGCCGCGGCTGCGTGGGCGCTGATGACCGCGCTCTACGTGCCGACGATCCGCTACTTCCGCCTCGCGCCCGCGTGGACGCTCGCACTTCCGCTAGCCGGTTGCCTCTACGGCGCAATGACCGTCGACTCCGCGGTCCGAGGCCGACGCAGCGCCTGGTGACTAGGCTCTCGCCATGGACGTCTTCAACCTGAACGGCGACGAGTGGGACCACACCGAGGACCGGCCTGGCTGGCAGTCGAAGGCCGCCCGACTGGGACCGCGCCTCGCCGGCGAGCTGATCGGCGCCTGCCTCTACGAGGTCGAGCCCGGGAACACGCTCTGGCCGTACCACGCGCATCACGCGAACGAGGAGTGGCTGCTGGTCGTCCGCGGCCGGCCGACGCTACGCCACGCCGAGGGCGAGCAGGAGCTCGCCGAGGGCGACGTCGTCTGCTTCCGCCGCGGCAAGGACGGCCTCCACCAGGTCAAGAACGGGACCGACGAGCCCGTCCGCGTGCTGATGATCTCGACGCTGATCGCCCCGGAGATGGTCGAGTACCCGGACAGCGGCAAGCTCGGCGCGCGCAGCGCCTCAGGCGAGCGGATCATGCTCGCCCGCCCAGGCCCGACCCTCGACTACTGGGACGGCGAGTAGCACGGGGAAACGGGCGGTTTCCCCGTGAGCTCCCTTCCCTTTGTGATCGCATAGCGAGCCGCTCGAGCTACGCCCGGGCGTAGCTCGAGGTGGCCGTCCAAGTCACACTGACGGACCGTCGAGCGCCGGTGGCCCGGCGGCGATCCGCTCGCGAATCTGCTGCATCCGCTCGGGCACGTGATGCGGCAGCTCCCACTCCGTCTCCAGCCACCAGGTGCAGCCGGCGTCGGCCCACGACCGGACGATCGCGGCGGCCGCGTCCGCGTCGTGCGGCGTCTCACCCTCGGCGATCACGTCGATGTCGGGACGCGCTCCGTGCTCAGCCAGCCATTCGCGCATCGCCTTCACGGCCTCCGGACTGCCCTCCCCGTCGTACTGCGGCACGACCCCGTCGCAGTGGAGGACGCGGCGCATCGACTTGGGCCGCGGCCAGACGCCGACGACCCAGATCGGCAGCGGTTGCTGAACCGGTCGGGCGACCTGCATCTGGTCGTCGGTCCCGGGCTCGAACCGGTAGTTCGGGCCGAAGTGCGTGCCCCGGCCCGCCAGGAGCTCGCGAATCAACTCGATGCCTTCGTCGAGGAGGTCCGCACGGCGGCGGAGATCCTCTTCCTCGCCCGTCCGCGGCAGGTCGCCCATCACCGCGCCGAGGCCGACCGTGAGAATCGCGCGACCGTTCGAGAGCTGGTCGAGCGTCGCCACCTGGCTCGCGACCTTCCAGGGCCGGCGCCACGGAAGCGGAGTCAGCAGCGTCCCGAGCCGGACGCGCTCCGTCCGTGCCGCCATGGCCGCGAGCAACGACCACGCGTCGATCCCGTAGGCCGCCTCCCAGACGAAGACGCCGTCCCAGCCGGACTGCTCGGCAAGCACGGCCTGCTCGAGCTGCTCTACCGCCGTGCCGCCCGGAAGGATGACGCCCGCGCGCACGGCCGACTCAGAGGGGAATGTTCCCGTGCTTGCGCGGCGGGCGCCGCTCGCGCTTCGACAGGCTCGTCTCCAGCGCCTCGATCAGCACCGGGCGCGTCCGCCTCGGCTCGATCACGTCGTCGACATACCCGCGCTCGGCGGCGCTGAGCGGATTCGCGAAGCGCTCGCGATACTCCCGGATCAGCTCGGCGCGCCGGGCCTCCGGCTCGTCGGCGTCCTCGAGCTCGCGTCGGTAGACGATGTTGACCGCGCCCTCCGGCCCCATCACGGCCACCTCGGCGGTCGGCCACGCGAAGTTGAAGTCGGAGCGGATGTGCTTCGAGCTCATGACGTCGTACGCCCCGCCGTACGCCTTGCGCGTGATCACGGCGAGCTTCGGCACCGTCGCCTCGCAGTAGGCGTAGAGCAGCTTCGCCCCGTGGCGGATGATCCCGCCCCACTCCTGCGCCGTCCCCGGGAGGAAGCCAGGCACGTCCACGAACGTCACGAGCGGGATGTTGAACGCGTCACAGATGCGGACGAACCGCGCAGCCTTGACCGACGAGTCGATGTCGAGAACGCCGGCGAGCGCCCGGGGCTGGTTGCCGACGACGCCGACGGGATGGCCGCCGAGCCTGGCGAAGCAGCAGACGATGTTCTCCGCGTAGCGCTCGTGGACCTCGAGGTAGTCGCCGTCGTCGACGACGAGCTCGATCACGCGCTTGATGTCGTACGGCTTCGCCGGGTCG
Organism: uncultured Actinomycetes bacterium; assembly: GCA_963776735.1. Classification (GTDB taxonomy): domain Bacteria; phylum Actinomycetota; class Thermoleophilia; order Gaiellales; family Gaiellaceae; genus PALSA-612. The sequence goes on from CAVZNV010000016.1 coordinate 161,699, forward strand.
TCCGGGATCAGCGTGTCGAGCGCCGGCTCCTCGCGGTCGACCGGGTCGGACGGCGGCGCGAACGGCGCCGGCTCGAGGTTGTTCTGGGGCAGGAACGAGAGCAGGTAGCGCGCGTCCTCGAGGCACGCCTCTTCGTCCGGCGAGATGAACTGCGCGACGCCCGACTTCGACGCGTGCGTCGCAGCGCCGCCGAGCTCCTCGAACGTGACCTCCTCGCCCGTGACCGTCTTCACCACGTCGGGACCGGTGATGAACATGTAGGACGAGCCCTCGACCATGAAGACGAAGTCGGTCATGGCCGGCGAGTACACGGCTCCGCCTGCGCAGGGGCCCATCACGAGCGAGATCTGCGGCACCACGCCGGACGCCTGCACGTTGCGCCAGAAGATCTCCGCGTAGCCGGCGAGCGAGACGACGCCCTCCTGGATCCGCGCGCCGCCGGAGTCGTTGATCCCGATCAACGGGCAGCCGTACTTCACGGCCATGTCCATGACCTTGCAGATCTTCTCGGCGAAGACCTCGGACAGCGAGCCGCCGAAGATCGTGAAGTCCTGCGAGAAGACGAAGACCTTGCGGCCGAGGATCGTGCCGTGGCCGGTGACGACCGCATCGCCCCACGGGCGCTTCTCGCGCATTCCGAACTCGACCTCACGGTGGCGCACGTAGCGGTCGAGCTCGACGAACGAGCCGGGGTCGAGCAGCTTCTCGACCCGCTCGCGCGCGAGCAGCTTGCCCTGGGAGCGCTGCCGCTCGACGGCGCGCTCCGTGCCCTGGTGCGCCGCCTCCTCGCGGTGCTCGAGCATGCGCTCGAGCTTGCCCTGGGTTCCGTCCTCGGTCGCCGACACGGCCGCAGCCTACTCAGTGCATGGTCATCGAGGGGCCTGCGCGGTCGGGCTGCGTGAGCCCCGGGACGCTCGCAGGCGCAAAGGCGACCCAGATGCCGAGCGCGACGAGCGCGACCGCGATCGGGAGGACGAGCCGGTCGCCGTACGGTGCGACCTTCTCGACGAGGATCGCCGCCGCCACGACGGCCATCCAGAACAGGCTCATCACGCCGAGCGCGAACAGCGCCAGCATCAGCCCCGAGCAGCAGCCGATGCAGAAGCCGCCGTGCTCGACGCCGAGGCGAAATGCGCGCGCCGGGCTGCCGAGGCGGCCGCGGACGAGAAAGCCGAGCGGCGATCGGCAGTGGCGCAGGCACACGTCCTTGAGCGGCGTGAGCTGATATGCCCCGCCGCGATCAAGGCTCCTCCGGCCACGTACGGCCCGGCCCGGTTCCACGCCAGCCAGCCGGTCCCGGCCGAGACGACCGCGCGGTACACGCCGTAGGCGGCCAGCCCGTACGCCGTCCAGACGACGAGGTAGCCCGAGACGAAGATCGCCGCCGGCACGAGCGCGGCGGCGCGCGTCCGCTCGCTCCACGCCCGCGCGAACAGGAGCACGACGGGGGCCGCGGACGGCAGCATCATCGCCGCCGTCATCGTCACCCAGATGCCGACGTACCAGCCGAGTCCGCCGAGGTCGGTGCCCGGCCCGGCGTCCATGCCCCGCATCCGCTGCACCGTGATAATCCAGGCGGCGAGGACCCCCGCGAGCACGAGCGCGGCGAGCGGGACCGGACGCGAAAGCGCGCGCACGACGAAAGGCTAAGCGAGATGAGCGAGCTCGACCGATCGACCATCTGGCCCTACGAGCAGGGCGAGCTCGGACCTGTCTACTACTCGCGCGACGACCACCCGACCGGGCTCGCGGCCGAGCGGGCGCTCGGAGAGCTGGAGGGCGGCCGGGCGCTGCTCTTCTCGTCCGGCATGGCCGCGTCGACCACGGCTGTCCTGACCATGGCCGGACAGGGCAAGACGGTCGCGATCGCATCCGGCGGCTACTTCGGCACGGGCGGCCTGTTCAGATCGCTCGAGAAGTGGGGCCTTCGCGTCGTCGAGTTCGACCAGACCGGCCCGCCGCCCGACGAAGCCGACGTGATCTGGATCGAGGGACCGGCGAACCCGTTCCTGACCTTTCCGGACCTCGAAGCTGCTGCCGCGCACCCCGCGCCGGTCGTTTTCGACGCCACCGCGGCCACGCCGGTGCTCCTGCGCGCGCTCGACCACGGCGCCGACGTCGTCATGCACAGCGCCACGAAGTACCTCGCCGGCCACCACGACGCGCTGCTCGGCGCGCTGGTCACCCGCGACGACGCGCTCTTCGAGGAACTGCACCGCACGCGGACGCGCACCGGCCCGACCGCCTCGGCCGACTCGGCCTGGCTCCTCTTGCGCAGCCTGAAGACACTCGAACTGCGGGTGCTGCGGCAGTCGGAGACGGCGCTCGAGCTGGCGCGAAGGCTCGCCGAGGACCCGCGCATCGAGGTCGTGCGCTACCCCGGGCTCGGCCCCGACCCGCTCGCGGCGAAGTACATGCACGGCGGCTTCGGCGGGCTCCTTTCCTTCGACGTGGCCGACGCAGACGCGGCCCGAACGGTCGAGTCGTCGACGAAGCTGATCGAGAACGCGACCAGCCTCGGCGGCGTCGACACGACGATCGAGAGCCGCCACCGCTGGGAAGGCGACCGCGTTCCGCCCGGGCTGCTCCGGCTCAGTGTCGGACTCGAGAGCGCCGACGCGATCTGGGCCGATCTGGAGCAGGCCCTCGCGAACGCGTAGCTACGGGCCTTGCAGGTGCGGACGCACCGGCGTCCCGCGGAAGCAGCTCAGCGAGTACGGGAAGTCCCGGGTCATCACGTAGTGGTACATCCGCACCCGCTTGCCGCGCCACGGGACGACGCTCGTCGTGCCGTGGCAGACGTCGAGGTCGGCCGTGCTCAGGGCAGTGCCGCCCGCGTAGATGCCGAACCCGTCGAGCGCGTACCCGACGAGCGTCGGCCCTTTGCCGACCTTCGCGCAGGCCGAGAGCGAGTGGTAGTGGTAGGTGCCGGTCGGGTCGGGATGGCCGTCGCAGCGATCCTGCACCTCGTGGGCCGGCGCGTCGCGACCCTCGGCGTCGAGGGCGTCGTAGAGCTCGGCGCCGGTGAGCATGACGGCGATCGGCCCGGCGATGCAGCTCGGTGACGCCGCCACTTTCGGCGCGGCCGGCAAGGAGTAGGAGAACGACTGCGCCCTGATCGAGTTCGGGTTCATGTCGTACTGCGCCGCCGGCGTGCCGGCCTGGATCGGGAACTGCCCGGTCGGGTGGCTCGGCAGGTCGTTGCCCGTGATCCTGAGCTTCGATCCCGTAACGGTGATCTTCAGCACCGAGTCCCACTTCACCGAGCCGGAGACATAGACCTTGGCGGTCGAGTCCCAGGTCTTTCCGTGGATCCACGGCCCGTTTGCCTGCGCGCCGCCGCCGCCCGTGTGCGGCCCGCACGAGAAGACGTAGCCCTTCTTCGCCCCGTTCGTCGTGAACTTGCCGTCGCCGAGCGGCAGCTGTTTCGGGTTGGGCGCGGTGCCGACACCTGCAGAGGCTGCTCCGGCGACGAGCCCGAGCGCGAGCAGAACGAGTGCGAGTCGGTGGATCACGGCTCCCAGACCACGTCGATCGTACGCTCGACGCCGGGGAGCGGCAACGCGCACGCCTCGGCCTCGACGGCGTCGCGCTGCGCGCGCGAGGGGCGCGTCCACGCGCCGACGCGCACGACGTGCTGTGCGCGCCTCCAGGTGCCGCGGATCTCGCCGTCGACGAGCAGGGCACCCGGCCAGACGCGCGACGTCCACAGCTGCGCGCGCCGATCCGCCGCCGGGACGAGCAGCTCGCGCTCGGCGCCGTCGAGCAGGAAGTAGGCGTCGCCGCTCGGCAGCAGACGCGCAGGGGCACACCCTCGGCGGCAAGCATCGCCGGCTCGTCGGTTGCCAGCAGCCACTCGTCGCCGAGCGGCGAACGAACCGGCAGCAGCTCGCCTTCGAGCGAGGCGAAGGCAGCGAACGCGGAACGGCGCGAGATCCCGGCCCAGCGTCCGAAGCTCGAGGCCGTCGGCGGGCCGAAGACGTGGAGGTAGCGCCGGGCGAGCTCGCGACACGCCTCGGCCGGCTCGATCCCCGGAGCCGTGACGGCCCAGACGACCGGCGCGCGAGCGCCCTCCCAGCGGATCGCGACGGTGCCCGTGGTGGCCCCGTACCGCATCGAGTTCCCGAGCCCGATCTTGCGTCCGAGCTCGCGATCCGTCATCCGCGCACCTCCGAGACCGGCGTGCATCTGCTCGGCCGACCGCTCGGCCCGCTCGCGGCCCTTCGCGTCGTCAGGCAGCCTCCCCAGCGAGAACAGCGCGAAGTCCGGCTTCGGAACGACGTAGGTGGAGTACCGGGGTCCCCAGAGCTGGGCGAGTGACGGATCCTCCCACGTCGAGGGCTCGACCCCGTCGATCCGCGCGTGCAGGGAGAGCAGCGCCGCCCGCGGCATGCTGTCCTGCAACCCGGCCCAGGCGGCGCACCGCAACGACTCAGGGGTCTTCGGGACGCGCTCGTCGAGCCCACCGACGCGCCGCCGGAAGGCCAGGATTTGCCGCCGCGTGAGCCCGAGCTGCGCTAGCAAAAGAGAGAGCCGGAGGAGGGACTCGAACCCACGGCCACCTCATTACAAGTGAGGTGCTCTACCAGCTGAGCTACTCCGGCGATTACGCAAGATTAGCGGCAACGTGCCCCAGTGTCGTTGTCCGTCACGACAACCACAATTGATCTCGATGCGGCACCCAAAGGCGAAAGGCGACCGGACCACGCTGGCCTTGATGATGGCTTTCCAAAGCCTTGGCCACACGTTGCTACTTCCGTTCGGCGAAAACGCTCGATACGACCTCCTGATCGACCACGGGGAACGCTTCGAGCGAGTGCAGTGCAAGACCGGACGGCTTCGAAACGGGGCAGTGATCTTCGCCACAACGAGCACATATGGTCACCACCGCAATCCCGTTACTGCCCGGAGACCGTATACCGGCGAAATCGACTCTTTCGGCGTCTACTGCCCGGAAAACGGAGGCGTCTACCTGGTTCCGATCACCGAACTGCCGAATCGTGTATCGGCCGCATTGCGCATCCCCGCGCGAAACCGGCAGATTGACGGAGAGACGCGAAGCGCTATGAAGTAGCGAGGATTCCGGTCGAACTCCTGCAGACTTAGCCCGGCGCGGGGACTGCGACCTGGAACGTCGTCTGGCCGTTCTGGACGATCCGGTACGTGCGGCCTGACGGGTCGGCGAACTCGCCGGCGACGACGCTGCCGCCGGCCGTCCGTGCGAGGAAGCCGCCGGGCGCGATCGTGAAGCTGTCCACCGAGTACGGCGACTTCGTCGTGTTCGCGATCACCGAGTAGTTGCCGAAGGTCGTCTGCGTCACGCCGTCCGCGATCACGGCGTACGCAGTCAGCGGCGCACCGGCGTAGAGCGGCCCGAGCGCGCGCTGGAACGCGGTCACGATCCCGAGCCAGGGGCTGTCCGTTCCGGTCGCCCAGTTGTACGAGAGCATGTACCCGTACGCCAGGTTCCAGGTCAGGATCTCCGGGTCGGCCGTGAACGTGCCGTCGAAGAGATCGTGCTGGTAGAAGAGCACCTTGTCGTGCAGCAGCCAGAGCGCGAGCGGGTACGTCGTCCAGTCGGTCCCGAAGCGCACGTCGAGCCAGTCGAACTCGCGTTGCATCAGCATCAGGCTGCTGTCGAGCCCTGAGAACGACGCGCCCAGCCGGTCCCAGCCGTCCTCGACCATCAGGCACCGGTTCGCGAACGGCGCGAACAGGCTGAGCCAGCCGTCGTAGTAATCGAGCGGGCTCGTCGCCGCCGGGTTGAAGTCGTAGCGCCACGGCCGCGCGCCGATCTGGTCGAAGAAGAGGCAGTCCGGGTTGCCGTCGTCCTGCCACGTCCCGATCTCGTCGTTCACGCGCTCGCGCACGTAGGGCACGGACGGAGAGACGATCAGCCCGTCGACGTCGTTGAAGTTCTCGCTCGCCGCGTTGCCGCCGCTGTCCTGGACGGACACGCTGGCCGAGGTCAGTCCGCCGGGCAGGTTCTGCACCGTCTCCGACTGCGGGCTCCACCAGCTGACGTTGAGGTACGGCATCACGAGGTCACCGTCCGAGTGCGCGGTACCGAAGGCGTGCTCGAGGTCGTCGAGCGAACCGACGCTGGGATCCGGTGGCAGTACGTCCGGATCGGTCTTGTCGAACCCACCCGGGCCGAACGCGACCGGGTGGATCAGCGCCGGCGACGGCAGCTTCTGAAGTGCGCTTGCCCACTGCGAGAACGGCGGCGCGCCCTTCTGCATGTCGAACTTGATCATCGGCGCGTGCGCGAGCGTGTCGAGCCGGCTGCCGAGCTTCGTCGCCAGGGACGGGTAGGCGTCGATCGCGTTGTCCGTGCGGTAGTCGACGATCGACTTGTCGGCAGACTCGCCGACACGCAGGCGCACGACCGGGCTCGTCCAGGTTCCGTTCTGGCCGATCCAGGTGTGGAAGTCGTGCGTGAGGCAGAACACTTGTCCCGAGCACGGGCCGCCGGAGCTGTGGACGAAGCCGAGGTCGATCGGCGCGATCGGCGACGGGGGCGGGTTGACCGAGTACATCGCCAGATGCGCCGTGCCGACGTCGAGCGCGAGGTAGTCGGCGAACGCCCAGCGGCCCGGATACGTGAACACGTCGTTGACGGCGCGCTGGAAGAACGTCGGGCCGAAGCGGACGCCCGGCAGGAAGTTCGGTGCGTATCCCGCCTGGACGGTGTTGCCGTCGCCGAAGAGGTCGACCGGGAAGTTGACGCTCTGGATCGTCTGCGGCGCGTGGTTCGTGAGCTCGAGTTGCACGTCGAAATAGCCCGGCAGCGCGTGCAGCGTGACGACCGCGTCGACGTGCTGCTCGCCGTCCGTTCCGGCCGTGTAGGTCATCGTCAGCGTGGTCGTCTTCGCGTCCCAGGAGTAGGCGAACTTCGACGAGCCCGCCTGCGTGAACGCGCAGCCGCCGCTGTACGCGGTCGTCCCGACCGCGGCGACGCCCCACTCGCAGCCGTTCGTCCCGGTGACGAGCTTGATGCCGCTACCGGCATCGACGAGGCTGACCATCCCGCCGTTCTGCTTCGACAGCGTCAGTCGGTAGACGGGCGTCGTCAGGACGAGCGCGCTCTTCGGCGACTGGTCGAGCTTCACGGCCGAGCCGGGAAGGTTCGTCCCGCCGCCCGAGTTGAGCAGGATCGCTGCGCCGCGATCAGGGTGCCCGAGCAGCACCGCAAAGGCGCAGAGCAGGGCCAGGGCACCGGCGAGCGCCCCCACGTTCGCGCGCCGTCTCACAGACGACGCAGGGTAGCGGGTCGGACTACGCCAGAACCTGGCGTGACTGCCGGTGCACGACGATCTTGCGCTTCACACGCTGCAGCGCGTTGTCGATCGTCTTCGTGTCGCAGCCGAGCGATTCGGCCATGTCCTCGTAGGACGAGCCCTCGAGGTACATGCGGAGCGCGTCCGCCTCGAGCTTCGACAGGCCGGTGCCCAGCGTGAAGACGAGGCTCTTCAGCTCCTCGGTCGAGATCACCTGGACGGACGGCTCGTCGACGTGCGAGCCGGGAAGCGCGTCGCCGAGCGTGCAGTCCGAGTCGCCGTCCTGGCCCGCGGGGGTGTTGCTGAAGGACACGTAGTTGTTCAGAGCCTGGTGCTTGAAGCGCGTGGCCGTCTTGATCGCCGTGATGATCTGCCGCGTCACGCAGAGCTCGGCGAAACTCCGGAACGACGTCTCCTTGTCGTGCCGGAAGTCCCGGATCGCCTTGCAGAGGCCGATCAGCCCCTCCTGGAGCAGGTCTTCGGCGTCGCCGCCCGCGAGGAAGTACGAGCTCGCCTTCATGCGGACGAAGCCCGTGTACCGCCGGATCATCTCGTCGCGAGCCGACATGTCGCCGTTCCGCGCGCGAAGGACGAGTTGCAAATCCTCAAGTTCACGTTGAGCCTTCTGCGGTGTCCTGATTGCGGTGGCGGTGCGTGTGGCCATGCGCCTTGCCCCTCCAGTCCGATGAACTCTCGTCTTGCGCTCGTGCGCCCGACGGAAGCCTCACCCTCAAGTTGAGGCAGAAAGATAGCAAGGACCCGCGGGAGTTACAAGTTCACTTGCAACTTTGCAGCACGCTAGTCATTCGTCGCCGCGACGGAGGCGCTCGAGCCGGGCGCGCGTCTCTTCGTCGAGCCGCTCGCTCACGCGGTAGGCGCCCTGCTCGCGGTGCTCGACGTGCTCCAGGTCGCGCACGAAGGTGCGAGAGGTGAGCTTGCGCACCTCCTGCCCGGACGTGCCGCGAACGGCCGCGTCGGAGGAGACCAGGCAGACGTTCTCGCGGTCGCGGTGCTCTGCGGCGAGCCGCTCGAGCAGCGTGTCGGCGTCCGGCGCGTAGCGGATCGAGAGCGGCCCGAGCTCAGCGTCTTCACCGCCGCCGTCGAAGACGACGACCCCTCGTGCGCCGCGGACGGCGACGAAGTCGGCGAGCCGGTCGACGAGTTCCCGCACATCGGTGAACCCACCCGCGTGGAGCACGTTGTAACCGTCGAAGAGGTAGAGCGTCGGGTCAGGCACGGCGGGTTCGCTGCCCTCAGAACCAGCCGCAGATGCTCGTGACCTGCCAGGTCGCGTCCGTGCTGAGAACGATCGACGTCCCGTTCAGCGAGCAGACGATTCTCGAAACGACGCCGGCCATGACCAGGATCGACTCCCCCGCCTGCAGCCGTATCGACGGGACGCCGATGAGCTGCTTGGTCACTCCACCGGGAAGGTCTTGCTCGACGCGCTGGTCGAGATCGGCGAGGACGATGGCCGAGGTCGAGAGGTCGGTGCTCCAGGGAGGGGTTCCCAGCGGCTGGCCGGCGGTGAAGACCTCGAGCTGGAGGTCGACCTCGACCTGCGCCACGCCGCCGTTTCCGAAGAAGTGGACGTTGCCGTCGCTCACGATCGCCTGCGGCTGCGACGTGAAGTCGGCCCAGATCGTCGGCGCTGCGCTGCCGGCCGTGAACCAGGAGCCGACGATCGCGCCGCGGTCGGTGTCGATCTGGGCATCGGATCGATCGAGCAGGCCGACGTCGTGGCTCCACAGCGTCGAATGTCCGCACGTGCCGGACGAGGGGTCCGAGATCACGTCCGCGTTGTTCGGCTGCTGCGGCAGGCGCTGGTCCTTCTGGACGAACCCGTTGTTGCTGAAGACGGTCTCGAAGTTCCCGCTGGCCGCGAACGGCGGCGTCGCGCAGCGCGGGTGCGCCACGGTGATGCCTTTCTCGTGTCGTGCGGCGTGTTCGGGCCGAGGCCGCGACGGGTTTCCGTAGTACGCCCGCACCCGCGCTTCGATTTGCTCCCGGACGTCACGGGGAGGTTGGTCCGGGACATCGTGAAAATCGACGTGAGCGGCGATGTGCCGAGTATAGGCCGGGCTAGTCGCGCCGGCGGCGTGCTTCGTAGAGCAGCACGGCGGCGGCCACGCTGACGTTCAGCGACTCGACGTTGCCGGCGAGCGGGATCGAGACGGTGCCATCGCACTGGCGGCGGACTAGCGGTCGCAGGCCCTTTCCCTCGGCGCCGAAGACGAGGACGAGTCCGCCGGCCAGGTCGGCGTTCCACATCGGCGTGCCGCCGACGTCCGCGGCGTAGACCCAGAGCTCGGGGCCTTTCACGTCGGCGAGGTACTTGGCCAGGTTCGGCACGACCGCGATCGGCAGGTGCTCGACCGCGCCGGCCGATGCCCGGGCCACGGCCGGCGTCACGCGAGCCGACCGATGCGCCGGCAGGACGATCCCGGTCGCCCCCGCTCCCTCCGCGCTCCGCGCGACGGCGCCCAGGTTCCGCGGATCGGTGACCTGGTCGAGGCAGACGAGCAGCGGCTCGGGCGCGCGCGCCAGCTCCCACGCATCCGCATACGGGTACGGCTCGACGCGAGCGACGACACCCTGGTGGTCTGACGTGCCCGCGAACTCCGTCAGCGCGCGTTCCGGCTCCACGCGCAAGCGCAGTCCCGGCTCCTCGCGCAACCAGCTTTCCGCCGCGCTCGCTCGCTCGCTCGCGTGGAGCGCGAGCACCTGCCGGCGCCCGCGCAGCGCCTCGCGCACCGCACGGCGCCCGTAGACGATGTCAGCCGTCACTGGGCGCGGACGAGCCTGAAGCCGCCCTGCTCGTCGCGGACCTCCCAGCCGAGCTCTGCGATCCTGTCGCGTAGCTCGTCGGAGAGCCCGAAGTCGCGCGCGGCCCGTGCCAGCTCACGCTGCTCGGCGAGGTCGACTACCTCGGCCGGTGCCAACTCCTCGCCCGCGAGAGAGTCGAGACCGAAGATGCCGAGCGCGCGAATCAGAAGATCACGGTCACGCCACCGATGCAGAACGGCCAGCGCGTCAGGAGTGTTGAAGTCGTCGTCCAATGCAGCTGCGAACTCTTCCCAGTCGTCCCCGGGCGCGCCGGGCAGGCGCAGCTTGTTCCGAAGCGTCTCGACGCGCGCCGCTGCCCGGGCCATCGTCTCCTCGGAGAAATCGATTGGCTTCGACCAGTGCGCGGTCATGAAGAAGAGGAGCACGGTCTCGCGGCCCCAGGTGTCGATCGCCTCGCGCATCGTGACGACGTTGCCGAGCGATTTGGACATCTTCTCGCCCGTGAAGCGCAGCATCCCGTTGTGCGTCCAGATCTGCGCGAAGTCGTGGCCGATCGCGCGTGACTGCGCCAGCTCGTTCTCGTGGTGCGGGAAGACGAGGTCGAGCCCGCCGCCGTGGATCTCGAAAACGGGCCCGAGCAGCTCCTCGGCCATTGCCGAGCACTCGATGTGCCAGCCCGGCCGGCCGCGCCCCCACGGCGAGTCCCAGGACGTGTCCTCGCCCTCCTTGTGCCCTTTCCACAGCGCGAAGTCCCGGGGATCCTCCTTGGGCTCGCCCGCCTCCGTTTCCTCGGACGGATTACGCGTGCCCTCGCCGTCCAGGCGTCCGGACAGTTCGCCGTAGCGCGGATACGAGGCGACGCGGAAGTACACGTCACCGCCCGCGGCATACGCGTGGTCGGCGGCGACCAATTCCTCGATGAAGTGGACGATCTGCGGCACGTATTCCGTCGCCAGCGGCACCTCGTCAGGCTGCCCCAGCCCCAGGTCGCCGGTGTCCTCGAGATACCACCGGGTCGCCTTGTTCGCGAGCTCGGCGCTCGCACCGGGGGCCGCGTCGTAGATCTTGTCGTTCACGTCCGTGATGTTGTGAACGAGGGTCACGTCGTCGCCGCGCTCGAGCAACCACCGGCGTAGCCACATCCCGAGAATGAACGGCCGCGCGTTGCCGATGTGTGCGCGCGCGTACACCGTCGGGCCGCAGAAGTACATGCGGATCCGAGCCGGCGGCGGCGGGAGATCGACCTTCGTTCGCTGGAGCGTGCTGTAGAGCCGCATCGTCCGCCCAGTATCGCGGAGCGTGCCTAGGCGGGTAACAGCTGCTTGCCGGCGAGAGCGCCCAGCGCGCGCTCGCGCAGCTCGGCGGCCACCGACGCCACGTCGCTCTCGGGCGGCAGCCGGACCATCAGTGTCAGCCAGACGGTCTTTTCCGTCACCTCCGAGACGAGGACGGTCACGTCGGACGGCCCGGCGCCCTCGAAGCCCTCGACCGCGCCCAGCACGGCGGCGCGCGCCTCTTGGACCGGCGTCGTGATCGCGATCGGCAGCTGCACGGACACCGATCGGCGTGGGTCGTTGATCGACCGGTTGGTGATGATCGAGCTCGCCATCTGCGAGTTGGGCACGAACACGCGGCGACCCTCGTCCGTGACCAGCACCGTCTGCATCAGCGAGATCTCCGTCGCCGTGCCGGTGATGTCGTTGATCGTCACGCGGTCGCCGAGCCGCACGGACTGCGACCAGCCGAGCAGGATCCCCGCTCCGACGTTCGTCAGCGGCGTGGCGAACGCGATCCCGATGAAGATCGTGATGAACGCGGTCGACGCGAGCAGGCTGCGGGCGAGCGCGTCGGTCGACGGGAACTCCTGCAGCACGCCCCACGCGACGATCGCGAGCAGGAGAACCGTGACCAGCCTGCGCAGGATCACGAACCGCGTCCGCTGGCCCGCCAGCTCGAACTTCGTGCGCTTGTCGCCGACGCGCACCAGGTAGCCCTTCCAGGCCGCCGTCATGAAGAAGTAGACCGCCGCGACGATGCCGACGCCGACGACGCCGGTGATCAGCGCCGAGCGAAAGTGCTCGCTCACGTCAGGACTCCTCGGGCAGGCACCAGTCGCGCGGCGCGATCAGGCGCTGGGCGCCTGCCGGGCCCCACGAGCCCTTTGCGTACCGCTGCAGCCGCGGCGGGTCGTCCAGCAGCGGCGTCGAGAGCTGCCACAACCGCTCGATCCCGTCGGCGTCCGTGAACAGCGTCTGGTCGCCCATCATCGCGTCGTACAGCAGACGCTCGTACGCCTCCAGCAGCGTGCCGTCCGAGCCGTCGTACGTGAACGTCATCGCCGCCTCGTGGAGGTTCATGCCCGGCCCCGGCTGCTTGGCAAGGAACCGCTCCGAGATCGAGCCGGGATCCTGGAACTCGATCACGAGCTCGTTCGGACGCTGCGAGGCGCGCTGACCCGACGCGAGCCTGAACATCCGCAGCGGCGGCTCCCGGAACGCCAGCGAGATCGTCTGCCGGCTCTCCGCCATGCACTTCCCCGTGCGCAGATAGAACGGCACCCCGGCCCAGCGCCAGTTGTCGACCTCGACCTCGAGCGCGACGAAGGTCTCCGTCTGCGAGCTCTTCGCGACGCCGGGCTCGGCGCGATAGCCGTCGTACTGGCCACGGACGACGCGCGCCGGCTTGAGCGGCTTCATCGCCTCGAACACCTTGTTCTTCTCCACCCGCAGCGCCTTCGCGTCGAGCGAGGTCGGCGGCTCCATCGCGACGAAGCCCAGAACCTGGAACAGGTGCGTGACGACCATGTCCCGGAAGGCGCCCGTGCCCTCGTAGAACGACGCGCGACCCTCGATCGACAGCGTCTCGGGCACGTCGATCTGGACGTTGTCGATGTGGTCGCGGTTCCAGATCGGCTCGTAGAGCCCGTTCGCGAACCGCAGCGCGAGGACGTTCTCGACCGACTCCTTGCCGAGGAAGTGGTCGATTCGGAACACGTCGCGCTCCGGGAAGACCGAGTGGATCGCGCGGTTGAGCTCCCGCGCGGAGGCGTAGTCCCAGCCGAACGGCTTCTCCACGATCACGCGTGCGCGCTTGGCCAGCCCGGCGGCGGCCAGATCCTCGATCACCGACTCGAAGGCCGCGGGCGGGATCGCGAGCTGGAAGAGTCGCCGCGGCCGGCCGCCGATGTCGTGCTCCGCCTGCGCGACGGCCTCGGCCACGGAGCCGTGGTTCGCGCCCAGGATGCGGTGGCAGAAGTTGACCCGGTCGACCGCGCGCGTCCGCTTCGGTCCGAACATCTGCAACGAGAGCAGCGCGGTCGCGCGCATCTCGTCGTTCGAGAGCTCGCCCCGCGAGACGCCGACGATCCGGTAGTGCTCGGGCATCAGCCCCACGGATGCGAGGTGGAAGAGCCCCGGAATGATCTTGCGCCTCGCCAGGTCGCCGGTCGCCCCGTAGAGGACGATGACGTGGTTCGGCGGCCGCTCGTAGCCGTGGCGCGTCGCAGCCATCATCGGCCTCCCGCCGAGACGCGGTCGCCGCCGACGGCCGCGGCTAGCGCGCGATAGGCGGCGGCCGGGTCGTTCTGCCAGAAGATCGCGCTGCCGGCGACGAGCAGGTCGCCGCCCGCGTCGCGCACGGCCCGAACGTTGTCGGCGTGGATGCCGCCGTCGACCTGTACCAGGCAGGGGTCTGGCACCGACCTGCGCAGCTCCGCGATGCGGTCGAGCGCTTCCGGCATGAACTTCTGGCCGGAGAGGCCCGGATGGATGCTCATGCAGAGCGCGAGGTCGGCGCCCTCGGCGGCCGCGGCAGCCTGCGCGACCGGCGTCTCCGGGTTGAACGCGACGCCGGCTCCGAGGCCGAGCTCGCGGGCGTGCGCGATCGTTCGCGCGGGGTCGGTCGCAACCTCGGCGTGGAACGTGACGCTGTCGCCGCCGGCCTCCTTGATGCTCTCGAAGTGCCTGTCGGGCTCGGCGACCATCAGGTGGCAGTCGATCCGCCCTGCTCGCTCGTGCACGAGCCCGGAGATCGACGCGAGCACGACCGGGCCGATCGTAATCTCCCGGATGAAGTGCCCGTCGCCGACGTCGAAGTGGAAGATGCGGACGCCCGCGTCGAGGAGCACGTCGAGCTGCTCGCCGAGTCGCGAGAAGTCGGCGGCGTAGAGCGAGGGCTCGATCTCGGGCCCTCGTACCCAGTCGGCCCACGTCACGGCCGTACAGTACCGACCTAGTGACCGACGTTCAGCACGAGAAGCGGCTCGCCGCGGAAGCCGCGGCTGACATGGTCGAGGACGGCATGCGCGTCGGGCTCGGCACCGGCACGACCGTCGCGTTCCTGCTCTTCGCGCTCGCCGCGCGGAAGCTCGACCTGCGCTGCGTCGCGACGTCCGTCGCCACGGAGAAGGCCGCGACGGAGCTCGGCCTCGCCGTCGAGCCGTTCGACTCGCTCGACCGGCTCGACATCGCGATCGACGGCGCAGACCAGATCGCGCCGGACGGCTGGCTGGTCAAGGGCGGCGGCGCCGCGCACACGCGCGAGAAGATCGTCGCCGCGGCCGCCGACCGGTTCGTCGTGATCGCGTCGTCGGACAAGCCCGTCGACGCGCTCACGCCGCCCGTGCCGCTCGAGCTGATGGCCTTCGGGCTCCAGTCGACGCTCCGCATGCTCGGCCGGGTGTCGATCCGCGACGTGCCGCCGAGCCCGGACGGCGGCGTGATCGCCGACTACGAGGGCTCGTTCGAGAACCCGCAGGCCCTGGCGACCTATCTGAACACGGCACCGGGAGTCGTCTCACACGGGCTCTTCCCGCCGTCACTTGTCTACGAGATCCTCGTCGGCCGCGGCGACAAGGTCCAGCGCCTCGTGCCGCCGAGCTGAGCGGGAAGGTGGTTCGCTCTCCGGCGATGAGAAGCGGGGGCTCACACAGTCTCGTTCGGTGAACCTACGAAAGGAGTCCTGATGAGTACCGACGCGGTTCGGCGAGCCAACCTCGCCGCGATCACCTGCGACCCCCGTCCTCAGCTGCCCGACGGCTTCCGGCGGAACAGCACCCGCCTCGGGGCAGCGCTTGGCGCAGCTCGCACGGGCCTCAGCGTCTACGAGCTGCCTCCCGGCCAGGCTGTCAGCCCCTACCACTTCGAGAACCCCGACGAGGAGTGGCTCCTCGTCGTCTCGGGCACGCCGACCCTGAGGCATCCGGGCGGCGAAGAGCAGCTCGAGCCGTGGGACGTCGTCTTCTTTCCGCCCGGCCCCGACGGAGCACACCTCGTCCGGAACAACAGCGACTCGACCGCCCGCGTCGCGATGTTCTCCTCGCAGGCAGCGGCGGTCGGTGCCGTCGTCTACCCGGACAGTGACATGGTCTGGGTCTGGACAGAGGACGACTCGGTCGACCTGATCGTCAAGCGAAGCAGTGCCGAGGACGACATCGCGCCGTGGATCGCCGGGGAGGACGGAAGCGTGACGTAGGCGCGCCGCTAGAGCTAACTCAGTGCGAGCGGAGCGTGTGGAGCATCGTGCCCAGCTCGGCGAGGTGGGTCTTGTTCCGTGACACTTCGCACTGCGCGAAGGCGACCGGCTCGAGCGTGCCACCTGAGTACCTCGACGCTTCGGCCGTGCAGTTGGAGCGCCGGTAGGCCAGCCACGACCGCTCGCCGCTCGCGAACGAGGCCCGGGCGGCCGCGGAGGCGAGCTGGTTCCAGATCGCCTTCACCTGCGCGTCGATCTTCTTGTCGGACGCGAGCAGGGCCTTCTCGGCGCAGCCCTCCATGTCGAGCGTCGTCTTCGGCTTTGCCGGACACGGCAGCACCGTGAACGGCTCCTTGATCACGGGCGGCCCGGATGCCGCAGCCGCGACGGCCGCCGACGCGGCGACGAGGACGACGGCTGCGAGGAGCGCGACTCGTCTCACTTGTGCGTCTTCGGCTTCTTGGCGGTGATCACGACAGTGTGGCCGCCCTGAACGAGGACGGTCTTGCCTGTCGCGAAGTTCTTGACCGCGACCAGGCCGTGCTTGACCGTGATCTGCGTGTGGTCGGCGTAGTCGGCGACGAGCCAGTTCGTTCCGCGCACCGTCGCCGACGCGTACTTGCCCTTCGTCGTGAACTTGCCCTTGCCGCTCCCCCACAGGCGCCGCGCGGGCTTCTTCGACTTCGCGAGTGCAGAGACCTTGCGGCCGAACTTGGAGAGGTTGCCGCCGGTGAGCTGGAGCTGCACGACGCCGCCGACCGTGCCCTGGAAGATGAACTGGCTCGGGACCCCGTCTGGGACGCCGTAGAAGATCATCTCGTGGCCCGCCGTGTCCTGGAGGTCGATCTCGGCGTTGCCGGTGACGCTGACGACCGTCCCCTTCGGCAGGTCCTGCGCCTGGTCGAGCGGGATGAACGTGTTCGAGCCGGGCAGCTTGACCTGCGCCTCGGGCTTGCCCGGAACCGGGCTCGCGTTCACCTGCACCGTCGTCGTCGGGCCTGTGGGCGGCGGCGGAGGCGGCGGTGCAGGCGGAGGTGCCGGCGGCGGAGGCGGAGTCGTGGTCGTGGGCGGCGGCGGAGCCGGCGGCGGATTCGTGGAAGGCGGCGGAGGCGGTGGCGGTGGCGGTGGCGGTGGCGGCGGAGGTGGCGGGGGCGGAGGCGGAGGCGGAGCCGTCGTCGCCTTTTGCGCGGTCGCCGTGGCCGACGCGGTGTTGCCGGCGTCGTCCGTCGCCGTAGCGGTGTAGGTGACCTTGCCGTCGGCGAGCGGCGTCGCGTCGATGCCCGACACCGACCAGTTGCCGGAGCCGTCGACCGTGGCGTCAACCGGGCCGACGGTCGTCGTGCCGTCCGAGAGGGTCACGGCGACGGACGCGCCCGGCTCGGTCGTGCCGCCGGCGGTCAGGTTCTTCTCGTTTGAGACCGTGATCAGGTTGATGTAGGACGTGATCGCGACCGAAGGCGCAACCGTGTCCTTCGTCGCCGTCTGCGAGGTCGAGGCTGAGTTCTCGTGCGTGTCGGTGGCCGTCGCGGTGTAGGTGATCGTGCCGTCGGAAAGCGAGGACACGTCGATGCCGGACACCGACCAGTTGCCGCTCCCGTCGACCGTCGCGGCAACCGGGCCGACCGTCGTCGAGCCGTCGGTGACCGTCACGTCGACGGCGTCGCCCGGATCAGTGGTGCCGGTCGCGCCCGCGTTCGTGACGTTGGAGGAGTTGACCGGGTCGGTGACGGTGGTGATCCCGACGTTCGGAGCCGCAGCGACGTAGAACTCGAAGTCCTCGTCGTAGCCGCTGACGCCGTTGGCGTCGACCGCCTGGACGTGCCAGCAGTAGTGCCCGGGCGCGAGCGGCGGGGTCGTGTACGAGGGGTTGTCGGCGACCGGGACGTCGATCGGCGCGCTGTAGTCGCAGCCCTCGCCCTCGGTCCCGTACTGGAGCTGGTAGCCGGTCTCGCCGCCAACGTTCGTCCACTGGATCGTGGCCACGTTGCCGTCGATCGTCGACGCGTTGTCCGGCTTGAGCGGCGTCGGAATCCCGAGCACCTTGATCGTCGTCGAGGCGCCGCCCGTGCTCGAGCCGTTCGAGAGGCAGATCCAGACCGTGTTGTCGCCGTAGCTCAGATCGGATCCAGGCACGTCCGTGGTGGTCGAGTCGGGCGCGGAGTAGCTGCCGCCGAGACCGTTGATCGCCGTCCCCGTCGAGCAGTCGTCACCGACGACGACCGAGTAGGTGCCGCTCTGGTCGGCGTGCCACGTGATCGTGGACGGAGTCTCGCCCTGGTCCGGCCCGATCGTCAGCGGAGCGGTGTTGTCGATCGTGACGTTCGGCGTCGACGCGACCGTGAACAGGTTCGAATCCGACCAGCTCCCGACGAAGTTGCCGCTCTCCGAGCGCATGTGCCAGCAGTAGTCGCCGTCGTCGAGGACGTTCTTGAACGCGGTCGCGGCCATGCCCGGGTCGATGCCGGTCGCGTCGACGATCGGGCTCAGATAGCCGCCGCCTTCGCCGACGCCGCAGCTCTCGCCGCCCTTCGCCGTGACCTGGAGGTCGAGGCTCGTGATGCCGCTGTCCCCGGGCGTCGTCCATTGGAACGTCGGCGAGTTGTCGTAGGTCGTGCCGCTCGGGTCGCCGAGCGTCGGCGCCGCGGGAACCCAGCCGACCGTCGCGTTCGTGTCCGAGTAGATCGTGCCGCCGTTGCCGCCGGGCGTGGAGGCCTGGACGGTGTCCGTGAAGCCGCTCGAAGGCTGGGTGTAGTTCAGGACGGCGTCGCCGTTCGCGTCCGTGTTCACGGTCTGCGGGAGGCCGACGGGGCTGCTGAACGGGCTGGCCTCGAACACCGGGGCGTAGTTCGAGAACGTGACCGGGGCGTCCGCGATGCCGGCGCCGCTCGGATCGGATAGGTGCGCCGTCAGCGTCGCGTTCTGGCCCGCCTCGACCGTCTGCTGGGCAGGCGAGATCGTCAGGTCGTTTGAGTTCTGCTCGGCTCCGGCTGTCCCGATCTGGCGCCACGCCTCGGATTCGTTCTCGCCGTTGCCGCAGTTGCCAGGGTCGAAGCCGCCGGTGTCGAGGACGTGCCCAGAATCCGTCGAGGTGTAGTTCGTGTCGTCGACCGTGACGGTGACAGTGGGGTCCTTCTCGTCAGGACCGGCGAAGACGTCGCAAGACTCGAAGTCCGCGACGTCGCTCGTGTCGAAGGCGTCGCCGTTCGGATCGGGGTCGGTGAGGATCGCCGAGTGTCCGGGGTCGATCGTGATCGGATCGCCGTTGTTCCAGAATCCGCTGTTCAGTGTGAACTCGGCGCCGTTGTAGAAAAGGACGTCGACGTTGCTGACGGTGACCGCCGACCCGGATGTGTTGTCGAGCCGGATGGCGCCATCGTCGATGTTCGAGTTGTCGTAGCCGTAGAAGTCGATGTTCGGATCGTTCTTCCACGGAGTCGGGAACGTGTCAGGCGTACCACGCAGCCTGTCCGCATAACCCACGTAGACGGTCAAAGGATTGGTGCCGTCCGCGTTGTGGACCTTCGGCGCCGGCGGCTGCTCGACCGGTGGCGGCGGACTCGTGGGCGGCTTCGGCGGCGCGATGATGCCGTGCGGGCTGTTCAACGCGAGGCCGGTCGAGGCCGCGCCGAGGAGCAACGCCGTGATCAGCACGGCACGCAGGGCGAACCTCCGACTCCTTCTCCTCACCGCATTTCCTCCCAGGCCCTGGACCCCCGAATACCGCGAGAGCCGCGTGATCGTACCCGAATCGGATTTTGCCCGCCAGCAGGCGGTTTGGCTATCCCCCGACCGCGGGAGGATCGGCGATCACGAGCGACCGGGCCGCACGGACGCGCCCGGCCGGAATCGACGGGTCGCCGGCGAGCAGGAGCTCCAAGGGCTCGACCTTCGAATCGCCGGTCACGAGCCAGAGCAGCTCGCGCGCGCCGTCGATCGGCGGATAGGTGAGCGTCATCCGGAGCCGGCCCTGGTACTCGCCTGTGATCGCGACCGTGCGGTCGGCGACGTCGAGCACCGGGTCGCCGGGAACCAGCGAAGCCGTATGGCCGTCGGGACCGAGGCCGAGGTGGATGAGATCGAACTGCGCGGGCAGCAGCGCGGCGTACTCGGCAGCCGCGGCCTCGAGGTCGCCGGCCTCGACGGGCATCGGCCGCAGCCGCGCAACGGCAGCCGCCGGGAGCGACTGCTCGAGGTGCGTCAGGTTCCGGTCGTCGTCGCCCGCCGGCGCGACGCGCTCGTCGACCTGGAAGATCTCGGTCCGCTCCCAGGGAACGTCGAGCTCCGCGAGCAGTCGGAACGCCTGCCACGGCCCGGTTCCGCCCGACAACGCGAGCGTGAACGAGCCACGCTCGTCGACCGCCCGGCGCGCCCGGTCAGCGATCGCCTCGGCCACTGAGCGGGCCGCGGCGTCGGCGTCCTGCATCACTTCCAGCTCGTGCAGCGCCACGGCCGTCAGAATACGTGCGTGGTTCATTTCGCCCGGCGGCTCGTCTACATGTGGCTCTGCAACATCGTCGCGCTCTGGGCGGCGGAGTCGCTCATCTCCGGCATCCACTTCTCCGGGAACTTCGCCTCGATCGTGCTGGCCGCGCTCGTCTTCGCGCTCGTCAACCTGATCCTGAAGCCGGTCGCGAAGCTGCTCGCGTTCCCGCTGATCATCCTCACGCTCGGGATCGCGCTCTTCTTCGTCAACATCCTGATGCTCTACATCACCGACTGGATCCTGTCGGACTTCAAGATCGAGAGCTTCGGCTCGGCGATCTGGGCGACGATCGTGATCTGGGCGGTCAACTGGCTGCTCCAGATCGCGTTCGACATCGACGACCGCAAGCCGAGCAAGGGCAAGCAGGCCGCGCAGAACTAGGCGGGCGCTGCGGGCAACGCCTTGAAGCCCGGCGTCCAGAGCCGGAACCCGCCGAGGAAGGCGTTCTCGTTCGCGCCGAGGCGCGCGTTCGGCGGCAGGTCCTTCAGCAGCTTGGCGTTGCCGCCGCCGAGGACGACGTAGTCGGGCTCGAGCGCGTTCGTGAACTCCTCGACCACGTCGGCGACCTCCTTGCGCCACTGCTTCTTGCCGGCCTTGAGCAGGCCGCGCTCGCCGACGACGTCCTCGTACGTGCCCTTGCGGTACGGCATGTGCGCCAGCTCCATCGGCTCGACGATCCCGTCCACGATCATCGCTGCGCCGAGGCCGGTGCCGAAGCCGAGGAAGAGCATCCGCCCGCCCTCGTAGCTGCCGAGCGCCTGCATCGCCGCGTCGTTGACGACCTTCGTCGGCTTGCCGAACGCCTTTTCGAAGTCGAACCCGGCCCAGCCGTGGCCGAGATTCACCGGGTCGTGGACGATCCGACCGCCCTTCACCTGCGTCGGCACACCGATCGAGACGGCGTCGTACTCCCAGTCCTTCGTCAGGCCGAGGACGCCCTGCACCATCTGCTCCGGCGTCAGCTCCGGGCCGGACGGGAAGCGCCGCCGCTCGCCGCCGTCGCTCTTCAGCACCTTGACGTGCGAGCCGCCGACATCGACGGCGAGGATGCGTGGATCCTTCTGCACAGCGCTCACGCCGGGAATCGTGCCAGTCCCGTCGGCCCGTGCGGGCACCCCTTTGCGCGGTTTGTCGCAAAGGGAGATACTCCGCCGGAACGTTCCAGGAGGGAGTAGGCACTGCGGCTGAAACACCCGGGATCCGCTCGTAGCAAGCTCTCGCGACCTGCGGCCCTGGTGGCCCTGCTCGGCGCGACGGCCGCCGTCGCCCTGGGCATCACGGGCACCGCGTCCGCCGTCGATCCCGTCTGCGGGAACGGCGACGCCAGCGTCACGAACACGTGCACGTACTCCTCCACCGCCGGCAACTGCAACGCCGGCACGAACGCAACCGGCTACAAGATCGACACGGTCGCACCCACGGTCGGGATCACGAACGTGAGCGCGCCGGCCGACGGAACCCTTGCCACGCAGAGCTTCTCGTCCTTCCCGGCGACGGTCGGCGCGCAGCCGGTCACGCTCAGCGGCACGGACAGCGACGGGACGAGCGGCATCTCCTCGGTGACGGTCGAGGGCGGCGGCGCGACCCTCGGCTCGGGAACGTGGAGCAAGGCGAGCCTGCCGCTCTCCTCGGGCTCGAACACCCTTCACGTCGTGGCGACCGACGTGGCGGGAAACACCACCAGCCCGACCGCCGGCGTGACGCTCAACCTCGACCTGGACGGCGACGGCATCGCGAACAACATCGACCAGAGCCCGAACACCGTCAGCACGCTCTTCACCGACACCGCGCGCGGCGGCACGACGTCGGGGGCGATCCTTTTGGTACCCGCCGGGATGACAGCGACGATCGTCGATGCGGCCAGCCCGCAGGGGGTGCAGGTGACGGTGACAGGGCCGGCGAGCGGCCGCGTCAGGCTTCAGATGACGGGGAAGGGCTCCCAGACGAGCCTTGCGCCCGGCACCTACATCGAGACCGACCCGAACGTCTCGACGACCCTCCAGACGGTCTCCGGCCTGGGCGAGTTCCAGTTCACGCTCAACGGCTCGACGACACTGGTCGACATCCCGACGGGGTCGACCGCGATGTTGAACGAGACGGTCTCGAACGGTGTGGACACGCAGGTCAGCATCGACGACGAAGTCGGGCCGATCACCATCAACGGCCAGCCGGTCAGCCCCGGCACGAACCTCGTCCTGGGCACGCTGACCGGCAACAGCCTCACGGTCGCCGGCGGCAAGTTCAGCTATTCGGGCATGTTCACGCTCGGGGCGGCGAGCAACGGGATCAATCCCCTGACGGAGTTCGTGTCGATCAACCTCGGCCCCGTCTCCTGTGCGTTCGCACCCGGCTCGTTCAAGAAGGGCAGCGGCGGATTCACCGCCTCGGGCACGTTCGGCGGCGTGAAGGTCTCGGTCGTGCTCGCACCCGCGGGCACGAAGAAGTACTCGGTCAGCGTCACAGGCTCGCCCTCGCCGAGCTTCCCGTCGCAGGTGCCGGTGCAGATCCTGGTCGGCGACGACTCCGCCAGCACGGTCGTCGCGCGCCACTAGCGCCCGGCTGTAACGCAGGCGCGGTCTGCGACACTGACAGGTATGAGATTCCTCTTTGGTGACAAGACACAGATGGTCGAGCAGACCGACGCGCTGCCCGGCCGTGACGAGACGATGCCGGTGCCGGCCCGCCACGAGGTGCTCGACACCCCAATCGTCCCGCCGTTCCCGGACGGCTTCGAGACCGCGATCGTCGGCATGGGCTGCTTCTGGGGCGCCGAGCGCGTCTTCTGGCAGGCACCCGGCGTGTACACGACGGCGGTCGGGTACGCGGGCGGCTACACGAAGAACCCGACCTACGAGGAGGTCTGCTCCGGCCGCACCGGGCACTCCGAGGTCGTGCTTGTCGTGTTCGACCCCGCGAAGACGAGCTACGACGAGATCCTGCGCCTCTTCTGGGAGAACCACGACCCGACGCAGGGCATGCGTCAGGGCAACGATGCCGGAACGCAGTATCGGTCGATCATCCTGACCACGACGCCCGAGCAGCGCGAGACGGCCGAGCGGTCACGCGCCATGTTCCAGCAGGCGCTCTCGGCGTCCGGCTACGGGCAGATCACGACCGAGATCGCCGACGCAGGCGAGTTCTATTACGCCGAGCCTTACCACCAGCAGTACCTGGCCAAGAACCCCGGCGGCTACTGCGGCCTCGGCGGAACCGGCGTCTCCTGTCCCGTCGGCGTCGGCGCGACGAGCTAGGCGCTCAGTCCCGGTCGTTGTGGCGGAAACGCCACCCGGGCAGGAACGGCAGCTCCGGACGCGGCGAGATGTAGATCCCGAGCGCGGAGGCGATCCGGTTGTAATGCACGAGGTAGACGCACCGCCCGATCGCCTTCTGCGCGGCGAGCGACGGCGCGCCGGTCAGGTAGTACAGCGACAGGTTGTCCTCATGGAGGAGGCGAGCGTCGATCGCCTCGGGCGTCGAGCCGCTGAGGTCGGCGACGATTCGGGCGTCCTCGGTGTCGACCGGTCCTGGTGAGAGCGTGTCCGCGAAGAGGCCGACCGCGAGAACGTCGCCCCAGCGGATGCCGAGCGGCTGCAACCCGGAGCTCCGGTACTGCCGCGCCACGGCCGGATCGCTCGTAAGCGCGCTGTCGCGGCGAACGCACGCGGCCGAGCGCGCGTACGCGTCCGAGCTCCCGAACGTGTGTCCGAACGCGAACGCGAGCACGAGCCAGGCGGCACCGAGCACGACCACGACCAGTAGACCAGCGCCCACGTAGAGACGCACGACTCAAGTCTGACTGATGACGCGCACCGCCTGCCCGGTGAAGAACGCCTCGATGTCCTCCACGGACTGCTCGTAGAAGAGCCGGTACGTGTCCTCGGTGACGTAGCCGAGGTGCGGCGTCAGCACGGTGTTCGGCGCCGAGCGCAGCGGGTGATCGGCCGGCAGCGGCTCGCGGTCGAACACGTCGAGCCCGGCGCCCGCGATGGTGCCCGCCTCGAGCGCGGCCAGCAGCGCCTCCTCGTCGACGATCGGCCCGCGCGACGTGTTGACCAGGAACGCGGTCGGCTTCATCAGCCCGAGCTCGCGCGCGCCGATCAGGCCGCGCGTACGGCGCGAGAGCACGACGTGGATCGTGACGAAGTCGGCGCTCGCGAACAGCTCGTCCCTGGAGACAAGCCCGGCGCCGCACTCGGCCGCGCGCTCCGCGGTCAGGTTCTCGCTCCACGCGATCAAGCCCATCCCGAACGCCGCGCCGATGCGCGCCGCCGCTGAGCCGAGGCGGCCGAGCCCGACGATGCCCAGCGTCTTGCCGTCGAGGCCGACGCCGACCGTCGTCTGCCAGCCGCCGGCGCGAACCGAGGCGTCCTCGCGCGGGATGTTCCGCGCGAGCGCCAGCATCAGCCCGAAGGCGAGCTCCGTCGTCGCCTGCCACGAGCCCTCCGTCCCGCAGACGGTCACGCCCTGTCGCGCGGCTGCCTCCAGGTCGATCGACGCGTTCCGCATCCCGGTCGTGACGAGCAGGCGGAGGTTCGAGAGCCGCTCGAGCAGCTCGGCCGGGAACGGGGTGCGTTCGCGCATCGCGCAGACGACGTCGAACGGCTCGAGGACGGGCGCCGGCTCGTCCAGCGGCTCATGGAAGAACGTCACCTCGTGGCCGTCCAGGCGCGACCAGTCGGCCAACCGGTGCGCAACGCGCTGGTAGTCGTCGAGGACGGCGATCCGAGCCATTACGGAGCCGGAGGAGGCGACACGTAGATGTGGACGCCGAGACCGGCGAAGGTGTCGGTGATCTTCCCGCCCTCGGTCGGGATCATGCGGTTCTCATCGAGGACGGTCAGCGATCCGGCGCGGAGCCCGGGGACCGAGAACGAGACCTTGTGCGGGCTCACCGACGCGCTGGCTGCGATGACGTACGTCGCGCCGTGGTAACTCCGCGCGCCGACCTTGACCGGGCTCGTCTCCGAGCTCACGACCGGCAGGTCGCGCCCCAGCAGCGCGGGCGCGAGCGACGCGATCTGGCGATCGAGCACGGTGATCTCGGCACCGACGGCCGGCGACCACTCGCTCGGGAACCAGCCGATGCCGCGCGCCCCGCCCGCGATCGCGAGCCAGGTCTCTGCGCGGACGGTCTGCGGCGTCGGGTCGAGGCCGGTGCAGTGGCTCATCGGAGCCGCCTCGATCCACTGGTACGTGGGCCGGCCGGCCGCGAGCGCGACGAGTTGCCGCTGAGCCTGGTAGACGGCCTGCAGTGCCCAGCGGCACCAGCCCTGCAGCGGGTAGAGGTCGAAGCCGACCATGCTCGACTCGGCGATCAGCGCCGGGTAGATGGCGCGGCCCGCAGCCGGCGGGGCGGTTGCCGTGAAGAAGTGCGAGCCGAGCGTCAGGAAGGTGACGCGGTCCGTCTGCTGCTGGGAGGGAGGGACCGCGAGCGCCGGCGGCGTCGTGTGCTCGTCGGGCTCGTCCGGCTGGTACCAGCCGACGAGGCCGCGCCCGTCGACCCCGCGCTGCCCGAGCGGGATCGCCGAGAACGCCCGGCCGGCAAGGTCGGAGAGCTGCTCCGTCGCGTCGGCGCAGCTCGAGCCGAGGTAGAGGTTCACGCCGGCTGCCAGGCTCTCCGGATACGCCCACGGGCATTGCTCCCAGACCATGCGCGGGAAGAACGGCTGCCAGTCGAGGAACAGCCCCTGTGGCGTCGTCCGCGCGAGCGTCCACGCGAGGATCGGTCCGGTCGTGAAGCGTCCGGTCGCCAGCGCCTCGCCGGGCCTGCCGTACGCGTCGACGCGGAACGCGTACGTGGTGTTCGGCTCCAGGCCGCCGATGTCGACCGTACCCGTACTCCGCGCGGATCCACTCGGGCTCGACCAGACGCCGTAGACCGCGTCGACGCCGTATTCGACGACGACGCGAACAGGGCTGCTCGCACGCCAGCCGATCGAGGCCGAGGCCGAGCGTGCCTGCACGGAGACGACACCGACCGCGAGCCCGGGACGGCCGGCAGCCGCCGCCGCGAGGGCAAGGGCACAGAGAACGAGGAAGACGGCCGCGCCGCCGAGGCGAGAGCTCCTCATCGGTCGTCTGACGGTACTACCCGGACAGCCGCGTTGCCACGTCGCCGAGCCGCTCGAACGTTCCGCCGGCATCACGGACGTGGCCGACGAACTCCTCCAGCATCGCGACGCGGTGGCCGCGGCCGATCACCTGCGGGTGCATGCAGACGGTGAGGACGCCTCCTCCCTCCCGCTGGTGCATCCAGTCGAACTCGCCCTGCCAGATCTCGAGCACGCGGCTCGGCGGCGACAGGCCGCGGCGGTAGGGGGAGAAGTTCGCCTGGAAGTGCGGCCAGTCGTCGAGCTCGAGCGCCATCGGAAACTCCCACAGCTTCGCCTCACGCCCGCGGTCGAGCGGCTCGTGCCTCGACACGCGGTCGCCGATGCGGGGGCGAAACGGCCGGAAGTCGTCCGCCATCAGCGTGGTGTCGTAGCGGAAGCCGTGCTCCTCGAGCAGCTCGAGGGTGAACGCCGAGAGCTCCGTGTCCGGGCCGCGGAAGCCTTCCGGCTTCACGCCGACGCCGTCCAGCGTGGCCAGCGCGCGCTCGAAGTCGGCGCGCTCCTCGTCCGGCGTCTGCTCGCTCGGGGCCGTGTGCGCCCACGAGTGGTGGCCGATCTCGTGGCCGGCGGCCAGGATCGCCCCCGTCTCGGCCGGGAACGACTCGATCGTGTGACCCGGCACGAAGAAGGTCGCAGGCAGGCTCTCCCGCTCGAGGAACGCGAGCAGCCGCGGCACGCCGACACGCGCGCCGTACTCGCCGCGCCAGAGCATCGACGGGCTCGGATCGTCGTAGGCGAGCCAGACCGAGAGGGCGTCGAAGTCGAACGTCAGGCAGACCGTGCTCGCCATCGCGCCCGGAGCGTATTCGCGATCGCGATTTCAGGCCCCTAGTAGAGTCGCCGCGTGGACGTCTTCGAGGCGGCGCGTGCGAAGCAGGAGGAGTTCGGCGTACCCGGAATCGCCGTCGGGCTCCTCCGGGACGGCGACGAGCGCCACGAGGCGTTCGGCGTGACGAGTCTCGACAACCCGCTCGACGTCACGCCGGACACGCGCTTCCAGATCGGCTCGATTAGCAAGACCTTCACCGGCACGGCGGCGATGTACCTGGTCGCCGAGGGGCTCCTCGACCTCGACCGGCCGGTGCGCGCGCATCTACCCGAGCTCGAGCTCGCAGATTCCGCCGCGGCCGAGGGCGTGACACTCCGTCACCTGCTCTCTCACACGGGCGGCTGGGTCGGCGACTACTTCGACGACACCGGCTGGGGCGACGATGCGGTCGCGCTCTACGTCGAGCGGATGCGAACGCTCCCGCAGCTGACCCCGCTCGGAGAGCTGTGGTCGTACAACAACTCCGGGTTCGCGATCGCGGGTCGAGTGATCGAGGTCGTCGCCGGCGAGCCGTTCGAGGCGGTCGTGAAGCGGCTCGTGTTCGATCCGCTCGAGCTGACGTCGAGCACCTACTGGCCGTGGGAGGTGATGACGGAGCGATTCGCAGTCGGCCACATGACCGAGGACGACAGAGTGAGCGTCGCACGACCGTGGCCGGTCGGCCGCTCTGCTCATCCGGCCGGCGGGATCACGTCGACGACGCGCGACCTGCTCCGCTACGCGCGCCTGCACCTCGATCCGCCGGTGGAGCTGGCGCCGATGCAGGAGCGTCAGGCCGACACTGCCGAGGAGGGCGAGTGGGTCGGCCTCACGTGGTACGGCGAGGATCGCTTCGGGACGATCCGCCACGGCGGCGGGACGACGGGCCAGGTGTCCGTGCTCGTCCTGCAGCCGCGCACAGGGTTTGCCCTCGCCGTGCTGACGAACCACTCCCCCAACGGCCTGCAGGTGGTCAACGCGGCGCTCCGCGCGGCCGGGCTGATGGGGCCGCCGCCCGAGCCGTTCTCCGGGGCGCCGGTGCACGAGTACGCAGGCAGCTACGAGACCGCGCTGGGCCGCGTCACGATCATCCCCGCCGGCGAGCGGATCCGCGTCGAGATCGAGCCGTTCGGCGGCTTCCCGACGAAGGACACGCCCGCACCGCCCGCGCCACCGCCCATGGACGCGTTCTTCTACTCGCCCGAGAGGTGGATCGTCGACGGCGGCTCGTTCGACGGCACCCGCGGCCACTTCCTGCGGACGAAGACCGGCGACATCGCGTGGCTCCGCATCGGCGGGCGCCTCTACAGGCGCGTGTAGTAGGAGACTTTGACGAAACGTGGCTGAGGTCGACGGAACGCGCTGAGCGCCGAGCTGACTGCGTCCTCAGTCGCGCCCGTACCCTCCGGGTACGAACGCTCCCTGCGTCCTTGCATCACGACGCCCATCGCGCCCCGTCGACGTGCAACGTTCCATCAAAGCCTCTAACCGGCGAGCAGCGACCTGAGGAGACCTTCCACCCGGTCGTAGGCCGACGTCATGCCGTCCGTTCCGCTCCCGATCGTCTCGTCGCGGCCCGCCTTGTCGCTGAACGTCAGCTTGGCCGTCATCGTCGTCACTCCGTCGACCTCGCGCAGTTCCGTGGAATCGACCGCATCCGCGTCCGGACGCCCCTCGTACAGCCACGTCGCGACCACCCGGGTCGGCCGCTCGACCTCCACGTACGTTCCACGGAAGGACATCTCCCTTCCGTCGTCGGTCACGAAGACGAAGTGGTAGCTGCCGCCGACGCGCAGGTCGATCGAGCACTCCTCGAGCTCACGGTCGAACATCCACCTGGTCACGTGCTCGGGCTTCGTCAAGACGTCGAAGACGAGCTCGATCGGTGCTTCGAACTCCCGGGTGATGACGACGTCGAGATCGTTCGGTAGCTCGACGACTGCCGTTCCGTGCCGTGGAGGTGTCACTGCGGGTCTCCTTCTCGTTGGAGTTCTTCGAGGTAGTCGTCCAGCCGGTCCAGCCGGTCGTTCCAGGCCTGCTGGTACTTGGCCAGCCAGTCGTGCATCGGCTGCAGGCGCGCGGGCTCCAGGCTGTACAGCCGGCGCCGCCCCTCTGCCCGGCACCTGACGAGCCCGACCTCGCCGAGCACCCGGAGGTGCTTGGAGACCTGGGGCTGGGACATCGACAGGTCGTTGACGATCGTCCCGACCGCCTTCTCGCCCGCGATCAGCGCGTCCAGGATGTCCCGGCGGTGTGTCTCGGCGATCGCGTTGAAGACGTCGGACGTCGTGGACGAGCGGGCCACCGCAAGATCATATTCCTATATCGGAATATGTAAAGCTCGGGCTAGATGACGCCGCCTGCGAGGCTCTTCGTCCGCCGTGCCCGGCCGACGGTTCGAGCCCGCGGGTCGATGTAGCCGTAGATCAGGTCAACGGCCAGGTTCCCGATCACCACGATCAGCGTGATCATCGTGACGACGCCGAGGATCATCGGCAGGTCGAGAGCCGACGAGCCGATGAACTCCTGCACGGCGAGGTTCCCGAGCCCGGAGAACCCGAACGCCGCCTCGATGTACACGCAGACGCCGATCGCGGTGCCGATCTCCATCCCGATCATGGTCAGCACGCGCAGGTTCGCGTTCGGCAGGACGTGCCGGGCCATCAGCCGCTTCTCGCCCACGCCCTTCGCGCGCGCGGTGCGGACGAAGTCCTCCCGTAGCGTCTCGTCGACGCTGATCCGGATCATCCGCGTATAGAGCGCGAGGAAGAGGAGGGCGAACGTGATCCACGGCAGGACGAGGTGCTCGGCCCACGCGCCGGGCCCACTGCACTGACCCGGCGCCCCCGAGCCGAAGGTGCAGTAGCCGCTCGGCGGCAACCAGGCCAGGTTGTTCCCGAACACCGTCCGCAGGATCAGTCCGACAACCATCGGCTGCGTGCAGATCCCGATCAACGCGACGAGCGAGATCGTCCGGTCGGAGATCGAGCCGATGCTGCGGCCTGCGATCGCGCCGAGAGGCAGCGCGAGCAGCAGCACGAGCAGCGCGCCTCCGAGCACGATCGACAGCGTCACCCGGACGGCGGGGAAGATCTGGTCGCCGACGGCCTGCTGCTGGACCGTCTGCTGGCCGGTGACGTACGTGTTCTGCCACATCTTCCCGAAGTCGCCCCGCAGCAGGTGCCAGAGGTAGTCGCCTTCCTGGACGAACAGCGGCCGGTCGACGCCGAGGAAGTGGTTCGCCTTCGCGATCTGGCCGGCCGAAGGGTGCACCTCGAGACCCGGGTAGACGAAGTTCGCAGGCTGGTTCGGGATCGCCCAGTAGATGACGAACGTGAGCGTGATCATCACCAGCACGGTGAAGACGGCGGCCGCGATGCGGCGCAGCACGAATCCGACGTACTCCCTCATGTCGTCGACCAGGGCTGGACAGCGCGCCGCACCCCTTCGGAGAGCTGGTTCAGCGAAACGACGGTGAGCAGGATCGCGATCGTCGGGAAGATCGTCTGCCAGGGTGTGAAGCTCGCGCTGTTGTACGTCCTCGGCGAGTAGATCGTCCCCCAGGTCGTCGAGAGCATCGAGCCCCAGGTCGGCGTCGACGCCTGGATGCCGGCGCCGATGAAGCTGATCCCGACCTCGAGCAGGATGTTGGTCGCGACCGCGATCGCGCTCCAGACGAGCAAGGTCGGAACGAGGTGCGGGAACAGGTGGCGGCGCAGGATCCGCCAGCTCGACGCGCCGGTCATGTGACTCGCCTGGACGAACTCCGAGTCCCGCAGAACGAGGAGCTGGCCGCGAACGAGCCGCAGCGGATAGAAGGAGGTGAAGACGCCGATCAGCAGCGAGACGGCGAACACGCCCTCGGGCAGGATCGACCCCCAGCCGATCGGGGTCAGCGAGTCGCTCAGGCGCACGCTCGCGAAGACGAGGAAGAGGATCAGCGGAAACGCCATCACCACCTCGGTCAGTCTCGACACGACCGTGTCCGTGAAGCCGCCGAAGTAGCCGCCGATGCACCCGATCGGGACGCCGATCAGAAGCGCGAAGATGACGCCGAGGATCGCGACCTCCAGGGTCGTCTTGCCGCCGTCGAGGAGCCGCAGCATCTCGTCGCGGCCGAGCGGGCCGTCGGCGCCCAGCGGCAAAAGCGTCGTCTTCGTGCCCGGCGGGGCCTCCGTCAGCGTGTTGCCCTGCGAGTCGACGAGCACCTGGCCGACGTCGGGCACGCGCGACCACGGGCCGGCGGGCTTGAAGTTCACGTCGACGGAGTACGGGAACTGGTCGGTCGAGTTGTGCCCGAGGATCGCGCTCCCGATCGGCGCGCCGGCAAACGAGAGGACGACGATCACGACGAGGATGACGGCCGCCGTAACCGAGGCACGGTCACGGCGCAGCCGGTTGAGCGTCAGGCGCCAGGGGCCGGGCGGGACCGGCGCGGCGGGCTGCGGCGCGGACGGCCGGACGACGTCACCGTGAGTCAGCCCGCCGGCGGTCACCGGCGCACTTTATGCAGAGGACTCGGGGCTACTCGGCGCGAACGCCGGTGTCGCGAATCGCGACAGCGGCCGTCAGGACGTCGAGCGCCTCCTCCTGGCGATCGGCCCGGCGCAGCAGCTCGGCCAGCTTGGAGTGGGCCTCGACGGCGTAACGGCCGATCTGCGGAGAGGTCTGGACGACCTGCTCGTAGAGCTCGATCGCCCCGTCCAGGTCGCCTCGCGCCTCGCGGATGTCGGCCAGCACCGTCAGCGCGCGGGCCGCATCCCACGGACTTGCCCCTTCCAGGAGCACGATCGCACGCGCGGCCGACTCCTCCGCCTCGTCGAACCGCGCCAGTCCCACGTACGCACGCGCTTGCTCGGTGTACACGAGGCCCTGCGTGTAGGAGTTGCCGCTTTCGAGGACGAGAGGGAACGCCTCGTCCATCAACTCGAGGGCCTCGTCGTGCTCCCCCTGGTCGTTCTTGAGCAGCGCAAGCGTCTGGAATGCAGCCGCCGAGTAGCGCGCGTGTTCGGTCCGCTGTGTCTCGGTGATCGCCAGACGCACGTACCGTTCGGCAAGCACCGGATCGTTCTTCAGCGTGTGCAGCCGCGCCTGCGTCCACCACAGGCGGGCGCGCACGAGTGGGTCGCGAGACTCCTTGGCGAGCGCGATCGCGTGCCCCAGCACCTCCTCGGCGTGACCGAACCGGCCGCGGTCGGTGAGCGTATTGGCGAGGAGCGCCGAGAACCGGATCGTCTCGATGAAGTCGTCGCGCTCCTCGGCTGCTCGCAGCCTGGGCTCGAAGACAGCGATCGCCTCTTCGTACTGCGACGTGAACGCGTACGAGCGTCCGAGACTGTCGGCGAGCGAAGAGTCTTCGGCGAGCCGCGGCGACAGCTCGATCGCGTCGGTAAAGAGCTCGATCGCGCGTTCGTGGTCACCTGCCTCGAACGCGACGTGGCCGAGCCCGGCCGTGGCGCGGGCGCGCGTGTGATCATCAGTCGCCGAGCCGAGGATCTCGCGGAATTTCTTGGCGGCAGCCACCGGCTCGTCGAAGCGCAGCTCGAGCTCGGCCTCGGCGACGGGGTCACCGATGACCGCCCCTGCCTCGCGGCCGTGCGCGAGGTAGTCAACGGAGACGTCCAGCCTCTTCGCAAGCTCCGTCAGGATCTGGAGCGACGGGATGCGAGTGCCCGCCTCGATGCGCGAGATGTACGCGGTCGTGCAGCCGTCGAACGAGAGCCTGCCCTGGCTCAGGCCTGCCTTCTCGCGAGCGTCGCGTAGACGCTTGCCGACGAGTTTCGGATCGTCGACGTGTGTGCTGGGCCGCCGCGGCATCGTCGTCTCAGAGTGTAGAGGCTCCGAGACAGTTGGCAAAGGGGAACGGGGTCCGCACTCGTGCGAACCCCGTCGACCTTTCCACCACCCCGCTCTCTACGGCCAATCCGGACCGTAAAGCCGTGCAACTGCAAACAGCAGCGCCAGCCCCAGGGTGAGAGCTATCGCCAACGTCGGAGCAGCGACGACATACCTTCGCTTCACGGCTGTCCTCCCTCGCTTGTCTCGGAGTTTCAGGACAGCCCAGGCCTGGACTTGACTGGAGACTAGAGCTGGTGTCGGACAGATGTCACAAGGGCTTGCACTAGGCTCGCCCCGTGAAGGCGCGGTTGCTCGCCTGGTACGCGGAACACGGTCGCGACCTTCCCTGGCGCAGGACGCGCGATCCGTACGCGATCCTCGTCTCCGAGGTCATGCTCCAGCAGACCCAGGTGCCGCGGGTCGTGCCGCGCTATGTCGAGTGGCTCGCCCGCTGGCCGACCGCGGAGACGCTGGCGGCGGCACCGCGCTCGGAGGTCATCGTCGCTTGGCAGGGACTGGGCTACAACCGCCGTGCGGTCAACCTGCACCGTGCCGCTCAGGTCGTCGCCGACCGCGGCTGGCCGGACGACCTCATCGAGCTGCCGGGCGTCGGGCCCTACACGGCAGCGGCCGTGGAGTGCTTCGCGCTCGGACGGAACGTCCTGCCGGAGGACACGAACGTGCGCCGCGTCCGCGAGCGGAGCCAGGGCGAATTCGACGGCGAGTGCGCGCAGGCGCTGATGGATCTCGGCGCCACCGTGTGCCTGGCCCGCGTTCCGCGCTGCGGCGCCTGCCCGCTCGCGCCCGAGTGCCCGTCACGCGGCATGCGCTTCGAGCCCGCGCGGCGGCAAGGGCCGTTCGAAGGCTCGTTCCGGCAGCGACGCTCGCAGGCCCTCAGGCTCGTCGCCGAGGCGCCGCGGCCGCTCGGCGAGCTGGACGACGCCGCGATCGAATCGCTCCACGCCGACGGCCTCGTCGTCGTGGAGGACGGACTAGCCCGTCTGCCGGAGTAGGGCGACCGCCTCCGCCGCGAGCCCTTCGCCGCGGCCGGTGAACCCGAGCCTGTCCGTCGTCGTCGCGCGGACGTTGACGAGCCCCCGATCGACCCCGAGCGCGCCCGCAAGCCGCCCGCGCATCTCCTCACGGCGGCCGGCGATGCGCGGCTCCTCGCCGATCAGGATCGCGTCCGCGTTGATTAGCGCGAAGCCGGCAGCGCGAACCTGCCGATAGGCCTCCGCGAGCAGCTCCAGCGAGTCGACGCCCTGCGGTGTCTCGGCCCCCGAGGGAAACAGCGAGCCGATATCGCCGAGGCCGGCGGCTCCCAGCACGGCGTCGGTGAGAGCGTGCGCGATCACGTCGCCGTCCGAATGCCCCGCCAACCCGCGCGGCGACTCGAACGCGACGCCGCCGAGCACGAGCGGCACGCCGTCCGCGAACGCGTGCGCATCGACGCCGAGCCCGATTCGAAGCTCAGACATACGCAGCGAGTCTGTCAGGAAGCTCGGCCAGCGAGCCGAGCCGGACGTGGGCCAGCGCAGGATCCTGGAGATAGCCCCACGGGCCGCGCCGCACGTGAACGGAGAGGAAGCCGGCGTCGCGGGCCGGCAGCACGTCGTTGTCCACGCGGTCGCCCACGTAGGCGATCTCGGCGGGCTCGAAGCCCGACTCGGAGGCGATGCGCTCGAAGAACGCGGCCGACGGCTTCGCCACGCCCCAGCGTGCGGAGGACGCGACGAGCTCGACCGGCAGCTTCTGGCCCCGGATCCACTCCTCGAGCTCATTCGACTGGTTGCCGGCGACGCCGAGGTAGAAGCCGCGCCGGCCGAGCTCGGCCAGGCACGGGAGCGCGTCCGGGTAGAAGTCGTCGCGGTCGTAGTACGTGAGCTTGTCGGGCCGCTCGACGGAGAGGTACTCGTAGACGCGCCAGTGCTCCTCGCCTCTGGCAATCGTCTGGCCCAGCGCAGCCCAGATGACGTGCGGCTCGACGCCGACTCGCTCTGCCGCCAGCCGCCAGTAGCGATCTTCGTTGACGAGCGTCTCGCCGACGTCGAAGACGACGGCACGGATCGGGACGGGCCAGAAGGCGGTCACGCGGATTCGCCGGCGAGCCAGCTTTCGACGAGCGCGAGGTCCTCCGGAGTCGTCACCTTGAGGAGGCGCGCGTCGCCCGGGACGACGGTGACCCGACCGCCGCGGGCCTCGACCAGGGAGGCGCAGTCGCTCGCAGCCGCGACGTCGCCTTCGAGTGCTGCGCGGAGCACCTCGGCGGTGAACGCCTGCGGCGTCTGCACGGCCCGCAGTTCGCCGCGCGCGAGCGTCTCGACGACCCGCTCGCCCTCGACGCGCTTGATCGTGTCCGCGACCGGCAGGCCGGGCACCGCCCCGTCCCAGCCCTCGCCGAGCGCGGTCACCACACGCTCGATCACGTCCTCCGGCAGCAGCGGCCGGGCGCAGTCGTGCACGAGCACGGCGAGCGCATCCGGAGCCGTCTCCGCCACGCCCAGCCGGACGGATTCGGCCCGGCCCGCACCGCCGGTCACCGTCGCGATCACCTTGCCGCAGCCGAGCTCCTCGGCGACGAGGATCGCAGGTTCCTCCCAGCCCTCGGGCGCGACGACGACGATCGCGTCGATCCAGTCGGAGGCTTCGAGCCGCTCGAGGCTCTCGGCGAGCAACGGGCGTCCGCAGAGAGGTGCAAAGGCTTTGGGGCGGTCCCCGCCGAGCCGCTCGCCACGGCCGGCTGCGACGAGGACCGCCCAGGTACTCAACTGCCGGCGGCGCTTAAGCCGCTGCGCCGACCTTCGGCTTGACCGTGCGCTTCTTCCCGTTCGAGCCCGTACCGGCAAGGACGTCGTCGAGCCAGGCGGCAGCCTGGTCCTCGTCCATCTGCTTCGCGTACATGAGCTCGCTGGCGAGGATCTTCTTCGCCTTCACGAACATCTGCTTCTCGCCGGTCGACAGCCCCTTCTCGTGGTCGCGCAACGAGAGGTTCATGACGACCTCGGCGAGCTCGAAGATGTCGCCGGTCTTCATCTTGTCGCGGTTGTGCTTGAAGCGCCGGTTCCAGTTCTTCGGCATCTGCGTGCCGGAGCCGGACAGCACCTTCACGACCTTCGTGACCATGTCCTCGCCGATCACGCGGCGCAAGCCGACACGTTCGGCGTTCTCGGTGGGGACGTTCACCACCATGTCGTTGTGCGCGATCTGGATCGTCATGTACTCGCGCTTCTCCCCGAGTACCTCTCGCACTTCTTTCTTGACGACCGTGCCTGCTCCGTGGTGCGGATACACCACCTTGTCGCCGACCTTGTACAACCGCTCCCCCTTCCCCGCAATCGTTCGTAGTCGCCAAGCCGCCGGCGGACATGTGCCTCGCCGGCGGGACTTTACAAGTCTAGCAAAAATCGCCTAAATAAGCCAACTTTCCAGGCATTTTCGCGCCCGAAAGTTGTAAAGTCCCTGCTAGTCGGAGGCTTCCACCGGCCGTTCGAGCCCGGAGCCGACGGCGGCGCGGATCGTCTCCGCCTCCGAGACGTCGATCCCGGCCCGGCGGGGCGTGCCCGGCGGGGCGAGCACGATGCCGAAACCGAGCTTCGAGCACTCCTCGAGCCGGCGCTCCGCCTGCGTCGCGGGGCGCAGCCGGCCGGTCAGGCCGACCTCGCCGAACGCTGCGAGGCCCGGCCTGGCGGGTGCGCCGCGCGCTGCGGACGCGATGGCGAGGCAAACGGCGAGGTCGGCACCCGGCTCGTCGATGCGCACGCCGCCGGCGACGTTGACGAAGACGTCGGCCTGACCGAGCGGGACACGGGCGTGCCGGGTGAGCACTGCGACGAGCATCGCCAGGCGTTTCGCGTCGACACCGGTCGCGACGCGGCGAGGCATGGTGAGGTCGGTGGGCGCGACGAGCGCCTGGATCTCGAGCAGGATCGGGCGCGTGCCTTCGAGCGCGCAGGCGACGGCCGATCCGACCTCGCCGGGGGCGCTGTGGCCGAAGAGCTGCGAGGGATCGGGCAGGCCGCGAAGCCCGGTGCCGGTCATCTCGAAGACGCCGATCTCGTTCGTCGAGCCGAAGCGGTTCTTGACTGCGCGCAGGATGCGGTGCTCGCGGTAGCGGTCGCCCTCGAACTGGAGGACGCAGTCGACGAGGTGCTCGAGGACGCGCGGGCCGGCGACGGCGCCGTCCTTCGTCACGTGGCCGACGAGGAAGAGCGCGACGCCTGACTCCTTGGCCACGCGGAGGAGCCTCGACGCCGCTTCCCGGACCTGCGCCACGGAGCCGGGGGCGGAGCCGAGCTCGGACGCGTACAGCGTCTGCACCGAGTCGACGACGCAGACGTCCGGACGCTCGCGCTCGAGCGTCGCGCAGACCGTCTCCAGCTCGGTCTCGGCGAGGATCTCGATGCCGGCCGAGCCGCCGAGCCGGTCGGCACGCAGCTTGACCTGGGCCGTCGACTCCTCGCCGGTGACGAGCAGCGCGCGCCGCTCGGCCGACATGTGGCGCAACGCGGTCAGGAGGAGCGTCGACTTCCCGACGCCGGGCTCGCCGCCGACGAGGACGAGGCTCGCCGGGACGAGGCCTCCGCCGAGGACGCGGTCGAGCTCCGGCACGCCGGTCGGGATACGACTCGACTCCTCGGCTTCGACGTCGACGAGCTTGAGCAACGGCTTGGCGGCCTGCTGAGCCGCGCCGGGCTGCTCGGAGTGTTCCTCGACGAGGCTCCCGAACGTTCCGCAGGACGGGCACTTGCCGAACCACCGGCCGGACGAGTACCCGCACTCCGTGCACGCATAGAGAACCGCGGCGGTCTTCGCCTTGGCCATGGTTCGAGTCTAGGGCCGGGTCCTGACGGGGACCGCGACGGCTTCGTGACGATTCAGAGTCGTTTTGCGAGCAGCACGCGGCTCGAGCCGGCGCCGTCGTAATCCTCGGCCACGCCTTCCTGCTCGAAGCCGAGCGCTTCGTGGAAGGCGAGCGAGAGCGTGTTCCGGGGCGAAGTGACGCAACGGACGACGGTGCGACCGTTGCGCCGGGCCGCGTCGAAGAACTGCTCGTAGAGCTCGCGGCCGAGCCCGCTGCCGCGCTCGTCGGGCGCGACGCCGATGAAGTGGACGTACGCCGTGTCATCCTCGGTCTGCGAGAGGAAGCCGATCAGGAAGCCGGCGAGCGTGCCGTCCTCGCGGTCGGCGACGAAGCTCGAGCTCTCGAAGTGGATGAAGAACAGCCGCGGCAGCATCGGCGCCATCTCGCGTCCGCCCCACCACTCGTTCACGTGCTGGATCACGCGCCCGTAGTCGGACGGCTGCACGTGCCGGATCGCCACAGCCATGTCCCGAGCGTACAGCTAACCGCAGCCGCGAATGCCTCGGGCCAAACCGGCCCTGCGGCTCGCGGCCGTAGTCACCGTTGAACGCGGCGGCACGGCGGCCGCTTCCATCTGCCGGCTCGAGCCCGTCAGCAGCCGCCGGCGAGGGCTTCGAGCGCGGTCAGCGTGCCCTGGGCGTCGAACCAGTACACGAGCTCGTCGAACGTCTCCTTGCCCGTGCGATGGATCACCGTCAGCGACGACGAGCCGAGGGCGAGCGGTCCCTGCGCGTACGAGAGCGTGGCGCCCGGGTGTTTGCTGCGGACGGCACCGCGTGTGCTCACAGCGACGACGAAGCCGTCCGAGGACCGGTCTCCCGCGCGCGAGGTCGCGACGTCGACGAGGTGAGGCGCCCGTGTGAATCGGCACTCCAGGCGACGCGGAGCCCACGGTAGAAGTCGATCCGCGTCGCCGACGACGCCGACGACACGCATCCCGGGCCCCCGTTTGCGGCGAACCGCTCCGAGCGGACGAGGCCGGACCGGACGGCGAACCGCTGCCCGAGCTTCCAGGGCGGCAGGCCCTTGCCGAGCGTGACCGTCCCCGCCACGGCCGTCGCGGGCACGACGAGCGCAAGCACGACCAGATCGCCGGCGACCGCCGCACGCGTCATCTGCTCACCATCGCAGCAGCAGAGGACGGACCCAGCTTCGGCCAACCGAGCTTCGGCCGTCAGAGCTTCGGCCGGAACGAGAGCGGGCTAGCTAGTCGGTCGAGTCGTCGGACGGCTCGTCGTCGGACTCTTCCGGCGCGTCCGGCGCCGGGCCGACTGCGACCGCGACTTTCGGGGCGGCGATGATCGAGATGTCGACATCCTCCTCGCCTTCCTTGCGGTCGACGAGGATGGTCGAGCCCGGCTCGAGCTCGGACATGAGCACGAAGTCGGCAAGCGGATCCTCGATGTGACGCTGGATCGCGCGGCGTAGCGGGCGGGCGCCCATGGCCGGGTCGTAGCCCTTCTCGACGAGCATCTCCTTGGCGCTGTCGGTGAGCTCGATCGCGACCTCGTGCACCGCCATCTGCTCGCGCACCCGCTTCATCAGCAGGTCGACGATCTGGATGATCTCCTCCTTCGCCAGCTTGTGGAAGACGATCACCTCGTCGATGCGGTTCAGGAGCTCGGGGCGGAAGATCTTCTTCAGCTCGCCCATGACGCGCTCCTTCATGTCGTCGTACGAGAGGCCGCTCTCGTCGCCGATCGAGAAGCCGAGCGTCTGATTCTTCGAGATCGCGGCGGCGCCGACGTTCGAGGTCATGATCACGATCGTGTTGCGGAAGTCGACCTTGCGGCCCTGCGCGTCCGTCAGCCGGCCGTCCTCGAGGATCTGCAGGAGGATGTTGAACACGTCCGGGTGCGCCTTCTCGATCTCGTCGAGCAGCAGCACCGAATACGGCTTGCGGCGCACGGACTCGGTGAGCTGGCCGCCCTCGTCGTAGCCGATGTAGCCCGGGGGCGAGCCGACGAGCCGGGACACGGAGTGCTTCTCCATGTACTCCGACATGTCGACCTGGATCATCGCGTCCTCGTCGCCGAACAGGAACTCGGCGAGCGTGCGCGCCAGCTCGGTCTTGCCGACGCCCGAGGGGCCAAGGAAGATGAACGAGCCGGTCGGGCGCTTGGGATCCTTGATTCCGGCCCGCGCGCGACGGATCGACTTGGACACGGCGACGATCGCCTCGTGCTGGCCGATGACGCGCTTGTGCAGCTCCTCCTCCATGCGGATCAGCTTCTGCGTCTCCGCCTCGGTGA
The DNA here is from genome assembly GCA_963776735.1 of uncultured Actinomycetes bacterium. GTDB lineage: Bacteria > Actinomycetota > Thermoleophilia > Gaiellales > Gaiellaceae > PALSA-612. The sequence continues at coordinate 201,590 of CAVZNV010000016.1, forward strand.
GCTTGAAGACCGGGATGCCCGTCCACATCGAGACGACGTCCGCGATCTCCTCCTCCCCGATCTCGGGCTGGTCCTCGGATTCGGAGGACTGCCACTGCTCCTCGAGCTCGCGCTTCTTCTGCGTGAGCTTCCGCTCCTTGTCGCGCAGGCTCGCGGCCTTCTCGAACTCCTGGGCCTCGATCGCGTCTTCCTTCTCCTTGCGGACCTTCTCGATCTCCTCCTCGAGCTCGCGGTAGCGCGGCGGCGCGGTCATCGTGCGGATGCGCATGCGCGACGCGGCCTCGTCGATCAGGTCGATCGCCTTGTCGGGGAGGTGCCTGTCCTGGATGTAGCGGTCGGCGAGCGTCGCCGCGGCGTGCAGCGCCTCGTCGGTGATCTTGACGCGGTGGTGAGCCTCGTAGCGGTCGCGCAGGCCGCGCAGGATCTGGATCGTCTCGTCGACGGACGGCTCCTCGACGCGGATCTGCTGGAAGCGGCGCTCGAGAGCCGCGTCGCGCTCGAGGTACTTGCGGTACTCGTCGAGGGTCGTCGCGCCGATCGTCTGCAGCTCGCCGCGCGCCAGCGCCGGCTTCAGGATCGAGGCGGCGTCGATCGCGCCCTCGGCCGCACCCGCGCCGACGAGGTTGTGGAGCTCGTCGATGAAGAGGATGATGTCGCCCCGCTGCTGGATCTCCTTCATGACCTTCTTCAGGCGCTCCTCGAACTCGCCGCGGTACTTGGAGCCGGCGACGAGAGCGGCCAGGTCGAGCGAGTAGATCTGCTTGCCCTTCAGGAGCTCGGGCACCTGTCCGGCGGCGATCCGCTGCGCGAGCCCCTCGACGACGGCGGTCTTGCCGACGCCGGGCTCGCCGATCAGCACGGGGTTGTTCTTCTGGCGGCGTGAGAGGATCTGCATGATCCGCTCGATCTCGGTCTGGCGGCCGACGACCGGGTCGAGCTTGCCCTCGGCGGCCTGGCGCGTGAAGTTGCGGCCGAACTGGTCGAGCAGCTTCGAGCTCTTCGACTTCTCGCCGGCGGCGCCACCGCCACCCTGCTGGCGCCGACCCGGGCCCGAAAGCATGCGGATGATCTCGTTGCGGATCTTCTCGGCGTCCGCGTCGAAGTCGAGCAGGATGCGGGCCGCCACGCCCTCGTTCTCGCGGACGAGGCCGAGCAGGATGTGCTCGGTGCCGATGTAGTTGTGGCCGAGCGAGAGCGCCTCGCGCAGCGCCAGCTCGAGCACCTTCTTGGCGCGCGGCGTGAACGGGATCTGCCCGGTCGTGACCTCGTCGCCCTGCCCGACGATCCTGGCGACCTGCGCGCGGACCTCCTCGACGGTGATGTCGAGGGACTCGAGGACGCGGGCGGCAAGGCCCTCTTCCTCGCGCAGCAAGCCGAGCAGGATGTGCTCCGTGCCGATGTAGTTGTGCTTGAGCGCCCTCGCCTCGTCCTGTGCGAGGACGACGACCTGGCGGGCCCGCTCTGTGAACCGCTCGAACACTAGAGCCCCATCTTAGCCCAGGGCCCGGGGGCGGCCGAGACGCCGGCAACACGCCCTTAACACCTTCGGTGCCGTCTCCAACTGCCGCTAGCCTCCCTGCCGTGAGCTCGCCCGGGGGGGACAAGAAGGCGCTGATCACCGGCGGCGCGGGCTTCATCGGCTCGCACCTGGCGGAGCTCTTGCTGCGCGAAGGCTGGGAGGTCTGGGCCCTCGACGACCTGTCCACTGGGGTGAACCGCAACGTCGAGGCGCTGCGCGACCAGCCGGGATTCCACCTCGTCGTCGACTCGATCCTGTCCCGCTCGGTCGTCAGCGAGCTCGTGCACCGGGTCGACGTCGTCTACCACCTGGCCGCCGCCGTGGGCGTGCGCCTGATCGTCGAGCAGCCCGTGCACACGATGGTCACGAACGTCCAGGGGACCGAGACCGTCCTCGAGTACTGCAACAACTTCGGCAAGCGCGTCTTCATCGCATCCAGCTCGGAGGTCTACGGCGACCACCGCGAGGAAAGGCCGCTCGGCGAGGAGGACCGGCGCGTCTACGGGCCGGTCACCGAGCGCCGCTGGCTCTACGCAGACTCGAAGGCGATGGACGAGTTCCTCGCGCTGGCCTTCCACCAGGAGCGCGAACTGGACGCCGTGATCGGGCGGTTCTTCAACACGGTCGGACCGCGGCAGCAGGGCCAGTACGGCATGGTGATCCCGCGCTTCGTCGAGCGGGCGCTGGCCGGCAAGCCGCTCGAGGTGCACGGCGACGGGACGCAGACGCGCTCGTTCTGCCACGTCCATGACACGATTCGCGCGGTCGCCGGGCTGATGAGCGCCACGCACATCTCGGGGCAGATCTTCAACATCGGCTCCGCCGAGCGGCTCAGCATCCTCGAGCTCGCCGAGCGCGTGCTCGCGAAGACCGGCTCGACGTCGGGGATGGAGTTCATCCCGCACGACCAGGTCTACGGGCTCGGGATCGAGGACGTCCTCCACCGCGAGCCGTCGATCGAGAAGATCAACCAGGCGATCGGCTGGAAGCCGACACTCGACCTCGACCGCATCCTCGACGACGTGATCGAGAACCAGCGCAGTAACGCTGCGCTAACCGGTAACCCCGAGAGCGCGGCGTAGCTTCAGCGCCGCCGGCGAGCGGACGAGTCCGTTCGCCTTGAACGCGACCTTGCGCGGGCTATCGCCGTTCCAGACGCCGACCCGGAAGACGTCGAACGCGTCGAGGCCGGTCGCGTTCCCGGGCAGGCCGAATGCGACCTCGTAGCCCGCGGCCCGGGCGGCTGCGCGGACGCGGTCGTCGCAGTCGCCGAACGGGTACGCGAGCACGGTGCAGGGGCGACAGAGCTCGTCCTCGAGCTGTTGCCTGGAGTCGCGCAGCTCGGCGGCGAGCTCGTCGTCGGAGAGCCGCGGGAGGTGCGGGTGCGAGACCGTGTGCGAGCTGACCTCGATGGAGCGCTCGACGAGGTCGCGCAGATCGTCCCACGTCATCGTCTCGAGCTCCGCGCCCGGCTCACCGTCCAGCTCGGCGACCGTGAGCGGACGGCCGTTCACCGCGTAGCCGGTGCACGCGAACACCGTTGCCTTCGCGCCCGTGCGCTCGAGCACAGGAAGCGCGTTGCGCACGCTCGTGAACGCGTCGTCGAACGTGACGTGCACGAGCTTGCCCGTCCCGGTCGCGGCATCGCGCGCGCTCGCCGGTCGCCAGCCGTGGCCGACCAAATGCCGCAGCTGGGCCTCGAGGGTGTCGGCGGGAACGGAGAGGCGGTGGTGCCAGGTGTCGGAGACCGCGTGGTAACAGAGGACGAGCGGCCTCACGCCGGCTCGGCCTCGGGCCCGTCCCGCTGGGCAGACATCCGTTCCAGTGCGATCGTCAGGCCGACGATGATCCAGAGCGGCTTGTTCAGGCCGATCGACAGGAAGGCCATCGAGATCGTGAGGCTGATCAGCGCCAGCAGGAGCGTCGCGGACACGATCCTGATCGTGTCGTCGGCGGCGGCACGGGCGCGCCGGAAGATGCCGAACAGGTACCAGCCGGTGATCGCGATCACGAGCACGAAGAGTGCCAGCCCGACGGGACCGAGCTCGGTCAACGCCTCGAGGTACGAGTTGTGGACGAGCCGGCCCTGCTGCACGTATTGCGCCGTCAGGTCGACGCCCTGAGTCGTTTGGAGCAGGCCGAGTGCCTCCGACGGGAAGTTGCCCGCACCGATCCCGAACAGGGGATGGTGCGAGTACGCGTTCCAGGCCGCCGCCCAGAGATCGGTTCGGCCAGCTCCGCGGTCGCCGGTCGAGCTGAAGCCGCTGAAGATCGAACTCACCCGGGCGAAGAACGCCGCGCTCGCCGCGACGGTCAGCACGCCGCCCGCCATGACTCCGACCGAAACCGCGTACGTCGCCTTCTGCGCAGCCGACCGGAAGAGCACCCTCCACGGCAGGACCAGCGCCAGGACGGCTACCAACACGATCGAGATCATCGCCGTGCGAGTCTGCGAGCTGACGATCGAGAACGTGATCACGCCCAGGCAGCCGAGCGCGAGGAACCGCGTCTCGGGCCGGCGCCCGAGCGCGAAGACCCCGAGCGCCATCGGACCGATCATCGCCTGGTAGACGCCGAAGGTGTCGAAGTTCCCGCCGCCGAGAAAGCCCGTGGCGCGCGTCACGCCTCCCGACGTGAAGTACGCCTCGATCGCAACAAACCCGGCGATCGTCGCACCTGCGACGAGCACCTTCAGGACGACCAGCGCGTCCTTCGGCTTCCGCACGAGCAGGCCGATGGTCAGCATGTAGCCGACGACGAGCAGGAACCCGATGAACGTCGTGTAGACGTCGCTCGGATAGGTCGCCCAGTAGGCGCTGACCAGGATCCACAGGCCGTAGAGGCCGGGAACGACGAGGAGCGGCGACACGCGCAGGGATGCCCGCCCGTTGGCGAGGAAGTAGTACGCGAGAGCGAAGACCGCGAACGCGCCCGCGATCCGGCCTACCGTCAGGCCGCCGAGAGCGACAGTCTCGACGAAGATGGTCGAGACCAGGACGAGCGGCAGCACCTCGATCCGGACCGCGATCACGAAGAGCAGCGCGGCAGCGAGCACGAGCGCGGCCGCGAGGCTCGGCTTCTTCACCGCCAGCACGCCCACCGTCATGGCGGAGAGCGCGAGGAGCGCGACGAGCGGCGCCCCAGCGGCGATCCGCCTCGTCAGCGCATCCGAGGTGTTCAGATCGCGGCCTTCCTCGAAGACGCGGGAGACTTGCCTCCCGGGGCGGTTCTCCGCTTGAGCTCGGCGACGTCGACGGCGTCCTCGTCCGGAACGAGCTCACTCGTGTACTCGGCGTAGTAGTGGTCGCGACGCGGGACGTCGGTCATGACCACGCCGATGACGTGGAGGCCGAGGCGGTCGGCGAGTGCGCGTACGGCCTTGGCGTCGTCGCGGGTCGCGTTCTTCGCCCTGACGACGATGATCACGCCGTCCACGAGCTTCGCGAGCGCGAGCGAGTCGGCGACCGGGAGCAGCGGAGGCGAGTCGAGGATGACCGTGTCGTAGAGCTCGGCGAGCCCGTCGACGAGCCGGCGCATGCGGGGGCTGCCGACCAGCTCGGACGGGTTCGGCGGCAGCGGTCCGCTGGGCAGCACGGTGATGGACTGGTCTTGGCCCTTCGCCTGGCCGGGGCTCGGCGGAAGCTTGATCTCACTGGTGGCCCGGCCGAGCTGCGAATGGCCGACGAGCACGCTGGTCAGCCCGGGCCGGAGGCGCGGCAGGCCGAACGTGTCGCCGAGGCGCGGCCGGCGGAGGTCGGCCTCGATCAGCACGACCGACTGGCCGGAGTGGGCGATCGCGGTCGCCAGGCTCGCACACACGGTCGTCTTGCCCTGGTTCGCAGCAGGGCTCGTGACGAGGATCGTCTTCAGCGGCCACTGGACGGCGAGGTACTGCAGGTTCGCGCGCAGACCGCGGAACGACTCGGCGAAGTCGCCGTTCTCCTCCCAGAGGATGCGCGAGCGCTCACCGCGGTTCGAAGGCTTGACGCTCGGGATCTGGCCGATGACGGGGACGCCGAACGCGCGCTCGATCTCCTCGACGCTGCGCAGCGTTCGGTCGAAGTAGTCGCGCAGGAACGCGGCGAGAAGTCCGAGGATGAGGCCGAGGATGCCCGCGACGAGCAGGTTGCGCGTCGGCTTCGGCTCGACCTTGCCCGGCACAACGTGCGCCGGATCCCAGATGCAGGCGGTCAGCGGCGGGGTCGCCGGTACACCGGCGCTCGCGGGGACCTCCTTGCCGAGTCGCTGCTGCACCAGGCGCTGGAAGTTCGTGCCGATCGACTTGGCGATCGCCTTCGCGAGCAGCGGGTCGTGGTTGACGACCGAGGCGGTGAGCGCCGCGCTGTCCGGGTTGAACGACACCGAGACGTTGCCCAGGAGCCCCTGCGGCGTGGAGTTCAGATGAAGGTTGTGGATGACGTTGTTCGCGAGAACGGTGCTGTGCATGAGCCCGGCGGCCGTGGCGGTGAACGGCTGGATCGCGTTCGCGTTCTGCGGCTGCACGATGCAGGTGCCCTGACCGACGACGATCGTCGTCTGCGCCTCGTACAGCGACGTGGTGGCCAACGTCAGCGCCGATGCGGCACCGAGCGAGATCGCCAGGAACGAGATGACGATCAGCTTGCGCCGGCGGAGTACCTCGAGATACTGGCGCAGGCCGACGCCCGAGCCGTCCGTTTCGCGGAGGTCACTCATCAGGGGGACTATCGGCAGAGGGAAGCGCCTTCTGAAGCGAAAATCAGAGGCCGTGAGACTCGGAGTCTTCTACGACATGCCCTACCGCTCAGACGGACGGCGGTACTCGGCCGACGTGCCCGTGATCCGCTTCATCACCGCGCTGCCGCCGCGGGTCGACGAGGTGGTGCTCTTCGGTCGGCTCGACCCTGCGCCGGGCTCGTTCGCGTACACGCTTCCGGACGCCGCGGTGAGGCTCGTCCCGCTGCCCTTCTACCGGAGCATCTTCGATATCGCCGCGATGCTGCGGGCGCTTCCCGGCTCGTGCCGCCGCTTCTCCGCCGAGCTCGACCGGGTCGACGCCGTGTGGATCTTCGGGCCGAACCCGATGTCGATCGTCTTCGCGCTGATCGCCAGCGCGCGGCGCAAGCCGCTCTTCCTCGGGGTGCGCCAGGACTACCCGGAGTACATCGCGGCGCGGCTGCCGAGTGAGCGCTGGCGCTGGGCGCTCCCGGTCGCCCGTGCGCTGGAGCAGGTCTTCCGCCTGATCTCGCGGGGCGCGCCGACGACGGTCGAGGGCGAGCAGATCGCGGCCAACTACCGCGGTGGGACGGCTCCGGTCCTGTCGGGCGGGTTCTCGCTGATCCCGCGCGCCGAGCTGACTCCGCTCGACGAGGCGCTCGCGCGATCCTGGGACGGCGAGATCCGGCTCGTCTCGGTCGGACGGATCGACCCGGAGAAGAACCCGCTGCTGATGCTCGACGTGATGGCCGGGCTGCGCGACGGCGATCGTCGCTTCCGGCTGGCCGTCGTCGGAGACGGGCCGCTGCGCGGCGAACTGGAGGCGGCAGTCGCGTCCCGCGGTCTCGGCGACTGCATCGACGTGCTCGGCTACGTGCCGAACGGCGACGCGCTCTGGAACGTCTACCGGTCGAGCAACGCGTTCCTGCACGTCTCCCTGACCGAGGGCGCGCCGCAGGTGTTTTTCGAGGCAGAGTCGGCCGGGCTGCCGATCGCGGCCACGGACGTCGGCGGCGTATCCGCCGCGCTCGACGGCGGCCGCCTGGGCCTCCTCGTGCCCCCGCGCGACGCGCCGGCGATGGTCGCGGCGGTCGAGCGTCTGGCGTCGGAGCCCGAGCTGCGCGAGCGGCTGATCCGGGCCGGGCTCCAGCACGCCGAAGCGAATACGCTCGAGGCCCACCTCGACAAGCTGGCCGCGTTCTTCGCGGACGGGATCGCCGCTAGCAGCTCGGCGCCGCGACGACCCTGAGCTTCTGCCAGGGGATGCCGGTCAACGAGACCGAGTCACCGGCGGGCATGCCGGCCTTCGACCACGCGTCGTAGCCGCGCGAGACCGGATTCTCGGCGTAGATCGAGAACGTGCCGCCGCCGTCCCGGAGATACATGCCGTACGTCTGCATCGCCCGGACGACGGGCTTCTCCCATGCCGGGATCGCCAGCGAGTCGACGTCCACGGACGGGTCGAGCTGGAGGTGCGTGCCCTCCTCGAGCGCGTTCGGGTCGGAGGTCGAGCCGTCGTTGTGCGTCGCCGGGCACACGTGCCCGAGGTCGCTCACGCCGGGCATCCCGAACACGAGTGCGTGGTCGATGCGGCCCTGGGAGATCTCCTCCGGGCGGATCAGACCGCCGAGGAGCGGGAAGTTGGCGGCGTCGCCGGCGGCGGTGCCGGCCTGCGCGACTCCATTTCCGGCCGTCGAGACGACCGCGCCGGCCGACGACGTCCACGTGCCCGACTGCGACCTCGCCTGCCACATGTCCCACTCGCGCCCGCTCGCGGCGTCGTAGACGGCCATCTGCCCGTCGGCCGAAGGGTCGGGTGCGGCCGTCGCCGGGATCTGCACCTTGCCGAACGCGCTCAGCGTGCAGTTCGTCCAGACGAGGCAGGGCACGTCGAAGGACGGGTCGGTCGCGTGGGTCTGCGCGACCGACACGCCCCAGGCTCGGAGGGTCATGTTCGGGTACTTGACGTGCGCGAGGAAGTAGCCGATCTCGGCCGACGAGTTCGACGCCGTCGGCGCGGCTTCGACCGGCGTGTTCCACACGCTCGACGCGGGGAACGGGCTCTGGAACCCGGTCGCGGGCAGGCCGAGCGTGGTTCCGGTGCCGGTGATCGCCGACAGCGGCCCACCCGCGGCCGTGATCGGGACGACGCGGTACGAGTACGAGGTTGAGGGCCAGAGGAGGGTGTCGGTGAAACCGGGAGTGGCGGTCGCGCCGACGAGCAGCGTGCCGCGGTAGACCTGATACCTCGCGGCGCCGGCAACGGGCGCCCAGCCGAGCGACATCCGCGCGTTGTCGAGCCCAGTGGCCGTGACCTGCGCGTCGACCCGCGAGCGCTCGACGCTCGTCGTGCGCTTCTTCGTCGCCGTCCGGGCCGCCTTGGGCTTCGACTTCGCCGGCGGCGCCGCCTGGGCAGCACCGACCGCCGCGAAGGTCGCCACGGTCGTCGCCAGCAGAGAGAGGGTGAGGCGGCCGCACGCCACGACTCCTTGTGTCGGGACGTGGGACGGTCCCCGTCATGCCCCGTCCGAGCCAGCGGACTGACCCTTCCGAGCGATCTGCGTGCCTCGTACGGGGGAGGAAGCCCTCTCAGGCGGGCCGGGCGGGCTCCCAGCGCTCGTACCGCTCGCCTCGGGCCATCTGCAGCAGCGCCTTCGCCGAGGCCACGTTGACGAGGCAGAAGTACGCCGGGAGGGCGAACATGCGCTTCTTGCCGGTCGGCGCGTCGCGGAGCAGCACGCCGAGGACGGCCAGGACGTAGAACTCGATCTCACCCACGACCGCGAGCCGGTAGACGATCCCTTCCGACCACAGGACCGGCGCGAGGACGGAGAGCAGTGCGAGCGGGAGCACCATCGTCCGCAGCAGCACCTTCCGGGTCAGGAGCTGGACGGCGAAGAACCCGTGCCGGAACGGGTTCATAAGCCCCCGCATGACCCAGAGGCAGCGAAAGCCTCCGACCATGACCCGGACCCGGCGCTCGAACGTGATGCGGGTCGTCTCGGCGACGTGCTCGTACGCGATCGCCTCCGGTGCGAAGACGAGTCTCCGGCCTTGCGCTACGACGGCCAGCGATTCGAGCAGGTCGTCGTTCGAGACCTCGCGGCGAAGCGGCGTGAACAGCTCTCTGCGGATCGCGTAGATCGCGCCGGTGGCGCCGCTGACGGAGCCTGCGTCGCTCTCCGCGCGCTTCAGCGACCGGTCGAGGTCCCAGTACTGCTGCTCGCCGACGACGCTCGCGTCGCCGTCGCCCGTGTCGGGCGGAAGGTAGACCTGGTTGCCGGCCACGCCGCCGACGGCCGGGTCGGCGAGCGGCGCGACGAGTTGCCTGATCGCGTCGGCCCGGAAGACGCTGTTCGCGTCCGAGAAGACGAGCACCTCGCCGGTCGCCCTGCGGACGGCGGCGTTCAGCGCCTCGGGCTTGCCGACGCGGCCCGGCGCCACGAGCCGGACCCGGCCGCTCGTGTCGTCGCGGACGATGTCGTCGGTCCCGTCGTCGGAGCCGTCGGAGCAGATCACGACGTCGAGCAGGTCGGCCGGGTAATCGAGCGAGAGGAGGTTCTCGAGACGGCCGCGGATCGACGCCTCCTCGTTCCGCGCCGCGATGACGACCGTGACCGAAGGCGTCTCGGCGCCGCAGACGTACGGCTTCCGCGCAACGCGCCCACGCAGCAGCACGAGCAGCGGAAAGAGCGCGTAGACGTACAGGACGTAGCCGACGCACGCCCAGAAGAGGACCGTCATGTCCTGCGTATCGGCACGCGGCGCACAAGCCTGAGCGCGGCCAGTGCGGTCTTGCCCGCGGCGCCGCGGCCGACGACGATCGTCTCGAGACCGGGATCGGCCTCCGCGAAGCGGTACTTGTACGGCTCGTCGCCGCGAAGGAAGCGGTACTCCGCCGCACCGTCCTCGAGGGCCTCGCGGATCGTGTGCGCAAGCAGGACGAACGCGACCGAGTGCTTGTCGTACATCGGGTCGCGGCCGGCCTGGTAGTAGCACTCGGCGCCCGCGAAGCGGAAGCCGAGCCAGGCTGCGGCCGGACGGCCGTCGAGCTCGACGAGCCAGAGACGGAGCCAACCGCGGCTCGCCGCCAGGGCCGCGAACTCGTGCTGGAACGCCTCGGTGCGCGTGATCACGGAGCCCTTCGGATGCCGCAGCGCGTGGAGCCGGAAGAACGTGTCGAGCGCGTCGTCGAGCCCGTCCTGGCCGTCGACGAGCCGGTAGCGCACGTCGAAGTCGCGCTCGAGCGCACGCGTGCGCCGGCCGACCTGCTCCCGGAAGTTGCGGCTCTTGCTCTTGAGGAGCTCGTCCCACGACCGGCCTTCGAAGGCGAGGACGGGGCTGCCTTCTCGGCTCACGACGCGACCTCCGGGCAGCGACGGCAGCCACGAGTCCGGCCCCGGAAGCTGCTGGCAGGCGAGCACGTCGAACCGCTCGGTCTCGATCCAGCGCCGCAGCGCCTCGCGGGCGCCCGGCCCGAACGGCCCGAGCTCGTCTCCCGGCCCGTGACCGAGGACGCGGACGATGCGAAGCGGCCGCTCGCGCCAGAGGTAGAACGGCAGCACCGCGCCTTGCTCGACGGTCAGCAAGAGCTCGCGCCCGCCGCCGAAGTGCTGCCACCAGAGCAGGAGCCATTCCGGCGTCGCGAAGATCGAGCCGCTTTCCTCGGCCAGACGGGCCCAGTCGTCTCGGACCGCAGGCAGGGACGGATCGGCGATGATCGCCACACTCCCTGTATCGGTGCACGCCCGGGGTTCCCTTTAGCCGGGGGACTGGGCCTCGAACCAGCGCTTGATCTCGTGCCTTGCCTGGACGTACCCGACCTCGCGCGCGGCGGCACGCAGCACGGCAAGGCCGATCCCTTCCGGATCGAGCTCGATGCCGAGATCGGCCGCAAGCTCCGCCCCTTCGTCGATGCCGATCGCCGTCGGCGCGACGGGCTCCGGCGTGAGCGGCGAGTCCGGCCGGACGATCAGCCGCGCACGGGCCTCGGCGGCCCACGGCGGCGGGCTCCCGCCTGCATAGGCCCAGGTGTAGAGATCGAGGATCCGGCAGAGGCCGAGCGTGTACCCGTGCTCGCCGAGGCCGTGCTGAACCGAGGTGAGCACGTCGGCGTTCGCGTCGAGATCGACCTTGTAGCTGCGCGTCAGGCCGAGCGCCTCGTCGGCGAAGCCGCCGACCGGGATCTCGTCGACCGAGCGGAGATAGCCGGCGACGACGGAGTCGAGCATCGGGATCAGCTGCGGCCGTTTCTTGTGCAGTGCCTTCGTCGCCTTCGCCAGCCCGACGCCGCTAATCCCTCCGAAGGCCTCGTACAGGTCGTGGAGCGCGTCCCACCGGATCGCGTCGTCCGGTTCGGTGAGCGCGAGATCGCCCGGGATGCGCCGCAGAGCCGCGTCGATCTCGCCTTTCCGGCCCATCAGCGCGTCGATCTCGCGCGAGCTCATCCGGGCGCCGATCCGGTTCGCGATCTGCGCGTCCTCTCGCCGCCACTCCGCGTCGGCCCGGACCGGCTGCGAGTCGTAGGTTCGATAGCTGTAGTCGTGCTCGAGGAAGAGCAGCGCGAGCGTCAGCGGCTCGCGGAGGGCAACGCCGTTCCGGAAGCGCAGCTCGGTCACGTCAGTCGAGCACCCGTGGAGTGTGGCCCGACGAGTAGACGGCGTTGCGCAGGATGAGGCCGTCCCGGCAGTTGATCACGTCGATCCCGTCCCACTCGAGGCGTCGCCCGTCGGGGGCCGTCGCCTGCGCGGTCCACTCCGCGACGCCCACATCGGGCGAGACGTAGAGGGCGTGCTCCTCGAACCGGAGATCGGGCCAGCGCTCGTGGATGCCTGCGACGTGCTCGCGGAACGCGGCCGCACCCTCGACGCGCTCGCCGGCGGTCACGTTGTCGAAGACGACGTCGTCACCGACGACGGCCATGATCGCGTCGACGTCGTGGCCGAACCAGCCGGCACGGTACGCCTCGACGAGACGCCTGACGCCCGCCTCGTCCATCAGTCGCGCTCGCGGAGGAGCGGGAAGAGAATCACGTCGCGGATCGTGTCGCGGCCGCTCAGCACCATCGCCAGGCGGTCGATGCCGACGCCGCACCCGCCGTTCGGCGGCATGCCGTAGGACATCGCCTCGACGTAGTCCGGATCGCCCGGCTCGGCCTCGACGTCGCCGGCCTCGCGCTCGGCCTGCTGCATGTCGAAACGCTGCTCCTGCTCGACGCTGTCGTTCAGCTCGCTGAACGCGTTCGCAAGCTCCATCCCGCTGACGACGACCTCGAAGCGCTCGACGATCGTCTCGTCGTCGTCGGTCGTGCGCGCGAAAGGGGAGAGCTCGATCGGCCAGTCGTAGACGATCGTCGGCTGGATCAGCTCGGGCTCGACGAAGTGCGAGTACGCGTGGTCGACCAGCTGCGACCACGTCTGATCGCGACCGACGTCGACGCCCGCCTCGACGAGCTTTGCCTTCAGCTCGGCCTCGTCGCGCGTCCAGGCGCCCGCCGCCTCGAGCGCGTCGGGGAAGCGGACGCGCTGCCAGGGCGGCGCGAGGTCGATCTCGTGTCCGCGGAACGTCGTCGTCGTACGGCCGTTCGCCGCCAGCGCGGCCGACTGCACGAGCTGTTCCGTGCGCTCCATCGTGTCGCGGTAGTCGGCGTACGCCTCGTACCACTCGACCTGCGTGAACTCGGGCGAGTGCTTGTACGAGTAGCTCTCGTTGCGGAAGTCCTTCGCGAGCTCGTAGACCTTCTCGAGCCCGCCGACGATCAGGCGCTTGAGATAGAGCTCGTCGGCGATCCGGAGGTACAGATCCTGGTCGAGCAGGTTCGAGCGCGTCGTGAACGGCTCGGCAAAGCCTCCGCCGTAGCGCGGCTGGAGGATCGGCGTCTCGACCTCGACGAAGCCCTCCGAGTCGAGGTACGCGCGGATGCCGGCGACCATGCGCGCGCGCAGCATCGTCTCGGCGCGCGATTCCTCGTTCATCAGCAGGTCGAGGTAGCGCTGCCGGTAGCGCGTCTCCGTGTCGGTGACACCGTGGAAGGTGTCCGGAAGCGGCCGCCGGATCTTCGCGAGCAGCGTCAGCTCGTCGACGGTCAGCGACGGCTCGCCGCGCCGCGTCTTCGACGGCGAGCCCTGCGCACCGACGATGTCGCCGAGGTCGACGTCGACCGAGCCCGTGCGCTCGGCCGGGCAGAGGAGCTGGATGCGGCCGGACCGGTCGACGAGGTCGAGGAAGACGATCTTCCCCATGTCCCGCCGGCCCATGACCCGCCCGGCCAGACGGCGGGTGGTCTCGCCTTCGGCTCCCGGCTCGAGCGGCTCGGCCTCGGCGCGAACCGCGGCGATCTCGTCCCGGTTCGGGAAACGCTTCGGAAGCGAGCTCATCCGACCGAGTGTATTGCCAGGCGACGCCTCCTAGGCCTGCTTGGGAACGGGCTCGCGGAACGACGCGATGTACGACTCGGACAGGTTCAGGTTGAGCTCTTCGAGCCGTTTGAGAAAGCGTTTATACGCGTCGGCGTGCGTGTCGAACTGTGCGTAGTCGCCGGAGAGCTCGACAAACTGCCAGCCCTCGAACTGGAGTTGCAAGGCCGAGCGGCGCTGCTGTTGCCATCTCGTCTCGAGCTGGAAGAAGCTATCGAGCCCGGTGAGGACGGCCACCACCAAACCGACGATCGCCGTCGTGTACCTCGACACGCTCAGGCCCGCGAGGACCGGCACGGTCGCCGCACCGATGATCGTCGGCACCCGGAAGCAGTAGTGCGCGGCGCGTTTCCTGCGCCAGCCCAGGTCGAAGTTCTTCGTCTCCTCGAACCAGCGGAGCTTCACGATCTCTTGCCGCTCCGCGTCGAGATCGGAGAGCCCCTTCTTGATCACCGGCCAGTAGCCGTCCCAGTCGTCCGTCCGCTTCTTCAGGAACCTGAGCTTGTAGAGGAGCCCGTGACTCTTCTGGCCGGAACCCTGGTCGGCGCCCACAGCCGTACAGGTTCGCCGCGACCCCTTCGCATCCTGTCGGCGCGCTAGCCGTCGTCCGGCTTCTGTTCGTCTCGCTTCTGCCGGTCCTCGATATCGAGCTCGAGCAGCTTGCGCGCAAGCTCGTAGTTCCCCTCGTCCAGCGCCTCCTCGCGGGCGATGGCGAGACCTCTGAGGCGGCGACGCGGCCATCGCCGGCGCGGCCCGGGCGCGTAGCCCGTCCAGCCGGGACCGGGCGGACCGCCGCCGCCGAGAATCCTCACGACCGCCTCCCTCACCTCGTCTGCGTCGTGACCGAGATCGGCGAGGATCCGCATCGCGAGGCCGTCGGTCTCGCGCGTGAGCCCGAGCAGCAGGTGCTCGGTGCCGATGTGGTTGTGTCCCATGGAGAGCGCCTCGCGCAGGGAGAGCTCGAGCGCCTTCTTGGCACGCGGCGTAAACGGGATCTGACCGGTGGCGCCCGCATCGCCGGAAGGCAGCAGCTCAGCCAGACGCGACCGGACGTCTTCGACCGACACGCCCAGAGACTCCAGGACCCGCGCCGCGATGCCCTCCTCCTCGCGAATCAAGCCGAGCAGCAGATGCTCGGTGCCGATGTGGTCGTGCCCGAACACCCTCGCCTCGTCCTGCGCGAGGACGGGAACCTGGCGCGCCCGTTCCGTGAACCGCTCGAACACGAGGCTCGAGCTTAGCGGCGGGCTACGCGGCCTTGATCTCGAGGATCTTGAACTTGAGCGAGCCGCGCGGCGCTGCGACCTCGACCGTCTCGCCCTTCTTGTGACCCATGATCGCCCTGCCGACAGGCGACTCGTTCGAGAGCTTGTTCTCGGACGGGTTCGCCTCGGCGGAGCCCACGATCTTGTACTCGAACGTCTTGTTCGCCTCGACGTCGCGGAGCCGGACCGTCGAGCCGACCGAGACGACGTCCTTGGCGACGTCTTTCTTCGAGATCACGCGGGCGGCGCGCAGGCGCTCCTCGAGCGTGGCGATGCGGTGCTCGAGCATGGCCTGCTCGTTCTTCGCGTCGTCGTACTCGGAGTTCTCGGCGATGTCGCCGAACTCGCGGGCGTGGCGGATGCGGTCGGCGACCTCGCGGCGCTTCTCGGTCGACAGGTGCTCGATCTCCTGCTTGAGCTTGTCGTAGCCTTCTTTGGTGAGGATGACTTCCTTCACGGCGATCTCCTGCCTCGACAAAAAAACGCGCGGCTCCAGCCGTCGCGGCCGGGCATTCTAGCGGAAGGGCGGAAGGCTGCGCAACGGGGTCAATCGTTAGGATTTTCGGGAGTTATGCAGGCAAATCTGCGTGAAAGCTGGAGCATCGGCCCGGTCGCGATTCCGTCGCGGCTCGTGCTCGCGCCGATGGCGGGCGTGAGCGTGCAGGCGTTTCGCCGGCAGGGCCGCCGCTTCGGCGCCGGGCTCGTCTGCTCGGAGATGGTGAGCTGTGCCGGCCTTCACCACCGCAACGAGCGCTCGCTCGGCTACCTGCGCATCGCCGCGGACGAACGGCCGCTGGCAGTGCAGATCTTCGGCTCGGAGCCGGCGCTGATGGCCGAGGCAGCCACGATGGTCCAGCGCGCCGGCGCCGACATCGTCGACATCAACTTCGGCTGTCCGGTGAAGAAGGTGACGAAGACAGGCGCGGGCGCCACGCTCCTCGACGATCCCGACCACGCGTGCCGGATCGTGGACGCCGTCGCCGCGGCCGTCGACGTGCCCGTGACCGTGAAGATGCGCCGCGGCCTCGAGGACGGCTCGCGCGCGTGCCTCGACGTCGGCCCGCGGCTGGTCGCCGCCGGAGCCCGGAGCCTGACCCTGCACCCGCGCTCGGCCCGGCAGATGTACACGGGCACCGCCGACCACTCGCTGACCGCGGAGCTCGTCGATCTCGTCGGAGTGCCGGTCGTGGCGTCGGGCGACGTCACGTCGCGGGCGCGTGCGCAGGCGATCCTCGCGACGACCGGTGCGTCGGCCGTGATGGTCGGCCGCGCGGCACAGGGCAATCCCTGGGCGCTGCGGGAGATGATCGACGGCGAGAGGACCGACCCGACGCGCGAGGAGATCGCCGCCGAGCTGATCCTCTTCGTCCGCGAGACCGTGCGCGAGCTCGGCGAGTACCGCGCGTCGGGGTTCCTGAAGAAGTTCTACGGCTGGTACCTCGGCCACGGACGCTTCCCCAAGCAGTTCGTCCAGGAGCTCGTCCGCCTGCAGACGACGGAGGAGGTCGTCACGCGGCTGCTGGCCGCGGCGCCCGGCGCCGCTGAGCTCGCCGAGCGGCTCGAGGCCGAGACCGTGCCGGGCGACGAGGTCACGCTCGAACTGCCGATCTCGATCTACGGCGGCGGTTGAGCCGCTTCGTAGGGGCTACAAGCCGAAGACGGTTTCGTACAACGTGCGCACGCGAGCTGCGTTGAGCTCACCGACGGTACGCGCCCCGGCATCGGTCATCTCGTCGAGGACCTGCTGCCAGGGACGTTCGTAGTAGAGGGGCTTCCCACGTTGGACCGCGCCTTCCCCACGCGTGTGCATCCTGACCTGCTGTGACGTCATCAGCTCGAACTCGGCCTGGCGCACGGATCGGCTCGCCCTTCCATCTGTCGCAGGACCTGGTCTGGAGCCACCGTCCAATCGCCTTCGCGCCAGCGTTGCAGCAGGAGGTCGGAGAGGGCCGGGGGATGCTGCTGGCCGCTCGCGTACTCGCTTCGCCGACGCGTCGTCACCCTGGCATCCGTCGATTCGCGCTCACGAAGGGCCGCCAGGGCCTGCCAGGCGGTCAGGCACCGGCCGGGACAGAGCGCATCTTCGGCCGTTCGGGTCCGGCCGGCGGGGATCTCGGCCCTCGCCTGCCCGCACAACGGACAGAACGCGTGGCGAGCCGTGGACCTGAGAAGACTCGCCGAGGGCGAGGGAATGTCGGACCCTGGGGCCGGCATTACGAAGCAGGCGCTTCCGGAGAGTCGACGATGCCTCCGTCGCTCCGCTCGGATGCTGCTGCCTCGGCCCGGGCTTGCTTCTTCTCCTGCTTACGCTCTCGGCGCTCGCGAAGCGCCTGCTCGCGCGCCCGCTTCTGCTGTGTCATCTGACGCTTGGACTTTGCCATCGGCCTCGCTTTCAGTCGGATGCCCGCTCCGTCGCCGCTCGAAAGCGGCGACGGGACGCGGCTGGGACGCTCAGGCAGCGCCGACGGGAACGACGTTCGTCGCCTGCGGGCCCTTGGGGCCCTGCTCAGGCGTGTACTCGACCTTTGCACCCTCGGTCAGCGACTTGTAGCCGCTGCCGCCGATGCCGGTGTGATGCACGAACAGGTCCTCGCCACCCTCGTCGGGGGTGATGAACCCGTAACCCTTGTCGTTGTTGAACCACTTGACGGTTCCGGTTGCCATAGAAAACACCTCCCTCCGTTACTCGTGAACGGGTAGAGGAGGCGGAAACCGCAACCGTTACGCGCTCTTAGTTGCCATCCACGGTAGCTGATTTCTCCCGGTCGAGGTGCGGATCTTGTCCGGCGACCAGAGCCGACGTACACTCGCCCATCGCGGACACGCGCAAGGCGGAGCACGCACGCAGCCTGCGGCCCGGCCGTCGAATCCCGGCCGCGTACGCCGCCCGGAATCAGTCCTGGTTTCGGTCCCAGACGATGTGGAGGCCTTCGAGGGTCAGCCACGGATCGGTGCGCTCGATCGTCTGCGAGTGCGGCGCGATCAGGTCTGCGAGGCCGCCCGTCGCGATCACCCGGGCCTCGGCACCGAGCTCGCCGCGGATCGCGGCGACGATCCCGTCCACCTGGCCGGCGAAGCCGTAGACGACGCCCGACTGGAGCGCTGTCGCCGTCGTCTTTCCGATCGCGGACGGCGGCTCGACGAAGTCGACCTTCACGAGCCGGGCCGCGCGGCGGAACAGCGCGTCCATCGAGGTCTCGATCCCGGGCGAGAGGACCCCGCCGACGTACTCGCCCTCGGGCGAGACGACGTCGAAGTTCGTCGACGTGCCGAAGTCGACGACGATGCACGGCGCCCCGTACCGCTCCTTTGCCGCAACGGCGTTCATGATCCTGTCCGGGCCGACCTCACGCGGATCGTCGTAGCGGATCGGGATGCCCGTCTTCACGCCCGGGCCGACGACGAGAATCGGCGCCTTCGCCCACCGCTCCGCGAAGCCTTCGTACTCGCGCACGAGCGCTGGCACGGTCGACGAGAGGCAGACGCCGTCCACCGCCGAGAGGTCGATGAAGCGGCCGACGAGCGCTCCGAGCTCGTCCCCGGTCCGCTGCGCCTCGGTCGCGACGCGCCAGTGCTCGGACAGCTCGCCGTCCCGGAAGAGCCCGAAGACGGTCTGGGTGTTACCCGCGTCGACGGCGAGGAGCACCGTGCGGGATTACGCCGTGTCGTCGTCGGCGGAGAGCGACTCGCCGATGCGCTCGGCCAGTGCCTCCGGCGTCAGGCTCGGCTCGTCGCCCTCGCCGCGCAGCTCCTCGACGGTCACGTCGGACGACGTGTAGACCTCGGTGCGCGGCAGCATTCGCGACGGCCGGTTCTTGTCCCACACCCACACGTCCTCCATGTTGACGCGGAAGAACGGGTAGTGCTCGCGCGGCATGAACTCGAGGTCGTACCGGTTGCAGAGGTACGTCGCGTCCTGCGTCAGCACGCAGTAGCGGAAGAGCGCGAAGACCGCGGCGTACTCCTTCTTGATCCGGAGCTCGAGCTCCGCCTCGAATTCGTCGAGCTCGTCGAGGTGGGACATCAGGACGATTGTAGTCCTGCGAGCAGGGCTGCCACCGTCCCCCGTCCCGGGACGGTCAGACCGGGGTCGAGCTCGGCGAGCGGCTCGAGGGCGAAAACCCGCTCGTGGAGCCGGGGATGCGGAATCGTGAGCCCCGGCTCGTCGAGGATCTCGTCGCCGTACAGCAAGAGGTCGAGGTCGATCGTGCGCGGCCCGAAGCGGGGGCCGTCGCGCGTTCGGCCGAGCTCGCGCTCGACCGTCAGCAGCAGTTCGAGCAGCGCGCGCGGTGAGAGCTCGGTGTCGAGAGCGGCGGCCGCGTTCAGGAACGGCGGCTGGTCGAGGTAGCCGACGGGGTCGGTCTCGCGCAGCTCGGAGACCGCCACGACCTCGACGTCGGGGTTGAACGCGAGCATGTGGACGGCCCCCCAGATCATGTGCTCGCGGTCGCCGAGGTTCGAGCCGAGCCCGACGTAGGCTCGTGTCATCGCCTGCGCTCGACGGTGATCACCGAGTGCTCGACCGGCGGGTCGAGCCGCACGTCCGGCTTGCGCACGCGCACTCGCACGGCGACGACGGTCGTGAACCGATCGAGCAGCCCGCCGACGAGCGCTGCCGCCAGCGCCTCGAGCAGGAAATACGCGCGTCCGTCGGAGATCTCTCGGACGAGCGCCGCCACCTCGCGGTAGTCGATCGTGCTCTCGATCCGGTCCGAAGCCCCAGTCCCGTCCGGCACTTCGAGCCGGACGTCGAAGAGGAAGCGCTGCCCGTCGCGGCGCTCGTCCTCGTTGACGCCGTGGTAGCCGTGCAGCTCGATCCCGGCGAGCTCGATCGTCGTCACGATGCGACCGCCTTCGCGACGGCGAGCGCGTCGACCGTCTCGCGGACGTCGTGGACGCGGAGGATCGACGCGCCTCGCTCGTAGGCGACCACGGCTGCGGCGACGCTGGCGCCGAGCGGACCGGTCAGCGCCTCGGGATCGCCGGCGAGACGGCCGAGCGAGCGCTTGCGCGAGAAGCCGATCACGATCGGGCGGCCGAGGGCGAGCAGGACGTCGAGCCGGCGGATCAGCTCGACGTTGTGCTCCGTCGTCTTGCCGAAGCCGATGCCGGGGTCGAGGCAGACGTTCTCCTCGGGAATGCCCGCGGACACGGCGAACGCGAGCCGTTCCTCGAGGAAGGACGCGACTTCGGACACCACGTCGTCGTAGCGCGGGTCGTCCTGCATCGTCCGCGGCTCGCCGAGCATGTGCACGAGGCACAGGTAGCAGCCGGCATCGGCGGCAACGCCGGCCAGGTCGGGATCGGCGCGAAGCGCGGTCACGTCGTTGAGGAGCACCGCGCCCGCGGCCAGCGCCTGCCGGGCGACCTCGGCCTTGGACGTGTCGATCGAGACGGGCTGCTCGCCGGCGACCGCTTCGAGCACCGGCAGCACCCGGCGGAGCTCCTCGTCGGTCGAGACACCCTCCGAGCCGGGGCGCGTTGACTCGCCGCCGACGTCGACGATCGCCGCGCCTTCGGCGGCCATCCGGCGCGCGGAGGCGATCGCGTCCTCGGTCCGGTAGTTGACGCCTCCATCGGAGAACGAGTCCGGCGTCACGTTGACGACGCCCATCACGGACGGCCGCGGGAACCGCTCCTCGAGCGGAAGGCTCACGTCCGGAGCGTACGTGGCTCTATGCGGCCGGCGGCGGTGAGGTCGCGGCGACCGGCGCCGTCTCGGGAACCTCCGAGCTCATCGACTTCCAGAGCAGCTTCACGCCGACCAGCAGCACCAGGCCGCCGGCCGCGCCCAGCCACGCCCCGGCACCCAGCGAGCCGAGCTCGTTGAACGCGCTGGCGATCACCTCGGCTGCGAAGAGACCGAAGGTCGTCGCCGCCAGGATCAGTGTCCCGTCCGCCGCGATGCTCGTCGGCGAGCCCAGCGTCGACGCGCCGAGCACCGCTCCGCCGAGGACGAGCAGGAGCATCAGCGCGGGCAGCGCCCGGCCCTTGTCCGCGAGATTCCAGTAGCTCAGGTCGAAGTCCGACTCGGCCGTGAGCCAGATCGAGACCAGGCAGAGGATCCGGCCCGCGATGGGAACGAGCACGAGCGGCGTGCCGGGTCGCCCGACCGCCCGCGGGCGCGACGCGAGCGAGTACCACAGCCCGAGGGGGATGAGACCGCTGCAGACACCCAGCCAGCCGCCGGTGCCGACGAGGTCGAAGTGGTTGAACCCGAGGCCGGCCGGGATGAACAGCAAGAAGCCGAACGCCATCGAGCCGGTGACCGCAGCGTAGGCGTCGAGATCGTCGCGTCCGCCGCTCGCTCCGGCCAGCAGAATGGCCGTGAGCACCAGCGTGACCAGCAGGAACGCGAGGATCGTTCCGTCGTCGCTGTACTTCACCGACCCGAGCGCCGTCGAGGTGAAGTCGACGAAGATCGCGATCACCCCGAGCACGACACCGAGGGCCGCCACGGCCCGACCTGTCATGGCTTGATTCATCGCCTGCTCCTTTCTCCCTCTCCCCGGTCGTGAAATACCACGGCCGCGCCACGAATACAAGGACTGCACGCCTCATCGCGGCAGATCGAAGCGACCGCGAAGCGGTCGCGTTCACCGGTCCTGGGTCGTGAGCCGAAGGGCCGGATTGGCCCGAGGCCTTTACGACCCGGAGGGTTCAGGCGGCGGCTGCATGGTCGCTCCGGGGAGCGGGAACGGCTTCGGCTGCGGCAGCCGCTTGCGCTGCTTCTCGGCGGGCGGAGTCTCGGCGGCCGGCGGCGGCGTCTCCTCCTTGAAGATCTCCTCCGCGGGCTCGCCCGCGAGCAGGCGCTCGAACTGGTCCTTGTCGATCGTCTCGCGCTCGATCAGGATCCCGGAAAGCTGGTGCAGACCCTCCATGTGCTCGCGGAGGACGTTCAGCGCCGTCTCGTGCGCCTCCTCGATCACGCGGCGGATCTCGTCGTCGATCTCCCGCGCCATCTCCTCGGAGTAGTCGGGCTCGGCACCCATCTCACGGCCGAGGAACGGCATGTCGTGGTTCCGGCCGAGCACGCGCGGGCCGAGCTTCTCGGACATGCCGAAGCGCATGATCATCTGCTTGGCCGTGTGCGTGACCTTCTCGATGTCGTTCGCGGCACCGGTGGTGACCTCGTTGAAGACGAGCTCCTCCGCCGCGCGACCGCCGAGCGTCATCGCCATCTGCGACATCAACGTCGCCTTCGTCGTCAGGTAGCGGTCCTCACGCGGCAGCGAGATCGTGTAGCCGAGCGCCTGGCCGCGGCTGATGATCGAGATCTTGTGCACCTCGTCCGTCTCGTCGAGGTAGTGGCCGACGAGGGCGTGGCCCATCTCGTGGTACGCGGTGATCTTCCGCTCGTTCTCGGAGAGGAGCCGCGTCTTCTTCTCCGGGCCGGCGATCACGCGCATGATCCCTTCCTCGAGCTCCTCCTGGTCGATCAGCTTCTTCCCCCGCCGGGCGGCCAGCAGGGCCGCCTCGTTGACCAGGTTCGCCAGGTCGGCACCCGTGAAGCCGGGCGTGCCCGCGGCGAGCGTGTCCAGGTCGATCTCCCGCGCGAGCGGCTTGCCCTTCGTGTGCACCTCGAGAATCTTGCGGCGGCCGACGCGATCGGGACGGTCGACGACGATCTGCCGGTCGAATCGGCCGGGGCGCAGCAGCGCCGGGTCGAGGATGTCCGGCCGGTTCGTGGCCGCGATCAGGATCACGTTGTCCTTCAGCTCGAACCCGTCCATCTCGACGAGGAGCTGGTTCAGCGTCTGCTCGCGCTCGTCGTGGCCGCCGCCGAGACCCGCGCCGCGGTGCCGGCCGACGGCGTCGATCTCGTCGATGAACACGATGCACGGCGCCGCCTGCTTTGCCTGCTCGAACAGGTCGCGGACGCGCGAGGCGCCGACGCCGACGAACATCTCGACGAAGTCGGAACCGGAGATGGAGAAGAACGGGACGCCCGCCTCCCCGGCGACCGCGCGCGCCAGCAGCGTCTTACCGGTGCCGGGAGGCCCGTAGAGCAGCACGCCCTTGGGAATCCGCGCTCCCAACGCCTGGAACTTCTTCGGGTTCTCGAGGAACTCCTTGATCTCCTGCAGCTCCTCCACCGCCTCGTCCACCCCGGCCACGTCCTTGAAGCCGATCTTGGGCGAGTCGGGAGCCATGCGCTTGGCGCGGCTCTTGCCGAAGCTCATCACCTTCGAGCCGCCGCCCTGGACCTGGTTCATCAGGAAGATCCAGAAGCCGAACAGGAGCACGAACGGCAGCAGCGTCGTCAGGATCCCCACCACGGCGATCCACCGAGGCTCTTGGAGTCGTAGTCGATGCCCTTCTTCTGGAGCAGGTTCTGGAACTGCAGCTGCGCGTTGTCGCTCGCGTAGTTGATCTTGTCCGTCTGTCCGCCGGACGCCTGCTCCTGGATGACGATCGTGCCCGTCTGGTGGCCGCTCGGCTCGAACGTGACCTTGTACGGCTTCAGCTCGTTGTTCTCGATCCGGGTGACCGCCTGGCCGTACGTGAGATTGGCCGTCGACGACTTGTGCGGGATCAGCGTCTGGCTCGCCAGGTAGACGAGCAGCACGATGACGACAAGTGGGAAAAGCGCGCTGCGGAAGAAACGATTCACGCGGTCTCAGTGGCCAGGGTAGCAGGCACTCTGTCTTCGGCAGGGGCCCCCAAACGGTTTACCCCCTCAGGCTCCTTCGGGAATCAGATCGTCGCTCAATACGCCGACATACGGCAGGTTCCTGTACCGCTCGGCGAAGTCGAGCCCGTACCCGATCACGAACTTGTTCGGGATCTCGAAGCCGACCCAGCGGACGTCCACGTCGATCTCGCGGCGCGCCGGTTTCGTCATCAGCGCGGCCACCTCGAGCGACGCCGGCTCGCGGGATTCGAGGTTGCGGATCAGGTAGGAGAGCGTCAGCCCGGAGTCGATGATGTCCTCGACGACGAGCACGTGGCGGCCTTCGATGTTGATGTCGAGATCCTTGAGAATGCGGACGACGCCGGAGCTGTCCGTCGCAGCGCCGTAGCTCGAGATGGCCATGAAGTCGACCTCGCACGGCACGGTCAGGTGCCGCATCAGGTCGGACATGAAGAAGACGGCGCCCTTGAGGACGCCGACGAGCAGCGGGTCGCGGCGCTCGCGTGCGTAGAACGCGGAGATCTCCTCGCCCAGCTCGGCGATCCGCGCCTGCAAGGCGGCCTCGTCGATGAGGATCTCCCCGACGCCGCGCTCGAGCTCAGTTCGCGTCGTCATCACGCTCACACTCCACTCCGGAAGTCTCCACGATCCCGGGCACGCAAACAACCTCGTCCCCTTCGACGACGAGCGGCCAGGCGGCTCGCTCGCGGCGCGGCACCTTCGCGTCGACAAACACGTCCTGGATCTTGCGGCTCCGCCCCTGGAGGCGGTCGCCGGGCTGCCAGGTCCGCACGGAAAGCCCAGCGCGTTCGGAGCGGATCGTCCACGGGCCGAAGCGGACGGGGCCATCCTCGAGGCTGACGCGGTCGTACTCGCGGACGGCGCGGAGACCGCCGCCAAGGTCGGCGGCTTTCGTGCCCTCGCGACCGGAGAGCAGCTCTCGGAGCGTGCGCTCGAGCGCGCGCGGGAGGCGCGGAGGCTCGTCCGCAAGCGCGAGCAGGTTCGCGCGGGCGCGCGGGTCGAGCCGCTCGAGCAGCGGCAAGATCTCCTCGCGGATCAGGCCGCGCTTCGTGTCCGGATTCGAGCTGTCTTCACGGTAGGCCAGGCCGACCGCTGGGCAGTACGCCTCGGTCTCCTCGCGCCAGAGGTCGAGCAGCGGGCGCACGACGCCGTCCTCGCGCGTGCGCTTGATCCCGCCGGCGCGGCCGCTCGAGACGAGGCGGTAGAGCACGGTCTCGATCTGGTCGGACGCCGTGTGTCCCGTCGCGCGCAGCCGGTCGGCCCCGAACGCGTACCGCAGCTCGCGCAGCTCGTCCTCGGTGCGGCCCGGCGGCGCGTCGACGACCTCGGCGCCGAGCGCCTCGCGGCAGAAGCGCGCGTCCTCGTCGGACTCTGCCCCGCGCAAACCGTGGTTGACGTGTAGCGCCGAGACGCGGTAGCCGAGCTCGCACAACACGTGCCAGAGGCAGGTCGAGTCGGCGCCGCCGGACACGAGACACGTGACCTCGCTGCCGGGCTCGATCAGTCCGTGCTTGCGAATCGACCGCTCGACCCGCGTGCGCAGCTTCTGCACGTCCACGGAGCCATTGTGGCCGATGGGGCGCCTCAACCCCAGCGGGGTCGAGCGGCCTCTGCCTGGCCCTCCCAGAAGTCCCTCAGACAGCGCACGCGACGGCCGGGGACGAGCTCGCGCTTGGTCCAGGACGGGGCTCCGTGGCGCGCGACGACACGCGACTGCTCGCGGCAGAAGCTCTGCGAGAAACGGGCTCGACTGGCCAGCACCGGGGACTCGTCCTGCTTGCAGAGCCCGCGTCCACACACGCAGTTGGTCGTCCAGCCACGCCCGACGCGCGCTCGCTCCCGGCTGTCCTGCAGGCACGGAGGCAAGTCCGGATCCTGGACCACTCGGTCCGCCTGCGGAGGGTCTCGGCGCCGCAGGCGGTAGGTCATGTTGCTGAGCAGGACGACGTCGCCGGCGAGCTGAGTCACTCGGTGTCGGCCTTGCTCCACCCAACGGACGACGTCACGCTCGTGCGTCCACATGTATCTCGTCAACGCCGGCTGCGGCTTGTTGCGTCGTGCGGACTTCTTCAGCTCGCTCAAGCCGTCACGCGCGAGGTCGATTGCCTGCCCGACCAGCACGTGGTCTTCTCGCGAGCGGAGAGTCCGGAGCTCGGCCTTGAGCGCGTCGACGGTGCCGTCGTCGTTGCCGCGCCTCCAGCCGTCTGCGAGCCGCGCCTGGGCGAGCGCGATTCGAGCCTGCCAGAACCTGATCTCCGTCTCGTGCTGCAGCCGCCGCGCGTGCTCGACATTCGCATCGCTCGCCTTCCCGTTGACCAGAGCGAGCTTCAGACCCTGGGTCAGCGACATCTCGCCGCGCAGCGGAGACATGCGCGGGTCGAGGCAAAGCCGTTCGACGACCTCGAGTTGCTTCTCGACACCGTCGCCCTCGCGAAGGGCCGGCAGGATCCAGGCGAGCGACGCGAGCCGGTTCCCGACGTCGTCGTCGGGGTGCGAGAGCCCGTCCCAGTCCGTGCGTTTCTCGGCTCGTGAGAGCGTGCGCCTGAACTTCGCCGCCAGCGTCGCCTCCGGCCGGTCCGCTGCCAGAGCCAACGCCTTCGCGGCCGGCCATTCGACCTCGACGTTCCGGCTGGTGGCGAGCTTCCAGAGGAGCCGGTGCGCCGGAGGTCCCTGCCAGCCTGCGAGAGCTCGCACGACACCGAGCAACTCGTCAGCGTGCGGCTGCGGTGCGTCATCGCCGTGCCCGGCAAACGAGTCGATGCACCGGCCGGCGAGCTGCTCGACGCGCTTGTCCGTCCCACCGGCTCCGCGCGCGCCTGCAATTCGGATCGCAGCGGCGATCGCCAGCGGTCGACTGCAACGAGCGGTCTCGAGCTCGCCCAGGAGGTCTTCGAACGCCGCGGCCTGCGTCGCGGGATTCTGATGCAGATGCCAGAAGATCAGGGACGCCGTGAGGTGGCGGTCGAGCCGCTTCCTCGAGCCCTGCGGCGCTCGGGCGGTCTCCTCCAGGCTCTTCAGCAGCGGCCACGCATCGGGTCGTCTCCTCGCGACGAGATAGGCGCCGAGGTCGTCCGCCGCGAACCCGACCCGCTCGGCTCCGATCCAGAGGAGGTTGAGAGACCGGGCGTCGGCGAGGGCGCGCGGCTCGATGTCCGGAAGGTCCTCGCGGGCGACCATGAGCTCGCTCGGCCCGAGCGGCAGCGCTGCCGCTACTGCGTCCGCAGCCTCCCTGGCCTCGCGTCCGCGCTCGCGGGCCTCCTGAGCCTCTTCCTCGGCGAAGTCGGTTCCGCTGACGATGCGGCCGTTCCCGACAGCGTCCAGGTACCGCTCGAGAACGGCTGCGCGCCAGCTGTCGGTATGGACGGGCAGACCGTCGACGGACACGTCGTTCTCCTGCATCCGAAGCAGCAGATCGAGGTAGAAGGGCGCGATGAAGGATTCGCCCACGAGGTCTGGCAAGCGCGCCACGGCGGCGATCGCCTGGTCGATCCGACCCTGCACGTCCAGGCCCTTTGCAGACGTCCGGCGGATCTCGTCCTCGATGAAGCGCTCCGCTTCTTCGCGACTGTAGAGGTCGAGGTCTTCCCGGAGGGCGGCGATGTTCTTGAGCGGCAGCTCGCGCGTGGCGGCGAGGACGACGGCGATGTGGTGAGCGCGCAGGGACTTGAGCCCTCGGCAGAGCTCGTCGCCGCCGTCACGCCACATCGCGGCCACGATCTCGTCGTCGAGACCGTCGACCAGCACGACCATGTCCCGCGTGGCTTTCGCGCGATGCCAGATGGCGTTCGCCTCCTCCTCGGTGTCCAGCACGTCGTCGATGCTCTGGCAGAACGCGTCCCGGACGAGGTCGAGGTCGAGCTTGCCGTCGCGTCCGGCCAGGACCGGAACCGGGATGAACTTCTGCTCCGCCAGCTCGGCCACGAGCCAGACGATGAAGCTCGTCCTTCCAGTCCCGGCCCGCCCGCGGACGGCCACGACCGCCGGCCCCGAGCTTCGAGCGATCGCGTCGGCAAGCAGCTTTGCGATCGTCGGCCTGACCTTCGGTGGGTTCCCGATCGCCCAGTCGACGAGCTGCCACGGCTCCGTCCGGGCGGCCCTGCGGTAGCGCTTCAGTGCCCGCTGCCGCTTGAACCCGAACAGCCAGTAGTACGCCGCGGCGGCGACTAGCGCGGCGACGAGCACGTGCTCGAGAAGGTCGACGCCGACCTCATGGCTTCTCGATTCGCCGTCGAGCCAGTTCCGCGCCTCCGACCAGCCGAGGTCGACCGCGATCGCCGCAACGACGGGGATCAGGAAGAGGACGAGAACCGCCGTCGGCAGGTAGCGGGTAACCCGGCGCGCGATCCAACGCTGCCAAGGCCCGTAACCCAAGACGGCGGGGAAGGACGTAACCGGCTCCTCAGACGGACAGCTGCGCTACCTAACCAGACGCCCGAGTGCGCGTCAAGCGTTACAAGCGGCTCAGAAGATGAGGCTGCGATAGAAGATCGTGCGCCGCATGCCGATCGACTCGTACGTACGGATGCCGGCCTCGTTGTCCGCTCGCACGAACAGACAGACCGTGGGCGTCCGCTCCAGCAGGCGCCGGCAGAGGTCGCGCATCCCGCGCGCGCCGTACCCTCGGCCGCGAACGGACGGATCGACCCATACCTGCTGCAGCTGAACCGCCTGCGGCGTCCACGCCGACGCCTCCGCCTTGAACAGGATCGTGCCGCCGTCGAGCCAGATCCAGGATCGGCCCTCGCCGATCTGCGCCTGCGTACGCCAGCGGAAGCCCTCCGGGTCGCGGCGCAATGGGTCGATCCCGATCTCCTCGAAGTGCGCCTGCGCGCAGGCCGGCACGAGCACGTCGAGATCGGCCGTCGTCGCCTCGCGCAAGCCGCTCTCACCCGGCGCCGGCGGCTCGTCGATCACGTAGACGGGCTGGCCGGGCCGGTCCTCGCGCGGCGCCGGCATCCGAGAGGAGACGGCATCCCAGAGCTCTCCGACCGCCTGCTCCTCGCCGATCACCATCCGCGCGCGGCTGCGCGCCGTCACCTCGGCGAACGCAGCGCAGCCCTGGCCGGAAGGGACGACGTTGGCACCGACGTGACAGAGCGCCGTCAGCCGGTCGCCGTCCTCGACGGCGGTGAAGCGTCCGAGCCCGCGCCTGGCCACGTCCTCGAGGAAGACGCGCTCCACCGGATCCTCCGCGCAGAAGTCGAGGATAGGCGCCAGCCTCGGAATCGTCGTCATCGCTGCAACTTTAGGCCCGAAACCCGTAGGCTTCCGCCCCATGCCGATCCACCTCCGCGCCGAGCCCGGCGACTACGCCGAGGCCTGCCTCCTTCCCGGCGACCCGCTGCGCGCCAAGTACATCGCGGAGACCTTCCTCGACGCGCCGAGGCAGGTCAACGGCGAGCGCGGGATGCTCGGCTACACGGGCACGTTCCACGGGAAGCCGGTGTCCGTGCAGTCGAGCGGGATGGGCTGCCCGTCGGCGGGGATCGTGATCGAGGAACTCGTGATGCTCGGCGTCAAGCGCATCCTCCGCGTCGGCACCTGCGGCGGCCTGCAGCCGGACATGAAGCTCGGCGACCTGATCGTCGCGCTGACCGCCGTGCCCGCCGACGCGACCGCCCGGCACCTGATCGGCGAGCCGCACTGCCCGACCGCCGACTGGGATCTCGTCCACAGCGCCGTCCACGCGGCGAAGGAGCTCGGCAAGCCGGTCCGCGTCGGCCCGATCGTCTCCAGCGACATCTTCTACAACCCCGACGACGGGCAGTACCGGCGCTGGTCGGAGCGTGGCGTGCTCGCGGTCGAGATGGAGGCCTCGATGCTGTTCACCCTCGGCGCGCTGCGGAAGATCAAGACGGGTTGCCTGCTGACCGTCTCGGACGTCGTCGTCGAGGGTGAGTTCGTCCGCATCTCGGACGAGGAGATGCGCGCGGCGGTCGACCAGATGACCGAGCTCGCGCTCCACACCGCCACGGCGGGCGAGAAGCATTAGCCCCGGCCGGACCGTCTTCCTCGTCAACCCGGCGTCCGCCGGCGGCGCCACCGGGCGGCGCTGGCCGGAGCTGGCCCGAAAGGCCGCCTCGCTCGGTCTGCAGGGCGACGCGCTCTTCTCCGATGAGCGCGGGCACCTGCGCGACCTGGCTCGCGAAGCCGTCGAAGACGGGGCGACGCTGCTGGTCGCGGTCGGCGGCGACGGGACCATCAACGAGGTCGTGAACGGGCTCGCAGGCGCCGACGGCGTGGAGCTGGCGATCATCCCGCGCGGCACGGGCGGCGACTTCGTGCGCACCTTCGGCATCCCGTCGAAGCTCGAGGACGCCGTGCGCGTCGCGCTCGAGGGCCGTGTGCGCGAGATCGACCTCGGGCGCGCCGTCTACCAGGCGTGGAGCGGCGAGGTCGGCGAGTCGTACTTCGCCAACATCGCGAGCGCAGGCATGAGCGGCGCCGTCGCCAAGCGGACGAACGAGTCGATGCGGGCGCCGCTCGGCGGCAAGGTCGCCTACCTCTGGTCGACGGTCGTCGTCTTCGCCGGCTGGAAGAACGCCGAGATCCGCGTCACGGTCGACGGGGAGATGCGCTCGGGGCCGATGTTCGACGTCATCGTCGCGAACGGCCGCTACCTCGCCGGCGGGATGAAGATCGCGCCGGACGCGGAGCCGGACGACGGCCTCTTCGACGTGCTGCTGATCGGCGACGTGAGCAAGCTCGACCTGGCCCTGACGATGCCGAAGATCTACCGCGGAACGCACTTGCCGCACCCGCGGGCGGAGCTCTTGCGCGGAGGCTCGGTCGGCGTCGAGTCGCCCGAGCCGCTGCCGGTCGAGCTCGACGGCGAGCAGCCCGGGACGACGCCGGTGACGTTCGACGTCGTCCCGAAAGCCCTGCGGCTGCGCGTTCCCGGCTAGGAGCCGGTCGAGCGAGGCTTCGGCTTCGCGCGGGCGGCGGGCTTGCGCGTCGTCGTCGCACGGCTGCGCGTCGCCGTCTTCTTCGCGGGCGTCTTCGGCCCCTCGAGCGTGGCCAGACGCTTCTCGAGCGCCGCGACGCGCCGTTCGAGCGGGTCGATGCTGCGGAGCTTCTTCGTCATGTCGTCGAGCCGGTCGCGGGCGTCGCCCATCGCCTTGAGCATGGATTTCCCGCCCGGCAGCTCCGCGAGCCGCTGGAGCGTCTCCTCGCCCTTGTCGCTGAGCCGCGTCACGACGTCCTTCTGCTGTGTCTTTCGCGAGCGTGCCATGTCGAGACGATACCCGGTGCTACCGAAGGTAATCGGCGACCGCCGCGAGCGTCTCGCCGGCAGGTGCGTGGATCGCGAGCGCAGCACGGCCGTCGTACGGCGTCCGCTCGGCATTGACGATCGCGAGCAGCCCACCCGCCTGCAACGTGTCCTCGGGAAGCGAAGCCACCGGATACACGGCCAGCGAGGAGCCGACGACGAGCAGGAGCCGGGTCGAGCACGCGAGCGCCGTCGCGCGCTCGATCGCGCCGGCGGGGAGCAGCTCGCCGAACATGACGACGTCCGGCTTGAGCACGGTGCCGCATGCCGGGCAGACCGGCGCGGGCGCGTCCTCGAGTTGCCGCACGACCTCCTCGAACGGCACCGTCACTCGACACGAGAGGCAGCTCGACGTGCGGATCGACCCGTGTACCTCGACCACCTCCTGCGAGCCGGCCAGCTCGTGGAGCCGGTCGACGTTCTGGGTCACGATCGCGTGCACATAGCCGCCGCGCTCGAGCTCGGCCAGCGCGACGTGCGCTGCGTTGGGCCGCGCGTGCCGCAACACGTCGAGGCGCCGCCCGTAGAACTCCCAGACCTTGACCGGATCGCGCCGGAACGCATCGATGGTCGCGTACTCCATCGGGTCGTAGCGCGCCCAGATCCCGTCGCGCGAGCGGAAATCCGGGATCCCGCTCTCGGTGCTCACGCCGGCGCCGGTGAGCACGACACACGGATGGCACTCCCGAATCAGCTCGGCCAGTCGCTCGGCGGACACGCACGTACTAGATCACGCCGCCCGCCATGCTCTTCGTGCGAACCTCGTGGCGCGTCAGTCCCGCCCTGGGGTCGATGACCGCGTAGAGGATGTCGACGATCAGGTTGCCGATGACGACGATGGCGGCGACGACGGTGACGATGGCGAGGATGTCGGGGAGGGCGAAGTTGCCGAACATCGTCTGGATGGCTGCGGCGCCGAGTCCGCGGATGCCGAAGGCGGCTTCGATGTAGACGCAGACGCCGATCGCGGTTGCGATCTCCATGCCGATCATGGTCAGGAGGGTGATGCCGGCGTTGGGGAGGACGTGCCGTCGCATGATGCGGTTTTCGCCGACGCCTTTTGCCCGGGCGGTGCGGATGAAGTCTTCCTGGAGCGTTTCGTGGACGACTCTGCGCACCATGCGTATGTAGAGGGCGAGGAACAGTAAGGCGAAGGTGATCCAGGGGAGGATGAGGTGTTCGGCCCAGGGGACGGGGCCGCTGCAGGCGTAGCCCGCGATGTGTCCGAACTGGCAGTAGCCGGTCGAGGGCAGCCAGTGCAGCCGGTCGCCGAAGAAGGTGCGGAGTATGAGGGCGACGACCATCGGGTGAGTGCAGACGGCGATCAGCGCGACCAGGGAGATCGTGCGGTCGGTGAACGATCCGATGCGCCGTCCGGCGATGGCTCCGAGCGGGATCGCGAGCACGAGCACTAGCACTGCTCCGCCGAGGATGATCGAGAGCGTCTCGCGCGTCTCCATGACCAGGACCGGCTCGATCGGGTTCTGGAGGAGTTTTTGGTTGGCGCTGATCTGGATGAACTCCCAGGAGTTGCCGAAGTTCAGGTGGAGCAGGTTCCAGAGGTAGTCGCCGTACTGGGTCAGTAACGGCTTGTCGATGCCGAGTAGGTGGTGGGCGTGGCGGATCTGGTAGTCGGTGAGGTGGGAGACGTTCGAGTAGACGAGCTGGGCCGGTTCGGTGGGGATGGCCCAGAAGATGAAAAAGGTGATCGTGACCATCGCCCAGACCGTGAACAGGCCTGCCACGAGGCGGCGGGCGACGAAGGCGAGCCTGTGCCTCATCGTGGCGACCACGGTTCGAGCGCGCGGCGGGCTCCTTCGGAGAGCTGGTTCAGGGAGACGACGGCGAGCAGGATCGCGAGTGTCGGCAGCACGGTCTGCCAGGGCGTGAAGGTGACCGCGTTGTAGGTCTGGGGCTGGTAGATCGTTCCCCAGGTGACGGAGAGCAGCGTTCCCCAGCTTGCTGCGGTCGGCTGGACGCCGAGGCCGATGAAGCTGATCCCGACCTCGAGCAGGATGTTGGCCGCGCAGGCGATCCCCGCCCAGACGAGCAGCGCCGGCACGAGGTGCGGGAACAGGTGCTTGCGCATGATCCGGAAGTTGGAGGCGCCGACCATGCGAGCTGCGTCGACGAACTCGGCGTCTCGGAGGACGAACATCTGTCCGCGGACGATCCGCGCCGGGTAGAACCATGTGAACAGGGCGATCAAGAGCGCGACCGCGGGTACACCAGCCGGAACCAGGGAGCCGTAGCCGATCGGCGTCAGCGTGCTGCTGAGCCGGACGCTGGCGAAGACGAGGAAGAGGATCAGCGGGAATGCCATCACGATCTCGATCACCCGTGAGATGGTCGAGTCGGTCCAGCCGCCGAAGTAGCCGGCCAGGCAGCCGAGCGGCAGGCTGATCAGGAGCGCGAAGAAGACACCGCCGAGCGCGACCTCCAGCGACGTTCGGCCTCCGTCCAGGATCCGTAGGAGCTCGTCGCGGCCGAGCGGGCCGTCGGCGCCGAGCACGAACAACGTCGTCGGCGTCCCCTTCGCCGCCGGCAACTGGAGGCCGTACTCGTTGGTTCGTGCTTCGCTGGTCGCCGCCACGCGTGTCCACGGTCCGACCGGTTTGCCGTTGTCGTTGGCCGCGTAGGGGAACTGGTCGGCGCTCGTGTGGCCGAGGATTGCGCTCGCGATCGGCCCACCCGCGAACGAGGCGAAGACGACGCCGGCGAACACGCAAGCGGCGAGCAGCGACAGCCGGTCGCGGCGGAACCGGTCCCAGGTCAGCCGCCAGGGACCACGGACGCGCGGCGGGCTCGCGGGCGAGATCGGCAGGTGCGGCTCAACGACTGCCTCCATCGACGACCGTCTTCCTAGGTCGTCACCGGAACTGTCCTACGCAGGCGCTCAGCCGCCAGCGCAAGCCCGATAGCGATCGCAGGGGGCGTGTCCCTCCAGGCGTTGCCGGACCGACCCACGCTAGTAGTTGTTGGTGGCGATGGCGGTGGGAATCCAGAACCCTCCTGCCGCAGTCGGCGCTCCCGTCGGGATGTCCAGCCAGCCGCCGACCTGGATGCTGCCGACTCCACCGGCCGGGAGGAGGGTGGTGGCGCTGTAGCGGCCGTCCCGGCCCTTCGCTTCTATGAGGTTGCCCGACACTCCGGTCTTGCTGACCAGGTGCACGGAAAAGGCTGCCGTTCCGCGCCCGGCCGGAAGCCCAGTGCCAGGGGGTTTACCGTCCTCGCCGACTGTGAAAGTGACGGTGACGGTGGGGTCGGCCGGCGGCCGCCGTCTGTGGACCGTTACGTCCGTGACCGTCGCCTCGAGCGTGGGATGCCCGCAGTAGGGGCAATAGCGAAATGGCCTCTTCGAGCCCACGGACGTCGGCGGCTTGTACGGGATAGCTGGCGTCGAGGTCGTGCTGGAAACTTGCGCGACTCCACGCGATTTCGACGCCGCCCCGCAACCGGCTGCCAGCAGCCCAAGGCAGGCAACAGCAGCGACCCAGACGATCGCGTGCCGGCGCTCGTTCACCGCGAACTCGGCGGCGGAGGGAAGACGTCGACTGGAAGCCAGAATTGACCGCCCGCCGCGTACCCGAAGTCGTTGCTCGTCCAGCCGCCGATCTGGATGCTCGCGATTCCGCCAGGCGGGAGAACGGTCGTGGCGCTGTAACGGCCGTGCGCGCCGTTCGCCGTGACGAAGTCGCGACTATTGCGTTCGGGCGCGATCTTGGCGACCACGAACACGAAGAACTCCGATGCGAGCGGGACGCCGGTGCCGACCGACTTGCCATGCTCACCGACCGTGAAGGTGACCGTGACCATAGGCACCGCCTGATGCTTGTGACCGACCACGCTCGTGATCGTGGCCACGAGAAACGGAGGCGGCGACGGCTTCGTCAGCCCGACGAACTCACGCACAGTCGTGCTGAACGCAAGAGCCGGCGCCGCCACGATTGCCGCAACCAGGACCGCCGCGGCGACGAGCAAGCGCCCTCGGCCCGGCAGGAGCCGCGGAAGGTGTCGCTGTGGGCGCCGCTCGATGCGGATCTCGTCGAGAAGGTGCTCCTCGCGCGCCCGGACTCTCTCGGGGCTCAGCTCTCGGAATGGCGGCGGCGACTGGTCAGCGGTCACTGTTGTGGCACCTCTTTCGCATCCTGGTCTGTCACCTGTTCATGTCCGCTCAGGTGCGTCGAGTTCCCGTAGCCGGCTCCGCGCTCTGGACAGTCGCGAGCGAACCGTGCCGACGGGAACACCGAGGGCCAAAGCCGCGTCCTCATAGCTCAGCTCCGACCACACGCAGAGTGCGAGCACATCCTGCTCGCCCTCAGGAAGCTCCGAAACCCGAGCGAGCATCCGCTGCATCCGGCGCTCATCGTCGACCCGCGCAGCCACGTCGTCCGCCGAGTCGGGCGCCGGCCCATCGGGAGGCAGCCGGCGCAGGGCTGCCGCATGCCGTCGCTCAGAGCGTCTGCGATTGCGCACGACGTTCGTCGCGATCCCGTAGATCCAGGGCAGGACCTTCCCGGGCCGAACGTCGGCATCGCGTCTCCGCCAGGCCTCGAGAAACACGATCGAGACCATGTCCTCGGCGGCACCCCAGTCACCGAGCCGCCGGAAGCAGTAGTTGTAGATCACATCCGCATGGCGGCGAAACAGGGCCGCAAGGGCGTCCGCGTCCCCCTGCCGCACGCGGCCCCACAACACGTCGTCGTCCAACCCGATCTCTGCGGGCAGCTCCACCAGCATGTCTATGTCCGGACCATCCTGACGGGTTCCCAAAGCGACATAGAGTTTCGCCCGTGCCCGAGGGCTTCTCGCACGCGACCGAGCTTTCCGTTCGCTTTGCCGAGACGGATGCGCAGGGGATCGCGCACAACGCCTCGTACCTCGTGTGGTACGAGGTCGCGCGCGTCGACTACCTCGCCCGCTTCGCGGGCGGCTACAAGCTGATCCGCGAGCGCGGGATCGAGGCGCTGACGACCGAGACACACGTCCGCTACATGGGCGCCCTCTACTTCGACGACCGGCTGCGGATCAACGTGCGCGTGAGCGAGCTGCGCGGGGCGCGGTTCCGCTTCGACTACCTGATCGAGCGCGTCAACGACGACGAGCCGGAGCCGGTCGCCGACGGCTGGACGCTGCACGCGACCGTCGACCGCGCGACGCTGCGCCCGACGCGCCTGCCGGACTGGCTGCGCGAGGCGATCGAGCGGGCCGAGGCGGGCTAGGTCTTCGGTCCGGTCGGGCCGACGGCACCGGTCGCGCCGGTTGCTCCCGTCGGACCCGTAGGACCGGCCGGCTTCTTCGGCGGCTTCGTCCCCACGTGGACGATTTGCTGCTCGCCGTCGTAGTGCGAGGACCACGTGTTGTCGTAGAGCAGCTTCCCGCCGGCGGAGTACACGAGCCGGTGCACCGACGTCGCGAGCGGCTGCGAGCCGGACTGGACGACCTCCTTGGTGCCCTTCGGCAGCGTCGGATCCTTCACGTACTGCGTCGGAACCGGGCCGGTCGTGACGAGCGGCGCGGTCGTCGACACGACTTTGCGGTGCGGGTTCGTGCCGTAGAGGTTCACGGTGAGCGAGTACGTGGACACGAACGTGCGGAGGAGCAGCCAGGCGCTCGTGTCGTTGACGAACTTGAGGTCGATGTCCGGGTAGTCGACGGTCGCGTCGCGGCCCTGCGGGTAGTGGCTGATGTAGAGCGCGTGGTTCGTCCGTGCGGTGATGTTCAGGCCGGCGTCGTACGCGGCGTTGAAGACCGTCGTCGACACCTGGCAGACGCCGCCGCCGAGCCCCGTGGTCAGCTCGCCGTTGATGATCACCGGCGCCGTCAGGAAGCCCTTGGCGGCGTTGCGGTCGCCGGTCGTGCCGTTGAAGGAGAACGTCGCGCCGGGCGCGATCAGCGTCCCGTCGATCAGGTGCGAGACGACCTGCACGTTGTGGATGCGGTTCGGCACGCCGCCGAACTCGGTCGTGTAGGAGCTGACGAGGTTCTCGATGCCCATCGCCCGCGCGTCCTTCGTTGTCCGTTTCGCCCGCGACGTGGCCACGACGATCGCGGCCGAGCGGTTCGTCGGCGACAGCGCAGCCTTGAGGATGTTCGAGGCCGTCGCAGGGACGTTCATCACTCGCCCCGGCAGGTCGGCAACGAGATGGATCGAGCTGCCGGAGACCGACCAGGTCGCGTTTTTCGGCGCCCGGTTGATCACCTTCTCCAGCTTCAGCAGGAAGCTGTCCGTGCTCTTGCCGCCGAGCGAGACCGTCTTCGAGCCTGCGCCCGGCAGCCGCAGCATCCCGGCGAGCTGCGCGCGGCTGAGGCCGACCGTCGCCGCGCCGATGTGGAGCACGACCGGCGCCGAGAGGGCGGTGCGCACCTGTGCGAGCTGGCGGGTCAGCATCGCGGCGGTCACCACCGGCTGCTGCGGCGAGAGCGGGAGCACGATCGGTGTCCGGTCGAGTCGGGCGAAGCGGTCGAGCAGCTCCTGGCGCGCACGGTTGCGGTCGATCGAGATGCCCGCAGCGCCGGCGACCACAGCTGGGCGGACTCCGTGCAGGACGATCTCCGCGTTCCTCGGCTCCCGGCCGACGCTCGCGACGACGTGGTCGAGCGCGGACGCGAGCCTGTCGCCCTCGACGCGCGCGGCCGGCGCGACCGAGACGCCGAAGATCGACTGCCATAGCCGCGTAAATCCGCGAAAAGGCCCGAAGCCGTCGCTGTTCGACCGCGCCGCGTCAACGGCCTTGGCCCAGTCGACGCTGATGCCGAGACCTGCCTCGGTCACGGGGAAGGCATGCCCACCTGCGCGTACCACGACGGGCTTCGCAGCCAGGGCGGCCTCCTTCTTCTGCAGCTCCTTCACCGCGGCCTGCGTGGACATGCCGCCGACGTCGACGCCGGCGATGGTCGTGCCCGACACGAGCGTGTCCGACGAGCCGGCGTAGAACTCGCCCACGAGGAACGCGACCAGGAGCAACAGAACCACGAC
This sequence comes from uncultured Actinomycetes bacterium, assembly GCA_963776735.1. Lineage (GTDB taxonomy): Bacteria > Actinomycetota > Thermoleophilia > Gaiellales > Gaiellaceae > PALSA-612. The sequence continues at coordinate 239,389 of CAVZNV010000016.1, forward strand.
GGCGGCCACCAGTCGCCGGATCGTCCGGTTCCTGGCCTGGCGCCGCCGCCTCATCTGCCGCGCGAGCTGCGCGTCGCTGTGGGCGACTTCCCCCTGCACGAACGACGATTGTATCGACGCGTCTTTCGGCCTTTTCGCGATGATCCGGAGGTGCTCGGCCTCTCCGGACTCTGGTCGCCCGAACAGCCGTACCTGAACACGGCGAGCTTCGGGCTGCCGCCGAAACCTGCCTGGGAAGCGCTCCAGACGGCACTCGACGAGTGGCGGCACGGGCGGACGAGCTGGGAGCACTGGGCCGAGGCGACGAACGCGTCTCGCGAGGCGTTCGCGCGGTTGGTCGGCGTTCCGGCGGAACGCGTCGCCGCGGGCTCGACCGTCTCGCAGTTCGTCGGCGTGATCGCGGCCTCCATCCCGGACGGTGCCCGTGTGGTCGTCCCGGAGATCGACTTCGCCTCGCTGCTCTTCCCGTTCCTCGTCCACGAGCAGCGGCTCGACGTCGTGACCGTGCCGCTCGACCGCCTCGCCGACGCCGTCGACGAGCTGACCGACGTGGTCGCGTTCAGTGCGGTGCAGTCGTCCAGCGGGCAGGTCGCCGACGTCGACGCGGTGGTGCGCGCGGCCGCGGCGAACGAGGCGCTGACGATCGTCGACGCGACGCAGGGATGCGGCTGGCTGCCGCTCGACGCGTCTCGGTTCGACGCGCTCGTCTGCGCGGCCTACAAGTGGCTCATGTGCCCTCGGGGCACGGCGTTCATGACCGTCTCCGAGCGCCTGCAGGCGCGAACCGAGCCGCTGCTCGCCGGGTGGTACGCGGGCGACGACGTCTACTCGTCGTACTACGGCCGGCCGCTGCGCCTCGCCCAGACGGCCCGCCGCTTCGACACCTCGCCCGGGTGGTTCGACTGGGTCGCGACGGCACCCGCGATCGAGACGCTGCTCGACATCGGCGTCGAGGCGATCCACGACCACGACGTCGGCCTCGCCAACCGCTTCCGCACCGGGCTCGGGCTCGAGCCGTCCGACTCCGCGATCGTGTCGACCGACGTCCCCGGCGCCGCCGAGAAGCTCACCGCCGCCGGGATCCTCGCCGCCGTCCGCGCCGGTTCCCTCCGCGCCTCCTTCCACGCCTACAACACAGAAGCCGACGTGGACGCAGCGCTCGCGGCGCTCCTCGGCTAGTCCGGTAAGCGGACCTCGACCTCGGTGCCGCGGCCCGGGCTCGAGCGGATGTCGAACCAGCCACCGGCACTTTCGACCCGCTCGCGCTGCGACTGCAAGCCGATGTGTCCCTGCGCGATGCGCTCCGGAAGCTGACGGAGGTCGAAGCCGCGCCCGTCGTCGCGCACCGCCAGCTCCACGGATCCGTTCCGCTCGGAGAGCTCGACGAGGACGTTCTCGGCGCCGGCATGTTCCGCGGCGTTCGCGAGCAGCTCGCGCGCCGCGCCGAAGAGCAACACCTCCTGCGGATGGCGGCGCGGGTACGAGAGGTCGAAACGGACGCGGAACGCGCCACGGCGGGCGGCGCGCTGGCCCGTCGCGCGCAGCGCGGCCTCGAGGCCCGACTGCTCGAGGACGTAGGGGTGCAGCTCGAACACTGCCTCCCGCAGCTCGGCGATGGTCGTGTCGAGCGCGGCGTCGGCGCGCGCGAGCGCCTCGAACGCCGCGAGGCCGCCGCCCTCGCCGACCTCCTCGAGGTCGTGGCGTGCGGAGAGCAGGTTCTGGATCGCGTGGTCGTGGAGTCCCTCGGCGAGCGCGCGGCGCTCCCGCTCGCCGGCGCTCAGCGCCTCGGCGATCAGCCCCTGTCTTCGTGCGGCGAGGTCCGCGACATCTCGCGTCCGCTGCTCGAGCACGGCCGAGAGGAGCACGGCCGCGAGGCCGATCCAGAGCAGATAGCCGCACTGCACGGCGATGAAGCGCGCCGCAAGCGGCTGGGTGTGCGCCGGGTGGGCGATCGCCTGGATCAGGTAGGCGACCACGGTGACGGCGCTCGAGATGGCCGTCAGCTCGGGCCGGAAGCGGAACGCCACCGCGATCGGGACGAGGAAGTAGGTGAGCCGGGCGTTCGAGTAGGCGCCGCCCGAGAGGTCGACGAGCACCGTGATCGCCGCGACGTCGGCCGCCGTCCCGAAGAGTGCGAACCGCTCGGAGACGGGCTTGTAGTACACCCAGGCGAGCATTCCGACCGCGTAGACCGAGACGACGGCGATCCCGATCAAGAACTCGCTGCGCTCCTCCTTCGGGTGCGGGAGCGTCTCGGCAGCCACGATCAGCGGGATCGCGAGCAGGCGCAGCCACGCGATGCGGCGCTCGACCTGGGTCAGCGCGACAGCGGTGATCTCCGACGAACGGCTCGCGCGGCCGAGTCGCATGCCGCTATTCGATCAGGCGGCGGCGCATGGCCTCGGCGACTGCGGCGGCACGGTCGGAGACCCCCAGCTTCTCGTAGAGGTGCTGGACGTGGGTCTTCACCGTCGTCACGCCGAGGTACAGCTCCTTCGCGATCTCGGGCAGGCTCTTGCCGGAGGCGATCATGCCGAGGATCTCCCGCTCGCGATCGGTCAGCGCCGGCGTGTCGGTCGCCCGGCGGACGCGGATCTCGGTCACGAGCCCCGCCGTCAACTCCGGCGGCAGGATCGTCTCGCCGCGCGCGCACGCGAGCACCGCGTCGACGATCTCGTCGCGCTTCGCCTCCTTCGGCAGATACCCCGACGCGCCCGTCTGGAGCGCCTCGTAGACGAGTCCGCTGTCCGTGAAGGCGGAGAGCAGCAGCACGCGCGTCTGGAGGCCGTCGCGGGTGACCGCGTGGACGACGGAGACGCCGTCGAGATCCGGCAGCTTGTAATCGATCAGCGCCACGTCGGGCGCGTGCTGGCGAATCTGCTCGAGCGCGTCGCGACCGCCCTCGGACTGCGCGACCACGTCGACCCGTCCGCTGGCCGTCAGCGCCCGAACGACCCCGTCGCGGTAGAGGGGGTGGTCGTCGGCGACCACCACCCGCACCTTCTTCTTCGTGTCAGCAGGCACTCCGTCCATGGTACGCCCCTTCTCGCGTACGTCCAGGATCCGCGCGCGACCGACGAACCGTCATCCCGCCGACGACCGATCGACGGGAGGATGCGGCCCTCATCCCCCCGCTCGTCCGATCGGACGGGCGCGGCGAGCGCGATAGCATCACCGCATGGCCGCGAAGAGCGTTGCGCCGCGCGCGATCGACCCGCTCGACTTCCTCGCGATCGACGCGCTGCTCTCCGACGAGGAGCGGGCGATCCGCGACACCGTGCGCCAGTTCGTCTCCGAGCAGGTCAAGCCGTACGTCGGCGAGTGGTTCGAACGCGGCGAGCTTCCCCTCGACCTGATTCCCGAGCTGGCGCGACTTGGCCTGTTCGGAATGCACCTCGAGGGCTACGGGCTGCCCGAGGCGAGCTCGGTCATGTACGGGCTCGTGTGCCAGGAGCTCGAGGCAGGCGACGCGGGCGTTCGCAGCCTCGTCTCGGTGCAGGGCTCGCTCTCGATGTTCGCGATCTGGAAGTGGGGATCCGAGGATCAGAAGCAGCGGTGGCTGCCGCCGATGCACGCCGGCGAGAAGATCGGCTGCTTCGGACTGACCGAGCCCGACGCCGGCTCCGACCCTGGGTCCATGCGCACGGCGGCGAGACGCGACGGCTCGGACTGGATCCTCAACGGCTCGAAGATGTGGATCACGAACGGCTCGATCGCCGACGTCGCCGTCGTCTGGGCCCGCACCGGAAACGGCGAGATCAACGGCTTCCTCGTCGAGAAGGACATGCCCGGATTCGAGGCGCCGCTGATGCACCACAAGCTCTCGCTGCGAGCGTCGGTCACGTCCGAGCTCGTCCTCCGCGACGTCCGGGTGCCCGAGGAGAACCGCTTCCCGGAGATCTCGACCCTGCGCGGGCCGCTCTCCTGCCTCAACGAAGCGCGGTTCGGGATCGTGTTCGGCGTCGTCGGCTCCGCGCGCATGTGCCTCGAGACCGCGCTCGACTACGCGAAAGAGAGGATCGTCTTCGACAAGCCGATCGCGGGCTACCAGCTCACGCAGCAGAAGCTCGCCGAGATGGCGCTCGAGGTGAACCGCGGCGCTCTCGTCGCGCTCCACCTCGGCCGGATGAAGGACGAGGGAACGCTGCGACCCGAGCACGTCTCGATGGGGAAGATGGGCAACGTCCGCGGCGCGCTCGACGTCGCCCGCACCGCGCGCTCGATCCTCGGCGGCAACGGGATCACGCTCGAGTATCCGGTGATCCGGCACATGAACAACCTCGAAACCGTCCTCACCTACGAGGGGACGCACGAGGTCCACACGCTCTCCGTCGGCCTTGCCCTCACCGGAACGAACGCGTTCCGCTGACCTCCTCGCAGCCGTGAAAGCCTCGGGCCAATCCGGCCCTGCGGCTCACGTCTGTAAGACGTCGTGAACGCGGCCGCTTGGCGGACGCTGCGATCTGCCTCGCCGTGTCCGGCTCAGGTGAGAGCGAGCGCGTCCGCGAGCTCGGCGAGCGACTCGATGCGGTCGTCCGCGGCCGGAAACCGGCCGGCGCGGTCGAGCAGCACGGCGCGCATGCCGACGGCTCGGGCCCCGGCGACGTCGTCGTCCGGCGAATCGCCGACCATCGCGGCGCAGTCGGCTGCGCAGCCCACGAGCTCGAGCGCAGCCTCGAAGATCAGCGGGCTCGGCTTCACCTTCCCGTGCGAGCCGGATGCGATCCAGCCGTCCACCTCGAGCCCGAAGTGGCGGACGAAGGCGCCGAGGTCGCGGCTCGTGTTCGAGACGAGCCCGATCCTGAGCTCGCGCCGCCGCAGGTCGGCGAACACGGGCACGACGTCGTCGTACAGCTCGAAGTGCGCCGCCAGCTCCCAGCGCCGCACGATCTGCCGCGCGAACTCCTCGACCGCCTCGCCCTCGCCGCCCATTCCGCGGACGATGTCCTCGGTGAACCGGAGCCAGATCGACTCGTCGTGGTCGAGCTCGGGATGCCGTTCGAGGTCCTCGATCGCGGCAATGCGTGCGTCCTCGTAGCGCGCCGGGTCGAGCCGCAGCCCGAGCTCGCGTCCGAGCGCCGCGTAGCCCTCGGGCCCGAGCTCCGGCCCGGGGCGGCAGAGCGTGAAGTCGACGTCGAAGAGAACCGCCCGGAGCGGCTTCACACCGTCGACGGCCACTTGTAGGCCGATGGTCGCCTGCTCGCGAGCGACGGGAAGCGCTGCCGTATCGCGTCGAGCCGCGCCCGGTCGAGCCGGGCCGAGATCACGGTTTCCTCGTCCGGCGCCTGGGCGAGAACGATCCCCCACGGATCGACGATCGACGAACGGCCGAAGCTCAGCCGGCCGGGCAGCGTCTCGCCGATCTGCGCCGCCGCGGCGAGAAAGCACTGGTTCTCGACCGCTCGCGCTCGCAGCAAGAGCTCCCAGTGGTCCTTGCCGGTGTAGAGCGTGAAGTGCGCCGGGACCGTGAACATGAGCGCGCCTTCGAGGGCAAGGACGCGATAGAGCTCCGGGAAACGGATGTCGTAGCAGACCGTCAGACCGACGGGCCAGCCCTCGATGTCGGCCACGACGGGCTCGTCGCCCGGCTCCTCGGCATCGGACTCGCGGTAGACGAACCCGCCGGCCTCGACGTCGAAGAGGTGGATCTTGCGATAGACGGCGACGATATCGCCCTCCGGATCGCAGACGACGCAGGTGTTCGAGAGCTTCTCGCGGCCCTCGCGCCGCTCCGAGATCGACCCGCCGACGAGCGTGATCCCATGCGTCCGCGCCCAGCCGCGCATGGTCTCAACCGTCTCGCCGTCGAGCGGTGTCGCGGCGGCGTGGAGCTGGTCGTGGTCGCCGATCGCGTCCCACTTCTCCGGGAGGACGACGATGTCTGCGCCGGTCGCGGCAGCCCTGGCGACCAGACGCTCGGCCTTTTCGAGATTCGCCGCCCGGTGGGCGCGGCTCGTCATCTGGACGCACGCGACGCGGATCGAGTCGGCCATGGTCCAACGATAGCTCCGGGGAGGAGCCGCTAACCTGTGGTCGTTCCGGGGTGTGGCGCAGCCTGGTAGCGCGCTCCGTTCGGGTCGGAGAGGTCCCCAGTTCAAATCTGGGCACCCCGACTTCACACGGGGGAAACGGCCGGTTTCCCCCGTGAGGCCCCTTCCCTTCCGGGGTCGCGGTTCCGGCGGCTCGAGCTGCGCCCGGGCTTCGCGGCGGCTCGCCGCGGGTGGCGGCCTTGCTTTGGCGCTAGCGTGCGTGTTTTGGCTCTGAATCGGCACAGACACGTCACAGATTCCCGGCTACCGTCGTTCACGTGAACGTCGTGACGCTTATCGGGAACCTGGCGACGGACGTCGAGGTGAAGGAGCTCGCCGAAGGGAAGAAGGTCGCGAGCTTCCTGCTCGCGGTCGACCGGGCCGGCAAGGACGGCGGCGCGGACTTCGTGCGTATCTCGGTCTGGGACAGGCAGGCCGAGCTGTGCGGGCAGTTCCTGCGCAAGGGCGACAGGGCCGCCCTCGACGGCAGGCTGCGCTCGCGTTCGTGGCAGGCGCCTGACGGCACGCGGCGCAGTGCGCTGGAGGTCGTCGCGGGCCGCGTCGAGTTCCTGACGCCGCCGGGCGGGGCGTCCGCGGCAGAACCGACCCCGTTCGAGGAGGCGGCCGTGTCCTGAGTCACCTCCGCGTCTGCGTAGACTCCGGCGCGTTGTGGCACGACGCGACGAGATCCTCGCCTTCGCCGACGAGCTGCTCGACGTCGGCTCGTTCCAGGACTACGGGCCGATCGGGCTCCAGGTCGTCGGCGCGGACGAGGTCACGAGCGTCGTCTGTGCCGTCTCCGCCTCGCTCGAGCTGTTCGAGCTGGCGGCGAACGCCGGCGCGCAGCTCGTGCTCGTCCACCACGGAATCCTCTGGGACAACGAGCCGCGCGTCGTCGACCGGCGCATGAAGGCACGCCTCCGCCTGCTGTTCGACGCCGGCATCACACTTGCGGCGTACCACCTGCCGCTCGACGCCCATCCGGAGATCGGCAACAACGTCCTGCTCGCACAGGCGGTCGGGATCGAGGTCGACGGGCCGTTCGCCGGCATCGGAGTCGGCGGCGAGTTCGCCGACCCGCCGTCGATCGACGAGCTCGCGCAGCGCTGCGCGGCCGCCGTCGACCGCGAACCGCTCGTGTTCGCCTCCGGACCCGAGCGCATCGTGTGTGGGGCGGTCGTGACAGGCGGTGGCGCCCGGTACCTCGCCGACGCGGCCGCCGAGGGCTACGACGTGCTGATCACCGGCGAGGCGGCGGAGCCGACGATGATGACGGCGCGCGAGCTCGGAATCCACGTCGTCGCGGCCGGCCACTACGCGACGGAACGGCTCGGGATCCAGGCGCTTTCCGAGCGCATCTCCGAGCGATTCGGCATCCCGTGGCACTTCGTCGACCTGCCGAACCCCGTCTGAATCGTGCCCGCTTGCGTACGAGCCGCCGCCGGCACTATGCTCTTATCGAGATGAATGTTCACGGGACGCGGGCCCGTTGACACCCGCGAGCACACACCCTTCAGCTTCGACCGAAGCCCGTCTGAGCGCACGCGCCCGGCGGGTTTTTTCATGCCAAGGAGGCGAGCGATGGCGAATCACCTGACGCCTGAAGAGCTGTCCAAGGAGCTCGGGATCAACCGTGACGACGTGATCCGGCTCTGCGTGGAGGAAGGCGTGCCGATCTACCACGGCAAGATCGACAAGTTCCTCTTCACGTCCGCGCGGAATGCAGCTCTGGCGTCGGCAGGCCACTCGGCCCAGGCTGCTACCGCCTAGCGAGCTCAGCTCGAAACACGACGCCTTTTCGCAGCCCCCGCAAGGGGGCTGCTTCGTTCTCAGCGGACTACTTCGCCTTTGCCTTCGCCGTGCGCGTGCGCTTGGCGCCGGGCGTGGCGGCCTTCGCCGCCTTGGCGGGCTCCCTGCGCTGCCGGGCCTCCTCGACGCTACGCCGCAGCGCTTCCATCAGGTCGACCGCCGGTGCCTCCTCGACCGGCTCCGGCCGCGAGATCTCGAGGCCCTTCAGCTTCGCCTCGAGCAGCTCGCGCAGATCCTGCCGGTAGTCGCTCGTCAACTGCTCCGCCGGATCGAAATCGGTGACGAGGCTGTCGATGATCTGTCTGGCCAGAGTCACCTCGACCTCGTTGACCTCCGCCTCGGCAACCGCCTCGTCGATCTCGGCGTGCGAGTACACGTCCTCGGCAAGGTACATCGTCTCGAGCGCGAGCGCGCCGCCTTGCGCACGGATCAGGCAGAGCTTCTCCTTGCCGGCCAGCACGAACCTCCCGAGCGCAGCCATGCCCGTCTCCTGCATCGCCTGTCCGAGCAGGACGTAGGGCCGGCGCGCCGCGACCGCGGCTGCGGGAACGAGGAAGTACGTGCGGTCGAAGTAGATCGGGTCGACCGCGTCCTCGGGGACGAACCCGGTGATGTCGATCGAACGGGACGTCGAGTCGCGTTCGATCGCCTCGAGGTCGGCGTCCTCGACGATCACGAACTCGCCCTTCGAGACCTCCCAGCCCTTGACGATCTCGTCGGGGCCGAGCTCACGGTCGTGCACGGGGCACCAGCGCTTCTGCTTGATCGGCGTCATGCACTCCCGGTGGAGCAGCCGGAAGGAGACATCGGACTGCCGCGCGGCAGGCTTCGTCGCCGGCGCCAGGCCGATCGGGATGTTCACCAGCCCGAAGCTGATCGATCCGTTCCACGTCGTCCGCATCGTTCTCCTGTCCAGATTGTAGGAGAGGGAGCCGTTTTCGCCCTCCACGAGCCGTTCCCTGCGCCGCCCAACCGGGATAAGCTCGCTCGATGGCCGACTCGAGCACCCGCACGGTCCCGGCCCTCTGGCGGGCGGCGCTCGCGGAGAACCGCTCGGGCCCCGCCTACCTGGCGCAGCGGGACGGCGGGTGGGTGCCCGTCTCGTGGCAGGAGGCCGGCGAACGCGTCACCGACCTCGCGAACGGCCTGCTGGCGCTCGGGGTCGGGAAAGGCGATGCGTTCGGGATCCTCGCGGCGACGCGCCTCGAATGGGTCCTGTTCGACTACGCACTCGCGCTCGTCGGTGGCGTCACCGTCCCGATCTACGCGACGAGCTCGCCGCGCGACGTCGCCTATGCGCTCGACCACACCGATGCGATCGGGGTCTTCGCGGAGAACGAGCAGCAGGTCGCGAAGCTCGACGAGGTCAAGGCCGAGATCCCGCGCGTCCGCCACGTCCTCACCCTCGCCGACCTCGACGGCCTCGCCGCGCGCGGTCGCGAGCACGCCGCCGCCGATCCGCAGGCACTGGAGCGCGCGACCGCGGCGATCGAGGACGACGACCTCTACACCTTCATCTTCACGTCGGGAACGACCGGTTCGCCGAAGGCCTGCATGATCAGGCACCGCAACGCTCACGAGATGGTCGAGATCGTGCACGAGTCGAGCACGCTGATCGAGCCCGACGACGTCGTCCTGCTCTGGCTCCCGCTGGCGCACAACTTCGGACGACTGCTCAACCTGAGCGGCCTGCGGATCGGGTTCACGATCGCGTTCTGCGCCGACCCGTACGGCGTCGCGGAGGCGATCCCGCACGTCCGTCCGCACCTGCTGCCAGGTGTGCCGCGCATCTTCGAGAAGGTGTACTCGGCGACGCAGGCCGCGTTCGACGAGGCGACCGGCGTACGACGGAAGCTGATCGACTGGTCGCTGGGCGTCGGCCGCCGCACGAGCGCACTGCGCCAGCAGAACAAGCCGCTGCCGCCCCTCCTCGCGCTCCAGCACCGCGTCGCGTCGCGTCTCGTCTACGCGAAGTTCAAGGAGCGGCTCGGCGGCCGAATCCGCGTCGCGGTCTCGGGCGCTGCCCCGCTGTCGATCGAGATCGAGGAGTTCTTCCATGCGCTCGACGTGCTGATTCTCGAGGGCTACGGCCTGACCGAGTGCACGTCGGCCGCGACCGCGAACCGGCCGGACAAGTTCAGGTTCGGAACGGTCGGGCCGGCGATGCCCCGCTACGAGGTCAAGCTGGCCGACGACGGGGAGCTGTTGCTGCGCAGCGGCACGATCTTCGCGGGGTACTACAAGGACGAGGCAGCGACACGCGAGATCATCGACGACGAGGGCTGGCTCCACACCGGCGACGTCGCCGAGATCGACGCCGACGGCTTCGTGAAGATCACCGACCGGAAGAAGGACATCATCGTCACCGCCGGCGGCAAGAAGATCCCGCCGCAGAACCTCGAGAACGAGCTCAAGAACTCGAAGTTCGTGTCGCAGGCGCTCGTCGTCGGCGACCGCCGACCCTATGTATCCGCGCTGGTCACACTCGACCCGGAAGCGCTCGAGGCGGCCGGCGTCTCCGGCGACGCGGCCGTGCATCAGCTCGTGCAAGCGATCGTCGACGGGGTCAACGACGGCCGGACCGGCTACGAGCAGATCAAGCGCTTCACGGTGCTTCCGCGCGACTTCTCAGTCGACGGGGGCGAGCTGACGCCGACGCTCAAGGTCCGGCGCAAGACGTGCGAGCAGCACTTCGCCACGCAGATCGACGAGCTGTACAGCCAGTAGCTAGAGAACGCGGCGGGCGCCGACGTAGTTCGCGGCGTACCACGGATCGTCCAGGCTCGAGATCTTGACCACGTCACCGGTGTGCGGGGCCTGGATGAACTGGTCGCCGCCGATGTAGAGGCCGACGTGGCCGAGCCCGTCGAAGAAGACGATGTCGCCCGGCTCGAGTTGGTCACGGGAGACGTAGACGCCGACGTTCCAGAGCGCGTAGGACGAGTGCGGGAGCGAGACGCCCATCGCCTGATACGAGTAGACGACGAGGCCGGAGCAGTCGAACGTGTCGGGGCCTGCCGTGCCGTAGACGTACGGCTTGCCGAGCTGTGCCATCGCCACGCCGACGACGCCGCCGTAGCGCGAGGGCGGTGCGACCGTCGTGACGGCGTTCGGGTCGTTCGTGCTCGACGGGACGCTCGTGGTCACGCCGACGACCGTCGTGTTCAGCCGCGCCTGGGCTTCTTGCTGCTGCTGGACGAGCCGCGCACGAGCCTGGGCCGCCAGCAGCGCCTGCTGCGCCGCCTCCTGGGCCTGTAGCTGCTTGATCTCGCCTCTGATCGAGCTGACGAGCCGCTGGTGCTCGGCGAGCCCGCTCTCGATCTGCGCCCTTGCCGCCGCGCGGGCCGAGACGACGCGCTGCTGCGCCTGGTGCGCGCGCACGAGCGCGGCGCCGGTGACCGCGACCTGGCGCTTGAACTTCAGCACCTGGTTCAGCACCCGCGCGTCCTGGTCGGAGACGCGATTCGCGTTCTCCATCCGGGTGATCATGTCGCCGAGGTTCTTGGACCCGACGAGGATGCTGATCGTGGAGTCGGTGTTGTCGTTCGTCTGGTAGAGCTGGACGAGCCGCTGCTCGAGGTGCCGGGTCGACGTCTTGTAGTTCGCCTTGGCGACCTTCATCTCGTACTGGTTGATGCTCAGCTCGTTGCGGATGTGCTGCAACTTCACGGTGGCGGAGTCGTAGGCCTCGATCGCCCTGTTGAGGCTGACGTTCAGCTGGTTGATCTCCCCCAGCACCCGCTGCTCCTCGGCTTTCTTCGCGCCGATCTGATCCGCGTTCGCAGGAACCACGGCCACGAGAGCCGCAACGAGGAGAATCAGGATCGCTGGCACCCACCGGTAGCTAGAGGTCCGTTTCGGGCCCTGCGCTACTCGCGACCGGGGGCGCACCGGGAGGGGCCGGTACGTCACTGGAAAAGGACCCTACCAGCATCGTCGGCGGGCTGCAACCTCAAGGGCTGTCTCAAAGTGTGCCAAAAGTGCTGCAAAGTGCATCGTTTCTGCGTCACGAACCGGATTCCTGTGCTAGCGTCTTGCGGCTTTGCGAGGGCCGACACGAATCGTCGGACGAGCGGCGCTCATCCTCTTCGCACTCGCGATGCTGGCCTTGCCGGCGACGAGCGGAGCGGATCGGGTCGGGCAGCTGCGTGCGGCGCGCAGCGCGCTCCAGGCACGCGAGCAGGCCGCCGCGCTCCAGCTCTACTCGATCGACTCGGGCCTCGACCACGCGCGCGCGCGGCTGGCCGAGGTCGAGAGCGCGCTCGACTCCACCCGCCAGGAGCGCGACGTGGCCCTGCGCCAGCTCCGGGTCGCGAGGCACTCGCTCGCGGTCGCCGAGGCGAGCCTGGCGAACCAGCTCAGGGTCACGTACGAGCAGGGCACCCCTGACACGCTCTCCGTCCTCTTCGGCGCAGCGTCGCTCGACCAGATCATCACCGGGCTGGACAACCTGAACCGGGCGGCGGCATCGACCGGCGCGGTGATCGTCCAGACCCGACGTGCGCGCGCGGACGTCCGGCGGACGCTCGCCTCGCTCGGACGCCGCGCTGCGCGCCTCGACGGACTCCGTGCCGAGGCTGCCGCGCGCGCCGACGCGCTTGCGCAGGCGCGGGCGGCGCGCTCCGACTACATCGCCTCGCTGCGGACACGCGAGCAGCTGACTGCGCAGAGCATCTCGCGGCTCGAGACGCAGGCCCGGCAGGCAGAGGCTGCGTCGACGGTCGCCACCGTCGGCGCACAGGCGACCGCGAGCCTCTCCGGCGATGCAACGGCCGCGTCGCCTCCTCCGCCGCCGCCGGCCGCTCCGCGCCGCCCGCCGCTCCGGCGCCGCCGGCCGCCCCGACTCCGGTGCAGCCCGCGGCCGGCTCCGGCCGCCAGTTGACCGTCAGCGCCACCGCGTACTCTCTGCACGGTGGCACCGCGAGCGGACTACCGACCGGACCCGGCGTGGTCGCGGTCGACCCGACCGTCATCCCGCTCGGCACCCGGATGTACATCCCCGGCTACGGCGACGGCATCGCCGCCGACACGGGCACGGCGATCAAGGGCCTGAGGATCGACCTGTGGTTCCCCACGCTGGCGCAGACCTACAAGTGGGGCAGGCGCACGGTTACGATCACGCTCCGCTGACTCGACGCCTGGTTCTCGCGCTCACCATCCTCTCGTTCGCTCTCGGCGCGTCCGTCGCCGCGGCTAGCGCAGGTGCGCCGGCGTCGGTCACGGCCGACCTGAACGCGAAGCTCGGCGCCGCATTGCGGGCGCCCGGCGTCAGCCCGAGGCAACACGGGCGCGATCGCCGTCGATCTCACGAGCGGCCGGTTGATCTACGCGCACAACGAGGCCGTGGGCTTCGTGCCCGCCTCGAACGAGAAGCTGCCGGTCACCTTCGCGGCCCTGAAGACGCTCGGGCCGGACTTCCGCTTCCCCACCGAGGTGCGGGGCCAGGGCTCGCTCGGGCCGGACGGCACCTGGAAAGGCAATCTCGTCCTGAAGGGCTACGGCGACCCGACGCTGTCGACGGCCCGGCTCAAGGTGCTCGCCGACCGGGTCCGCCGGCTCGGCATCACACACGTGACGGGCATGGTGATCGGCGACGAGTCCTTCTTCGACAAGGTCCGCACCGCGCCCGGGTGGAAGGCGTCCTTCTACATCGAGGAGTCGCCGCCGCTCTCGGCGCTCGTCGTCGACCGCGACTGGACGGGGAAGGCGTACTCGATCACCCCGGCGTACACGGCGGCCAAGGAGTTCCGGACGATCCTGATCAAGGACCACGTCCGCGTCGACGGCCAGGCGCGAGCGTTCCAGGCGGGCGGAAAGGTGCTCGCGACGACGGTCTCGCAGCCGCTCGACCAGATCCTGCACTCGGTCGACGCGGACAGTGACAACTTCTCGGCCGAGCTCCTGCTCAAGGAGCTCGGCGCGGTCGCCGGCGACGGGCGGAACCACGGCCGACGGCGCCGCGGTCGTGTCGGGCGTGCTCGAGCAGAACGGCGTCCCGCTCGACGGGGTCAGGATCGTGGACGGCTCGGGTCTCTCGTCGCTCGACCGGCTGACACCGCAGGCGATCGTGGCGATCCTCCGCCAGTGCTGGAGCGACGGCGCGCTGCGCTCGACGCTGGTGCAGGCGATGGCGGTCGCCGGCCGCAGCGGGACGCTGGAGCACCGCCTGCTCGGGCCGGAGACGCGGGGCAGCGTCGATCGGGAAGACCGGCACGACCGACCTCGCATCGGTGCTGTCCGGGTTCGTCCACGGCCGCTACGTCTTCTCGGTCATGGAGAACGGGGCCCCGGTGGCCCTGTGGGCGGCCCGCACGGCGCAGGACAGCTTCGTGCGGACGCTCGCCGCGGCGTCCTAGCCGGCGAGCAGCGCGTCCAGGTCGGCCTCCGAGAGAACGGGCACGCCGGCCTTCTGCGCCTTCGTCAGCTTCGACTGGCCCGGCTCTTCGCCGACGACCAGGCCTGTCGTCTTGCTCGAGACGGAGTCGGTCACCTTCGCACCCTTCGCCTCGAGGGCGGCCTTCGCCTCATCGCGGGACAGCTTCTCGAGCGTGCCGGTGATGACGTACGTCGAGCCCGTGAGCGGGCCTTCGACCGGCCTGTCCTCCTCGCCCGTCTCGAAGCGCAGCCCGAGCTCGCGCAGCTCCTGCACGAGCGCGCGGTTCTGGTCGTCCGCGAACCACTCGACGACCAGCTCGGCCCGGTCGGGGCCGAAACCGTCGACCTCGGCCACCTCCTCCTGGGTCGCGGACAGCAGCCGGTCGACGTTCCCGAAGTGCCGCGCGAGGTTCTGCGCCAGCACCCAGCCGATGCCGAGGACGTTCAGGCCGAGCAGGACGCGCGAGAACGGCGCCTCCTTCGACCGCTGGATCGAGTCGATCGCCGCCGTCGCGGAGATGTCGGCGAAGCCCTCGAGCTCCATCAGCTGCTCCTTCGTCAGCCGGTAGAGATCGGGCAGCGACCGGACGAGCCCCTGGTCCCAGAGGATGCGGATCGTCTGCTCGCCGACGCCCTCGATGTCGGCCACGCCGGTCCAGTTGATCAGCGTCTCGAGCCCTCGCGACGGGCAGGCGCGGTTCGGGCAGCGGTGCATCACCTCGCCCTCCGGCTTGACGACCGGTGTGCCGCAGAGAGGGCACTTCTTCGGCATCCGGAACACCTTCGTCCCGGGCTGGTGGACGCCGCCGGCCGGCCCGACGATCTGCGGGATCACGTCGCCGGCGCGCTGGACGATGACGATGTCGCCCTCGCGGATCTGCTTGCGGTTGATGTCCTCCTCGTTGTGCAGCGTGGCGCGGGTGACCGTGACGCCGCCGACCTCGACCGGCTCCATCAGCGCCCACGGATTGAGCGCGCCGGTACGGCCGACGCGGATCATGATCTTGAGCAGCTTCGTCTCGGCGGTCATCGGCGCCCACTTGAACGCCCGCGCCCACCGCGGCCGCGAGTGCAGCGCGCCCAGCCGCCGCTGCTGGTCGATCGAGTCGACCTTGATCACGATCCCGTCGATCTCGTAGTCGAGCTCGATCCGCTTCGTCTCCCACTCCCGGCAGCGGGCGGCGACCTCCTCGATCGTCTCCAGCCGCTCGGCGTAGGGGTTCGTGCGAAAGCCGCGCTCTCGCAGCCACTGCAGCAGCTCGAATTGGCCGGTGAACTCGACGCCCTCGACACGGCCCGTGCCGTAGATCCAGGTCGAGAGCGGCCGGTCGGCGGTGATCGCCGAGTTCTTCTGTCTGAGCGAGCCGGCGGCCGCGTTGCGCGGGTTCGGCGCCAGCTTCTGACTCGTGCCGGCAAGACGCTCGTTCAGCTCGCGAAACCCGGAGAGCGGCAGGTAGACCTCGCCGCGGACCTCCATCACTGCGGGCGGATCGTCGCCCGCCATACGCAGCGGGATCGCCTTGATCGTGCGCAGGTTCGGCGTCACGTCTTCGCCCTGGATGCCGTCGCCGCGCGTCGCGCCGCGGACGAAGAGGCCGTGCTCGTAGGTGAGGTTGACCGCGAGCCCGTCGATCTTCGGCTCGATCACGTAGGCGACCGGCTCGTCGCTGCCGAGGCGCTTGCGAACGTCCTCGGCCCACTTCTCGAGCGCCTCGCCGGTCGTGACCTTCTCGAGCGAGCCCATCGGCTCGAGGTGCTGGACCTTCTGGAACTTGTCCGAGGCCGGTGCGCCGACGCGCTGGGTCGGCGAGTCGGCTGTGACCAGGCCCGGATCACTCTCCTCGAGCGAGACCAGCTCGTCGTAGAGCGGGTCGTACTCGGCGTCCGTCATGACCGGGTCGTCGTCGACGTGGTAGGCGATCAGCGCCCGTGTGAGGATCTCTCGAAGCTCGGCCGCGCGACCGGCGGGGTCAGAGGACGGCAAGGAGCTCCTCCGCGTGGCGCACGAAGGCGTCGGGCTCTTCACGCTCGAGTACCTCGTCGCCGTGGATGCCGCCCCACGCGACGGCGATTGCGAAGACGCCTGCCGCCTTGGCGGCGCGCACGTCGAACGGCGAGTCGCCGACGTAGGCCGCGTCGGCCGGAGCGACACCGAGCCGGTCGACGGCAGCCAGGATCGGCGCCGGATCGGGCTTGTGCCGCTCGGTGTCGTCGGAGGTGATCACGACGGCGAAGTTGTCCTCCAGCCCCGGAAGCCGGTCGAAGGCGAGCTGCACGGTCTCGCGGCGCTTCGCGGTGACGATGCCGAGCCGGCGGCCTTCGGCGCGGAGCCGCGGCAGCACCTCGACGACCTCCCAGAACGCCTGCAGCTCGTCGTGCAGCGGCACGTTGTGCTCGCGGTAGGCGGCGACGAGGTCGTCGACCCGGTCGGGCGCGAGCGCCTGCATCTGCGCCACGAGTCCCGGCCCACCGACGGCCGCGCTCAGCACCTCGTCCGGGATGTCGCGACCGAGGACGGAGTTCGCGGCATGCCGCATGGAGGCGACGATCATCGGCCCCGAGTCGATCAGCGTGCCGTCGAGGTCGAAAAGGACGACGGGAAACCGCATCGAGGTCCATCGTAGTAATGCGCCAGGGCTAACGGACGCCGACGAGATAGAGACCGTGCGGAGGAGCCGTCTGCCCGGCGTCCGAGCGCTCGCGGCCCTCGAGCAGCGGCGCGACGTCGAGGCCGTCGACCATCGTCCCTACCAGCGTGCGCACCATGTGGCGCAGGAACGAATCGGCCGTGATCTCGAAGTCCAGGTGGTCGCCGCGCTCGTGCCAGGCCGCCGACTCGACGACGCGCACGAACACCTCGTGCTGCGTCTCCGTGGGCGTGAACGCACGGAAGTCGTGCTCGCCGGCGAGCAGTTCGGCCGAGGCGGCCAGGCGCGCCTCGTCCAGCGGCCGTGGATACCACCAGCTTCTCCGCTCCTCGAACGGGCTCCGCTCGCGGCGCCGGTAGATGCGGTAGCGGTACGACCGCGACCGGGCCGAGAAGCGCGCGTGGAAGTCCGGCGCCGCCTCCTCCGCCGCGACGACGGCCACGTCGGCGGGCAGCACCGAGTTCAGCGCCTCGGCGGCGCGCTCCGCCGGCGGACCGCCGTCGACGTCGACCGACAGGACGTTGCCGAGCGCGTGCACACCGGTGTCGGTTCTGCCGGCGACCGCGAGGCCGTCGACGGCCGAGAACAGCTCGTCGAGCGCCTCGCGCACCGCACTCTCGACCGTGCGGAGCCCGGGCTGAGCCGCCCAGCCGTGGAAGTCGGAACCGTCGTACTCGAGAGTGAGCTTGAGCTTCAGCTCAGGCAGTTGCCTCGGCCGGCTCCGCGGGCTGCTGCTGGCGTCGCCGCAGCCGGCCGCGTGATGCCGTGCTCTCGTCTTCGTGCTCCTCGCCGCCCGGCACGAAGTCGACGAACTCGAGGTACGCCATCGGCGCCGAGTCGCCCTGCCGCGGCCCGAGCTTGACCACGCGCGTGTATCCGCCCGGGCGATCCCGGAAACGGGGCGCGACCTCGGAGAACAGCTTGTGCACGACCTCCTGGCCGCGCAGGTAGGCGAGCGCCTGGCGCCGCGCGTGGATCGAGCCCTCGCGGCCGAGCGTGACCATCTTCTCGGCCACGGGCCGGACGGCCTTCGCCTTCGTCTCGGTCGTCTTGATGCGACCGTGCTCGATCAGCGAGGCCGTCAGGTTCGCGTACAGCGCCTTGCGGTGAGCCGAATCGCGGCCGAGCTTCTTGCCTGAGCGCTGGTGGCGCATCGCTAGCTCGGCAACTCCTCGCCGCGGAGCGTCAGACCGTGCGCGGCCAGCGTCTCCTTGACCTCTTCGATCGACTTCTTGCCGAAGTTCGGGATCGTCCCGAGCTCGCTCTCGGTCTTCGAGACCAGGTCGCCGATCGTCTCGATGCCGACTCGCTTGAGGCAGTTGTACGAGCGAACGCCCAGCTCGAGCTCCTCGATCGGGAAGTTCTCCATCCCGTGCGCGAGCGACGGCTCGGCGGCCTGCTCGGCTGCCTGCTCGGCGAAACCCTCGATCTTCTCGATGTCCGTGAAGATCGCGAGCTGGCGGATCAGCAGCTCGGCGCCCTGCGCGATCGCGTCGCGCGGGTCGAGCGAGCCGTCCGTGGTCACGTCGAGGATCAGCTTGTCGTAGTCCGTGCGCTGACCGACGCGGGCCGCCTCGACGTCGTACGCGACGCGGCGCACGGGCGAGAAGATCGAGTCGATCGGGATGACGCCGATCGTGTGCTCGTGGCCCTTGTTCATCTCGGCCGGCACGTAACCGCGCCCACGACCGATCGTCATCGTCAGCTCGAGCTTGCCGCGGTCGGACAGGTGGGCGATCTCGAGCTCCGGGTTGAGGATCTCGAGGTCGGCCGGCGCCTGGATGTCGGCGGCGGTGACGGGGCCTGCGCCCTTCTTCTGGAGCCGAACCTCGATCTCGGGCGACTCGCCGTGCAGGAGGCAGGTGAGGTTCTTCAGGTTGAGGAGGATGTCGGTGACGTCCTCGCGGACGCCCGGCAGGGTCGTGAACTCGTGCGCGACGCCCTCGATCTTCACCGAGGTGACCGCGGCGCCCTCGAGCGAGGACAGCAGGACACGCCGCAGCGAGTTGCCGAACGTGTAGCCGAAGCCGCGGTCGAGCGGCTCGATCTGGAACACCCCACGGTTCTCGTTGACTTCCTCGTGGACGATCTTGGGGATCTGGAACTCCATCAGGCTGGTGCGAGTTGCCAACTGACTTCCTTTCTCTGGTCTTTCCTGCGCAAACGCGAGGGTCTGCGCTGCTGCTTACTTGGAGTAGAGCTCGACGATCAGCGACTCCTGGACGGGTGTGTCGATCTCCACCCGCTCGGGCCACTTCAGGATCGTCCCGGTGAGGCCGTCGTGGTCGGCCTGGAGCCACGGCGCCACGGACGCGGTCAGGTCGGTCGCGTCGCGCACGACCGCCTCCGCCGAGCTGCCCTGGCGCAGCGACACGACGTCGTCGGGGCGCACCTGGTAGCTCGGGATGTTGACGCGGCGGCCGTTGACCTGGAAGTGGCCGTGGCGGACGAGCTGCCGCGCCTGCGCGCGCGAGGCGGCGAAGCCGAGGCGGTAGACGACGTTGTCGATCCGCGTCTCGAGCATGCGCAGCAGGTTGTCGCCGGTGACGCCGGCGCGCTGCTTGGCCGCCTTCTCGTAGTAGGTCCGGAACTGCTTCTCGAGCAGACCGTAATACCGGCGGGCCTTCTGCTTCTCGCGCAGCTGGAGCAGGTACTCGGACTGCTTGATGCGGCCGCGGCCGTGCTCGCCCGGCGGATAGGAGCGGCGCTCGATCGCGCACTTCTCCGTCAGGCAGCGCTCTCCCTTGAGGAAGAGCTTCATGCCTTCACGGCGGCAGAGCTTGCAGGCGGGACCGCGATACCGGGCCACTAGCAGTCACCTCCGACGCAGATAGTGCTTGCCAGCTGCGAAACGCCCGCATCACAAGGGCGCAGTGGGGGTTCGTACCCGGAGGGTACGGGCGCGACTGAGGACGGCGCGAGGCGGAGCGTTGCAGCGCCCTGGCGAGGGCGAGCTGTGGCGGAGGGGGCTGCCATAACTAGACGCGCCTCCGCTTCCGGGGGCGAACGCCGTTGTGGGCCTGCGGGGTGACGTCCTTGACGCCGAGAATCTCGAGGCCGGCGGCCTGGAGCGAGCGGATCGCCGTCTCGCGCCCGGAACCGGGGCCTTTCACGAACACCTCGACCTTCTGCAGGCCGTGCTCCATGCCCTTGCGGGCGGCGGCGTCTGCGGTGACCTGGGCAGCGAACGGCGTCGACTTGCGCGAGCCCTTGAACCCGGCCGAGCCGGCGGACTCCCAGACGATGACGTTCCCTTCCTTGTCGGTCAGGGTCACGATCGTGTTGTTGAACGAGGTCTTGATGTGCGCCTGGCCGATCGCGATGTTCTTCTTGACGCGGCGGCGCCCGCGACCTCGAGCCGCTTGTCTACGAGGAGGAGCCATGACCTACTTCGCTGCTGCTTTCTTCCCGCGCCCGACCGTCTTCTTCGGGCCCTTGCGGGTGCGGGCGTTCGTCTTCGTGCGCTGGCCGTTCGCAGGGAGGCCGCGCCGGTGGCGCATACCCCGGTACGAGCCGATCTCCTGGAGACGCTTGATCGCCTGCGAGCGCTCGCGCCTGAGGTCGCCCTCAACCTGGAGATTCGCGTCGATGTGGCGCTGGAGGCGCGTCGTCTCCTCGTCGGTGAGGTCGCGCACCTTCGTGTTCGGATCCAGACCGAGCTCGGCGAGCACCTGCTGTGCAGTCGTGCGGCCGATGCCGTAGATGTAGGTCAGCCCGACCTCGAGCCGCTTCTGGTTCGGGAGGTTCACTCCTGCGATACGTGCCATTCGCTCCTAGCTCCGTCCTACCCCTGCCGCTGTTTGTGGCGGGGGTTCGTGCAGATGACCATCGTCGTGCCGTGCCGCTTGATCACGCGGCACCGCTCGCACATGGGCTTGACTGAGGGACGGACTTTCATCGGTATCTGTACGTGATGCGGCCGCGAGAAAGGTCGTACGGCGAGAGCTCCACCTTCACCCGGTCACCCGGAAGGATGCGGATGTAGTGCTTGCGCATCTTCCCGGAGATCGTTGCGAGCACTGGATGCCCACTGTCGATCTGGACCCGGAACATGGTGCTCGGTAGCGCCTCGACGACCTCCCCTTCGACCTCGATCTTCTCTTCCTTGACTGCCATTGCTGCTCGTGTGGGAGACACACACGAAAGGACGGCGCAGCCCGGCTGCGCCGCCAGCTCGCCTATCGTAGCAAAAGCGCTCCAGCCGTCAGGATCTGCGGTCCTGCCTCCGTGATCGCGACCGTGTGCTCGAAATGCGCTGCCAGAGAGCCGTCCTCGGTCGAGATCGACCAGTCGTCGTCGTGGACGACGACGTCCGGCTCGCCGACCGTGATCATCGGCTCGATCGCGAACGTCATGCCCTCTGCGAGCAGCGGGCCGCGGCCCGGCGCGCCGTAGTTCGGGATCTGCGGATCCTCGTGCATCGCGCGTCCGACACCGTGGCCGACGAGGCTGCGGACGACGGAGAAGCCCGCCTCCTCGGTCACCATCTGCACGGCGTGCGAGATGTCCGACAGGCGGCGCCCCGGGCGGCACTCTTCGACGCCCGCCGCGAGCGCGACCTGTCCGACCTCGAGCAGCCGCTCGGCCTCGGCGGAGATCTCGCCGACCGGGAACGTGAACGCCGAGTCGGCGACGAAGCCGCCGAGCGTGACGCCGACGTCCACCGACAGGATGTCGCCGTCGGCGAGCGCGTACGGGCCGGGGATGCCGTGGACGACCATGTCGTTCGGCGACGCGCAGATCGACGCCGGATAGCCGCGGTAGCCCTTGAAGGTCGGCGAGCCGCCGCGCGACCGGATGAACTCATCGGCGATCGCGTCGAGCTCGGCCGTGGTGACGCCCGGCCGGATGTTGTCGGCCATCAGGGCGAGTGTGTCGACGACGACCTGGCCCGCGCGCCCCATCTGGGCGATCTCGGCGGGTGACTTCCTGACGATCACGCTGCCACCGCCAGCGCGTCCTCGATGCGGTCGGCGATCTCGTCGATCGTGCCCGTCCCGTCGACGCCGACGAGCTTGCCGGCGGCGCGGTAGTACTCGGCCAGCGGCGCCGTCTCCTCGTGGTAGATCGCGAGCCTCCGGGCGATCGCCTCGGGCGTGTCGTCCGTGCGCCCTTCCTCGGCCGCGCGGCGCGTCATCCGCTCGCGGCAGACCTCGTCGGGGACGAGCAACTCGAGCACGGCGGTCAACGGGCGGCCGAGCTCGTCGAGGAGCGCGTCCAGCGCCTCGGCCTGTGCGAGGTTGCGCGGGAAGCCGTCGAGGATGAACCCGGCCTGCGCGTCTGTCTCGGAGAGCCGTTCGCGGATCAGGCCGACGGTCAGGTCGTCAGGGACGAGCTCCCCCGACTCGAGGATCGGCTTCACCTTCAGCCCGAGCCGCGTCTCGCGCGCGATCGCGGCGCGGAACATGTCGCCGGTCGAGACGTGAGGGATTCCGTGCCCTGCGGCGATGAGCTTCGCCTGGGTTCCCTTGCCTGATCCCTGCGGGCCGAACAGCAGGACGTTCAGCTGCGAGCCCACCTATCTCCTGTCTAGGAAGCCCTCGTAGGAACGCATCATCATCTGCGACTCCATCTGTCTCATCGTGTCGAGCGCGACGCCGACCATGATCAGCAGCGAGGTGCCGCCGAGGAACGTGCGCGAGTTCGACGAGAGGTCGAAGTACGTCCCGAGGTAGGTCGGGAAGACGGCGATGAAGGCGAGGAAGAACGCCCCGGGCAGGGTCAGGCGCGACAGGACACGGTCGAGGTACTGCGCGGTCGGGGGCCCTGGTCTGATGCCGGGGATGTAGCCGCCGTACTTGCGCAGGTTGTCCGCCTGGTCGACGGGGTTGAACTGCACCGCGGTGTAGAAGTAGGTGAAGACGATGATCAGGAACGCCTCGGTCCCGAGATAGGACCACTGGTGCGGCTGGAAGTTCGCGTTGATCCAGCCCTGAGTCTTCGGGAAGAACTGGGCGATCGTCGGCGGGAACGCGAGCAGCGCCGCCGCGAAGATGATCGGGATGACGCCGGCCATGTTGACGCGCAGCGGCATGTAGGTCGAGCCGCCGCCCGACATGCGTCTTCCGACCATCCGGCGCGCGTACTGCACCGGGATGCGCCGCTGGCCCTCCTGGACGAACACCACCGCTGCGACCACGACCACGACCAGAATCGGGTAGAAGAGCTTCGTCGTCGCGGTGCCGTTGACCCAGGAGTTGATGGTCGTCGGAGCGTCCGCGATGATCGACGCGAAGATGATGATCGAGATGCCGTTGCCGATCCCGCGCTTCGTGATCAGCTCGCCCATCCACATCAGCATCGTGCAGCCGGCGGTGAGCGTGACGACGATCAGGACGATGCGGCCGGAGTTCGTGTCCAGCACCTTGCCGCTTGCGGTCGAGCTCGACGACGAGCGCGTGAACAGCAGCACGTAGCCGAGCGACTGCAGCGCTGCCAGCACGACGGTCAGGTAGCGCGTGTACTGGTTGATCTTGGCGTAGCCCGCCTCGCCTTCCTTCTGCAGCTGCTCGAGCTTCGGCACGACGACGGCGAGGAGCTGCAGGATGATCGACGCCGTGACGTACGGCATGATCCCGAGCGCGAAGACCGAGAAACGCGACAGCGCCGAGCCCGAGAACAGGTTGAGCAGCCCGAGCACACTGTTCCCGTTGCTCGAGAAGTACGAGCTGATCGCGGACGAGTTGATGCCCGGCGCGGGCATCCACGAGCCGAACCGGTAGAGCGCGAGGATCCCGGCCGTGAACAGCACACGGCGCCGGAGCTCCGGGACGCGCCAGGCGTTGCTGAGCCAGGTCAGCATCTACTCGTCGGCGGCCTCGGCCTCGGCCGCCTCGGGCTCAGGCTCGGCCTCTGCGACCGGCTCGTCCTGCTCCGGCTCGTCCGCGGCAGCAAGGGCGGGCCGCTTGCGCTCCTTCTTCACCTTCGGGACGGGCTCGCCGCGCAGCCAGGTGACCTGGCCGCCGGCCGCCTCGATCTTCTCCCGCGCCGACTTCGAGAACCCGTGGGCCGAAACGGTGAGCTTCTTCGTCAGGTCGCCCTGGCCGAGGATCTTCACGTCGATGCGCAGCGAGCGGATCAGCCGCTTCGCCTTGAGCAGCTCCGGCGTGATCTCGGTGCCGGCGTCGAAGACGCGCTCGAGGTCGCGGACGTTGACGCCCTGGGTGGCGGTGCGGAACGGTCCGATCGGCATCGCGTCGGCGGACGTCGAGCCGCGCTGCTTGCCGAGCCGCATGTAGATCGGCATCTGGCCGCCCTCGAAGCCTGCGCGCATCGTGTGCGAGCCCGCGCGCGACTTCTGGCCTTTGATCCCGCGACCGGAGTAGCGGCCCTTGCCGGATCCGAGGCCGCGGCCGACGCGCTTGCGGTCGCGCCGCTTCTGGGCGGGCTTCAGCGTGGAGAGGTTCAGCTCGGACGGCACCCTAGGACTCCTCGATCCGCACGAGATGGCGGACTTTCCTGAGCATACCGGCGAGCTGCGGAGACTCCTGCTTCTCGACCGAGCGGCCGATCTTGCCCAGCCCGAGCGCGCGGAGCGTGCCGCGATGCTTGGCGTCCTGGCCGATCTGCGAGCGAGTCTGCGTGATCTTCAGCGTCTTGCTCATTTCCCGCTCCGGCGCCGGCCTAGCCGGCACCTCCGCTCATTGGTGAGCTCCGTCAAGCCTACGCTCATGCGGTCTTGGTCTCCTCGGCGGCAGCCGGCACGACCGGTGTCTCGACAGGAGCGGTCTCCGCCTCCGGCTCCGCGGCCGGCGCCTTGTACGGCAGCACCTCCGCGATCGTCTTGCCGCGCATCTTCGCGACGTCCTCGGGCCGACGCAGGTTCTGCAGGCCGTTGACGGTCGCCTTGAGCATGTTGATCGGGTTCGTCGTGCCGAGGCTCTTGGCGAGGATGTCCTTGACGCCGCCGAGCTCGAGCACCGCGCGGACGCCGCCGCCGGCGATCACGCCCGTCCCCTCGCTGGCGGGGCGGAGCAGGACCCGGGCTGCGTCGAACTCGCCGACGATCTCGTGCGTGATCGTCGTACCGTGCTTCGGGACGGTGAACATGTTCTTCTTGGCGTCGTCGACCGCCTTCGAGATCGCGAGCGGGACCTCACGCGCCTTGCCGTAGCCGACGCCGACACGGTCGACCTCGTCGCCGATCACGACCAACGCCGAGAACGAGAACCGCCGGCCGCCCTTGACCACCTTGGCGACGCGGTTGATCTCGACGACGCGCTCCTTGAGCTCCCTGGTCTCCGAATACTCGCTGGCGCTCAAAACTTCAGTCCTCCCTCGCGCGCACCCTCGGCGAGGGCCTTGACGCGTCCGTGATACAGGTAGCCCGCGCGATCGAACACGACCGTCTCGAACCCGGCCTTCTTCGCGCGGTCTGCGAGCACCTTACCGACCTCGCGCGCCTGGTCGGACTTCGTGCCCTTGAAGCTCTTCGGCAGTCCCTTCCAGCCGGCCGAGGCGACCGTGCGCCCCGCGCCGTCGTCGACGAGCTGGGCGTAGATGCCGAGGTTCGACCGGAAAACGACGAGGCGCGGCCGCTCGGACGTACCGGCGACCTTGCCGCGCACGCGCCGCTGGCGGCGTGCCCTGGCTTCGCGTGTGGTCAGCTTCATCTCTAGGCCCTCTTTCCGACCTTGCGGCGGACGTACTCGCCCTCGTAGCGGATGCCCTTGCCCTTGTAGGGCTCGGGTGGCCGCACCTTGCGGATCTCGGCGGCCGTCTGGCCGACCATCTGCTTGTCGATGCCCTTGACGGTGACCTGCGTCGGCTGGGGCACCTCGAACGAGATGCCGGGGCGCGGCGTGATGATCACCGGGTGCGAGTAGCCGACAAGGAGCTCGAGGTCGTTCCCGCGCATGCTCGCGCGGTAGCCGACGCCCTGGATCTCGAGCCGCTTCTCGAAGCCCTTGGTGACGCCGTCGACCATGTTCGCGATCAACGTCCGGGTCAGCCCGTGCAGCGAGCGGTCCTCGCCGCGGTCGGTCGGCCGGGTGACCACGATCGTCTCCTCCTGCTTCTCGACCGTCATGCGCAGCGGCACCTGCTGGCTCAGCTCGCCGAGCGGTCCGTTGACCTGCACGCGGCCGGGCGAGATCGCGACCATGACCCCGGTCGGCAGCTCGATTGGTTGTTTTCCGATTCGGCTCACGTCAGTTCCTTCTCACCAGACGAAGCAGACGACCTCGCCGCCGACGCCCTTCTCCTCGGCGCTGCGGCCCGTCATCACACCACTCGACGTGGACAGGATCGCGACGCCCATGCCGCCGAGGACGCGCGGCAGGCGGTCCTTGCGCGCGTAGACGCGGCGGCCGGGCTTGGACACGCGTTTGAGGCCCGAGATGACGCGCTCGCGGTTGCGCCCGTACTTGAGCTCGATGACGAGCATCTCGAAGGCCATGTCCGAGCCCTTCGCGTCCTGCTGCCGCTCGACGTGGTAATCCCGGATGTAGCCCTCCTCCTTGAGCAGGCGGGCGATCTCGGTCTTCGCGCGCGACGTCGGCATCGTGACCGTGTCCTGCAGCGCCTTGTTGGCGTTGCGGATGCGGGTGAGCATGTCGGAGATCGGGTCGGTCATCATGAGATGTTCACCAGCTCGATTTGGTCATGCCGGGGATCACGCCGAGGTGCGCGAGCTCCCGCAGGCAGATCCGGCAGAGGCCGAACTTCTTGTATACGGCGCGCGGCCGCCCGCATCGGTTGCAGCGGGTGTACGCGCGGGTCTTGAAGCGCTGCGGCCGCGCAGCCTTCGCGATCATCGACTTCTTCGCCACTAGGCGTCTCCTTCGTTTCCGTCCGCCGCGAACGGCAGGCCTAGTCCGCGCAGCAGCGCGAGGGCGGCCTCGTCCGTCTGGGCCGTCGTCGTGATCGTCACGTCGAGGCCACGGATCGTGCTCACGTCGTCGTAGTTGATCTCCGGGAAGATGATCTGCTCGCGGATGCCGATCGAGTAGTTGCCGCGGCCGTCGAACGAGCGCGGGCTGAGGCCGCGGAAGTCGCGGATGCGCGGCAGCGCGATCGACACGAGCCGGTCGAGGAACTCGTACATCCGGGCACCGCGCAGCGTGACCTTGGCGCCGATCGGCATGCCCTCCCGGATCTTGAAGCCGGCGATCGACTTGCGGGCGCGGCGCACCTGAGCGCGCTGCCCGGCGATCGTCGTCAGCTCCTCGATCGCGTTGTCGAGCGCCTTCGACTCGGTCTTGGCCTCGCCGACGCCCATGTTCAGCGTGATCTTCGAGACGCGCGGAACCTGCATGACCGTCGCCACGCCGAGGTCGTCCTTCAGACGCGCACGAAGCTCGGCCTCGTACAGATCCTTGAGGCGAGGACTGTAGGTCTCGGCGGTCGGCATCAGCGGTCGATCTCCTGGCCGCAGTCGGCGCGCTTGCAGACCCGTACGCGCACCTTGCGGCCCTTGACCTCTTTGAACGTGACGCCGACCCGGGTCGGGCGGTTGCAGGCCGGACAGACGATCATCACGTTGGACACGTTGATCGGAGCGGGCTTCTCGATCACGCCGCCGGGCTGCATCGTCGGGCCGCCCATGCGGCTCGAGTCGCGAATCGGCCGCGGCTTCGTGTGCCGCTTGACCAGGTTCAGCTGCTCGACGACGACGCGCCTGTCGTCAGGACGGGCCTCGAGCACCTTGCCCTGCTTCCCGCGGTCCTTGCCGCTCAGGATCTGGACGAGATCGCCCTTCTTGATCTTCATCGTCTGCGTCATGTCTAGAGGACCTCCGGGGCCAAGCTCACGATCTTCATGAAATTCTTCTCGCGCAGCTCGCGGGCGACCGGCCCGAAGATGCGCGTTCCGCGCGGGTTCTGCTGGTTGTCGATGATCACGGCCGCGTTCTCATCGAACGCGATCGACGTGCCGTCCTCGCGACCCTGCGGCTTCTTCGTGCGCACGACGACCGCGCGCACGACCTCGCCTTTCTTGACCGTGCCCTGCGGAGTCGCAGTCTTCACGGTACCGACGATGATGTCCCCGACGCGGGCGTAGCGCCGGTGCGAGCCGCCCATGACGCGAATGCAGAGCAGCGTGCGGGCGCCGGTGTTGTCGGCCACGCGGACTCGTGTCTCCTGCTGGATCACAGGTCACGCTCCTCGCAGATCGTGTTCTCCGGCCGCGAAAAGCAAGCCAGGCTAGGACGCAGGGAGCGTTCGTACCCGCAGGGTACGGGCGCGACTGAGGACAACGGATGGCGCCGCTTTGCAGCGAGCCGGAGGGCGCGAGATGTGAGGAGTGGGGCCGTCATTACTTCGCGACCTCGAGGATCTCGGCCAGGCGCCAGTGCTTCGTCTTCGACAGCGGCCGCGTCTCGACGATGCGGACGGTGTCGCCGACGTTGGCCTGGTTCTGCTCGTCGTGGGCGTGGAACTTCGACGACCGGCGGACGATCTTCTTGTAGCGCGGGTGAGAGCGGAGCGTGTCGACGCGGACGACGATGGTCTTGTCCATCGCGTTCGAGACGACGACGCCGCGGCGCTCCTGCGTGCGGCCGCGCTCGCCCTCGGGCTTCGGCAGCCGAGTGATCGGCTTCCGCGCCTTCGCCGGCTCGCGCTTCGTGCGCGGGCGCTGCCTGCGCACGGTGCGCGGGACGCGCTTGCGCTTCTTCTTCGGCTCCGACACTGCCGGGGCCTCGGCTGCGGGCTCCTCGGCGGGGGCCGCCTCGGCCGCGGGCTCTGCCTCTGCTGCCGGCGCCTCGGCGGGCAGCCTCGAGCTCTTCGGAGACCGGCTCGGCCTCGGCGGCTGGCTCCTCGGCCACAGGCTCCTCAGCCGCGGGCTCCTCGGCCGCGGGCTCTTCCGCGACGGGCTCCGCGGCAACGGGCTCTTCCGCTGCCGGCTCGGGCTCGGGCTCAACGGCGACGGGCTCGACGGCCGCCGGCTCGGCGACCTCCTCGACCGGCGCCTCGGCCACGGGCTCCTCGGCCACGGCTTCAGGCTCTGCTGACTCGGACTGGGCCTTCGGCTTGCGCGTGCGCTTCGGCTTCTCCTCGGCGGCAGGTTCGGTCGCCTCCGCTGCGGGCTCTGTCTTCTTGCGCGTGCGCTTCGGCTTCTCCGCGGCGGCTGGCTCGGTCGACTCCGCCGGGGTTTCCTCGGCCGCGGTCTCCTCGACCTGCTCTGCGTTTTCGTCTGTCTTCTTGGGTTTCTTCTCGGCCATTACTTCCTCTCCAGGCTCGCCCCGCGCTCCTGGCGGATCGTCAGGATCCGTGCGATCTCCCGCTTCGCGAGCCGCAGCCGCGCGGAGTTCTCCAGCGCGCCCGTGGACGCCTGGAAGCGCAGGTTGAAGAGCTCGTGGCGCGTCTCCGCCATCTTCTTGTCGAGCTCGTCGTCCGTCATTTCGCGTAGCTGCCTTGCTTTCATCGTTCCTCCAGGTGCGGTCAGTCGAAGATGTCGGCGTCCCGCTGGACGATCTTGGTCTTGATCGAGAGCTTGCTGCCGGCGAGGCGCAGCGCCTCCTTGGCGAGCGGCTCGGGCACGCCCGCGAGCTCGAACATGACGCGGCCCGGCTTGACGACGGCCACCCAGCCTTCGGGCGACCCCTTGCCGGAGCCCATGCGGGTCTCGGCGGGCTTCTTCGTGTACGGCTTGTCCGGGAAGATGTTGATCCAGACCTTCCCGCCGCGCTTGATCTTTCGGGTCATGGCGATACGAGCCGCCTCGATCTGGCGGTTCGAGATCCAGCCGGCCTCGAGCGCCTTGAGCCCGTAGTCGCCGTACTGGACGGCAAGCTGGCCCCTCGAGATGCCCCGGCGATGGCCGCGGTGGTACTTGCGGAAGGCTGTTCGGCGAGGAAGCAGCACTAGCTCGTCGTCTCCTCGGTGGTCGTGGCCTCAGGCGGCGGAGTCGTCTCGGGTGCCGGCGTCTCTGCAGGCGCCTGCGTCTCGGGAGCTGCCTGCGCCTGGCCCTGGTCCTGCTGAGGACGCGGCCGACCGCTGCCACGCCCCGGGCGGCGACGCCGCACGGGGCCGAGGCCCTCGCGGTCGGGACCGCGGCGGCCCTCGCGCTGGTTGAGGCCTTCGGCAGCGCGGCCGCTTCCGCGGCGGCGGCGCGCCTGGTCCTGGTCGCCGAGCCGCAGCTCGCGGCCGCCGGCGAGACCCTCGAAGCCCTCGGGCATGATCTCGCCCTTGTTGATCCAGACCTTGACGCCGATGCGGCCGAAGGTCGTCTTCGCCTCGGCGAAGCCGTAGTCGATGTCGGCGCGGATCGTGTGCAGGGGCACGCGGCCCTCGGAGTAGCTCTCCGAGCGGCTCATCTCCGCACCGCCGAGCCGGCCGCCGCACTGCACCTTGACGCCGTGCGCGCCGGAGCGCATCGCCGACGCGAGCGAGCGCTTCATCGCGCGCCGGAAGCTGACGCGGTTCTGGAGCTGCTCCGCGATCGACTGCGCGACGAGCTTCGCGTCGAGCTCAGGCCGCTTGATCTCGTTGATGTTGATCTGGACGTTCTTCTGGGTCATGCCGTGGATCTCGCGGCGCAGCGCGTCGACCTCGACACCGGACTTGCCGATGACGATGCCCGGGCGCGCGGTGTAGATGTCGATCGTGATCCGGTTCGAGTCCTTGCGGATCAGGATGTCCGACAGCCCTGCGTGAGAGAGCTTGCCGTAGATGTGCTCCCGGATCCGGACGTCCTCGAGCAGGGCGCCGGCGAAGTCCTTGTTGGACACGAACCAGTTGGACTTCCAGTCGTGAATGACGCCGACGCGCATCCCGCCGGGGTGAACTTTCTGGCCCACTAGCTCTCCTTCTCGGTTTCGTCGGTCTTCTTGCGGCGGACGGACGGCCGGCGGCGCGGCTTCGGCGCCTCCTCGGCCTTCGGCTCCTCGGTTGCCACGGGCTCCTCGACGGCCTCGGGCTCGTCGGCGACCGGTGCCTCCTCGACCACGGCCGCCTCGGCGGCCGGCGCCTCCTCGACAGCCGGCTCCTCGACCTGCGGTTCCTCGGTCTCGACGACGGCGGCCTCGGTGACGGCTGCCTCCGGCTCCTGCGCCTCGGACTTCGTCCGGCGGCGCGGCGTCGGCAGGCGGCGCCTCGACTCCTCGCCGGCGGCGGCCGAGCGGCGACCGCGGCGCGTCGCAACGGCTTCGGGAGACTGCTCGAGCACGAGCGTGATGTGGCACGTGCGCTTCTTGATCCTGGCGACGCGGCCGCGCGCGCGGGCGCGCCAGCGCTTGAGCGTCGGGCCTTCGTCGACGTAGGCGGCGCTGACGACGAGGTCCTCGCCGTTCCAGCCGAGGTTGGCTTCGGCATTCGCGACGGCCGAGCGCAGCACCTTCTCAATGTCGCGCGCGGCAGCGCGCGGCGTGAACGCGAGCACGGCGCGGGCCTCGGGCACGGACCGGCCGCGGATGTGCTCCGCGACGAGCCGCGCCTTGCGGGCGGAGGTGCGCACCCACTTGGCCTGGGCGCGAACGGTCTGCGTGTCGGTCGTGGTCGCCAACTACTTCCTCTTCACCTGCGTCTGCCGGTCGCCGGCATGGCCGCGGAAATGGCGCGTCGGGGCGAACTCGCCGAGCTTGTGGCCGACCATCTGCTCGGTCACGAAGACCGGGATGTGCTTGCGCCCGTCGTGGACCGCGATCGTGTGCCCGACCATCTCCGGAAAGACCGTCGAGGTGCGCGACCAGGTCTTGACCATCGTCTTCGAGCCGGACGTGTTCATGCCCTCGATCCGCTTCATCAGCCGCTCCTCGACGAACGGCCCCTTCTTCATCGAACGACCCACGCGTTACCTCTTTTCCTTCCCACGGCGCCGGCCGCGGACGATCAACTTGTCGGATTCCTTGTGCTTCTTACGGGTGCGCTTGCCGAGCGTCGGCACGCCCCACGGGGTGACAGGGTGACGGCCGCCCTTCGACTTGCCCTCGCCGCCGCCGTGCGGGTGGTCGACCGGGTTCATCGCCGAGCCGCGGACGGAGGGGCGCTTGCCGAGCCAGCGGCTGCGGCCGGCCTTGCCGATGGTGACGTTCTGGTGCTCGGCGTTGCCGACCTGGCCGATCGTCGCGCGGCAGACAAGCGGCACGCGGCGCAACTCACCGGACGGGAGGCGCAGCACGGCGAACGGCTCGTCCTTCGCCACGAGCTGGATGCCCGAGCCCGCACTCCGCGCCATCTGCCCGCCACGGCCGGGCTTGAGCTCGACGTTGTGGACGAGCGTGCCGGTCGGGATGTTGGCGAGCGGAAGCGAGTTGCCGGGGCGGATGTCCGCCTCGGGGCCGGACTCGACCGTCGCGCCGACGCGGAGGCCGGCAGGGGCGAGGATGTACGCCTTCGCACCGTCGGCGTAGTGCAGCAGCGCGATCCGCGCCGAGCGGTTCGGGTCGTACTCGATCGAGGCGACCTTCGCCGGCACGCCGTCCTTGCGGCGCTTGAAGTCGATCACGCGGTAGCGGCGCTTGTGGCCGCCGCCCTGATGGCGCGTCGTCACGCGGCCGTACACGTTCCGGCCGCCGGTCTTCTTCAGCGGCTCCGTCAGGCTCTTCTCCGGCTCGACCTTCGTGACCTCGTCGAAGGTCGAGACCGACATGAACCTGCGGCCGGGGCTCGTAGGCTTGTACTTGCGGACTGGCATGGCTAGAGCTGCGCTCCTTCGAAGATCGGAATCGTCTCGCCCTCGCGGATCTGGACGATGGCCTTCTTGAAACCGGCGCGGTAGCCCTTCGTCGTGCCGCGCCGTTTCAGCTTCGGCTGGACTCTGGAGATGTTCACGGCGGTGACGTGCACCTCGAAAAGCTGCTCGACGGCCTGGCGGATCTGCGTCTTGTGCGCGTTCTTGTGCACCTTGAACGTGTACTTCCGCTCGGCGATCTTGCTGTAGCTCTTCTCCGACACGATCGGGGAGATCAGGATCTCGTTCGGGTGGAGACTCACGCGGACTCCTCCTTCGGCGCAGCGGCCTTCCGAGCACGCGCGGGCTTGGGCTCAGGCTTCTCCTCGGCGGGCTCTTCCTTCGTCACTGACTTGCCCGCGCGCGCCTCCACGACCGGCAGCGCCTGCTCGGAGACAAACAGCGCCTTGGCCCAGACGATCGCGGCCACCTCGAGCTCCGCCGGCGTGGTCACGACCGTGTGCGCGAGGTTCCGGAACGACTTGCGGGCGACCTCCTCGTCATCCGCGAGAACGACGACGAGCGGCAACTCCTTCACCCACGCGCCGACGAGGTCGGCCGCGGCGCGGGTCGAGGGCGTGTCGAAGGCGGCGCCGTCGATCAGCGCCAGCGTCCCGTCCGAGACGTGCGCGGAGAGCGCGGCGCGGAACGCAGCCCGCTTCTCCTTGCGGTTGACCTTGAACGCAAAGCTGCGCATGACTGGCGGGAAGGCGACGCCGCCGCCTGTCCAGTGCGGCGCGCGGGTCGTGCCGATGCGGGCGCGACCGGTGCCCTTCTGGCGCCACGGCTTCGCGCGGCCGCCCGAGACCTGGCCACGGCTCTTCGCCCCACGCGTACCGGCGCGAGCTGCGTTCAGCTCCGCGCGCACGGTCTCGTGGACGAGGTGCGGCTTGATCTCGGCGGCGAAGATCGCGCCGTCGAGCGTGATCTGCTTCGCCTCCTTGCCCGTGCCGTCGAGCAGCGGGGCCTTAGCGCTTGGCATGCGCCTTCTCCTCCCTCACTTCGACAAGGGCGTTTTTCGGGCCGGGGACGGCGCCCTTGACGAGCAGCAGGCCGTTCTCGGCGTCGACCTCGTGCACGACGAGCCCGACCTGCGTGACGCGCTTGCCGCCGAGCCGGCCGGCCATGCGCACGCCCTTGAAGACGCGCGACGGCGTGGCCGAGGCGCCGATCGAGCCCGGCTTGCGGATGTTGTGCGAGCCGTGCGTCTTCGGCCCGCGATGGAAGCGGTGCCGCTTGATCGTGCCGGCGAAGCCCTTGCCGATCGAGATGCCGGAGACCTTGATCGTGTCGCCGGGCTCGAAGGCCTCGACGGTCACGGTCTCGCCCACGACCAGCTCGGAGCCGCCGCGGAACTCGACCAGCTTGCGGTGCGGCTCGGCGCCGCCCTTCTTCAGGTGCCCGAGCTCGCCCTTCGACAGCTTGCGCTCGGCGACGGCGTCGAACGCGAGCTGGACGGCGTCGTACCCGTCCGTGTCCACGGTCTTGACCTGGACCACGGGGCACGGACCGGCCTCGATGACCGTCACGGGCGTGACGACGCCGGTCTCCGTGTCGAAGACCTGCGTCATGCCGAGCTTTCTGCCGACGATGCCTTTCACGTCTCTCCTAGAGCTTGATCTCGATGTCGACTCCGGCGGGGAGGTCGAGGCGCATCAGCTGGTCGATCGTCTTCGGCGTCGGGCTGTGGATGTCGATCAGCCGCTTGTGCGTGCGCACCTCGAAGTGCTCGCGCGAGTCCTTGTCCTTGAACGGGCTCCGGATCACGCAGTACACGTTCTTCTCGGTGGGCAGGGGCACGGGCCCGGTGATCGACGCGCCGGATCGCTCCGCCGTCTCGACGATGTCGCGCGCCGACTTGTCGACCTGGTGGTGGTCGTAGCCCTTGAGCCTGATGCGGATCTTCTGTTGCGCCAAGACCTCTCTCGCCTTCTTTCTTTCCTACTTGATGATGTCCGTGACGACGCCGGCGCCGACGGTGCGGCCACCCTCGCGGATCGCGAAGCGGAGGCCCTGATCCATGGCGATCGGCTGGATCATCTCGATCTCCATGTTCGTGTTGTCGCCCGGCATGACCATCTCCTGGCCCTCCGGGAGCTTGATCGAGCCGGTGACGTCGGTCGTCCGGAAGTAGAACTGCGGCCGGTAGCCGTTGAAGAACGGCGTGTGGCGCCCGCCCTCGTCCTTCGAGAGGACGTACACCTCGGCCTTGAAGTGCGTGTGCGGCGTGATCGATCCCGGCTTCGCCAGGACCTGGCCGCGCTCGACCTCCTCGCGCTTGACGCCGCGGAGCAGCGCGCCGGCGTTGTCTCCGGCCTGCGCGAAGTCGAGGATCTTGTTGAACATCTCGAGCCCGGTGACGACCGTCTTCGAGATCTCGGGATGGATGCCGACGATCGCGATCTCGTCGCCGGTCTTGATCTGACCCTGCTCGATGCGGCCGGTGACGACCGTGCCGCGACCCGTGATCGTGAAGACGTCCTCGATCGGCATCAGGAACGGCTTGTCGACGTCGCGCGTCGGCTCCGGAACGTAGGAGTCGACCGCCTCCATCAGCTCGAGGATCTTCCCCGTCCACTCCGCGTCGCCCTCGAGCGCCTTCAGCGCCGAGACCTGCACGACGGGGATGTCGTCGCCCGGGAACTCGTACTTGGAGAGGAGCTCGCGCACCTCCAGCTCGACGAGCTCGAGCAGCTCGGGATCGTCGACCATGTCGACCTTGTTCAGCGCCACGACGATGTACGGCACCTCGACCTGGCGGGCCAGGAGGATGTGCTCGCGCGTCTGCGGCATCGGGCCGTCGGCAGCCGAGACGACAAGGATCGCGCCGTCCATCTGGGCGGCACCCGTGATCATGTTCTTGATGTAGTCGGCATGCCCGGGGCAGTCGACGTGGGCGTAGTGCCGGTTGGCCGTCTCGTACTCGACGTGCGCGGTGTTGATCGTGATGCCGCGCTGGCGCTCCTCGGGAGCGTTGTCGATCGACGCGAAGTCGCGGACGGCGGTGCCGGTGCCCTGCTCTGCGAGCACCTTGGTGATCGCAGCGGTCAGGGTCGTCTTGCCATGGTCGATGTGACCGATGGTGCCGACGTTCAGGTGCGGCTTGTTGCGCTCGAACTTCTGCTTGGCCATTCGCTCTTTCTCCTTCGTTAGCCCTGGGCGTCGACGATCTCGCCCGCGATCGACTGAGGCACTTCCTCGTAGCGATCAAATTGCATGGTGAACGTGGCTCGCCCCTGCGTCGTCGAGCGCAGATCGGTGGCGTAGCCGAACATGGCGGCGAGCGGGACGCGCGCCTGGATGACCTGGGCGTTGCCGCGCGGCTCCAGTCCGAGGACGTGGCCGCGGCGGGAGTTGAGGTCGCCCATCACGTCGCCGAGGTACTCCTCGGGGGTCACGACCTCGACGGCCATGACCGGCTCGAGCAGCTTCGGCTTCGACCGCTTCATGGCCTCCTTGAAAGCCATCGAACCGGCGACCTTGAACGCCATCTCGCTCGAGTCGACGTCGTGGTACGAGCCCTCGATCAGCGACACGCGCACGTCGACGACCGGGTAGCCGGCGAGAATCCCCGACTCCATCGCCTCCTGGATGCCGAGGTCGACGGCCGGAATGTACTCGCGCGGGATCTTCCCGCCCACGATCTTGTCGAGGAACTCGTAGCCCTCTCCAGGCTGCGACGGCTCGAGGTTGATGACGGCGTGGCCGTACTGGCCGCGGCCGCCCGTCTGGCGGACGAACCTGCCCTGGACCTTCTCGACGGCCTTGCCGGCGGTTTCCCTGTAGGCAACCTGCGGCCGGCCGACGTTCGCGTCGACCGAGAACTCGCGCATGAGGCGGTCGACGATGATCTCGAGGTGCAGCTCGCCCATCCCGGAGATGAGCGTCTGCCCGGTCTCCTCGTCCGTCCGCACGCGGAAAGTCGGATCCTCCTCGGCGAGGCGCTGAAGGCCCATGCCGAGCTTGTCCTGGTCCGACTTCGTCTTCGGCTCGATCGCGACCGAGATCACCGGCTCGGGGAACTGCATCGACTCGAGCCGGATCGGCGCCGTGTCGACGGCGAGCGTGTCGCCGGTGGTCGTCTGCTTGAGACCGACGACGGCGGCGATCTCACCGGCGACGATGTCCTCGCGCTCCTCGCGATGGTTGGCGTGCATCTGCAGGATGCGACCCGCGCGCTCGGTCTTGCCGGTCGTCGTGTTCAGGACGCGGTCGCCCGACTTGAGCTGGCCCGAGTAGACGCGGACGTAGGTGAGCTTGCCGACGTACGGGTCGGACATGACCTTGAACGCGAGCGCGGCGAACGGCTCCTCGGTCGAGGCGCGCCGGGACAGCTCGTTCTCCGTCCGCGGGTCGACGCCGTGAACCGGCGGCACGTCGAGCGGGCTCGGCAGGTAGTCGACGACGGCGTCGAGGAGCGGCTGGATGCCCTTGTTCTTGAAGGCCGTCCCCAGCAGCACGGGCACGACGCTCATGTCGAGCGTGGCCTTGCGCAGCGCGCGGCGGAGCAGCTCCGGCGTCACCGTGCTCTCGTCGAGCAGGTAGGCCTCCATCAGCTCGTCGTCGTGGTCCGCGACCGCGTCGATGAGCTGGTGGTGGTACTCCTCGGCCTGCTCGAGCAGCTCGGCCGGGATGTCGATCTGCTCGGCGTTCTGGCCGAGCTCGTCCGACCAGACGAGGCCGCGCATCTCGACGAGGTCGACGACGCCGCGGAACCCGTCCTCGCGGCCGATCGGAAGCTGCACCGGCACGGGATGCGCGCCGAGGCGATCGACCATCGACTGCACGGACGCGAAGAAGTCCGCGCCGACGCGGTCCATCTTGTTCATGAACGCGATCCGGGGCACGCCGTAGTGGTCGGCCTGCCTCCACACGGTCTCGGACTGCGGCTCGACGCCTGCGACGGAGTCGAAGACGGCGATCGCGCCGTCGAGGACGCGCAGCGAGCGCTCGACCTCGACCGTAAAGTCCACGTGCCCGGGCGTATCGATGATGTTGATGCGGAAGTCGCGCCAGAACGCCGTCGTGGCAGCGGACGTGATCGTGATGCCGCGCTCCTGCTCCTGGACCATCCAGTCCATGACGGCGGCGCCCTCGTGGACCTCGCCGATCTTGTAGGTGCGGCCGGTGTAGTAGAGGATGCGCTCGGTGGTGGTGGTCTTGCCCGCGTCGATGTGGGCCATGATCCCGATGTTGCGGACGCGGTCGAGCGCGACCTCGGTCTGGGTCCTGGTCGCCACGGCTACCACCTGTAATGCGCGAAAGCTTTGTTTGCCTGGGCCATGCGATACATGTCGTCCTTCTTCTTGAATGATCCGCCCTGCTGCTCGAGGGCGTCGAGAATCTCGCCGGCGAGCTTCTCGTCCATGTGCTTCTCGCGCCGCTCGCGGGAGTAGGTGACGATCCAGCGCACGGCGAGCGTCCGCCCGCGGCGCTGCGGCACCTCGACCGGCACCTGGTAGTTCGCGCCGCCGACCCGGCGGCTCTTGACCTCGAGCACCGGCGTCACGGTCTTGATCGCCTGCTCGAGGACCTCGACCGGCGAGCGGCCGGTCCTCTCGCCGACGCGGTCGAGGGCCTTGTAGACGAGGCGCTCGGCGGTCGACTTCTTCCCGTCGGTCATCAGCCGGTTGACCAGCTGCGAGACGAGACGCGAGTTGTAGACGGGATCCGGATCCAGCGTCCGAACCTGGGCTCCTGCTCTGCGCGGCACCTCTAGCTCCTCTTGGCGCCGTACTTCGAGCGGCCCTGCCGGCGATCCTGGACGGCCGACGCGTCGAGCGCGGCGCGGATCACCTTGTAGCGGAATCCGGGAAGGTCCTTGACGCGGCCGCCGCGGATGAGGACGACCGAATGCTCCTGGAGGTTGTGCCCCTCGCCGGGGATGTAGGCACCGACTTCCATGCCGTTCGTCAGCCGCACGCGGGCGACCTTGCGCAGCGCCGAGTTCGGCTTCTTGGGCGTCGTCGTGTAGACGCGGGTGCACACGCCGCGCTTCTGCGGAGCACCGCGGAGCGCAGGCGTCTTCACCTTCGCCTTCTTGACGAGGCGGCCCTTGCGCACGAGTTGATTGACGGTCGGCATGGTGAGTTCTTCAGTCTCCTTACGCACAACAAGAGTCGGCAGGGCGGAACCCCGCCAACCCCAGGAAGCTGCATCGTAGCGGAACCGTTCCGGCAGCCGCAACAGAACCCGCATGGCATCTAGAAAGGCGGCCGTTTCGCCACTACAGTGAGTCAGGCCTCCTCACGTGGGCGGCCACGGGAGAAACGGGGTGGTTGTTGGGGCTGCGGCTCATCTTCACGACGTGGGAGACAGTCGGCATCGCGGTGGCGGTCGCGGTCGGCGCCAGCCTGCTCTCGGTCGGGGCCGCGGTCATCGTGATGCGCCGCCTGCGCGAGCGGCGCGGGAGCCCGGAGGAGCGCGTCTCGGCGCTCGTACGGGAGCTCGACCTGCGCATGCAGCGACTCGGCGAGGACCTCGCGGAGGAGCTCGAGCGCACGAAGGAGGAGAGCCGCCGGTCGCGCTACCTCGGGGAGCTCGCCTGGACGATCGAGCTCGACCAGGTCCTGCGCCGCACGCTCGACGCCGCCGCCGAGCTCGAGGGCGTCGACGCGGCGCTCGTCACGGCGCTCGACGAGACGGGGGCGCCGATGACGAAGGGCCACGGGCTGTCCGACGAGGAGGAGACGCAGCTCCAGCTCGACCAGCAGACCGGGAGCGAACGTGTCCAGTCGCGGACAGTCTCGTACTCTCAGCCCCAGTTGCGGGCGTCGAGCGATCCGCCGCCGGTGGTGACGAGCCTCCAGGTGCCGATCGAGGCTCGCGGAAACACGATCGGCGTCGTCAGCGTGTTCTCCCGCGACGACGTGCGGCCATTCCCCGAGGAGACCCAGCGCGCGCTCGAGGAGCTCGCAGCGCGCGCCGGCCCGGCGCTCGACAACGCCCGGCGCTACCTCGAAGCGCGGCGCCTCGCCGACCTCGACGGTCGGACAGGGCTGCATAACGCCCGCTACTTCGAGGAGACGCTCGAGCGTGAGGTCGCAGGCGCGCGGCGGTACAACCGCCGTCTCGCGCTCGTCATGTTCGACCTCGACGACTTCAAGCAGATCAACGAGCGGTACCTCCACGTCGGCGGGAACGTCGCACTCGCCGGCGTCGCGGAGCGGCTCCGCGAGGTGCTGCGCACCTCCGACATCGCGGCCCGCTACGGCGGCGACGAGTTCACGGTCGTCCTCACCGAGGCGGGGATCGCCGAGGCGCGGAACTTCTACGCACGCCTGCACACCCACGTTTCCGGTGAGCCGATCGAGCCGGTCGGGACGATCACCCTCTCGTGCGGCATCGGCGAGCTCGAGGCTCAGGAGGACGCCGAGACCTTCTTCAGGCGGGTCAACGACGCGCTCTTCCGCGCGAAGCGCTCGGGGAAGAACCAGGTCGCGACCGCGGTCAGCACCGCGGGGCTGCTCCCCGACGGGACGCTCGGCTCGGCGATCAGCGACATCGACCCGCCGACGAACGGCAACGGCACGCACTGAACGCGAAAGGGGCCTGTTCGGCCCCTTTCGCAGTTGTCTGACTCGGGGCTGGCTCGCCCGTCGGGTCTGTTCGCCGCCGAGCTCTATTCCCCGTCCAAGGGGGAATCGACCTCGGGCACTTCCTCGGCCTCTCCGGCCTCGTGGGAGCTGACCGTGTCGGCTCCCGGCTCACCGCCGAAGTCGATCCCGAGCGAGCCCAGGTCGATGCCGGCGGCACCGTCGCCGATCTCCTCGAGCGCCGCCAGCACAGCCTCGCGCTCGTACGCCTCGCGCGGAACCGAGTCCGACGGGCCGATGTCGATCATGCGGTAGCGCTTGAGACCGGTCGCAGCCGGGATCAGCTTGCCGATGATCACGTTCTCCTTCAGGCCGAGCAGCCGGTCGACCTTGCCCTCGATCGACGCGTCCGTGAGCACCTTGGTGGTCTCCTGGAACGAC
Source organism: uncultured Actinomycetes bacterium (assembly GCA_963776735.1). GTDB lineage: Bacteria > Actinomycetota > Thermoleophilia > Gaiellales > Gaiellaceae > PALSA-612. The sequence continues at coordinate 279,838 of CAVZNV010000016.1, forward strand.
GCCGCCGACAGGAACGACTCGGTGGCGAGAGACGCCTTCGTGATGCCGAGGATGAGCGGCTCGTAGGTGGCGAGCTCGCCCTTCTCCTTCTTCACGCGGCCGTTCTCGCGCTCGACGGAGACCCGGTCGACCATCTGGCCCGGCAGGAAGTCGGTGTCGCCCGAGTTCTCGACGCGCACCTTCTTCAGCATCTGCCTGACGATCAGCTCGATGTGCTTGTCGTGGATGTCCACGCCCTGCGACTTGTAGACCTTGTGGACATCCCCGACCAGGTAGAGCTCGGTCGGCGTCGACCCGCGGCCCGAGCGTGCGTGCAGCTCGAGCAGCTCGGTCGGATTGCGCGACCCCTCGTTCAGGGCGTCGCCCGGCTCCACACGCTGGCCCTGCTCGACGAGCAGGCGCGTGCGGCGCGGGAGCACGAACTCGACCGGCTCCGGAGCCTCGTCCGACTTCGGATCGGGGTCCGGGTGGACGAGCACGCGGGCGCCGCGGTCGGTCTGCTCGATCGCGACCGTTCCCGCGACCGTTGCGAGCGTCGCTGCACCCTTCGGGTTGCGGGCCTCGAAGATCTCGACCACGCGCGGGAGACCGTGCGTGATGTCGGCGCCCGCGACGCCGCCGGTGTGGAACGTTCGCATCGTCAGCTGCGTGCCCGGCTCTCCGATCGACTGCGCCGCGATGATTCCGATCGCGTCGCCGATCTCGGCCATCTCGCCGGTGGCGAGGAAGGTGCCGTAGCAGTCTCGACAGAGGCCGACCTCGGCGCGGCACTTCAGCACCGACCGCACCGGGACGGTTGCCTCGGCCGCGTCGTCGAGCTCGTCGGCGATCTCGCGTAGCCGTGCGATAGTCAGCTCCTCGCCCTTCTCGCCGAGCTTCGTCTTGCCCGGCCTGCCGGACGCAAGCGGCTTGAACACGTCCTCCGCGAGGACGCGTGCGGCCGCACTGCGGTTGAGCGCGCCGTCCAGGAAGATCGGAAGGTCGATCTTGTCGTCGGTGCCGCAGTCGAGCTCGCGGACGATGACGTCCTGGGCGACGTCGACGAGACGCCGCGTCAGGTAGCCCGAGTCGGCGGTGCGAAGCGCGGTGTCGGCGAGACCCTTGCGGGCACCGTGGGTCGAGATGAAGTACTCGAGCACCGACAGGCCTTCCATGAAGTTCGCCTTGATCGGACGTTCGATGATCTCGCCCTTCGGATTCGCCATCAGGCCGCGCATGCCGGCCAGCTGCTGGAACTGCTGGAAGGACCCGCGGGCACCCGAGTTGGCCATCATGAAGACGGGGTTGAGCTCGAAGAGCGTCTCCCGCATCGCGTCACCGACGACCTTCGTCGCCTCCGTCCAGATCTTGACGATCGACTCCCGGCGCTCGGACTCGGTGATGTAGCCGCGTTCGTACTGGCCTTCGACCTCGGCGACCTTCTCCTCGTAGCCGGCCAGGATCTCCTCCTTGTTGGCCGGGATGACCACGTCGTTCTTCGAGACCGTGATCCCCGCCTGGGTGGCGTACTTGAAGCCGAGCCGCTTGATCGTGTCGAGGACGACGGCGATCGTGGCGGAGCCGAACTGGCCAACGAGGTCGGAGATGAACTCCCCCGATTCCTTCTTGGACATCGTGCGGTTGATGAACGGCACGTCCGTGGACTCGCCTTCGGTCATCAGCTCCCGGATCGCCCTCGTGACCTCCTCGTTGAAGATCACGCGGCCGGCCGTCGTCACGATCAGCTCGTCGCCGCGCCGGTACTCGATCACGTCCTGCAGGTGGACCTGGGCCGACTCGAGCGCCAGCTCGACCGTCTCCTCGGAGGCGAACCTCTTCGGGCGCGGGTCGAGCGTGGTCGGATCGACCGAGCCGAGCTCCTTCTGCGATGAGTAGGTGAGGTAGTAGAGACCGAGCACCATGTCCTGCGACGGCGTCGCGAGCGGCCGACCGTCGGCCGGCGACAGGATGTTGTTCGAGGACAGCATCAGGATCCGCGCCTCGGCCTGCGCCTCCGCGGACAGCGGCACGTGGACGGCCATCTGGTCACCGTCGAAGTCGGCGTTGAACGCGTGGCAGACGAGCGGGTGGACCTGGATCGCCTTGCCCTCGACCAGCACCGGCTCGAACGCCTGGATGCCGAGGCGGTGCAGCGTCGGCGCCCGGTTCAGCATGACCGGGTGCTCGGCGATGACCTCCTCGAGGATGTCCCAGACCTCGGGCTCCATCGAGTCGACGTACTTCTTCGCAGCCTTGATGTTCTGGACGATCTTCCGCTCGACGAGCCGGCTCATGATGAACGGCTTGAAGAGCTCGAGCGCCATCAGCTTCGGCAGGCCGCACTGGTGCAGCCGCAGGTGCGGGCCCGCCACGATCACGGAGCGGCCCGAGTAGTCGACGCGCTTGCCGAGCAGGTTCTGCCGGAACCGGCCCTGCTTGCCCTTGAGCATGTCCGACAGCGACTTCAGCGGCCGGTTGCCCGGGCCGGTGACCGCGCGGCCGCGGCGGCCGTTGTCGAACAGCGCGTCGACGGCCTCCTGCAGCATGCGCTTCTCGTTGTTGACGATGATCTCCGGCGCGCCGAGGTCCAGGAGCCGCTTCAGACGGTTGTTCCGGTTGATGACGCGGCGATAGAGGTCGTTCAGGTCGCTCGTCGCGAAGCGGCCGCCGTCGAGCTGGACCATCGGCCGCAGCTCCGGCGGGATCACCGGCACGGCCTCGAGAACCATCCACTCGGGCTTGTTCTCCGACTTGATGAACGCGTTCACGACCTTGAGGCGCTTGATCGCGCGGGCCTGCTTCTGGCCCTTCGACGTGCGGATCGTCTCGCGGAGGTTGTTCGCCTCCGCGACCAGATCGAGGTCGCGCAGCAGGTCGCGAATTGCCTCCGCCCCCATGCCGCCCCGGAAGTAGACGCCGAAGCCGTACGGGGAGCCGAAGCGGTCCTTCATCTCGCGGAAGATCTGCTCGTCGTTCACGACCATCTTCGGGTCGAGATCCTTGAACAGGAGCCAGGTCTGCTCGAGCCGGTTGCGAGCCTCGACGGCGGCCTCGCGGGCGTCCTCGCGCCGCTGCTCGATGTCCTGGTACATCTCGCGCGCCTTCATCAGCCAGGCGATGACGGCGTCGAGATCCTCCTTCTGCATCCGGCCCTCGGCCTTCAGGCAGAGGTCGTTCGCGAGCTCGCGGATCTCGTCGTCCGACGAGCCCTCGGTCTGCGAGACGAGGTCGCCGAGCAGGCCGTTGCCGAGCCCGCGGGTCGTCTCGAGCCGCTTCTGGTCGACGCCTGCGACGATCGCGGCGTCCTCCTCATTCAGCTCACCGCCCTGCAGCAGGCCGTCGATGACGCGGTTCAGGTGCTTGGTGATCGCGCCCTTCTTCGACCCGGTCGCCTTCGCGAGCTCCTTGCGGAGGGGCTTGAGGGCGTCGCGGATCTCGATCGCCGACTGGGCGACGGACTCGAGCTCGCGCGGAGCGAGCCGGCGGTCGTCGCGAATCGCCGAGTTGCGGACGAGCTCGCGGATCTTCTTCGCGTCTTCGGTCGAGACCTTCGGCGCCAGCTCGGCGAACATGCCGCCGACGAGCTCGCGGGCGTCCGCCAGCGGCGGCATCGCCTGCTCCTCGGCCCAGTTCCCGAGGCCGCGCGTCCAGAACTCGTCGTCCTCGTCGAAGTTCTTCTCCTTGCCCTTCGCCAGATAGTCGCGGCGGCGACCGAGACGCTCCTCGAGCGTCGCGAGCTGCTCGTCGCGGTCGACGACCGTCTGCTCGTACTCGGCGGTGACCTTGTCCTCGAGATCGGCGAGGTCCTTCGCGCGCGCCTCCTTGTCCACGTATGTGACGATGGACGCGGCGAAGTAGAGCACCTTCTCGAGCTCGCGCGGAGCGATGTCGAGCAGGTAGCCGATCCGGCTCGGGACGCCCTTGAAGAACCAGATGTGCGAGACGGGGGCGGCCAGGTCGATGTGCCCCATGCGCTCGCGGCGCACCTTCTGGCGGGTCACCTCGACGCCGCAGCGCTCGCAGATGATGCCCTTGTAGCGGACGCGCTTGTACTTGCCGCAGTAGCACTCCCAGTCCTTCGTCGGACCGAAGATGCGCTCGCAGAAGAGCCCGTCACGCTCGGGCTTGAGCGTCCGGTAGTTGATGGTCTCCGGCTTCGTCACCTCGCCGTGGGACCAGTCCCGGATCTGCTTTGCCGACGCGAGGCCGATGCGGATCGCGTCGAACTCGTTGATGTCGATCTGTGTCACGTAAGTCGCGCCCTCTTTCCGTCAGTCGTGAAATTGCTCATTCGTCCGCGTCCACGTCGGCCATGTCGAGCTCGATCGGCTCGGCTTCCTCCTCGTCCGGCTCGGCCTCCACGGCGCCGGGCAGCTCGACGTCGAGCTCGCTCAGCACCTCGTCGGCCGGCAGGTTGAGCTCGCCGGTCTCGTCCGTGCGCTCGGCGCCCTCCTCGACCTCCTCGGCCGTCGGCTCGCGCGCAGCCGCGCGGAGCGACCCGGGCGAGAGGTCGATGCCGAGCTCCTCGGCGGCGCGGAGCAGCTCGTCCTCCTCCTCGCGCACCTCGACCTCGTGGCCCTCCTCGCTCTGGACGTGCACGTCGAGCGACAGGGACTGCATCTCCTTGAGCAGCACCTTGAAGGACTCGGGGATCGACGGCTCGGCGATGTTCTCGCCCTTGACGATCGCCTCGTACGCCTTGACGCGCCCGACCGTGTCGTCGGACTTGATCGTCAGCATCTCCTGCAGCGTGTACGCGGCGCCGTAGGCCTCGAGCGCCCACACTTCCATCTCGCCGAAGCGCTGGCCGCCGAACTGGGCCTTGCCGCCCAGAGGCTGCTGCGTCACGAGCGAGTAGGGGCCGGTCGAGCGGGCGTGGATCTTGTCGTCGACCAGGTGGAGCAGCTTGAGGATGTACATGTAGCCGACCGTGACCTTCTGCTCGAACGGCTGACCGGTGCGGCCGTCGAACAGCCTCACCTTGCCCGAGCAGCGGCGACCCACCGGGCGGGTCAAGTCGACGTTCATCCTGATCGGCGAGTCCGGGTTCTGCTTCGTCCACTCGATCAGCGCGTTGTCGACGTCCTCCGGCGTCGCGCCATCGAACACCGCGGTGGCGACCGGAGTGGCCTCGTCGCTCTTGCCGTCCTCGCCGAACACCCCGTGCGCGGCGGCCCACCCGAGGTGGGTCTCCAGGATCTGGCCGATGTTCATCCGGCTCGGCACGCCGAGCGGGTTGAGCACGACGTCGACGGGCGTCCCGTCCTCGAGGAACGGCATGTCCTCGGCGGGCACGATCTTCGAGATCACGCCCTTGTTGCCGTGGCGCCCGGCGAGCTTGTCGCCCTCGGCGATCTTGCGCTTCTTCGCGACGTAGACGCGGACGAGCTCGTTCACGCCCGGCGACAGGTCGTCGCCGTTGTCGCGAGAGAACGTCTTGACGTCGATGACCTTGCCGCCCTCGCCGTGCGGGACCTTGAGCGACGTGTCGCGGACCTCGCGCGCCTTCTCCTTGAAGATCGCGCGAATCAGCTTCTCCTCGGCGGTCAGCTCGGTCTCGCCCTTCGGCGTCACCTTGCCGACGAGAAGGTCGCCGGAGCCGACCTCGGCGCCGATGCGGACGACGCCGCGCTCGTCGAGGTCCTTCAGCGACTCCTCTGACCGGTTCGGGATGTCGCGGGTGATCTCCTCGTCGCCCAGCTTCGTCGACCGGGCGTCGATCTCGTACTCGTGGATGTGGATCGAGGACAGCATGTCCTCCTTCACGAGCCGCTCCGAGATCACGATCGCGTCCTCGAAGTTGTAGCCCTCCCAGGGCATGAAAGCGACCAGCATGTTCTTGCCGAGCGCGAGCTCGCCCTGGTGCGTGGAGGAGCCGTCGGCGAGGACGTCGCCCTCCTTGACCTTGTCGCCGAGCTTCACGACCGGCCGCTGGTGGATCAGCGTGCCCTGGTTCGAGCGCATGAACTTGACCAGCTCGTACGAGTCGCGGTCGCCGTCGCGGCCCTCGACCACGATGACGTCGGCGTCGACGTCGGCGACGGTGCCCGACCGTGTCGTGATCACGACGTCGCCCGTGTCGACCGCGGCGCGATACTCGAGCCCGGTGCCGACAAGCGGGGGGTCGGTGATCAGGAGCGGCACGGCCTGCCGCTGCATGTTCGAGCCCATCAGGGCGCGGTTCGCGTCGTTGTGCTCGAGGAACGGGATCAGCGCGGTCGCGACCGAGACGATCTGTGCCGGCGACACGTCCATGTACTCCACCTGCCGCGCCTCGACCATGACCGCCTCGCCGTCCTTGGAGCGGCAGAGCACCTGCGACTCGACGAACTTGCCGGTCTTCGGGTCGAAGCGCTCGGACGCCTGCGCGATCGTGTACTGCGTCTCCTCGGCGGCGTCCAGGTAGACGATCTCGTCCGTCACCTTGCCGTGGTCGACGCGCCGGTACGGCGTCTGGATGAAGCCGAACTCCGAGACGGTCGCGTACGAGGCGAGCGAGCCGATCAGGCCGATGTTCGGGCCTTCAGGCGTCTCGATCGGGCACATGCGCCCGTAGTGGGTCACGTGGACGTCGCGCACCTCGATCGGCGCACGCTCGCGGGTGAGGCCGCCCGCACCGAGCGCCGACAGACGGCGGCGGTGGGTCAGCCCGGCCAGCGAGTTCGTCTGATCCATGAACTGCGACAGCTGCGAGGAGCCGAAGAACTCCTTCAGCGCGGCCACGACGGGCCGGATGTTGATGATCGTCTGCGGCGTGATCGCGTCGACGTCCTCGGTCGTCATCCGCTCGCGGACGACGCGCTCCATGCGGTACAGGCCGACGCGGAACGCCTCCTGGATCAGTTCGCCGACCGTGCGCAGGCGGCGGTTGCCGAAGTCCTCGTACTCGTCGAGCTCCGTCCGGATCGGGTCGCGCGACAGCGAGATCGCGTCGGCCGCGAAGTCCTTGGACTCGGGGTCGACGCCGAGCTTGGTCGGCAGGTCGATCAGCCGGCGGACGAGCGCGAGGATGTCCTCGGTGGTGAGGACGCGCGTGTCGTCGGGCACGTTGACGCCGAGGCGCTGGTTGAGCTTGTAGCGGCCGACCTTGGTCAGGTCGTAGCGCTTCGGGTCGAAGAACAGGGAGCGAAGCAGGTTGCGGGCGTTGTCGAGCGTGGGAGGCTCGCCGGGCCGCTGCTTCTTGAACACCTCGATCAGGGCCTCCTCCTCGCGGGTGGAGGGATCCTTCTCGAGCGTGTTGACGATGAAGAACGAGTTGTCGAAGAGCGCGAGGATCGCCTCGTTCGACGAGGTGTCGAGCTGGAACCCGGTCGACGGGTCCTCGGCCGGCAGCGCGCGCAGCAGCGTCGTGATCGGCAGCTTGCGCTTGCGGTCGATGCGGGCGTAGACGATGCCCTTCTTGTCGATTTCGAGCTCGAGCCACGAGCCGCGGCTCGGCATCAGGTTGGCGGTGAAGACCTGCTTCGTCGGGTCCTTGGGCTCCATCAGGTAGGCACCCGGAGAGCGGACGAGCTGCGTGACGATCACGCGCTCGGTGCCGTTGATGATGAAGGTGCCCTGGTCGGTCATCATGGGAAAGTCACCCATGAACACCCGCTGCTCGCGGATCTCGCCCGTGTCCTTGTTCACGAAGCGGACCGTCATCGAGAGCGGGACCTGGTAGGTCAGATCCTTCTCGCGGCACTCCTTGATGGAGAACTGCGGCTGACCGAACTCGTACTCGCCGAACTCAACGGCGAGCGTGCCGGTGTAGTCCTCGATCGGCGAAATGTCGTCGATCGTCTCCCGAAGCCCTTCCTCCAGGAACCAGTCGAAGGAAGACTTCTGGATGTCGATGAGATTGGGAAGATCGAGAACGTGCTTGAGACGGGAGAAACCCTGGCGCGCGCGAGGCGCAGCAACCCTGCTGGTCAAATGGAACAGCCTCCGTTAGAAAACTCGTGGGTGAGCGCGGAACTCGGTGTGGACAGCGAATGTGGTGGGGCAGGCAGGCGAAACGGCCGGACGTCGGCGCAACCTCGTAGGGTAGCGGAACAAGGGTAGGTCAGGCAAGGAACTCCCGGGGTCGCGTAGGCGTCCGCTGGCGGACAGTGGTTTAAACGGCCGAACCGCCGAAAACCTTCCCGGCGAAAAACGTCGGGAAGGGCCGCGAAACGGCCCCTCCCTTGTAACACAGTGTTACTTGGCTACTTGATCTCGACGGAGGCGCCGGCTTCCTCGAGCTGCGCCTTGATCGAGTCGGCCTCTTCCTTCGCTGCGCCCTCCTTGACCGGATTGGGCGCGCTGTCGACGAGGTCCTTCGCCTCCTTGAGACCGAGGCCCGTGACCGCGCGGACGACCTTGATCACCTGGATCTTCTGGCCGCCGGCACCGGTGAGGATCACGTCGAACGCCGTCTGCTCCTCGGCTGCCGCGCCGTCGCCGCCGGCAGCGCCGCCGGCCGGGGCTGCAGCCACAGCGACCGGCGCCGCGGCGGTGATGCCCCACTCGTCCTCGATCTTCTTCTTCAGCTCGACGAGCTCGAGCACGGTCATCTTCCCCAGCTCGTCGAACACCTTGTCAACGCCAGGTGCAGCCATTACTCCTCCTTCTCGCCCTCGGCCGCGTCGGCCTCGGTGTCTTCCGCTGGTTCGGTCTCGTCGGCCGCCGCCTCGGCGACCGGCTCCTCTGCTGCTGGCTCCTCGGCCTCGCCAGGCGCCTCGGCCTCCGCGGCCGGCTCTGCTTCTGCAGCCGGCTCTGCTTCTGCGGCCGGCTCGGCTGCGCCGTCGCCGCCGAGCTGCTCGATCCGGGCCTCGATCAGCCCGTAGAGATCCTGTAGCGGTGCGGTGAACAGGCCGACGATCGCGTACAGCGGCGAGGTCACGGCACCGAGCACCTGGCCGCGCAGCACGTCCACCGGCGGGAGCTTCGCGAGCTCCTCGACGTCGTCGGCGCTGATCGTGCGGCCCTGCATGACGCCGCCGCGGACGGCGAGGATCTTCGTCATGCGAGCCGAGTCCGCAAGCGCCTTCGCGACCGCGACCGGGTCGCCGTCGGCGTTGAGGAAGGCGATCGCGCTCGGGCCGTCGAGCAGCGCCAGCAGCGCGTCGGCTCCGGCTTCCTGCGCCGCCCGCCGCGTCAGCGAGTTCTTGACGACGGTGAAGCTCGCGCCGTTCTCGATCAGCTTCGTGCGGAGCTCGTCGATCTCCTTGACCGACAGCCCGCGGTAGTCGGACACGATCAAGGTCTCCGACTCCTTCAGCCGCTCGGTCAGCTCGGCGACCACCTTCTCCTTTTGGGATTTCTGCATACGTCTCCTTCGTGCCTCTGAAACGAAAACGCCCGCACGGAGGCGGGCACGGAGAAGACGTGGTCTTGCTTCGTACCGCCTCGGCCGGTCTTCTGTCCGCTGGTTTGAGCTAACTCGGGACTGCCGGCTGTCTTCGGCGAACGGGGTTTCGGCTCAGGCTAGCTTGCGACTGCCTCCTGCGCGTCCTCGACGATGTCGCGCGTGCGGGTGGGATCGACGTGCACGCCCGGTCCCATCGTCGTCGTCAACGTGATCGAATGGATGTAGCGGCCCTTCGCGGCCGACGGCTTGGCGCGGACGATCTCGTCCACGACCGCCGCGTAGTTCTCGAGCAGCTGCCGCTCGCCGAAGCTCTTCTTGCCGATCGCGAGGTGCACGTTGGCGCCACGGTCGGTCCGGTACTCGAGCTTGCCGGCCTTCGCCTCGCGCACTGCCTTGCCGACGTCGAAGGTGACCGTGCCCGTCTTCGGGTTCGGCATCTTGCCGCGCGGCCCGAGGATGCGCCCGAGCTTGCCGACCGCTCCCATCATGTCCGGCGTGGCGATCGCGACGTCGAAGTCGTCGAAGCCGCCCTCGATCTTCGTGGCCAGGTCGGCGGCGCCGACGACGTCGGCCCCTGCGTCCTCGGCCTCTTTCGCCTTGTCGCCCTCGGCGAAGACGGCGACGCGCTGCTCTCGGCCGGTCCCATTCGGGAGCATCAGCGTGCCGCGGAGCTGCTGGTCGGCATGGCGGACGTTCAGCCCGAGGCGAACGTGCACCTCGACCGTCTCGTCGAACTTCTTGCCCGGCAGATCCTTGAGGAGCTTGACGGCCTCGGCCGGCGGATAGGCGTGCTCGCGGTCGATCTGCTCGCGCGCCTGGCGATAGATCTTTCCGTGTGCCATCAGGAGGCCACCTCCACTCCCATGCTGCGCGCCGTGCCGGCGATCACCTTCATCGCCTGCTCGACGTCGCGCGCGTTCAGGTCCTGCATCTTCGCCTCGGCGATCGACCGAAGCTGCGCCTGGCTCAGCCGGCCCACCTTCTCGCGGTTCGGCTCGCCGGAGCCCTTCTCGAGGTTCAGCGCCTCCTTGATCAGCACGGCGGCCGGCGGCGTCTTCGTGATGAAGGTGAACGAGCGGTCCTCGTAGACCGTGATCTCGACGGGAATGATGCGCCCGTTGTCCTGCTGGGTCTGCGCGTTGAACGCCTTGCAGAACTCCATGATGTTGACGCCGTGCTGGCCGAGCGCAGGACCGACCGGCGGCGCAGGGTTGGCCTGCCCGCCGGGGATCTGCAGCTTGATCAGTGTCATGACTTTTTTGGCCATCAGTCGATCTTCTTCACCTGGTCGAATCCGAGCTCGACAGGAACCTGGCGCTCGAAGATGTCCACGAGCACCTTCAGCTTCTGCTGCTCCGGGTTGACCTCGACGATCTCGCCGTCGAAGTCGCTCAGAGGGCCTGAGGTTACCTTGACCGACTCGCCGAGGGTGAACTCGACCTGTGCGCGGGGGCGATCACCGGCAGCGGCGCCCGTGTGCAGGAGCCGGTCGACGTCGGACTGCGCGAGCGGCACCGGCTTGCCGCCGGGCCCTGCGAAGCCGGTCACGCCGGGCGTGTTGCGGACGACGGCCCAGCTGTCGTCGTTCAGGTCCATGTTGACGAGCACGTAGCCGGGCAGGATCCGCTTTTCGATCTGCACCTTTTGCCCGTCCTTCGTCTCGATCACCTGCTCGGTCGGGACGATCACTCGGCGGAAGCGCAGGCGCTGCCCCATCGAGTCGATCCGGTGCTCGAGATTGGCCTTGACCTTGTTCTCGTGCCCGGAGTAGGTGTTGATCACGTACCAGCGGAACATTCGGTTGTCTCTCCCTCGCCTACTTGATCAGAACGTCGTGTACCAGCGCCTTGAAGGCGAGGTCGCAGAGCCAGATGAAGGTGCCGAGGATGATGCACGCCATGAGCACGACCACGGTGCCCTGGATGACGTGGTTCTGGCTCGGCCATTCGGTCTTTCGAAGCTCTCCCCAGGACTCGCCGAAGAAGCGCCACAGGCGGGCGCCGAACCACGTGCCACCGCTCGGCTGGCCCGGCTTGACGCCGCGCTCGGGCTTGGACGGCGGCTCGGGAGCGAGTCTGACCGGCGCGTCGTCGCCGCCGTTGCCCGCACCTGCGAGCGCCGGCTCGCCCTGTTGCTGACGGCGTGCCCGCCGCTCCGCCCTCGACTGCCTGGCCACGACCTACCTCGTCTCGCGGTGCAGGGTGTGACGGCCGCACCAGCGGCAGTACTTGTTGAACTCGACGCGGTCCGGCGTGTTCCGCTTGGACTTCTGCGTCTGGTAGTTGCGGCGCTTGCACTCGGTGCAGGCGAGCGTGATTGCGACTCTGACTCCGGTTGCCATCTCTCTCCGACTTCGACCAGGGGACGATAGCGGCGGTAGGACTCGAACCTACGACACGCGGATTATGATTCCGCTGCTCTAACCAACTGAGCTACGCCGCCTCGCCGACCGAGTGTAGCAGGGCTCGTCCGGCCTTCTTCGTAGGCTCGGCGGGTGGGGGTCGAGTCGTGCTGGCGCTGCAACGCCGACATGGGCTGGGTGCACGGAACCTGGCAGTGCCCGCGCTGCAAGTTCAAGCTCGGGTGCTGCGAGGGCGAGCCGCAATCCGGCGCAGCAGAGCCAACAGAGTCGTGCGCCGCGCTAGAGCGCGAAACGTCGAGTGCGCCGGAGGGGCGGGCGGACCCGCCCCTCCGTGATGCTGCCGTTGGGGATGGCGGCCGGATCGATCGACCGGTCCGGCCGGGGCAGCGAGTCGATGCGGTCCCGGGCCAGGAGCCTGTGGGTGTGAACGTCGAGGCGATACATCAGACCCCCAATCTCTCGTCATCGAATATCTCGATGTCGAAAGACTAACACCAAGACCTCTTGACGTCAAGCTATTTGACGTGAAGAATGTTCCCGTGGCAGAACCGCGGGACCACATCGACGACTTCCTCGACTCGATCCGTGAGGAGCTTCCCGACCTCGACATGACGGTGGAGGGGATCGTCGACCGCATCAACGGGCTCAGCCGGCGCATCAAGCGGTTGATGGACGAGACGCTCACCGAGCGGGAGCTGACCTGGGGCGAGTGGCACGTGCTCGGGATCCTGCGGCGCTCGCCTGAGATGCGGCGCTCCCCGGGCTACCTGGCCGTTCATGCAGAGCTGTCGAGCGGCGCGATGACGAATCGCCTCGACAACCTCGAGAAGGCCGGCCTGATCCGGCGCCTCCCCGACCTGAACGACCGGCGGGCGATCCATGTCGAGCTGACGCCGGCCGGCGTCGACGCGTACAACGAGTCGACCAACGCGCAGGCCGCCAAGGAGCAGTTGCTCGCGTCCGCGCTGAGCGCGAAGGAGAAGGAGGAGCTCAACAACCTCCTCCGCCGGCTGATGATCGTCGCCGAGCAGTTCGACGGCCCGAAGGTCGCCTCCATAGGCGACGAGTAGGTCCGCGACAATCAGGACGTGCACAGGAAGGACCGCGAGGCGATCCTCGGCGAGTACGGCGCCGTGCGCGAACCGACCGAGCGCGAGCTCGCAGAGCAGTCTCTGCTCGAGCGCGACCTCGAGGGCAGCCCGCTCAAGGGCAAGCCGATCCACGGTCGGCTGCGGAACTTCCGACCCGCCGTCGACCACTACGTCGCCTCCCTCGGCGGGCCGCTGCCGTACATGCAGCGGCTACGGCAGATCGAGCTCGAGACCGAGACCCACGAGCGGCGGCTCGCCGAGGCGTGGCAGGAGCTCGCCGACGGGTGCAGAGCCGACGCGGCCGGGTTCGAGCGCCGCTGGCGGCGAAGGGCCGACCGCTGGAGCTTCACGGCCGTCAACGAGCTGATCGACCGGCACAACCGCTGGTACCCGGCCGAAGCGCGGCTGCCGATGGACCCGCGGAGCCGCGACTACGTGCTTGTCGGCGGCAAGCCGTACCGGCTGCAACCGCTCGACGCGGCCTGGATCCTGGAGCGCTTCCCGCCCGAGCTCGAGCCGGCCCGCGCCGCCTAGCAGGCGCCGGCGACCGGCTGCGCGCCGGTCGTCACGTGCCAGACACGGCCACCCGCCTTCGTCTCGACGCAATACGAGCTGCGACCCGCGTGACGAACCGCGACGCCGGACGGTAGGACGGCTCCCGCGTAGGTGCCGACGGACGCCTGGCGCTGCTCGAGCGCCTGGGTAGCGTGCGTCAACCTCGTCCGGGCCGAGTCCTCCTTCGCCTCCTGGCGCAGGCTGAGGTACTCGGGCACGGCCACGGCGACCGCGACAGCCATCACGGCCACGATCAGGCCGGCCTCGAAGTGGCTGAGCGGCGCACGTGTTCCGGTGGAGCGGGAAGCGGAGATCACGCGGTACCCATCGGCCGTGTCCCCCGTCCAGGTGACACTCGAACGGGTGACGCCGACCCGCGGAAGGGGCGCGACGCTCACAGCCCGTGGAGGAACAGAGCGACCACGGAGCCGAGCGCGAGGAAGGGCCCGAACGGGAACCCGACCTTGCGGCCGGCGCGGCCGTGCCGGACGAGGATCACGATCGACGGCACGAGCGACGCCAGGCTGGCGAGCACGAGCGCGACGACGACGGACGGCCCGAGCGCGGCCCCCATCAGGAACGCGAGCTTGACGTCTCCCATCCCCATGCCCTGCGGCGAGATGAGGCTGAAGACGAGCAGGAAGAGCGACGCGCAGAGGGCGGAAAGCGCCCAGCGCGGACTCGGCTCGGCGATCGTCATCCCCGCGAGCACGATCGCCGACGCGGGACCGACGACGCGGTTCGGGATCAGGCGGTACTCGAGGTCGGTCGCTGTCACGATCACGAGCGAAAGGCAGAACACCGACTCGGTGAAGCCCTTCAGCGTCGGCCCGAAGGCGGCGAGACAGCCGAGGACGAGCGCGCCGCCGACGAACGGCAGCGAAAGATAGACCCACTGGGGCAGCCGGCCGGGCTCACGGTCGACGTCCGGCAGGGTATACGAGACGACAGCGGAGAAGAGTCCCACCAGGACTGTTCTCGGCAGCGCGAGGCCGGGAGTTAAGCGGTTTGCGCCTCGGTGCGGTAGCCGGCGCCGGGATCACCGGCCGACCGCGCGAGCCCCTCGATCAGCTTCAGCCCGAACCGGGCCGGTCCGCGCTCGTCGCCCGGGTACTCGAGGTCGCCGTTCAGCATCCGCTCGACGACGCCCCACGCGAGCGGTGCTCGACCCAGCGTGAACGTGAGCCACGGATAGCGGTCGAACGCGATCTTGGCTCCCCACGAGGCCGCGATGCCCATCGACAGGGCGCGCGCGACCTTGTGGTTGTAAGCGTCGAGCGTCTCGGCGCGGCCCTCGAGCAGGTCGACGATCGTCTCAGCCGCAAGCCGCGACGAGGTGAACGCCTCGAACATCCCGTCGCCGGAAAGCGGGTCGACGAGCCCGGCCGCGTCGCCCACGAGCAGCGCGCGTCCGCGGGCGGCGACCGAACCCGCGCGCCGCAGCGGCAGCCGGTGCCCGCGTAGCTCCGATACCTCGTCGACCGGAATCCCGTGCGCCTTGCAGAGCACGTCCAGATGCCCGCGAAGCGTCGGTCCGACGCTCTCCCAGCCGCCCACGCCGACGTTCACGTGGTCGCCCTTCGGGAAGATCCACGCGTAGCCGCCGGGAATCGTGCCGAGCTCGAGCTCTGCGATGCCGTCGAACCGGTCGCCGACGACGGACTTCGGCACGTTGCCCTCGAACGCGACACCCAGGACGTACTCGCCGCCGAGATCGAGCGCCTTGCGCGTCGTCCCGTTGACGCCGTCCGCGCCGACGATCACGTCGCCCTCGACCGGCGTGCCGTCCACCGTCGCTCCGACGCCGCCTTCGTCCGCGCGAACCTCCGCGACCTTGACCCCGTCGCGGAACTCGGCGCCCGCGGCGACCGCCCGCTCGACGAGGTAGTTGTCCAGCCGGCGGCGCTGCGTCATCAGGACGATCGGCTCCCGGCTGCTGCGCTCGAACCTCGTCCCGTAGCGGAGACGGAAGCCCATCCGGTCGACGACGTGTTCCACGACCGGATCAACGGACACCGGCAACTGGCGGACGGCGCGGCCCGTCAGCCCGCCGCCGCACGGCTTGTCGCGAGGGAACCTCGCCCTGTCGAGCAGCAGCACGTTCTTGCCGGCCACGGCCAGGCGGTACGCAGCCGTCGACCCCGCTGGGCCGGCACCCACGACGATCGCGTCGAAGCGCTCCACGTCGCCAAGGCTACAATGGCGCACCTCCAGGGGGTGTACCCGAGCGGCCAAAGGGGACGGGCTGTAAACCCGTTGGCTCAGCCTACGGAGGTTCGAATCCTCCCGCCCCCACTTTCTGGCTCGCTGGAAACAACGCTTCGCTGTGCGAGGGGCTCTGCCCCTCGCGCTCCCCGCTGGCACAGAGCCGCTGCGGCCTACGCCGGCTCGGCCGGCATCGGCGGCGTCAGTGACGTCGGGACCTCGCGAGCAGCCCCGACCTCGCCGGCTGCTACCGTGGCTGACGCGACGACGAACGAACGTCGTCGGAGATTGAGCTTCTCGTTCCTCCTTCGGGTGCTTCGAGTCGACTGATCTCGAACCCGAACAAGGGAGTTGAACCTGATGTCGAATGAATCCTTCAGCGCGCTCGGCGTGCGCCCACAGATCGTGGACGCGCTCGCCACGCGCGGAATCACCGCGCCGTTCCCGATCCAGCGACTCGTCCTGCCGGACGCGCTCGACGGTTGCGACGTGCTTGCAAAGTCGCCGACCGGATCGGGCAAGACGCTCGCCTTCGGATTGGCGATCGTAGAGCGCACCCGTCGCGGCGGCGACGCTCCGACGGCTCTCGTCCTGGTGCCGACGCGTGAGCTGGCGGCCCAGGTGGCCGAGGAGCTGCGCGGACCGTCCACGGCGGCCGGCCTGCGGGTCGAGGCGGTGTACGGCGGCGTGCCGCTGGCACGCCAGGCAAAGCGGGCGAAGAGCGCCGAGATCCTGGTCGCGACGCCCGGACGCCTGCAGGACCTGGTCGAGCGCCGGCTCGTCTCGCTCGGACAGGTCGAGATCCTCGTTCTCGACGAGGCGGATCGGATGCTCGACATGGGCTTCCGCCCGCAGGTCGACGCGATCGTCCGCCGTCTTCCGGGTAACCGCCAGACGATGTTCTTCTCGGCCACGCTCGACGGCGAGGTGGGCGAGCTCGCCCGCGCCTACACACACGACGCCTGCCGCTTCGACGTGGCGCCGCCGGAGCCCGACGGGGAGGCTCTCTCCGTCGACCATGCCTTCGTCGCGGTCACCTCTGCGGACAAATTCGACGTCCTCGTCGAGCATCTCGCGGACGCCGAGGGACTCGCCCTCGTCTTCGTACGAACGAAGCGCGGCGCCGACCGGCTCGCCAGGCGGCTGTCGGAACGCGGGATTGCCGGGGCGGCGATGCACGGCGACATGGCACAGGCCCGGCGGGAGCGGACACTCGAGCGCTTCCGCTCCGGCCGCGTGCCGACGCTTGTCGCGACCGAGCTCGCCGCCCGCGGGCTCGACCTGGTCGAGATCACGAACGTGATCAACTTCGACCCGCCCGCAGACGACACGAGCTATCTCCACCGCGTCGGCCGCACCGGTCGTGCCGGCCGCGGCGGCATCGGCGTCACCTTGGTGCTCCCCGAGCAACAGGACGACGTCAGCCGGGTCGCGGCCCGCGCCGGCCGCCGAGCGGAGTTCGAACACGCAGGACTCCGTCCCGCGCGACCGAAGCTCCTGTACACGAGCCGCCGGGGACGCCGCTCACGCTGGTAAGGCGCAGGCTCAACTCTTAGCGGTTTCTCAGCTGGGAAATACCGTCCGCTCACGTTCCGCTGGCACCTTGTGCGGCATGAGCGACGTCGGCCTCGAGATCCAGGCGCGGCCGCGCTTGAAGTCGAGGTCGGTCGTGCGACCGTGGATCCCGCTCGTCGTCTGGGGACTCCTGCTCGGAAACCTGGTCGCAATCGTCTGGCTGTGGTGGCACGGCGGCAACGTCACCGGCGTCCACGGCACGGGCGAGGCGCTGACCAGCGTCGCGCGGATCACCGGACTGCTCGGCGCCTACGGCGCGCTGCTGCAAGTCGTGTTGCTCTCCCGGATCCCCTGGCTCGAGCGCGTCGCCGGCTTCGACCGGCTCAGCGTCTGGCACCGCTGGAACGGCAAGGCGACCCTCCTGCTCGTCCTCGCCCACGTCTTCTTCTCGGTCTGGGGCTATGCCGTCCAGGACCGCTACTCGATCGGCAAGGAGATCACGACCATGCTCGGCGGCGGGATCTACCCCGGGATGATCACCGCGACCGTCGGCACCGGGCTGATGGTCGCCGTCGTCGTCACGTCGCTCGTGATCGTGCGACGCCGGCTTCGCTACGAGGCCTGGTACGCAGTCCACCTCGCGGCCTACGCGGCCATCGCGCTCGCCTGGTTCCACCAGATCCCGACCGGCAACGAGCTCGTGCTGAGCGAGGCCGCTGCCGACTACTGGCGCGCCCTCTACGTGGCGACGCTTGCTCTCGTCGTCGGCTACCGCGTCGTGCGTCCGGCGGTGAACACGTTCCGCTACGGCCTGCGCGTGGCCGACGTGGTCGAGGAAGGGCCCGGCGTCGTCTCGCTCCACCTGCGCGGGCGCGGGCTCGACCGCTTCCACGCGCAGCCGGGGCAGTTCTTCCTCTGGCGCTTCCTCGATCGGCACCGGTGGTGGGGCGCGCATCCGTTCTCGCTTTCGGCCGTGCCCGAGCCGGGCCTGCTGCGGATCACGGTCAAGGCGGCCGGCGACTTCACGAGCCGCATCGGCTCGGTCGCACCCGGCACGCGCGTCGTCGCCGAGGGGCCGCTCGGACAGTTCACGGACGCCGTCCGCCGCAGCGACAAGGCGCTGCTGATCGCCGGCGGCATCGGCATCACGCCCGTCCGCGCGCTCGCCGAGGAGGCGCACGGCGACGTCGTGCTCGTCTACCGCGTGCTGCGCGAGGAAGACGCCGTGCTCTTCGACGAGCTTGCGTCTATCGCCGCGGAGCGGGGGCTCCGGCTCGAGCTCGTCGCCGGCGACCACGCGACGCCCGAGGGTCGCGACCTCCTCTCTCCCGCCCACCTGCGCGAACTCGTCCCCGACCTCTCCGACCGTGACGTCTACGTGTGCGGCCCGCCCGGCATGACCGACGCGATCGTGCGAACGCTGCGCTCCGCGGGCGTGCCGCGCCGCCACATCCACTCGGAACGCTTCGCCCTCTGACGAAAGGAACCGAAATGCGCCGTCTCGCCAAAGCCGTCTCCCTGGTCGCCGTCCTCGCCTTGCCACTCGTGAACGTGGCCGCAGCAGCCACGTCGACCGTGAAGAAGAGCGTCTGGAAGCGGGTCGCAGGCCCGCAGGAGCAGGCCAACCGCTGGGGCTTCGTCCAGGTCAGCGTCGTCGTCAAGAAGACGACCGTCGGTACGAAGACGACCCGCAAGATCACCGGCATCAGCGTTCCCGTCTATCCGGACCACACCGGGCGCTCCCAGTTCATCAGCGAGAACGCGCTCCCGATCCTGATCAGCGAAGGCCTCAAGGCGCAGATGCACCCGGCCAACATCCAGCTTCTCTCCGGCGCGACGTACACGAGCGATGCGTTCGAGCAGTCGCTGCAGGCCGCGGTCCTGAAGGCGAAGAAGGTCTGATGATGAGCGTCACGCGTGTAGAGCACGTCATGGGCATGCCGGTCGTCGTCGACGTCCGCGACGAGCACGCCCACGAAGGGCATGTCGATGCCCTCTTCGCATGGCTTCGGGTCGTCGACGCGACCTTCAGCACATACCGCGACGACAGCGACATCAGCCTGCTGAACCGCGGCGAGATCGCTCGCGACGACCTCGAGCCCGAGGTCCGCGTCGTGCTCGACCGGTGCGAGCGGCTCAAGCTGGAGACGGGGGGCTACTTCGATGCCTCGGCAGCGGAGCCCGGCCGCCTCGATCCGTCGGGCCTCGTCAAGGGCTGGTCGATCGAGCGCGGCGCCCGGATCCTCGACGGCTTCGGTCTCGCGAACTACGCCATCAACGCCGGCGGCGATCTCGTCGTGCGCGGCGGCGCGCTGCCCGACAGGCGCTGGCGCGTCGGCATCCGGCATCCGCTGCTGTCCGACGCGGTCGCGGCCGTGCTCGAGGTGACCGACCTCGCCGTGGCCACGTCCGGCGCGTACGAGCGCGGCGAGCACGTGCTCGACCCGTTCACGCGCCGTCCCCCGAGCGGCGTGCTCTCCGTGACCGTCGCAGGCCCCGACCTCGGCACGGCGGACGCGTACGCCACCGCGGCCTTCGCGATGGGCCGGAAGGGCGCGCACTGGACGGCCCGCCTTCCGGGCGGCTACGAGGCGATGACCGTGCTCGAGGACCGAACGGTGCTCTCGACGCCCGGCTTCGAGTCGCTCGCCGACGCCGCCTGACCGGGCCTGGCAGAGTGCCGGTCGTGGCGACGATGGCCGATTTGGACGAGCTGGCCATGGCCATGCCGCTGACGACGAAGGAGGTCACGGACGACGGCCGGCCCTCGTACCACGTCCACGGGAAGCTCTACTGCTTCCATCGCGGCCGCCGGCCCGACGCCGTGGACGAGAACGGCGAGCGCCTCGCG
This sequence comes from uncultured Actinomycetes bacterium, assembly GCA_963776735.1. Taxonomy (GTDB): domain Bacteria; phylum Actinomycetota; class Thermoleophilia; order Gaiellales; family Gaiellaceae; genus PALSA-612. Next base: position 299,727 of record CAVZNV010000016.1, read on the forward strand.
GACGTGCTCATGTTCCGCGTCGCCGACCTGGACGTGAAGGAGCTGCTGCTCTCGGACGACCGCGACGTGTACTTCACGACCCCGCACTTCCGCGGCTACCCGGCCGTGCTGATGCGGATCCCCGACCTCGCCCGCATCGACCGCGACGAATTGCGGGACCTCGTCGCCGAGGCATGGCTCACGCGCGCGCAGAAACGCGTGGCCAAAGCCTGGCTGGCGGCGTTCGGCCCCGCTGACGAGGCGGACGAGTAGGGCTCACATCGCCGCCGCGATGCGCCCGGCTGCGGCCGCGAGTTCCTCGTCGGGCACGTTCGGCAGCACGTCCTCCCAGAGCGGCAGCATCATCCCGCTCGCCTCGAGCATCCCGAGCGGCCGCGGCAGCATCCACACGTGGAAGTGCGAGCCGCCGTCGCCCCAGCGGTAGAGGTGGACGCGGGCGACGTCGTCGAGCGCGGTCAGCATCGCCTTCTCGACCCGGGCGACGACTCGGCCGAAGTCCTTCGCGAGCGGCTCGGGCAGGTCCAAGAACGAGTCGACGTGCTCCTTGCTCGCGAGCCAGACCGCCCCGGGCAGGCTCCCGCCCACGGGCGGATGGAGCGTCCAGTTGTCGTCCGACCACACGGCCTTCGTCGCCTTGCCGGTGCAGATGCCGCACGGCGGACCGCCGGGCTCGCCGCGCCTCGGCGGCTCGGGAATCAGGCGCTCGCCCGGGTCGCGAGGGGTGAGCGGCTCCTGATACGGAAGGGTCATGGTCATTGCTGCTCCTTTCCGGCGATGCCGTCGAGAACGACGCCGATGACGGCAGCGCGCGCTTTCTCCGGGGGCCAGTCGTGGCGTCCGCGGAGGTGGACGTAGGGCCACGCGACGGCGTTGAACGCGAGGTCGGCGGTGGTGACCTCGTCGCGGGCGAGCGTGAGCGAGCGGTCTGCGACGCCGTCACGCAGGAAGACGATGAAGGGGTGCAGGTAGTCCGGCGGCTGGCCCGGCGCTGTTTCCTGATGGAAGGCCTCGTCCGTCGCCAGCATCAGGGGCAGATGCCGGTCGAGGAGGTCGCAGAGCGCCTCGAGGCCTTTCACCAGGCGTTCGCGGCCGGTTCCGCCCGCCGTGAGGATCGGATACATCGACGCGCGGAAGTCATCGGCCAGCTCACCGACGAGCGCTCCGACCAGCACCTCGCGGCTCAGCCCCTGCCGCCAGAGCGTCGATCGCGCCCGGCCGGCGGCCTCGGCGACCCGCTCGAGCGTCAGCCCATCCCACCCCCGCTCACGGAGCACGTCGATCGTGGCCCGGCGGAGGCCCTCGTCGACGCGAGGGGGCGCGGCTGCTTCGCTCATGCAACAGCAGTGTTGCATACCCGCAGCGAGGAACGCAAGCGCCGCGAGGGCTAAACTCTGTCCGCACGCCCTCTTAGCTCAGTTGGTAGAGCACCTCCATGGTAAGGAGGGGGTCGACGGTTCGAGTCCGTCAGAGGGCTTCGCAGAGTCCGAGCAAATCGGGCGTTTTGCACAGGACCCTCTACCGAGCTAACGAAGTCCTACTACTAGGTTTCCGCGTGAAGATCTTCAATCTCAGCGCAGACGATTGGGATCGCACGGAAGAGCGCGAGGGCTGGCGCTTCAAGGACGCCTGGGTCGGCGCGCACACCGACGCCGAACTGATCGGCGCGAGCATGTACGAAGTCGAGCCGGGTAACAAGCAGGGGCCATTTCACACCCACCACGCGAACGAGGAATGGGTGATCGTCCTCCGGGGCGAGCCGACGCTCCGCACGCACGAGGGCGAGCAGCAACTGCGGGAGGGCGACGTCGTCGCGTTCCCGCGCGGCAAGGAGGGCGCGCACCAGAATCCGCAACGACACGGACGCGCCCGTCCGCGTCCTCATGCTCTCCACGCTGATCGCGCCGGACATCGTCGAGTACCTCGACACGGGCAAGATCGGCGCGCGGAGCGTCGCCGGCGAGCGGATCATCTTCGCTCGCCCCGGGCCTGAGCTCGAATACTGGGAAGGCGAGGACAGAGCCACTTCCGGCGTACCATCACCGCGATGATTTCGAATCGGCTCGATCGTTTTGCGCGTGGACGATCTGGAGCGCCAGACGGAATTCTGGGAGGCGTCACTCGGCCACGTGCGCCGGGACAGTGGTGAAAGCGTTCGCGGTCGTGATCCCGACCGGTGCGGAAGCGCCGCCGGCCGGGTCCCGAGACGAGTCCGCGACCTTTTGCGAATCGACGTCTACGCAGCAGGCGACGATGCCAGGTCGAGATGCTGGCTCGCTGAGCCTTCTCCGCCGTTCAGCAAAGACCTACTCCTACGATAGAGGCCGTGCGGGCGGTGTTCGACCTTCGGCCGGTGGAGTGGGCCGAGACGCTCGCGGTGCTGCAGTCCGTCAGCCTTGCCGACGTTCGGTCGGAGGCGCGTGCGCGGGTGGTCGACGTCGACGGGACCCGCGTCACCTTCGACTTTCCTGCGCTCGACGGCGAGACCTCGGCCGAGCAGCTGCTCGCAGCCTGCATCGCGGGCGAGTGGGCCGACCGCGGCGACTTCGAGTCCTGCAGGCTCCTCTCCGTCGAGTGGCCGGACGGCTTCCCGGGACCGGCGTTCGGCGCCGTCCCGGGCGTGGCGATCGGCGCCATCCTCAAGCCGGCGCTCGGGCTCTCGCCGGCTGAAGCAGGCCGAACGGCAGCGCGACTCGTCGAGCTCGGCGCGACGCTGATCAAGGACGACGAGCTGCAGCGGTCGTCGCCCGAGCGCGTACGGGCCGTGCGCGCTGCGATCCCTGATCACGTCCTCTACGCCGCGAACGTCACGGGTCTGGATGCCGAAGCGATCGTCGCCGCCGGCGCCAACGCCCTGATGGTGAACGCCTTCGTCGCCGGCATGGGCTCGATCGCGCGCCTGCGCGAGCTCGGGCTGCCGCTGTTCGTCCATCGCGTCGGCTCTGCCTTCATGCGCCGCAGCGACCGCGTGTCCGTGAGCGCGGGCGTGCTCGCAGAGCTGACGCGCCTCCTCGGAGCCGACTACGTCCAGACAGGTTCGTTCTCCCCGCGCATGTTCGACACGGACGACGAGGTGCACGAGCAGATCGCTGCCTGCCACGACGACCTCGGCGGCGTCGCGCATGCGACGGCCGTGATCGGAGGCGGAGTCGGCCCGGCGAACGCGGACGAGACGCTCGAGCGTGCCGGCGTCCGCGACGGCGTCATGCTCCTGTACGGCTCGGCTGCGTACTGAGCCGAGCTTCCCTGGCCGTTACCGAACCCTTAGGGATCGATTATGAGATCGAGGCAACACTGGGTCATGACGACTTGCCTCAGACGCGTGGTGTTGCCGGTCGTCGTGGCGTGTGCGGCGCTCGCCGCCTCGGGGGTGGCCGCGGGCGCTGCGCCGTCTGTTCCCGCGATCAGCGATCTCGCAGCTTGGGCCGCCTCAGGCTCGCACGTAGCGTTTGCCGGCACGGTCGACGGCCGGGACGGGCTGTGGGTGGAGACATTCGGGTCGAACCGGCCGCGTCTGCTCTCAACACACTGCGGCGAGGGGAACGCGCCGAGCGAGCTGGCGCCCGGGCCGAACGGCAGCTGGGCGTGCCTGACCGCCGTCGTCGGCAACACCGAGGCGTTCTACGCGGTCGACCTCGTCCTCGCGAACGGCTCTGTCCGTCACGTCGCCAAAGGTGACGGCTCGACCCCGATCCCGCAGATCCTCGGCGACGGCACCTTCCTCGGCTACCTGCGCGTGACGGCGACCGGCGTCGTCCAGCTGTTCCGGATCACGTCGTCGGGCCACGCCGTACGCGTCGCAAACCTCCCCGGTGTGTCGGCGATCGGAACCGCCTCGGCCGACTCGGCCGACCCGGCCGTGGCGATTGCGGACGGAACGCTGGCCGTCCCGCAGGTGAACGGCGACGTCGCCGTCTTCACGACGACCGGAGCGCCGCTGGCGACGATCGCGGCTCACGCTGCCTCGGTTGCAGTCACCGGAGACCGCGTCGCCGTCCGCACCCGCACCCGGCGACTCGTCGTCTACGGGCTCCACGGCGGACTCGTGCACAGCTGGCCGCTCGGCGCGACGAGCTTCACGAACGGTCTCGCCGCCTTCGACGGCTACGCCGCCTACATCGGCGCGGACAAGGCCGTCCGCGTCGTCAAGCTCACCAACGGGAACGACCGCATCGTCGCCCGGGCCGGCACCGGCTGGTTCTGGAACGGCGTCAGCCTCCAGGCAGCCGGCCTCGTCGCCCCGCTCACGACCGAGCACGGCAAGAGCTTCGTCGAGACGGTGCAGTTCGTGCCGATGCCCACCGTGCGCCGGGCGTTCGGCTAGTCCTCGTCCGCCGCCTTGCCGTCGGGCGGCGGGTGGTTCTTGTCGCCGGGCATCAGCAGCTCGTCGATGCACCGCGTCCAGTCGACCCGCACGGCTGCCTTGCCGTCGTAGCAGATCTGCAGGACCCAGCAGAACACGCCGGCCGGCCATTTGTTCTTCGGCCATGTGTTCGCTTTGGGCGGGTTCCAGTTGTCCTGTCCCCCGGACTTGAGAAGCGCCCGAGCGAGATCGAGGATCTTGCCGTGATGCCAGCAGATGACGATGCCGGCATTCGAGTATGACGAGCCCGCGATGTCGGACGCCGGGCCTGCGAGCCTGTGGACCAGCGTCTGGAAGTCGTCATTCGAGATGTCTGTCTCGAACGGCGCCTTCGGGTGCGCGTTCGCGACGAGCTGGACCGTTTGGTGCGGGCGGTAGCTCGCGGTGCTGTCCGCTGCTGCAAACAGGTGGGTCAGCGTGAACGGCGTCGAATCCGAGTCACCGACCCTCGTGACGCGGTACTTCTTGAAGTAGTCGACGTAGCACTGCGCGCGCTTCCAGCCGACGTCGTTCAGGAACGGGTCGTCGCCGTCCTCGTCGGCGTCCTGGGGGTTGTCCTTCTCCCCGTGCCGGACGAGAAGAATCGTGGTGTTGTCGAGCATGTGCCCTCCTTGTGGTGACCGAGATCCTAAGGGCTGGTACTCCAGCTTTCAGGCAGTTCAGGGGCCGACGAAGCGGTCGACCCCTGAACGCTTTGGCCTAGCCCGTCGGCGGCGGGCCGCCGTGGCCCTGCATCACGGCGAACGAGCTGTCGAGATGCACCTCGACGGTGCTGCCGTCTGACTTGGTCACGGTGACCTCGTAGCCGGTCTGGGAGTAGTCCGTGGTGACGGCGCCGGCGGTGCCGCCGCCGACCGCCTTCACCGCGGCCGCCTGGGCCTTCGTGGCCGCGGAGCCGGTCACCGCCTTCTCCGCGTCCTCGTGGGCCGCGGTGCCGTGGGCGGGCATCGACGGAGGCGCCTGGGCGGTGGGCGCCTGGGTAGTGGTGGGCGTGGTCGTCGTCGTGCCCTGCGACGAGGCGGCGTCGGCGATCGCCGACCCGCCGACCGCGAGGGCCGCGACCGCGACCACCCCTGCCAGCAGCTTCTTCAGATTCGACACGGTGTTCTCCGTCCTTTCGGTCGTCCGGGGCTGAACCCGGGTACACGACCAGCGTGCGGCCACGGTCTCAGAGCCCGGTTCGAGGGCCCTGAGATTCCGCGAAGAACCGGAGCTAGGACGTCTTGCGCACGTACGTGTAGTGCGCGACAGCGGGCGAGCTCGTGAGCGAGACGCACTCGTAGCCGGCCAGCGCCTCGCCGAGCCCGTCGAGGAGCTTCTCGCCCGCTCCGAGCAGAACCGGCGAGACGTTCAGCGCCATCCGGTCGACGAGCCCGGCAGCGAGATACTGGCGCACGGTCGCCGCGCCGCCGCCGATCGAGATGTCGCCGTCGCCCGCCGCGGCGCGCGCCCGCTCGAGCGCCGCCTCGATCCCGTCGGTCACGAAGTGGAAGGTCGTCCCGCCCTCCATCTCGACCGGCTCGCGCGGGAAGTGGGTCAGCACGAACACGGGAGTGTGGTACGGCGGATCGTCGCCCCACCAGCCCTTCCAGGAGTCGTCCGGCCACTCGCCGCGCACCGGGCCGAACATGTTCCGGCCCATGATCACGGCGCCCGTGCCGCGGCTCCAGGAGCCCGCATGCTCGTCGTCGTCGCCCGTGGTGCCTCCCTCCTCCCCCTGCATCTCGTGGAACGTCCGCGTCGCGAAGACCCACTCGTGGAGCGCACGACCGCCGACGCCGAGCGGGTTCTCGAGGCTCTGGTCCGGGCCGGCGGCGTACCCGTCCAGCGACATGCTCAGGCTCAGCTTGAGCTCGCCCATCGCTACGCCGCCGCCCGCTCGAGCTCGGCGATGTCGATCTTCCGCATGTTCAGCATCGCCCCCATCACGCGCTGCGCCTTCTCCCGGTCGGCGCCGCTGAGCAGCTCCGGCAGGCGCGAGGGCACGATCTGCCAGGAGAGGCCAAAGCGGTCCTTGAGCCAGCCGCAGGGGCCTTCCTCGCCGCAGTCGGAGAGCGCGCTCCAGTAGTGGTCGACCTCGTCCTGCGAGACGCAGTCGACCTGGAACGAGATCGCCTCGCTGAACGCGAACTCGGGGCCGCCGTTCAGCGCGAGAAACGTCTTGCCGTCGAGCTCGAAGCTGACGGTCATGACGCTGCCGGGCTCGCGCGGCCCGGCTTCGCCGTAACGCGAGACGTGAACGATGCGCGAGTTCGGGAAGACGGACACGTAGAAGTTCGCAGCCTCTTCGCCCTCGGTGTCGAACCAGAGACAGGGGGTCAGCTCGGGCATGTCGGTCCTTTCGGTTGCTTTCCTTCTCGACCGCCGGGCCGGCCGAAACTCATCGCCCTAGACTCACGCCGATGGTCGTCCGCATTCGCCACGCCGCCCGGGCGACGCACGCCGTGTACGGCTCGATCATCGTGCTCGCCATCGTCACGGGGCTCGACGAAGCATCGGCTAATGCGCGCGAGTGCCTGCTGGCCGTCGTCGGCGTCGCGATCGCGGTCGTGCTGTCGGAGATCTACGCGGACGTGATCGGGGCGACGATCAGGCACCACAGGCACCCGACCCGCGAGGAGTGGAAGGAGATCGCCGGCAACGTGTGCTTCGGCTTCGGCGCCGCGCTGCTTCCTGCGATCTTCTTCGTCCTGGCCGAGGTCGGCGTCCTCAGCATCGCGCATGCGCTCAGCGTGGCCGAGTGGTCGGGCGTGGCCGTGATCTGGCTGTACGTCTTCGCCGCCGCCCGCGCGACGGATATGAGCCTGGCGCGCTGTCTCGTCTGGTCGCTCGCGCTCACCGGCTGCGGTGTCGGGATCGTCGAACTTCACGCCGCCGCCGGCCACTGAGGATCAGGCGATCGGGAGCGTCAGAACCTCGATCACTCCGAAGACGAGCAGGACGAGCCCGACCGCGATCAGGCCGATGCGCACCCCGCGAAGCCGGAAATGCGTCGCGATGCCGACGAGGAAGAGCACGCTCGCGAGGATGACGGTCGCGCGGACGTAGTCGTCGGTCGTATGGCCGGCGTGCTGGCCCGCCGCGTACTCCTCGTCGGCCTGGTGGTCGTACACGAGGGACGCGGCTGCTCCGGGTGCGTGGTACTGCGGCATCACCTGGGGCCCGGCCGGGGCGTTCGGGTTCGTGAACGGATCCGTCTTCAACCATGCATCGAACGCGACCTTCAGCTCGGGCGTGAAGCGCCGCTCCGTAACCGCCTCGAGCTTCTTGTCGCCGCTCGCGTGCGCGCCGAGCCAGGCGTTCATCAGCAGTGCGTCGCCGACGCGGTAGCTGAGCGACTGCTGGTAGGCCTTCGTCGACTTCGTCCGGATCGACGACGCCTTGGCCAGGTGGAGCGAGGATTCCGTCCCCCACTTCGCCGCCGAGTAGCCCGACCAGGCCGCGACGAGCGTGACGACGGCGAGCATCACGGCCTCGACGATCGAGATCAGACGATCGTGGTGGTGCTCCTCGTGCCCGTGGGCGCGCGCGTGCCTCGCGTGCTCGCTGAGCTCCTTCGCAGCCTCTTCCGCCGACAGTCCGCCCTCTGGCATGGCACTAGCAAATCACGTCCGGGTGGTAGACCTCGGAGATGCGCGCCGCCGTCGTCCTCTTCACCCGCGACCTGCGCGTCCACGACCACCCGGCACTGGCCGCGGCCGCGCGGGAAGCCGAGCACGTGCTGCCGCTGTTCGTGCTCGACGAGCGGCTCCTGGGCGTGTCCGAGCGGCGCGCGAAGCTGCTCGGCTCGGCGCTACGCGATCTCGACCGCTCGTTGCAGCGGCTCGGCTCACGGCTCGTCGTGCGCCGCGGCGATCCGGTGGCCGAGACCGTGCGCGCCGTCCGGGAGCACGCCGCCGACGCGGTGTTCCTCTCCGAGGACGTCTCCGCCTACGCGCAGCGGCGCGAGCGCCTGCTCGCCGCGAATCTCGACGTGCGCACGTTCCCGGGAGTCACCGTGATCCCTCCGGGCTCGATCGCGCCGGACGGGAAGGACTGCTACCTCGTCTTCACGCCGTACGCGCGCGCCTGGGCGGCCGCGCCGCGACGCGCGATCGAACGGCCGCCGCGCCGGCTGCGCCTGCGCCCGGAGCAAGAACCGGTCGCCTGCCGCCGGCGACGAGCACGGCGGAGAGACCGCGGCGCGGAAGCAGCTCACGCGCTGGCTGCGCAGCAGCGAGGCCGGTTACGACGCCGCTCGTGACGATCTCGCGGCCGACGCGACCTCGAGGCTCTCGATCCCGCTCCATCTCGGTCTGGTCTCTCCGCTCGAGGTCGCCGGGCGCTCGCGCAACTCCGAGTTCGTTCGCCAGCTCGTTTGGCGCGACTTCTTCTGCGGCTCGACTGGCGCGAAGGCGCGGCTCACTTCCTCGAGCTTCTGCTCGACGGCGACATCGCCTCGAACTCGGGCAACTGGCAGTGGGTCGCGGGAACCGGCGCCGACACGCGGCCGGGCCGGATCTTCAACCCGTGGCGGCAGGCGACGCGGTTCGATCCGGACGGCGAGTACGTGCGCCGCTGGGTGCCGGAGGTCGGCACGCGCTCGTACCCGCGGCCGATCGTCGACCACGACGAGGCGGCGAGGCGCCTCCGCGAGGCGCGCGACTAGAGTCTGCGACGGGTCGATGGCGCGCTACGAGACGACGATCGAATCGCGGCTGAGCCAGGCGGACGCGTTCGACTACATGGCGGAGTTCTCGAACGCCCGCGAGTGGGACCCGAGCGTCTGCGAGGCGCGGCGGGTGGACGACGGCCCGCTCGCGGCCGGAATCCGAATTCGAGCTCGTCGCTCGGTTCGCGGGAAAGGACGTGCCGCTCCGGTACGCGGTGCTCGAGTACGACCGGCCGCGGCGCATCGTGCTCGAGGCTCGCCGCCCCGGCTTCGTCTCGCGGGACACGATCACCGTCGCCGAGGCCGCCGCGGGCTCGACCGTCCACTACGATGCGCTGCTCGAGCTGTCGGGCTGGCGACGGCTCTTCGAGCCGTTCTTCCAGCGGACGTTTCGGGGTGTCGGCGACCGGGCCGCCGACGGCCTGCGGCGGGTTCTCAACCCGTGAGTCAGGCACCGGGAGCGCAGCTCGTCGACTCGCTGATGGAGGCGACGGTCATCCCGAGCTTCTCGCGAGTCGGTTACCACGTCCGGCGGCGAATGTTCGACTGGAAGCCGCTCGACTCCCTGCGTCTCGACGGAAAGGTCGCGATCGTCACGGGCGCGACGGGCGGCCTCGGTCGGTGGGCGGCCGAAACGCTGGCGCGGCAGGGCGCGCGGGTCTGTGTGGTCGGCCGCGACCGCGAGCGGACCGAGCGGGCGCGCACGGAGATCGCCTCTGCGACGGGCGCCGACGTCGAGGCCGAGCTCGCCGACCTCTCGTCTCTCGCGGAGACGGCCGAGCTCGCCGAGCGCTTCGGAGCAAGCCACGACCGGCTCGACGCCCTTCTGCTCAATGCCGGCCTGCTCCTCCACGACTACACGGAGACGCCTGAGGGGAGCGAGGTGACTCTCGCGACGCACGTGCTCTCCCAGTTCCTGCTCACCGCGGCTCTGCGGCCGCTGCTCGAGGCCTCGGCTCCGGCTCGCGTGATCTCGGTCTCCTCGGGCGGCATGTACGCGGTGCCGCTCGACGTCGACGCGCTCGTCCCGGACACGGCCTCGTACGACGGCACGAAGCAGTACGCCCGCTGCAAGCGCGCGCAGGTCGTGCTCAGCGAGGAGTGGACGCGGAACCTGCTCGGGACGGGCGTCGTCGTCAACGCGATGCACCCGGGCTGGGCGAACACCCCCGGGATCCGCACGGCGCTGCCCGGCTTCAGCCGACTCATCGGCCCGTTTCTGCGCACGACGGAGGAAGGCGCCGACACCATGGTGTGGCTCGCGGCCGCGCCCGAAGCCGGCGAGCTGAGCGGCCTCTTCTTCCTCGACCGCCGTCCGCGGACGAAGCACAGACTGCCGCGGACGCGCCGTCCGGACGAGCCGCGCGAGGCCGCGCGCCTGTGGCAGCTCTGTCTCGACCGGACGGCGCCGTACCGCCCGGATGTCGCGTCGTAACCGGGTCACGCCTCTCGGCGAGCTCGTCGCCGACCCGGCGCGCGGGCTCGTCTACGGCAACCGCGGCTGCCTTCACGACGAGGACGGGCAGATTCGCCGGCGGTACAACGGCAAGCTCTGGATCGCGTGCCGCCTCGAGTTCAAGGGCTGGCATCGCGGGCCGCTGATGCAGGCGGGCAGGTTCACGGAGCTGTTCTTCCTCGACGAGGCGACCGCGTGGGCGGCAGGCCACCGGCCCTGCGCACTCTGCCGCCGGGAGGACTACAACCGCTTCCGCGAGCTGATCGGCGAGATCCGCGCGGTCGCGATCGACGAGCGGCTCCACGCGGAGCGGATCGACCCGGCCACGCGCGGCCACCGGCTCCACGACGCGCGTCTCGACGACCTGCCGGACGGCACGTTCGTGCTCGTGGACGATGCGCCGCGCCTCGTGCTCGGCGAATCGCTCCTCACCTGGACACCGGCCGGCTACACGGAGCGGCTACCGCGGCACGCGACGACGGCCGCACTGATCACGCCGCCGTCGCTCGTCGGCGTCCTCCGCTCCGGCTGGGAGGAGGGCGCCGTGCCGTTCTTACACCCCTCGGCTACTTCAGCGGATTCGTCCCGGCCATCCAGATGATGACCCGGCTGAACTGTCCGTCGGAGTTCACGTCGAAGAAGTTGCAGTTGTGCATGTCGTTCTTCGAGCCGTCGTTCAGCTCGCCGATGTAGCTCTGCTCGGTCGCGACCTTCCCCGCGTCGGGCTCGACGACGATGTTCTTGATCTCGTGGAAGATCGAGACCGAGTTGCCGCAGAAGTCGGTGAACATGCGCCGGAATCTCGTCCGCACCCGTGAACACGGCGTGGTCGGTCTGGACGGTCAGGACGCAGTCGTCCGCGAAGTGGGACAGGATCGCGTCCACGTCCTTCGCGTCGACGGCCTTGAAGTACGAATCGGGCAGGGCTGCGAGCTGCTCCCTCGACAGCCGGGCGGTCTGCGTGGCCACGAGCGCCTCCTTGGTTCGGGGCCGCGAGTCTACCGCGCTGCGGCCAGCCGCTCGTTCGCGAGATCGAGGGCGACACGGCCGGTCGAGACGCCGTCGGTCTCGCTGCGCTCGTAGACGGTCGTGAGTGTGCCGCCGATGCCGGCGAGAGCCTCCTCGACCTCTGTGTCGCCCCAGCCCAGTGCTTCGCGACCGACGTTGTGGAAGATGCCGCCGGCGTTGATGACGAAGTCCGGCGCGTAGAGGACGCCGCGCTCGCGAAGCCGGTCGGCGTCGGTCGGCTCGATCAGCTGGTTGTTGGCGGCACCCGCGACGATCCGGCAGCGCAGGCCGGGGATCGTCGCCGCCGACAGCGTGCCACCGGTCGCGCACGGCGCGTAGACGTCGCACTCCGTCGTCATCGCCTCCGCCGGGTCGACGGCGCGCGCACCGAGAGACGCTGCGAGCGCCGCGGCGCGCGTGGTCTCCACGTCCGTGAGGAGCACTTCGGCACCGTCGTCGACGAGGGCCGCGGCGAGCCGGGCGCCGACGCTGCCAACGCCCTGGACGAGAACCGTCCGGCCGGCGAGCGCCGGCGAGCCTTCGAGGTGCGCGACGCTGGCGCGAATGCCGTGGAAGACACCGCGCGCGGTGAACGGGCCTGGCTCCCCCGAGCCGGACGTGTGGCCGAAGGTGTGCGGACACGTCTCGCGGATCACGTCCAGGTCGGCGGGGGTCGTGTTCATGTCACAGCCAGTCAGGTAGTTGCCGCCGAGCGAGCAGATCAGCGCGGCGTAGCGATGGAGCAGACCGCGCCGCTCCTCGCCGTCGGGAAGCCGCGGCACCGCCAGCACCGCCTTGCCGCCGCCGAACGGCAGCCCCGCGACGGCGAACTTCGTGGTCATGCCGGCGGCGAGCCGCGTGCCGTCGACGAGCGCCTCTGCCGGGCTCGAGTACACCTTCATCCGCGTGCCGCCGCCGGCCGGACCGAGGACGCGCGAGTGGACGCAGACGAACATCCACGCACCCGTAGGCTCGTCGAAGCGGACCACGACCTCCTCGCCGTCCCAATCGCGGACGACTTCCTCGATACTCGCTGCCATTGCAGGCAGATTGGCATTCTCGAGGAGCATCAGCCAGAGCCAATCTCGCGATAATGGACTCCATGCGTCAGGTGAGCGCCTCGCACGTGCGCCGGCTGCTGCCGTTGCCCAACGGCGAGCTGCCGGGCGGCGGCCCTGCGTACCAGCGTCTCGGCGGAGCGCTGCGGACGCTGATCCTGGACGGGCGGATCCCGCTCGGGACACGCCTGCCGGCCGAGCGCGAGCTCGCCCGCACGCTCGGACTGAGCCGCACGACGACCAGCGCCGCCTACGGGCTCCTCCGGCGCGAGGGCTACCTGTCGAGCCGCCGCGGCGCAGGCTCGTTCGCCGCGTTTCCGACCGAGCCGGAGTCTGCCGGCCTGCCCTGGCTCGGGGAGGCGGACGAGGGGATGATCGACCTCACCGTCGCCGCGCCGAGCGCCCTGCCCGAGAGCATCCTCGCGGCGGCGGCGGAGGCCGTCGAGCAGCTTCCGCGTCACCTCGCCGGCGACGGCTATCGCGTGCTCGGGCTGCCGGAGCTGCGTGAGGCGGTCGCAGCCCGGTACAGGCGCCGCGGGCTGCCGACGCGGGCCGAGGAAGTGATGATCACGAGCGGCGCGCAGGGCGCGATCGCGCTCGCGGCGCGCGTCTTCGTCTCACCCGGGACGACCGTGCTGGTCGAGTCGCCCACCTACCCGAACGCGCTCGACTCGTTTCGCTCCGCATCGGCGAGGCTCGTGCCGGTCCCGCTCGAGGCGGGGTCGGACGAGCAGCTCGTCGAGTCGAGCTTCCGGCAGGCGCTCCCCCGGCTCGGCTACTTCACGCCCGACTTCCACAATCCGACCGGCCGGCTGATGCGACAGGAGGAGCGCGCCTCGCTCGTCCGCGCCGCGCGGCGCACGGACACGCTGCTGCTCGCGGACGAGAGCTACCTCGGGCTCGCCCTGGCGGACGGCCTGCCCGACGTCGAGCCGCTTGCAGCAGTGGATCCGGAGCGCGTCGTGTCGGTCGGCGGCCTGAGCAAGAGCGCGTGGGGCGGGCTCCGCATCGGCTGGGTTCGCGCGGCGCCGTCGATCGTGCAGCGGCTCGGGGCTGCCAGGCCGAGCATGGACATCGCGAACCCGTTGCTCGAGCAGCTCGTGGCCCTGCAGCTGCTCGACCAGCTCGACGAGCTGCTGGCCGAGCGCCGCCGGCGTCTGGGCCGGCACCTGGATGCGCTCGTCGACGCGCTGGCCGAGGAGCTGCCGGACTGGAGATTCGCAGCCCCGGACGGAGGGCTTTGCCTGTGGGCGGCCCTCGACCGGTCCAGCACGTCACTCGTCGGCCCGGCCGCGCGAGCGGGCGTTCGAATCGTGCCCGGGCCGCGCTTCGGGATCGACGGGACGCTCGAGCGGTTCCTGCGCATCCCGTTCGTACTCCCGCCGGCCACGCTGCGCGAGGCCGTGTCCCGGCTGGCCGTCGCCGCCGAGGACGTGCCCCGATTCGCCGAGCTGCCGGGCGAGGTCAGCTACGTGGTCTGACGGGTCGCCGTCCTCCGGCCCGGCGCGAAGTCACACATTCGTCACACCTGCGTTTCCCATGCGTGCGCATTTCCGCGCTACCCTCAAAAGCAGGAGGCTCGGGGCCGAAGGCCCCTGGGGGGAAGAGTCGTATCGGGGGAGCCGTGGCTGTCAGGCCGCGCGGGCTCGTCGGGGTGCGGGCGATCCGATCGGCGTGCCGCCGGACAGCAGGCCCAGTCGCCGGGCAGCGTCTGTCCAGTTGGTCGCCAGCACGAAACGACGGGCGAGCCCGAACGTCTCGAATTGCCTCTCGATCCGTGGCGGGAGCACGACCCCGACCCCGCCGCCGGCCGCCAGAACCCGCTGCCTCGCGGCCAGCAGCGCGTTCATGCCGGCCGTCGATACGGCTCCTGCCCTGGCGAGGTCGACGATGAGCGTCGTGGCGCCGGCGTCGAGCGCCCGGTCGAGCTCCCGTCCCAGCCCGGCCGCGCCGGACGCATCGATCTCACCACTGGCGCGCACGAGCGCGACCAGGACGTTCGACGAGACAACTGCAGAGGGAGCGTCAACGGCACCGGTACGCATCGGACTCGGACAATCAGTTCCCGCCCGGGCGTCTCGGGAAACGCTAGGCGGAGAGTTGCTCGAGCGCGGCTGCGCGGATGAACGCGACTTCCGCGGCCCAGCTCGCTGCCTCACTCTCGGGCATCGGGCCGGCGAAGTAGAACCCCTGGGCAGCGTCGCAGCGAAGCGCCGCCAGCGCACCGCCGATGCTCTCCGTCGCCACGCCTTCCGCGACGACCTCGAGGCCGAGGTTGTGAGCAAGGTCGATCGTCGAGCGGACGATCGCGGCGCTGTCGTCGTCGGCGAGCATCGTCATCACGAACGACTTGTCGATCTTGAGCACGTCGAGCGGCAGGCGCTTCAGGTAGCCGAGCGACGAGTAGCCGCTGCCGAAGTCGTCGATCGCGAGCGTGACGCCGAGCTCCTTCAGACGGCTCAGGATCGTCCGCGTCCGGGCCGGGTCGCTGAGGATCGTGTTCTCGGTGATCTCGAGCTCGAGCATCCCGGGGTCGATGCGTGTCTCGCTGAGCAGCAGCCTGACCTCGTCCGGCAGGTGCAGGTCGAGCAGGTCGCGCGCGGACAGGTTGACGGCGACGCCGAGGTCGAGGCCCAGCTCCTGCCACTTCGCGCAGGCGCGCACCGCCTCGCGCATGACGTAGCGCGTGAGCGGCTTGATCAGCCCCGTGTGCTCCGCGAACGGAACGAACCGCTCGGGCGTCAGCAGGCCCTGCTCCGGGTGCTGCCAGCGAACGAGGGCCTCGAAGCCTGTGACCTCGGACGTCCGGAGGCTGATCTTCGGCTGGTAGTAGAGAACGAGCTCGTTCTGCTCGATCGCCCGCCGCAGCTCGCCGAGGAGCTTGAGCCGGTCGGGCGAGTACACGTCGCGCTCGGGCGAGTAGATCCCGACGCCGGAATGCGCCTCCTTGCACTGGTACATGGCCACGTCCGCGTGGCGGAGCAGCGTGTCGACGTCGGTCCCGTGCTCGGGGAAGAGCGCAATGCCGATGCTGGCCTCGACCTCGAGCGTCAGGCCGCGCAACGTGAAGGGCCATTCCACCGCCTGGCGCAGCTTCCGGGCAACGAGGAGCGCGTCGTCGGCGTCGTCGAGGCCGGTCGCGAGGACGGCGAACTCGTCGCCGCCGAGCCGCGCCACCGTGTCGCCGGCGCGCAGGCTGTGCGCAAGGCGCTGGCCGACCTCGCGGAGCAGGACGTCGCCGCTCTCGTGACCGAGCGTGTCGTTGACCTCCTTGAACCGGTCGAGGTCGAGGAACATCACCGCCACCTCGCCGGTCTGCCGCTTCGCCCCGTGCAGTGCCTGCTCGACGCGGTCGCGGAAGAGGACGCGGTTGGGCAGGCCGGTGAGGCTGTCGTGCATGGCCTGGTGCTCGATCTCCTCGACCTGCCGCCGCAGGCGCCTCGTCACGCGGCGGAGCAGCGGGAAGAGCGACAGGTAGAGGATGAAGAGCACGACGCCGAGCACGGCCGCCACCGGCCAGAAGGTCGACGACGCCGCGGCGGCCACGGGGCCGTAGTCCTGGTAGATCTCGAGGACGCCGACGCGCTTGCCCTTCATCACCATCGGCGCGTACGTCTCGAGCGCCTTCGTGTTCGGGCCGGTGCCGCCCTCGTCGTCGAGGTGCGTCACGTCGGTCGCGGGCTGCTGCGTCCGGAACACGTCCTCGACCGTCTGGTCGCCGGGATGGGTGCCGATCAGCCCGTGCGCGTTCGAGTAGGTGACGAGGCCGGTGGGCGAGTAGAGCTTGACGCGGAGCGCTCCGTCAATCAGCACCTGATGCTGGAACAGGCGATCGAGCGCGGCACGTCTCGACGGCGTCACCGCCCGCTGGAAGTCGGAGAGCCAGAGATTCTGGCGGGCGATCGTGCGGGCGACGAAGCTCGTGTGCGCGCCGGCGTTCTGCTCGGCGTTGTGGAGGGCGTAGCTGCCCGTGTACATCACCATCGCGACGCCGGCGAGCACGATCGCGACCACCGACGTGCCGAGAACACGGAGCATCAGCCGAGGTGGCCTCGACGTATCTGGTCGACGGAAGTGCACCAGAAGAGGTTTTCGGCAGTGTTCGCCTGCCGCTTGAACGAGGAGGCCGCCCTCTCGGACGGCCTCCTGCCACCTCACGGTGTCCTCTGGAGATCTAGACGCGCCCGCAGTGGCGCAGGCCGTTCAGGCAGACGTTGACGAGCCGTGTCAGCACCGGCTGCGTCCACGCGTTGAAGAAGTCGGCGTGGGCGGAGTACACGCCGCCGGACGACAGGGCGAAGTTGTGGTCGCCGGAGATCGGATAGCGGTAGATGAGGCTGATCGCGGGCACGGCGACGGGATGGTCGGCCGGGCACGCGCCTGCGGCCGGATAGGCCATGTGACTCTTGTGGTCAGAGCTGTCCAGGTCCTTGCCGTCCCAGCAGCTCGGGAAGTTGACGTGGAGCCGCAGCTCGTCGCCCTTCGTGCTCGGGCAAGCGGGCGGAGCCGACGACTGCTGGATGCCGCTTTCGACACCGCAGTTCCAGAACGTGATCTTCATGTCCTGGGGCGTGATCGCCTTCGAGTCGCCGGCGATCATCTCGAGCCCGGCCGGGAAGGCGTGGACCCGCGCCATCGTGTTGCGCCGGTAGTAGATCGTGGCGCCGAGCGGCGTCACCGGCTGCCCGTCGACGATCAGAGTCGGCATCCAGTACGCGGCCCTGTCGGCCTGCAGATGGCAGGTCGTGCCCGCCGCGCGCAGCGACGCGAGCGTCGAGCTCGCGTTCGTGGACGTGTTGCCGACGAACGTGTGATCGTGCGACTTGCCCGGCTGGCCCGGGTAGACGATCGGGTCGTCCGGCAGGAAGTGCACGAAGGTGCACGTGCTGACGAAGTTGACGCCGGCGAGAACCCGCGCGCTCGGGTTCGCCGCCTTCTTCGCTCCGCCGCCTCCCGCCGCCAGTGCGGCCGAGACGACGAGCCCCGCGGCGACCGAGAGCGCGACTGCCGCGAGGGCGATGCCTGTTGCCTTCCTCATCGTGCCGTTCCCCTTTCCAAGATGGTTGTTCAGGGCGCAGGATCGGCCGTGTCCGGCAAGCGGCGGCAAGACGGTTGTAAAGAAGTTGTGAGGAGTTACAGTCAACTCGGGCAGCCCGTCGGCCGATCATGAGTCCGTGGAGACGATTCTCCGCCGGAACGCTGCCCGGGTCGGGCGCCGGGCGTACCTCGGCCTGGCGCTCGCCGGCCTGTCCGCGTACACGCTGCACGTGCTCGGCGGCGTCGGCTGGGAGGGATCGCGCCGCTTCTTCGACGTCTGGCTCACCGACGCGATGCTCCTGCTCGCCGTCGTGGCCCTGGCCGTACGGGTCGTTTGCGTCCGGGACGAGCGTGCTGCATGGTCGGCGCTCCTCGTCGCCCTCGCCTGCTGGGCGGCCGGCGACATGGCCTTCGACCTCGTCTACGGAGGCAGTCCGCCGTCGCCGTCACCGGACGACGCGCTCTATCTCGCCTTCTACCCGGCCTGCTACGTCGCGCTCGTCCTGCTCTTCAGGTCTCGCATCTCTCACGTCGCCCGAAGTCTCTGGCTGGACGGCCTGACGGCGTCACTCGCCGCCTGCGCGATCGGCGCCGCCGTCCTCGTCGAGGCTGTCGTGGAGACGACCCACGGCAGCCTCGAGGTCGTGGCCACCAACCTTGCCTACCCGCTCGGGGACTGCCTTCTGCTCACGCTCGTCGCCGCCGTGTTCGTCATCGGCCGCGGCCAGGCGGGCAGGACGTGGCTCGTGATCGGCGCCGGACTGCTGCTGACCGCGATCGCGGACGGCGTCTACCTCTTCCTGACGGCGGCGGGGACGTACTCCGAGGGCACGATGCTGGACGCCCTCTGGCCGGCCGCGATGCTCACCCTCGCCTGGGCCGGGCTCGAAGACCGGCCTCGCGCGGCCAGACTCCAACTCGAGGCAGGGCCGATGCTGGGGACCTCTCTCGTCTGCGGGCTGGTGGCGATCGGGGTCTTCGTCGCCGACCATTTCCACCGGCTGAACCCCTTCGCCGCGGTGGCCGCGAGCGCGACGCTCGCCTCGGTGGCCGTGCGCGCCGTGCTGACCTTCCGCGAGAACCGGGAGATCGTCGAGCGCATGCGCGAGCAGACGGTGACCGATGCGCTCACCGGCCTCAGGAACCGCCGCGGGCTGATGGCCGATCTCGAGCAGGCGACCGGGGCGCGCGACCCGGGGTCGCCGCACGTGTTCGCGCTGTTCGACCTGAACGGCTTCAAGCAGTACAACGACACCTTCGGCCATCCGGCCGGCGACGCGCTGCTCGCACGCCTGGGCCAGCGGCTGCGCGAAGCGATCGGCGACAACGGCACCGCGTACCGGCTGGGCGGGGACGAGTTCTGCATCCTCTGCTCACCCACGGAAGACACGGACCTGCTCGTCCGAACCGCTGCCGACGCGTTGACCGAGCAGGGTGAGGTGTTCGAGATCGCGCCGGCGTACGGTGCGGCGCTGCTCCCGCTCGAAGCGGACGGCCCGTCACAGGCGCTGCGCGTGGCCGACGGGCGCCTCTACGCGCAGAAGCGCACCACCGCCGCCGGTCGCGGACAGCCGCACGAGGTCGTGCTCCAGGCGCTCTTCGAGCGCGACCCCGAGCTCCGCGCGCACGTCGGTGAGGTCGCCGCGCTCGCTGCCGCGATCGGAAGGCACGTCGGGCTCGACGTGGCCGTGCTCGAGGATCTCCGCCTCGCCGCCGAGCTTCACGACATCGGCAAGCTCGGCATTCCGGACGAGATCCTGCGCAAGCCAGGACCGCTCTCCGAGGACGAGTGGGTCTTCGTCCATCGGCACACTCTCGTCGGGCAGCGCATCCTCGCTGTCGCGCCGATGCTGTCGCGGGTCGGCGAGATCGTCCGTGCAACCCACGAGCGATGGGACGGCGCCGGCTACCCGGATGGCCTGAAAGGCGAGGAGATTCCGCTGGCGGCGCGGATCATCATGGTCTGCGATGCCTATACGGCCATGACGGCCGACCGCTCGTACCGGAGGCGGATCGACCCGTGCGAGGCCGTCGAGGAGCTCTCCCGCTGCGCCGGCACGCAGTTCGACCCGGAGCTCGTACCGCTGCTCGTCGTCGTGCTGCTCGAGCAGCAGCGCGCCGAAGCCGCGGCCGTCTCCCGGCCGGACGCCGCACGGGCGGCGTAGCTACTGGATGCAGTTCTTGAGGCCCTGGGCCTCGGGGAGAGACTCCAGCTTCTTCAGCGTGTTGTTCTCGATCTGGCGGATCCGCTCGCGCGTGACGCCGAAGGCGCGGCCGACCTCCTCGAGCGTGCACGGCGGCTCGCCGTTCAGGCCGAAGCGGAGCTCGATCACCTTGCGCTCGCGCTCCGGTAGCGAGCCGAGCGCGCGTTCGATGTCCTCGCGGCGCAGCGACAGCGTGGCGGAGTCGAACGGCGACTCGGCGAGATCGTCCTGGACGAAGTCGCCCAGCTCGGACTCCTCGTCCTCTCCGATCGGCTTCTCGAGCGACACCGGGTGCTGCGCCATGCGCAGGATCTCGCGCACCTCGCCGGTCGTCAGCTCGAGCTCCGCGGCGATCTCGTCGGGCCGCGGCTCGCGCCCGAGGCGCTGGACGAGCTGGCGCTCGATGTGGACGACCTTGTTCAGCTTTTCGACCATGTGCACCGGGATGCGGATCGTGCGCGCCTTGTCGGCGATCGCGCGCGTGACCGCCTGCCGGATCCACCAGGTGGCGTAGGTCGAGAACTTGTAGCCCTTGCGGTAGTCGAACTTCTCGACGGCGCGGATGAGGCCGAGCGAGCCTTCCTGGATCAGGTCGAGGAACGACAGTCCACGGCCGAGGTAGCTCTTTGCGATCGAGACGACGAGGCGGAGGTTGGCCTCGGTCATCTGCCGTTTCGCCTCCATGTCGCCGCGCTCGATGCGCTTGGCGAGGTAGACCTCCTGGTCGGCGGTCAGGAGCGGCACCTTGCCGATCTCGCGCAGGTAGAGGCGCAACGAGTCGAGCGACGGCTCGACGGAGAGGTCGAGCTTCGGTGCGACCTTCTCCTCTTCCACGAGCGGCTGCTCGTGCGGCGGGTGCTTGTGCTGCTCGCCTTCGACGAGCTCGATGCCGTGGTCGACCAGGTAGGTGTAGAAGTCCTCGACCTGCTCCTTCGTCAGGTCGACCTCTTCGAGTCCCTGGACGATCTCGTCGTAGGTGAGGACGCCCTTGTCGAGACCGTCCTGGACGAGCTTGTGGAGCTCTTCGATCTCCGGCAGTGAGATATCGACGGTGAGCACGTGACCTCCGTTTTCTTCGCGCTTGGCGGGGTGCCGCTGGACCTACCTGGAACGCAAAGAGCCGGTCACGCTCGTCCCGGCTCACCTTCGGGGAGGCGGATACTACAACGGGACACGTCCTTCTGTGCAAACCCGCCCGGAATCCGCGGCAAGCCCGGCAGGAGGCCGACAGACACGGCCGGAACGGCCGGGGGGCGCACTCCCACCCAACGTCGAGGGTGGGGCCACAGCCCACCACCCTCGCTGCGAGCGTACCGCCGCCGGGCGCGCCGAGATGTGACGCGAACGTGAATCTTGTGGAACTTCTCGTCCACACCGCCCGGCCGGTCACGGCCGCGTAGACCAGAGCCGGACACGGCCGCAAAGACCAGGGCCGGACACGCTTGCGACGGCACAGGCCCGTGAAAGCAAGCGGCGGGCCGTGGCCCGCCGCTCGAATCCCCTGCGCGTCCGGAAACTCTGCCGTTAGTCTCTCGGTCGGAGGAGCTCGTCCCCAGCATCGGCACGTCCTCTCGTCCTCTTTAGAGTTCGTCCGTGGCAAATCCCCTGGTCGAGCGCCTCCGGTCAGGCAGACCGATCTGCTGCGACGGCGGCATGGGCTCGCTGATCTCGGCGGCCGTCCCTCGCCTGCGCTGCCCGGAGGAGGCGAACATCCGCGCTCCCGAAGGCGTCCTCTCGCTCCACCTCGGCTTCATCAACGCCGGCGCCGAGTTGATCGAGACGAACACGTTCGGCGCGAACCGGCGCAAGCTCGCCGGTCGTTTCCTCGAGGACGAGATCGAGCGGATCAACTCGGACGGCGTCAAGATTGCGCGAGAGGCGAGACAGGTCTCGGGCCGGCACGTGCTGATCGCCGGCGCGATCGGCCCGCTCGGCGACCTCGGCGACGCAGAAGACGACCGCGGCGCGCTTTTCGCCGAGCAGGCGGAGCTCCTCGAAGCTCGCGGGGTCGACCTGTTCTTCGTCGAGACGTTCTACGACCTCGGTGAGCTCGAAACGGCAATCGCGGCCGTGCGTGCGGTCTCCTCGCTCCCGGTCGTCGCGCTCCTGACGTTCGACGAGGACGGCGAGACGCTGGCCGGCGTCTCGGCACGCGCGGCTGCAGCCCGCCTGGCCGACCTCGGTGTCGACGCGGTCGGCGCGAACCACGGCGCCGGCCCCCACGCCTGCCTGACGGCCCTGCAGCAGATGAGCGACGTCGGGCTGCCGCTCGCCGCCCTGCCGAACCTCGGCCTCGCCGGCCTGACCGGCGGCAGGATCATCTTCCCGCACGCGACGCCCGAGTACTTCGCCGAGTTCGCCGCGGAGGCGATCGAGCTCGGTGCGACCCTGGTCGGAGGTTGCTGCGGCACGACGCCCACCGAGATCGCTGCCATCCGCTCGGCGATCGACGAGGGCCGACGCCCGCGCGCGCCGTTCCGGGCGGCCGAGCGCGAGCTGGCGGTAGCCGCCGCCGCGGTCGAGCACGAGACCCGCCTCGAGCGCGACCTGTGCGAGGGCACCTGGGTCGTCTCGATTCAGCTCGATCCGCCGCTCGGCGGCAGCCACGCCGGGATGCTCGACGTGGCCGCCGCGATCGCCGACTCCGGCCTCGCCCGCTATGTGGACGTGAACGACAACGCCACGGCCCGGGCGGCGATGAGCGGGCTGATCATGGCCGCGGCGATCGAGCGAACGGTCGACATCGAGACGATCCCGCACCTGACGCCGCGCGACGCGACGATCATGGGGCTCGAGTCGCAGCTCCTCGGCGCCCACGCGGAGGGCGTCCGCAACGTTCTCGCGGTCACGGGCGATCCGCCCGAAGTCGGCGACTACCCCGGCTCCGAAGGCGTCTACGAGCTCGACTCGGTCGGCCTGACCCGCCTCATGTCGCGCCTGAACGCCGGCGAGGACTACAACGGCAAGACGATCGACGCGCCGACGTCGTTCTTCCCCGGAGTGGCGGTCAACCCGACCGCCGACGATCTCGACCTCGAGATCTCCAGGTTCCATGCCAAGGTCGACGCGGGCGCGCGCTTCGCGATGACGCAGATCCTCTTCGACCTCGACCACCTCGACCGCTTCCTCGCCGCGCTCGGCGGCGGCTCGCCTGTGCCGCTGCTCGTCGGGCTGTTCCCGGTCTGGAGCTACCGGCTCGCCGTGCGCCTGCACAACGAGGTGCCCGGCATCCTCGTGCCCGAGAGCCTCCAGGCCGCCCTGCTCGACGCAGGCCCGAAGGCAGCCGCGATCGGCCTCGACCATACGCGGCGCCTGTACGAGGAAACAAAGGAGAAAGCCGCCGGCGCCTACGTCGTCGCACCCTTCAGGCAGCCCCTCGCTGCGCTCGACGTGCTCCACTAGACTGTTCCCGCTCGGGGGCGTAGTTCAGCTGGTTAGAACGCCGGCCTGTCACGCCGGAGGTCGCGGGTTCGAGTCCCGTCGCTCCCGTCTCGAAACCGCCTGCACACGGGCGGTTTTCGCATTTTGGGAAACGCCACGCAGAACGAGCGAACGCCCTCGTGAGCAGGGCCGGATTCCGATGACGAGAGCCCGGCCCTGCGCAGTTCTGAACTGGAGTTGGGTTACTTGGCGATGAGCGTGGCGAAGACCTGGACGTTGATGTCGCTGGACTTGTCCCAGCCGCCATCGCAAGCGGTCATTGGGGGAGTGTTGACGCTGGAGTTGCACTGGATCGGTGCTGACCCGAGTGCGTTCTTCGGCCAGGCCAGATAGTGGTTGTCGGCGCCCATCTGCGTTGAGCCGCTGAGTGCCGCGTTCGATGCGTGGTTGAACCAGTAGTTGTTCACCTGGTCGCGGGCGGTCGCGTCGACGGCGAAGTTGTACATCGTCCCGCCTTGGACGAGCATCCGCTTGCTCGGGTTCTGTTGGTTCGGGAATCCGAAGTCGATCTGCCAGAGCTGGTAGGTGTTGCTGTTGCCCTGATAGTTCGGCTGCAGAGGATCCCCGTAGGAGACCCGAGTGCCGATGATGTTGAGGTTGCTGGTACCTGCGATGCCAATCTTGAGCGTGCCGGTGGCGACAAGCTTGACCGCACCCGGAGTCGCGGCCCCGAGGTAGAGGCTGAGGTTGCTGTAGTCGTTGCCGAGCACGTAGGCGGTGTTGGAGACGAGACCGGTCGCAGTCCAGACGCGTATCTTGTCGATTTGCCAGAGCTGGCCGCGCGTGCCGATCGTGAAGTTGTCACCGGTCACGTAGGTGTTGTCCACGGCCCAGGCGACGTTGCTCCGGTTCGCGCCGGCAGCGTTGTTCAGGTTCGCAGTTGGCAGGCCGCGATCGAAGGCGAGAACGGAGCCCTTGACCGTAGTGGCCGGTTTGCTTGCGCTGGCGCTCGCCAGCGCAGTGCCAGTCACGGCCATGGCGAGGATGACCACGACGAAACTGGTCAGCCTCCAGCTCGGGCCGTGCTTGAAGACCGTCATGTGCTTCTCCTAACTCGGTCAGCGAACAGACAGCGCGTTCAAAGACGCTGGCTCAGCCTGCGGCTGAGACTGTCGTCGCAACGAGGAAGAAGACGTATCCGGCTGACGGGTAGACGGCAGTCTGAAATCCCGTCAGAACAACTGGCTCGCTGTAACTTTGTGAAATCTATCACTAAGCGTTCCGCAATTTGATCAGGGAATACCCCGATAAGCACCTGTCGAGCCACGAGCCAACTCGACGCCGCGCCGCCGAACGGCTGGAGCTGACCGAGCCGGCGTGAGCATCAGCTCAAGGACTCCGAAACCGGCCAAAATGATCGCGTTCTTGCCCCTCCGGGTCATCAGACCGCTAGCCGCCCGCGTCTCGTCTACGAGCAGGCTTCTCGGTCATCGTGCTCCTTCCGGATTCGTGAGGGCTTCAGCCACTCGCTCGAATGTCAGGCCGGCGAGCACCGCGGCTTGCCGGACGGTCTCGGCGGAGCCGGCTTCGTAGAGGAAGAGACACGTCTCGTCCTCGGGGACGAAGATCGCCCGCAGGTAGCGGACAGGTGTTCCTTGCCGGGTCAGCTGCTCAGCAGCGATCCGGGCCTTCGCCGACATCGGCGCGACCGCTGCGTCGTCGAGTCGCGAGAGATAGAACTCGAGCAGGAATTCGGCCATGCCGAAGACGGTAGGCGCCGCTTCGCCGGGGCGAAATAGCGGAAACCCTCAACATCGGGCGCCGCGGAAGTCAGGAGGACAGGCGGCCCGCGAGCTGGGACCGTGAGCGGATTCCGAGCTTCTTGTACGCGTGCGAGAGGTGCACCTCGACCGTGTGCACGGTGACGAAGAGCGCTGCGGCGATCTCCTTGTTGGAGAGACCGGTGGCCGCCAGAGATGCCACGCGCTGCTCCGTCGGCGTCAGTGTTCCCGGCGGGTTCGGCCGCCGGGCTCCAACCCGCTCGAGCTCCGAACGCGCCTGCTCGGCCCAGCCGGTCGAACCGATCTCCTCGAACTCGGCCGCGGCATCGGCGAGCGTCCGCCCGGCGGCTCCCCACTTCTTCAGTCGGCGCTCGCCCCTGCCGAGGGCGAGCAGGGTTCGGCCGCGGTCGAACCGCAGGCCGAGCGACCCGTACGCGGACGCCGCCTCCGCGAGCGCCGAGGCGGCTTCCTCGTACGGCTCCGCCAGACGGATCAACCCCGCGCAGCGCCTCGCGCTCGCGAGGGCCCAGGGATGAGCCTGCTCGTCGGCGAGCGCCTGCAGCCGTTCCGTGACGGCGACTGCCTCGTCCGCTTCGCCGAGCTCGACGAGCGCCTCGACGAGGTCGGGTGCGACCGGGAACACTCCCGGCTCGTCCACACCCTCACGCTGCGTGTGCTCCCAGACCGCTCGCAGGCTCTCGGCCGCCCGATGGTGCTCGTCGGCGAGGAGCAGGGCCGTTCCGCGAGCCCTGAGCGCCTCGAGCAGGTCCCAGCGGCCGCCGGCCTCTTCCGCGCGGGCGATCACCTTTGCTGCCCACGCTTCCGCCTCCTCCGGATGCCCGCGACCTGCCGCGAGCAGAGCCCGGCAGCGCTCGTACATCGGCCAGACCATGCGTTCCGGGGAATCGGCCCACTCGTCGAGCAGGTCTGCGGCCCTGCTCCAGTCGCCGGCCCGCAGCTCGAGCTCGCAGACGTGGAGCCGCACCATCGCGTACGAGAAGACCTCGTCTCGCGCGTCGGCCTCCGACAGGAGCCTCGTCAGGAGCGTCCGTGCCGCATCCAGGTCGCCACGCCAGACGAGCCGCTGGCCTGCGATCCGCTCGGGCGAGCTCTCGATCGAGCCCGCTCCCTGCGACACTGACCGGAACTGGTCGCAGAGATCGTCGATCGGCCGCCCCGACAGGCTGCGCGGCCACGAAAGAGCCTTCAAGGCGCGCCGCTCGGCGTGGGCGCCGGCCCGACGCGCCGCCGGCAGCGCTTGCATGGCCCACGCCTCCGCCTCCCGGATCCGCTCGACCCGGATGGCGGCCTCGTTGATGGCCATCTGCCCGAGCACGAACGCGTGCAACTCCGGATCGCCTCGGCTCTCGCCCAGCGCAAGCTCGAAGTAGCGCCGGATCTCGTCGTTGTTCGCGACGTTGCCGCCCATCATGAACAGATAGGCGTGCGCACGTTGCTCTCCCTCCGGCAACGACTCCAGCTCCCGCTCGAACAGGTCGGTGACGCGCTGCTTCTCTCCCGCCGCCTCCAGATGACCGGCGAGCGCCAGCACCCGCTCGCCGTAGGCGCTCGATCCAGCCGGCGTCAGGCGCAGCGCGTGCTCGGCAAGCTCGACCCCGTCGTGGCGGGCGCCGCGCGCGGCTGTCTCCGTCGCTGCACTCGCAATCGTCGCCGCGAGCGCCTCGTCGGGCTCGACCGTCCCCAACGCCAGGTGACGGGCCTGCAGCGCCTCGCTCGTCACGACCTGCGCCAGCTCGAGGTGCAGTTCGCGCCGCTCCTCCGCGCGCGACCGCTGCTTCGCCGCAGCAGCGAGCAGCGGATGCGACGCGCGCACCCGCTCCTCGTCGGCGACGAGCGTTCCATCGTCGAGCGCCGAGTCGACGGATTCGGGGTCGCTGAGCGCAACGAGCTGCGTGACGCGAACGTCCTGGCTGAGAGCAACCGCCAGCAGGAGGCGGCGAACGCCGCGAGGAAGCTCCGCGACCCGAACGCCGATCAGGTCATCGACCTCGTCCGGAACCGGGAGGTCATCCGTGTCTGCGTCCGACCGGCGCGCCGCCAGCGTCCGTCCCAGCTCCAGCGCGAGCAGCGGATTGCCGAGCGACAGCTCGAAGACGCGCTTCAGCAGGCGCCGAGGCAAGGAGAGCCCCAGCCGCTCATGCAGGAGGCGGTGCGTGGCCCCGACGCTCAGCGGCCGGACCTCGACTCGGTCGTTTCCGAGGTGCCCGACGGCCTGCTCGAACGCCTGAGCCGGCCCCGGACGCCGGGCCAGAAGGAAGCCGACCGGCTCGTCACCGAGTCGTCGCGCCGCAAACGCGAGCGCCTCGGCCGAGCCGGCGTCGAGCCACTGGACGTCGTCGACCGCAACCAGCACCGGGCCGCACGCCGACACCGATCGCAGCGCGCTCAGCAGACCGGTCGCGATCGCGCGCGGCTCCACCACCGTGCCGTCGGGCGCTGCCCGGAGAAGCGCGATGTCGAGCGCGCGCCTCTGCGGAGCCGGGACACCCTCCAACGCCTCGAGGTCGACGTCGTCGAGGAGGTCCGAGAGCCCGGCGAACTCGAGCTGGGCCTCGCTCCCTGCTGGTCGCGTCGACAGAACACGACATCCCCGCTCCCGGGCGAGGTCGACGCTCAGCTCCCACAGCGTCGTCTTCCCGATCCCGGGCTCCCCCACGAGCACACATGCCCGCGGAAGACCGCTCGGCAGAACGACCTCTCCGAGAACGGCAAGCTCGGCTTCGCGCCCCACGGCGCGGACAGCACGTCCTTTCGCTCCCGCCTCCATCGACCTCCGTCTCCGTGCGTCTTCCGCTCGCGTGCCGTGTTCGCCGTCCCGGATCTGATCCCCCGATATTGATGGTTTCCGCTATTTCGCCGAGAGGGGACGGCGCCTAGCGTCTTCGGCATGACCGGCTTCGTCGTTCCCGAGTCCAGATCCGAAAGGAGCACCATGAATGCACACCGCCCGAGGCGGCGCCTCCGAATCTCCCCTGCGACCGGCATCTCCGTGGTCGCCTTGTTCGTCGCACTCGCAGGTACCGGGTATGCCGCCGTCTCGCTCCCGAAGAACAGCGTCGGCGACCAGCAGCTGAAGGCAAATGCGGTCACCTCCGCCAAGGTGCGGGACGGCTCCCTGCTCAGAGCCGACTTCAAGGCCGGTCAGGTGCCGGCCGGACCTGCCGGGCCTGCAGGCGCGGCCGGCCCCGCGGGCGCTGCCGGCCCCAAGGGGTCGCCGGGCCCCGCCGGTCCGAGCAACGCCTTCGTCCACTACAACATCGGCCCCGTCACGATCGTCGGAGACGCGAAGGTCTCCATCGACACGCTCACCATCCCGCAGGCGGGGACATACGTCATCACGGCCAAGGCGTTCTTCGACACGGGCCCGGAGGCGCTTTGCACGCTCGTCGCCGGCGGCGACGAGGACATGGGAATCTCGAACACGACCGCGGGACCCCAGACGATGACCCTCACGGTGGACCACGTCTACACGGCCCCCGGAGACGCGGAGTTCCAGTGCACGACGGGCGGCGGCGGTCCGAACAAGGCCGAGTTCGTCGTCGTGAACGCGATCAAGGTCGACTCGCTCACACGAGCCGACGGCTAGGGGCATCCAGACCCGAACGAGGCGCGCTCGGGCGCACGGACCCGGGCGCGCGGCCGGAAAGGAGCACAGAGTGACGATCACGGAAGCAGCAGATCACCCGAACGCGCGTGACGGAGCGGCGGCGTCGCCGTTCGACGTGCCGACCCGGGCCGAGGTGAGGTTCGCGTCGCCTGCGATCGTCAAGCGGCGAAAAATGAGCTACGGGAAGCCCGGAGTGCTCATGCTGACGGCCGGCCGGCTCACGTTCGTGACGGTCGACCCGACCACCAGCTGGCAGGTCGCGGTCGGCGACGTCACGCGCCTGCGGCGTCCCTGGTACGGCATGGGCAGCTACCTGACCTGCGAGATCTCCGGCACGTACTGCGCGTTCGCGTTCGGCCGCCGCGGTCCCGATCTGGGCGCGCTCACGTCCGCCAGCGGACTCGCGATCAGGTACGGCGGCGCGGTGGGGGCAGGTGCGGGACTGGCGGGCGACGCGATCGCGCTGTCTTCGATCGCCGACGGCGCACGGCTCGGCGGTGCGTGGTTCGATCGCCTTCGCACCGCGTCCTCGAGTGCGGCCGGAAAGGACGGCTCGCAGTGAAGGCCCTCGTCCTGGTGATCGCTGCCGCCTCGCTCGCCGTGTGCGGGTCGGCGGTCTCGTCGGACGTCGGAAGGTTCGTGCAGGTCGGCCCCAAGCTTGCGGGCCAGGTGCCGGGCGCGAGGCTGGGCGAGTCGGTCGCGCTGTCCGGAGACGGGAAGACCGCGCTCGTCAGCGACGCTTCCGACAACAGCGACAGCAACGGAGCCGCTGTGGTGTACGTCCGTTCCGGTGCGACGCGGAAACGCCAGGCGCGGTTCGTCGGCACTGCGCAGTCGCGATTCGGAGCACACGTTGCGCTGTCGTCGGATGGAAATACTGCCTTGATCAGCGAGTCCACGGGTTTCGGCCACGTCTGGGTCTACACGCGCTCGGGCTCGAAGTGGTCGCGCCAGGCAAAGCTGGTGGGCAAGAGAGAACAGGCCGACAGCGAGTTCGGTGAAGCCGTCGCGCTGTCCGGAGACGGGAACACGGCCATCGTTGGCGACCAGCAACACGGCGATTCGGGTGCAGCCTGGATCTTCACGCGCGCGGGATCGACCTGGAAGGAGAGTGCGATGTTCACCGGCCAGGCCGACGGGGGCTATTTCGGAGAGTCCGTGTCCGTCTCGGCCGACGGCATGACTGCGCTCGTCGGGGCGCCGGACGCTCACGACTTCAGGGGTACCGCCACGCTGTACCGACGATCCGGGGCGACCTGGAGACAGGGCCCCGTGCTGACGCGCCTTCACGGCCCCGTCGGCGGCGCCTTCGGCGACTCGGTCGCGCTCTCGGCGAACGGCAGCACGGCCGTGGTCGTCGGTGTCGATTTCGCCCGGCCGAGCACGGTCACGGTGCTCACCCGCTCGGGGTCGAGCTGGACGCAGACCCAGCTGCCCAACCGGAGCAGGGGAGTCGCGAACTTCGGCGGCAGCCTCGCGTTCTCCGGAAACGGCAAGACGATCCTGGTCGCAGCCGACAGCGCCGGCAACGGGGTCGGAGTCACCTACGTCTACACGCGTTCCGCCGCCGGCTGGAGCCTGGCCCCCACGCCGCTGGTCGGACACGGCGAAGCGGGGAAGGGCAGGTTCGGCGAGGGCGTGTCGCTCTCCACCGACGGGCGCACCGCCCTGATCGGCGGCGGCGACGACGACCACGCGCACGGCGCAGCGTGGGTCTTCGCCGTCAGTCCCTGACAGCGGCTCGAGTCCCGTCGCCTAGCCGGCCAGCCGCGCGGTCAAGGAAGCCCCCGCGCCGGTGCAGTCGTAGTGGGTGCCGCTCTGGTCCCAGCTGATGTGGCTGATCTGGAAGCTGCCCTTGGCGGTACCGGTCGTCGTCAGCGTTCCGGTCAGCTTGTACGAAACGGTGACGTTGGCGATCTTGGGATCGCTGATCGACAGCCCGCCCGAGTAGGTGCGGGTGAAGCCCAGGGTGGAGTTGATCGGGTTCGCGCCGCGCGCAGTATGCGACCTTGCGACGACGGGCACAAGCCCGGCTTTGCGATCGGTCGGGCCGTGCCGATACAGCTCGTGTGAGCTCCCCTTCCAGTTCGACCGAGCGCGCCGCCCATGCCGCCCGAACCGGTGCGGCGGGTGCCGTCGTCGGCGCCGTCGCGTTCTTCGACGGGGCGTGCATCGGCATGCCCGTCGCCGTTCTCGCGGCCGCCTGGCGCCCGCTGCCGGTCTTCGCAGGCGGCGCGGCCGCCGTCTGCTTGCTCGCGATCGCCTGCTGCACGTGGCTCGAGCGCCGCTGGGACGATTGGTTCTCGGGCAACGGCAACCGGCTCGAGAAGCGGCTCGACCGGATGCGCGAGAGCCGCCTGCTGCGGAAGCCGGTCGCCTGGCTCCAGCACGGCTCCGACCGGCAGTACGCGTTCGCGGCGGCGGTCGCCAATCCGGTGCTCGTCGCGGCGCTGGCCCGGTCGATCGCCGGCCGGCCGATTGGCAGGCGACGGATCGTCCTCGGCTCGGTCTGCTACGCGATCCCGTACGTCGCGCTCTGGACGCTCGTCGGCGTCGCGCTCGGCAGCGGCGTGCGAGCCGCGTAGTCAATTCCGCCACGCCTCGATCTCAACAGAAAGACTGTGACGCGTCTGTGCCGGTTTGGTGCCGACTTCAGCCGGTTTCGTCGACGAACGCGTTCCAGCGCTCCTCGATGCGGCGCGTCTTCCAGATCACGACCGAGGCGGCCCACGTGAGGACGAAGATGCCGACGACGCCGTAGCCGAGGGTGCCGAAGTTCAGGTCGCGCAGCCAGCTCCAGAAGGGGCCGTCGAGCCCGACCTTGATCGCCAGCACCTGCAGGAGTTCGACCGTGCCGATCGCGAGGGCCACCGCGACCGAGAGCGTCGTGACAGTGATGTTGTAGTAGACCTTGCGCACCGGGTTCGAGAACGCCCAGCCGTAGGCCTGGCTCATGAACGCGCCGTCGGCCGTGTCCATCAGGCTCATGCCCGCGGCGAACAGGATCGGCAGCGAGATCACGGCCAGGAACGGCACCTGATGCGTCGCGACGCCGGCAGCAATTGCGAGCAGACCGACCTCGGACGCCGTGTCGAAGCCGAGCCCGAACAGGACGCCGAGCGGGTACATCTGCCAGCTCGACTTGATCTTCGACGCGAAGCGGCCGACGAAGAAGCGGTTCATGAAGCCACGGTCGAGCAGCCGCTGCTCGAGCTTCTCCTTGTCGTACGTGCCGCGCTTCATGTCGCGGTAGATGCGCACGATGTCGAGCAGGACGAGGAAGTTGAGGATGCCGATGATCCACAGGAACGTCCCGGAGACGCCGGCGCCTACGTAGGTGCCGTAGTCGTGGAACGCACCGACCTTCGCGTTCACCGTCTTCGTCGCGATCGCCAGGCCGGCGGCAAGCGCGAACACGATCGTCGAATGGCCGAGCGAGAAGAAGAAGCCGGTACCGAGCGAGCGCTTCCCGTCCGCGAGGAACTTGCGCGTCGTGTTGTCGATCGCCGCGATGTGGTCGGCGTCGAACGCGTGACGAAGGCCGAACGTGTACGCAAGCGTGCCTAGGCCGGCGAGCGTCGGATTCGAGCGCGAGTAGTAGAGGAAGAGGCCCCAGCCGACGATGTGCAGCAGCGCGACCGCCGCACCGAAGCCGCCCAGGCGCCACCACTCCTCCCGCGTCATCGCTCCCGTCCACTGCCTGAACCGCATCAGCGCCTCCTGGTCGACATCGCCGTGATGCGACCCATTCGCCACCGAGACGGGACCGGTTCGGACCGCGAACATCACCGGCCGGACTCGACCAGCTCGCGGAGCACGTGGTACGCGCTCGCCTGCGCCTCCTGGATGCGCGGGATGTGCTCGGAGCGGCTGACGACGACGTGATCGGCGAGCCGATCGGCCGCGATCCGGCCGCCGTCGTAGCCGA
Organism: uncultured Actinomycetes bacterium; assembly: GCA_963776735.1. Lineage (GTDB taxonomy): Bacteria > Actinomycetota > Thermoleophilia > Gaiellales > Gaiellaceae > PALSA-612. The sequence goes on from CAVZNV010000016.1 coordinate 332,219, forward strand.
CCATCGCGATCGTCGCGAGCCCGCGCTCGCGCGCCTCGGCCAGTGCCTCGACGATGTTCACCGAGTTGCCGCTCGTCGAGAGCGCGAGCGCGACGTCTCCCGGCCGGCCGTACGCAATCACCTGCCGCTGGAAGAGCACCTCGGGGCCGATGTCGTTTGCAAGCGCCGTCAGGATCGCCGCGTCGCCGGCGAGGTCGACTGCCGGCAGCGCCTGCCAGCCCTGCGGCGCGGCGGCGAAGTCGGCGACCACGTCGGCCGCGTCCGTCGCCGAGCCGCCGTTGCCGAACGCGAGCAGCTGGGCTCCGGCGCCGAACGCGCGGCGCAGCGTGTCGGCCGCCGCGGCGAGCTCGCCGGCGCCCTCCGTCAACGTCTGCTCGCGCAGCTCGGCGATCTCGCGCGCCTTCATCAGCACGGACCGCCGCACGTCCTCGACCACCGGGTCGAGGTCGACCTCCCGCCGCTCCAGGAAGGGGTAGAGGAACCCCGACGCGCCGGCCCCCGCCTCCGATCCCCCGAGGTGCTCGAAGAAGACGTGCACGAGCTCCCAGAGCACGTGGTAGAGCGTCTCGGCGAGCTCCTGGCGCACGAACGGGTCGTCGTCCGGCGGTTCCAGCAGCTCGCCGGCGACCGTCAGCGGCTCGAAGGAGATGACGACGTCGTCGTCGCGCGCGAGCACCTCCGCCTGGTCGGGCGCCACCGCGACCGCCGGCAGCGCGCGCTTGCCGACGATCACCGGATGGACGAACTCGACGGCGACGTGGTGCGCGTCAGACCACGCCTGCGGCGAGCCGCCGACGGCGACGAGCCGTCCGCCTGCGACGAACCGCTCCGCCAGCAGCCGGCAGACGTCCGCGATCCGACCCGCCTCGGCGGCGAAGAACCGCTCGTTCGCGTCGCTGCGCCGCGCGAGCAGCCGCACGATGCAATCGCGGGCTTGCGCGCCCGCTATGCGAGCGCGGGCTCGCGCGCCGCTTTCCGGAGCAGCCATTCGCGCCATGCGTCGATCCCCTCTCCGGTTCGCGCGCTGACGAGGATGCGGGGCACGCCGGGGTGAACCGCGTCGAGGTTGCCGAGGTAGCGGTCGAGGTCGAACTCGAGGTGCGGCAGGAGATCGATCTTGCTCACGAGCACGAGGTCGACCGCGCGGAACATCAGCGGGTACTTGACCGGCTTGTCCTCGCCCTCCGTGACCGAAGAGACCATGACCCGCAGGTTCTCGCCGACCGCGAACTCGGCCGGACAGACGAGGTTGCCGACGTTCTCGATCACGAGCAGGTCGATCTCCGCCAGCGGGAGCGAGTGGATCGCGGAGCGCACCATGTTCGCGTCGAGATGGCACTCGCCACCGAAGCTCGGGTCGGTGTTGATCTGCGTCACCGGCACGTGGAGGGAGGCGAGCCGGTCGGCGTCGAGCGAGCCCTGGACGTCTCCCTCGAGCACGCCGACCCGGAGGTCGCCGAGTCCCTTCACCGTCTGCTCGAGCACGGTCGTCTTGCCGGCGCCGGGCGAGCCCATCAGGTTGACGACGGTGACGCCGTGACGGTCGAAGTCCTCGCGGTTCGCCGCGGCGATCGTCCCGTTCGCGTCGAGGACGTCCTCGAGCACCTTCACGTGCGTGCGATGCATACCTCATCCTCCTCGATCTCGATCGACTCGACCTCGAGCTCGTTCCCGGCGACGATCTCGACCTCCGTCGAGCCGCACCCGCAGCGGAAGAGCGGCTCGTCGAGCCGCCACTCGTCGCCGCACTCATCGCAACGCAGCCGAGCCGGCACGACCTCGATGTCGAGCCGTGCGCCGTCGCAGACGGTGCCCTTCGTGACGAAGTCGAAGTAGAACTCGAGCGAGTCGGGCACGACCTGGCGCATTGTTCCGACGCGGAGGTTGACGACCGCGACCGGCCGGCCATCCGCATGCTTCTCGACGGTGGCGACGAGCGCGCTCGCAATCGAGAGCTCGTGCATCAGCGGGCAACCTCGTCGGGGATCGCCTGGAGCTCGACGAGCTGCTCCTCGACCACCTCGACCGCCTTCTCGATGGCCGACGCCACCGCGGCGGACAGGCCGATGCCGAGCTCCTCGACCTGGGCCGGCTCGCAGGCGACGACGACGACCTTGCCCGGCCAGCCGCCGACCGCCTTGACGAACCGCAGCACCGTCCGCGGATCCATCCCGTGCGGGTCGATGACCGCGCCGTCCTCGATCTCGCCCTCGACCGAGTCTTCGTCGACCTCCATCACGTACAGCGTGCCGGGCTCACCGCCCTGGCGGCTGACGTCGACGAGCACGAGCGCGTCGTAGCCGCGCATCACCTCGTACGCGAGATCCAGCCCTCCCGTGCCGAAGTCGACGACCTGCACGCCCGGCGCGAGGCTCCGCTCCTGGAGCCGCTTCGCGACCTCGCCGCCGAACCCGTCGTCGCCGAGGAACATGTTCCCGACTGCCGCCACCAGGATCTGCTTCTCCCGTACTGCGCTCATTCGGCCACCTCCACCTCGTCGGCGTAGAAGTACAGGAACCGGCCCGTGTCGCGGAAGACCTCCTGCATCGGGTCGCCCTCGACCGTGACCGCGAGCTGCACGGAGCCGTCGAGCGCGAGATAGACCCGTTCGACGATCGCCGGCTTGCCGTCGAGCAGGAGGTCGTAGGCGTCGGCCGTGCGGTGCGTCGGCCGAAGCAGCACGCGCATTCCGGGCCGCAGGGCGACGCCGTCGACCACCGCCTCGTACTCCCCTTGCCGTGGGTCGAAGCCGGCGAGGACGTCGGCGGCCGGGCGCATCATCCCGTGCAGCGCGAGCAGATCCTCGGGCGTCGAGGCGGCGGCCCGCTCGACCATCTCGCGCACCGTCGGATCGTGGGCGGCGATCTGCTCGCGCTCGCCGTCGCTCAGCGCGTGCACGTGGAGCAGCAGCGCCTCCTCGATCTCGGTGCCGTCGAACAGGCTGCCTCGGCTTTCCGGCGCGATCTGCGGGTGGTCGGGAAGGATGATGGCGGCGGCGAGGATGACGTCGTCAGCCGGGCTCGCGAGCACGGGCCAGGTGTTGACGTTCTCGCACGCGGGCGACTCGAGCGGCGACAGAAAGCGCCCGTGGGAGGCACGCAGGACGACGTGCGTCGAGACGAACGACCGATCCAGCGCCGAGGCGCGGCTCATTCCGGGCGGCCCGTCGGTCGTGTTCTCGACGCGCAGCCGAACGTGGTCGCCATTCACGTCCAGCCGTGCGAAGCCGCGGGCGCCGTCCCAGCCGAAGCCCCACCAGCCGGGCGAGGGCAGCTCGACCCGGCGCTCGACCGCCTCGTGCCGCAGCCCGCTCGGCTGCAGGAACCGCACCGTGGCCGAGACGTCGCCGGGCTCGGCGAGCAGGCACTCCACCTGGAGGCAGTCGAACGCGGCCGGGTTCTCGCGCGCGTAGGCGGACGGGTAGACGACTCCGAACGGCGTCGGCGTTGCGTTCTTCGTCGCGCCGGGCGTGTACGGGTAGAGCGCGTAGCCCTCGTACAGCAGGGACTCGACCAGCTCGTCCAGCACCGTCACTCCGCCGCCGCCTCGAGCAGCTCGGCCACGCAGTCGTCGAACGTCCGCAGGCCCCGCGCCGCCTTGCGTCGCTGGAGCCGCTCGACCGTCTCGTCCCGGAGCCTGATCCAGCCGCCACCCGGGTAGTGGCGCGCCATCATCTCCTTCCACGTCGCGACCGGCAGGCGGTGGCCGACGGAGCAGCTCCACGGCACCTTCACCACCTGGAGCCGGTCCTGCTCGCCGCGGTAGAAGACCGAGCCGGTGAAGTGCAGGACGAGCGGCGCCTCGCCGTCCGGGAGCGAGTACAGGTACTTCGCGGCGGCGACCTCGAGGTCGTACGTGCACGGGACCGCCAGCTCGAAGGTCGTCCGGCCGGTGAAGCTCGGGACGAGCACGTCGACCTGCGTCCAGACGAGATTCTCGGTCGTCGAGCCCCACCGTTCAGGCGCACCGAACAGCTCGGCGAGGAGCTCCCGCGTCGGCCCGTCGTACTTCCGCCGCGCAGGCTCGACCAGGATCTGCGCCGTGAGCGCGATCGTGTAGACCTCGAGCCCGCTTTCATCGGTCACCTCCAGCTCGAAGTCGAGCACCGGCGCGGCCGCGCGAGGACGCGACTCGACGCCGAGCACCGCGAAGGACGGCGCCGGGCGCGCGATTCCGGGGTCGAACCGTTCGGTCAGCACGTCGGTCACGCGGCGGCCTCCAGGTCGGCGAAGAACGCTGTCACCGAGCGCTCGACCGCGTCGCCGCCGGAGATTCCCTCCCAGCTCGCCTTGATCAGGCCGACGAGCCGGTAGCAGTCGTCGATCGGAACCACCGCATAGCGGTGCGGGTCGGTGACGCGGTTGACGATCAGCGCCTCGATGTCGGGCTCGAGGTCGAGTGCACCCGGGTTCGCCTCGGCGAGCTCCGCCCAGGCAGCGAGGTCGAGCTCCGACTCGGTCGCGCCGGCCGGGCTGGGATAGAGCGCGACGACGCGGCCCTCGCCGCCGTTGACGAAGAAGAAGGCCAGCCCGACCGGAATGCGAAAGGCGGCCCACAGCTCGTCGGGCAGGCGGAAGCCGTCGAGCAGCACGCGCCGCGTCCCGGTCGGTCGGAACTCGCGATCGCCGGAACGGAGCGCCCAGCAGGGCTCGCAGACGCAGACGATGTAGCGCTCCTCGAGCTGGAGCAGATGGCGGTGCTCGGACGGGATCTCGTTGCCGCAGAAGTCGCACCGCTCGGCCACTGCTGCGGGCTTGCGCGGACTCGACACCGCGAGCCGGCGCAGACCGCGGACGGCGGGAGCGCTGCTCACGCGAGTGCGACCCGGACTCGTCCGTCATCCTCGAGCAGCGGCACGGGCTCGAGCTGGAGCTCCTCGTCACCCACGAGCCGGCCTGCGAGCGTGAGCGCGTACTGCCGCGAGCAGGACGTGCACGTGAGCACGCCGGCCTCGAGCGCGCCTGCGGCCAGATCGGCGCCGCAGCCCGCGCAGCGGTCGCGGTAGGCGAGCAGCGTCCCACCGACGTTGGCGACGACGAGACCCGTCCCGTCGAGCGCCGCCACGGTGCCGCTCTCGACCGCCGTCTCGACGTCGACCCATGCCGGCTCCTTCGCGAGCGCGAGCGGCTTCTTCGGCAACACCGGCTCGACGAGCCCCTCGACCTCGATCCCGAGCAGGTCGGGCGCCGCCTCGTCGAGCGCCCGCTTGATCGCGAGCTCGAGTGTCGACGACGAGGCCCGGCAGCCGTGGCACGAGCCTTCGAGCCGCAGACGGAGCACGCCGTCCTCGATGCCGACCACCTCCACGTTGCCGCCGTGCGACTCCATGTACGGCCGCACCGAGTCGAGCGCCTGCCGGACCCGCTCCTCGACAGGCACGGGATAGAGGTCGTGGATCAGGAGCAGGCTGGCGACGACGCCGTCCTGGACGAGCGAATCGCGAATCTCCGGCGCGTCGTCGAGGGCCTGGAAGATGCGCTCCAGGCCCTCGCCGTACAGCTCGAGCGTCGCCGCCAGCAGCTCCTGGGCCGTCTCCCGCGCTTCCGGGTCGGACAGCTGGTCGAGCCGGCCGCTCAGCTCCTCGATCCGGCGGACGAGAACGTCCGCGTCATTCTCGGCCGCCACGGCCACGTCAACAGAGCCCCGTCGGCGTGTGGACGACCTTCCGCGTCTTGCCGTTGCCGAGGTACATGTGGACCCCGCACGGCAGGCACGGGTCGAAGCTGCGGACGGCCCGCATGATGTCGATGCCCTTGAAGTTGTCCGGGCCGTTCTCCTCGAAGATCGGCGTGTTCTGCACCGCATCCTCGTAGGGGCCGGGAGTTCCGTAGACGTCACGCGGATTCGCGTTCCACGGCGTCGGCGGGTAGGGCTGGTAGTTGGCGATCTTGCCGCCGCGGATGACCATGTGGTGCGACAGCACCCCGCGCGCGGCCTCGTGGAAGCCGACGCTGATCGTCTCGTCCGGAACCTTGAAGTCCGCCCAGCTCTTCGTGCGGCCCGCCAGCACCTCGTCCCGCGCCTTGTTCAGGCAGTAGAGCCCGACGAGTGCCGAGTAGGCCTGGTGGTAGGAGCGGGCCCGGTCGCGCTCGATTGCGTTCGACTTCTCCGGGATCTTCCACTCCAGCTCCATCTCGCCGCTCGACTTCGTCCGCGGGAGCACCATCTTGATGCTCGTGCCCGTGGCCTGGAGGTAGTCGCCGAGCTTGACGAGGCCGGCCTTCGCCGTCACCCACTGGCGGGCGAACGGGCCGCCGCCGGTGTCGGACGCGATGTACGTGTCCGTGCGCTTGTCGTAGATCCTGGGCGACGCGACCCAGCTGTACTTGTCCGTCCAGTCGCGCTTCTGCGGCTTCGGGATCGTCACCTTGTTCCACGGGTGCCGCTTGTCGACCGGATTGCCCAGCGGATCCTGCGTGACGAACGTGTCCTCGTTCTGCCAGTCCTCGAAGTACGAGCTGCCGAGGAGGATGCGGATCATCAGGTTGATCTCGACGAGGTCTGTCGAGACCAGTTCGCCGTCGATGACGACGCCCGGCGTGACGAAGCGCTTCCGGCCCCACTCGGTCATCGTCTTGTAGTCGTAGTCGACGTAGTCCGGGTCGTCGAAGCAGCCCCAGCAGACGAGATCCGTGCGCCGGAAGCCGACGTCGTCGTATCCCGGCAGCTCCCGGAGGAAGAAGTCGTAGAGGTCGTCGTGCATCGGCACGGTGCTCTTGACGTAGTCGAAGTACTCCATCAGGCGCACGTAGTAGTCCGTGATCGTCTGATGGCTGATGTGCGCGCTGCAGCCGCCGGGCATGATCGTCGACGGGTGCGTGTGCCGCCCGCCGAAGAGGCAGTACATCTCCCGCGTGTACCGGGCCACGTGCAGCGTCTCGAGGTAGAAGTCGCCCGTGAACGGGTTGAGGGCCCGCATGATGTCGGCGATCGTCTTGTAGCCGTGGATGTCGGAGTGCTCGGCCGACGTCTGCTCGGCCTTCGCGAGCAGGGACGGGTTCGTCTCCTTGACCATCTGCTCGCAGAAGTCCACGTTCGCCATGCAGTCGTTGAAGATCGCGTGGTCGAACATGAAGTCGGCCGACTCGGCGAGGTTGAACGCGTAGTCGCCGAGCTTCGGCGGCTTGACCGAGTACGCCATGTTCTGGTTCAGGCATGAGCAGGTGCAGTGGTTGTCGCCGCAGATGCCACAGATCCGGCTCGTGATGAAGTGGGCGTCGCGCGGGTCGATCCCCTTCATGAAGATGTCGAACCCGCGGAAGACCATCGACGTCGAGTAGCACTTGAGGACCTGCTGGTTCGTGAAGTCGATCTCCGTGTGGATCCCGAGGCTCCCGACGATGCGGGTGATCGGGTCCCACGACATCTCCTTGACGAGGACCTTGCGCTCGGTGGGCGTCTCGACGGTCGTCATGCCGGGCTCCTCTCTGTCGTCGCGGCTTTGCCGCCGTCGGCGTAGTACCGCGGCTGGTAGCCCGTCGTCAGCGCCGTCCCGCGCCGCCTCCACTCCGGTTCCTTGTCGTACTTGTTCCTGATGTTCCGCTCGCGGAAGTAGCGGATCACCGGGCCGATCGTGAAGCGCTCGAAGTTGGCTGCGAGCCCGCCCATCGTGTCCTCGTCCATGAACGGCATGTACTTGTCGGGGAAGCCCGGCATCGTGCAGGCCATGCAGATCCCGCCTACGTTCGGGCAGCCGCCGACGCCGTTCACCCAGCCGCGAATCGCGACGTTGCACTTGACGACCGGCCCTTTGCAGCCGAGCTTGACGAGGCAGCGGGGATCGTCGCCGTACTCGGTGGCGAAGTTGCCCATCTCCGAGTAGCCGCCGCGGTTGCAGCTCTCGCGCGTCGTCCGCTCGAACAGCCACTTCGGTCGCAGCGCCTCGTCCAGCTCCGGCGGCGGCGCCATGCCGCCGAGGTGCAGGACGAGGTAGAGGAGCACCTCGGTCGTGTTGTCGGGCTGCGCGGGACAGCCGGGGATGCAGACGACGGGGAGTCCGGCCTTCGACTTCCAGCTCCAGCCCAGGTAGTCGGGCACGCCCATCGCGCCGGTCGGGTTGTTCTTCATTGCCGGGATCCCGCCGTAGGTGGCGCAGGTTCCGAGCGCGACGACGGCTGCGGCCTTGGGCGCGAGCCGGTCGACCCACTCGTTCGTCGTGATCGGCTGCCCGGTGGACGGGTCGGTGCCCATCGCCGCCCAGTGGCCGTCGCCGTTGATCGCCTCGTTCGGGATCGAGCCCTCGACGACGAGTACGAACGGGTCGAGCTTGCCGGCCTCGGCGTCCCACCAGGCCTGCATGAACTCCTGCCCGTTCTCGAAGGCCAGCACCGGGTTGTGCACGATCACCCGGGGCATGCCGGGGATGATCCCGCGGACGATGTCCTCGAGCGACGGGTTGGTCGCCGACGTCATCGCCACCGAGTCGCCGTCGCACGACAGCCCGGTGGTCATCCAGATCACGTGGGCGACGATCCCCTCCGTCTTCGCCTGGTTGGGAACGAACTCCACCGCTGCCATACCCCAGACCCCCTTTCGTCGTCAGCAGATCCGCGGCAGCGGATCGCCGACGAGCATGTCCATGACGCGCCGTCCGCCGAACCCGGTCTCGACCAGCACGAGCCCGGGCGGCTCGGTCCTCACCTCGCCGATCTCGACGGCGTCCTCGCATCCAGGCGCCGACCTCAGCGCAGCGAGGGCCGAATCGGCCGCATGGGGTGCGACGAAGGCGACGAGCTTGCCTTCGTTCGCGACGTACATCGGGTCGATCCCGAGGATCTCGCAGGCGCCCTGGACCGCGGGCCTGACGGGAATCCTCGCTTCCTGCACGAGGATCGCCACACTGGACGACCTCGCGAACTCGTTCAGCACCGTGGCCAGCCCGCCGCGCGTGGCGTCGCGCATGGCCCGAAGCGACGGCCCGGCGGCGTCGAGCAGCGCGTCGACCGCGGGCCAGAGCGGCTGCGTGTCGGACTCGACGACGCCCTCGAGCTCGAACTCGCCGCGGGCGAGCATGACCGCCGTGCCGTGGTCGCCGATCGAGCCGGAGACGATGATGCGGTCGCCGGGCTCCAGCGATGAGGGTGACAGCTGGGCTCTCGGGTCGAGCCGCCCGAGACCGGTCGTCGTCACGTACATGCCGTCGCACTTGCCGCGCTCGACGACCTTGGTGTCGCCGGCGACGACCTCGACGCCGGCCGCCTCGGCGGCGGCCGCGATCGCCTCGACCTGTGCCCGCAGCTCGTCGGCGGGCAACCCTTCCTCGAGCACGAGCGAAAGCGTCAGGCCGATCGGTCTGGCGCCCGCGACGGCGAGGTCGTTGACCGTGCCGTTCACGGCCAGCTCGCCGATGCAGCCGCCCGGGAAGCGGAGCGGCTTGACGACGAAGCTGTCGGTGGTGAGCGCGACGTCACCGATCGCCGCTGCGTCGTCGAGCTCCTCGATCCCGAGCAGCGGTGCGATCAGCCCCTCCACGAGCGCGCGACTCGCCTTGCCGCCGGCGCCGTGCGCCATCGTCACCTGCTCGTCCTTGAACGTCGGCGGCTTCGACCGGACGCGCTCGATCAGGTCGAGAGCTCGCTCCTCGGCATCCACCTAGACCACTTCCCTCTCGCGCGCGAAGCGGCCGAAGTTGTAGTACGCGGCGCACGCGCCCTCGCTCGACACCATGCACGTGCCGATCGGCCTCTCGGGCGTACAGGCCGTGCCGAAGACCTTGCACTCCCACGGCTTGATCACGCCCTTCAGCACCTCGCCGCACTGGCACGCCTTCGGGTCGGCGACACGGACGCCGGGCACGCTGTAGCGCAGCTCGGCATCGAAGTCGGCGAACGCGTCCGTCAGCCGCAGAGCGCTGTGCGAGATGAACCCGAGCCCGCGCCACTCGAAGTGCGGCCGCAGCTCGAACACCTCGCCGAGGACCTTCAGCGCCGCCGGGTTGCCGTCGTAGGGGACGACGCGCTTGTACTGGTTCTCGACCTCGCAGCGGCCGTCCGCGAGCTGTCGCAGGACCATGTGCACCGACTGGAGCAGGTCGAGCGGCTCGAACCCCGAGATGACGACCGGCTTGCCGTAGTCGGCGGGGATGAACTCGAACGGGCGCGCGCCGACGACGGTCGACACGTGGCCGGGGCCGACGAAGCCGTCCAGCCGCAGGTCGGGCGACTCGAGCAAGGCACGCAGCGGCGGCACGATCGTGACGTGGTTGCAGAAGACGAAGAAGTTCGGGATGCCTTCGGCCTTCGCGCGCAGCAGCGTGAGCGCGGTCGACGGCGCCGTCGTCTCGAAGCCGATCGCGAAGAACACGACGTCCCGCTCGGGGTTTTCGCGCGCGAGCCGGAGGGCGTCGAGCGGCGAGTAGACCATGCGCACGTCCGCGCCCTCCGCCTTGGCGTCGAGCAGCGTGCCGTCCCCCCCGGGCACGCGCATCATGTCGCCGAAGCAGGTGAAGATCACGCCGTCCTGCTTCGCGACGGCGATCCCGTCGTCGACCCGTCCCATCGGGATCACGCAGACCGGGCAGCCGGGCCCGTGAACGAGCTCGACGTTCTCCGGCAGCAGGTCGTCGACGCCGTACTTGTAGATCGTGTGCGTGTGGCCGCCGCAGACCTCCATCACCTTGTAGTGGCGACCCGGCTCGACCGTGGCGACGATCTCCGTCGCAAGCGCGCGGCCTAGCTCGGCATCGCGGAACTCGTCGACGAATCTCATGCGTCCAGCCTCTGCAGCGCGACCCCCGCGTGGACGAGCAGGTTGTCGCCCGGCTCGACCGCGCCGACGAGGTCGGTCATCACCTCGACGTCACCCTCGCACAGCGCCGTCTCGCCGGCCTGCGCCTCGACGACCCGCATCGGTACGCCCTCGTCCGAGCACGTGACGCAGTGGAGCGGATCGGCGCAGTCGCTCATTCGATCAGGCTCGCCTTCAGGTCCTCGAGCTCCTGCTCGTAGGCGTCGCCCATCTTCTGGAGGAGACTGAGCGTCGCATGCGCCTCGTCCTCGTCGACCTTGGAGAGGGCGAAGCCGACGTGGATCAGAACCCAGTCGCCCGGCGTCGCGGACGTCCCGTCATGGTCGAGGAGGCTGACGTTCACGGTCCGGCGCACGCCGGCGACGTCGACCTTCGCGAGACGGTTCGTCTCGTCGACGAACTCGATCACCTGCCCGGGAATCGCCAGGCACATCCTGCGCTCCTCTCGCTGCTCCGCTTGGATCGGAGTCTTCCAGCGCAGTGTTACCCGACACAAGGCAGGAGTAATCGGGGTTACACCGGGGGAAGGTAATCCGGGTTACACCGCAGTTCTCGGCTCCTGGCCGACCCGAAAGCTGGCGTAGACTCCTCGAACGGACGCCGGCCGAGGGCGGACGAGGAGGTTCGGGTGAGCGGCACCGAGCGGGAGACCCCGGGGAAGTCGGAGCCGACGAGGCACGCGTCCTACGCCTATCTGTTCGACCTCGACGACGACCTGGCCGAGGAGTTCGACGTGCGCATGCGAACGGTTGCGCGCCAGGTCGCGACCGTGCTGGTCTCCGAAGTCGCGGTCGGCGAGTGGGACGCGTCGCGCTGGTTCGCGCCCGCGCAGCCGCAGATCGGCCTGCTCGTCGTCGACGGCGTGATCGCGGTCGACACCGAGGTCGGCGACCGCGTGGCGACCGAGCTCGTCGGCGACGGCGACCTGCTCCAGCCCTGGGTCTGGGAGCGGGGACGCGACGACCTGCTCGAGCGGACGTGCACCTGGCGCGTGCTTTTGCCCGCGCGGGTCGCCCACCTGGACGCAGGCTTCGCCGAGCGGATCCGACCGTGGCCGCTCGTGACCGAGGCCCTGCTCCGCCGGGCCGGCCGGCGTGCGGCCGACCTCAACCTCCAGCGCGCGATCGCCGGTCACCCCCGGCTCGAGCTGCGGATCGACCTCTACCTCTGGTACCTGGCCTCGCGCTGGGGCCGCGTCGAACCGGGCGGGATCTGCGTCCGACTCCCGATCACCCACCGGCTGCTCGGCAAGCTGGTCGGCGCCGAGCGCCCCTCGGTGACGCATGCGCTCGCGCGGCTTGCCCAGGCGGGGCTCGTCACGGGACACGCCGACCAGTGGCATCTCCACGGCACGGTCGAGGGCCATCTCGGCGCGCTCGCCCGCCGCGAGGAAGCGCCGCTCCGCGGCGTCGTGGCGCAGATGACGGAGGCGCGAGAGAGGCGTAGGCTCTAGGCGATGCCCGTCCCGGATCCCACCGCGTGAGCGCTTCGGTGCAGTTCTCGCCCGGGCAGGCCCGCACGGAGAGCCAGGTCGTGCACGTCCTCTGGATGACGAGCCTGCTCGGCTGCGACGGCGACTCGATCGCGCTCACCTCGGCCACGAGCCCCAGCCTCGAGGACCTGATCTACCGGACGATCCCGGGCACGCCGGGGATCGCGATCTACAACCAGGTGCTCGCCTTCGAGACGGGCGAGGAGTTCATGCGCCACTGGTACGACGCGGAGGCCGGCAAGCTCGATCCGTTCGTCCTCGTCCTCGAGGGCTCGGTGCCGAACGAGGACTGGGCCGGCGAAGGCTCCTGGGCCGGCTTCGGAGTCGACCCGGAGACCGGTCAGCCGATCCCGACGCGCGACTGGCTCGACCGGCTCGCTCCGAAGGCGGCGGCCGTGCTCGCGCTCGGGACGTGCGCCGCCTTCGGCGGCATCCCGGCGATGAAAGAGAACCCCACCGGCGCGATGGGCGCGTGCGACTACCTCGGCTGGGACTGGCGCTCGCGCCTCGGGATCCCGATCGTCAACCTGCCCGGCTGTCCCGTGCAGCCGAACAGCATCACCGACGTCCTGCTCCGGCTCGTGCTCCGGGTCGTCGGCTCGGGCCCTGCGCTCGACCTCGACGATCAGGGCCGCCCGACGTGGCTGTTCGAGCGGACTGCGCACGAGAACTGCGATCGCGCCGGTCTCGCGGACAACGGCAACTTCGCCGAGCGGCACGACGAGAGCGGCTGCCTCGTGAAGCTCGGCTGCATGGGCCCTGTCGTGAAGTGCGACGTCCCCCGGCAGGGCTGGGTGAACGGGATCGGCGGCTGCCCCAACGTCGGCGGGATCTGCACGGCTTGCACGATGCCCGGCTTTCCCGACAAGTTCATGCCCTTCATGGAGGCCGACCGGCTCGGTCTGCTCGCCGCGCGCAGCGCGCGCTTCACCTACGGTCCGGTGCTTCGCTACTTTCGGAAGCGGAGCATGGAGCGCACGTACGACGTCGAGCCGGAGTGGCGTCGACCGACCGAGAAGCTCGCAGCCGGCGCCCGGCGCTGAACTCCGAGGTGGAGCGCCGCCGGTTCCGCGTCCACGGCGTCGTCCAGGGCGTCGGGTTCCGCCCCTTCGTCTACGGGCTGGCGCAGCGACACGGCCTGGGCGGCTTCGTGCTGAACGACGGTGCGGGCGTCGTCGCCGAGGCGGAGGGCGAGCCGTCAGCAGTGGCCGCATTCGCGGCCGAGATCGAGTCGGAGGCGCCGCCGCTCGCCCGCGTCGACTCGGTGACGGCCGAGCCGGTTCCCGCGATCGGCGAGCGAGAGTTCCGGATCGAGCTGAGCGCGCCGACGGCCCGCACGGCGCTGATCCCGGCCGACGTCGCGACCTGCGACGACTGCCTGCGGGAGGTGTTCGACCCGGCCGACCGGCGCTTCCGCTACCCGTTCGTCAACTGCACGCAGTGCGGGCCGCGCTTCACGATCGTCGTCGGCGTCCCGTATGACCGGCCGCTGACGACGATGGCGGGCTTCCCGCTTTGCGCCGAGTGCCGCCGTGAGTACGAGGATCCGGCCGACCGCCGCTTCCACGCCGAGCCGATCGCGTGCCCCGTCTGCGGCCCCACTCTCCGGCTCAGCTCGCCAAGTAACACTGTGTTACTTGGCCAGGAGGCGCTCGGAGTCGCCGTCGGCCTGTTGCGGGACGGGGCGATCCTCGCCGTCAAGGGCCTCGGCGGCTACCACCTGGCCTGCGACGCCGCGAACGAGGAAGCGGTCGCCCGGCTGCGGGCGCGCAAGCATCGCGAGGACAAGCCGTTTGCCGTGATGACGAGCGCGCCCGAGGCGCTTGCCTCGGCCTCGCGGGAGGAGCTCGCGCTGGTGCGGTCGCGCGAGCGCCCGATCGTGCTCGTGCGCCGGCGCGCCGATGCGCCCGTGGCTCCGTCCGTCGCGCCCGGCACCGCCTGGCTCGGGATCATGCTCCCGTACACGCCGCTCCACCACCTGCTCGCCGCGGATTTCGACGGGCCGCTCGTGATGACGAGCGGCAACCGCTCGGACGAGCCGATCGCATTCGACGACGACGAGGCCCGCGAGCGGCTCGGCGGCATCGCCGACGCGTTCCTCGCGCACGACCGGCCGATCCACCGGCGCTGCGAGGACTCGGTTATGCGTCACGAGTTTCCGCTGCGCCGGTCGCGCGGGTTTGCGCCCGGCGCGCTACGGCTGCCCATCTCGGCGCGGCAGCCGCTCGTCGCGGCCGGAGGCGAGCTGAAGAGCACGTTCTGCGTCGTCCAGGGCGACCAGGCGTTCCTCTCGCCGCACCTCGGCGACCTCGACACCGAAGCGGCCTACCGCGCGTTCGCGACCGACCTCGACCTCTACCTGGAGATGCTCGCCGTCCGGCCGGCGGTGATCGCCCACGACCTGCACCCGGAGTACCTGTCGACGAAGTGGGCGCTCGAGCAAGACGCCGAGCTCGTCGGCGTGCAGCACCACCACGCGCACGCGGCGGCCTGCCTGGCCGAGCACGGCGAGACCGGCCCGGCGCTGGCGGTCGTCTTCGACGGCACCGGCTTCGGCACCGACGGGACGCTCTGGGGCGGCGAGATCCTCCGCTGCGACCTGGCCGGCTTTGAGCGGCTCGCCCACCTCGAGCCCGTGCCGCTGCCCGGCGGCGAGGCCGCGATCCGTGAGCCGTGGCGGACGGCGGCGATTCACCTCGAGCTCGCGGGCAGGCCCATCCCCGCCAACAGAGCGCCGTTCGAGCGCTGGCCGGTCGTCCGCCAGAGCCTCGCCTTCAACGCGCCGCTCTCCTCCGGCATGGGTCGGCTGTTCGACGCCGTCGCGGCCGTGCTCGGCGTCCGCGAGACGGTGTCCTACGAGGGCCAGGCGGCCATCGAGCTGGAGCAGCTGGCGGGCGACATACGGGCCGAGCCGTACGACTGGCGCTTCGGCAGCGGCCCGTCGCTCGTCGGCCTGGCACACGACGATCTCGCGACAGGGCGCCCGCGCGAGGAGGTCGCCGCCGCGTTCCACGAGACGATCGCCGCCGCGACTG
Organism: uncultured Actinomycetes bacterium; assembly: GCA_963776735.1. Taxonomy (GTDB): domain Bacteria; phylum Actinomycetota; class Thermoleophilia; order Gaiellales; family Gaiellaceae; genus PALSA-612. The sequence continues at coordinate 347,492 of CAVZNV010000016.1, forward strand.
CGGCCGCGTGCGCCGCGCTCGCCGAGCCGAGCCTCGTCGTCCTCAGCGGCGGTACCTTCCAGAACCTTCGCCTCCTCGGCTCGACGACCAGCCGGCTGGAGGACGCAGGCTTCCGGGTTCTGTCGCACCGGCTCGTCCCGCCGAACGACGGCGGGCTCAGCTACGGGCAGGCCGCCGTCGCCGCCGCCGCCGCCTCGACTGGCTGATAATCGCGACGTGAAGACGGCGTCGGATGCGCTCAACCAACCGCCGCCCCTCGCGGGACACAACCTCTTCGCCGACAACCGGCCTCTCGTCGAGTCGCTTCGGCGCGAAGGCGGCGAGTGGGGCGAAGCACAGGCGAGCGACTTCGGTGCGCTGCTCTCGGGCGAGTTTTCCGAGTGGGCTCGCCAGGCGAACGAGAACCCTCCGCGCCTGCGGACGCACGACCGGTTCGGCAACCGCATCGACGAGGTCGAGTTCCATCCGGCCTGGCACCGGCTGCTGGAAACGAGCGTCGGTCACGGCGTCTGCGCGATCTCGTGGGACGATCCTCAGCCGGGTGCGCACGCCGTACGGGCGGCACTCTTCTTCCTGGCCGCCCAGGTGGAGCAGGGCCACACGTGTCCGCTGTCCATGACACACGCGGCGGTGCCCGCGCTTCGGGCGCAGCCCGAGCTCGCGACGGCCTGGGAGCCGCTGCTCTGCTCGCGCGAATACGACTTCGGACTGCGACCGGCGTCGGAGAAGCGCGGCGCGCTATGCGGCATGGCGATGACCGAGCGCCAGGGCGGCTCGGACGTTCGCGCGAACACGACCTCGGCGCAGCCCGTCGACGGCGGCTACGAGCTGACGGGCCACAAGTGGTTCTGCTCCGCGCCGATGTGCGACGCGTTCCTCGTGCTTGCGCAGGCGCAGGGCGGTCTCTCGTGCTTCCTCCTTCCGCGCGTCCTTCCGGACGGCACCCGCAACGGCTTCCGCATCGAGCGGCTGAAGGACAAGCTCGGCGACCGGTCGAACGCGTCGAGCGAGGTGGCGTTCGACTGCGCCCGGGCGTCGCTCGTCGGGGAGGAGGGCCGCGGCGTGGCGACGATCATCGAGATGGTCAACCACACGCGCCTCGACTGCGTGCTCGGGTCGGCCGCCGTCATGCGGGCGTGCGTCGAGCAGGCGACACACCACGCTGCACACCGGGTCGCGTTCGGCCGCCTGCTCGCCGACCAGCCGCTGATGCAGAACGTCCTCGCCGACCTCTGTGTCGAGTCCGAGGCCGCGACGCTGACCGCGCTGCGGCTGGCGGGCGCCTACGACCGGGGCGAACGAGCCTTCGCCAGGATCGCGACCGCCGTCGCGAAGTACTGGGTGTGCAAGCGCGGGCCGGCTCACGCCGCCGAGGCGCTCGAGTGCCTGGGCGGGAACGGGTACGTCGAGGAGTCCCCGCTGCCGCGGTTCTACCGGCAGCAGCCGCTGCAGTCGATCTGGGAAGGCTCCGGGAACGTCATCTGCCTCGACGTGTTACGCGCGCTCGGACGCAACCCCGGAACATTGGACGCGTTCGTCGGAGAGTGTCGCCAGGCCGCCGGCGCCGACCGGCGGTTGGACGCATGGCTCGCCGCGCTCGAGGCCGATCTCCACGACTCAGACGACGCGAGCGCCAGGCGCCTGGTCGAGCGCATGGGCCTCGCACTCCAGGGCTCGCTGCTCGTCAGGTACGGCGACCCGGCTGTCGCGGATGCCTTCTGCGCGTCGCGGCTCGGCGACCGAGGGCTCGCCTTCGGCACGCTCCCTACAGGTCTCGACGCCGGGGCGATTACCGAGCGCCACCGGCCCCGGCTCTAGCCGGTTCGGACCGCGAGCGAGAAGCCGGCGACCTTGCCGTCGCGGACGGTGGCGCTCAGCTGTGCGTGACCTGTGCTGCGGTCGATGGTGACGAGCACGTCCGATCCAGGCGCGGTGGACGAGCTCGGGTAGAGCTGCCGGAGCTTCGCGACCGGATCGCCGACCGCCAGCCCGGTCGCGGTCTTCCAGGCCGGCCCGGAGACGGTGAGCGTCTGGACGAGCATGGAGCCGGCGGGCGAGCAGATGCTGCCCTTGGCGACGATGAACTGCATGGCGAGGTCGATCGACGACCACGTCGCCCTGCTCTTCTTCCCCGCTGCAAGCCGGCAGCTCGTCGCCTTGCCGAAGACCGTGGTCGCCTGCGCGTAGGTGCCGCGCGCGCTCGGCGACCAGGCCGTGAACGACCCGATCCGGATCGTGCTCGGCGTCGTGCGGATCACGTACGACTTCGGGGACGCCTTCGCGACCGGAGGCGGCTGGCACGGGTCGCCGCAGGCGGCGAGGACGAGCGGACGCAAGAGGTGGGCGATCCCCCACGCGCCGCCCGAGTTCAGGTGGATGCCGTCGGAGTTGAACCACTGCTGGCCCTGCGAGTAGGCGTTCCAGTCGGCGATCGTGATCTGAGGCCACCGCGCCGCCTCGGAGCGGATCGTCGCGTTGATCGAGCGGTAGTCCTGCCGCACCTCGTGCATCGTCGTCCAGATCACGTGGTCGACGCCCTTCGAGACGAGCGTCTTCATGATCGTCTCCATGTCGTTCTGGTACTGGTCGACGTAGTCGTTGTAACCCACGTCGATGACCACGATCGAGCCGAGCTGGGCATTCGTCGTCGAGTCGAGGACGTCGAGGACGGTCGGCGGGCGGACGCCCATGTAGGGGCAGCTCAGCTCGACGAGCCGGCGGCACACCTTGAGCTGCCAGTTCACATCCAGACCTTGCGCCAGGTACTGCTTCGCGTCCGGCACGTAGTCGAGGACCTCGGCGGCGGAGTCCCCGAAGATCGTCACGCGCGGCGGCGCCTGACGCGACGCGGACAGCGCGGACGACGCCCCGACGGCAACCGCTCCGATCAGCGCGGCGACTGCAACGAGGCGCCAGAGCTTTCCGGCGAACGAACGACCCACCCGAAAATCATGGTACCCGCCGCCTTCCGGTTCTCCTGCTCCTTACTCCTCGTTCGCGAGCATCCGACGCTCCCACCAGCGCAGGGCGAGGACGACACCGACGGTCGCGACGACGATTCCGCCGGCTGCGTACAGCCCGTACGTCTGGACGGCGTCCGCCGCGGCTCCGCCGACGTAGTACGCGACGAGTCCGACGAGCGTGGCCCAGAGGATCCCCCCGGCCGCGTTGAAGACGAGGAACCGAAGCCAGGGCATGCGCGAGATTCCCGCCATCCAGGCCGCCGTGAACCTCAGGATCGCGACGAAGCGTCCGAAGAACACCGTCTTGCCGCCGTGCTTGGCGAAGAGGCGCTCCGCGCGAGGGAGAACCTTCTGCGCGTGACGGGACAGAAGCGACCATCGCTCGAGCAGCGCGCGGCCACCCCTGCGTCCGATCCAGTATCCGATGTTGTCGCCGACGATCGCAGCAATCGACGCGACCACGATCACCGTGACGATGTCGAGCTTTCCCTGCGACGCGAGCACCCCGGAGGCGACGAGCGCCGTCTCCCCCGGCAGCGGCACTCCCGCAGATTCCACCGCGATCAGGAGGAAGAGCAGGACGAGAGCCCACGAGCGGTGGTGCTCGATCACATGGGACACGGAGTCAGTGTAAGACGCGCCCCGCGAGGCAGAATCACGCCGTAATGGATCTCGCTCGGCCGGTTGTCCTCTACGACGGTGGCTGACGGTTCTGCCGCTTCGCGGCGCGTGCCGTCGCTGCCGCCGACCGCGATTGCCGCCTCGCCTTCCTGCCGTTTGGCGACGCGGCTGCGGGCTCGCTCCTCGAGCCGCTGAGCGAGGACGAGCGATTCGCGTCCTGGCACCTCGTCCGGACGGGCAGCCGCATCTCGTCGCGGGGGGCGGCGGGTGCCGAGCTCCTGGAGGCCCTCGGACACGGTCGCCTCGCGCGCGCCGCGCGCCGCGCAGAGGTGGTCGTCGAGTTGGCGTACTCGCTCGTCGCGCGTCATCGCCACGCGCTCGGTCAGCTCGTGCCGGACGGGCCGGCACCGCGCCGGTTCCCCTAGCTCACCCGGCGATCGCAGGCGTGATCGTCTTCCGCGTCAGCATCACCCCTTTCGCGTCGAACTCCTCGTACTCGAAGACCGCCCAGCCGTTCCCGATTCGCGTCTCGGACTCCACTCGAACCGGCAAGTCGGCGGCGACCTGATACGCCTTGGCCACACCGGGCTGGTCGACGACGATCCAGCCGGCCCGCGGTGACGGATTGATCCAGGCGAACGCTGCGACGGGTCGTCCCCGGGTGTCGACGCAGATCGCGAGTCGTGGATCGGAGACGCCGTGCTGCCGCAGCGGCCACGACGCCCGGCCGCACCACGGTCTCGGATGTGAACGAGGCGCGCGGTCGCAGGCGTCGACAGCTCCCCAGAGACCGCGGAACGTGATGCTCGATCCCAGCGGCCCGGACCGCTCGACGACGAGCCGCCGGCCCGGGATTCGATCGCCGGGTACACACGCCGAGACGAGTGCGCTGACCTGCCTTGCCCTGACGAGGTGAACGGAGACGACGGACACCGGACCGCGCCGGCCTCGAAAGGACGGTGGCGCCGACGATCGTATGTGCCCGGCTCCGGCGGATCCCGACGCGAGGCACGCGAGAAGGACGGCGCAGAGGGACGCAAGCTTCGTCCCTCTGCGCTGCCGGAACCATGCTCGGCTCATCCCCACGCCAGCCGCCGCACGCCGCTGAACTTGGACTGCGACCGGTAGCTCTCGACCCACTCGTTCGTCCCGTACGCCTCGCCGAGGGCTTCCCACACGAAGTCGCTGCCGCTGTCGATGCGGAACTGCTCGAGCGCGATGTGCGTGTCGCTCGCCAGCGCGTCCATCATGATGATGCTCGACTTGTCGTACTTGACGTGCGGCGCCCCGTTTCCGGACGACGAGTACTTGAACGCTGTCGTGTCGTACGGCCCGTGGTCGTACGTCGAGCGCTGCCAGAAGTAGAACGAGTTGTCGCTCGGATAGGCGCGGTTCGACTCCCGCCAGACCCGCCAGACGAGACCCGAGCAGTCCGGCCCTTCGCCGAGCGTCGACTTCGTCTCACGCGGGTACGCGTTCGGCGTCGGGTCGCGGTCGTTGTTGTCGTAGCACCCGCCGGCCCACTGGTAGCCCTCGTTCACCGCGGTGTTGGCGATGTCGGTTGCCGCCGACCTCGTGTAGCCGTTCGGGCCGACATGCCCCGGGTCTGCGTTGACGTCGAGTACCTGGCAACTCGTTCGGCTCTGATCCGCCGCATGCGAGTAGACCCAGCACTTCGTGTTCGGGGGCCCGTAGTAGCAGCTGCCCGGGTTGCCCCAGCCCGGAACGTCCTGGCTCTTCCGGTCGCGAGCTCCAGCCTGAGCGGCGAGTAGCAGCGCGGCGATCGCGAGGACGGCGACGATCGCAATGCCAGTCGTCAGAAATCGAGGCGGCCAAGGCTTCATCTAGTTCACCTCCAGGTCGTAGCGATCCACGAACGCGCCCTGATCGGTCGTCCCGAGCTCGTACAGCGACGAGCCGACAAGCCGGAAGCGCGAGAGGGGCATCGACTGCGCCCAGTCGAAAGCCGGCAACGAGAACTGATCGACGAGGGCGCCCGACGGGTCGACGACGACGGCCTCGTACTCGTGGTCGGTGTCGGTGTAGACCGAGAAGACGACAAGCACTCGACCGCTCGGGAGCGTCTGAGCGAGCTGAACGTCGGCGACGGGCGTCGCGCTCGCGATCCGGAAGGCCAAGAGCCTGTACGTCGACCCGCTCGGCGTGTACGTCCCGATCCGCACGTCGTTCCCGCTCGCAAGCACGAGCATGTTCCCGGCCGCCGAAGGCGAGCCTGGGATAGCCCGTGCGAACTGCGTCGACGAGTCCACCGGAACGGTTCCGTTGGCCTGGAGGACAGGTGCCCACTCACTGGACGGATACTCGGAGACGTAGGCCGTACCGCCCGACAGCCGGATCTGGGCCGCCGCCGCGTCGGCTACGGCGGACGTGCTCAGCGGACCACCCCGCAACGTGTACGACCTGAGCAGAGGCCTTGCCGAGGAGGCGTTGGCAACCTCGAGCACGTACGCCGTCGACGAGGAGTCGCTGACCCGAAGATCACCCTTGACGCCGGCCAACCCCGGCAGCGCGATCGCCTGCGAAGAGCCGTCGCCCGAAAACTTCAGCATCCGGCCGTTCGCCTCGTCGAGGAGATAGACGCTGCCCGAAGAGTCGACGTCGAACGACGACGCTCCGGTCGTCTGGTCGACACCGTCCTCGAGACCAACCTGGCCGTCGCCGCTGCCCCAAGCTGCACTCGCGACCCGGGCAGACGGCTGCCGCGCGGTGCCGAAGACGTGCGTCCCGAGATCGATCGTCCCGGCACCGATCGCGAGGCTGATCTGCGGCGCAGCGCTACCTCCGGGCGGGACGAAGATCGAGCGCCCCGTCGAGTTGTCCGTCACGGCCGCGTAGTACGTGAACCACGGGGCCGCCCAGATCGCGGCGGGCACGGTCGCGACGTAGCGGCCGACCTGGGCTGCGGGGTCGAGTTGCAGCGGAGCGCTGGCCGTGACGTTTCCGCTCGCACGGAAGTAGACCGTGCCGCCTCCGTCGCAGGTACCCGGCCCCTCGATGTTTCCATCGGGCGGTGGACAGGAGATGTCGTACCGAATCTCGGGAAGATCACCCGGCGCGCGCACCTTGAGCGGAGCCGAGATCGCCTTGAGGAACTGGTCCGCAGCAGCGACGCGATGCTTTCCCGCTCCGGCGCCGCCGGCCAGGAAGAGGACTGCCGAGGCGACCATGAGGATCGCGGCTCCGCCGGCGCCCAATGCGATTCGCCCTGGCCTGAGACGTGGGAACTTGACCATTCATGCCTCCTTCGTACGTTGTCTCTACAGAGAACATCCGAAGGAGGTTCTGGTCAAGGCTTCGCAGCGCGAAGTTGCACTTTTGACACAGAACCGGCACAGACACGGCACGGATCCAGCGGTACCACTGAGGGCCCGACTTCGAAAGGAGCCCCATGCTCAAGATCGTCCGTTTCCCCCGCCCGCGCCTACTGTCGCTCGCCGCAGTCCTTGCGGCCCTCGTCGGCGGCGGCACCATGGCCGCACTCGCTGCGAGCAGCGCCGGTGACAGCTCCGTAATCCAGGCGTGCAAGGTGAAGATGACCGGCGCCCTTCGCGTAGTCAGCGATCCCTCGAAGTGCACGAAGCGCGAGGTGCCGCTCGCGTGGAACGTGCAGGGACCGGCCGGGCCTCCGGGGCCGGCAGGCGCGCAGGGCGCGAAGGGCGATACCGGCCCCGCAGGCCCTCAGGGCGAACGCGGCGCAGCCGGACCGCAGGGACCGGCAGGATCGCAGGGCGCTCAGGGCCCGGCAGGAGCGCAGGGACCCGGCGGACCCCAGGGAGCCGCGGGCGCGCAAGGAGCGGCCGGGCCTCAGGGACCGCCCGGACCGAAGGGCGACCCGGGCTCCGGCCTCGTCAAGTTCGAGGATCTGAACGGCTTGCCGTGCACCGACGGGACAGCCGGCACCATCTCCATCTCGTACGACAGCAGCCGCCATGCCGTGATCACCTGCGTCGCCACCGGCGGCCAGGCCAACGTGCGGATCAACGAGTTCTCGACCGGCGTGACCGGCGCGGCGACGAACGAGTTCGTCGAGATCGTCAACTCGGGCTCCGCGTCAGCCGACCTCTCGGGCTGGAAGCTCGTCTACCGTTCGGCGACCGGAACGTCGGACACGGCTCTCGACACTATCCCGGACGGGACGTCGCTCGCTCCGGGCGCCTTCTACTTGTTCGGCGGCGGTGGCTATACCGGTCCGCCCGCTGCCGACGAGTCGTTCTCCCAAGGACTCGCCGCGGCGGCAGGCGGCCTCGCGCTCCGCGACGCGAACGGCGCAATCGTCGACTCGGTCGGGTACGGCTCGACCGCGGCGAACGGCTTCGTCGAAGGCTCTCCCGCCCCGGCGCCACCCGCAACCGCAGCTCCGGGATCGAGCGACGTCCGCAAGCCCGACGGTCACGACACAAACAGCAACTCCGTGGACTTCACCGTCGCCACGCCGCCGACGCCGCGTGCCACGAACGGCTCGTAGCAAGGAGCGCTAGAATCCGCAGCTCCATCCCCTCGAACGCGAGCTCTGGCGGAGCCCCCGGGCCTTGCCAGAGCTCGCGCGCCACCGCCTGGTGCTCGTCGAGCACGTCGTCCGTATGGAGAGGGTCGTGATGGAAGAGAAGAACTTGGTCGACCCGGGTAATCGTCGCGAACGCGAGCGCCTGCGAGACGCTGGAATGACCCCATCCCACGTGGTCGAGGTACTCGCCATCCGTGTACTGCGCGTCGTGGATGAGCACGTTCACTCCTTCGGCGAGGGCAAAGCCGGAGATCCAGTCGCTGGTCAACCCCGAGAGATCGACGCCCACGGCCGGCTCGTGGTCGGGGAGGTAGGCCATGGAGCTGCCGTTCGCCTCGATCCGGTAGCCCAGAGTCGCGCCTGGATGCGAGATCGGAGCCGCGTTGAGCCGCGCGCCGCCGATCTCCCACGGCTCGTCCTCGACGTCGTGGAACACGAAGGTCGCCGGAAAGTCCGCGAGCTCGACCGGAAACAGCGGCGCCGACAGGTAACGGGCAAGCCGATCGTCGAGGCTCCGCACCGAGGACCGCGGCCCCCAGATGTGCACCTCGTTCTGCTGGTTGAAGACCGGCGCGAAGAAGCCAAGTCCCTCGATGTGGTCGAGGTGGAGGTGCGTCAGGCACAGGTGGATCGGGCCGCCGCCGGCTGCGCTGGCGGCGATCAGCCGGCCGAGGCCGCGAATCCCGGTCCCGGCGTCGAGGATGATCCTCGTGCCGTCGTCGCACTCGACCTCGACGCACGACGTGTTGCCGCCGTAGCGAAGCGTCTCGACGCCCGGCGTGGCGAGCGAGCCGCGGGAACCCCAGATGCGGATCAGCATCGGCCTCTAGGGGAGCTCCCAGAAGATCGCCATGATCCCGTGGAACTCGCCGTCAGGGCCGAACAGGGGAATCGCGGTGGTTTCGACCGTGTGGCGCTCCCCGTCGAGGCCGGTCACGCGCATCGTCCCGTGTGCGGGACGGCGTTCGGCGAAGGCGATCCCTCCGGGCATCTCCTCGCGCGCGAGCGGCTCGCCGTCCAGCGTCTCGGGTGCGAGCAGCTGGACCCAGTCGTCGATCGGCGTGTCACCGCGTTCCGCGAACCGGCCGGCGGCGATCTGCTCGGCCGGCTCGTTGAAGTAGACGAGATCGCCGTCCGCGTCGGCGATGTAAATCGGCGTCGCCAGGTTGGTGGCGAGCTCCCGTGCCAGGATCAGAACCAGGCTCTTCTGCTTCCGCATGCTCATGTGTCGCGCGAAGCCTACGCCCTCGACGGCCCGCGGCGAAAGCGAGGTATTTTGTTAACCTAGTTAAACACATGTCGACACTGTCGAAAACGGAGAGTGCAGTCGCAGTCGCGAATCGCCTGAGGCCCGTACTCCTCCGGCTCGCCAGGGAACTGCGCAAGGAAGCCCGCGCGTTCGGCATCACAGGCGGTCAGGCCGGACTCCTGGCGGTCGTCGAGCGGCATGGCCGAATCGGGCTCGGGAAGCTCGCGTCCGAGGAAGGCGTCTCGCCGCCTGCAATGTCGAAGCACGTCGACCGCCTCGAAGACGCAGGCCTGGTCAGAAGGCTGGCCGGGGCGGGCGGGGACCGGCGCAGGGTCGAGATCGAGCTCACCACGGAAGGAAAGCGGCTGCTCCGCCGCGTCCGCTCGCAACGGACCGCCTGGCTGGCCGACCGGCTTCAGCACCTGGACAACAGGGAGTTGGCCGCCGTCGATCGAGCGATCGAGCCTCTGGCCGAACTGCTCGCGGGGAATTCGTGACCGCCGCTCTCGCCGCGCTGAACCGACGCACGTTCGCGAGCCTCGCGCACCGCAACTACCGCCTCTACTTCGCCGGACAGGTCGTCTCGGTCACCGGAACGTGGATGCAGAACATCGCGATGGCGTGGCTCATCCTCGATCTCACGCACTCGCCGGTCGCGGTCGGAGTACTGGCCATCTGCCAGTTCCTGCCGTTCACGGTCTTCGGACTCTTCGCCGGTGTCATCGTCGACCGCTTCGACGTCCGGCGGCTCGTGATCGGCACGCAGGCCGTCTCGATGGTGCTCGCTGCGGCCCTCGCCATCCCGACTCTCCTCGGCCACGTCACGCCGGAGTTCATCTACGTGCTCGCAGCGCTCCGCGGGACCGTCCTCGTTCTCGACGCTCCATCTCGGCAGGCGTTGACGTTCCGTATGGTCGGCCCGCGCGAGCTACCGAACGCGGTGGCCCTCAACTCCAGCCTGTTCAACGGCGCCCGGGTCGTGGGGCCGGCGCTCGGCGGCGCCGTGGTCGCGCTGGCGGGAGTCGGCTTCTGCTTCGCGTTCAACGCCGTGAGCTTCCTCGCGGTCCTCGCCGGATTGCTGTTGATGAGGACGGACGAGCTCCTGCCCGCCGAACGCGCGGAAACCCGGCCGCGCCTGCTCGCCGGCACGCGCGAGGCGATCACCTATGTCCGCCGGACGCCGCAAGCGGGAACCGTGCTGATCCTCGTGGCGATCGTGAGCACGTTCGCTTTCAACATCAACGTACTCCTGCCCGTCCTGACCAAGGACACGCTCGATGCCGGTGCCGCGACCTTTGGGATCATCACCGGCTGCTTCGGGGGTGGCGCGCTGATCGGGGCGTTGCTTTCTGCCGCGCTCGCGCGCGCGAGCATGCGCATCTTCCTGTTCGGCATGACTGCCTTCGGACTGGCCGAGCTGTTCCTCGCACCGCTTCGGACAGCGCCCGCGGCGGGCGCGATGCTCTTCTGCCTTGGACTCAGCTTCACGATCTGGACGTCGAACGCGAACTCGACGCTTCAACTCGCCGCGCCCGGGCACCTTCGCGGACGCGTTGTCGGGCTCTATTACTACGCGTTCAACGGCGCCGGCCCGGCCGGCGGGATCATCTCCGGCTGGCTGGCCTCCGTCGGCGGCACGGAGCTGGCGTTCGCCGTCGGCGGTGCCGTGACGATCGTGTCCGTCGCCGTCGCGGCGCTCAGGTCGTCGCCGCGATCGTCGCTGCGACTCGCGCACCTCCTCAGCTTCAAGCTGTAAAACCGCGGCGCCCTTCGTCTCGCTTTACAGCCGGCTGCGAAACGCCTTGCATCGGCCAGACCGGCTGCTGACCTCCGTCGAGCCAGATGTGAGCGATTCGTTAGCGACCCAGGAGGAGGATCGATGCAAGGGAAGTACAGGCTCGGCGTGGCGACGGCGATCGGAGCACTCGCGCTCGCGGGTGTCGCGTTCGGCGCCACGAAGGCGGTGTTCGTGGGCACGTCCGGTCCGGACACCATCAACGGAACGGCATCGGCCGACATCATCTACGGCAAGGGCGGCGACGACAGCCTCCACGGCCTCGCCGGGAACGACGTCATCTACGGGGGCCAGGGCAACGACACGATCAAGGGCGGCGACGGGAACGACGTCGAGTACGGCGGGCCCGGCAACGACTCGCTGTGGGGCGGCCGGGGCGCCGACACGCTCTACGGCGGACCCGGCGACGACGTCCTCCACGCCCTCGCAGACGACAACCAGCTCGACGTCGTCGACTGCGGCGCAGGCCACGACACCGTCTGGCTGAACGCGAACGAGAAGGGCAAGTACGTGATCCGCGGGTGCGAGGTGCGGAACTGGATCGTGCCCAGCCAGGCTCAGATCGCCGAGGACACCGGCAACTAGAACATCCACACACTGACGCGAACGGGCCTCCGGCGAGGCCCGTTCGCTAGCGTGACGCGGTGCGCCTCCCGCTCGCCGCAGCGCTGATCGCGCTCCTCGCGCTCGGCCCGGCAGGCGCGTTGGCCGCGCAGATCACGGGCACGCCTCGAGCCGACCGACTTGTCGGCACCCCGAGAGCCGACTCGCTCGACGGACTGGCCGGGAACGACGTGATCGACGGGCTCGGCGGCAACGACGTTCTGCGCGGCGGCCTCGGACGCGACCGGATCAGCGGCGGCGCGGGCAACGACTCGATTGCGGTGAACGGCGACGGCGCCGCCGACACCGTCTCGTGCGGCACAGGGACGGACATCGTGAACGCCGATCTCGGCGACGCGGTCGCGCGCGACTGCGAGGTGACGAGCCGGCAAATCTCGACGGACGTGCTCGCGGGAGGCGGCGGGCAGCACGCAACCGAGGTCGAGCCGGACAGCTTCGCGTTCGGCCAGACGGTCGTGGCGGTCTTCCAGATCGGCAGGATCTCGGACGGCGGCGCGACCGCAATCGGAGTCTCGACGTCCACCGACGCCGGCGCCCACTGGCGATCCGGCCTGCTTCCGGGAGTGACGACGCTGTCACCGCAACCCGGCCCGGACCCGCGCGCCAGCGATCCGACGGTCGGCTTCGACGCCGCGCACGGCGTCTGGCTTGCGACCGCGCTCGGTATCTCGTCGACCAGCTTCCAGGTGCTCGTCAGCCGCTCGCCAGACGGTGCCGAGTGGAGCACACCGGTCGTCGCCGAGACTGGCCCCGCCGACTCGCTCGACAAGGAATGGGTTGCCTGCGACAACTGGCCCTCGAGTCCGAACCGCGGTCGTTGCTATCTCTCCTACCTCGAGGTCGGCGCCAAGCTGATCGTGACGCAGACGTCGACGGACGGCGGCCTCACGTGGAGCTCGCCGGTGTCGACATCGATTCAGCCGGCCGGAGACGTCGAGCCCAACGGCGCCCAGCCGCTGCCCCGTCCGGACGGGTCACTCGCGGTCGTGTACGCCGTCGGCGCGGCTGAGGACGACGAAGGGGGCGACGGATTCCGGGTGGCGCCGCTTTCCGCGGCCGTGTACTCGGCGATGTCGACGGACGGCGGGGCGAGCTTTCCTTCGAACGTCGAGATCTCGAGCCTGCTCCAGTCGCCGACGCCCGGGCTGCGGGCACCGGCTCTCCCGTCGGCCGACGTCGCTGCCGACGGCCGCCTCTTCGTCTCGTGGGAGGATTGCCGCTTCGACTCGACCTGCAGTCGCGACCGGATCGTACTCTCGACGTCGCCCGACGGGCGGACGTGGAGCCGCCCCGCGCCGATCGGCCCGACGACCGCCGGCGCCGATCAGGTCGTTCCCGGCCTCGCGGTCGACCCCGCGAGCGCGTCCGGGCAGTCCGTCGCGGTGGCGTACAACTCGATGCCGGCAGATTGCGCGACCCGACCGTCATGTCCGGGGATCGACGTCTGGCTGACGACCTCGCCGAACGGCGGAGCGTCGTGGGCGCGGCCTCAGCGCCTCGACGCGGTGCCGATGCGGCTTTCGTGGCTGCCGAGCGCCGGCGGCAAATTCTTCGGCGACTACATCTCCACCTCGTTCGTCGAGAGTCGGGTCGTTCCGGTTTACTCGCTTGCCGTGGAGCCGTTCGGCGGGAAGTTCCGGCAGGCGATCATGGCGCTCCAGCCGCGTTAGCACGACGCACGCACCGCTCCGATTCCACCCGGCGGAATCGGACATGCCCGCCCGGGCGGTGTGGACGACTTTTCACCGAATTGGCGCGGAGCGGGAACTCCTCCGCGCGCCTTTTGGGGTTACGCTCTCGGCGTGGGTGGCGGGTTGTAACCCCACCCAGATTGGGTGGGGGGGTGCGCTCGGACAGGCCTCGCGCGGCCGGGGTAGGCGGGCTTGGCTAGGCGATCGTCCAGGTGTCGTTGCCGTGCAGCAGCGTCGTGAGGTCGGCTTCGCCGCGCTGGGAGATCGACGTCGCGATCTGCTCCGCCATCAGCTCGTCGTAGACCGGCTCCTCGACATCTCGGAACACGCCGATCGGCGCGACGCCGGCCTCGGCCAGCGTCAGGCGAGAAAGCGCGAACGCGAGGCTCGGCTGGGGATGGTGCTCGTCGTGGACGAGCAGCGCGCTCTCGCCGACCTCCGCCACGTCGACTATCTCCACCGACCCGTCGCCGCGGGCTACAACGCCCCGCTCCCCCTCCGCCCCGAATCGCACGGGCTCGCCGTGCTTCAGGTAAATCCTGTTCGCCGCCTCGTCGCGCACGGCGTCGAACGCGCCGTCGTTGTAGATGTTGCAGTTCTGCAGGATCTCGACGAACGCTGCACCGCGATGAGCGGCTGCGCGCCGAAGCACTTCGGTGACGTGCTTCCGGTCGGTGTCGATCGCCCGCGCGACGAACGTCGCTTCCGCGCCGATCGCGATCGCCAACGGGTTGAACGGCTCGTCGATCGATCCCATCGGCGTCGAGCCCGACCGCTGGCCGCGCGGCGAGGTCGGCGAGTACTGACCCTTCGTCAAGCCGTACACCTGGTTGTTGAAGAGCAGCAGCTTCAGGTTGACGTTGCGTCGCAGCGCGTGGATGAGGTGGTTTCCTCCGATCGAGAGCATGTCGCCGTCGCCGCCGACGACCCACACGGAGAGGTCCTGCCTGGACGTCGCCAGCCCGGTCGCGATGGCCGGAGCGCGCCCGTGGATCGAGTGCATCCCGTACGTCTGCATGTAGTACGGGAACCGCGCCGCGCAGCCGATGCCCGAGATGAAGACGATCTTCTCGCGCGGGACACCGAGTTCCGGCATGAAGCCCTGCACGGACGCGAGGATCGCGTAGTCCCCGCAGCCTGGGCACCAGCGGACCTCCTGGTCCGACTTGAAGTCCTTCGCCGTGAGCGTCAGCCCACCGCTGCCGTTCGAGCCGTTCTCGGTCACAGCATCGCCTCGATCGCGTCGGCCAGCTCGCTCGGCCGGAACGGCACTCCGCGGATGCGGTTGTAGCCGGCCGCGTCGACGAGGAACTGCGCCCGGACGAGCATGAGGAGCTGACCGAGATTCATCTCCGGCACGAGCACCCGGTCGTAGCGGGCGAGCACGTCGCCCGTGTTCTTCGGGAACGGGTTCAGATAGTGGAGATGCGCGTGGGCAACCGAGCGACCTGACGCGCGAACGCGTCTCGCCGCGGCGGCGATCGGCCCGTACGTCCCGCCCCAGCCCAGCACGAGCAGCCGCGCGTCGCCGGACGGATCGTCGACCTCGAGGTCGGGGATGTCCGCGGCGATGTTTGCGACCTTCTGTGCACGCAGCCTGACCATCGCGTCGTGGTTGTCCGGGTCGTACGAGACGTTGCCGGTCACGTCCTGCTTCTCGAGCCCGCCGATGCGGTGCTCGAGGCCGGGCGTCCCCGGGATCGCCCACGGCCGCGCGAGCGTCTCCGGGTCGCGCAGGTACGGCAAGAACTCGTCTCCGTCGTTGGGCGCGGTCGCGAACTCGACGCCAAGGTCGGGAAGCGCGGCCGCGTCCGGGATCAGCCACGGCTCGGAGCCGTTCGCGAGGTACGCGTCCGAGAGCAGGTACACGGGCGTGCGGTACTTGAGCGCGATCCGCGCCGCCTCGATCGCCATCTCGAAGCAGCCGCCAGGGGTCGACGCGGCCAGCACCGGCACGGGCGACTCCGAATTGCGACCGAACAGCACCATCAGCAGGTCGGCCTGCTCCGGCTTCGTCGGCATGCCGGTCGAAGGCCCGGCGCGCTGGACGTCGATGACGATCAGCGGCAGTTCCAGCATGACGCCGAGCCCCACCGTCTCCGCCTTGAGCACGACGCCCGGGCCGGCCGACGTGCATACGCCCAGCGCGCCTCCGAACGACGCGCCGAGCGCGGCGCCCGCGGCCGCGATCTCGTCCTCCGCCTGGAACGTCCGGATTCCGAACTGCTTGTAGCGCGCGAGCTCCTCGAGGATCGACGACGCGGGCGTGATCGGATAGGCGCCGAGATAGAGCGGCAGCTTGCTCTGGACGCTCGCAGCGACGAGGCCGAGCGACAGCGCCTGGTTGCCGGTGATCTGCCGGTAGACGCCGGGCGGCATCTCGGCCGGCTTGACCTCGTAGGAGACGACGAAGTCCTCGCTCGTCTCGCCGTAGTTGAAGCCGGCCTTGAACGCGCGCGAGTTCGCCTCGGCGAGCTCCGGCCGCTTGCCGAACTTCACCTGGATGTACTCGAGCGTCGACTCGACCGGACGGCCATAGAGCCACGACATCAGGCCGAGCGCGAAGAAGTTCTTCGAGCGCTCCGCCTCGCGCGGCGTGACGCCTTCGATGCCCTTGAGCGCCTCGACGGTCATCGTCGTCAGCGGGATCGCGTGCACCTTGTAGTCGTCGAGCGAGCCGTCCTCGAGCGGGTTCGACGCGTAGCTCGCCTTCTGGAGGTTCTTCTCGCTGAACGCGTCCCGGTTGACGATCAGCGTCCCTCCGGCGCGCAGGTCCTTCAGGTTCGTCTTGAGCGCGGCCGGGTTCATCGCCACGAGCACGTCCGGCTGGTCGCCCGGCGTGAGGATGTCGTGGTCGGCGAAATGGATCTGGAAGCCCGAGACGCCGGGCAGGGAGCCCGCCGGCGCGCGGATCTCAGCCGGGAAGTCGGGCAGCGTCGAGAGATCGTTCCCGAACGCCGCTGTCTCGCTCGTGAACCGGCTCCCGGTCAGCTGCATGCCGTCGCCGGAGTCGCCCGCGAAGCGGATCGTGACCTGCTCGACCTGCTGGATGCTCTTTGCCAACGTTCGGTTAGGTATAGCGCATGTCGCGGAGACCTCGGAAGCCTTGACCGTCCTGCTCGCGATCCTGCTGGCGATCTTCGTCCTGCCGTC
This sequence comes from uncultured Actinomycetes bacterium, assembly GCA_963776735.1. Classification (GTDB taxonomy): domain Bacteria; phylum Actinomycetota; class Thermoleophilia; order Gaiellales; family Gaiellaceae; genus PALSA-612. The sequence continues at coordinate 364,113 of CAVZNV010000016.1, forward strand.
GCCGTGGGGCCTGGTCGCGATCGCCTGCGCGGCTGCGTGGGAGCTGTTCCAGACCTTCGGGGCGATCTGGTGGTCGCAGCGGCGGCGCGCGGTCGTCGGCGCCGAGGCGCTGGTCGGCGTCGACGCGCGGGTCACCGAGCGGTGCAGCCCGAACGGACGCGCGGCGATCCGCGGCGAGATCTGGAACGCCCGCTGCGACGCCGGCGCCGAGGTGGGTGAGACGGTCCGCGTCTACGGGCTCGACGGGCTGACGCTGCTCGTCGAGCGGAAGGACGCCGCCGTCAGCGAGCCGCAGAGCCACCAGAGGCAGTAGGCGAGCCAGGGGATGCCGATCGCGTCCGTCTGCACCGCGATCAGGAGGATCGCGGCGAGTGCTGCCGCGAAGCCGGCGGCGCCGTCACGGAGGTCCCCGGGCGGCTCCGACCGCGCGCGCCGGACGAGCCCGGCGAGGAGCGCGAGCTGCCACGCGACGAAGAGCACCATCCCGAGCAGGCCGGTCTCGACTCCGATCTCCGTGTAGTTCGACTCGCCCGCCTTGAGCTGGACGCCGAACCGCTCGGCCGTGGCGCCCGCGTTGCCGAGCCCGTAGCCCTGCGGGTGGTGGACGACCGTGTCGAGGCCGCGCCGGAGGCTGTCGAGGTGGCTGCGCCAGGACGGCTCGTTGAAGTTGAGGAGCTGCGTCTGCGCGCCCGGGTGCTTCTTCGCGTTCTCCTCCTGCTGCTTGAGCTCGGACGGAAGGAAGTGCGTCGTGGGCGCGACGTGCGTGTACGTGCGGTCGAACGCAATGCCGGCGCCGACGACGACCACGATCGCGGCCAGCGGCCACCATTCGCGCCGCGCGATCGCGAGCACGATCAGTCCGGCAACGAGTCCGGTCAGCGCGGAGCGCGAGATCGTGAACACGAGCCCGGCGAAGGCGAGCACCGCCAGCGGGATCGCGCGTCGCCGCAACGGTGCGACGAGGAGCGAGACGACCAGCATGTAGGCAGCTCCGAGCGGGCTGATGAAGGTCGAGATCAGCCGCCGGAACAGATGGTTGTTGCCGGTGTTGAACGCGAAGTTCTCCGGCATGCCGCCCGGACCCTTGTAGTCGAAGCCGAGCTGCCTGTGGAAGTACCCGACGGCGCCGGACGTGTGCCACCACTCGACGCTCACCGTGTACTCCTCGATCAGCCCGAAGCCCGCGACTGCGGCAGCCGTGCCGAGGATGGTCCAGCAGACCGAGCGGATCTGCGCGCCGTCGATGCCTACCGCGCGGCCGAGCAGGAAGGCGACGACCGGGATCCCGTCGTGGCGGAGAGCGTGCGCGACCGCGCTGTGGCCGGCGGCGCCGTGGAGCGCGCTCTGCGGAATCAGCGCGTAGAGCACGACGATCGCGCCGAAGGCGATCGCGAGCAGGTCGATCGGTCCCGGGCGGAAGGGCAGCCTGCGCTCGCGCAGGGCACGAGCGGCCACGCTCGCGACGGCAACCGCGAGCAGGATCTCCTTCCACGCCGAGATCAGCTCCAGCGAGTTGCCGCGCACGCCGCGACCCCAGAGCAGCGCCATGACGAGGTTGTGCAGCGCCAGGCCGACCACGTAGACGTAGAGCGCGACGATAGGGCGGCGCCAGACGGCGAAACCGGCCACGACGATCGCGACGGCGAAGACGGCGAGCGCGAGTCCGGTCGCCATCAGATTCGCTCGAGCCGCAAGAACACTTCCGTGGCGTAGCGGTACGGCGAGTCCGGACTCTCGTCGCGGGCCGCGACCTTCAGGCCGGCGGAGTGGAGCGCACGGGCCAGCTCCGGCCGTGTCAGCCGGAAGCCGCGGTACTCCGGCCGGGTCTCGGGCTCGTCGCCGCGCGCGAGCGGTACCGCGACCCGGCGACCGGCGCGCCACAGCCGCGGCCGCAGCCCCGGTCCGAGTACCGGCAGCTGGACGAACGCGCGGCCGGCGGGCTCGAGTATCCGTCCGAACTCCCGCAGGTAGCCAGTGATCGCGCCGCGCCCAGGAAGATGCTGCAGGACGAGGTAGCAGACCACGACGTCCGCGCTCGCGCTGTCGACCGGCTCGAGGCTTGTTCCCGGAACGGCCACGAACTCGACGTTGGGCGCAGTCACCGAAGCACGCGCCCGCTCGAGCATCACCGGCGACACGTCGAGCCCGAGCACGCGGTCGAACCTCTCTGCGAGGAGTCCGGTCATCCGCCCGAAGCCGCAGCCCACCTCGACGCAGGTGCCGCCGCGCGGGTCGTCACCGAGACGCGAGAAGAGCGAGTCGAGCTCGGCCCGGGCGGTCGCGGGGTCGCCGACGTAGTGCTCGACGCGGTCGGAGGCCGCGGCGGCGTCCCAGGTCGTCCGCATGCCGTCGCCCACGCCACCGGAGAGGGTAACGAGGGCATCCGAAGGAAATCCTTAAGGTGCCGTGATGATCGACGTCGTCGTCCGGCCGCAAGGGCCGTACTCGCTCGCCCTCACCGCGCGCCACGCCGGCGACGCAACCCGCGTCTTCCGCGACGGCGTCCTCGACGCGCTCCTCCAGGTCGACGGCCGTGTGGAGCGCGGCGCCGCACGTCAGTACCCGGACGGATCGATGCGGCTCGTCGCGGACAGCGAGGAGGCGATCGAGAGGCTCCGATTCGTCCTCGCGATCGACGACGACCATTCGGAGTTCCTGCGCCGCTTCCGCAACGATCCGATGATCGGCCCGGCCACGCGCCGCCTGGCCGGGATGCGCCAGTTGCGGCTCGCGACCGTCGAGCACGCGTTGCTCCGCGCGCTGTGCGGCCAGCTGATCGAGGCGAGACGCGCGAGGGCGATCGAGCGTCGGATCGTGCGTGCCGTCATGCCCGCGCACGGGTCACTCCACGCGCCGCCGACGGCCGAGGCCCTCCGCTCGGTCTCGCCGGCGGAGCTCCGCGCGTTCGGTCTCCACGCGCGGCGCGGCGCGACGCTCGCCCGTGTGTGCGCGACGCTCGATCTCGATCGCCTCCACACGCTTCCGGCTGCGACGGTCGCGGCACGCCTCGGCCGCGAGCGCGGTCTAGGCCCGTGGTCGGTCGGCGTCGTCGCGCTCGAAGGACTCGGCCGCTACGACCTCGGGCTCGTCGGCGACCTCGGACTGGTCAAGCTCCTTGCCGCACTGCGCGGACGGCGCGTCGAGGGCTGGGAGACGGAAGAGCTGCTCGCGCCCTACGGTGAGTGGGCCGGCCTCGCGGGCGTCTACCTGCTGAGCGCGTGGGCTCGCGGCCTGCTTCCGGTGAGCCCGGCGCAACGGTTCGCCGCGTAGAGTCCGGGCCGTGAACGGCCGCGTCGCCATCCTCGGCTGCGGGAAGATCGGCGAGTCCTTCCTCGCCGGTTTGCTCAGCTCGGGCTCGACCGACATCGTCGCCACGGCGCGACGGGAGGAGCGCGCCGCGGAGCTACGGGAGCGGCACGCGATCGAGGCGACCCTGTCGAACGCGGAGGCGGTGGCAGGGGCCGGCATCGTCGTCCTGGCGGTGAAGCCGCAGGACTTCGACGAGCTGCTCGCGAGCATCCGCGACACAGTCACGAAAGAGCAGACTGTGCTCTCGGTCGCCGCCGCGATCCCGACTGCGTTCATCGAGCGCCGCCTCGCTCCGGAGATCCCGGTCGTGCGCGCGATGCCGAACGCGCCCGCCACCGTGCACGAGGGGATCACCGGCCTGTGCGCCGGGGCTCACGCGTCGGAGGCGCACGTCGCCGCGGCGGAGGAGGTGCTCACACACCTCGGCCCGGTCGTACGCGTGGCCGAGCCGTACATGGACGCCGTCACGGCCGTCTCCGGCTCGGGGCCGGCGTACTTCGCCCTGCTTGCCGAGGCGATGATCGAGGCCGGCATCCTGCTCGGGCTGTCTCGGGAGATCTCGACCCAGCTCGTCGTCCAGACGATGCTGGGGACGGCAGTGCTGCTGCGCGACGAGGAGATGCATCCGGTGGAACTCCGGGAAGCGGTCACGTCGCCCGGCGGAACGACGATCCGCGCGATCCGCGAGCTGGAGCAGGCGGGAGTGCGAGCGGCGTTCCTGAACGCGATCCAGGCCGCGATGGAACGCTCGCGCGAGCTCGCCGAAGGCCACGACTAGCGCCGGACCTCCCGAGCCTGCCCTCGCGTAGACGTGGGGTGAAACTGCTGGTGGCCCTCGTGCTGCTCCTGGCCGGCGCATCGGTCGCGACGGCCGGCTCGCCGACGGGGCACGTCCTGTCCGAAGGCGGCCTCGGCCTGACGCTTCCACGGGGCTGGCACGGATTCGCCTCTCCTGGCCAGCTTCAGGCCGCGGACTTCCATCTCGACCACCGAGCGGCCGGTTCGCCCGAGCTGGCGCGAGTTCCGCGCGGTCGCGTGCACGTGATCGTCTGGGACTACGGGCCGTCCGTTCCTTACCTGTCGAACTTCCGGCGGGCGCGACTGCCGGTCGGACTCGGCCACAGCAACTTGTCGAGCGCACCGCTCGAAGGCTTCTCCGGCGACGACGCATTCGCGGTGCGCACCGTCGCGGTCCGCGAGGAGCTGATCGAGGTCATCGCCGACCTCGGCCCCAAGCCGCTCTCCGACAGCGCTCTGCAGAGAGCCAACTCGGTGCTAGCAACGCTGCGCGTGCAGCGGCCGCGCGTCGTCCGGCCGAAAGGTCGCCGACTCGCGTGGGGCGGCGTCGCGATGACGCTTCTGCCGGGCTGGTCGGGACGGATCGAGATCCCGCCGGGGCGGGAAGGCGCCGATCTCGTGGTTCGTGCTCGTCGAGGCGACATTCGCTTCGCCCTGCTCGAGCTCCGCGCCGTCGGAGAGGCCCACGCCGACCTGCCGGTCGAAGTGACCGCCGAGAACCTGCTCCCCGGGCGCCGACCCTGGATCGCTCGCCGGGTGTTCTCCAGCGCCGGCCGAGGGTTCGACCTTTCCGTCGTCGTTTCATCCGCAGCCGAGCTCCCCGTTGCCAACCGGCTTCTGAGGACACTGACCGCCGTCCCGAGGCCCTGGACGTTCCGCAGCTGCGACCTGAGCATCAGGCTCCCGGGCACGTGGCAGGCCGCGATCAATCCGCGGAGCGGCTGCTACCCCGTGATCACACTGTGTTCCCGGGGAGCTCACGTCGTCATGACCGAACTGCGACCGCAGGATCGAACGGGCCGGGGTCGCACGCTGATCCGCGGCGGCCGCCGGTTCCTCATCGAGGTGACTCCGCGGTCGGCCCTGCGCGAGGCGGACGCGATCCTCGCCACGCTCCGGGCGAAGCCAAGGAGCTAGGCGGCCGGAAGCAGCGGCGACTCGAGCTCGACGGCAAGCCCACGGCCCGCCGCGAGCGTCTGGAGCACGAGCACGGTGTCTGCGACGGCGATGTCCTCGAGGTACTTGTCGCGAGTCTCGAAGGACCGGAGGACGTCCGCGGCCGCGGTCTCGTACGCCGCGCGGTCGTGTTCGGCGATCGCGTGGAGAGCAGCGGCGACGTCGTTCGGGAAGTCGTCGCGACCGCGCAGACTCGTCGCGAGCGCGCGTGCATCTTCGTCCGTCGAGAGCACGAGCATCGCCAGACACGCGGCATAGCGGCCGATCGGCGACTCGGCGGCCGCCGCGCCCGTCGAGAGCGTCCAGCGCGCAGCCTCCTCGGCGCCCGGTCGGTCGCCCGCGAGCAGCCGGGCCTTCACGGCACCGATCGGCCGGCCCCAGCTCCCGGGCGGCGCTTCGTCGAAGCTCTCGCGGTAGCGGTCGGCCGCGCGGGCGAACCACGCGCTCGCCTCGTCACGGCGGCCGGCCATGAGCAACGCGAGCCCGGCGCCGTTGGCCGCGTTCCCCATCCGCGTCAGCTGTCGCTGCCGCTCGTCCGGATCGGCGATCCCCGGCAGCCGCGACTCCCCGTCCGCGTACCGCCCCCGCTCTCGCTCGAAATCAGCCGCGAAATTCGATGCCATCTTCTTTCCCCCCGGGGGCCTACGGCCCCTTTGCCCCCGCACTTGAGGGTAGCGCGAAAACTCGCACCCATGGGATACGCATCTGTGCCGAATGTGTGACTTTGACCACCGGCCGCCGGTAGCCTGGCGACTGGATGGCACGCGACGACTGGCGAATCCGCGTCGAGCTCCAGCCCGAGCATGCGGGCGGGTTCCTCAGCCGGCTCGGGGGCGGGCTCGGCTCCCGAGCGCGCGACCTTGCGAAGGAGCTCGAAGCCGACAAGCTCGCGGTCTCGCGTGACGACGACACGCTCTTCGTCTACGCGGCCACGCGCGCGCAGGCACGGCAGGCCCAGCAGATCGTCGAGGCGGAGCTCGACGAGGCCGGGATCGAGCCGCTCACGGTCAAGGTCGAGCACTGGCTCGCCGGCGAGGAGCGCTGGGACGACGAGCCGAAGGGCGAGACCTGGGAGGAAGAGGTGGTCGACGAGGGCTACTCCCCGTGGGAGGTGCGAGTCGAGTGCCCGTCTCACGAAGCCGCCGAGCAGCTCGCCGACCAGCTCGAGCAGGAAGGACAGAGCGTGGCGCGACGCTGGAAGTACCTCGTGGTCGGCGCCGACAGCGAGGAAGAGGCGAAGGCGCTGGCGACGCGGCTGCACGGCGAGGTCGAGGCCGGCGGCGAGATTGTGTACGAGGCGATGCCGCACAACCCGTTCGCGATCTTCGGCGGGCTCGGAGGCTGAGAACCGACTCGGGCCGACCGATCGGTTATGCTTCAAACCAGTCGCCTGCAGCATTTTGCGGGCGCACCTTCTCGAAGTAGCAGCACCGACGCGTGCTGCGTGCATGCAGAAGACCATCGACCAGCCGACTACAGCCCCGCCGGGGGCGGACGGCCTGGAGGCCATGGCGCTCCGCGCTGCGGCCTGGGCCGGAGAGCCGCTCCTCCACGAGGACGAGGATCCTGCCGTCGTGCTCGCACCGGGCACGGCGCGTCGTCTCGCGCTCGACGAGGCGATCGCCGAGATCGAGGCAGGCCGGTCGAGCCCCTCGCCCGAATGGAAGATTCGCTTCGCACTGATGCTCGGCCTCGAGCGCGTGCTGAGCGAGAAGCCGCCGCACCTCGCGTCCGGAACCGAGCTGCGCCGGCACCAGATCGACGCGCTCGCCGGGATGCTCACTGAGCTGATCGCGGCCAACCAGCGCGAGAACGGCAACGGGAACGGCCACGGCGCGAACGGCCAGGCCGAGCCCGTGCTCGAAGAGGAGGACGACGAGGAGGAAGAGCTCGAGGGCGAGCTCGACGAGGAGGTCGAGGACACCGCTCCCGACCCGGGCGCCGTCCGCCGCTACCGCTTCCGCCATCCGACCGCCTCCGGCAAGACCATCGCCGCCGCCGGCTTCGTCGAGGCAGCGCGCTCGATCGGCGTCCTGATCCTCACGCACCGTCGGCTGCTCGTGAACCAGTTCCGCCGCGAGCTCACCGACGAGGGCTACGGCCCGCGCCTGACGCCCGAGATCACGGGCAAGGAGCCGCTGCCGTCGACGAGCCCGATCACGATCCAGACCTACGCCTGGTTCGCGCGTCACGTCGGCGACCTCCGCCGCGACGCCTACCAGCTCGTGATCTGCGACGAGGCGCACACCGCGCTCGGCGAGAAGACGAGCGCCGCGATCCGCAGCATGCCGGAGCCCGTCTACATCGGCATGACCGCGACCGAGCAGCTGATCGCGAAGCAGGTCGCGGACGTCTTTCCCGCCTCGGTCGACGACCTCCCGCTGCAGGACGCCGCGAGGCGCGGGCTGATTGCCTCGCTTCGCTGCCTCCGCGTGCCGCCGGTGGCGGCGATCAACTCGGTGCCGATCGTCGGGGGAGACTTCGACCAGCAGGAGCTGGCCAAGGTCCTCGACCACCAGGCACTGAACCAGGCGGCCGCCAGCCTCTATCGCGACCGCTTCGGCGACACGCCCGGGATCGTCTACGCGGCCGGCGTCGACCACGCGTACAACCTGGCGCAGGAGTTCCGGTCGACCGGGATCAAGGCGACTGCGGTCTCCGGACGCACCCCGCCGGTGCAGCTCGCCGAGACGCTCGCCGCCTACGAGCGCGGTGAGATCAACGTCCTGATCAACGCGATGCTGCTCGCCGAGGGCTGGAACTCGCCGCGCGCGACCGTGGTCATGCACCTCGCCCCGACCGCCAGCCGTCGCGTCTACCAGCAGCGGATCGGCCGGATCATGCGTATTCACCCGCGCAAGGAAGCCGGCATCGTGGTCGACTTCGTGAACAAGGGCGCGACCCACTCCGATCGCGTCGTCACGCTTCACTCGCTGCTCGACGCAGACTTCTACCGCGAGGGTGCGCGCGTGATCCCGACGCCGCGGCGCCGGATGCAGCGGCGGACGCGGCGGAGGCTGACGCCGGCGCCCTGGCTCGTCCCGGTCACGCCTGACGTCAAGCGGCGCCTGAGTGTGATCGCCCGCGAATGGCAGCGCATCGACCCGCGCTACCTGGACGACGAGGAGCAGCGCTACTGGGCCACGTTCGCCGGCCGCAACCTCCGCTTCGAGGAGCGCGAGGCATTCGTCGCCAAGTTCACGGACGGCCGGGCGAGCAAGACCGCGCTCGAGCAGTTCCTCTTCACCTGTGCCGCCGAGAACCCGAACCGGCGGCTGCGGATGATGGCGCTCGCCGACCGCGTGTCGATGCGGGTCGACCGGGCCAGCTTCGACGACCTGGTCACGCTCGTGACGCAGGCGCCGACGTGGGAGAAGGACCGCCAGCCGGGCGTGCGCACGCTGCTGAAGGCGATCGGCGAGGGCCGGCCGGACGCGCCGGATCAGAATCCTCGGCCGCTGGACGTGGCGGCTCGCGCGTGCGACCCGGAAGGCGCTCGACCGCAAGGCGAGCGGGGAATACCCCGAGGCGAAGCGGCTGCTCGGCGCGCTGGCGAACTCGCGCGGCCACCGGCACGAGGAGAACGCCGCCAAGCTCGTCGTCGCCGTGCGCGAGCTACCCCTGCCGGTCGCGGCGGCCCTGCTCGCGTCGGCCGACGGCTACACGCCGCGTGCAACGAAGCTGCTCGAGGCCGCGCGCGAGGAGATCGGCACCGTCCAGGAGATCGCGGCCGCGCTCGCGGAGGATCTCCCCGAGCCGAAGCCGCCACGCCGATCGAGGCGCCGACGGCGGCGGAAGAAGAAAGGCGGCGGCGAGGCGGCGGCCGCGACCACAGAAACGCCCGCCGAGCCCGGGCAGCAGCCCGACAACGGTAATACCTCTGTAACAACCGACCAGGCAAACTCGACCGAATAACGGTCGCATGGTCGTCGTCGCAATCCCTCTGGCGTTCGTCGCCGGGCTGATCACAGCCGTCTCGCCGTGCGTCTTCCCGGTACTGCCCATCATCCTCGGCAGCGGAGTCGGCGCAAGCAAGCGGCGCCCCTACGCGATCATCGCGGGAATCGCCACCACCTTCTTCGTCTCGGTCCTCTTCGCGACGTGGCTCCTCTCCGCGCTCGGACTGCCCGACGATCTCCTCCGCAACATCTCCATCGCGCTGCTGTTCGTCTTCGCGGCGACACTGATCTTCCCCCAGGTCGGCGTGTGGATCGAACGGCCGCTCTCGCGACTGACGCGACGTCCGTCGAGCGACCTGGGCGGCGGCTTCCTGCTTGGCTCCGCCCTCGGCTTCGTCTTCACCCCGTGCGCAGGCCCGGCTCTCGCGTTCGTGACGAGTTCGGCCGCGGCTCACGACTTCGGCGTCAAGACTGTCGGCGTCGCGCTCGCCTACACACTCGGGGCGTCGCTCGTGATGCTCGGCATCGCGCTCGGTGGACAGCGTCTTGCGACGCGCATCCGCGGCGGCCTCGAGCGGTTCCGCGTCGTGTTCGGCATCGTGCTCGCCGCAGCCGCGTTCGGACTCGTCTTCAACCTGGACGCGAGGATCCAGAAGTGGTTCCCCGACTACACGAACGCGATCCAGGGCGTCAGCGAGGCGAGCGGAGCGGGCCTCAATTCGTATGCGCGCGGGACGAACCCGACTCACCGGAAGCCGATCGCCCACAAGAAGCGGCCGCTGAGCGGCCTCAAGGACTACGGCCCCGCGCCCGAGTTCGCTGGCATCAAAGCGTGGCTGAACACGCCGAACGGCCAGCCGCTGACGCTGCAGAAGCTCCACGGCAAGGTCGTGCTCGTCGACTTCTGGACGTACTCCTGCATCAACTGCCTGAGGACGCTGCCGTACCTCGAGGCCTGGTACCGCACCTACGCGAAGGACGGGTTCGTGATCGTGGGCGTGCATACGCCCGAGTTTGCGTTCGAGCACGACGTCTCGAACGTCCGGACGGCGACCAAGGAGTACGAGGTGAAGTACCCGGTGGCGATCGACGACGACTACGGCACCTGGAACGCGTACGGCAACGAGTACTGGCCGGCCGAGTACCTGATCGATGCGAACGGTCACGTCCGCGAGGCGAAGTTCGGCGAGGGCGACTACTCGAAGACCGAGAACGCGATCCGCTCGCTGCTCGCCGAGCGCGACGCGTCCCTTCCGAAGGCGCTGCACATGGCCGACCACACCCCCGACTACGCCTTGACGCCGGAGACCTATCTCGGCTCCGCTCGGCTCGGCTCGTACACCGGCTCGCCGGTCAAGGTCGGACGCATGGCGAAGTACACGCTCCCGTTCGTGCTCGACGAGAGCCAGTTCTCGTACGGCGGCTACTGGAACATCGGCGGGCAGCGCGTCGTCGCAGGGAAGGACGCGCACCTCGACCTCGACTTCCTCGCGCGGAAGGTGCACCTCGTGCTCGGCGGCACCGGAACCGTGCGGGTGTTCCTGAACGGCTCGTATCTCAAGACCGTGCACGTGACGCAGGACCGGCTCTACACGCTCGTCTCGCAGTCGGCGGACAAGGAGGGGCGGCTCGACCTGCGCTTCTCGCCGGGCGTGTCGGGATACGCCTTCACTTTCGGCTAGGTCAGTCGTAGAGTCCCGGCTGTGGGACGCGACGAGCTCCTCGACCTGACGACCGCGACGAAGCGCAACGCGCTGACGCCCGAGGAGCGGGAGGAGTTCCTGCTCCGCAAGCTCGTCGGGCGGCTGGCGACGCAACGCTCGGACGGCTGGCCGCACGTGACGCCGATCTGGTACGTCTGGGAGAACGGCCGCTTCCACCTGTCGCTCGGGAACAGCCGCCGGCACCTCGCGAACATCCGCCGCGATCCGCACGTGACGATGTGCGTCGACATCGATCCGCGGGTCGACGATCCCACGCTCACGCCGCGCTCGGTCGTCTGCTTCGGCACGGCCGAGCTGGTCGAGGACGAGCCTCGAGTCCGCGCGTTCACCGAGAAGCTGGAGCTGCGCTACCTCGGCGCCGTGCCGCCGGAGTTCGAGGAGGCGCTCTGGTTCGAGGGCAGGACGATGGTCGTGATCACGCCCGTCCGCTGGCTGGCCTGGGACCAGTCCAAAGCGGCCTCTGGCTAGCCGAGCCCCGCCCTAACTGCGGTGTCAGACACTTGGCCGTGGCCGACCCGGACGATGTGCCCGAGCACCAGAGCCAAATTCTGCATCGCCTGACGACGTTTCATCGGCTGCTCGGGACATGCCTCCTCGTCGGAAACGGACAGTGTTTGGTGTCAGACACCAGGACCTGTCCGTTCAGGACGTGGCGTTCGTCTAGCCGCTGTAGCGGAAGCAGCTCGTGACGTGGTCGTCGACCATGCCCGTCGCCTGCATGAACGCGTAGCAGATCGTCGGGCCGACGAAGCGAAAGCCGCGGCGCTTGAGATCCTTGCTCATCGCCCGGGACTCGTCGGTCTCCGCGGGGATCTCGCCGAGCGAGTCGAAGCGGCCGACGATCGGCTCACCGCCGACGAACTCCCACAGGTACCCGGCCAGGCTTCCGTTGTCTTCCCGAACGGCGAGCACCGCACGCGCGTTGTCGATCGCGGCCGTGACCTTGAGGCGGTTGCGGACGATGCCGGAATCCGCCAGCAGCCGCTCCACGTCGCGATCGCCGAACCGCGCCACACGCTCTGCGTCGAACCCGGCGAACGCCCGCCGGTAGTTCTCGCGCTTGTGCAGGATCGTCGACCACGACAGGCCGGCCTGCGCGCCCTCGAGAACGAGCAGCTCGAAGAGGTGCCGGTCGTCGCGCGACGGCACGCCCCACTCCTCGTCGTGGTACGCCACGTACAGGGGGTCGCCCAGAGGCACCCACCCGCAGCGGACGACGTCGTTACTGGTCGTCGGTGGCGACGTCGGGCGGCCCGTCCTGCTCGTCCTGCTCGCGCAGGAACCGCGTCAGCTCGGCGGCGAGCGAGTCGCCGGTCGGCAGCGACGTCTCGTCGATCATCTCGGCGCGGCGCTCGAGCTCCTGGACGTACTCCGCGGTCTCCTCGTCCGTCGACACGGCCTCGGTGACCCGTTCGGTGTACGGATCGACGGCCTGCTCCAGCTCGGCCGTGTCGATCGTCGTCTCGAGCAGGTCGCCGAGCCGCTGGCAGAGCGCGAGCGCTGCACGCGGGCTCGGAGCCAGCGAGACGTAGTGCGGCACCGCCGCCCACAGGCTCACCGAGGGCAGCGACGCTTTGTTGCACGCGTCGTGGAGGACGCCGACGATGCCGGTCGGCCCCTCGTAGCGCGACATCTGCAGGCCGAGCTGCTCGACGAGCTGCGGATCGCCCGCCGTGCCCGTGACCGGCGACGGTCGCGTGTGCGGCACGTCGGCCAGTAGCGCCCCGAGCGTCACGACCATCGACACGTCGTACTCGCGGGCCAGGTCGACGACCAGGCTCGAGAAGCGGCGCCACCGCATGCTCGGCTCGACGCCCAGGAGCAGCAGGGCGCTGCGGCCGAGGCCATCCGGCGACGCATGGTAGAAGTCGTTCTCCGGCCAGTCGATCTGCCGCGTGATGCCGTCGACGAGCGAGACCATCGGCCGGGTCGCCTGGAAGTCGTAGAACTCCTCCGGGTCGATCGACGCGAACTGCTCGGCGCCCCACGTCTTCGCCAGGAACCCGCCGGCGAGCGACGCTCCCTGCGCGCCGTCGTTCCATCCCCGGAAAGCGGCGATCAGCACCGGGTGGTCGAGCACCGGGCGGTGGTCGGAGAGGAGCTCGTCCATCGATCCAGTCTACGCCGACGGGGCGAGCCAGCTGAGCGGACGCCGGAAGAGCGTGGCGAGCGCCACGATCCCCGCCCAGACGGCTCCCGCAAAGCCGACGTGAATCAGCACGAGCCACCACGGCAGGTGCGTCCGGTACTGCGTCTCGCCGATCGCCATCTGCACGAGCAGGAGGCCGAGCACGCCGAGAGCCAGCAGGAACAGCCTTGGCGAACGGCTCCTCCGTGCCGCCAGATAGCCGAGCGCAAAGACGAAGCACACGCCGAACACCGCTGTCGCGCCGGCATGAAGGTAGATCGCGTCGCCGAGGCGCCAGAGGCGGGTCACCTTCGACGAGTCGCCGGGGTGCGGCCCGGAGGCGGTCGTGACCGTCCCCGTCACGAGGAGGACGCCGGCTGCGAGAGCCGCGATCGCGATCACGTGCTGGAGCTCGCGCGGCACGAGCTCAGCCGCCCGGCCGTCCCGGAGCTCGAGCGCGCCGAGCAGCACGATCACCGCCGCGGCCAGCACGACCGCCGAGAGCAGGAAGTGCGAGATCACGAGGTACGGGTTGAGGTGAAAGCGCACGGTGAAGTAGCCGAGCGGCGCCTGCGCCAGCGTCCCGACGAAGACGGCGACCGCGAGACGGCGCACCCAGCGCGCCAGGCCCGGGACCCGGAAGGCGCCGAGCGCGGCGACCAGCGTCAGCGCGATCGTCACGGCGCCGACGAGGCGGTTGCCGAACTCGATGTAGGAGTGGTAGCCCTTCTCCGGGAACGGCTGACCCGGCTGGCACCCCGGCCAGTTGTCGCAGCCGAGCCCGGACGCGGTCAGCCGCACGGTCGCGCCTGTGATCAGGATCAGGTAGAGGCTGAACGCCGACGCGGCGGCGAGCCAGACGAACGCTCGTGGCGAGACTGCGAGCGCACGCAGGCGGGCGACGCGGCCCGGCGCGACGGTGACGTCAGGCGAGGACGACGCCCTCGCCCTCCTCGACCGAGCCGATGCGCGCCACGTGCAGACCCGCGGACGCGAACGCGGCCTGCAGTGTGGCAGCGCGCTCGGCGGGGACCGACGCGAGCAGACCGCCCGACGTCTGGGCGTCGAACGCGAGCGCGACCAGGTCCTCGGCCACGCCCTCGACGGAAACCCGGTCGCCGACGAAGTCGCGATTGCGCGGGTCACCCCCTGTGCGCTCGCCTGCACGCGCGACCTCCAGCGCGCCCGGAAGCGCACACAGGCTGTCCGCGTCGATCTTGATCCGCACGCCGCTCCGCGAGGCCATCTCGTACGAGTGGCCGAGCAGCCCGAACCCTGTCACGTCGGTGGCCGCACTCGGCTCGAACGGCCTGAGCGCGTCCGCAGCATCGCGGTTCAGCGTCCGCATCCAGCGCACGGCCTCGGCGCGCTGCTCGTCTCCGGCGAGTCCGCGCTTGTGTCCGTGGAGGACGAGCCCGGTGCCGAGCGGCTTCGTCAGGAAGAGCGCATCGCCGGCTCGCGCCGTCGACTTCCGCCAGACCGCGTCCGGTCGGACGGTGCCGACGACCGCCAGCCCGTACTTCGGCTCGCTGTCGCGGATCGTGTGTCCACCCGCGAGGATCGCTCCGGCCGAGCGCACGGTCTCGTCCGCGGCACCGATGATCGCCGCCAGCAGCTCGACGGGCAGCTCCTCGGGGAACGCGGCGACGGAGAGCGCGAGCAGTGGCACGCCGCCCATCGCGAACACGTCGTTGAGCGCGTTCGTCGCCGCGATCGCGCCGAAGTCGGCCGGATCGTCGACGACGGGTGGAAAGAAGTCGACGGTGAACACGAGCGCGCGCTCGTCGTCGAGCCGGTAGACGGCCGCGTCGTCGGCGGGGTCGAGCCCGACGAGCAGATTCTCCGCGTCGGCCGGCACGAGCCCGGCGAGCAGCTCCTCGAGCCGCCCGGCCGCGTACTTGGCCGCGCAACCCCCGGCGACCGCGAGGCTGGTCAGCTCCACCGTCTCCACTTCGGACACGGTAGCCGAGCCTACCCAAGCCTTCTAGACAAGCCTTCAGGTCAGGAACTGCTTGACGGCCGCGGCGAGCTCGCCGGGGGAGACCGAGCCCTCGAAACGCTGCTTGATCTTCCCGTCGGCGCCGACGAGGAACGTCCACGGCTCGCTCGGAAGGTGCCACTGCTTGAACCACTGGTTGAAGCCGAGCCCCGGGTTGTTGTTCTTGTAGACCTCGACGTGGATGAAGCGGACGCTGGTCGAGGCGAGCTGCCTGCGCACGGCGTCGACCACGTCCACGACCGGGCCGCACGTGCGGCTGGTGCAGAACTTCGGCGTCGCGAAGACGACGACGAACGGCTTGTGCGCCGCCAGCGAACCGGCGACGGAGTACCGGAGCAGCCCCTTGTCGGGCGGCGTGCGCGTCGTCAGCATCCGGAAGTTCCCGTGCGTGCTCGCGATCGTCGGCGTGTCCGAGGCGATCGCCTGCGAGCCCACTGCGGGCGCCTGCGGATGCGAGCGGACCTTGATCGTCGCCGACGCCTGTGCCGGCTTCTTGCCGGGCACCTCGAAGCCGAGCGTGTACGTCCCGGCGCTCGGCACGGAGAACTTGGCGACGTACAGCTGCGTCACGTCTCCTCCGTCCACGTCCGCGCCCGGCACCCCGACCGGCTCGATCGCCGCGGTCGTCGTCGCGAGCGGCTTCGCGTCGGTCGACGTCGCCACGAGGACGCGGACGTGCGGCCTGGTCAGCACCGCGCCCTGGTTGTTCACGAGCAGGAACGAGAAGCGAACCGGACCGGGCGCGAAGTCCTCCGTCCCCGGGATGACGTTGACGTTCGGCCCGGGACGGGCCAGCAGAGCCGCGACCGAGGCGGCGGACTTCGCGTCGTGCGCCGAGCCGCCACATCCGGAGACGAGCACGACCGCGACGCCTGCCGCTGCAGCAGCGAGTCGAGCCCCCACGAGGCGAGTGTAGCCTCGGGCGCCGTGAGCCTGGAAAAGGAGGAGGCGAGAGCAGCAATTCGCCGCTCTCGCCCCGGTGCCGTCGTCTAGTTGCCGTCGAACATGCCGAGCCGCATGGTCGCGAGCGGCGCGGCGACGAGCACGACGGTGGAGAGGATGAAGAGAACCCTCGCCTTGCTCATCACGATCCTCCTGGTCGGCCCCGGGGCGGGGCGTTGCTAGAAGCGAACGTCCTGCAGCGCTTCTGCTGCCCGCCGATAGAGCCTGGCTGCACCGCTGTCGTCGTCTCGCCGGGCGGCGAGATCGCCGAGAGCGATCCAGGCGGAAGCTCGGTGGCTGGCCGAAGCCAACTGCTCGAAGCTCCTATCGGCGGCGCGGAGGGTGTCTTGAGCCTCGTCCAAGCGGTCCTGCTCCATGAGGGAGCGGCCGAGCGCCAACTGGGCGGTGCCGATCTCGGAGATGTAGTCGACCCGATCGCCGAGCAGGTCGAGCGCCGTGCGCGCCTCCGACTCGGCTTCTTCGTAACGCCCCATGCCGAGGTGAACCTCGGCGAGGGAGCACACGACGTGCGCGGCCTCGATGTCGCTTCCCTGGTCGAGAAGCGCCCGAAGCGCGTCCTTCAGGTAGCCGACGGCCTCCTCGGGCTTGCCGAGCATGAACGTGAGACCGCCGAGGTTGTTGAGCAGGCGACCGACCATGGCGCGGTCGGCGACCTCCTCGTACGACGACTTGGCCTGCTCGGCGTACTGCCGGGCGAGGCCGAGGTGGCCTTCGCGCTCGGCGACGAGCGAGGCCTGGAAGAAGGCGTTGGCCGAGGTGGCCGGGTCACGAAGACCTTCGGAGAGCTCGAGCGCACGCTCGACGTTCTCCCGCGCCGCGAGATAGTCGCGGTGGCGGCGGTAGCAGCGCGAGCGCCAGAGAAGGATCTCCGCGCGGAGACGGTCGCAGGGGAGCGCCGAGCGCTCGGCCAGGACGAGCGCCTCGTCGAGGAGCGCCTCGGCCGTGGAGATACTGCTCAGCTTGTAGCGGCAGACGCCGAGCCGGAAGAGCACGTCCGCCCGCTCGACGTCGTTCGACCGCGGATGTTCGGCCAGGTTGCGCGCCTCGAGCAGCAGCTCGATCGCGCGGTTCAGCTCGCCGAGTTCCTGCAGCGCCCACGCCTCACCTGCCAGCGCGCGCACCGTGAGGTCGGGCGCGCCGAGGACTCTCGACTCATCGAGCGCCGGCTCGAACTCGCGCACGGCTTCGTCGTACCGATGCTGGTCGACGAGCAGCTCGGCCCGGGCGAGCGCAGCTTCGGTGCGGTAGCGGTCGGTGGTGGACACGCCGCTGGCGAGGAAGTCCGCGTCGGCGCCGAGGCGCTCCGCGAGCCACGTGAGCGTGTCGGCCGTCGGGCGGGTCTTTCCGCGCTCGATCTGGCTGACGTACTCCTTGGAGAAACGACCGGCCGCGAGCTGCGTCTGCGAGAGCCCGGCGGCGATCCGGAGGCGGCGGATGCGCTCGCCGAGCGCGGCATCGGCCACGCTCATCTGCCCTGCCCGTGCCTGCTTGAGATCACTCTGTTCCAAGTGAACTGAACCCTACCTCACTTCACTTCACACGTCTACTTGACTTTTCTGGACAGGGCCGTTACAGTCCTCTCACCTTGCAGGGCAGCCAAGCCCGAAGCGGGGGGCGCGTCAGACAGTCGCGCGAGGTTCAGAGGGTCGATCGGGCCGCAGGGTCGATCCTCGGAACTCCGCCGCGACGGACGAGCAGGCAACTATGTGAAGCCCCCGGGTGGCCGCAGCCGGGGGCTTCACTGTTTGGGGGAACCAAGGGTTCCCCCAAAGGCCCCCTCCTTCTTCGCAGCTACAGCTAGGCCGTTCGAGCTACGCACCGGGCAAAGCCCGGGCTTCGCGGCGGGGGTTACCCGTCTCCCGAAATCACGGGTTGAGAGAAGGGCGAAGGCCGCCGACGGGCAGAAGCTTGGAGTTTGCCGCGGGAATCTCAGGCGTCATCGGCCGAGCAGTACACGCCTTCGCTCGGATGGGGAGGCCACTCGACTTCACCGGCTCTGTCCGCGAACTGAGCTTCGATGCCCGGAGAGAGGCGCCTGTCGAGCCAGATATGGACGCCCAGGTTCGGCGCCGACTTCGACCCGCCCCGGAGCACGCCGCAGACGCGGATCCTAGACAGCCGCCCTCGGTCGAACACCGGTGCGATCTGGAACGCGATCTCCTTGGCGATGTGGCCGACGTGCCAGCCCCGTACCTCGGCGCGAATCGCATTGCCGTCGTACGGGTTGCGCGGCTCCCGGATCAGATCGACCTCGATAGGCATGAGGTAGCCCGCTCGGCGCGGATCGCCTCCACAGACCTGGCGTAGCTCCTTCGCGTGATGGCTCTCGCCGCGGATCCAGTTGCGCGGCGACGGCCACGAGCGCCAGTCGTCACGCTCACTCCAATCCGGACGAACATTCACAGGTGCGAACTCGACGCGCCTCCGCCAGAAAGCCATCGTGAGGTCGAAGTGTGAGCCGACTTGCATCCGCAGTCAACCGCGCGAAAAGACGACTGACCCGTCCGAGCTAGGTGCCGACGAGCCAGGTGCGGCGACTGGCGAGGATCGCGGCGAAGTCGTCCTGGCTCAGCAGGCCGCCGAGGCTGTCCTGCACCGAGCGCAGGAGGCCGATGCCGAGGCCGACCCAGGCTTCCGCCGAGGCGTCCCGCTCGGCGGGCATGGCGCCCTCCGCCTGAGCGCGTCGGTAGATGTCGGCGACGTAGTCGTGCACCTCGCGCACGTGCTTGCGCACGAAGCGCCGGAGCTCCTGGTCCTCCCCGGCCTGGTTCAGCGCCTGGATCCAGAGCTGGTTCGGGCTGACGCCTTTCGCCCGGAGGATGGCGAACGCCTTCGGCACTGCGAAGAGCCATTCGCGCGGGTCGGGCTCGGCGGCCACGATCGCGTCCACCGTCTCGTGCAACCGCAGCCACATCTCGTCGAGACAGGCGCAGTAGAGCTCGCGCTTCGAGCCGAAGTGGCGGTACAGGATCGGCTCGCTGACGCCGGCGGCGCGGGCGATCTCCGCCGTCGTCGCGCCGTCGTAGCTGCCCTCGCCGAAGACCCGGAGCGCCGCATCGAGCACGGCGGCGCGGCGCTCGGCAGCGGGAAGGCGGGCGACCGTCACGCCGCGACTGCCGCTTCCGACGGCTCGACGCTCCGCACCTTGCGGATGGTCAGCGTCGCCACGATCGCTCCCGAGAAGGCGATCGCCGCAGCGACGTAGAGGCCGAGGTGGTAGCCGTTCGTGAACTGGTCGGCCCAGGCGGGGTTCGTTGGCGGGACGCTCACCTGGCTCGCGACGACCGCGCCCATGATCGCGATTCCGAGCGAGCCGCCCACCTGGCGAAACGCGTTCAGCACCGCCGACCCGACGCCGGCCTTGTCGACGGGCACCGAGCCCATTGCGGCCGCGGTCGTCGGCGTCATCGTCAGCGCCATGCCGAAGCCGCCCGTCAGCAGACCCGGGACGATGTCCCAGAACGTCGAGTCCTGGTTCAGCTGCGCGAACAGGATCAGCGACAGCGTCACGAAGCTGAGGCCGGTCCCGATCAGCCAGCGCGACCCGATCCGATCGGAGAGCCGGCCTGCCTGCGGGGCGACGAGGATGATCAGCACCGTCATCGGCAGGAAGATCGCGCCGGTCTCGACGGGGCTGTAACCGAGGACGTTCTGGATGAAGAGCGAGTTGAAGAAGAAGATGCCGAACATCGCCAGCGTGACGAGCAGCATCGCGACGTTCGCACCGGCATAGGTGCGGTTCTTGAACAACGAGAGGTCGAGCATGGGGAGTCGCTGGCGCTGCTCGAGGAGCACGAAGGCGACGAGGAAGACGACCGCGAGCGCGAATAGCACCAGGATCCGAGGCGACGTCCAACCGTAGTTGTTCGCCTCGATCAAGCCGTAGGTGAGGGCGAAGAGACCGAGGCCGGACGTGGCCAGACCGGGCAGATCGAGCCGCTGGTCCTTCGACGTGTCGCGGCTCTCGTCCACGGCCCAGCGCGTGACTAGGATGCCGACGATTCCGACCGGCACGTTGATGAAGAAGATCCAGCTCCAGTGGACGTACTCGGTGAGCGCGCCGCCGACCAGGGGGCCGATCGCGAGCGCCATCGCCGACACGCCGGCCCAGATCCCGATCGCCATGCCGCGCTGCTCGCGCGGGAACGTCGCCGTGATGATGCTGAGCGTGGCCGGGTTCATGATCGCCGCACCCACGCCCTGGACGACGCGCGCGCCGATCAGGAAGTTGATGTCCGTGGCGAGGCCGCAGGCGAGCGACGCGCCGACGAAGATCACGAGGCCGACGGTGAACAGCCTCCGCCGTCCGTAGCGGTCCGCGAGCTTTCCGCCCGAGAGCATGAAGGTCGCAAAGGAGAGGGCGTAGCCGACGACGACCCACTCGAGTTCGCTCTGCTTGACGTGGAACGAGTTCGCGATCGACGGCAGCGCCACGTTCACGACCGTGTTGTCGAGCATGATCATGAACAGTCCGAACGACACCGCCAGCAGCGTCCACCACTTGCGGTTCTCCTTCGCCAGCGCGATCTCGAGCATCCTTGCCTTCACGATCCGGGCCTCCCCTTGCCTTTGTTAGCAGGGACTAAGTTAGCAGACACTAGCATCGCTCGGCAAGGACTACCCTTCGCACCGTGAGCGAGTTCGTCTGGACGCCGACGGAGGAAGTCCTCGAGCGGTCGAACGTCGTCCGCCTGATGCGGCGGCACGGGATCGACGATTACCGCGCGCTCGTGCAGCGCTCGATCGAGGACCCCGAGTGGTTCTGGCCGGCGGCGGTCGAGGACATGGGGATCGAGTTCTCCGAGCTTTGGGATCGCGTGTTCGACGACTCGCGCGGACCCGAGTGGACGACCTGGTTCACGGGCGGGAAGCTCAACATCGCCTGGAACTGCGTCCACCGCTGGGCCGCGAGCCCGCTCGCGTCGACCGAGGCCGCCGTCGGGCTCGGCGAGGACGGCTCGCGCCGCTCCTTGACGTTCGCCGAGCTCTCGCACGAGGTGATCAAGCTCGCCGAGGCGCTCCTCCGGCTCGGCGTCGAGCCCGGCGACCGCGTGGCGATCTACCTGCCGATGTCGGTCGAGGTCGCGATCGCGTCACACGCGTGCGCACACATCGGGGCAGTTCAGGTGCCGATGTTCTCCGGCTTTGCCGCACCGGCGGTCGCGCAGCGGCTCCAGGACTCGGAGGCGAAGGTCGCCATCACGACAACGGTGTCGTCACGACGAGGCAAAGCCGTGCCGATGCTCGCGATCCTCGAGGAGGCGCGCCGCGAGGCGCCGTCGCTCGAGCACGTCGTCGTCGCGCCGTGGGACGACCTGACCGCCGACTGTCCCGGGCTGACCGAGGCGCTCGCCGTCGACTCCGAGCATCCGTACCTGCTTACCTACACGTCCGGCACGACCGGGAAGCCGAAGGGCGTCGTCCACGTGCACGGCGGCTTCCTCGTCTCGATCGCGCGCGAGGCGTCGTACCAGGCGGACGCGCGGCCGGGGGACGTGATCCACTTCGCCACCGACATGGGCTGGATCATGGGCCCGTGGACGGTCGTCGGCGCCGGCGCGATGGGCGCCTCGATCGTCTTCGCCGAGGGCGCGCCCGACTGGCCCTCGGACCGGCTCTGGCGCTTGATCGAGCAGGAGAACGTGACGATCCTCGGCTGCTCGCCGACCCTGATCCGGGCACTGATCCCGCACGGCGAGCCCGAGGCCGACCTGTCGAGCCTGCGCGTGATCATGACGACGGGCGAGCCGTGGAACCCGGACCCGTACATGTGGCTCCACGAGCAGGTGGGCGGCGGCCGCTGCCCGATCATCAACGCCTCGGGCGGCACCGAGGTCGGGGCCTGCTTCCTGACGCCGTCGGTCGCGATGCCGATCAAGCCCGTCTCGCTCGGCTTCGCCGCGCTCGGGATGGCCATGGACGTCGTCGACGACGAGGGGCGTTCGCTGGCCGGAACCGGCGAGGTCGGCGAACTCGTCTGCCGCAAGCCCTTCCCCGGGATGACGCGCGGGTTCTGGCGCGACGACGGGCGCTTTCTCGACACGTACTGGCGCCGCTTCCCGGGGATCTGGACACACGGCGACTGGGCCTCCGTCGACGCGGACGGCTACTGGTTCCTGCACGGCCGGTCAGACGACACGCTCAACGTCGCCGGAAAGCGAATCGGGCCGGCCGAGGTCGAGTCGGCGGTCGTGGCGCATCCGGCCGTGGCCGAGGCGGCTGCGGTCGGCATCCCGCACGAGGTGAAGGGCGAGGTGATCTGGGTGTTCTGCGTCGTGTCTCCGGGCGCCGAGGCGCCGGACGCGGGGGAGTTGCGCGCGCTCGTCGCGGGCGATCTGGGCAAGGCGTTCACGCCCGAGCGGATCGTCTTCGTCTCGGGCCTGCCGAAGACGCGCTCGGCGAAGATCGTGCGCCGGGCGGTACGAGCCACGGCGCTCGGACGCGATCCCGGCGACATGTCCTCGGTCGAGAACCCCGAGGTGCTGGAGGAGATCGCCGCGCGTGTCTGAACCGGCGGCGGTCGTGCGCGCTCTGTGGGAGCGCTTTCAGGCGCGCGACTGGGACGCCGCGGCCGAGTTGCTCGCCGAGGACGTCGTCGTCGACTGGCCGCAGACCCGCGAGCGGATCCACGGACGCGACCGCGTGATCACCGTCAACCGCAACTACCCGGAAGGCTGGACGATCCGCGTCCTGCGCATCGTGCAGGACGGCGACGTTGCCGTTTCCGAGGTCGCTGTCGACCACGTCGACCTCGGCACGTTCCACGCCGCATCGTTCTTCGAGGTCGTGGACGGAAGGATCGCGCGCGGCACCGAGTACTGGGTCGACCCGCCGAGCGGCGATCCCCCGGCCTGGCGCGCCGCGTGGGTCGAGCGGTACTAAGCGGCGTCACTTTACGCAGGTTTTCGACTGATAGGCTAAAACCGTGAAGCTCGCGCTCGCGCAGATCGACTCGGTCGTCGGCGACCTGGACGGCAACCGCGACCGGATCCTGGCCCGATTCGACCAGGCGCGCGCAGCCGGCGCCGAGCTCGTCCTCTTCCCCGAACTCGCCGTCACGGGCTACCCACCCGAGGATCTTCTGCTGCGGCCCGGCTTCCTCCAGGCGGCGGAGCGGACGCTCGGCGAGGTCGCGCGAGCGACCGAGAACGTGGTCGCGCTCGTCGGCACGCCGCACTTCGACGGCGACCTCTTCAACGCGTGCGCCGTGTGCTCGGGAGGCGAGGTGAAGGCGATCTACCGCAAGCGCCTGCTGCCCAACTACGGCGTGTTCGACGAGGACAGGTACTTCGCGCCCGGGCGCGACCTCGTGCTGCTGCGGCTCGGCGAGACGCTCGTCGGTGTGACGATCTGCGAGGACATGTGGCAGCCCGGCCCGCCGGCCACCGATCTGGCGCTGGCAGGCGCCCAGCTGCTCGTCAACCTGTCGGCGTCACCGTTCCACGTCGGCAAGGACCGCGAGCGGGAGGAGATGTTCTCCGCCCGGGCGCGCGACAACTCGGCGTTCGTGGCGCTCTGCAACATGGTCGGCGGGCAGGACGAGCTCGTCTTCGACGGGCACTCGGTGGTTCTCGACGACGAGGGTGAGATCATCGCGCGGGCGCCGGGGTTCGAGGAGGCGCTGCTCGTCGTCGACATCGATCCGACGGCGGCGATCGGGCGGCGGCTGCGCGACGTGCGCCGGCGCGCGCTCGCGAGGGAGCTCGAAGAGGCGCCGGCGGCTCGGGTCGTCGAGCTGACGGTCTCACCGGCGGAGGCACCCGCTGCGCGGGGAGGCATCGCGCCGCTGGTGGACGACCTGGAGCAGATGCGGCTCGCGCTCGAGCTCGGCCTGCGCGCGTACGTGGACAAGAACGGTTTCCGCGAGGTCGTCATCGGGCTGTCCGGCGGAATCGACTCGGCCTTGACGGCAGCGCTGGCCGCGGAGGCGCTCGGCCCGGAGCGCGTTCACTGCGTCTCGATGCCTTCCCAGTTCTCCTCCGAGGCGACTCGCAGCGACGCGCGACGACTGGCCGAGTCGCTGGGCGTCGACTTCCGCGAAATCGCGATCGACGATCTCGTGACCGGCTTCGAGTCGGCCCTGCGACCGTCGTTCGAAGGCACGGCGCGCGACCTGACGGAGGAGAACGTCCAGGCTCGCGCGCGCGGCATGCTGTTGATGGCGCTGTCGAACAAGTTCGGCTGGCTCGTGCTCGCGACCGGGAACAAGTCGGAGCTTTCGGTCGGGTACGCCACGCTCTACGGGGACATGGCCGGAGGTTTCGCGCTCCTCAAGGACATGTACAAGACGGACGTGTGGCGACTGTCGCGGCGCCTGAACGAGCGTGCCGGCCGCGAGCTGATCCCGGAGTCGATCATCGACCGAGCGCCGAGCGCCGAGCTGCGGCCCGACCAGCTCGACGAGCACTCGCTGCCGCCGTACGCGGCGCTCGACCCGGTGCTGGAGGCGTACGTCGAGCACGACCGCTCGCGCGAGGAGCTGCTCGCCGATGGGTTCGATCCGGACGCCGTCGAGCAGGCGATCGCGCTGATCGACCGCGCGGAGTACAAGCGCCGCCAGGCGCCGCCCGGCGTGAAGCTGCGACCGAAGGCGTTCGGCCGCGACCGGCGCACGCCGATCACGAACCGCTGGCGCGGCTGAGCGGCGGCCCCTGTCCCGGCCGGACGGCTGTGGACGGAAAGTCACACATTTGTCACGCTTCGGCACGCCTCTCGTGCGCCTTTCCGCGGTACGCTCACCGCGGGTGGCGGGTGGTTCTCTTCCCCACCCAGGGTGGGGAGTGGGGGCTCACTTCCCGAGCGCGGGCGGGGTGGGCGGTGGGCCGTTCTCGAGGACGTCGCGGACGAGTGCCTGCAGATTGCGCGGGGCGAACGTCTCCTCCGAGCGTCCGAGCTCGTGCTGCGTCCACCACCTGACTTCGCTGACGAGCTCGGCTTCCAGATCGAGGCGCGGCTCGGGCTCGAACGGCTCGAGTCGAACGAGGTAGCACCGCTCGCGCTGCCCGCGGAACGCGACCGGCCGGTCGAACTCGTGCTCCCGCGTCCACAGCAGAGGGCCGAGCTCGAACTCGTCGAGCCCGACCTCCTCCGCCAACTCGCGGCGCAGCGCGTGCTCGTCCGACTCGCCCGGGTCGATCCCGCCGCCCGGCGGCGCCCACGGATAGGGGGCGAACGTGAAGTGGGCGAGCAGGACGCGATCGTCGGTGTCGAGCACCAGCGCTCGCACGCCGTACCGCCACGGCTTCGGCTTCTCGGTCACGGGAGCAGCCGGCGCAACTCGCGGAACCAGCGCAACCGCTCGCCGTACGGGACGGCGGCGTTCGCGGGCGAGGTCGACGGCAGCACGAACAGCCTGGTGTCGCCCAGCCTCCGCTCCTGCAAACCGTGCTCGGGGCGCTCGCCAAAGGCGCCGCGGTAGGCCTCCTTGCCGACGAACGCGATCGCAAGCGGCCGCAACTCGTCGGCGATGCGCCCGAGCCGTTCCGTGGCGCCCACGAAGTCGCCCTTGCGGAGGTCGCCGGACCCCGGTGTCGTCCGGAACGCGACGTTCGTCAACCCGTAGCCGTACACGAGCAACTCGAACTGCTCGCCCGGGTCGAGCTGCTCTTGGTGTGAAGCCTGCGTCGTGGAGCAGTCGCCAGAAGTCGTTCCGCGGATTGGCGAAGTGCGCCGCCGCGGCGGCAGACACCCGGCCCGGGTTGATGCCGCAGAAGACCACGCGCAGGCCGGGCGCGAGCACGTCCGGGACGGCCGAGACCGGGGTCGGATCAGCGTCGCCGCGCGGCGGCACAGGCCCACGCCTTCCGAGCCCGCGGCCGCGGCCGCAACCGGACGGCGCGGCCGAGCCGCCGCCAGCGGCTGCACACGCGTCCGGCGGTCACCTACGCAGCTTCGGCGTCGGGTTCACGGGCGTCGAGCCTGTCGTCGAACGCGTCGCGAAGCTCGTCTCCCGTCATCGTCGGCCACGGCGCAGCGCGCGACGACCGGGAGACGATGGTGACCGTCGGATCGCGATGCCCGTAGAGGCGGGTGTAGCAATCGCTCTCGCTGAGCGGCCTCAGCCGATCCATGTCGGCACGCTAGTAGCCGGACCGGACGACACGGGGGATCGCGTAGGGTTGGCCGGGGATGAGCGAACCGCGCGCCAAGGTTCTCGACTACTCGATCGCGCTCGACCGCCGCTACCGCGTCTCGGCGGACGGCGGTGGGCACGAGCAGCTTCCACGCGGTTTCGCTCCGGAGCACCTCGTGCTCGCCGGCCTCGCGCGATGCACGCTGACGAGCCTCGCGTACCACGCGAGCCGCGCCGGGATCAAGATCGCGTCGTCGTCCGCGGTCGCGACCGGTGAGGTCACGAGGCGACCGTCGGACGGCCGCTACGCGTTCGTCGATCTCGAGTGCAAGCTCGAGGTCGAGCTCGAGCCGCGGCCGGAGCCGGCAGCGCAAAGGGACTTGCTGTCGAAGGCGGAACGCGACTGCTTCGTCGGCGCGTCGTTCACGGCACCCACGCGGTACGTCTGGCGCGTGAACGGCGAGGAGGCGGCGTGAGTACCGTCGCCCCCTTCGACGTCGACGCCGCACGGTCTCGGTTCTCCTCGCTTCAGCGCGACCTCGTGTTCTTCGACGGACCGGGCGGCACGCAGGTTCCGGACTCGGTCATCGAGGCGATCGGCGCCTACCTGCGGGACTCCAACGCAAACGTCAGCGGCCCGTACGAGACGAGCCGGAGGACGGAGGAGCTGTTCGCCAGGAGCCGCGCGACGGCAGCTCGGTTTCTGGGTTCCACGGACGAGGAGATCGTCTTCGGCCCGAACATGACGACGCTGAACTTCGCGCTCTCACGCACGGCGGGCCGCGAGTTCGCAGAGGGCGACGAGATCCTCGTCACCCGTCTCGACCACGACGCCAACGTCTCGCCGTGGATCGAACTGGCGCACGACGGGGGGCTCGTCGTCCGGTACGTCGACATCGAGGAGGACTGCACGCTCGACCTCGCCGACCTCGAGCGACAGCTCTCCGACCGGACGCGCGTCGTGGCGTTCCCGCTCGCGTCGAACGCGGTCGGAACGGTGACCGACGCCCCGCGCATCGCGGCGCTGGCTCACGAGGCGGGCGCGATCGCGTGGGCGGACGCGGTGCACTTCGGGCCACACGGCCGGATCGACGTGGCCGCTCTCGGCGTCGACGTCCTCGTCTGCTCGCCGTACAAGTTCTTCGGCCCCCACCTGGGCATGGCCTACACGAACAAGGCGGTCGCGCAGGAGTGGCGGCCGTACAAGGTGCGGCCCCAGTCGGAGGAGCCGTTCGGTCATCGCTTCGAGACGGGCACGCAGCCGTTCGAGCTGCTAGCCGGGATGGTCGCGGCGGTCGAGTACGTGGAAAGCATCGGATGGGACGCGATCACGTCCTGGGAACGGACACTCGGCGAGCGGTTCCTCGAGGGGCTGCCGGCCGGCTGCACGCTGCACGGGCTGCCGACGATGGAAGGGCGCGTGCCGACGTTCGCGTTCACCCTCGACGGGCTGGCGCCCGGCGAAGTCGCGTCGAGGCTCGGCGAGCGCGGGTTCGCGGTCTGGCACGGCAACTACTACGCGCTCGAGATCATGAAGCGGCTCGGCCTCGCCGAGGGCGCCGTCCGCGTCGGCTTCGTCCACTACAACACCCTCGACGAGGTCGACCGGCTGCTAGACGAGCTGACCCGGCTCGAATAGGGTCCGGCCGGAGCCGGGACCCCGCCCGGCGCGTTCGAAAAGGAGGGTTGCCGTGTCGACGGCGGCATACGACGAGGTCTACGACGACAGTTTCGGGAGCCACTGGTGGATCTTCCTGATCACCGGCACCGCCTGGCTCTTCCTCGCGCTGATCATGTTCCGGTTCGACATCACATCGGCAAAGTCGATCGGAATCCTCGCCGGGATCGTCTTCCTGGTGGCGGCGCTGTTCGAGTTCGCCATGACCGCGATCGTCAAGGGAGGGTGGTGGAAGGCGCTGAACGCGATCCTCGGCGTGCTGCTCGTGCTCGGCGCGATCTTCTCCTTCGTCCATCCCGAGAACACGTTCGTGGCCGTCGCCTCGGTGACCGGGTTCATGTTCCTGTTCACCGGGATCCTGGACGTGATCGTGGCGCTGTCCGACCGGACGGGCGTCTGGTGGATCCGCCTCACGGTCGGGCTGATCTGCATCGGGCTCGGCTTCTGGGCGGCCGGCGACTTCTCGCGCAAGGCGACGCTGCTGGTGGCGTGGGTGGCGGCGTTCGCGCTGCTGCGCGGGATCAGCAGCTTCCTGATCGCGTTCGCGCTCCGCGGCGCGCACAAGGAGCTGACCGGGAGCTAGAGATCGGGCGAATCGACGCTTACGCGGGGGCCGAAGGGCCCCCGCCGCGTTTCCTGGGCGCGGGGGGCCCCGACGCGCGTCGCGCGCAGAGATCGTCACGAAGACGGCACACACGTGTGCGAGTTTCCGCGCTAGCCTCAAAAGCGGGGGCAAAGGGGCCGAAGGCCCCCGGGGGAAACGAATTGTGCGAGCTAGAGCCCGCCGCCCGGGGCGAGGCCGGCAGCGCGGATCGCCTCCGCAGCGAGCGCTTCGTCCTGCTCGCCGGGAAGGCCGCTGACGCCGACCGCACCCACGCGTCGGTCGTCCTCGAACGCCGCGACGCCACCCTTGAAGAACGAGAAGCGCGGGTCGAAGCTGGCCAGCTCAGTCGGGTCGGCGCGCACCTTCGCGGCGAGCGCGCTCGTCGTCTCCGCATCGCTCCGCGCGGCGGTGTACGCCTTCCGCTCCGCGTTGAGGCCTGTGTCCCTCGGCGCCCCGTCCATCGTCACCGCGGCGACGAGCTCCCCGTGGTCGTCCGCGACGAACACGGAGACCGGCGCCTGCGCCGACTCGACCACGTGACGCACGATCGCCAGCCCCTGCTCGAGCCTCACTCGTACACCTCGCGCGACCGGGCCCAGCGCGGATCGTCGCGACGGATCGGGTCCGGGTCGATTCCGCGCGCCTCGGCCAGGTCGACGGTCAGGAGCTGGAACGCGACGACGTCGACAACCGGGTGCAGCGTCGGCACGAGCGTGACGTCGACACCGAGCTCGCCGAGCGCGGCGACCGTGTCGCGCGCCCGCTCCGCAGCACGCCCTTCGCCCTCGAGCACGAACGCCCGCACCGTCTCGTCCACCGCCGCCAGGTGCCCGTGGAGGAGCTGCTCCGTCTGCCACGACTCCGCGGCGACGTGCACACCCTCGCGCAGTTTCAGCACCGCCTCCTGCGCCGTCGGCCAGTCAGAGCCGGCGCCTGCGACGAGCCAGCGCTCGTGCTCGGAGACCGGGAACCGCGGCCCGGCAAGAACGTCCGCAACGGCATCCGGCAGCCGGGAGACATTCTCGCCGCGCATCGCCGCCAGCGTCGCGACCGCCGCGGTGTAGCTGGCCGTGTGGCACCAGCTCTGCTCGATCTCGGGCGTACACACGACAACCTCGTCGGCGAGCTCGGCCAGCGGGCTCTCGCGCGCGCCGGTCACCAGCCAGATCGGGCCGTTCCACGCCCGCGCAGCCTCGAGCGTCATCGGCGTCGTCCCCTCGTGGCTGACGCAGACGAGCATGTCCGCCTCGCGCTCCGGCTGAAGCACGAGCTCGAGCGCCTGCACGGCCTCTCCCCCCGTCTGCGCCGCGTGGAACGACGTACCGCACCCCGTGTACAGCACGCGCCCGACCGGAAGCCGCACGTCGGCCTGCACGCGCGCCAGCCAGTCCGGCTGCGCTGCGATTGCCCTCCGGGTCTTCTCACCGCTGCTCACAGGGCTGTCTATACCATCGGACCCGTGCCGACGTTCGAGCGACACACGCTGGACAACGGGCTGAGAGTGCTGACGGCGTCGATGCCGCAGGTCCAGTCCGTCTCCTGCTTCATCATGCTCGCCGCCGGCTCGCGCTACGAGACGCCGGAGACGAACGGCATCGCGCACTTCGCCGAGCACATGTTCTTCAAGGGCACCGAGCGCCGCCCGACGGCACGCGACATCGCCGCCGAGGTCGACGCGATCGGCGGCGAGTTCAACGCGTTCACGGGCAAGGAGTACACGGCCTACTACGTCCGCTGCGCGACCGAGTACCGCGACACGGCGCTCGACGTCCTCGTCGACATGCTCCGCCACGCCACGTTCGACCCGGAGGAGATCGAGCGCGAGAAGGGCGTGATCGTCGAGGAGATGAACATGTACGTCGACACGCCGCGGGACTACATCTCGCGCATCTACGACCAGCTCGTGTACGGCGACGAGCCGCTCGGCCGCAACATCCTCGGGACGAAGGAGACGATCCACGCCGCGTCGCGCGACACCTTCCGCGACTACGTCGGCACCTGGTACTCGCCCGAGCGCATGGTCGTCGGGCTCGCCGGCAACCTCGGGGACGAGCCGGTGGCGAAGGTGACCGAGCTCCTAGGCGACCTGGCCGCGGCGAAGACCGGAAAGCCGCCGGCGTCGCCGTTTGCCGACAACGGGCGCGTCCGGGTGCACGAGAAGATCTCCGACCAGGCCCACGTCTGCGTCGGCGTCGCCAGCTTCCCGATCCAGCACCCCGACCGGTATGTCCTCGAGCTGCTGCGCACCGTGCTCGGCGGAGGCATGTCCTCACGCCTGTTCACCGAGGTGCGGGAGCGGCGCGGCCTCGCCTACTACGTGTTCGCGGCCAACCAGGGCTACACCGACTCGGGCACGCTCTTCTCGCAGGCCGGCGTCGACCTGAAGCGCGTCGAGGAAGCGGTGACGACGATCATGGACGAGCTGCGCAAGATCGCCGCCGAGCCGGTGCCGGCCGACGAGCTCGAGAAGGCGCGCTCCTACGCGAAGGGCCGCTTCGTGCTCTCGCTGGAGAGCCCGCAGGGCACGAACATGTTCGGCCTGCGCCGCGAGGTCCTCGAGGGCCGCGCGACAGAGCCCGCCGAAGTGCTCGAGGAGCTGGACAAGGTGACCGCCGAGGACGTGCAGCGGGTCGGGCAGGACCTGATGCGCGAGGACGCGTTCCGCCTGGCCGTCATCGGCCCGTTCGACGACGCCGCGCGCTTCGAGAAGCTGCTCGACTAGCGCACTCTCGCAATCACGCAGCCCCGGCTGTCGTACGCGACGAGCACGAACGGGGTTTCGTGGCCTGGCGTCAGCGACACCGGGCCTTCTGCGACGAAGAAACGCCGGGTCGTCCCGAGCTGCGGAAGGCTGCGGCTGAGACGGGCAACGAACGGCCGCCGACCGCCCACGATCACCTCGACTCGTGAGACACGCGCCGAGGCGTTGCCGATGATCCGCGCCCGCGATCGCGGGAGCCCCTCGACCGAGTCGAGAGCAACGACAGCGCGCGGCAGGTTGCTGCACCCGGACCCCGACGCGCCGGGACCGCCGTAGGACGTACAGAATCCCGTTCGTGCTCTTCCAGGCCACGAAGTTCCAATCCGGGCCTGAGAGGACGGTCACGATCGGCCCGGTCCGCCCGGGTGGGTAGGAGTCGAACCAGCTCCAGAACGGCGAGACTCTCCACCCGAGGGCGGCGTTCGCGGCAGTACCGAGACCGATGACGAGAACGAGCACGGCCGCGATCGGGACGACGAGCGGCCGTCGGCGGCGTCGCAGTCCGGCCCGCCGTGCGACGTCGTCCCAGCGTCCCTCGACCGGCTCGTAGGGCGCGAGCGCCTCCAGCTCGTCCACCAGCGCCGTACCGAGCTCAGTCACGGCCGCACGCCTCCACGAGGGCCTGCCGGACCGCCTCGCGGGCGGCGGCGAGCGAGGACGACACCGTCCCGACCTCGACTCCGAGCACCGACGCAATCGAGCGATAGTCCAGGTCCGCGTAGTAGCGGAGGAAGAGCACCAGCCGTTGGCGCTCGGGAAGCATCCGCACGATCGGCGCCAGCTCGTCGGCGACGTGCAGCTCAGTGACCGCCGACGGCTCCGATCGGCGCGGCTCGACGAGCGGATGGCGCGACGCCTTCCTTGCTGCATTGACCACGGTCCGCCAGACCCAGGCGTCGAGCGGGCCGTCCCCGCGGAACGACGTACGACTGCGGATGGCGTCTGCGAATCCGTCCTGCACGGCCTCGATCGCCCGCTCCCGGTCCCCGACGACTGCGCGCGCCACTCGCACGAACGTCGAGTAGCGAGCGCGGTACAGGGCCTCGATCTCCTCCAGCAGCCGTTTCTCGTCGCTGCGACGCATCCTCACCATGTTCGATCCGGATCGTCGCGGATTTGTTCAGCGGCCGGCTCGCGACGACCTCAACCCGGTCGGATCCGCCGGGCGAGGAACAGCTGCCCGTCGACCTCACCTTTCTCGACGAACTGCAGGCGCCGGGCAAGCGAAAGCGATCGAGCGTTCTCCGGGTCGATCAGCAGTGTCGCGACTGCGTAGTCCGTTTCGCGCTCGGGGTGCAGCAGCAGGAGCTCGACGGCGCGGGAGGCAAAGCCTTTCCCGCGTGCAGCCGGGAACAGGTAGTAGCCGACGTTCACCTCGCCGGGCCGGAGCCAGCCGTGGTCGACGTCGTAGTCGACCCATCCGACCAGGTCGTCGTCGACCCAGACACATGCAACCGGATAAGGGCATTCGGCGCCCGGGCCGAGCCAGCGGAAGAACTCCCCGTCCCGCCCGTCGACCAGCAGCTGCGAGTCGCCTGGCCGAGGCGGCTTCAACGTCACGACGCCGTCCGTTGCGATCACCGGATGATCTTGCCGCGAGCGGAACCCCCGGAGGGGCTCCGTGCTCGAACTCGATTCGGACGTCCCTGGTCGGCGAGCCGTGGTCGGCACCTCGCCGGCATCGCCCGTCAGAGTGCCGTCGACCCGGACGTGAAGCGCGAGTCTTCCATCCTCATCGGATGGATGCAACCCTGGCTTGAGGTTCGGCGCGCCACGCCGTGCTCCTACCGTTCCGAGGCAAGGATTCCGAACACCTCTTCGTCGAGGTACTCGCCCCACTTGAGCGCGTGCCGCCGGCGTGTGCCCTCGGGGGTCATGCCGAGCTTCTGCAGCACTCGCGCTGACGCCGGGTTGCGCGTGAAGCAGTACGCGTAGATCCGATTCAGCCCGAGCTCGCCGAAGCCGTGGTCGAGTACGGATCGGCCCGCCTCGGTCGCGTAGCCGTTGCCCCAGTACGGAACGCCGATCCAGTTGCCGAGCTGGGCGCGGCGGTGCGGAGGCTCGAGGTCGAGAGCGATCGTGCCGACGAGGGTGCCGTCGGCCAGCGTGACGGCGAAGCTTCCGGTCGAGGAGACAAACGCCCGCGCATCCTCGAGCGTGTACGGGTGCGGGATCGTCAGTGTGTTCTCCGCGATCTCACGCGCCGAGCACAGCTGCTGAACGGCAGGTGCGTCGGCAAGCTCGAACGGCCGGAGCACCAGCCGCTCGGTGTCGAGCACCGTCACTCTTCGGCCGGCGAAGAGACGGAGCGCTCGCGGATCTCCTCGACCACGGTCGGGTCGGCGAGCGTCGTCGTGTCTCCGAGCGGACGGTTCTCGGCCACGTCACGGAGGAGCCGGCGCATGATCTTGCCGCTGCGCGTCTTCGGTAGCTCAGGCGTGAAGAGGATGTTCGCCGGCTTCGCGATCGGACCGATCACCTCGGACACGTGGTTGCGCAGCTCCTCGAGCATCTCGACCGAGCCGTCCTGGCCGCTCTTCAGCGTCACGAAGGCGACGATCGCCTGGCCGGTAAGCGCATCGGCGCGTCCGCACACGGCCGCCTCGGCCACGGCCGGATGGTCGACGAGCGCGCTCTCGACCTCGATCGTCGAGATCCGGTGCCCGGAGACGTTCATCACGTCGTCGACGCGGCCGAGGAGCCAGAAGTCGCCGTCCTCGTCGATGCGCGCGCCGTCGCCGGCGAAGTAGATGCCCGGATAGCGCGACCAGTAGGTCGCCAGGAAGCGCTCGGGGTCGCCGAAGATCCCCCGCGTCATCGCCGGCCAGGGCCGCCGCAGCACGAGGTATCCGCCGCCGCCCGGCCCGACCTCGTTGCCCGCCTCGTCGTAGACGGCCGCGTCGACGCCCGGGAACGGCTTCGTCGCCGAGCCCGGCTTCGTCGTCGTCACCCCCGGCAGCGGCGTGATCATCACCATGCCGGTCTCGGTCTGCCACCAGGTGTCGACGATCGGGCAGCGCCCGCCGCCGACGTGCTCGTGGTACCAGATCCACGCCTCGGGGTTGATCGGCTCGCCGACGGAGCCGAGCAGGCGCAGCTTCGAAAGGTCGTGCTTCGCCGCGTGCTCCGGCCCCCACTTCATGTGCGCGCGGATCGCGGTCGGCGCCGTATAGAGCGTCGTGACGCCGTAGCGCGCGGCGATCTCCCACCAGCGGTCCTTGTCCGGGAAGTCGGGCGTGCCCTCGTAGATCACGCTCGTCGTCGCGTTGCAAAGCGGGCCGTAGACGATGTACGAGTGGCCGGTGATCCAGCCGATGTCGGCCGCGCACCAGTAGACGTCGCGGTCGGCCTTGAGGTCGAAGATGTAGTCGTGCGTCGTCGCGACGCCGACGAGGTAGCCCGCGGTCGTGTGGACGATGCCCTTCGGCTGCGCGGTCGTGCCGCTCGTGTACATGAGGAAGAGCAGGTCCTCGGCGTCCATCGGCTCGCAGGGGCAGCCGGCCGGGTCGTCCGAGACGTCGAGGTCGTGGAGCCAGCGGTCACGGCCCTCCGTCATCGGCACGTCGTTGCCGGTGCGGCGCACGATGAGGCAGGCGCGGATCCCGGGCGCGTCGGCCATTGCCTCGTCGGCGGTGCGCTTGAGTGGCACGGTCGTGCCGCGGCGCCAGGCCTCGTCCTGGGTGACGAGGACCTCGCAGCCCATGTCGTTCATCCGGCTCGAGAGCGAGTCGGCCGAGAACCCGCCGAACACGACAGTGTGCGGGGCGCCGAGCCGCGTGCACGCGAGCATCGCAGCGGGCAGGTCCGGGACCATGCCCATGTAGATCGCGACCGCGGTTCCCTTCTTCACACCGAGCCCCTTGAGCGCGTTCGCGATGCGCACGACGCGCCGCTGGAGATCGGCATACGTGATCGTCTCCGTCTCGCCGGGCTCGCCCTCCCAGTGGTAGGCGACGCGGTCGCCGAGCCCGGCCTCGACGTGCCGGTCGACGCAGTTGAAGCAGACGTTCAGCGTGCCGCCGACGTACCACTTCGCCGTCGGCAGGTTCCATTCGTACAGCTCCTGCCACGGCTCGAAGAACGTGACGCGCTTCGCCTCCTCGGTCCAGAGGTCCTCGAAGCTGCGTTCGTAGATCTCGGGCTTGGCGTTCGCCTGCGCGGCGAACTCGGGCGACGGCGGGTAGCGCCGCTCCTCGGCCAGCAGCGTGTCGATCTGGCTCAAGGCGTCAGGTCGTACGGGTAGTCCGTGAGGTTCTCGGCCCCGTCGGCCGTGACGAGAACGAGATCCTCGAGACGGCAGCCGCCGAATCCCGGGTTGTAGAGGCCGGGCTCGACGGTGACGACGTCGCCGGCCTCGAGCGGATCGCGGCTCGCCATTCCCATCCCCGGCTCCTCGTGCACTTCCAGCCCGACACCGTGGCCGAGGCCATGCTTGAAGCCGTCCTCGAGCACCTCACCAGGCTCCTTGCTCAGAGCGGTGCGGTACCCGTGCTGCTGGAAGAACTCGCACGTGCCGAGGAAGAGGTCGCGTCCGGGGACGCCGGGCTTGATCCCAGCGATGGCGTCCTCGAGAGCCTGGAGCACGAGACGGTGGAACTCGACGAGCGGCGCCGGCGCGTCGCCGACCACGTACGTCCGCGTCATGTCCGCGTAGCAACTGGTCTCGCGATCGCGCGGCCAGAGGTCGATCACGATCGGCTCGTTCGCCTGGATCTGGCCCGAGCCCATCTCGTGCCCGATCGCGCTCTGCGCCCCGTGGGAGACGATGAACTCGTCGGCGATCATGTCGTGCGCGGTGAAGACCTCGCCTATCCGACGCTTGAGCCACTCCGACGTCAGCGGCTTTCCGTCGACCTCGAGCCCGGACTCCTTCTGCTCGGCGGCGCGGAGCAGTTCGCGGGCGGCATCGAGCGCCGCCTCGCACGCGCGCTGTGCGCGTCGGATGCCGTCGAGCTCAGTGTGCGACTTGACCCTGCGCCGCTTGGCGAACGGCTCGCGCGCAGGCGTGAGCTCGATGCCCTCGCCGCGCAGCTGGTCGGCGAGCTCGACCGGGAAGAAACGCGGCACCGTCGCGCTCGTGACGCCGAGGGCGCGGCATGCGTTGAGCACGAGCTTCTTGTAGATGTCCTCTCGGTGCATCCCGGAGGCGATCAGCTCGTCCCAGCCGACCTCCTCGTACGGATGGGCCTGGAGTCCGTCCAGCTCGCGGACACGTGCGAGCTCGAGCGAGCTGACGTACACGTGTCTAGCGCCGTCGCGCTCGACGTAGAGAAACGGGTCCGGGATCGTGATCGGGATCTCGTGCCGGAGCTCCGGTGAGCGCACGGTGTCGCCGTAGATGAGGATGTCGGTCATGGCCTGATCCTAGTCACGAGGTACTGGTTCGGTAGAGATGGAGCGCCAGCGCGAAGAAGACGACGAAGAGGCCGACACACCATGCGAGCGCCTGCCAGAGCCAGTGCTGGACCTCCCCGCCCTCGAGGAAGGCGCGCACGGCGGAGACGGTCACGCTCAGCGGCTGGTTGCGGGCAAACGGCTGGAGCCAGCCGGGCATCGTCTCGACCGGGACGAGGGCGTTGCTCGCGAACATCAGCACGAAGAACGGCAGGATCCCGGCGATCTGTGCCGTCTCCGGATCCTTCGTCGCGAGGCCGATGCAGGCGTACATCCAGGAGAACGCGTAGCCGAACGCGAGGATCAGCCCGATCCCGGCGAGGATGTACAGAACCGAGCTGTGGAAGCGGAACCCGACGGCGACACCGAGCCCGACCATGATCGCGAGCGAGAAGACCGTCCGGACGAAGTCGGCCAGCGTCCGGCCTGCCAGCACCGCCGACCGCGCCATCGGCAGGCTCCGGAACCGGTCGACGATCCCGCTCTTCATGTCCTGGGCGAGCCCGATCGACGTGGTCATGCCGCCGATCAGCACGGCCTCGACGAACACGGCGGGCACGAGGTAGTTCACGTAGTCGCCGCCCGGAACGAGGATGGCGCCGCCCAGGACGTAGCGAAACAGGAGCAGCAGCAACGCAGGCTGGACGGCCGTGACGATGAGCATCAGCGGCGTGCGGAGGATGCGCAGCAGGTTCCTCCGCGCGACGCCTGCCGTGTCACGGAAGGCCAGCGCGACGCCAGGTTCGCTCATGCCGAGCCTTTCGCAGCCGCGCTGCCGGTGAGCGCGAGGAAGACGTCGTCGAGCGACGGCCGATGGAGCCCGAGATCGTCGAGCTCGATCCCGGCGTCCTCGAGCCGTCGGCCCGCGGCGACGAGGAGCGCCGTTCCGCCCTTCGTCGGCACGCTGATGCGCTGCTCGTTGACGTCGACGCGAGGCTCCGCGCCCGCGGTTTCGCCGAGAAGCGACGCTGCGCGCTCCAGGTCGGCCGGATTCCTGACGCGGGCCTCGAGCGTGTCACCGCCGAGCCGGTCCTTCAGCTCCTGAGACGTCCCCTCGGCGATCACCCGGCCGACGTCGAGGACGACGATCCGGTGCGCGAGGTGCTCCGCCTCCTCCATGTACTGCGTCGTCAGCAACACGGTCGTGCCGCCCTCGACAAGCTCCTCGACGAACCGCCAGAGGTCGTTGCGCGTCCGCGGATCGAGGCCGGTGGTCGGCTCGTCGAGGAACAGCACGGGAGGACGCCCGACGAGGCTGGCGCCGATGTCGAGCCGGCGCCGCATGCCGCCGGAGTACGTCTTCACGAGCCGGTCGCCGACGTTCGACAGTGCGAAGCGGGCCAGCACCTCGTCGGCGCGGCGCCGGTACTCCGCCTTGTCGAGGTGGTACCAGAGCCCGACCAGCTCGAGATTCTCGCGCCCGGTCAGGAGCTCGTCGACCGCGGCGTACTGGCCCGCGAGCCCGATGATCGACCGGAGCCGGGCCGCATCCGCCACGACGTCGAACCCACCGACCCGCGCACGCCCCGAGTCGGGGCGGATCAGCGTCGTCAGTACCTTGACCAGCGTGGTCTTGCCGGCGCCGTTCGGGCCGAGCAGCGCGAGCACCGTGCCCGGCTCCACCGAGAGGCTGACGCCGGCGAGCGCATCCGTGG
Organism: uncultured Actinomycetes bacterium; assembly: GCA_963776735.1. Classification (GTDB taxonomy): domain Bacteria; phylum Actinomycetota; class Thermoleophilia; order Gaiellales; family Gaiellaceae; genus PALSA-612. Next base: position 402,273 of record CAVZNV010000016.1, read on the forward strand.
AGCCGAACCGCTTGCGGACGTCCTCGACCTCGATCATCGCGGACATGCGGCGAGTCTACGGCTGCCGCGAGGCGCGGAAGGACGCGATGGATAGAGTGAGCCCGATGCACGCAGCGGTCGAACGCGGCCTCGAAGTCAGCTCGTTCTGGGACGCGGAGCTCAGCTCGGAGGTGCCCGAAGGCGCGGGGATCTTCGACGCGCACACGCACATCGGCGACGACATCGACGGCATGAAGGGCCGCCCCGACGAGCTGCTCGGGATCATGGACGCTTACGGCGTGTCCCGCGCGTTCGCGTTCTGCATGGACGAGCCCGACCGCCACCCGGCCTTCCGGGCGGCGAACGACCGGACGCTCGCCGACGCGGCCCGCTCGAACGGGCGGTTGATCCCGTTCGCGCGCCTCGACCTCTCCGAGGCGCCGATCGAGGAGGCGCGCCGCTGCCTCGAGCTCGGCGCCAGAGGAATCAAGCTGCACCCGCGTGCGCAGCAGTTCCTGCTCGACGACGAGCGGCTCGACCCGGTGTTCGGAATCGCCGCCGAGTTCAAGGTGCCGATCCTGATCCACGGCGGGCGCGGACTGCCGCCGATCGCCGCCGGCCTGCGCCGCCTCCACGAGCAGCACCCCGAGGCGCAGCTAATCATCGCGCACGCCGGCATCGCCGACCTCGCCGCGCTGGCGGACTGCTTCTGCGGCAGGCCGGGCGTCTTCTTCGACACCTCGGTCTGGAGCCCGGTCGACCTCCTCGACTTCTACCGCCAGGTCTCGCCCGAGCAGGTCGTGTACGCCTCCGACTACCCGTACGGGCAGCAGCCGAGCTCGCTGCTGATCGCGATCCGCACGGCGCGCGCCGCCGGGTTCGACGACGCGCAGCTCCGCATGATGCTCGCGGGCACCGCCGACCGGATCGCTGACGGCAAGGCGCCGCTGCCCACGACGGCGCCGCGCGGCAGCGACGTGCTGACGCAGCCCATGGTCTTCGCGCGCATCCACGGCTACCTGTCGATGGCGACCTCGCTTCTCTGGCTTCGCCAGAAGGACACGTTCGGCGTCCTCGGTCTCGCGCTCAACGCGTGCGAGGAGCGCGGCGGTCAGACCGAAGAGCTCGACCGGCTACGCGAGCTGCTCGCCGTCGCGCGGGACATCTGGCAGACCTTCCCCGACATCGACGACGAGGCGGAGCGGTTCCGGGCCGGGCGGCTCACGTTCAAGCTCCTCCACATCGCCGACATCATCGCCGTCACGGGCGGTCTCGGGCTCGCGCTGTCCGAGAACGGCAAAGCTCCCGCGGCCGTGCGCGCGGTGCGCTGACCGTGCGGCGCGGCGCGATCCTGCTCGTCTGCCTCGCCGCGCTGGCCGGCGTCGTCGGCGTGAGCGCACCCAGCGGCGCGACGGCGAAGGGCTGCCCGAAGGTCAAGACACCGGAGCCCGGCAGCAAGACCAGGAAGCCGCCGAAGGGCACGCTCGACCCGCACAAGACCTGGCTGGCGACGGTGAAGACGAGCTGCGGGACGTTCGTGATCCGGCTGTCCGTCGGCATCTCGCCGCACACGACGGCGTCCTTCGTCTCGCTCTCGCGGTCGGGTTTCTACAACGACACGATCTTCCACCGCATCGTGCCGGGGTTCGTGATCCAGGGCGGCGACCCGACGGCGACGGGCACGGGTGGGCCGGGCTACTCCGTCAAGGACACGCCCGCGAGGACGACGACGTACCCGCTCGGCTCCGTGGCGATGGCGAAGACGCAGACCGAACCGCGTGGCACGTCGGGCAGCCAGTTCTTCGTCGTCACGGGCGACGCGTCGTTCCTCCAGCCGGACTACGCGGCGCTCGGGCGCGTCGTGAGCGGACTGCCGGTGGCGCTGAAGATCGGCAAGTACGGCGACGTAAACGACCCCAACGGGACACCGACTCGCGTCGTCGTCGTCCTGCGGATCTCGATCTCGAGCAAGTGATCGGGGCCGTCGTGCTCGCGGCCGGGGCCGCGACGCGGTTCGGCTCGCCGAAGCAGCAGTTGTTGCTCGACGACGTGCTCTCTCGCGTGCGGGCGTCGGGCGTGCGCGAGATCGTCGTGGTCGCCGGTGCGTTCGAGCTCGAGGCGAGCGCTCCGGTCGTGCTGTGCCCGGACTGGGAGCGTGGGCCGGGCGCGTCGCTGCGCTGCGGGCTCGTGGCGCTCGCCGGCGAGACGGAGGCGGCGATCGTCGTCCTCGCCGACGGGCCCGACCTCGCGCCGGAGGCGATCCAGCGGGTCGTGGAGGCGTGGCGCGCGCACGGCGACGACGTGCTCGCGGCGAGCTACGGCGGCAAGCGGGGCCATCCTGTGCTGCTCACGCGAGCGGCCTGGGACGACGTGCCCGACGAGGGCGCCCGGGCGCTCGCGCCGCTGCTCGTGCCGTGCGACGACCTCGGCCCGCCCGGCGACGTGGACTACCCGGACGACCTACCTGCCCGCTTCAAATCCTGACGGGCACGTTCCTTCCGGACACGCCCTAGTGACTGTCCCATGGGACAGTCACTAGGGCACGGCTCGAAAGAACTACACGAACGCCGCAGGCGAGCGGCTCGACGACCGCTGCCGAACGGGTTGACTGGCCTCGGGAAAGAGCTACAAGGGGCCCGAACGGAGGTGGCCGGCGCAGGCAGGTCGAGGCAGGGCCGTTTCGGCCGTCGGAGACCAGGCGGCTAGAGAGGAGTCCTGAGCGCCGCCAGCTTCTGCTTGAGCTCCGGCGGCATCTCTTCCTCACAGCACTTGCGGACGAAGCGGCGGAGGCTCTCCTCGAAGCGGTAGCGCTTGGCGCAGTAAGGACAGCCGGCGAGGTGCCCCTCGGCCTCGCGCAGCTCGGCTTCGCTGAGCTGGCGGTCGAGGTAGGGCTGCATGACCTCCTCGCACTTCTCGCACGGATCGATCTGATACCCGGCCATCACACGCCTCCTGTGGCCTTGTCTGCGAGCTCCCGTTTCAGGATACGCCTTCCACGATGCAGACGGGACATGACGGTACCGATCGGGATGTCGAGGATCTGGGCCGCGTCCTGGTAGGTGAAGTCGCCGATGTCGACCAGCACGACCACGTCGCGGAAGTCGTGGGGAACCGCCGAGAGCGCCCCGACGATGTCGTCCTGCGACAGTCGTTCGACCACGCGCTCCTCGTCCGCGTTGCCGTCACGCGCGGACTGCTCGAGGCGGTTGTACAGGAAGTAGTCACTTTCCTCGAGCGGCTGTTCGTCGGGCCTGCGCTGCTTGCTGCGACCACGGTCGATGTTCAGATTCGTGAGGATGCGCAGGAGCCAGGCGCGGAGATTGGTGCCCGGCGTGAAGGAGCGCCAGCTGCGAAAAGCCCGCGCGTAGGTCTCCTGGACGAGGTCCTCCGCCTCCTCGCGCGAGGACACGAGACGACGCGCGACGCGGTAGACCTGATCCGAGAGCGCGAGCGCTTCCTCCTCGAAGCGGACGCGGTCCCGGGCCTCGGCGGCGGCTCTCCGGGCGGATGTTTGCTCCTCGGTGCTCATCCCGGCACCAACCTAGCAGCGTCCCTGTCACGCGGGCTAAAACGAGCCTGGATGCAGGGCTATTCCGCGAACGCGGCCGAAGCGACCTCGTGGAAGCCGCCTCCGGACAGTGCTTTCAGGAGATCCTCACGGCTTGTGCGGGACTCGTCCCACGTGAGCGTGACCTGCCCCATCAGGTTCGCGTTCGCCGACTCGAGCCCCTCGTGGCCGGTCAGGACGGAGGCGAGCCGGTTGACGCAGCGCTCGCAGCGGATCCCGCTGACCTGGATCGTCTCGGTCGTCACGCGGCCTACTCTACCGACCGGTCTGCCAGGTCACGGACCGCGTCCGGGAGGCCGAGCGCAAGCTGCCGTTCGGCCTCGGACGGCCCGGCGAGCAGCTTCTCCGCGTCCGGCACGAGCCCGAGGAGCCGTTCGAGCTCGGCGGGGTCGAGCCGTCCGGCCGCGGCGGCCTCGCGCTGCTCGCGGTACCGATCGAGGTCGCACCGCCTGGGTCGCTGCCCCGATTCCCGGGCGACGAGCGCCTGGACGATCCTCGCCAGGGCCGCCGAGCGGCGGACGTCCGTCGGTTGGTCGGCGATCCTGACCTCGAGCGTGCGGAAGCGGTAGTTCGGTCGCAGATCCCAGTGGACGCGGGTGAAGTCCCGTTCGTCGTCCGGGAGGTCGGCGGGCGGCACGCCTCCCGTCGGCAATTCGGCCAGGCGGCCGGCGCGCACGGACAGGAGGCCGGACTCCCGACCCTCGTCGTACGGCGAGTTCACGGACAGCGCGAGGATCGCCGGCAGCCAGCGGACGAGGCCGGTGAACGCACGCGAGCCCAGGCTCCAGTCGCCGACGCCGACATGCACGTGCAGCCCGCACACGAGCTGGCGCGAAACGCCGGCGCCGAGGTTCGCAGCGAGCTCGCGGTAGCGCGGCTCGGGGACGATGGGCTGGCCGTCGCCGCGCCCGGTCGGATGCATGCCGGCCGCGAGGATCGTCGCGCCGTGACGGGCGGCCCGATCGGCGACCTCACGGCGAAGCGCCACGAGCCTCGTGAGCACCTCGTCGGCGTCGCGACAGATCGGCGTCGTGATCTCGACCAGGCACTCGAAGAGCTCCGGCTTGATCCGCTCGCCGGGCTCGGGCACGACGCGCGAGAAGACCGGCGCCGGCTCCAGCGTCTCCGCGTCGACGAGGAAGAGCTCCTCCTCGACGCCGAGGGGAAAGGTCACCGCTTGCGGATGCCGTGCACGGGCCGCCCGGCCGCCTCCCAGGCGTAGTACGAGGCGCTCGGGCCGTACCCCGGCTCGTACTCGACCACGCGCGGGTTCCGCCCGACGCGCTTGGCCCGCGACGCGTGCCGGAGCAGGTTCGGATCGTCGCGCTCCTCCCAGACGAGGATCAGGTGCGCGGCGGTCATGAACTCGGCGACGAACCCGCAGCCGTCGGCCGGGCACGGGAAGGGGTCGGTCGAGACGCAGTGCCAGCCGGCGTGGTCCTCGCCGTCGTCCCCGGTCCACGAATCCTCTTCGGCCAGAAAGTCGGCGGTCTCGAAGACCACTCTGCCGGGTTCCGGCTCCAGCGGCACGGCCCCAGGCTAGCGATCGAGGACAGGTCGACCGCGGTCCGCGACCCGTGCTACTGGGAGGTCTGTTGCCCGAGCTTGACCTTGGCGGTCATCAGCTTCCAGCCCCGGTTTGCGGCCTTGCTGCGGTAGAGCGTGATCGTCATCGACTGGCCCGGCTTCTTCGCGGCAACGAGGTCGCGGAGGACGGAGAGCGAGCTCACCTTTGCGCCGTCGACGCGGGCGATCACGTCTCCGCCGACGGTGTAGGACTCGCCGGCGACGGTCACCTGGGTCGAGCCGCCCTTGATCCCGGCCTTGGCGGCGCCCGTGCCCGGATCGACCTTGGCCACGATCAGCCCGTTCACGACCGGGAGGTGCAGGATCCGCGCGAGCACCGGCGTGATCGTCTCCGGCTCGATCCCGAGGAACGGGTGCTGGGCGTGGCCGGTCTTGAGGATCTGGCCGACGACGGTCTGCACGGTGTTGGACGGGATCGCGAAGCCGATGCCGACGTTGCCCTGCTGGCCGGTGTTGCCGGTGTCGATCTGCGCGTTGACGCCGACCACGTCACCGTCCATGGCGATCAGCGGGCCGCCGGAGTTGCCGTGGTTGATCGCGGCGTCGGTCTGGATGACGTGGTCGATCGTGTACTGGTTCGGCGAGAGGATCTGGCGCTGGAGCGCGCTGACGATGCCGGCGGTGACCGTCCGCGAGAGGCCGAACGGGTTGCCGATCGCGACGACCTCGTCGCCGACCTGGACGCGATCGGAGTCGCCGAGCTGGAGGGGGGTCAGCGCCCGTGCGTTCGCGTTGACGCGAAGGACGGCGAGGTCGGTGGTCGGGTCCGCGCCGACGATCGTGGCCTTGTAGCTCTCGTTGTCCGAGAAGCTCACGCGCACGGTCTTCGCGCCGGCCACGACGTGGTCGTTCGTGACGATGTCCCCGGCCTTGTCGATCACGAAGCCGGAGCCGAGCGCCTCCTCCGTCTGGACAGTCGGGCCGAACGGGTTCACGAACGGGTCGGCGGGCGTGACAACCTCGCTCGTCGCCGTGATCTGGACGACGCCGGGCGCGACGCGGCGGTAGATGTCGCCGATCGTCAGCTGGCCGGCACGCACGGGCTCGACCTGCCCGCTCGTGACGCTCGTCGTCGGCACGGTGATGTCGTGAACGACGGTCGTCTTCTGGCTCGGGAAGCCGCCCGCGGCGAACGCCACGGCGAGCGCGATGCCCGCGCCGAGGGCTCCTGCACCGACCAATGCAGCGGCTCGAGTCATGGTCGCTCGCTCCACGACAGTGGTTATAGCCCGGCGGGATCTCGGGTCAGTTGACCGTCGCTTAAGGGTGGTTGGTCACGTGTTAAGCGGGATAGGATCCGCGCCCGATGGACGATCGCGCCGACCTCCTCGAACGTTACGCGCGACTCGCGATGCGGGTCGGCGTCAACGTCCAGCCGGGCGGCGAGGTGCAGATCCGGGCGATGCTCGACCACGCGCCGCTCGTCCGTGCGCTCGTCAGGGCGGGCTACGAAGCGGGCGCACGGCACGTCGAGGTCAACTTCGAGGACCTCGACGTGCTGCGGAGCCAGATCGAGCTCGCGCCCGACGAAGCGGTCGGCACCGCTCCGCGCTGGAGGTTCGACCAGCTGGCCGATGTCAGGGAGCAGCGTCGGGCCCTGATCGCCGTGATCGGTTGGCCGCCGGACATGTTCGGCGGGCTCGATCCCGCCCGGGTGGCGCGCTCGTACCCGACGCCCGCGGCCCTGCGCGAGACGAGCTTCAGGCTCAGGGACGCAAACGTGCGTGCCTGGGCCGGCATCGCCTGCGCGACCCCGGCCTGGGCCGAGCAGGTATACGGCGAGCCCGACGAAGGGCGCCTGTGGCAGGCGATCGAGCACGTCTGCCGCCTGGACGAGCCCGACCCGATCGCGGCCTGGCAATCGCACGTCGCGAACCTCGAGGCTCGATGCGCGCTCCTGAACGAGCGGCGGCTCGATGCGGTCCGCTTCCAAGGCCCCGGAACGGATTCTGACGCTCGGCCTCCTGCCTCAGTCCCGCTGGCACGGAGGCGCCGACGAGACGGTCGACGGGGTCCGCTTCGTCGCCAACCTCCCGACCGACGAGGTCTTCACGTCGCCCGATCGTCGCCGCGCCGACGGCGTCGTCCGCACCACGAGGCCGGTCGGGTTGGTCAACGGCACGATCGTGCGCGACCTCGAGCTGGTCTTCCGGGACGGAGCGATCGTCGAGGCCAGAGCGGCACACGGCGGGGACGACGTTCGCGCCGAGCTCGATGGCTACGACGGAGCGCGTCATCTCGGCGAGATCGCACTCGTCGACTCTCGTTCGCGGGTCGGCGAGCTCGACACCCTTTTCTACAACGGTCTGCTGGACGAGAACGCCGCGTGTCACATCGCCTACGGCGCTTCGTTTCTCGAGTGCTACGAGGGACTGCCGGACGACCTCTCGGACGAGGAGCTGCGCGCGATTGGTGTCAACCGCGCCCACGTCCACACCGACCTGATGATCGGGGGCGACGACGTCGAGGTCGACGGGCTCGGAGCCGCCGGCGAGGTCGTGCCGATCCTCAGGGGCGGCGAGTGGCAGCCGGCGTGAGCGTCCGGAACATCGCCTTCACGGCGGCCACGCCCTCGTCGCCATAGCCGGTGATCTCGAGCACCGCCCCGTCGACCGTCCACTCGGCGAACGCGCAGCACTCGCGCTCGAGCGCAGCCAGCTCGTGCAGCTCGGCCTCGACACCCGGCTCGGCGCGGAACACGAGCCGCAGCCCGCAGTCCGTCTCGACGCGCTCAACGAACGCACGGACGGCGAGGTCGTGCCACTGCCGCTGCCGCTCCCCCATCGTCTCGCCGCTCAGCGTGCACGCAACCGGCGTATCCGTCCGCATGTCCGCCTAAACGGCCGCGGGCATGGTCGCAGTCCCGACGATAAGCGGGCGGACCCACGAGGGCGCCTTCGTCAGCGTGCCGTGGTCGACACTCGTCACGTCGAAGCCGGCGGCCTCGATCTGGCTCAGAGTCGGCCGGTTGCACTCGCAGCCGACCATGAACCGGTTGAGGCCGTTCAGCCGGTCCTGCCGGCGCGCGAGCCCGGGATCGTCGGCGCGGACGTGCTCGATGAAGATCAGGCGGCCGCCCGGCCTGAGGACACGCCGAAGCTCGCGCAGCGCGCGCGGCTGGTCGTCGACCCCGCAGAGCACGAGGGTCGAGACGGCGGTGTCGAAGGAGTCGTCCTCGAACGGCAGATCCTCGGCCGGCGCCCGCAGCACCTGCGCCGCCGGAGCCTGCTCGCGGACCTTCGGCTGGAGGCGCTTGATCATCGGCGGCTCGGGCTCGGTGAACGTGAGCGACTCGACCGCCGAGCCGTAGTACGCCAGGTTCGCGCCGGTCCCCGCGCCGATCTCGAGCACCTTGCCGCTCGCGCTGCCGACCAGCTCCTTGCGCAGATCACCGAGGCCCGCTTTCTCGACCTTCGCGATCGTGCGGTCGTACGTGAGTGCGAAGAACCTGCTGCGTAGGGTCATGACTCCTCCTCGTCGGGTGCGCTCACGGTACGGCCCTGCCCTCGCCGGGCGCATGGGGCAAATGCCTCATCTTCAGTCGGAGAGAAGGCCGTGCTGCATCGCGAACAGGCTCGCGGGGACGCGGCTCGAGGCGCCGATCTTGGCGTAGATGTGCTCGATGTGGTTGCGCGCGGTCTTCGGCGTGATTACGAGCTGCTGGGCGATCTGCTTGCTCGACAGCCCCCGGGCGAGCAGCCGGAGGACGTCGACCTCGCGCGTCGTCAGCCCGGCCGGCCACTCCTTTCGCCGCTGCACACGATGGCCGGAGGCGGCGAGCACGGCGTCGACCGCGTCCGCGTCGAGCCGGCCCGCCTTCACGTCGGCCCGCAGCTCGCCGGCTGCTTCGTCGGCCGACAATGCCGGCCGGTGCGGCCGCGGCTCGCGCATCGACTGGTACGCGTCGGCGGCGCCGAGGATCCTGGCAGGCCGGGAGATCGCGCTGCCGGCGAGGCCGCGCGGATAGCCGGAGCCGTCGAGACGCTCGCGGTGCTGGACGGCGATCTCGGCGAGCGGCGCGAGCGCCGCCGACTGGCTGAGCATGCGCTCGGTCAGGTACGGGCTCAGGCGCACACGCTCCCACTCGCCGGCTCCGAGCGGGCCGCGCTTGTCCCAGATCGCGTTCGAGACTCCGAGCCGCCCGAGGTCGTGCACGAGCCCGGCGCGGCGAAGCGTCTCCACCTCGGTCTCGGTGAGTCCAAGCTGTCGTCCCGTCCCTGCGGCCAGCTCGGCCACCGCGCGGGCGTGCCCGAGCGTGTAAGGGGACTTCAAGTCGACGAAGTCGGCGACCGCGACCAGCGCCCGGTCAAACTCCTCCGGCGTAAGGAAGACACCGAGCGCGGGCTCGGCGTCGATCACCGCGTCCCACGTCCCTGCGGTGTCGAGCCCGACGAGCACTTCCTCCGCGTCGGTCGCGAACAGCTCCGCGACGGTCGGGTCGAACTGCGAGCCCGCGCGCTTCTCGGCGACCGCGCGGGCCGCCCCGACGCCGCCGACGCGATGGGCGACCTCGACGAACTCGGCCAGCTGAGACACTCGGGCGCCGATCGGTATCTCGTCGCCGCGAAGCTTGCCGGGCCAGCCCTTCCCGTCCCACTGCTCGTAGGCGGAACCGACCCCCTCTTGCACCACGGCCGACAACCCGAGCTGCTCCGCGAGACCGCGGGCGAGTGCGGCGTGCCGTTCGATCATCCCGTCCAGATCGCGGTGTCCCGAGACCGCGAACTCGAGACCGACCCGGAACCGGTGCAGCGGTGGATTCCCGCTCCCGATCAGGCGGATCGAAGCGGCCGCCGCGCGCAGGCTGCGGAACTCGTAGTCGTACTTCCCCGACTTGAGCGCGATGTCGTCGCCGAACCACTTCGCCTGCTCGTGGGCGTCCGAGTGGCAGCCGACGTTGATCAGGAGCGCCGTGTAGTAGACGACCGAGCGCGTGTCGTCGTCGAGGCCAAGCCGCTCACCGAGCCGGAGCGCGATCAGGCACTGGCGCAGGACATGCTCCATCGGCTGGCCGAAGCCGAGATCGACGCCGAGCGAGAGCGCGGCGACCAGCTCTGCCAGCCGGACCCGCTCCTCCCCCGGGCTCATGACGCGACGGTGCTAGACGCTGACTTCTGCGGTCTCGCGGCAGGCGTCGAGCGCTGCGGCGAACCCTGCCGTCATCTCGTCGAGCTCGGCGCGCGTGATCACGAGCGGGGGCGACACCTGGAGCGCGCCTCCGAGCAGGACGCGCGTGATCACGCCGTGCTCGCGCGAGAGCATCGAGGCGCGGTCGGCGAGAGTCGGGTCGGTGAGCTGAACCGCGGCCATCACCCCCGTGCCGGAGCGCACCTCGGTGACGAGCGGGTGATCCGCGAGCGGCGCGAGCGCCTCGGTCAGCTCGCCCTCGAGCTCGCCGCCGCGGGCGATCAGCCCGTCGCGGTCGAGGATGTCGAGGTTCGCGTGCGAGGCCGCGGCCACGGCGGCGTGGCCGGAGTACGTGTAGCCGTGCCGGAAGATCACCCCGCCGCCGGGCTGCCAGAACGGCTCGGCGATGCGGCCTGACGCGATCACGCCGCCGAGCGGCAGGTAGCCGGAGGTCGAGCCCTTCGCGAACGTGATCAGGTCGGGGTCGAGACCGAAGCGCTCGCTGGCGAACCAGTGGCCGCAGCGGCCGAAGCTCGTGATCACCTCGTCGGCGACGAGGAGGCAGCCGGCGTCGCGCGTGATCGCGCGCACCTCGTCGAGGTAGCCGGGCGGCGGAGCGAGCACGCCGCCGGCGCCGATCACCGGCTCGCAGAAGAAGGCGGCGACCCGTTCGGCGCCGACCTGCTCGATCGCTGCTCTGAGGGCGTCGGCCGAGTCCCAGTCGACGTGCAGCACCTGCGGCACGGGCGGCTCGATGCCTTCGCGGAACACGTCCGCGCCGGCCAGGCTCGTCCCGAAGCCGGCGACGCCGTGGTAGGCGCGCTGGCGGGAGATCAGCACCTGGCGTTCGGGCTGGCCGGTGAGGCTGAAGAAGCGCCGTGCGAGCTTGGCCGCGGACTCGATCGACTCCGCGCCGCCGCTCGTGAAGAACACGCGCGGGTCGTCCAGCGGAGACAGGGCCGCAAGCCGTTCGGCAAGGTCGACCGCGGGGCGGGTGGCAAGGTCTGCGTACGCCGAGTAGGCCGGGATCTTCGCAATCTGCGCGGCCGCGGCCTCGCCGATCTCGGTCCGGCCGTAGCCGACGTTGCAGTACCAGAGCGCCGCGGTCGCGTCGATGTAGCTGCGACCCTGCTCGTCCCAGAGCCGTGCGCCCTCGCCGCGCTCGATCACGAGCTCGCCACGCTCCTCGACGAGGCCCATATCGGCGAACGGGTGCCAGAAGCGCGTCACGTCTCGACTCTACATTCTGTGCGGCCAGATGACCGCTTCCGCCGAAGCCGCCCGCGTTCGCGCCCAGGTCGAGTCAGAGCTCGACCTGCTGCTCGCCGACCTCGCGACCTGGGTCGACGTGGACACGCCTGGCGGGGACACGGCTGCGCTGGATGGTCTCGCGCGGCTACTCGCGGGTACGTGCGAGCGGTACGGACTCGAGCCGGAGCTGGTCGAGTCTCCCGCCGGGGTCTATTTGCACGCGGCGCTGCGGGGTCCCGGGCGCGCGCGGGTCGCGCTGCTCTGCCACCACGACACGGTGTTTCCGGCCGGCACTGCCGCGTCGCGGCCGTTCCGCCGCGACGGCGAGCGGTGCTACGGACCGGGCGTCGCCGACATGAAGGGCGGGATCGCGGTCGCCGTGCACGCCGCGCGGGCGCTGGCGGTCGGGCCACGGCCGTTCGCACTCGTCGAGGTCGTGTCCGTTCCGGACGAGGAGTCGAGACCCGGGCCCCCCGCGAACGTCGAGCGGCTGGCCGAGTTCGACGCCGTGCTCTGCCTCGAGTGCGGGCGGCCGCGCGGCGAGATCGTCTCGGCTCGCAAGGGCGCTTCCTGGCTCCGCGTGCATGCAGAGGGCAAGGCCGCGCACGCGGGCGAGGCGCCGCGGTCCGGCCGGAACGTCGCCGTCGCGCTCGCGGCCGAGGCGCTGAGGCTCGCCGCGCTGGACGGGAGCCGCGAGGGGCTGACGCTGCAGATCACCGAGCTCGAGGCAGGCGAAGGGCTGAACACCGTGCCGAGCCGCGGATTCCTGTCGGCGGACGTGCGGGGGGCGACGGTCGCGGACCTCGACGCGGTGACGGCCGCGATCCAGGCGTTCCCCGAGCGCGACGGGATCGCGCTCCGGTTCGAGGATCTCGGCGGCCCGCCGCCGTTCGAACGGACCGAGCCGGTGGCGCGCCTGGCCGAGGCGGCGATCGCGATCGGGCACGAGCTCGGCCACGACTTCGGCGAGGCGGTCGCCGGCGGCGTGTCGGACGGCTCGTGGACCGCCGGCCTCGTTCCGACACTGGACGGCCTCGGCCCGGTCGGCGGCGACGACCACTCGCCGGACGAGTACGTCGAGACGGCGAGCTTCGCGACCCGCTGCGGCGTGGTGGCCGGCCTCGTCGAGGCGATCGACGCGGGCCCCCTCGATCCCGCGCCGCCGACGGCTCACAATTAGCTCCCCCCGGGGGCCTTCGGCCCCGCTTCCCCCGCCTTTGACGTTAGCCCGGAAAGACGCACGCGTGTGAAACGCGAACGCGACGATTCAGTGCCCGTTCGCAGGCGGATCGTGCGTCCGCGCGCTCCGCTGGCTGTTGCTCGACGCGCGATCGCGCCCGTGCTCGGCGTCGCGTCGACCGACCTGTCACGCTCTCGGACACGCAGCTCGGGATCGTGCTGTCCGTGTTCTGCGGCTTCTTCCTCTACATCGGGGCGAGCGACCTTCTACCCGGGAGCCATCACCGCCACCCGAAGGTGCTGACCGGCGTGATGAACATCCTCGGCGCGACCGTGATCTGGCTCGCCCATCCATTTCGCGTCGATCTAGCCCGGAAGCTCCTTGCCGAGGAGGTCTGCGAGGACGCGAATCATTGCGCAGTCGCAGTCGAGCGGTTCGCGGTGCTCGCGGCGGCTCCAGGCCGCCTCCGCGCCGTCGCGGTCTCCGAGCCGGGTCTTCGCGATGCCGACGCGAACCATGTAGCAGCAGTCGAGCGGCTCGATCGCCGACGCCCGCTCGAAGTGTTCGAGCGCGGCGGCCCAGTCCTGCGCGGCCAGGCAGGCGTCTCCGAGCGCTTGCTCGGTACCGGCGTCGCCGGGCGCGAGCTCGGCGATCCGCTCCGCCGTGCGACGCGCCTCGGCCGCCCGTCCCGCGAGCGACTGCATCTTGGCGAGCGCGGCCAGGGTGTTCGTGCTCCTGTCGTCCAGAGCGAGCGCCCGCCGGGCCGCGTAGAACGCCAGGCGGTAGCGGCCGAAGCCGGCTGCCCAGTTCGCGAGGGTCTGCCAATGCGCTTTGCTGGACGGAAAACGTCGCAGGCCGGCACGCAGCTCCTCCCATGCTTGTTCGCGCCCTTTGTGCCTGGCGAACGTCGTGACAAACCGGTGGTGCGCCGTCGCGTCGTCGGGTCGCTGCTCCACTGCCTTGCGCCGGTACTCGTAGGAGTCGGCACGGAGCTGTGCGAAGCGTTCGTCCGAGCCGGCGAGGTCACCTCGCAGGCGGCGAAGGATCGCGAGGTTGCCTTGCGCGTAGCCGACGTGGGGCCAGCGAGGCTCGAGGGCGGAAGACCGCTCGAAGTACGGTTCGGCCTCGTCGAGACGACCGAGATTGAGAAGTGCCCAGCCCAGGTTGTTGTGTGCGTGAGCGTGCTCCGGGTTGAGCGAGAGGCACTTCCGGTACGCGTTCGCGGCATCCTCGAAGCTCGGCCAGAGCGCCCGGCCGAGCGAGAACCACGCAATCGGGTCCTCGGGACCGAGCTCGACTGCCCTGCGCGCCGCCACGAGGACCTCGTCGTGATACTCGGGACGCTCGACGAGCAGCGAGAACGCCTGCCACGGAAACACCGAGTCAGGCCGGCATCTCGCTGCCTCACGCAACGCCTCGGCCGTTCCGCGAAAGTCGCCCTTGCCTTTGAGAGCGTACGCCTGAAGCCTGTGCGCCCACTCGTAGTCGGGACGGAGCCTGAGCGCAGCGGCGGACTCCTCGAGCGACTCGTCGTACCGGTCGAGCTGGTAGAGGCACTGGGACAGCTTGCAATGGCTCCACACGTTGTTCGGATCGACGGCGAGGGAGCGCCGAAGGAACGGGATCGCTCCTCCCACCGTCCGAGGTCGGCGAGCGCCTCGCCGCGCTGGCGCTCGCGATGCGCCGCGTCCCAGCGCTTGCGGCGGCTCACGACGGCAGCTCTTTGCCGACCAGGCCGGCGAAGACCCGCATCGCCGCACAGCCGCAGCCGAGCGTCCAGAGCCGCTCGCGCCTCGACCAGGTCTCCTCGGCGGCGTCGAGATCGCCGAGACGTGCCTGGGCGATCCCGACCCGGGCGGCATTGCACGAGTCGAGCGGAGCAAGGCTCTCGGCCCGCTCGAAGTGCTCGAGCGCGCCTTCCCAGTCCCGGACGGCGAGTCGCGCTTCGCCGAGAGCTCGTTCGGCCGTCGCCGTTCCCGGCGCGATCTCCGCAAGCTGCTGCGCCGTTGCTCCGACGTCTTCCGCCTTCCCCGCGAGCAGTTGAGCGGTCGAGAGCGCGCGGAGCGCGTATGAGTTCCGCGAGTCGAGGTCGAGCGCGCGCCGCGCCGAGTAGATCGCCAGCAGGAAGCGTCCGTGATGCGATGCGACGACCGCCATCGTCTCCCACAGCTGGATGCTGTCCGGAAACCGCCTCAGGCCGGCGCGAAGAGCTTCCCACGCTTCTCGGCGCCGGCCGACGTGCCACAGCGCCTCGACGAGGTCGTCGATGGCGGCCGGATCGTCCGGCCGGTTCTTCGGTGCCTGCTCGAGTCGCTCGGCTCGCTCGGCCCAGATGCGGGTCGTGAGCTCGTCGGCCCGCTGGAAGTCGCCGCGCAGCCGTGCGACTCGAGCGAGGCCGTCCTGCGTACGCCGGGTGCGACCACCCGGTTCCAGTTCGAGCGAGCGGCGGAAGCAGCGTTCGGCCTCGTCGAGGTCGCCGAGACGCGCCGTGACCCACCCCATGTTGCTGTGGGCGAGAACGTGCTCCGGGTCGAGGGCGAGGCATTGCCGGTATGCCTCGAGGGCTGCCCGAGGGTCGCGGGTATGGGCCAGTCCGAGCGAGAACCACGCCCAGGCCTCGTCCGGCTTGAGCCGAACGGCCTCGCGCGCGGCACCGAGCACTTCGTCCTCGAACTCCGCTCGCGAACCGAGGTGGTTGAACACCTGCCGGGCCAGGACCGAGTCCGGCTCGATCCGGACCGCTTCGCGGAACGACCAGGCGGCTTCCGTGTAGGCATGCCGGCGGGCGCAGATGATGCCGCGCAGGCGGTGGGCCCACTCCGACTCGGGGTCGATCACGAGCGCCTCCTCGATCTCCTGCAGCGCTTCGTCGTAGCGCTCGAGGTTCTCGAGACATCGCGCGAGCTGGCACCGTGGCCAGACGGACTGCGTCTGCAACGCGATCGCGCGGCGCAGAAACGGATCGCGTCCTCGAAGCGGTGGAGGTCGATCAGCGTGGCGGCTTGCTTGCGCTCGCGCTGGGCTGCGTCCCACCGCCCGCCGGGGCTCACGTCAGGTTGTGCTCGCGGAGGTAGCCGATCAGTTCGTCGTAGGCGCCGCCCTCGGCCGCGTACATCGCGAAGTTCCGCGCCGTCTGCAGCCAGGGGATCGTGCTCGGCCGGATGTCGGCCAACGCGCGCTCGAGGTCGTCCATGAGGATCGGCCGCGCGGTCCCGCTCTCGACCGAGTCCTCGAGCGCATACTCGACGGCGCTTTCGACGAGATGGGCCAGGTCTGCACCGGAGTAGAGGTCGGTCCGGGCGGCGATCGACGGCACGTCGAGGTCTCCGACGGGTCGGTCGCGGAGGTGGAACTCGAGGATCGCCTCCCGCGCGTCCTGGTCCGGCGGCAGCACGAGGAGCATGCGGTCGAGCCGACCCGGCCGGCGCAACGCGGTGTCGACGTCCCAGGGGTGGTTCGTCGCGGCGAGGACGAAGACGCCCTCGTTGTCGGAGCCGAAGCTGTCGAGCTCGGACAGGAACTGGACGACGACCTCGCGGCCGGCCGAGTGGCGCAGGTGGCTCCGCTTGCGGCCGAGCGCGTCGACCTCGTCGAAGAACAGGACACACGGCGCGGCGCGCGTTCTCGAACAGCTCGTGGAGCTTGCGCTCGCTCTCACCCAGGTACATGTCGAGCACGTCGTGGAGCCCGACACCGATGAAGCGTGCGCCGAGCTCGCCGGCGGTGGCTCTGGCGATGAACGTCTTGCCGCAGCCCGGCGGGCCGTACAGCAGCAGTCCGCCGCGCAGCGACTTGCCGTACATGCGGCGAAGCGCCGGGTTCTCGAGCGGCGCAAGGAACGCGGTCCGGAGCCGTTTCTTGACGTTGTGCATCCCGCCGACGTCTGCGAGCGAGAGGTCGGGCCGCTCGACCTCGGTGACCTCTCCTCCGATCTTCCCGCCCCGGACGGCGTGGAGCTTGACCGGCTCCTCGGTCTCGCGCTCGACCGGCATCGCCGCCCGCGCACGCGTGACGAGATCCTGGACGGCGGCGTCGTCGGGCGCGAGCTCGAGCGCCGCCTCGGCCTCGCTCAGCGCTTCAGGCGCGTCGCCGGCGTCGAGCAGGAGCGACGCCAGATGCGTCCGGAGCGCGACGTTGTCCGGGTCCGCGGCGACGGCGGTCCGGATCGCCTCGACTACCGATGCGTCGACCACGTGCTCGAGGGTACCGGCTAGCCTCCTGCGGCCTCCGCGTTTTTGAGGCCACGGAAGGCCCAGACGCTGAACAGGACCGCAAGCCCGATCGCGGCGCCGTAGGCGAGTGCCGCGTGAACCGCGTTGCCCGTCAGGAAGCTTCGGCCGGCCTCGAGGAAGTACGTCACCGGGTTCCCGGTCGCGACGGCGTGGATCCAGCCGGACAGCAGGGTCAGCGGCACGTAGACCGGCGCGAAGAACAGGGCGAGGAAGACGGGCATCTGCATGGCCGGGCCGGCCTGAATCGTCCGCAGGCGCATCGCGATGCCCGCCGACCAGAGCAGGGCGGCCATGTTCACGATCACGGCCAGGCCGTACAACCCCGGCACCTCGACGCCGCCGCCGCCGACGTTCATCCCCACGGCGAACGCGGCGATCGTCAGCAGCGTCGCGACCATCGCCCAGCGCACGATCGCCGACAGCGCGTAGCCGACGACGAGGGCACTGCGATACGGCGCTGCCAGCATCAGCCGCCGCGCGAAGCCGTACTCGAAGTCGCGGGCGATCCCGAAGCCCGTGAACACGCCGCCGAACGCCGCGGACTGCAGCATCACGAACACGAACTGCCACGCCGTGTAGCCCTCCGGGTAGTTGAACCCCGGCAGGTGCTGGAGCTGCGACAGCCCGCCCGCGAACGCGACGAAGAAGAAGAACGGGAACGCGAGCGTCGGAATGACGATGTTCGGCTGCGTGACTGCGTTGTGGACGGTTCGCCAGGCGATGCCGAGCGCGACCGAGCGATACGAGCGGAGCTCCTGCCGGGTCACGTGCGCGCCATCCTCTGCCCGAGCGCGCGCGAGGCGAGCACGACCGACACCACGCCGAGAACGACTGCGACCGCGAACGCGCGCCAGAGGGCAGTGAAGTCCCAGCCGGTGATGATCAGGCTGCGCACGCCCTCGATCAGGTACGAGACCGGGTTGATCGTGGCGGCGATCTTGAACCAATGCACCGCGATCAGGTTTCGCGGCGTGTTCATCGACGAGATGAACAGGAAGACGAACAGGAACGGGAACGTCGCCTGGATCGATTCGCCGGAGCCGGTGCGCAGCGCGAGGAAGGCGCCGAGCATCCCGAACGCGGCCGCGATCGTGGTCGCGAGCACGAGGATCACGAAGGCGCCGCCGACTCCGGCCTCGAAGCGCACGCCGACGACGAGCGCGAAGCAGATGTAGAAGAGCGACTGGATCAGCCCGAGCGTCATCACGCCCGCGAGGTGCCCGACGAGGAGTGCGCTGCCCCGCATCGGCGTCAGCGCCAGCCGGTTCAGGAAGCCCGTCTGGATGTCGCGGGCGAGGTCGGTGCCGGCGTTCATCGTCGAGAAGAGGGCGCCCTGGATGAACGGCACGGCGATCGCGAAGGCGAGAAACGAGCTCGTCGGAAAGCCGTGCAACATCGTCGACGGACGCAGTCCGGCCGCGTTGACCGCGACGAGCAGCGTCGGGAAGATCAGCGGCGGGATCACGTATGACGGCTGTCGCAGCGTCCGGGTGACGCTCCGGCCGGCGAGGTTCCAGATCTGGGTCCGCGTGTTCACGTGACCAGCTCGGCCTGCTGCTCCTCCTCGGCCCCCTCGAGCGTCCGTCCCGTCTTGGCCAGGAACACGTCGTCGAGGCTCGGCGAGTGCAGCTCGAGGTGGTCGACGTGCAGCTCCTCGGCGTCGAGCGCGCGAATGACGTCGGCGAGCCCGAACTCGTCGCCCGCGAGCATGACGGCGACACCGTTGGGCGAGGCCTGCGTCAGGTCGCCGAACCGCCGGAGCACGTCGGCGACGCGGTCGCGCTGCTCGTGGTCGCACGGCACGACGTCGACGGTCGGCCGGCCGATCAACGCCTTCAGCTCGGCAGGCGTGCCCTCGGCGACGATCTTCCCCAGGTCGATGATCCCGACCCGGTCGCAGAGGACGTCTGCCTCCTCCAGGTACTGCGTGGTCAGGAAGACCGTGACGCCGTCCTCCTTCGCGAGCCGCGCGACCTCCTGCCAGAGCGCGCTGCGCGACTGGGGGTCGAGGCCGGTCGTCGGCTCGTCGAGGAAGAGCAGGCGGGGCCCGTGGACGAGGGCGAGCGCCAGGTCGAGACGCCGCTTCATCCCGCCGGAGTACGTCTTCACGCGCCGGTCGGCGGCGCCGGTCAGGCCGACACGTTCGAGCAAGGCGTCGCCGCGCGCCTTGCGCTCGTCGCGCGGAACCGCATGCAGCGCCGTCTGGAGACGCATGTGCTCGCGACCGGTGAGGATCGGGTCGAGCGCCGCGTCCTGGAGCGCGGCGCCGATCGAGCGGCGCACGGCCGGGCCTTGTTTCGCCACGTCGTAGCCGGCGACGGTCGCCGTGCCCGAGGTCGGCGGCAGGAGCGTGACCAGCATGTGCACGGTCGTCGACTTGCCGGCGCCGTTCGGGCCGAGGAAGCCGTAGATCTCGCCCTCGGCGACGTGCAGGTCGATCCCGGCCACGGCGAGGATGCCGCCCTTGAACTCGCGGGTCAGCGCACGGGCTTCGATGCCCTTGGAAGGCCCTTCGGAAGGCATCGCCCGAATCTACCTGCGGGTCAGGAGGCTGCGCGGTAGGCGCGCGCCTCTTCGACCAGCCCCTCGAACAGCCGCAGGTCGTCGCCTTCCTCCGGGTGCCAGAGCACGCCGACGGCGAAGCGGCGGGACGGATCCTCGATCGCCTCGACCGTGTCGTCGTCCGCCCGCGCGCTGACCCGGAGGCCGTCGCCGATGCGGCCGAAGCCCTGGTGGTGGTGCGACTTGATGTCGGAGCGGTCGCCGATCAGCGACGCGAGCGTCGTGTCGGGCAGCACCTCGACGCCGTGGTCCGAGAAGACGCCGGGCACCTCGCGGTGGCCCTCGTGGCCGACGCGCTCGGGGACGTGCTGCTCGAGGTCGCCGCCGCGGGCGACGTTGAGCACCTGCGAGCCGCGGCACACCGCGAGCACCGGCATGTCCCGCTCGAGCGCCGCGGAGAGCAGCGCCAGCTCGGCGCGGTCGCGGCCCGGTCGCGTGCCGAGCGTGGTCGGATGCGCGTCGGCGCCGTACAGATCTGGCTCGATGTCGGAGCCGCCGGAGAAGACGATCCCGTCCAGCCGGTCGAGCGTCTCCTCGATGCCGTCCTCGATCGGCGGGATCACGAAGGCGCGGCCGCCGGCGGCCTCGACGGCGTTCACGTACGCGAGCGGGACGAGCGCAGCCGGGAGCGTCCAGACGCCCCAGGACGTCTCTTGCTCGGCATACGCTGTGATCCCGATGACCGGGCGGGCCATGTTGCGATTCTTGCCGATCGGCCTGACGCTGGCGCTGTTCGTCGCCGCCTGCGGCGGAAGCGCAAGGAAGACGGGGAGCACGACCACCGCTCCGGGCGCCCGGACGGTGCGGGTCTACTTCCTCCGCAACGGATTCGTGCAGCCGGTGGCGCGGACGGTCGTTCCCGGCCCAACGGGGGTGCCCGGAACGCTCGCGTCGCTCTACGGCGGCCCGACCAGGGAGGAGCAGGGCGAGCTGGGTCTCTCGACGCAGGTGCCGGTCGACAACTCGTATCTCAGCATCGCGTTCTCCGGCGATCCTCGCGCCGGTCTGCTGGCGTTCCGCTTGCCGCACACCACGCGGTCCGAGCTCGCACAGCTCGTCTACACGCTCAGCCAGTTCCCCGCCGGACGGAAGCTCAGGATCAACGGCAAGACGTACACGCGCGCCGACTTCGAGGGCGAGACGCCGGCGATCCTGGTCGAGTCGCCGCTGCCGTTCACCCGGGCGTCCAGCCCGCTCCGCGTTACGGGCACGGCGAACACGTTCGAAGCCACGTTCCAGTACGAGCTGAAAGACGAGACCGGCAAGCTGCTCGCGAAGCACTTCGTCACGGCCACGTCCGGGAACGGCGTCCGCGGCACCTACGACATCTCGATCCCCTTCACCGTGTCGACTCCGACCAAGGTCGTGCTGACCGTCTACGAGGTGTCGGCCGAGAACGGCGCGCGCGAGAATCAGGTCGACATTCCACTGACGCTCGCTCCGCGAGTCCGCTGACGCTCGCGCCGTAGCCGACCGGCAGACTGGGCCGGTGAATCTCGCCGCTCGTGCAGGCCGCTGGAGCGCTGCGCACTGGAAGACCGCGTTCGTCGCCTGGCTCTGCTTCGCGGCCGTCTTCTACGTCCTCGGCAACTCCGCGGGCACCGTCAAGCTCGCCGACTCGCAAACCGGCTCCGGCGAGACCGCGCGAGCCCAGGCGATCCTCGCGCACGCGAACTTCACCCAGAAGGCGACCGAGGAAGTCCTCGTCCAGAGCCGCACGCGCACGACCTCCGACCCGGCTTTCCGCCGCGCGATCCGCGACGTCGAGGCGCGCCTCCGCACCTTCCCGGAGATCGACCTGATCCGCTCGCCGCTCGATCCGGCGCAGCGCGGGCTCGTCTCGAAGGATCGGCACTCCGCGATCGTCCAGTTCGAGATGCGCCATGTCGCCCAGGAGGCGCAAAGCCGCGTCCAGCCGATCCTCGACGCGACCGCCGCCGAGCAGAAGGCGCATCCGGGCTTCGCGATCGAGGAGTTCGGGCTCGCCAGTTCGGGACTCGTCCTGAACAAGACGGTCGGCGACGACTTCCACAAGGCCGAGCAGCTCACGGTGCCGATCACACTCGTGATCCTGCTGTTCGCGTTCGGCGCGATCGTCGCCGCGCTCCTGCCGGTCGGCCTCGCGTTCACGGGCTTCCTCGGCGCGCTCGGGGTCAGCGCGCTCGTCAGCCACCTGCAGGCGTCGTCTGACGCGACGAACTCCGTGATCCTGCTCATGGGCATGGCCGTCGGGGTCGACTACTCGCTCTTCTACCTCCGGCGGGAGCGCGAGGAGCGACGCAAGGGCCGCCCGCCGGCCGAGGCGTTGCGCGTGACGGCTGCCACGTCCGGCCAGGCCGTGCTCGTGTCGGGCCTGACCGTGCTGATCGCCATGGCCGGGATGCTGCTCGCCGGCAACCCCGTGTTCACGTCGATCGGGATCGGGACGATGATCATGATCGCCGTCGCGATCGTCGGCTCGCTGACGATCCTCCCTGCGCTGCTCTCGAAGCTCGGCGATCGGATCGACCGCGGTCGTGTCCCGTACGTCTCGCGGTTCGTGCGCGGCGACGGCGACTCGCGCTTCTGGGGCGCGGTCGTGACCGCCGTGATGCGCCGGCCTGCCCTCGCACTCTGCGCCGCGACGGCCGGGCTGCTCGCGCTCGCGGTTCCGGCGCTCGGCATGCACACGCGGCTCCTCAGCTACACCGACCTGCCGCAGAGCCTGCCGGTGATCAAGGCGTACGACGACATCCAGAGGGCATTCCCGGGAGCACAGACGCCGGCGGAGGTGGTGATCAAGGCACCGAACGTGCGCGCGCCGGCGGTCGTCAATGCGGGCGAGGAGCTCGTCCGCCGCGCGCTCGCGACGCCGTACATGAAGCTGCCCGTCTCGGCCGAGGCCAGCGCCGACAACACGGTCGCGCGAATCAACATCCCGCTCGTCGGCAACGGCACCGACGCGAGCTCCGACCACGCACTGAGGCTGCTGCGCGGCACGCTGATCCCGCAGACGTTCGGCAAGCTGCCCCGCGTCCAGACCGCAGTGACCGGCATCACGGCCGGCACGAAGGACTTCAACGATCAGATGAAGCGCCGGGCGCCGATCATCTTCGCGTTCGTGCTCGCGCTCGCTTTTTGCCTGCTCCTGGTCACGTTCCGGTCGATCGTGATCCCCATCAAGGCGATCGTGCTCAACCTGCTCTCGGTGTCCGCCGCCTACGGTGCGCTCGTGCTCGTCTTCCAGCACCACTGGGCAGAGGGCATCCTCGGCTTCCACTCGAACGGCGCCGTCGTATCGTGGCTACCAATGTTCCTCTTCGTCGTCCTCTTCGCCCTGTCGATGGACTACCACATCTTCATCCTGAGCCGGGTCAAGGAGCTGGTCGACGGCGGCATGCCGACCGAGCAGGCGGTCGAACGCGCCGTGCGCAGCACCGCAGGCACCGTGACGAGCGCGGCCGTCGTGATGGTGGCCGTCTTCGCCGTGTTCGCGACGCTGAGGTCGCTCGACATCAAGCAGATGGGCGTCGGGCTCGCGGTGGCCGTCTTCCTGGACGCCACGATCGTCCGCGCGGTGCTGCTCCCGGCCGGGATGAAGCTGCTCGGCGACTGGAACTGGTATCTGCCGCGCTGGCTCGAATGGCTGCCCTCGCTCTCCTCCCACTCCCGCGCCACACTGCCGCCGCCATCGCGACCCGCGGCGGAACCCTCCTAGCTAGGGCAGGGGCGCTAAGGAGGTCGTTCAGAGGCCCCGAGGAGAAGAGCGCTCCTCGAGGCCTCGCAGCGTCTCGAGCTACCGAGAAGTCGGTGCGCTAGGCAGGCTTGATGCGGAAGGTTGCCTTGACTGGCTTCCCGGCCGCCGGAGTGGCGATGAGCGCGTAGCCGCTGCCGACCGGTAGCCGGGCGCCGTTGATTCGGCCGCTGAAGCGGAAGCTGTTAGCTCCGGCCGCACCCGCCTGCGTGAAGCTGCCAACCGTGATGACCCTCACGCATGTTCCGGCGTGGGCGTTTCGACGCGTCGGAGCAACGCACCGCGTCCCGCCGTTGACCTTCTGCCGGCGGCCGGCCACGGAGTGCGACACGACGAAGCTCACGCTCGCTGCGGCGGTGAGCTGGTAGGTGACCTTCGCCCCAAGGCGCGAGGACGGGTTGACCACGACCGTGGGGCCGCCCGCGGCGGCTGTGAACGCACTCGGCGTGATCGCCAGCGAGCCGAGCACGGAGGCCGCGGTGCCACGGAAGAAGTGCGTGATCGCGTCGCCGGAGTAACTCCCGGCGTAGACGCTGTTGCCGTTTGGGCTCACGACAACCCTGGTGACGCCCTGCAGCGATGTGCCGGGGGCGTCGGTGCAGAGCCCGCCTGAACCGTCGGCACTGATGCACCCGGAGTAGCTGAGCTGGCCTCCGGAAGCGATCGCGACCGCAAAGGTCGACAGCGTGCCTGCAGCGGGTGCGGCCACATATACCGAGCTTCCGTCGGGGCTCACCGCGACCGAGGTCGCAGATCCAAGGGGGGAACCCGGTGCGTCGGCGCACGCTCCGCCGGAGCCGTCGTTGCTGACGCACCCGTCGTAGGTCAGCTGACCGGCCGGTGCGGCGAAGAAATGGCTGACTGCGGCCGGCTCACCGGCGGTCGCATACACCGACTTGCCGTCGGGGCTGACCGCGACGGACGTGACGTTGGTCAGTGCGTCGCCGCGGGCGGCAGCGCAGAACCCTCCAGAGCCATCGTTGCTGACACAGCCGTCGTAGGTCAGCTGGCCGGCCGGTGCTGCGAAGAAATGCGTGACCGTCCCCGAGGTCGCGCTCCCGACATAGACCGACCGACCGTCGGGGCTGACTGCGACCGAGTCAGCAAACGCCAGCGGCGTCCCGGGAGCATCCGCGCAGAGTCCTCCGGAGCCAGTGTTGCTGACACAGCCGTCGTAGGTCAGCTGACCGGCCGGTGCTGCGAAGAAGTGCGTGATCGCCCCCGAAAGCGCGCTCGCGACATAGACCGACCGACCGTCGGGGCTGACCGCCACCGCGTCCGCTCCGCTCAGCGGCGATCCCGAAGCGGCGGCACACAGCCCTCCGGAGCCGTCATTGCTGATGCACCCGTCATAGGTCAGC
Organism: uncultured Actinomycetes bacterium; assembly: GCA_963776735.1. GTDB lineage: Bacteria > Actinomycetota > Thermoleophilia > Gaiellales > Gaiellaceae > PALSA-612. The sequence continues at coordinate 426,853 of CAVZNV010000016.1, forward strand.
TGGCCGCCAGGTGCTGCGAAGAAATGCGTGATCGTCCCCGAGCCAGCACTGGCGACGTAGACCGAGCCGCCGCCGGGGCTGACCGCCACGGCTTCTGCAGCCGTCAGCGGCGATCCCGGAGCGTCGGCGCACGCTCCGCCGGAGCCGTCGCTGCTGACGCAGCCGTCGTAGCTGATCTGGCCGCCGGGCGCCGCGAAGAAATGGGTGATCGTTCCCGATCCCGCACTTGCGACGTAAAGAGATCTCGAGTCCGGGCTGAGCGCCATTCCGCCCGGTCCCGAAAGCGGCGTTCCTGGCACGTCCGCGCAGGACCCCCCGGAGCCGTCGTTGCTGACGCAGCCGTCGTAGCCGAGGTTCCCGCTCGCTCCGATCACCTGCGCCGTGCCGACGCTGTTCGCGGGGAGCGCCGCGCTGGCGTAGCCCACCCCGCCGAGGGCGGCGAAGAGCGCGATCGACGCGACGACCAGCCCGGGGGAGAGGCGAAGGTGTTTCATCCAGTGCACGGGTTTCCTCCTTGAGTCGCTGCCCGGCGCAGGAAGAGAACGCCGAGCTGGTGGTCGGTGAGCTCGCCGGTGTCGGCGAGCAGGAAGTTGGAGACGATCCGGCCGCTCGCGCCTTCGAACACTCCGGCGCCGCCGTCGACTGCCCATGACGAGGCGCCGTGGCTCAGCTCGTCCCGCTCCGCCCGTGTCAGGCTTCCCTCGCCGAGCGTGCGGAACCGTAGGGCGTTGCCGTTGCCGAAGCTGATCGTGCCGACCTGCTCGAAACGGCAGTCGTCGAGCAACGTGATCCGGCACTCCAGGTGCGCCTCGCCCCCTTTGCAGGGCACGAGCCGGCCGTGAACACCGTCCACGCCGATCTCGGTGACGAGGGCACAGCTGGGCGCAGTTGCACGCGCGGTCAGGACGCCGGGAGAGAGACGGATCGAGTGGCCGCGGAAGTGAACGGAGAAGGTGGTGTGTGCCACGCCGCCGAGCATGCCCGCCCCAGCAACGGATGGGTATCGGGTATTCCCCTAGTTCGGTAGGGTCGGCGGGTGCTCGTCGGCCGCCACCAGCCGCGATCACGCACTACATCGCGCGCCAGATCCCCGCACGAACCCCTTAAGCCGTGTCAGGCCGCCCCCGCGCGCAGAGCTAGACCAGCTCGACCTCGCCGGACGAGACCATGTGCTCGCCGACGAGCAGGCGGCCCTCGCGGTCGATGCCGTTCCCGACGCCCTCGTGGCCGTTGACCGAGAGCCGCCGTCCGCGCAGGAAGTCGCGCGAGCCGATGCCGTCGAACACCGCGTCGAGCCCGCCGGCGACCCACGCGTCGTAGTGCCGTTCGAGCCGCTCGAGCAGGTCGGCGAGGAGCGGCGCGCGGTCGCGCTCGATGCTGTCGACCGTGCGCAGCGAGGCGGCCTGAACGCGCGCGTCGGCCGGGAGCTCCTCGCGCGTCTGGTTCACGTTCAGGCCGATGCCGAGGACGAGAACGCCCTCGCGAGCCTCGGCGAGGACGCCGGCGACCTTGCGCCGGTCGACCATCACGTCGTTCGGCCACTTGATCTGCGCGGACAGGTCGAGAGCGGCCTCCACCGTCTCGGCCACGGCCAGACCGGCCACGAGCGAGAGTTGCTGCACGGGCGTGCCGGCCGGCGGGCGGAGCAGGACGGACGCCGTGATCGCCGTCCCGGGCGGCGCCTCCCAGCGGCGTCCGAGCCGCCCGCGTCCCGCCGTCTGGTGATCGGCGGCGGCGACAGCGCCCTCCGGGTCGTCCGGCTCGAACAGCCCCTGCGTCGTCTCGGTCTCCTCGACCCACCGAAACGGCCGGCCGAAGCGGCCGCGCGGCTCGAAGTCCTTCACTTCGGAGCTTCCCAGAGCATGCTGGTCCCGCCGCTCGGATGGACGACGATCAGCGCGGTCCGATTGGCCCAGCCGTTCCCGTAGTCCGTGTCGAGGTAGACGTCGCCGTTCGGTGCGACCGCGATGCCGTTCGGCAGGAAGTTCCTGACGCCGGGGACATGGGTTCGTGCGAAATCGACGACAGTCCGTACCCCCGCGGGCGAGATGCGGACGACCCTCTGCGTGTCCATCGCGAGGATGCTGCCGTTCGGCTCCGTGACGAGCCCGCCGCTGCCGCGCGGATAGAACCGGTCGTCGAGAAGTCGCATCGTGCCCGCCGGCGTGACCATCAGCAACGCCTTCGTGTTGAAGCCGGCGAGAAAGAGGTTTCCCTTCGCGTCGAACGCGAGCCCGTCCGGCCCGTCCACCGAGGCTCGAGTCGCCGGCCCTCCGACGCCGTAGATGCCCTCGAAGCGTCGAATCCCCGCCATGCGCGTCAGGGTTCCGGCCGGCGTGAGCCGCAAGACCTCGGCCGTGGCCGCGATCACGAGATCGCCGTTCGGCGCGAGCTTCACGTCCTCGGGCGAGGCGAGCGCCGCCTGGCGCGCCGGCGTCCCTGTGTCGACCCAGCCCGCCTTGCCGTTTCCGGCTACGACGCGAACTCGCCCCGACGGCGAGATCGCGCGGACCTGGTTGTGCCCGGAATCGGCGACGTAGAGCGTCCCGTCCGGCGCAAAGATCATTCCTCCCGGTCGAAGCAGACCGGAGGCGACGACGGTGAACGCGCCGTCGCGGCTCCGCTCCAGGATCTGGTTCCGCCTGTCGTCGGCGATGTAGACGTTGCCGTTCGGGCCGACGGCGAGCGCACGGGGCACGTTCGGGACAGGACCGTTGCCGCCGGACGCCGGCGAGGCCGTCAGCCCGACGGCGAGCAGACCGAGAAGCGCAGCGACCTTCACAGGAACTCGATGACGGTGCGGATTCCCTCTTGCCGCTCCATGGCGTGGAAGGCCTCGTTCACGTCGTCGAGCGGCACCTTCGCAGTGACGAGCCGCTCGGCGTCGATGTCGCCGGCGAGCCAGCGGTCGACGAGTTGCGGCACCTGCGTCCGGCCCTTGACGCCGCCGAACGACGAGCCCGCGACGCGACGGCCGGTGATCAGAAAGCGCGGTACGACGTCGAGCGTCTCGCCCTTGTCGGCGACGCCGCACATCGTCGCGAGCCCCCATGCCTCGCGCGCGGCCTCGACCGCCTGGCGCATGACGGCGACGTTCCCGGTCGCCTCGAACGTGTAGTCGGCGCCGAAGCCGCCCGTCTCCTCGCGGATCCAGTCGACCGTGTCCTCGGCGGCGACGCGCGTGTCGGTCGCGCCGTGGTGGGTCGCCTCGGCGAGCCGGCCCTCCGAGAGGTCGATCGCGACGACCCGCTCGGCGCCGGCGAGGCGGCAGCCGATCACGCAGCCGAGCCCGACCAGTCCGCAGCCGAAGACGACGCACGTCGAGCCCGGCTCGACCCTGGCCGTGTAGAGCGCCGCGCCGATGCCGGTCGAGAGCCCGCAGGCAAACGGCGCGCAGCCGGCGAGCGGCGCCTCGGGATCGACCTTCGCGAGCGCGATCTCCGGGATGACGGCGTACTCGGCGAACGTCGACGTGCCCATGAAGTGGCGCAGCGGCTCACCGTTCCGGCCCAGGCGCGCCGTTCCGTCCGGCAGGAACCCGAGTCCCTGCATGTCGCGGATGGCGACACAGCGGTTCGTCCGCGGGCTCAGGCAGTGGATGCACTCGCCGCACTCGGGTGCGAACAGCGTGACGACGTGGTCGCCCGGCGCGACGAGCCCGCGGCCGCCCTCGCCGACTTTCTCGACCACACCGGCGCCCTCGTGGCCGAGCACGCACGGCGAGTAGCCGGTCGGATCGGCTCCGGAGGCCGTGTACAGGTCGGTGTGACAGACGCCGCAGGCCGCGAGCCGGACGAGCGCCTCGCCCGCCTTCGGCTCGTCGAGGTCGACCTCCTGGACGGCGAGCGGCTGCCCGAACTCCTCCAGGACGGCGGCGCGGATCCTCACGGGCGCGATGCTAACGTCGCGCGGTGCTCCAGTCGGCGCTGACGCTGTTCCTGACCGGGCAGCCCGAACTCGAGGCGGCGCACTGGGAGTTGTACCCCGAGCGTGTCGGCGAGAACATCCCGCTGTCGCTGACGCTCCTCTACCCCTACGCGACGCCGGACGAGTCGGCGCAGCACTTCGGCACGTTGCGCGACTTCTTCGGAAGCCGGCGGCCGCTCTCGTTCGACCTCGTCGGGATCGCCGAGTTCCCGGAGGCGGGCATCTACGCCGTCCCCGAGCCCGACGACGGGCTCCGTGCGACGACTGGTCGCTACGGGAGAGCCGGGTGCCGGCGCCTCCGCTCAGCGGACGCCGGCACCTCGAGATCGTCCAGTTACGGCGCTGCGACCGTCCAGACGCCGTTGGCGTACGAGTCCGCGCCCGTGATCGGCGCATACATGCCGACGCCGACCGACGGCGAGACGGAGCTGTACGGCGAGTCCGTCGAGTACCCGTAGATCGTCCCCACGTTGACGTGGTACTGGAAGTACAGGCACAGGTAGCCCGCGGCCGCGTGCCCGGCGCCCGGGCAGTGGGTCGCGTCCGGGCTGACGAACGTGTCGACGATGTGGCTGTCGTCGATCGGGCTGGCCAGCGGACGGGTGTACGTGATGCCGAAGCCGAAGTAGCCGTTCGTGGCCGCGCCGCCGCCGCCCGAGAACGCGCCGGACTCCGTCTGGCCGGACGGCAGGTTGCTGAGGCCGTCCGCCTGGGTAGCGTGAGCGGCGTTCGTCGCATTCGTGGCCGTGGTGGCGTTGGTCGCGTTCGTCGCCGTGCCGGCCGTCGACGCGTGGTTCGCGTTCGTCGCCGAGCCTGCGGATGTGGCGGTCGTCGCCGACTTGGCCTTGTCCGCCTTGGCCGCGCTCGGAACCTTCCCGAGCTTGGACAGGTTGACCTGCGTTCCGGTCACAGTGTGGTTCTTCAGCCTGTTGCCGGACAGCGAGTTCGTCTTGATCAGCGAGTCGCCGCTGACGAGTGCGTTCGTCGCGGCGACCGCAGTTCCGCTCAACGCGATCGCGAGCGCGACGAGCGCGACCACGAGCGCCGGCGAAGGACGATGCTTCAAGGCTCTGTGCATGCCCATCTCCTCTCTGGGCAGCGCACCCTGCCTGGTGGGCGCCTCGTCGTGACCCTTCACGATCGCCCCACGTTTGTCAAAGAGCCGTCCTGAGCCGGCGACGGCGGGTCTCGCGGCCTAGGCTAAGGCCAGCCGTGAGTCGAACGTTCGTGGTCGAGATCGAAAGCTCCCTCGAGCCGGAAGACGTGAGGCGCCTCGTCCTGACCAAGCTCTCCCGCCCGCTCGGGGACGCCGACTACCTGATCGAGAATCAGAACGAGACCATGATCTCGTTTGCGCGGACGTATCGGCCGTACTTCCTACCTGCCGTTCTCCTCTTCTGGCTCGTGTTTCCGTTGTTCTTCCTGCTCATCGAGCAGACCGATCGTGTCACGGTGACGCTGTTCGAGTCGCCGGGCGGAACGAGCATCGTCGTCGTCGGCAACGGCCCGGGAGCCATGCGGCGGCAGTTCGAGCAACTGGCGGAAGCCGACTGGCCGGTAGCCTCGCCGGCCGGCTGACGCAGGTCAGCTGCCGACAGCCTCCACCCGCACGGCGCTGACCTTGTACTCCGGCGTGCCGATCAGCGGGTCGCCGACGTCGTGCGTCAGCCAGTTCACCTTTGCCTGCGCGAAGTGCAGCGCCATCCAGACCAGTCCGGGATAGACGCGGTCGCTGATCTGCGCCCGTGCCTCGAGATCGCCGCGGCGCGAGACGAGCCGCGCCCAGTCGCCGTCCGCGAGACCGTGCGCCGACGCGTCCTCGGCCGAGATCTCGAAGAACGGGTCGACCTGCTTGTCGGTGATCCCGTCCTCGCGCATCGTCATCGTCGCCGAGTTGTAGTGGTAGAGCGTGCGGCCGGTGGAGAGCGTCAGCGGGTACTCGTGGTCGGGCAGCTCGATCGGCGGCTGGTACTCGACCGGCCAGAGCTTGCCCTTGCCGTTCGGCCGTGAAGGCCGCGGCGCGTGGAGGATCTTCGAGCCCGGATCGTCGCGGTCGAGGCACGGCCACTGGAGCCCCTGCTCCTCGAGCCGGTCGTAGCGGATGCCGTACCAGTTCGGGCAGAGGTCGGCGAGCTCGTTCCAGACCGCCTCGGCGTCCGGGTAGTCGGGCCAGTCGGCGTCCATCGCACGCGCCAGCGCGATCACGATCTCGCGGTCGACGCGCGCCTCGCCCGGGCAGGGCACGCCGGCCCGCACGCGGTTCACGCGGCGCTCGGTGTTGGTGAACGTCCCGTCCTTCTCGGCGAAGCTCGACGCCGGGAAGACGACGTCGGCGTACTTCTCGGTCAGCTCGTTGAGGAAGAGATCCTGCGCGACGACGAAGTCGACGTGCTCGAAGCCCTCCTCGACGTGCTTCGCGTTCGGCTCGGTGTGTGCCGGGTTCTCGCCGACGAGGTAGAGCCCCTTGATCCGCCCGTCGTGGAGGCCGGAGATGATCTGGTCGAGCCGATAGCCGGGCGTCTCGGGCACGTCCACGCCCCAGGCCGCCGCGAACTTCGCGCGCACCTCGGGGTCGTCGGCCGACTGGTAGCCCGGGTAGTAGGCCGGATTGGCGCCGGAGTCGTTCAGGCCCTGGACGTTGTTCTGGCCGCGCAGCGCGTTCAGCCCGGTCGACTCGTAGCCCAGGTGGCCGGTCGCGAGGACAAGGTTGGAGAGCGACCAGATGTTGTCGACGCCGCACGCGTGCTCGGTGATCCCGAGCGTGTAGAAGATCCCCGCGTGCTTCTCGCGCGCGTACTCGCGGGCGGTGGCGCGGATGTCCTCGGCCGGAACGCCCGTGACCTTCTCGGCCTCCTCGGGCGTGTAGCGGGCGACGATCTCGCGCACGGCATCGACGCCTTCGGTGTGCTCGGCGATGTACTCGTCGTTCTGCAGGCCTTCGGCGAAGATCGTGTGCAGCATCGCGTTGATCAGCCAGACGTCCGTGCCAGGCCTGAGCTGGAGGTGCCGCTTGGCGAGCTTCGTCAGCCAGATCTTGCGCGGGTCGGCGACGACGAGCGTCGCGCCGTTGCGCACCGCCTTCTTCATCCGCAGCGCCAGTACCGGGTGCGCCTCGGTCGTGTTGGAGCCGATCACGAGCAGGAAGCGATCGTTCTCGATCTCCGGGATCGAGTTGGTGCTTGCTCCTCTGCCCAACGACCTGACCAGGCCGTAAAGAGTCGGCGCGTGTCAGGTGGCTTCGCAGGAGTGGATCGAGTTGGTTCCGACCACCCCCCGCGCGAACTTCTGCAGCAGGTAGTTCTCCTCGTTGGTCAGGCGAGCAGACGCGAGGAGGCCGATCGACTGGGGTCCGTGACGGTCACGTACGAGGGACAGTCCCTCGGCCGCGGCCCGGAGAGCCGTGTCCCAGTCGGCCGGGTGCAGCTCGCCGTCCTCGCCGCGGACGAGCGGCTCGGTTAGCCGGTCCGGGTGATGGACGAAGTTGAAGGCGAAACGGCCCTTGACGCAGAGGTTGCCGTCGTTCGAGACGTAACCCGGGTCGGACGTAACCTTGACGATCTTCTTCGTCTGCGGATCGACGTTGAGGTCGATCTGGCACCCGACGCCACAGAACGTGCAGGTCGTCTTCGTCTTCTGCAGGGCGCGCTCGTGGCCGGCCGGCGCGCCCGTGAGGAACTGCTCGTGGATCGCGCCCGTCGGGCAGACGCTGAGGCAGCCGCCGCAGAGCTCGCACTCGGTGTCGAGCCAGGAGTAGCCGTGCGTCGGGACGACGCGGGCCTCGGCGCCGCGCCCCTCGAAGGTCAGCGCCGAGCACTGCATGACCTCCTGCGTGTAGCGGACACAGCGGTTGCAGAGGATGCACGCGCCGGGCTTGTAGCCCATCAGGCGGTTGCGGTCGTCGTAGGGCTCGCGAGCCGCGTCGGGGAGCAGGAACGGCGCCTGGGCGTCGAGCTCCTCGGCCAGGTCGATCAGCTCGTTCGGCCGGCCACCGGGATTCGGCGCAAGGTGCTCGGTCAGGAGCATCTCGGTCAGCGTCTTGCGCAGCGTGTCCGTCGAGCCGTTCGTCGAGACGACGATGCCCTCGCTGACGCGCTGCGCGCAGGCCGGCACGGGCCGGGGCGCGCCCTCGAGGTCGACCAGGCACATGCGGCAGCCGCCGTAGGGGTCGAGCTTGTCGTCGTGGCAGAGCGTCGGGATGAACGTCCCGTACCGCGCCGCGGCGTGGACGAGCAGCTCGCCCTCGGGCGCGGACACGCGCTTCCCGTCCAGGGTGAACTCGACCACGGCGCGATCGTACTGGTCCGAGTGACTGTCCCTCGGACATGGCCGCTGGAGACAGCTTTCGCCACGGCCGAAAGGAACATGGCGGACATGTCCCTCGGCGTGGCCCCCCGAGGTTCCGGAGACCGCATCGCGACCGCACGCCGTGTCTCTGCGAGCCATGCCCTAGTGACTGTCCCATGGGACAGTCACTAGGGCGTGTCCGGAAGAGACAGTGCACGGACCGTACCGAGCGGCCCGGCGTCCGCCTTCTTCAGGCGCCGTCGAAGGTGATGACGAGCCGGCCGATCAGATCGCCGTCGCGGCGCAGACGCAGGTCGCCGGCGGCGCGGCCCTCGTCGCGGAGCCAGGCGTAGCGGGCGCGGACCTCGGCGTCGTCCTCCTCGAACGCGAGCACCTCGATCTCGTCGTCCGGCGGCTGGTCGCGGTAGGCGGCGGCGATCGCCTCGCGCCCGTGGAACGGCCCCACCGGCACGCCCTCGAACTCGAGCGTCGCGTCGTCGGCGAACAGCTCGAGCATCGGCCCGAAGTCGCCGGAGCGCACTCCGGCGTTGAAGCGCTCGACGTGCTCGGTGAGCAGCTCGAGGCCGGTCACGACACGATTTTGCTTGAATCGAGGCATGCCCGCCGATGCCTCAACGCTTTCCGTCGGCGGCGTCGACTACGCCGTCTGGCGCGTCGGCGACGTCTCGCGCCTGCCGTTCTCGCTGCGCGTGCTGCTCGAGAACGTCCTGCGCACGAGCAGCGCCGACGACGCCGAGGCGATCCGCGGGTGGAAGCCCGCCGACGAGCCGTCGCGCGAGATCGCGTTCACGCCTGCTCGTGTGCTCCTGCAGGACTTCACCGGCGTCCCCGCGGTCGTCGACCTGGCCGCGATGCGCGACGCCATGCGCGACCTCGGCGGCGACCCGGCGCGGATCAACCCGCAGCTTCCCGCCGAGCTCGTCATCGACCATTCGGTGCAGGTCGACGTCTACGCGAGCCCGCTCGCCGTCTTCCGCAACACCGAACTCGAGTTCGAGCGCAACCGCGAGCGCTACGCGTTCCTGCGCTGGGGCCAGCAGGCGTTCGAGAACTTCTCGGTCGTGCCGCCGTCGACGGGCATCGTCCATCAGGTCAACCTCGAGTTCCTGGCGCGCGTCGTGGAGACGCGCGAGGTCGACGGCCGGCTGCAGGCGTACCCGGACACGCTCGTCGGCACCGATTCGCACACCACGATGGTCAACGGCCTCGGCGTGCTCGGCTGGGGCGTCGGCGGGATCGAGGCCGAGGCGGCGATGCTCGGCGAGGCGATCTCGATGCTCGTCCCGCAGGTCGTCGGCTTCAAGCTCACGGGCGCGCTCCCCGCGCGCGCGACAGCGACCGACCTCGTCCTGACCGTGACGCAGATCCTGCGCTCGGTCGGCGTCGTCGGGAAGTTCGTCGAGTACTTCGGCGAAGGCCTGGCCGCGCTGCCGCTGGCCGACCGGGCGACGATCGGGAACATGTCGCCCGAGTACGGCGCGACGTGCGGTTTTTTCCCTGTCGACGAGCGCACGGTCGAGTACCTGCGCCTGACCGGCCGGCCCGCGGAGCGCGTCGCGCTCGTCGAGGCGTACTGCAAGGAGAACGGCCTCTGGCACGACCCGGCCGACGGCGAGCCGGGCTACTCGCAGATCGTCGAGCTCGACCTGTCGACCGTCGAGCCGAGCCTCGCGGGCCCTCGCCGCCCGCAGGACCGCGTGCCGCTGGCCAGCGCCAAGCAGTCGTTCCTCGACCAGCTCGAGAGCTTCGGCGTCGACTACGGCAACGGGCACGACGCGGCCGTCGCGGACACGTTCCCGGCGAGCGACCCGATTGCCGACTCGGAGCCAGGACACGAGGCGACGGACGACGGCGCCCGGGTGGACGTGGACGCGCCGGCGGTGGCTGTCGCCCTGCGACCCGAGCCGGTGCACGTCGAGATGGACGGCGAAACATTCGAACTGGAGCACGGCTCGGTCGTGATCGCCGCGATCACGAGCTGCACGAACACGTCCAACCCGTCCGTGATGATCGCCGCCGGCCTGCTGGCGCAGAACGCCGTCGCCCGCGGGCTCGAGCGCAAGCCGTGGGTCAAGTCAAGCCTCGCTCCGGGCTCCAAGGTCGTGACCGACTACTACGACGCGGCCGGGTTGACCCCGGCGCTCGAGCAGCTCGGCTTCGGCCTCGTCGGCTACGGCTGCACGACCTGCATCGGGAACTCCGGGCCGCTTCCGGACGCGATCTCGGCCGGCGTCGCCGAGGGCGAGCTCGTCGTCTGTGCCGTGCTCTCCGGGAACCGCAACTTCGAGGCGCGCATCCATCCCGAGGTGAAGGCGAACTACCTTGCGTCGCCGCCGCTCGTCGTCGCCTACGCGCTCGCCGGGCGGATGGACCTCGACCTGGAGACCGAGCCGATCGGCCCAGATCGGGACGGCAACGACGTCTACCTCGCCGACATCTGGCCGACGCCCGAGCAGGTGCAGCAGGTGATCGCACGCAGCGTGCGGAGCGAGATGTTTTCGAGGACGTACAGCGACGTCTACACGGGCGACGAGCACTGGCGCGCCTTGCCGGTGCCGGCCGGCGACCTGTTCGCCTGGAAGGCCGACTCGACGTACGTGCGGCAGCCGCCGTACTTCGAGGGCATGTCCCGCGAGGCCGCGACGGTCGAGGACGTCCACGGCGCGCGCTGCCTCGTCTGGGTCGGCGACTCCGTGACGACCGACCACATCTCCCCGGCCGGGTCGATCAAGCCCGACAGCCCCGCCGGGAAGTACCTGACCGCGCACGGCGTCGAGCGCAAGGACTTCAACTCGTACGGCTCCCGCCGCGGCAACCACGAGGTGCTCGTGCGCGGCACGTTCGCGAACGTGCGGCTACGGAACCGGCTCGTCCCCGGCTCCGAGGGCACGTGGACGGTCCACGTTCCGTCGGGCGAGGAGATGGCGATCTACGACGCGTCCCAGCGGTACCTGGCCGAGGGCACGCCGCTGGTCGTCATCGCCGGCAAGGAGTACGGCTCGGGGTCGTCACGCGACTGGGCCGCGAAAGGGCCGCTGCTGCTCGGCGTGCGCGCCGCGATCGCCGAGAGCTACGAGCGGATTCACCGCTCGAACCTGCTGATGATGGGGATCCTGCCGCTGCAGTTCATGGAGGGCGAGAGCGCCGAGTCGCTGGGTCTGACCGGCCGCGAGGAGTTCGCCATCGAGGGCGTCGACAACGCGAACGCGAGCGAGGTGACGGTGCGCGCCGACGACACGATCTTCCGCGCGCGCCTCCGGCTCGACACCCCGCGGGAGCGCGAGTACCTCCGCCACGGCGGCATCCTCCCGTTCGTCCTGCGCCGCTTGCTCGGCTCCTGAGCCTCGGCCGCGAAAGCCCTTGGGCCAATCCGGCCCTGCGGCTCGCGGCTAGACAGTGGCGTTGAACGCGGCCGCGCTGCGGCCGCTCCGATCTGCCTCCGGCGATCATGTCTAGGCTTGGCCAGATGGCGGTTTCGGCCGAATGACCGAGCAAGTCCTGTCCTGGGACGGGTGCCTGAACGTCCGCGACCTCGGCGGGCATGCGGTCGCGGACGGGCGCGAGACGAGGTTCGGCGCGATCGTGCGTGCCGACAGCGTCAGGCACCTGAGCGAAGCCGGATGGGACGCGCTGGTCGACTACGGCGTGCGGACGATCGTCGATCTCCGGCGGCACGACGAGCTCGAGCGCGACCCGCCGCTCGACGTCCCGGTCGACGTCGTCCACGTCCCGCTCGAGACGACCGACGACTTCAAGATCGTCCACAGCGTCTGGCGTGGGGACGGCGACGACGAGGACGGGATCCGCGCCGCCTACGAGCTGAAGACGGAGCGCCTCGCCGGCCGCTTCGCCGCCGCGATCGAGACCGTCGCGGACGCTGCTCCCGGCGGCGTCGTCGTGCACTGCTTCGCCGGCAAAGACCGAACCGGGCTCGCCTGCGCCATGCTGCTGCGGCTCGCCGGCGTGAGCATCGACGCCATCGCCGCCGACTACGGGGTCTCCGACGACAACATCCGCTCGATCATCGATCCCTGGGCCGACGCCGCACCGGACGAGCGGGAACGCGCGCTGCGGCTGCGGATCGGCGCCTCGCCGCCGCAGGTGATGGCCGACGTACTCGAGGGTCTGGAGCAGAGGCACGGCAGCATCCGCGGCTACCTCGTGGACGCAGGCGCCCGGCCCGAGGCGCTCGACCGCGCCCGCGAGCGGCTCGTCGGCCCGTAGCTCAGCTCGCGACGCGCTCCATCAGGAGCTGGACGCTCACTCTCGCCTCGTCCTCGTCGGCCAGGTACCTGGTGAAGCAGGCGACCTTGACCTCGTCTCCCTGGACGAGATTCACGCGCAGGACGTTGGTCGCCGACGCGGTGGCGCCGTGACCGAGCTCCGGGTTCCCGTCGTCGCTGACGGCGACCTCCTGCTCCGCGCCGACGCCGTTGACGACGAGCGCGCACACGACGTTCGTCGTACCGCCGGCCCGCCCGTCGTAGTCGTTGACGAGGAAGGGGTCGGTGAGGATCGTCAGTCCCGCCTCGGCAGCGGTCACCCGGTGGACGATCAGGTCGTCCTCGGGGTGGGTGACGAAGACGGTGTAGCCGGTCAGGAGCGACGTGGGACCGGCGAGCCCCGCCGCGCCCGTCGGCCCCGCCGTTCCGGTCGCTCCCTGCGGGCCGGTAGGTCCTGCCGGTCCGGTCTGGCTCCAGCTCAGCGGGCGCTCGTCGAAGCGGCAGGTCTCTCCGCGAGCGGTGTCGACGACCCGCAGCGTGCCCCTGGACGTGCCCGCCGGCGAAGACTGGTAGCAGCCGTGGATCACCCCGTTGGCAGAAGGAATGGCCCCCTGCACGGCCGAAACGAGTCCGAATGCTGCTCCGGCGGCGGCGAGAGCGAGCACGAGGCGACGGGGGCTGAGCGCGCGCATCGGGACATCGACACGTGTATCTGCGGCAGAGCCGGCTCGCTACAGGTGGAATCCCCATACGTGACCGCGCCGCCGCTCCTCGTCGTCGTCACCGGCATGCCCGCCGCGGGCAAGACGACGCTCGCGCGCGAGCTCGCGACGCGCCTGCACGTCCCGCTCGTGGAGAAGGACGAGATCAAGGAGACGCTCTTCGACACGATCGGCACCGGCGACGTCGAGTGGTCGCAACGCCTCGGAGGCGCCGTCTACGCGCTGATCTTCCTGTTCCTCGACCGCGCGCTTGCCGCCGGGAGCCCGGCGATCGCCGAGGCCAACTTCTTCCGCGGCGACCACGAACGGCGCTTCGCCGCGCTGCCCCCGCATCGAGCGGTCCAGATCCACTGCCACGCCCCGATCGAGGTGCTGGTCGAGCGCTACCGGACTCGCCCTGCTCGCCACCCCGGGCACCTGGACGACCAGCGGGTCGACGAGCTCGTTGCGCGCTACGAGAGCGGCCGCAACGGCCCGCTCGACCTGGAAGGCGAGCTGATCGAGATCGACACGACCCTCCCGGTGGACTTCGCCGCGCTCGCCGCTCGCCTCGCTGTACAGGGAGTCCTCCCCTACCGGCCGTCGACCGCCGGAGTTAGAACGCGACCGGGTGATCGTCGCCGTGAGGTGGACGCATCGCCTCCCCAAAATGCGGCGCGGGCCAGTCGTCTCCCATCGATCGGCCCGCGCCGCAGGCCCAGACGCTGGCCCCGCTCGTCGGGGAGAATCGGGCTTGTGCAGGCCGCGGTCATCGGGCGGAGCGTGGAGCTGGCTGCGATCGACGCTGCGCTCGCGCAGGTTCGCGAGGGCGGCGGCGCGCTGCTGGCCGTGCGCGGCGACGGCGGCATCGGCAAGACGGCGCTGCTCGACGCCGTCGCCGCCTCGGCGGAGGACGCACTCGTCGTCCGGATCACGGGACACGAGGCGGATGCCGATCTTCCCTTCGCGGCGCTCGCGGACGGGCTCCGGCGGCACCGCGACCGACTCGGAGAGCTCGGCGACCGTGACCGGCTCGCGCTCGCAGGCGCACTCTCGCTGGGGGCGCCCGCGACCGGAGAGCCGCTCGCCGTCCACGCCGGGCTCGTCAGCCTCTGCTCGCTGCTGGCCGAGGAGCAGCCGCGCTCGTCGTCCTCGTCGACGACGCCCAGTGGCTCGACGACGCGACGGCGGAAGCCTTGCGGTTCCTGGCGCGGCGCATTGCCGACGCCGGCATCGCGATCGTGGTCGCGACGCGTGCGGCCGAGGACGAGTGGAGCGCGCTCGGCGCGACGGCGATCCCCCTGTCCGGGCTCGGTGTCGAGGACACACGGCTCCTGCTCGCGCGTACCGGCGACTTCGCTCCCGAGGTGGCAGACCGGCTCCACGAGGCGACCGGCGGCAACCCGCTCGCGCTGCTCACCGTGCCTGCCTCGCTCACGCCCGGCCAGCGCGTCGGCGCCGAGCCTCTCGAGGAGCCGCTGCCGTCGGAAGGGATCCTCGAGCGCGCCCTGCCGCAGCGGATCGGCGCGCTGCCGGTGGACACGCAGGCCGCGCTGGTCGTCCTCGCCGCCGCGACGGGCGACGACGCCGGCGAGATCGCGCAGGCGCTACGAGCCCGGGGCCTCGAGCTCGCGGCGCTCGACGAGGCCGAGCGAGCCGGGGTCGTCGAGCTCGAGCCCGGCCGCGCGCGGTTCACGCACCCGCTCTACCGCTCCGCGGCCTACCACAGCGCGCCGCGCGACGAGCGCCGCGCGGCGCACAGGGCGTTCGCCGACGGGCTCCGTGACGGCCCGGACCACGCCCGGCGGGCGCTCCACCTGGCGGAGGCGACCGTCGAGCCTGACGAAGACGTTGCAGCCGAGCTGGAGGCTGCCGCCGCGGACCTGACGAGCCGCGCGGCTCATCCCCAGGCGGGCTTGTTCCTCGAGCGTGCGGCGCTCCTGTCGCCTGCGCCCGAGGACCGCGCGGCCCGGCTCGTGCTCGCGTCCGCGGCGGTGCGCGAGCGCGGGGACGGCGTCCACGCCGCCGAACTCGCCCGTGAGGCCGCAGCCGACGCTCCGTCGCCACGCGCGCGCGCGGATGCCGACGCGGCGCTCGGCCGGGCGCTGATGGTCACCGGCCCGATGGACGATGCCGCTGCACTGCTCGCGTCCGCCGGACGCGCCGTCGCCGCCGACGAGCCGCTCCTCGGAGCCCGCCGGCTGCTCGCGGCCGCCGACGCAACCTTCGCCGGCGGAGACGACCGCAGCGGGAGGCTGATCGCACGCGAGGCGGCGCGGCTCCTGCGCGGCACGAACGAGCCGGAGCGCTACGGCGCACTCGCCTGGATCGCGTTCGCGCGCGCGGCGGCCGAGGACACGACCCACGTCGACCGCGTGATCGACCTGATCGCGACCAACGTCGACGCGACCACCGGCGACGAGCGGGTCGTCTCGGCGGCGGCGACGCTGATCATGTTCGCCGACCGGTTCCGCGACTGCGCCGAGTACTGCGGGCTCGTCGTGGCGAGAGCGCGCACCGAGGGCCGCCTGACGCTCCTCGTCGAGTCGCTGCGCGCCCTCGCGCAGGCGGAGCTGCGGCTCGGCCGGTTCACCGAGGCGGCGGCGATCGGCACCGATGCGCTGCTGCTCGCAGAGGGCGCCGGCCAGTCCGTCCAGATGACGGGGCTCCTCGTCGACCTCGGGGAGTGCGCCGCCTGGCGCGGAGACGAGGCCGAGCTCGAGCGGTTCGCCTCGCGCGGGCTCGGACTCGCGCAGCAGCTCGACATCCGTTCGCTGATCGCGTCGTTCGAGCGGCTCCGCGCCCTGATCGCATTCGGACTCGGACGGCTCCCGGAAGCCGCCGAGCGCTTCCAGCGCACACTCGCCGAGGACGTCGCGCGCCACCCGGATCGCTACCCGTCGGCTCGCGCCGAGCTCGTCGAGGTGCTCGTGCGGCTCGGGGAGCTAGAGGCGGCGCAAAGCGAGCTGGACGTGCTGACGGCGTTCCCGGTGCGCGAGCGAGCGCCGCGGATGCTCTCCGTCGAGGAGCGCTGCCGCGGCCTGCTCGCTCCCGACGACGAGTTCGAGGCGTGCTTCCGCCGCGCGCTCGAGCTGCACCCGCTGTTCGAGGACGAGGCTGTAAAGGCCCGCAACCTGCTCGCCTACGGCATGGCACTCCGGCGCGCACGACGGCCGACGGACGCGCGCGTGCAGCTGCGGGCTGCGGCGGAGGCGTTCGAGCGTTGCGGCGCCTGGGTCTGGGCGCGGCACGCGGGCAGCGAGCTCCGGGCTGCCGGCGGCGGCGCCTTCGTCCCGCGAGCGGTCGCCGGCGAGACGCTGACGCCGCAGGAGTACCAGGTGGCCCAGCTCGTGGCGACCGGCGCGACGAACCGCGAGGTCGGCGCCGCGCTCTTCCTCAGCGTCAAGACCGTCGAGGCGCACCTCTCACGCATCTATCGCAAGCTCGGCATCTCGAGCCGCCGGGCGCTCACCCGCGCGCTCGAGAGCTAGGTTCCCGCGCTTTCGCCGCCCCAGCGGTGGAGCGCCCAGCCGGGGATGAAGCGGTTGTCCGTGCCGATCAGGCCGGCGATCGCGAGCGCCGAGCCGCCGAGGATCGCGAGCCACGAGAGCGGCCCCGGAACCGACAGCGCGTAGAAGTGGCGCGAGAACGGGACGAGGAGCACGAGCAGGTACAGGCCGCCGAGCACGGCGCAGAGCGCGGCCACCCACGCGCCGCGTCGGGCCGTCGTCGACTCGAGCGCGAGAATCAGGTAGAGACCCACGACCAGCAGCACGGTCGCGGCGACGGTGCGCCCCTCCTTCAGCGGTTTGTCGAGCACGTCGTAGACGAACAGGTAGCTCGACAGGACTCCGAGACCCGCGGCCGTCCCCGCCGGAATCGCGAACCGCGCGATGTCCCGCAGGAAGCCCTTGATCCGGAAGTCGCCGGCGCTCGGCGACAGCGCGAGGAAGAAGCCGGGGATGCCGATTGCCAGCGAGGCGACCAGCGACAGGTGCCGGGGCAGCAGCGGGTACGCGATCGGCGTCAGGCCGATCGAGCAGACGAGGAAGACCGCGAACGCCGACTTGGTGATGAACAGCTTCGTGACGCGCGTCAGGTTCCTGAGCACCTTGCGGCCCTCGACGACCATGTCCGGTACGGACCCGAAGTCGTCCTTGACGAGGACGAGGTCGGCGACGCTCCTCGCCATCTGCGTGCCTGAGCCCTGCGCGATGGCGAGGCGTGCCGCCTTCAGCGCCGGCACGTCGTTGACGCCGTCGCCGATCATCGCCACGTAGTGGCCCGCCGCGGTCAGCGCTTCGACGACCGCCTTCTTGCCCTCCGGAGAGATCCGGCCGATGACCGAGGTGCCGAGCACGGCTTTCGCGAGCGCCGGCTTGCCGGTCGGCAGTTCGCTCCCGTCGAGCGGCGGGCCCTTCTCGGGCACGCCGGCCGCGCGCGCGATCGCCGCGACCGTCTCGGGACGGTCGCCCGAGAGCACCCGTAGCTCGATGTTCTGCGCGAGCAGGTACTCGACGGTCTCACGCGCCTGCGGGCGGAGCTGCTCGCCGATGACGACGATGCCGAGCGGGTGCAGGTCCGCCGGCGGGCCCTCTTCGGCCCGCACGTCGCCGAGGTCTGCGGACGTCGTGCCGATCGCGACCACGCGGCGCCCGTCCGCCGACTCCTTCTCGGCGCGCTCCTTGAGGCCGTCGAGCGGGAACAGCTCCGGCGCGCCGAGCACGTAGCGGTCGGAGCCGAGAAGGACGGCGCTCCAGCGGCGGCTGGACGCGAAGGGCACCTCCGCCTCGGGCCGCTCGACCGGCTCCGGGAAGGCAGCACGGATCGCGTCCAGTGTGGACGTCCGGCTCGCCGCGCTCGCGCCGTAGCGGCCGAGCGCCTTGTCGAGCTCGTCCTGCATCACGCCCGGCGCCGGCACGGTCTCGAGCACCTTCGGCTCGGGCTCCGTGAGCGTGCCCGTCTTGTCCGTGCAGATGAAGTCGACCGAGGCGAGCGACTCGAGCGCGTTCAACTGCTGGACGAGCGCGCCACGGCGGGCCATGCGCAGTGCCGCGACCGCGAACGTCAGGCTCGTGAGCAGGATCAGCCCTTCGGGGACGATCGTCACGGTCGCCGCGACCGCGGTCGGAACGGCGTCGCTCACCTTCGTGTGCCGGTGGTACAGCGCGTACCCGAGCAGCAGGCCGAGCGGGACGATCACCGCGACGAGGATCAGCAGGAGCCTGTTCAGCGCACGCTCGAGCGGCGAGCGTGGATGCCGGAACGACCGCGCCTCGCCGGTGATCTTCGAGGCGTAGCTCTGGTCGCCGACCGCAGTCACCTCGAACTCGCCGATGCCCTCGGTCACGAACGACGCCGAGCGAACCTCCTCGCCGGGCGTACGGACGACGGGTCGCGACTCGCCGGTGAGGACCGACTCGTCGATCGCGAGGCCGGATGCGGTCTCGAGCGTTCCGTCGGCGACGATCTGGTCGCCCGCCTGGATGCGCAGCAGGTCGCCGACGACCACGTGGTCGACGCCCACCTGGCGTGCTGCACCGTCCCGCACGACCGTGGCCGTCGGGGCGACGAGCGCCGCCAGCCGGTCGAGCGCCCGCTTCGCCCGTACCTCCTGGACGATCCCGATCGTCGAGTTGAAGAAGAGGATCCCGAGGAAGAGCGCGTCCTGCCACTCGCCGAACGCGATCGTCACCGCCCCGGCGACGGCCAAAATCAGGTTGAAGATCGTGAAGACGTTGGCGCGGACGATGCTCGCGTACGAGCGGCTCGTCGCCGGCTTCTGCAGCGGGCCGCGCTCGGCGAGCCGTTTGGCCGCCTCGGCCTCGGTCAGCCCCGTCGGCGGCGACGCCGGGATCGTCGCGGTCGCCATGCGGAGAACCTACCTGGACATTTCTAAAGTTTTATAGTTTGTTTTTAGTGGTTGCCCTGGACGCCCTCTCCCAGCCGGAGTTGCGTGAGGTGGTGCTCTTCGCGCGGTCCCGGGCCGAGGCGGTGAGCGCGGACGACGTCGCCATGCAGTTCGGGATTCACCGGACGGTCGCCCGTGCCCGCCTGGAGCGACTGGCAAGCGCCGGCCTGCTGTCGGTCTCGTTCGAGCGCCGGACGGGCCGCTCGGGTCCCGGTGCGGGTCGACCGGCGAAGCTCTACTCCGTCCCGCCGGAGACGGAGGCGATCGAGTTCCCGGAACGGCGCTACGACCTGCTGCTCGGCCACCTCGCCGGGCAACTCCCGGACGACGTGCTCACCGAGGCGGGCGTCTCCTTCGGAGCCGACCTCGCGGCCGAAGCCCATCTCGGCCGGACCCGCGGACTGAGGCCGGCTGCGGAACGGGCGTGCGCGGCACTCGGCGCCCTCGGCTTCCAGGCGACGGTCGTCGAGTCCACGGACGCCTCGGTCACGATCGCCACGGCCACGTGCCCGCTGCGTCCCCTCGTCGTCGCCAACCCGGCCGGCACGGCGCCGATCGACCGCGGACTCTGGATCGGCCTCCTCCAGGCCCACCTGGCACGAGGCACCTGCAACGATGTGACCTGCGAGGCGGAAGGATGTCTCGATCCCCATGCGTGCTGCCGCGTGCGGCTCACGTTCGACATCGACAAGCGAGAGAAGGAGTAACCGTGCGCTCGTACCGTTACCTGATCGTCGGCGGAGGCATGACCGGCGACGCCGCCTGCCGCGGCATCCGTGAGCACGACACCGAGGGCTC
Organism: uncultured Actinomycetes bacterium; assembly: GCA_963776735.1. GTDB lineage: Bacteria > Actinomycetota > Thermoleophilia > Gaiellales > Gaiellaceae > PALSA-612. The sequence continues at coordinate 446,718 of CAVZNV010000016.1, forward strand.
GATCGGGCTCGTCGGCGCCGAGCCGCACCCGCCCTACGACCGGCCGCCGCTGACGAAGGCACTCTGGCAGGGCAAGGACGAGAGCTCGATCTGGCGCGGCACCGAGGAGTCCGGGGCCGAGCTGATCCTCGGCCGGCGAGTCGTCTCGCTCGACCTCGACGCGCACACCGCGACCGACGACCAGGGCGAGCAGTACGGCTGGGAGAAGCTCCTGCTCGCGACGGGCGGCAAGCCGCGGCAGATTCCCGGCCTCGACGACGCGCTCTACTACCGCACATTCGACGACTACACGCGCCTGCGCCGGCTCGTCGGCGAGGGCACGAGCTTCCTCGTCGTCGGCGGCGGCTTCATCGGCTCCGAGATCGCAGCGGCACTCCAGTCAAACGGGGCGAGCGCGACCATGGTCTTCCCGGACGACGGCATCTGTGCCCGGCTCTTCCCGGCGGCACTGTCCGACTTCGTCACGAACTACTACCGGGAGAAGGGTGTCGACGTGGAGACCGGGCAGAGGGTCGCTGCCGACGACCAGCGAATCGCCCAGGCCACCGCCGTGATCGCAGGCCTCGGCATCGTGCCCGACACCGACCTCGCCGAGCAGGCGGGCCTGCCGGTCGACAACGGCATCGTCGTCGACGATCGCGGCCGCGTCGGCGGACGCGACGACGTGTTCGCCGCCGGCGACGTCGCCCGCTTCCCGGTCCCGGCTCTCGGCACGACGATGCGGGTCGAGCACGAGGACCACGCCAAGTCCCACGGGAAGGCCGTCGGCGCGAACATGGCGGGCGCCGACACGCCCTACGACCACCTGCCGTTCTTCTACTCCGACCTCTTCGACCTCGGTTACGAGGCCGTCGGCGAGATCGACTCCCGTCACGAGACGGTCGAGCACTGGAAGGAGCCCGGCCGCGAAGGCGTTGTCGCCTACGTGGACGGGGACGGCAAGCCGCGCGGATTCCTGCTCTGGAACGTCTGGGGCAAGGTCGACGACGCCCGCGAGCTGATCCGCGGTGGTCGGGCGGTCGACGCGGCGACCGTGGAGGAGCTCGCCGGCTAGGCGCTGCCGAGCTGGCGATGGATGCGCAGATGATTCGCGATCACGACGTCGAGTCCGTTCTTGTCACGGAAGCGCTCGAAGTAGGCCGTGCGCTGCGGCGAGTCGAACGCGCCGGAGGCGTTGCTCTCGTGGATCGCGTAGCAGACGCCGAGGCCTGGAAGCCGTTCCGGCAGGACGCCGGCGGCGCACATGCGGAGCATGAAGTCCCAGTCGCAATAGCCGCCGAGCTCGCGGTCGAGCATGCCGAGCCGCCGGTGCATGACCCGCGGGTAGGCGATGCTGCTCGTGAGGATCGTGTTGTTCTCGCGCAGGGACTCGGCCGTGGCCTCGAGGTCGAACGACTCGCGGGTCCCGTCGTCGTAGACGACCCAGCCGCCGCGGTAGAAGAAGCGCGGCTCCGGGCCGACCGCGGCGTGCAGCGTCGAAAGGTGCGCCGGATCGTCCCACCAGTCGTCGTCGTCCAGCCAGCAGAGGAGCTCACCGCGGGCGCGGCAGATCGCCGCGGTACGGGCGTCGACCTGGCCGGTGCCGGGGCTGGGAACGGCCGTGACGCGCGGGTCGCCGAAGGCGTGGACGAGCTCGATGCCGGTACCGTCGCCGTCGTCGACGACGATCGCCTCCCAGTCGGCGAGATCCTGCGCCCGGAGGCTCTCCAGCATTCGCTCCAGCTCGGGCCGGCCGAGCGTGGGCGTGATCACGGACGCGAACGGATCCACAACCTGACGATAGAGACGAGGAGGTAGGAGTGAGCGAGAACGTGGTCGACCTGCGGGAGGCGGTTGCCCTCCGGGCGGCGCACGCGCCGCGAGAAATCGACGCCGACGACTGGCGCCGTTACGAGCGGTACATGAAGGAGATCTTCACCGCGCTCGGCATGGAGCCGGACACGGCGGGCACGCGCGAGACGCCCGAGCGGTTCCTGCGCGCGCTGTACGACGCGACGGCGGGCTACGAAGGCGATCCGAAGCTGCTCACGGCCTTCCCGGCCGAGTCGAGCGGCGGGCCGGACAGCCTCGCAGCCCAGGTGGTCGAGGGCCCGATCTCGTTCCACTGCCTCTGCGAGCACCACGCGCTGCCGTTCTTCGGCGCGGCCCATGTGGCCTATGTACCGCGGGACGAGATCATCGGCATCTCCAAGCTGACACGGCTCGTGCAGCTCTTCGCGCGCCGGTTCACGGTTCAGGAGCGGCTGGGAGAGCAGATCGCCGACTCGCTCGTCGACCTGATCGACCCGCACGGCGTCGCCGTCCACCTCGAGGCCGCCCACCTCTGCACCCAGATGCGCGGCGTCCGCGAGGAGAACTCCCGCACCGTGACGACGTTCTGGCGCGGCAGCTACACGGACGACCCGGCACTGCGGCAGGACTTCCTCACGCTCGTCCGTGCCTAGCCCGCTCGAGCTCCTGTGGGAGGCGCCGGGGCTGCCCCGTGACCCGCTTCCCGCGGAGCTCGAATGGCAGTATGGCGGCCCGTTCGGGCTGGAGCCGCCGCTCCTGTACGCGAACTTCGTCGAGACACTGGACGGAGTTGTCGCCATCCGCTCGGAGCCGAAATCGAATCGACTGGTCAGCGGCAACAGCGAGAGCGACCGCTTCGTCATGGGGCTGCTACGGGCGGCCGCCGATTGCGTGTTGATCGGCTCGGGCACGCTCCACGGGTCCCCGAAAGCGCTGTGGACGCCGGAGAAGGCGCATCCAGACAGCCGCAACTCGTACGCAAAGCTGCGCATCCTCCTCGGACTCCGCCCCGAGCCGCAGCTGGCCGTGCTGACGGCGAGCGGCGCGCTCGATCCCGAGCATCCCGCGCTCGAACACGGCGCGATCGTCCTCACAACCCGGCGCGGTAGCGAGCGATGCCGGCGCGACCTGCCGGGCGCGGTCGAGATCGAGGTGCTGGACGGCGAGACGGCGGTGGACCCGGCGGAGGCGGTCGCCGCGTTGCGGGCGCGCAGGCTACGAGCGGATCCTCTCGGAGGCCGGCCCGCACGTCTTCGGCTCCCTGCTCGAGGCCGGGCTCGTGGACGAGCTGTTCCTGACCATCTCGCCGCTGCTCGCCGGCCGATCCGGTCTGAGCGAGCGGCTCGGGCCCGTCGAGGCCGCGGAGCTCCTCCCGGAGCACACGGAGCAGGCGCGGCTGCTCGGCGTCCGGCGTGACGGCGCGCATCTCTTCCTGCGCTACGGGCTACGCTCCGCCGCGTGACGGCGGCCCTCACCGACCTTCCGCGCGAGCGGACGCAACTGCTCGACAACCTCGGCTGGGTCAGGCGGAACGTCGGCCCGGTCACGCCCGACCTGTCGGACGCGCTCGCCGACCACATGAACATCCGTCGCGGCGAGGTCGCCGAGGTGGCCTCGTTCTACTCGTACCTGAAGCTGCCCGTCGACGTCGTTCGTGTCTGTACGGGGCCTGTCTGTGACTGCAAAGGCGGCCGCGAGCTGCTCGCGCAGAACCCGGGCGCGGTCGAGGTGCCGTGCATCGGGCACTGCGACCTGGCGCCCGCGCTGCTGCGCGGCGACGACGTCGTGCCGGCGGTGACGCACTCGACGAACCACGGGCCGTCGATCGACCTGCTCGGCGACGACGAGTTGCGCGAGGCGCCCGATCTCCCGCCCGAGCGCGTGGTCGCGGAGCTGGAGGCGTCCGGCCTGGTCGGCTACGGCGGCGCCGGCTTCCCGACCTTCCGCAAGTGGGCCGCCGTGCGCGGCTATCCGGGTCCGCGCGTCGTCGTCGTCAACGCCGACGAGGGCGAGCCGGGGACGATCAAGGACCGGTACGTCATGGAGCTGCGGCCGAACCTGCTGGCCGAGGGGATCGAGGTCGCGCTGCGCTTCGCAGAGGCCGAGCGTGGCTACGTCTACCTGCGCGAGGAGTACGCGACCGCGCGGGAGCGGGTGCGCGATGCGCTGGCCGCGCGCGGCCTGCCGGTCGAGATCGTCACCGGCGCCGGCTCGTACGTCTGCGGCGAGGAGTCGGCGATGCTCGAGTCGATGGAGGGCCGCCGCGGCATGCCGCGCCTGCGCCCGCCATTTCCGGTCGAGGCCGGCTTCCTCGGCCGGCCGACGCTGATCAACAACGTGGAGACGCTCGCCCACGTGCCGGCGATTCTCCGCGGCGGTGGTGCGGCCTGGCCGCGCGTTCGGCTCTGGTCGATTTCGGGCGCGGTCGCGAAGCCCGGCTGCTACGAGGCGCGCGTCGACGCGACGGCGCGGCAGCTGATCGACGACTACGCCGGCGGAGCAACCGACGAGATCGGCGCACTCGTCCCGGGCGGAGCGGCCTCGGGGATCCTGCCGCCGTCCGCGCTCGACGTGCCGCTCACACGTGACGGCCTCGCACCGTACGGCGCCGGCCCTGGCTCGGCCGGTCTGCAGGTCTTCCCCGCCTCGTATCCCGTGCTGCGCCTGCTGCGAGAGACGATGCGCTTCTTCGCCGAGGAGTCCTGCCAGAAGTGCACGCCGTGCCGCATCGGCACGCGCGCGCTCGAGCACGTCCTGCACGAGCTCGACGAGGGCCGGCCCGCGATGCCCGGCTGGCAGCTCGAGGAGTGGCTCGTGGCGATGGAGAAAGGCTCGATCTGCGGCCTCGGCCAGGGCGCACCGGTCCCCGTCCGCGGCGCGATGCGCCACTGGCCTGACGTATTCGCTCCGCTCGCCTAGTAGCGCCGATCCGTGCCTGCCGACACCCTCCGCCTCTTCGCGCCGGGTAGGGGCGACTATCTCCTTCAGCAAGACGGTGTCCGCGTCGGGACGAGGATGAGCGAGGTCGAACTGGACTTTCTCGCCGGTCAGACCGTCGTCGAGGTCCGTGACCGCGGTCGGATCGTCTTCGATGCCGGAACCGAGCCTGTCCCGCGACTCTCTGCCGCCGTCGGAACGTCGCTTTGCACCGATCGTGACGGCCAGCCGGTGTCTGCGACGAACCTCGTAGGGCACGTCGTGGCATCGGCTTCGAGCGGCGGCGGGATCCTGCTGCTTGCGTTCGCGAGCGGCGTGACGCTCCGGTGCGACCCGGACCCGGACTACGAGGCGTGGGAAGTGGAAGGCGGTAAGCCGCACTCCTTCATCGTGTGCTGCCCGGGAGGAGAACTGGCGGTCTGGGATGACACGGCTCCAATCCCGTACGGCCAACTGCGCGAACGTGACCCGGCCACAGCGGCCGCTCTGGACGAGATGTTCGAGCGATCCAACCTGCCGCGGCCCGGCGGATTCCCGCCGCCGAACAGAAAGCCGAGCCGTCGCTGGCGATTCCTCAGAAGGAATCCCTAGCCGCAGCGCGCTGGGCTACTCGCGCGGCGTCTAGAGGAGACCGAGCTCTTTGCCGACGCGCTCGAACGCGTCGAGCGCGCGGTCGAGGTGCTCGTCCTCGAGCGCGGCCGACATCTGCACCCGGACACGCGCCGTTCCTTCCGGGACGACCGGGAAGCCGAAGCCGGTTACGAAGATGCCCTCGTCGAGCAGGCTCTGCGACATCTTGATCGCGAACGCGGTCTCGCCGACGATGATCGGGATGATCGCCGCGTCGCCGTCGAGCGGCGCGTAGCCGATCTCGCGCAGCTGCGTCCGGAAGCGAGCGGTGATCTCGTGCAAGCGGGTCACGAGCTCCGGCTCACGCCGCAGCACGCGCACCGCCTCGAGCGCCGAGCAGGCGACCGTCGGCGGCAGCGCGTTCGAGAACAGGTGCGGGCGCGAGCGCTGGAAGAGCATGTCGCAGACCTCTTCGCTCGCCGCCACGTAGCCGCCGGCAGCGCCGCCGAGCGCCTTCCCGAGCGTGCTCGTGATCACGTCCACCTCGCCGAGCACGCCGTAGTGCTCCGCGACGCCGCGGCCCGTGTCGCCCATCACGCCCGTGCCGTGCGAGTCGTCGACGAGCACGACCGCGTCGTGCGCCCGTGCCAGTTCGAGGATGTCGGGCAGCCGCGCCAGATCGCCCTCCATCGAGAACACGCCGTCCGTGATCACCAGCTTGCGCTGGTGCGACTCGCAGGACTCGAGCCCCGCGCGCAGCTCGTCCATGGAGGAATGGCTGTAGATCACCTTGCGCGCCGGCTTCGACAGCCTGATCGCGTCGATGATCGAGGCGTGGTTCAGCGCGTCCGAGAGGATGACGGTGTTCTCGTCCGTCAGGCTGGGGATCGACGCCTCGTTCGCGTTCCAGCAGGACACGTACGTGAGCGACGCGTCCGTGCCGGAGAAGTCCGCAAGCTCGCGCTCCAGCTCGAGATGCGGCTCGAACGTCCCGCAGATGAAGCGGACCGAGCCCGTGCCGGCGCCGTAGCGGCGCAGCCCCTCGATCCCGGCCTCGACCACCTCGGGGCGGCCGGCGAGGCCGAGGTAGTTGTTCGACGAGAGCACGAGCACCTCGCCGCGGCCCGCCATCTCGACCACGGGCCCCTGCGGCGACTGCAGCACGTTCGCGTGCTTGTACGTTCCCGCCTCGCGCAGGCTGTCGAGCTCCGAGCCGAGCGCGCGGTCGAGCTCGGTTCCGGCGGCGCTCATCTGTGCGTCCACCTTCCCGGCCCGCTCGTCGCCTCGACCGGCTCGCGCGCCGGCGTCTCGGCCGGCGGCTCGACAGGCGGGCGCCCGCCCGGGTAGACGACGATCTTGCAGGCCTCGCCGGCCTCGAGCTTCTCGAACGCCTGCTCGAAGTCCTCGAGCGCGATCTCGTCGGTGATCAGCGGCCGCAGGTCGACGACGCCGCTCTCGAGCAGCCAGCGGGTCTTGTACCAGGTGGCGAAGATCCGGCGACCGTTGACGGCGAGCACGTCGAGGTTCTTGAAGATCAGCGACTCGGCGACGTCGATCTCGACGGGCCGTGACGGGATGCCGAACAGCAGGACGCGGCCGCCGTTGCGGGCGATCTTGAACGCGTCGGCGATCGCGCGCGGGGAGCCGGACATCTCGAAGACGACGTCGTAGCCGTGACCTTCGTTGTGGTCGCGGAACCAGGCGGGCGCGTCCTGCGTCTCCTCGACGTTGACGGTCGCGTGCGCGCCCATTGTCTCGGCCAGTGAGAGCCGGAACGGCGTGCGGTCGGAGGCGGCGACGACGGCGGCGCCGGACGCCCGCGCGATCGCGATCGTGAACAGGCCGATCGGCCCGCAGCCGAGCACGGCGACCGCACGGCCGGCGAGGTCCTGCTCACTCGTCGCGAACACCGCGTTGCCGAACGGCTCCTGGAGCGTCGCGATCTCGGGCGGCAGCTTCGTGCGGTCGTTCTGCCAGATCACCGACTCGGGCACGGCGACGTAGCGCGCGAATGCGCCCTCGCGGTCGACGCCGAGGATGCGCGTGCGCTCGCACATGTGCGCCTGCCCGGTGCGGCACTGGAAGCACATGCCGCAGGTGATGTGACTCTCCGCCGAGACGTAGTCGCCGACCTGGACGTGGTCGACGTCGTCTCCGATCTCGACGACCGTGCCGGCGAACTCGTGCCCGAGCGTCAGCGGCGGGTGGATGCGCTGCTGCGACCACTCGTCCCACTTCTTGATGTGCAGGTCGGTGCCGCAGATCGACGCCGCCTCGACCTCTACGACGACCTCGCCCGGGCCGGCGACAGGATCGGCGATCTCGTCGAGCGCGAGCCCGGCACCCGGCTCCAGCTTCCGCAGCGCCAGCATGACGCGGGCCAGTCTAGTGCGCAGCGCCTTCTCACCTTGCAACACTGTGTTGCAAGGAAGGACAGGCGCCTAGTTGCGGCCGTGGCGGGCGCGCTTGCCGATGCGCAGGCCGCCCGGCTGGTCCGGGTGGTAGATCTGCGGCTCGTCCTTCTTGAACATCGAGATCGTCCCGTTCGTCTCCAGAATCGCGGTGTACACCTCGGCGAGGTCGCTGTAGCCCTGCCGGCGGGCGATCGCGCGGAGGTCGGGGAGGGAGATGCCGGCGCGGAAGAGCGCCTTCTGCAGCGGCTTGCCGTTCTCGATCAGGATCGCCGGATCGCCTTCGAGCGCGCGGGAGACCCAGGGCACCGCGTAGGTCGCGCGGTTCAGCGCCTCGTTGACGATGAACAGCGTCGCCGCGCCGATGACAGCACCGGTCACGGAGAGGTCGTTGCCGATGATCCCGTTCTGCACCGCATTGGCGACGAGCAGCAGGACTACGAGGTCGAGCGTGTTCGCCTGGCCGAGCTCGCGCTTGCCGACGACGCGCAGCGCGACGACGAGGAATGCATAGATCAGCACCGAGCGGACGATCTTCTCGCTGACCGGGATGCCGATGTGCCAGACGGACGACCACACGGATCGAAGGTGCGACGCCGGTTGCCCGTCTCCTCCTCGGAGAGATACCTCTGGGGGGTATACACTGTGGTCGATGGCAACCGCGACGCTGGCGATCGAGGGCATGAGCTGCGCGTCCTGCGCGGCCGGGATCGAGAAACGGCTCGGCTCGCTCGACGGCGTCGACGAATGCTCCGTCAACTTCGCCACCCACACGGCGTCGGTCGCGTTCGACCCGGCCCGCGTCGACACCGCGAGGCTCGTCGGTGCGGTCGAGGAGATCGGCTACGGGGCTGCGCCCGCCGGCGGGCACGCCCACGACCACGGGCCGGACGTGCGGCTGCTCGTCTTCTCGGCGGCGTTGACGCTGCCGCTCGCGCTCGTCGCGATGATCCCCGCGCTGCACTTCTCCGGCTGGAAGTGGTTCGCGTTTGCGCTCGCGACGCCGGTCGTCTTCGTCGGCGGTCTGCCGTTTCACCGCGTGACGCTGCTCCAGGCTCGCCACGGCCGGGCGACGATGGACACGCTGATCTCGATCGGCACGCTCGCCGCCTGGACATGGTCGACGGTCGTGCTGGTCTTCTCGCTCGACGCCGACGTCTACTTCGAGGTCGCCGGCGTGATCACGACGTTGATCCTGCTCGGCCGCTTCTTCGAGTCGCGCGCGACCCGGCGCGCGGGCGCCGCACTGCGCGCGCTGCTCGAGCTCGGCGCGCGCGAGGCGACCGCCCTTCGCGACGGCGTCGAGGTACCCGTTGCCGTCGACGAGCTCAGCGTCGGCGACGTCTTCGTCGTCCGGCCCGGCGAGAAGATCGCGACCGACGGCGTCGTCGTCGAGGGCCGCGCCTCGGTCGACCGGTCGATGCTCACCGGCGAGCCCGTCCCGGTCGAGACAGAGCCCGGCGACGAGGTGGCCGGCGCGACCATCAACGTCGATGGGCGGCTCGTCGTCCGCGCGACCCGCGTCGGTGCCGAGACTGCTGTGGCGCGGATCGCGAAGCTGGTCACGGACGCGCAGTCGGGCAAGGCGCCGGTGCAGCGGCTCGCCGACCGCGTCTCGGCCGTGTTCGTGCCGGCCGTGATCGGCATCTCCCTCGCCACGCTCCTCGGCTGGCTGCTCGTCACCGGCGACGCGTCGACTGCGTTCAGCGCCGCCGTGGCCGTGCTGATCATCGCCTGCCCGTGCGCGCTCGGCCTGGCCACGCCGACGGCGCTCATGGCCGGCACCGGCCGCGGCGCGCAGCTCGGCATCCTCGTCCGCGGCCCCGAAGTGCTCGAGCAGACGCGCCGCGTCACGACGATCGTGCTCGACAAGACCGGCACGGTCACCGAGGGGCGGCTGCGGCTCTCGGACGTACGCCTCCTCAACGGAGCGACGCGCGCCGACGTACTGCGCCTCGCGGGCGCGGTCGAGGACGCGAGCGAGCACCCGGTCGGCCGCGCGGTCGCCGCCGCCGCGCACGCCGAGCTGGGCGCGCTGCCGGCGGTGTCCGGCTTCCGCAACCGTCCCGGCGTCGGCGTTTCGGGCCGGGTCGAGGAGCACGACGTGACCGTCGGCCGCCGGGACGGTCGCCTGCTCGTGGACTGGGACGGGGAGCCGCGCGCCGAGCTCGCGGTCGAGGACACGGTCAAGCCGACGAGCGCCGAGGCGATCCGCGAGCTCGAGTCGCTCGGCCTGACGCCGCTGCTGCTGACCGGCGACACCGAGCAGACGGCACGGCGCATCGCGCGCGAGGTCGGGATCGAGCGGGTCGTCGCAGGCGCGCTGCCCGGCGACAAGCTGGCCGAGATCGCGCGGCTCCAGGCGGCGGGCGAGGTCGTGGCGATGGTCGGCGACGGCGTCAACGACGCGCCGGCGCTCGCACAGTCCGACCTCGGCATCGCCATGGGCTCCGGCACCGACGTCGCAGTCGAGGCGAGCGACCTGACGCTCGTCTCCGGCGACCTGCGGGCAGCCGCAGACGCGATCAGGCTCGCGCGCCGGACACTCCGCACGATCGAGGGCAACCTCTTCTGGGCGTTTGCCTACAACGTGGCCGCGATCCCGCTCGCAGTCGCCGGCCTACTGAACCCGATCGTGGCCGCCGCGGCCATGGCCGGCTCGAGCCTGTTTGTGGTCGGCAACTCGCTCCGGCTCAGGCGCTTCCGAAGCAGCCGGGAGGTGACGACGTGACGCACGGCTACGCCGACGACAAGGCCGCGCTGATCAAGCGGCTGCACCGGATCGAGGGCCAGGTGCGCGGGATCGAGCGGATGGTCGAGGAGGACCGCTACTGCATCGACATCCTCACGCAGCTGAGCGCGGTGACGACGGCGCTCGAGAGCCTGGCCTTCCGGATCCTCGACGACCACGTGCAGCACTGCGTCGCGGGCGCGCTCGCGTCGGGCGACGCGGCGGAGGCGGAGAAGAAGAGCGAGGAACTGCTCGCCGCCGTCCACCGGTTCGCGCGGGCTCGCTGACCAAACGCATTCCCCCTTCCGGGGGATATCGCAGAGCCCGATTCCGTTCCAGAGTCTGACCATCACCGCACGCTTCCGATGGGCTCGGAGGGCGAGCGGCTCTGGAGGTGACGGAGCGCGGACTGCGGCCCCGCGCTCCTCCCTCACTGGTAGCGAACATCAGGCGACCGGGATGCGGCCCAGGTCGCCTGCTCAGCTCTCCTGCCTCGTCCTAGGCCGGGATCAGCCTCGTCCCTGCGGCCTTGAACGACGCGACCACGCGGCGTCCGATGTCGAGCTGGAGCCGCTCCACCGACGACTGCGTCACCTCGGCGACGAGGAAGCCCATGCCCACACGCACGCGGTTCGCGACGGGGACGAGCGAGGTGATCTCCACCGGGAGATGGTTGAGCGCGGAGTCGGCGGTCGCCTCGAGCCCGAGCGAGATCTCCCACGGGTAGATCACCGCCGTCACGTCGCCCTCGAGCTCGTCCGTCGAGTAGATGCGCCGGCCGTCGACGAGCGTGACCTCGGCCAGTCCGTTCGTGCCGATCTTCGCGACGCCGCGGAGCAGGTTCGCCCCGCCGAGGCTGGCGACAAAGCCGTCGGCGGGCGACGCGAGCAGTTCCTCCGGAGCAGCGACCTGTACGAGCTGTCCGTCCACGAGCACGCCGACCCGGTCCGCGAGCGTCGACGCGTCCTCGAAGTCGTGCGTGACGAGGATCGTCGGCAGGCCGCAGTCGCCGAGGAGCTCGTGCAACTCCGCGCGGACCGTCGTCTTCGTGTGCGCGTCGAGGGCCGACAGCGGCTCGTCGAGCAGCAGCACCGAGGGGTCGCGCGCGAGGGCGCGCGCGAGGGCGACGCGTTGGCGCTCGCCACCCGAGAGGCGCGCCGGACGGACGCCCGCGAGGTGCGCGATCCGGAACCGTTCGAGCAGCCCGTCGACGTCGGCCGCTCCGCCGAAGGCCACGTTCCGCCGCACGTCGAGGTGCGGGAAGAGCGCGTAGTCCTGGAAGACGAGACCGACGGAGCGCTCCTCGGGCGCTAGGTCGATCCCGGCGTCGCCGTCGAACCAGACCTCGTCGCCGCAGTCGATCCGCCCAGCCTCCGGCCGTGCCAGGCCGGCAACGGCCCGGAGCACGGTCGTCTTGCCGGCGCCCGAGGGGCCGACGAGAGCGACCGTCTCGTCCCCGACGCCGAGGGCTAGCTCGAGGACGAACGCGCGAAGAGGAAGCCGGATGTCGAGTCTGAGCGTGTCCATGCGGGCCGTAGCTTGACCGCCAGCAGGATCATCGCGCTCACGAGGACGAGCAGGGCACTGATCGTCAGCGCCGTGTCGAAGTTCACGTCGAACTCCGCGTAGATCGCGAGCGGCAGCGTCTGCGTGATGCCCTGGAAGCTCCCGGCGAACATGATCGTTGCGCCGAATTCGCCGAGCCCACGCGCGAACGCGAGCGCCGCGCCGGCGCCGAGGCCTCCGAACGAGAGCGGGAGCGCGACGCGGAAGAACACGCGCGCAGGCGAGGCGCCGAGCGTGCGTGCGGCGTCCACGAGGTTCCTGTCGAGCGCCTCGAAGGCGGCGATCGCTCCGCGAACGTAGAACGGGCTGGCAACGAACACGACGGCCATGACGACCGCCGTCTGCGTGAACGGGATCTCGAGGCCGAGCCACCTGATCGGCGTGCCCAGCAGCCCGACGCGGCCGAAGGCCGCGAGGAGGCCGATGCCTGCGACGGCCGGCGGCAGCACGAGCGGCAGTTCGACGAGCGTGATCGCAAGCTTGCGACCGCGGAAGCGACGCGTCCCGATCAGGTAGGCAGCCGGGGTGCCGAGGAGCAGGATCAGCGCCATCGCAATCGCGTTCGTCTTCAGCGTGACGACGAGCGCGTCCGTCACGACAGGGTCGGAGAGCTGGCCGATCAGCTTTCCGGGCGGGACACGAAGGAAGATCGCGAGCAGCGGCAGGAGCAGGAACAGCGCCGCCACCCCGGTCGCGAGGTAGAGGCCGAACGAGAACAGCCGCCTGCGGAGCGAGAGCGCTACTTCCTGACCGTCCCCTTCGGGCCGCCGAAGCCCGCCGCGAGCAGGAGCTTCTGCCCCTGCTTCGACAAGACCCTCTTGACGAAGGCGGCTGCGACGGCCTGCTTCGACGAGCTCTTCAGCACGGCGATCTCGTACTTCACGTGCGGCTGCGCCCAGCCGGGCAGCGGGATGGTCTTCACCTTGCCCGGCACCGTCTTCGCGTCGGTCACGTAGACGAAGCCCGCATCCGCCTCGCCGAGCGACACCTTGGTCAGGATGTCGCGGACGTTCTGCTCGTTCGAGACGACGTTCGAGAGAACGCACTGGAGGCCGAGCGTGGTCAGGATCTGACGCGTGTAGGAGCCGACCGGCACCGCCTTGTCGCCGATGTCGACCTTCACCCCCGACTTGCAGAGGTCGTAGACGCTCGAGATCCCGGCCGGGTTCGACGTCGGCACGATCAGGACGAGCCGGTTGGTCGCGAACACGACCGGCTTGAGCACGAGGCCCTTCTGGTAGAGCTGCTCCGGGTACTTCGGGCTCGCCGCAGCGAACACGTCGGCCGGCGCGCCCTGTTGGATCTGCGCCGCGAGCTCGTCCGAGCCGCCGAACGAGTACCGGTTTCCGGCGTCGATCTTCGGGAACACGTCCGTCAGCGACGACGCGGCGAGCACGGTCAGGCCCGCAGAGCTCCTGCCCGACCGGGCATGGCCGGCGCTGGCGACGCCGGCGAAGACAGCGGCAACTGCGGGCACGATCAGGACGAGCAGTCGGAGCTTCATCTCGACCGCCTTCTGCGGCTAGCGCTGCACCATGACCGAGGTCGCCTTGACGACCGCGGTCGCGTCCATCCCGGGACGCAGGCCCAGCTCCTCGAGCGACTCGCGCGTGATGACCGCGACGACGCGGGCCGGCTCGGTGACGTCGATGTCGACCTGGGCGAGCAGGCCGTCGACCTTGACCTCGCGAACGATGCCTCTGAAGCGGTTCCGGGCACTGAGCGTCCCGTCGCCGTCGGCGCCGCGGATCCGCGCGATCTCTGCGGCCGAGACGACGCGGCGGTTGCCCTTGTCACGCGTCGTCTTGATGCGACCGGACCGATCCCAGCGGCGGATCGTGTCGATGCTGACACCGAGCGCGCGTGCCGCTTCGCCGATCGAGAACTCCCGCTTAGGCACTGCATAGAGGCTAGCACGCGGATCACGAGATGAACGGGTCGAGCGCGGTCGACCCCTCCTCCACCGTCAGCGGCACGGGAAACGCCATGCCGACGGGCTTCTGCCGGGCAATGGCGGAGAAGAACCCGAGCTGCTGTGCGTGGCTCGCGCCGACGCGTGCGAAGGCATTTCGCGTCGTCGCGTCCTGGATCGATGCCACACCGCCTAGGTAGATGCCCATGAACGCCGTTTCGAGCTCACTTCCGAGCGTCGCGATGCTCAGCCGGGTTGCGAACGCCTTCGCCGGGAAGGTGAAGTCGAAGTCGGAAGCCTGCCCGGGGGTCTGGCCGGCATCGGTGAGGATCTGCGCCAGCGCGGCGTAGTGCTGGTTGTCGTTGAAGAGCGCCCGCCTCAGTGCTCGCTCGTCCTCGCCGGAGAACAGCTTTGCAGCCAACGCCTGGCCACAGAACTCGGCACCGACGAGCTCTGCGGCAAGCCCCAGTGTCACGACCGGGATGTCCGACTGGCCGATGCCCGCCCTCGCAGGTGCGGCGGCCGACGCCAACACGCCGCCGCCGAGCGCCAGCACAGCGCCGCCTCTCGCCGTCCGCGCGAAGAACTCCGACCGGGAAAGCTCCGCCAACGCCTCTCCTCCCGACAACCTAGGCAATACCTCGGTTATGCCGTCTGCGATCCTAACAGACCGACACCGTGCCCCGAACGAGGGATGGCGCCGTACGCCGGGCCGGACCACGCTGAGAGGGCATGACGATCCAGCTTCCCGAACGGCGAGCCGGCGACGGTCTCGACGCCTTCCAGGCGCGGGCGGTGATCATCGCGGTCGGCGGTCAGCGTCATCTACTGACACCGCTCGACGGCCAGCTCCTCCTGCGGGAGCTCGCACGGCTGCCTGCGGGCCGCTGGCCTGCGGCCGGCTCGGCGACGACGATCATGTCGGCTGCCCTCTCCGTCGGGTGGCCGGTCGCATTCGCGGAGGACGAGCAGCGGGCACTGCTCCGCGCCGTCGAAGGCGTGCGCGCCCGGAAAGCTCTCTCGTCCGGGCTCACCGCCCTGCGCGAGACGCTGCTCAGCGGGTCGGCAACCAGCTGACGCGCCTGCTGCCCGCGGCGAAGACGATGCGGGCCGGTGCGGCGTTCGCGCCGGACACCGAGACCACGCCGACCGGCTGCAGGCTCGCGCCCGGCACCGGCTGCAGCGTCACCGTGCCGCTCACGGCGATGCCCGGATAGAGCTCGTACGCCCTCAGCTTCAGCACCGTTCCGCCGTGCCCTGATGGGACGAAGCTGCCTCCGGCGAGCCCCGGCACGCCCCGCTGCCGTGCCAGCTTGGCGTCCTGGACGGTGACCGCCGACGCGCTCGCGTCCTGAACGGTTTCGAGCACCGCAGCCAGCGTCTGCGCCTTCCGGGTCCCGCGCGGCGTCAACGCGGCCGCCGTCCGGGCCAGCATCCCGAGCGGCATGACCGGCGGAGCCACGCGCGGGCAGTCGGTCGGCACCGTGCCGCCGGCGAGCCACGTCTTCACGGCGAGGTCGGGACAGCTGTTCTGGTCGCTGCCCTGGACGGCGTGTCCCCGCCCGTGGGCGATCGTCAGCTGCGCGTGCGGGAAGAGCCTTGCCACGGCGCGGGCGTCGGCGGTCGGCGTGCGGAGATCCTCGTCGCCCGAAAGGAGCAGCACGGGCACGTCCGGCAGCGTCGCGGTGTCGATCGGGTTCTGGCCAGCGGTCGGCACCGGCCAGTTCGTGCACAGCTCCGCCGCTCCGATCCGGGTCGCCCACGAGCCGAACGGCCCCGTCGACCCGGGCGGAAGGGCCGCGACGGCGGCGTTCACCGTCGACTGGCGGAAGCCGAGCGGCGTTGACGCCGTCCACGGGAACGGTCCGTCGTCGCACACCGTCGCCTGGAAGAGCGCCGAGTTGAAGCCGGTCGGGTCCGGATCGGACCCTGCGATCGCCAGGAGGTACTCGAGCCGCAGCAGCGGCGCACCGTCGCCGCGGAGCGCCGCCGAGACGGCCGCGGGTAGCTCGGCGCCGATGCCCGATTCGAGGTCCGAGCTCACGGCCAGGCTCAGGACCTGCAGCCCGTCCAGGAGCCCGTTCAGCTTCTCGCCCCAGAACGGAACCGATGCGGCGAGGGGCCTCTTCTCGAGGCGGTTCGCGAGGGTGGCGACGTCGCGCGGGAAGTTGCTCGTCGCGGCGCTGCAGGTGCCGTTCGCGCAGAGCGCCGCCAGCCCGGCGGGCGCCGACTGGAGGACGTTCAGCTCGAACGGGTCGCGTCCCGACGGCAGGGTGGTCGAGTCGAGCACCAGCCCTGCGACCGCGCCCGGATAGAGCGACGCGTACGAGAGCGCGAGCTCGGTGCCGTAGGACGTCCCGTCGAGCACGATCCTGTCCAGACCGAGCGCCTGCCGCACCGCGTCGATGTCGGCCGAGTTCGAGCGCGTGCCGTAGAAGGGCAGCGCCGCTGCACGAGAGTCGATCGGGCTGGACCCGCCCGTTCCGCGCACGTCGAAGGCGACGAGGTCGTAGCCGGGCAGCATCTGATGCCAGAAGTCGTCGTTCCCGGCGAGCCGGAACGTCAGCGTCGCGGCCTGGCCCGGACCGCCGGAGAGCAGGAAGATCGTCCCGCGCGGCGCGCCCGCGACCGGCAGCTTCTGGACGTAGAGCGAGACGGTGCCGGACACCTGGCCGGAGGCGTCGAGCGGCGTCGAGACGTAGCCGCAGAGCGCGGCCGACCCGGCGGCGCAGGGCGTGAGCGCGTAGAGGCTCGCCGCAGCCGCCGCGCGACCGGCGAAAACGGCGGCGACCGAGGCGGCCAGGAGCACCCACGCAGGGGCGAGCGCGCGAATTGACACGCGTCCACGCATCTCTCACTCCATCGGTAGACGATCGGCACCGGCGCGTACCGCGTTCGAGGGAGAGAGCTCGGCTAGAGTCCGGCCACCGGGGTGCCCCGGCGGGTCCGGGGCTGAGATCACACCCGTCGAACCTGATCCGGTTCGTACCGGCGAAGGGAGGCGTGAAGTACTTGAGCTCGGAGACGCCGCCGTGGGGCATCGAGCCCGTTCCTGACCGGCTGCGCGTGTTCGGCTTCCTCGACTCGCTCCTGCTCTGGGGGAACCTCTCGGTCTCGCTGCTCGTGATCGTGATCGGCGCGCTGCTCGTGCCGGCGCTCTCGCTTCGGGACGCGCTGCTCGCGATCGTCCTCGGCGCCGTGGCCGGGAGCACGCTGCTCGCGTTCGCGGCGATGATCGGCGCCGACGGCCGCGTTCCGGGCATGGTGCTGCTGCGCGCGCCGCTCGGGAAGCAGGGCTCCTACGCGCCGACCGTGCTCAACGTCGCGCAGAACCTCGGCTGGTCGACCTTCGAGCTGATCATCATCGCGACCGCGGCCGGCGCGCTCTCGAAGCACGTCCTCGGCTGGCAGGGGACGTGGTTCTGGACGATCGTCTTCGGCGTCCTTTCCTGGGGGCTGGGGATGCTCGGACCGATCGGCTTCGTCCGCCGCTACCTCCGCAAGTTCGCGTCCTGGGCCCTTGTCTTCTCGATGGCCTATCTGACGTACTGGGCGATCTCGAAGTCGAACCTGCACGCGTTCTGGGCCGCGCCGGGCAAGGGCGGCTTCCCGACGTTCGGCCAGGCGGTCGACCTCGTGATCGGGAGCGTCGTGTCGTGGACGCCGCTCGCCGCCGACTACACGCGCTTCTCCCGCTCGCGCCGGAGCGCGTTCTGGGGCGCAGGCATCGGCTACCTCGTGCCGACGATCTGGTGCATCGGGCTCGGGATCCTCGTCGTGCTCTCGCGCGGGATCGCGGACGCGCAGTCGCTCCCGGCCGGCGTGGCCGCAGCAGGCGGGGTGGCGCTCGTCGCGCTCGCGGCGATCACGGTGGACGAGAGCGAGAAGGCGTTCGCCGACATCTACTCCACCGCCGTCTCGATCCAGAACCTGCTCCCGCGCGTGCCGCAGCGACTGCTGATCACGCTCGTCGCCGCCACCGCGACCGGGCTCGCGCTCATGCTCGACCTCGGCAACTACCAGAACTTCCTCTACCTGCTCGGCTCGTTCTTCGTGCCCCTGTTCGGCGTGCTGCTCGCCGATTGGCTGGCCGCCGGCGCGCACTATCGCCAGCAGGACATCTTCGCCGCGCCGGCGTTCCGTTTCGACCAGATCGCCGCGTGGGCGGTCGGCTTCTGCCTCTACCAGTGGCTGTCGCCCGTCGGGCCGAACTGGTGGACCGACCTCGTCGCGCGCACGCACCCGGGTTACGTGAGCTTCACCGCGTCGCTGCCGGCATTCGCGGCGTCGTTCGTCCTCGCCGGCGCGGGGGCGCTGGTCTATCGTCGAGGCCGTGCCCGGACTGTCGTGGCCGAGGCCTGACCCGAAGCGCGCGCTCGCACTCCTTCTCGGCGCCGGCGCGCTGTGCGGCTCGGCGGCTGCTGCGACAGGCGTCGTCGGCACGCTCCGCGTCTCCGTCCACGAGACGCCGATCTTCGCCGCCCGCGGCAGCACGCTCTTCGCCTTCGTCCTGCCGGAGAACTACTCGCCATCGGTCACGCTCGACCGGTGGAATCCGGACGGCTCGGTGTCGTCCAGGCAAGTTCCGCTCCGGTTCCTCGAGGACGTCGCCACCGGGCCGGACGGTGTCTATACCGGAACCGCAGTCGAGCACAGGCTCGTGAACGCGCCGGACGTCCTGGCCCGCGTGGATCCGGCGACGCTGTCGGTCCGCGCGAAGGCGTTCTTTCCGCACCGGGTGATTCCCTCCGCGAGCGGCGACGGACTGTGGGCGTCGATCGCGGACGGCCGCGTGATCAGGCTCGATCCGCGCACGCTTCGGGTTCTCGCTTCCCGGCAGGTCATCCGATTCGACCTCACGGACCCGAGCTCCGGTTACGTGTCCAAGCCCGTCCTCGGCCTCGGGAGCCTGTGGGTCGTCGCGGGCGACAAGCTGGGCGAGGAACTCGTTCGCCTCGATCCCGCGACCCTGGTCGTTCACTCGAGGACACGCCTATCGCCGGGCAGCGGGGTCGACCGCGTGATCGCCGACGGCCGGCACGTGTACCTCGAAGGAAACGGGCTGATCCGGGCGAGAGCAAACGGCTCCCTCGGCGGACGCGTCCCGCACACGGGCACGCTCGCGACCGCCGAGCTTCTCGGCGACACGATCGTCGGCGTGACGAACCCGGTTCGCTCGACCGAGCTGGTTCTCCTCGACGACACGGGCCGGATCCACGCGCGCGCACCGCTGCGCGACGCGGGGGAGATGCTCGCCGTCAGCGGCTCGAATGCATGGATCGACGGAGACGCGGGCGGCGGCAACGGGATCGTCCACATCCGCCTCGGACGCATCTGACCGGCGGACTTCTCGCGCGGACGGTCGTCTAACTTCCTGGCATGGCAACTCGCCGGAACCTCTGGCTGGCCGGTGCGCTCCTCGGCCTCATCCTGGTGGTCGCGATTGCCGCGCACGCGCACTCGCCGACGGGCGGCGGGTCCTCGCACGGGATCGACGCGAACCTGATCTGGGAGTTCGTCCTCGTCGGGATCGTCGCGCTCTTCCTGATCAGCCTGCCGGTCGCGCTCTGGATCGTCATCTCCTCCCGGCTCGACGCGCCGCCGGATCAGAAGAAGCGCGGCTACCGCGGGCGCGGGCTCCTGATCGGACTCGTGTTCTTCTCGATCCTGATCGGAATCGCGGCCCTCCGCCACTACGCGGGTCATCACAACCAGCAGAGCCAGAAGCCGCTCATCCCCGGGGCCGGCGCGAACGGACAGACGAAAAAGGCAAAGAAGATCACGCCGGTGCCGTTCGACTGGCTCCCGGCAATCGTCATCCTCTCGATCGCGGGCGTCGGAGCCGGCGTCGTCACGTACGTGCTCTTCTTCCGGACGCCGCCGCGGCGCGGGCCGACCCAGGCCGAGCTCGCAGCGCAGCTCTCCGCCGTCCTCGACGTGTCGCTCGAGGACCTCTATGCGGAGCGGGACGCGCGTAAGGCCGTGATCGCGACCTACGCGCGGATGGAGGAGACGCTCGCGGGCGCCGGGCTGCCGCGCTTCGTCTCCGAGACGCCGCTCGAGTACCTCGGCCGCGTCCTGCGTGATCTCCTGCACACGAGCGCGGAGGCGGTGTCGCGGCTGACGGCGCTGTTCGAACGGGCGAAGTTCAGCCCGCACGACATCGACCGCGGCATGAAGCTCGAGGCGATCGACGCGCTCGTCTCCGTCCGGGACGAGCTGCGGGCGGAGGCGGCGGCAGCGTGATCGAGCGGCGTGCCCTCGTCCGGCCGGCGGTGGCGGCGCTGCTCGGCGCGATCGGGCTCGGGGTGGCGATCGCCGTCCGCCCCGACGACTCCAACCTGGCCGCAGAGGCGTTCGTGCTGCTGATGGGCGCAATCGCCGTCGCCTTCCTCGCGAAGGCCACCTCGGACGCGTTCGACAGAGCGACCGAGTCGCAGCTCCAGATCGCCCTGCGGCCGCCGCGCCGCAAGGAGGAGCGTGTGGCCGACCTCGCGCGGCTCGAACGCGAGCTCGAGATGGCGACCGAGAGCGCGTTCGACGTCCACTACCGGCTTCGCCCCATCTTCCGCGAGATCGCCGCGAGCCGCCTCGCTCGCAGCGCCGTCGAGCTCGAAGCCGGGGGCGGCCGGGCCGAGCAGCTCCTCGGCCCCGACGCGTGGGCCTTCGTCCGCCCGGACGCGGCCCGTCCGTCCGACCACTACGCGCCCGGTGCTCGGCTCGAGGAAATCGAGCGCGCGATCGACGCATTGGAGAAACTGGGGAGGTGAGCCCGGACGCGCGCATGACGCTGGACGAGGTGGGCAAGCTCGCCGGGCGGATCCTGGACGAGGTCGAGCGGGCCGTCATCGGCAAGCGCGACGCGCTCGAGCTCGTCCTGCTCGGCCTCCTCGCCGACGGTCACATCCTGATCGAGGACTTCCCGGGGCTCGCGAAGACGCTGATCGCGCGCTCGTTCGCGCAGGTCGCGAGCATGGAGTTCCGGCGCATCCAGTTCACGCCCGACCTGATGCCGGCCGACGTCACCGGCTCCTCGATCTTCGACCAGCGGATCTCGGACTTCGAGTTCCGGCCTGGCCCGATCTTCACGAACCTCCTCCTCGCCGACGAGATCAACCGCGCCCCACCGAAGACGCAGGCGGCGCTGCTCGAGGCGATGCAGGAGCGGCAGGTGACGATCGAGGGGATCACTCGCCCGCTGGCGCGGCCGTTCCTCGTGCTCGCGACGCAGAACCCGATCGAGTACGAGGGCACCTACCCGCTGCCCGAGGCGCAGCTCGACCGGTTCCTCCTGCGCATCGGCGTCGGCTACCCGAGCCGCGACGACGAATGGAGCGTGCTCGAGTCGAGGATCGAGCGGCGGGAGGACGAGGTCGAGCTCGAGCCGGTCGTCGACGCCGCGTCGCTCTTTGCCATGCAGCAGGCGATCGAGCAGGTCTACGTCGCGCAGAGCATCGGCTACTACATCGTCGACGTCGTGGCGGCGACGCGGTCGAGTCCGAGCGTCCAGGTCGGCGCCAGCCCGCGCGGCTCGCTGGCCGTGATGAAGCTCGCGCGCTGCAAGGCAGTGCTCGAGGGACGCGACTACGTCACGCCCGAGGACGTGAAGGCGATCGCCGTGCCCGCGCTCGCGCACCGGCTCGCGCTGCGCCCGGAGCTGTGGGTGCAGCGGATCAAGCCCGACGACGTCGTCGCGGAGCGCCTCGAGACCGTGCCGACCCCGCGCGCCGAGGACGTCACGCCGAGCGCGCGATGAGGCGCACGGCAGCTCCGAAGCTCCCCGTCTACGCGGGGCTGTCGGGGCTCGGACTCCTCGCGGCGCTCGTGCTCGGCCAGCCGCTGCTGGTCACGCTCGCGGCGCCGTTCGCTCTCGTGCTCGTCGCCGGCCTGATCCTCGGCGACGACCCCGGGCTCGACGCGACCGTCACGCTCGACCGCGAGCGCGTGCTGGAGGGGGACGAGGTCGAGCTCGCGCTCGAGCTCGAGGCCAGGCGCGGCGTCTCGCGACTCGACGTCCTGATCCTGCTCCCGGAAGGACTCGTGAACGAGGAGGGCGCCAATCCCGTCACGGTCCGCCTCGAGCCGCACGAACCGCTGACCGTGTCGCTGAGGCTGCGCGCTGCGCGCTGGGGCGCGTACGTCGTCGGCGACACCCTGCTCCGGGGCCACGACACGCTCGGTCTCTTCCGTTTCGACCGGACCGTGCTGCGCAGCTGCGAGCTCCGCGTCTTCCCGCGCGAGGAGCAGCTGCGAACGATCCTGCGGCCGCGCGACACGCAGCCGTACGCGGGCGACGAGGTCGCGCGGAAGCGCGGGGACGGGATCGAGTTCGCGGACATCCGGCCGTTCGCGTTCGGCGATCAGGTGTCGCGGGTGAACTGGCGCGCGACGGCTAGGCGCGGCGAGCTCTGGGTGAACGACAGGCATCCGGAGCGGAACACGGACATCGTGCTCTTCCTCGACACGTTCACGGAAGCGCGGACCGGCGAGTCCAGCACGCTCGACTTCGCCCTCCGCGCGGCCGCGACGCTCGCCCGCGCCTACGTGGGCACCCGCGACCGCGTCGGGCTCGTCAGCTTCGGCGGCTCGCTCCGCTGGCTCAAGCCCGGAACCGGCGAGACGCAGCTCTACCGCATCTGCGAGGCGCTGCTCGACACGCAGATCCTGCTCAGCTGGGCGTGGCGCGACATCGCAGTCGTGCCGGCGCGCGTCCTGCCGCCGCAGGCACTCGTGATCGCGCTGACGCCGCTGCTCGACGAGCGCATGCTCGGCGCCCTCTTCGACCTGCGGGCGCGCGGACACGACCTGATGGTGATCGAGGCGTCGCCGGAGCAGTACGTCGAGGCAGGCGAGCGCCCCCAGGACCGGCTCGCCTTCCGGCTCTGGAAGTTGCGACGCGACGCGCTGCGCGACCGCCTGCGGCAGGGCGGCGTGGCGGTCGTCGAATGGCACGAGGGCATGCCTCTGGCTGTCGGAATCGAGGAGGCGGGCGCATTCAGACGCCACGCATTCTCCGGCCGCGGCTGAAGCTGCGGAGGCCGCGTCCGCGCTGGGCGCGGCTCCTGCGGGCGGGCGGCGCGCTCGCGTGCGCGGCGGCGCTCGTCGTCTACCCCGCGCTCGAGACGCCGAGGCTCGCCTGGCTCCTGTGGATGATCGCAGCGGTCGCGCTCCTCGTGCTCGTCGCCGGGCTCGGCTGGCGCCGCACACCGCTCTTCCTCTGGGCGCTGGCCGTCATCGGCGTCCAGTACGCGTCCTGGCTCGAAATCGGCACGCACGCGCTCGACCAGCGCGCACCCGTCGTCGGCGCGGGGCTGCTGCTGACCGCGGAGCTCGCCTTCGACTCGCTCGAGCCGGAGCTCGGCCCGGCGACGTCGACCGCGGCGCTCGCACGACTGATCGTGATCGCCGCCGTGCTGCTCGTCTCCGTCGGCTTCGACGCGATCGTGCTCGGCGCGACGTCGATCCCGGTCGGCGGCGGGATCGCGCTCACCGCCGTCGGCGTAACCGCGGCGGTCATGGCGCTCGGGCTCGTCTTCAAGCTGGCGTCGGGCCACCGCTGACGTGAGCGGCGCCTCCGTGCTGACCGTCGACGGCGTCTTCTACGTCGACCTCGAGGACGCGACGGTCGTCGGACCGTCGGCGGACGCCTCCTTCGATCGGCCGCCCGAGCCTGCGAGCAGACCTCCGCTGCCGCGGCTCATCGCAACCTCCGGCGTCGGCTCCACCGTCGCCGCGGTCGTCGACGCGAAGCCGCCGCTGCTCGTCTCGCACGACGCCGGCCTGACGTGGAAGGACTCGGGCCGCGGGCTCCCGCCCGGCCACGCGGTCGCGGTGTCGCCGGACGATCCCGACCGGCTGCTCTACGCGGCGCGCAACCGGCTCTACCTCTCCACGGACGGCGGCCGCTTCTGGAGCTCGCTTGACGTCGAGCTGCCGGACATCGAGAACGTCTCCTTCGGCTAGAGCGAGAACTCGCCGCGCGCGACGACGACCGCGCTGCCGCCAACGTGGACGGCGGCGATCTCGTCGGGCGTCCCCTCGACCCGGGCATAGAGCTTCGACGGCCGCAGGATCTCGGCGCCCTGCGAGATCACGATCTCCTCGCCGGGTTGGACGCGGCCGTGCCGGACGAGGTGCACGCAGAGCGGGCCTGCCGCCGAGCCGGTCGCGGGATCCTCGTTGACACCGCCGCCGGGCGCGAACATCCGCGTCTTCCACTCCCGGCCCGAGCCGGCGAAGCAGTTGATCCCGATCACGGCACCGAACTCTTCGAGCCGGTTGAGGTCGGGCTTGAGCGCGGCCACGTCGGCAGGCGACGGCAGGCAGACGTAGACGTGCGTGAGCCCGTTGTCGTACAGCTCGACGGGTAGCTCGGACCGCTCGACGCCGACCGCGGCGAGCAGTGCGTCGGCGTCCGGGAAGGGCACGACCGACGGGAGCGGCTGCGACATCCAGCCGAAGACGATCCGCGCTCCCTCGCGCTCGAGTTGCACCGGAACGGTGCCGGCGCCGGTCTCGAGCCTGATCTCGCCGAGCTGGAGCGGGGCGGCGAGCACGAACGCCGTCCCGAGCGTCGGGTGCCCCGCGAACGGGACCTCGACGGCCGGCGTGAAGATCCGCATCCTCGCGTGACCGTCGGCCTCGGCCGGGTAGACGAAGACGGTCTCGGAGAAGTTCATCTCGCGTGCGAGGCGCTGCAGCATCTCCTCGGGCAGCTCGCGCGCGTCCGTGAAGACGGCGACCTGGTTGCCTTCGAGCGCTGTGTCCGTGAAGACGTCGGCGACGACGTAGCGGAACTTGGCCATGCCGGGAACCTACCTCCCGGCCGCGGAGCCAATCCGGAAGCGTTGGCTACGAGGTCGACTCGTACTGCGGGATGAGCGAGATCGCCACCGACGCCGCGCTGTTATACGGGATCGGGTCGAGGCCGCCGGAGATCTTGAAGAACGAGCGGGTTCCGGGGAGCAGCTTGAAGTTCTCGCCGCCCTGGCCGCCGCCGAGCACGTTGCCGTTCGAGTCGAAGACGACGCACGACATCTGCGCGCCGTCGAGCGTCAGGCTCGGATGGACGTTGATCAGGTCGCCCTGAACCGCTCCCAGCCACGCCGGATCGTAGCCCGGGATGAGTTGCACGTTGTCGACCGCCGGCGAGAAGCTCTTCGCCGACTTGGCACTGCCGCCGGGGTTGATCACGATCTCGAGCCGCGAGATCGTCTGCGCGCCGCCGAAGCTGATCTCGTTGCCGAGGTCGTACTGGGAGGCGGCGTTGATGATCGGGATCTGCGCGCTGGCGGTGCCGATCAGGTGGCCGTCCGGCAGCACGAAGTTGACGAGCACCTGCACGTTCAGGGCGTTGCCGTTCGGCGAGGTGTTCTGCAGCACGAGCCCGTAGCTGACGTTCTCGGACGTGCCCTGGACGCGCGTCGAGTAGCCCTTCTTGAGCACGATCACGTGCGGCGGGATCAGGCCGCCGACGACGATGATGGCCTTCGTCGCCTTGCCGGCGCCCGTGCAGGCGATGGTCAGCTTGGCCTGCCCGGCGGCTGCGAACTGCGGCACCTGCCACTGCCACGTCACCTTGCCGTTCACGACCTGGGTCGGCGGCATGTTCGCCTGCTGGTCGCCGTTCGAGAACTTCACGCTCATCTTGCAGCCGTAGCTCTTCGAGCTGACGCTGATGACGGCCACCTTGCCCTGGAGGGCACGGGCCGGAGCGTTGATCTTGAGCGGCGCCGCTTTGGCGGCGAAGGCGCCTGCCGCCGCCGCGCCGGCGCAGAGCGCCACGGCGAGGGCGAGCGAAATCCGATGGAGGCTGCGGCGCATCACTGATGGTGATCGGCGGCGCGCGCCGCGACCGATCACTCGATCGAGGGAAAGGCTGCCGGCTTTACCGGGAGCTTTCGGCCGGCTCGGCCGGCCAACGCAGATCGGCGCCGGGGATCGGGTCGCCGTGCGGATCGTGCGTGGGGAAGCCGAGCGACTCGTCGATCCTGGCCTCGAGCTCCTCGGAGAGCGCGTGCTCGAGCCGGTCGGCCTCGGCGTGGACCTCCTCGACCGGCATGCCGAGCGTCTCCGACAGGTACTGCTCGAGCAGGCGGTGGTGGCGGATGACCTCGACCGCCGCTTTCTCGCCCGCGCGTGTGAGGACGACGCCGCGGTACGGCTCGTGGCGGAGCAGCTTGAGCTCGGCGAGCTTCTTCAGCATCGCGGTCGCGGAGGGCGGTGAGACACCGACGCGCTCGGCGAGCGCCGACGTTGTCGCGCGGCCCTTCTCCTGCTGGAGCTTGTAGATCTCCTTGAGGTAGTCCTCGGCGGTCTGACTGAGCGGCGCATTCGTCATGGAGACGATGTTAGACACACCTAAACGTCGTCCTGCTCACGGCCGGTCGCCACCAGCTCGAACACCGGCCTCTCCAGACAGCCGGCCGCCGGCCGCTCCGGCCGTGGCCGGCGCTGTCGCTTCAGAACACGCCTGAGTGACTGTCCCATGGGACAGTCACTCGTTCCGAACCGTTCGAAGTCGGAGCCCATCGCCGACGCGCGGGCCGGCTCGAGCCAGGACCAGTCCCAGTCGATCGGCGAGGACCTGAGGTTCGCCCGCACCGGGTTCCAGAGCACGTACGGAATGGTGGCCTCGAGGCGAGCATCGTCCTCCACCACCCAGCTCGAGAACCGGTCTTCGAACAGGTGCCCGCGACGCGCGTGCCGCGCATTGAACCGACGTGCGTACGCACCGTTGAGCTTCCGCAAACCGAGCGATATGTCTTCCCGGCAGGCTTCGAGCACCGCGTGGTAGTGAGTGCCCATCTCGATAACGACGTGACACCGCCACTGGAACTCAAGCGCCGATCTCCAGAACAGGTCGGCGAAGTCGAACCGGTCGAGGTCCGTACGAAAGATGAAGCAGCCCCCGGTTCCGCGCCCGGTGACATGGAAGATTCCCTCATCGTCGAGGAGCGACCGAGCGCGACGCGGCATGCCGAGACGGTAGCTCCGCGTGTCGCGAAAAAACCCAGTGCGCATCAATCGTCACAGAATCGGCACGAATCTCGCGTGCCCCTACCGGACACGTCCTAGTGACTGTCCCATGGGACAGTCACTAGGACACGGCCCTTCTGGACGTGCGGAACTATCCTGCGGCGGTGCGGCTCTATCTCGTGCGCCACGCGGAGGCCGCGCCCGGTGATCCGGACGAGTTGCGGCCCCTGACGGCCGCCGGCCGGGAGCAGGCGCGCGGGCTCGGCGCCCGCCTCGCGGCCGAGGGCGCGTCCGGCGCCGTGGTCACGAGCCCGCTACTGCGGGCCCGGGAGACCGGCGAGGAGATCGCGCGTGCCTTCGGCACCTCGCCCGAGCCCGACGAGCGGCTCGCGCCGGGCGCGACCGCGGCTGCGCTGCGCGAGCTCGCGGCCGAGCATCCCGCCGGCGTCGTCGTCGTCGGCCACCAGCCCGACTGCGGCCGCGCCGCCGCCGAGCTCACGGGCGGCCCCGAGCCGCGCTTCCCCCCGGCAGGCCTGGTCGTGATCGACCTACCCGGAACCGAGTAGTTGCCCGCGGCGATCACCGTCAGCGACTTGCGCAAGTCCTACGGCGAGGTCGAGGCCGTGCGCGGCGTCAGCTTCGAGATCGCCGAGGGCGAGGTGTTCGGCCTGCTCGGGCCGAACGGCGCCGGGAAGACGACCACCGTCGAGGTGCTCGAGGGCTACCGGAAGCGCGACGGCGGCGAGGTCTCCGTCCTCGGCGTCGACCCGCAGCGTGCCGGCGGCGACTGGCGCGAGCGAATCGGCATCGTCCTTCAGTCGTCGGCGATGTACCCGAACCTGACCGTCGAGGAGCACGTCCGCGTCTTCGCGGGCTACTACTCGCGGCCGCGCGACCCGGACGAGGTGATCGGTCTCGTCGGACTGGACGAGAAGCGCAGCGCCAGGGTGAAGACCCTCTCGGGCGGCCAGCAGCGCCGTCTTGATCTCGCGCTCGGCCTGATCGGCGATCCCGAGCTGATCTTCCTCGACGAGCCGACCACGGGCTTCGACCCGGTCGCCCGCCGCGCAGCCTGGGACATGATCCGCTCGCTCCGACAACTCGGGAAGACCGTGCTGCTGACGACGCACTACCTCGACGAAGCCGAGCAGCTCTCCGACCGTGTCGCCGTCCTCCGCGAGGGCCAGATCGTCGCGATCGGCCGCCCGTCCGAGCTCACCGGCGCGCGCGTCGCGACCGAGGTCAGGTACCGGCTGGACGGGAAGGACGTCGTCGTCGAGACGCACGAGCCGACGAAGCTGCTCCACGAGCTGACCGGCCAGGCACTCGCCGAGGGCAAGGAACTGGAGGCGCTCGAGGTACGGCGCCCGACGCTCGAGGAGATCTACCTGTCGCTGACGGGGGACGAGTGAGCGTAGGCTCGACGGAGCTCACCAGCGAGCGGGGGTGCCGGCTCCGCCGGCGCCGGGAGCGGGAATGAGCGATCTCGCGCACGAGTTCCGCACCGAGCAGCTGCTCTTCTGGCGCAGCCGCGAGCTCGCGTTCTTCACGTTCCTGCTTCCGATCCTGTTCTTCGTCCTGCTCGGCTCCGTGTACGGAAAGGACAAGATCGACCACGTCAAAGGCTCGCGCTACCTGCTTGCCGGCATGCTCGGGTACGGCGTCGTCGCGACGACATTCGCGGGCCTGGCGATCACGCTCGTGATCCGGCGCGAGTCGGGCGTGCTGAAGCGGTTGCGCGGAACACCTCTGCCGAGCTGGGCGTACATCGGGGGGACGCTCGGGTCAACGATCTTCGTCTACGGGCTCGAGGCGGTCGCGCTGATCCTGCTCGGAAAGGCGCTGTTCGGCGTGCCGTTTCCGGACCGCTGGCTCTCCCTCGTGCTCACGCTTCTTCTCGGCGCGGTCGCGTTCGCGGCGATGGGCATCGGGCTGACGACGGTGATCCGGTCTGCCGAGGGGTCGTCGGCGGTCGTGAACGCGATCTACCTGCCGATGGCGTTCATCGCCGGCGCGTTCTTCTCGCCGCACTCGTTTCCGCAGTTCCTGCGCGCGATCGCGGATGTGCTGCCGCTGACGTACTTCATCCAGCTAGTGCGGGACGTCCTCCTGCACGGTGAGCAGATCTGGGACCAGCCGCAGGCGGTGCTGGTGATCGCGGCCTGGGGCGCGTTTGGTGCGGTCGTCGCGCTCCGCCGTTTCCGCTGGGAGCCGCGGGACGCGTAGAAGTCGCGTCCGGCGGGAACAGCGGGTTCGATGGGTTCCGAGCCCCTGATCGCGTTCCTCGCCGAGCCGTCCGAGCCGCCGGACGTCGAGATCCGGATCAACTTCGGCGTATTCGCGGGCCGCGAGGCGACGCCGGCAGAGCTGGACGACCTCGGACGCGCCGCGATGGAGCAGGTCAATCACGTCACGCTGGTCTCGGAGCACCGGCACGAGCTCGGCGGCGGAAGCGAGACGTCGCTGCACCAGGTACGGATGGGCGTGCCGCGAAGCGCGCTGCCCATGGACGCCGCGCGCGCCGAGCGGGCGCGCGACCGCCTGGTCGAGCTGGCCGAGTCCTGGGCGCAGAGCTGCATCGACGCGAGACACGCGGACGTGATCGAGCTGTTCCCGGGCGACCGGTCGTAACTCCCGCGACTCCGCACGACTGTTCCGGACGGCTGTGGACGAGAAGTCACACATTCGTCACCCGGAGGGCAGTTCGGTGCAGCTTTCGGAGGTACGCTCACCGCGAGTGGCGGGTGGTTCTTCTTCCCCACCCTGGGTGGGGAGCGCGGGCTCGCTCCGCTCGCCCGCGCGGACGTGTCCGCCCGAGCCGGTGTCAAGGCCGGGCCGGTGTCAGGGCCGGGCGGGTGCCTTCGGCGCGCGGCCGCGGCCGGCCTTCGCTGCCTTGAGCGCGAACCGCGTCATCGCCGACGGCATCCGCTGCGCCCGCGCGACGACCGCGTCGAGCGCCTCCGCGAACCAGTCCACGTCCTCCTCGGACAGGACGAGCGGCGGCATGGCCCGGATGACGTTCATCGAGTGCCCGGCCACCTGGATCAGCACCCGGTGGTCGGAGAACAGCGGCACGACCACGAGCTGGGAGAAGATGCCCGGCTGCAGCCGCTCGAGCATCCGCCACGTCGTCGACCGTCCCGGCTCGGCGAACTCGATCGCCCAGAACAGCCCCAACCCACGCACGTCGGCGACAACGCCGTACTTCTCCACGAGCGGCCGCGTCCGCTCGAGCAGTCGCTCGCCCGTCGCCGCCGCCCGCTCGACGAGGCCCTCCGACTCGAGCTCGTGAATCGTCGCGAGAGCCGCGACGACGCCCAGGTCGTTCGGCGCGAACGTCGACCCGTGGCTGAGCGAGTGCTCCATCGAGTCGAACACCGCATCGAACACGCTCGGCGCGAACAGCGCCGCCCCGATCGGCACGTACCCGCCGGACATGGCCTTCGAGACCGTCAACACGTCCGGCTCGAGCCCCCAGTGCTCGCACGCGAACATCCGTCCCGTCCGGCCGAATCCGGTCGCCACCTCGTCGACGCAGAACAGCGTCCCGTAGCGCCGGCACAGCGCTTGCGCGCCCTCGAGGTAGCCCGGTTCCGGCAGCCGCACGCCGTGCCCCACGATCGGCTCGGTCACGAACATCGCCACATCCTCGGTGCGCAGCGCCGCGTCGAGCGCGTCGAGGTCGTTGAACGGAACCGACGAGAAGCCCGGGAGCAGCGGCGCGAACCGCGAGGTGAACGCGTCGTCGCCGTTCGCCGACAGCGAGCCGAGCGTCAGCCCGTGGAAGCCGTGCTCGACCGAGACGACGCGCGAGCGACCGGTTGCCGCGCGGCCGATCTTGATCGCCGCCTCCGTCGACTCCGCGCCCGAGCTCGTGAACAGCACGCGCCCGAGGCTCCCCGGCGCGCGCGCGAGCATCGCCTCCGCCAGCGCCCCCGCGGGCTGCGTGATCCCGAGCGCAACGCGGCCCGGCAGCTCCAGTGCGAGCGACTCGACCAGCGCCTCACGCACCCGCTCGTTGTTGCGACCGACGGCGTACATCCCGAACCCGCCGAGCATGTCCAGGAAGCGGTTGCCGTCCGCGTCGTAGAGATAGGCACCCTCCCCGCGCGCCCAGCTCCGATCAAAGCCGATCGTGCGAAGCATGCGCAGGAACTGTGGGTTGATCGCCCGCCCATGCAGCTCCAGCTCGCTGCCGGCTCCCTCCTCGACGAGCGCGCGGATGCTGAAGTCGCCCACGCGCGGAGGGTACCGCCAGTCATACTGGCCCGCATGAGCACGCCCGAGGGCTGGAGCGAGGTCGACGGCGCCCTGCAGCGCGAGTTCCGGTTCGACAACTTCGCCGATGCGCTCGCGTTCGTGAACCGCGTCGGCGGGCTGGCCGAGTCCGAGAACCATCATCCGGACATCGAGTTCGGCTGGGGCCGAGTCGTCCTGCGCTGGCGCACGCACTCCGCGGACGCGATCACCGACCGCGACCGGGAGATGGCGCAACGCTCAGCGGAGCTTGCGGCTTGATTCAGCGGTAACTCGAGGTGGCAGATTGCAGCGGCCGCCGTGCGGCCGCGTTCTGTGCGGGATGTACGCGGTGAGCCGCAGGGCCGGCTTGGCCCAAGGCTTTCACCGCGCCAGGCAGCAGCCGGGGTTGCAGACGTCGTGGCCCGGGCGGAAACGGCCGAGCGCGCGACGCGGCAGCGACGGGTCGAGCCGTTCCTGGATCAGCTCCCGGATCATCGAGACGAACGCCGGCTGCGTACCCGCAGTCTTCGCACGGACGAGCCCGATCCCGACCTCCTCGGCGGTCTCTCGCGCCTCGACGTCGAGGTCGAACAGCACCTCCATGTGATCCGAGACGAACCCGACCGGCGAAACCACGACGTCGCGAACGCCGCGCGCCGCCAGCCCGCGGATGTGGTCGCAGACGTCCGGCTCGAGCCAGGGCACGTGCGGCGCCCCGCTCCGGCTCTGGTACACGACCGCGTAGTCACCGGCGCCGACCTCTTCGGCGACGAGCCGCGACGCCTCCGCGAGCTGCGACTCGTACCGCGACTGCCTCGCCATCGCGAGCGGGATCGAGTGCGCGGTGAACGCCACGTGTGCGCCGGGTAGCTCGGCGAGTGCCGCCGCCACCTGGTCTGCGTTCGCCTGCACGAAGCCGGGATGGTTGTAGAACATCCGCGTCCGCGACACCTCCGGCGCGTCCTCGCCCACCTCGGCCTGCGCGGCCTGGATGTTCTCGCGGTACTGGCGACAGCTCGAGTAGGAGCTGAAGCCGCTGGTGAAGAAGGCGAGCGCGTTCCGGACCCCGTCGTCGCGCATCTCGCGGAGCGTGTCCGCGAGCAGCGGATGCCAGTTCCGATTGCCGAAGTAGATCGGCAGGTCGATCCCGTGCGCGTCGAGCTCCGGCCGCAGTGCGGCGATCAGCGCGCGGTTCTGCGCGTTGATCGGGCTGACCCCGCCGAAGCGCTCGTAGTGGTGCGCGACCTCCTCGAGTCGCTCCCGCGGGATGTTGCGGCCGCGGGTGACGTTCTCGAGGAACGGCATCACGTCGTGCAGTCCTTCCGGGCCGCCGAACGCGACGACCAGGATCGCGTCGAACGCCTCC
The DNA here is from genome assembly GCA_963776735.1 of uncultured Actinomycetes bacterium. Lineage (GTDB taxonomy): Bacteria > Actinomycetota > Thermoleophilia > Gaiellales > Gaiellaceae > PALSA-612. The sequence goes on from CAVZNV010000016.1 coordinate 479,219, forward strand.
GACGAGGCGCGAACACCGTCCGCAGGCGGCTTCGGAGCCGTTGTCGCGGCCATGCGGCGACGGTAGCGGAAGGCCGGACAGGGCCGCAGCGGCGGCGAACCGAGCGTGGTTCCTGCGGCCCCCCTTCCTGTCCGGCCGTTCTGTCGGCGCCGAAGCGCCGTACAGGTAGAGACCCCCCGGCCCGGACAAACTTGCACGGCTTTACAAACGCGACGGAACAGGTTTGACTCGCGCTGACAGCCGTCCGAAAGGAGCAGACGATGGCACCGATCACCGCCGCGATCGAGATCGACCGGCCGCCGCAGGACGTGTTCGACTACGCCGCCGACCTCGAGCGGCAGAGCGAGTGGCAGGAGACGCTCATCACCGTGAAGCTCGAGACCAGCGGTCCGACCCGGGTCGGGACGAAAGCCGTCGACACCCGGAAGGTTCCCGGCGGCACGCGGGAGTTCCCGTTCGAGATAACGGAGTTCGACGCGCCCAACCGCATGAGCTTCCAGGTCACGGGCGGCCCCGTCCGTCCCAGCGGGACGATGACGTTCGATCCGCTCGACGGCGGCTCGCGCACAAAGGTCGAGTTCACGATGGAGTTCGAGGGGCACGGGTTCGGTGTCCTGCTGCTCCCGCTCGTCAACCGCGACGCGCGCAAGCTCGTGCCGAAGGACCTGGAGCAGCTCAAGGCGCGACTGGAGTCGTCGGGCTGAGATCCCCGCGCGGGGGATGCGCGGCAGGGCCGGCGAAGCCGACGCTTTCCTCGGAGCATGGGAAGCGACCAGCCCACGCACGACCCCGGCGGCCGGCGGCCGAAACGGCGCCGTCCTCGCAGCCGCAAGCCTGACGGCACTCCCGTCGTGCGGCTCGACATCTACGCCTCCTCCGAGGGTGTCGGAGCACGGGCGGCCACGACTTCTGCCGTGCCCGAGCCGAGGAGCGAGCGCGCGGAGCTCGACCTCGACCGGCGGGCCTGTGAGGTTGACGCGGCGGAGGCTGCGCTCGCCGACCGCGCGCGGGAGCTCGACGAGCGCGAGCGGGCGATCGCGGCACGCGAGGCAGAGCTCCGGCACGCGCACGCGATCGAGGCCGACGCCGCCGATGTCGAGCGCCGGCGCCGGCGTCTCGCCACCCAGGAGGAGGCGCTCTCCCAGCGGACGCACGAGGTGCGCCGGCTCGAGCAGCAGGTCGAGGACCGCGAGCGTGCGCTGGCCGAGCGGGAGGCCCACATCCAGTTCGAGCTCGACACGAAGGAGGACGAGCTCGACGGCCGGGAACAGGCGCTCGCCGAGCACGAACAGCGACTCGATCGCAAGCAGCACGAGCTGACGGCGTACGTCGCCCAGCTCCAGGGCCGCCTCGCCCTCGGCAAGTCGGCCTAGCTCAGCTCTTGCGCAGGACGAACAGATCCTGCGGCGGGCTGCCGCGCGCGCCCGACGGCGTGAACCGGACGACCTCGAAGCCCTCCGCCAGCGACTCCTCGACGACCGCCGGCGGATGGAACGCCGTGCAGAGGTTCGTCCCGGCGACCTCCTCGAAGCGGACGACGACCCGGCCCGCCCGGAAGTCCCGCTGCTCCGCCTCCGTGAGACGGTTGAAGTACGCGTCGCCGTGCGTGCTGAGTATGAGGACTCCCGCGGGCCTGAGCACGCGGTGCAGCTCCGCCATCCATGCATGCTGCACCGGCAGTGGCAGGTGCGTCAGGACCGAGAACGCGTAGATCAGGTCGAGGGACTCGTCGTCCAGGCCGAGCGGCGGCTCGAGGCCGTTGGTGCCGAACTCGGCGAACCGGAGGTTGTCGCGACACCACGCGATCGCGCGACCGTCGAAGTCCGAGCCGCGAACGTTGGCCGGCACGTCCGCGAGCCAGCGGAGCACGCGACCGCAGCCGCAGCCGAAGTCGAGAAGGTCGCCGATCTCGGCCAGGGACGTCCCGGCTGCGTCGAGGCTCTCCTCGATCGTCTGCCTCGCGACGTGGCCGCTGTCGAGAAACCACTCGGCGTCTGCCGTCCCGGCGACGCGCACCCTCAGCCACGCGGGCGGAAGCGGCAGGGGGCCTGCCTCGACGGCCGTCCCTCTCTTCCACCACGACCGGCTGCGCTCGTAGGCCCGGTAGGTGGGACGAAGAAGCCCGAGCCGGCCCAGTCCCGTGAGTGCGGCATTCTTGACGGTCATCGGCGGCTCGGCGACCCACACTACTGGCCTGCCCGGGAGCGGTCGAGACCCCGGGTAGACTTCCGCGGGCGGCTCGCAGGAAACTCCTGCAAAGCCGCACAAAACGCCCCCGTAGCTCAGTGGATAGAGCAGCGGTTTCCTAAACCGCGTGCGCAAGTTCGATTCTTGCCGGGGGCATCGTTCCGTCAGCCGACGCGCAGGGCCTCGAGCTCCGGCATGCCGTGATCCGGGAAGAACGCGGAGAGCGGCTGCGGGACCGTGCCGGCGAGGGCGAGCGCGGCGGCGAACGTCTCGGCCCACTCGGAGGCGAGCGCGACGGCGTCCTGCGGCCCGATCGTGCCACGACAGCGAGGCGCCCGGCAACGGCACTCGAAGAGCTCCGGCGACTCGAGGTTGAGCGTCGCGTAGTCGTCCGTCAGCTCGTCGCCGGGGTGCAGATCGCAGACTGCGACCTCGAACTCGGACGTCCCGCCGAGGCAGCTCGGCTCGCACGAGTGGTTGACGTAGCGGGCGAAATCCCAGCAGAGCACGTGCGGGCCGTCGGCGGCGAGGTACGCGTAGCGGTCGGTGATCGCGCGATAGCCGGGCCGAAGGCCCTCGATCTCCGCGCGGGTGAAGAGCAGGTCGAAGTCGTCCCGCACCCACACGACCGTGCCCCGGGGAATGAACGCCGTCGCCACGACGCCGTAGCCGACTGCCTCGCCGACGAGGCGCAGCTCGGTGTCGGGGTGGATCATCGGCGATCGAGCATATAGTCGTGCGCCATGACGGACGCGGACGCCGGCGTGCTGATCTTCGAGGGCGGGCGCTGGAGGCCCGCGCCGTCACCGGGCGGGAGGCACACCCACGTCGGCGACGTCTGGCGCTACGTCCCGAACCTGATCGGCTACGCACGCATCGCGATGTGCCTGGCGGCGGGAGCGACGATCGCCACGGCTCATCCGCTCGTGACGGCGTCCCTCCTGCTCGGGTCGATCCTGCTCGACTGGGTCGACGGCCCGATGGCCGGCAGGCTCGACCAGCGCTCGGTGCTGGGCTCGGGAGTCGACTGGCTGGCCGACCTGACGGCGTACGTCGTGATCCTCGCGTGGTTCGTTCTCCTGGAGCCGAGATGGGCCGGTCTGGTGCTGGCCGTGACCGCGATCGAGCTCGCCTCGGGACTCCTCGACTTCGCGACGACGGCGACGGGCCGGTATCCCGTGGTCACCCGGCAGCGGGGGTTCCGGATCATCCTCCAGTGGGCGATGCCGGGCGGGTCGTACACCGCATTCGGCAACCTCCTCTGGCTCGCCTATCCGGTCGTGGTGCTCGCATGGTGCGTGGACGTTGCGTGGTCGGCTCACGGCGAGCCGGCCGGGACGGTCCTCCAGGTTCTCGAGTGGGGCCTGCTGCCGTTCGCGGTCCTGTACGCGTGGTGCGAGCTCGCCTACCTCGCGTTTCTCCTCGACGCATGGCGCGAGGCGCCCCGCGTCCCGGTGCCGTACGACGACTCGCCGGCCGGGCTGACCCATCTCGGCACGCTCACCCCGCGTGAGCAGGAGATCCTCACGGGCGCGTGGCGCGACAGCGAGCGATTGATGGCGGACGAGTGGGCTGCGAGCGTGGCCAGGCGGGCCGTCTTCTGGGTCAACATCTGGCAGCGGTCGGGCGACGGCGGCAGGCTCGCGGTCGACGGGGTCGAGGAGCTCGACGAGTGGGCGCGCGGGCTCGTGCCGCACTACGGCCCCGATTGCGTCCTCGACGGCTACGGGCTGATCGTCAACCCGGTCGGGTCGACGCCTCAGGAGTGGCACGTCGACTACACGCACGACTACGGCACGATCTTCGTCCCGCTGACCGAGCTCAGGGCGGAGAACGCACTCCAGTACGCTGTCCTGCCGCGGGACGTTCCCGAGACGCTCTACCGCCGGGCAACGGAGGACCTCGACGACGTCGACCTGCGGTTGCTCACACGCGAAGGCGCCTGGGTGAGCGTCAGGCAGCTCCTGGCTCCGCCGTTCAGCCTCTTGAAGATGGACTTCGGCACGATCCACCGGGGCGTGGCCAACCAGGGGGAGTCCGACCGTGTCATGTTCTGGGTGTCGGTGAAGCAGGGCGCCGACCTCCTCCCGCCCGAGCCGGCCGTGCAGACGATTCCGGTCACGGCGCAAAGCTGAGCCGCGGGGCCGACCGCTCGATGCCCTTCGTCGTCTACGTGGACATGGTCGGCGACCTCTTCCACGCCGGTCACGTCACGTTCCTGCGCCAGGCCCGGGAGCTGGCGGCGGAGCGGGCCGACGGCGACGTGCGGCTGGTCGTCGGCCTGATGGGCGACGACTCGGCAGCGGCGTACAAGCGGCGCCCGATCGAGCCGCTGGCGCACCGCGTCGTCGTGCTCGAAGCGTGCCGCTACGTCGACGAGGTGATCGCCGATCCGCCGATGCCGGTGACCGAGGCGTTCCTCGAGGAGCACGCGATCGACCTCGTCGTCCACGGAGACGATCTCGCCGACGAGGATCTGCGCTACTGGTACGGGGCGCCGATGTCGCTGGGTCGCTTCGCGATCGTGCCGTACACGCGGGTGGTCGACGGCGAACCCGTCTCGACGAGCGACATCATCCGCCGCGTCGAGCTGCTCGAGCCGCGCGGCTAGCTCACCCGTCGCGGGCGCTCCACTGGGCGAGGTACTCGTCGATCCGACGCTCGAGCGAGACGCGGACGTCGGGCGCCGTCTCGAGCAGGCGCAGGAAGTGCTCGCGCGCGAGGGAGAGGAGCAGGGTCGGGATCTCCGGGGTCACCGTGGCGATCCGCGGTACCGGCCGGAGCAGGGCGACCTCGCCGAAATGGTCTCCGTCCTCGTGCGTGTTCACGCGCACCGGCGCGCCCGACGCATCCTCGCGCGTCACGCTGACCCGGCCGCGGACGACGAGGAAGAAGTGGTCGCCCTCGTCTCCCTCCTGCACCACCACGCGACCGGCCGGGACACGCTCGCTGGTGAAGAGCTTGGCGACCTCCGCGAGCAGCTCGAGGTCGACGCCGGCGAGGAGGGGCACCTCGGAGAGACGGGCGGCGTCAACCTCGGCCCGCTCGCCGTCGTCGAGCAGCGTGAACCCGCTCTGCCGGTTCCAGAGCTGTGCGTAGAGACCGTCCGTCCGCAGGAGGTCGTCGTGGCCGCCGCTCTCCACCAGGACGCCCTTGTCGAGCACGAAGATCCGGTCGGCGCTCCTGGCAGCCGCGAGCCGGTGCGTCACGGCGACCGTCGTGCGCGCCTGCCCGAGCCGCTCGAGCGTCGCGTTGATCGCCGTCTCCGTTCCGGGATCGAGTGCCGAAGTGGCCTCGTCGAGGATCAGCACGGCCGGATCCCGCAGGACGGCACGGGCGATCGCGATCCGCTGCCTCTGCCCGCCGGAGAGGAGCCCGCCGCGCTCGCCCACGACCGTGTCGTACCCGAGCGGCAGCGTCTCGACGAAGTCGTGGATCTCGGCGGCCTGCGCAGCCTCGACGACCTCGGCGTCCGTCGCCGTCGGCTTGGCCATGCGGATGTTCTCCCGGACGGTCGCGTTGAACAGGAAGCTCTCCTGGAAGACGACGCCGAGCTGTGAACGGAGCGACGCCTGCGTGACGCCGCGCAGGTCGTGACCGTCGACGGTCACGACCCCGCCGGCAGGGTCGTAGAGACGCATCAACAGGCTGAGCACCGTGCTCTTGCCCGAGCCGCTCGAGCCGACGAACGCGACGGACTCGCCCTTGCGGATGTGCGCGGAGAAGTCCGCGAGGTTCACCTGGCCAGGTACGTAGCCGAACGTCACGCCGTCGAAGGCGATCTCGCCGGCGAGGCGCGGCAGCTGCCCGGCGTCGTCGGCATCGCGAACCAGCGGCTGCTCGTCGAGGAGCGTGGCGATGTGGTCGTAGCCGCCGAGCGCGTGCACGAGGCTCGGGAAGTACTGCGTGACGTAGGAGAGCGAGTAGCCGAGCGCGAGGAACAGCCCCTGGAACGCGACCAGCTTGCCGATAGACAGCGAGCCGTCGAACGCGAGCCAGGAGCCGATGCCGATGACGGCGACGTCCAGGATCAGGATCCCGACCAGGGACGAGCGCTCGACGAGCATGCTGACGAACGACACGTGCGCCGACCGCCGCCGGAGCTTCTCGCTGCGCTCCTCGAAGCTCTCGAGCCACGGCTGCTCGAGCGAGAACGCCTTGACGACGGGCTGGCCGGACACGTTCTCCTGGACGACGCTGAGGGTCGCCGCCTCGAGCTGCTTCTTCTCGACGCTCGCCCCCACGGCCTGCGGCGCGAAGTGTCGCGGGCCGAGCAGGGCGATCGGCCAGACGAGCATCGAGACGAGCGCGAGCCGCCAGTCGAGCACGAACAGGATCACGGTGTAGACGCAGACGTCGAGCCCCGGCGCGACCGCCCACGCGAGCGCGGACGCGAACGCGTTCTCGACGGCGATCAGGTCCCCCGAGAAGCGCGAGAGCACGTCGCCGAGCTGCGTCCGCTGGAAGAAGCCGATCGAGAGGCCCTGCAGGTGCTCGAACAGCCGCAGCCGCAGGTCGGCCACGACGCGCGCAGTCAGGTTGGCGTAGAGCCGGTCGCGGCCGAGCCCGACGGCGCCGGCGACGATCACCGCGACGGCGAGCGCCACGAGGATGACGACGAGCGCCTCCTTGTCCTTCGGGATCAGCGCCTTGTCGATCAGGAAGCTCAAGCTGAGTGGCAGGAACGCGTTGAACGCGGCTTCGACGAGCAGGCAGAGCCCGATCACGACCGTCGTGCGGCGATACGGCCAGAACAACGCGGCCAGCGCCCGGAACGTGGCCAGGGTCGCCCGTGCCTCCCCCGGCTCTTCGGCCCGCCCGAGCTCGTCGACTCCGGGCTCGGACGGAGCTTGGACTGCTACTCCGACACCGTCCGGCGTCACGCGGCGAGTCTACGAGGGGCGCTGCGCGGAGTCCACACGGCTAGATGGAGAGGACGCGCAGCGAGTCGGGGGGCAGGTGGACGTGCACCGGTGTGCCCTGGGCGAACCGCGCCGGCGCGCCGTCGTTCGGCAGCAGCGCCTGCACGATGTCGCCGGTCGCGAGCCGGATGACGAGCTGCTCGGCCGAGCCGAGGTACACGACCCGCTCCACCATCCCGGGCAGCCGGTTCTCGCCCTCGCCGCCGTAGGGCGTCACGATCACGCGCTCGGGGCGGATCACGACCTTGACGTCGCCGCGGGCGCGAAGGTCGCCCCGGTGGACGACGAGCTCGAACGGCCCCGTTCGCACGCGGAGGCTGCCGTTCTCGGGGCCGACGGCCGTGGCCGGCATCAGGTTCGAGACGCCGAGGAAATCGGCCACGAAGACGGTCGCCGGCTCCTCGTAGATCTCCTTCGGCGTCGCGACCTGCTCGATGCGGCCGTCGGACATGACCGCGATCCGGTCGGACATCGCCAGCGCCTCCTCCTGGTCGTGCGTCACGTAGACGAAGGTGACGCCGACGCGCTCCTGGAGCGATTTCAGCTCGAGCTGCAGCCGCTTGCGGAGCTTGGCGTCGAGCGCGCCCAGCGGCTCGTCGAGGAGCAGCACCGACGGGTCGAGCACGAGCGCGCGTGCGAGCGCGACCCGCTGCTGCTGTCCGCCGGAGAGCTGCGACGGCATGCGCTTGCCCAGTCCGTCGAGGCGAACGACGTGGAGGATGTCCTCGACCCGGCTGCGGATCTCGGACTTCGGCGTGTGCCGGCGGCGCAGACCGAATGCGACGTTGTCGAACACCGAGAGATGCGGGAACAGCGCGTAGCTCTGGAAGACCGTGTTCACCCTGCGCTTGTGCGGCGGCGTCGACGTCATGTCCGCACCGTCGAGGAAGACGCGTCCAGCCGTCGGCTGCTCGAAACCGGCGATCAGGCGCAGCGTCGTCGTCTTCCCGCACCCCGAGGCACCGAGCAGGGAGAAGAACTCGCCGCTCGAGACGTGGAGGCTGACGTCGTCGACCGCGGTGACGTCGCCGAAGCGCTTGGTGATGCCCAGGAGCTCGACGTCGCCCGCCATCACACGTCCAGGGCCGCGAGCTCGCGCATCGACCCCTCGACTCCTTTCTCGTCGCGCACGAACCTGCGGTAGACGAGGAACGCCAGGCCGATCATCACCAGCGTGGCGGCGACCATCACGGTCGCGAGCGCGTTGAGGGCGGGCGTCACGGTGCCGCGCGCGGTGCTGTAGATCAGGATCGGCACGGTCTGGGTCGACGCGTCGGACGAGAGGTAGTCGGTGACGACGAAGTCGTCGATCGAGAGCGCGAAGACGACGGCGGCGCTCGCGAAGATCGCCGGCGCGAGCAGCCGGAGGAGCACGAACCAGAGCGCTTCGAGCGGGTTGGCGCCGAGATCGGCCGCGGCCTCCTCGTACTCGGGACCGATCGACAGCAGCCGGCTGCGGACGATCAGGACGACGTAGGAGATCGAGAAGGTCACCTGCCCCAGCGTCTGCGCCGTCGTGCCGAGCGCCACGCCGTAGAGCGTCACGAACACGAGCAGCAGCGACACGGCCATGACGATCTCGGGCGTGACCAGCGGGAAGAGCATCAGGTAGTTCACAGGCCGCGCCCCGAAGCCGCGCCAGCGCGTCAGGCCGATCGCGAGCATGACGCCGATCGGGACGGCGAAGGCGATGTCGAGGGCGGCGAGCTTCAGGCTCTGCTCGAGTGCGCTCCGCAGAGTCGGGTCGTGGAGCACCGACTGGTTCGGGTCGCCCCAGTACCAGCGCGTCGAGAACCCCTGCCACACGCTTCGTGACCGGCCCGCGTTGAACGAGAACAGGATCGCGATCGCGACCGGCGCCAGCGACCACACGATGTACAGCCAGGTGAAGGCGGCCAGGAACCGGGGCTTGCCCCACGGGTTGGCCCACCACTCGCGGAACCGCTTCACGCCGCCGCCTGCCGCGTCATGCGCGCGGTCGCCCAGAGGTAGTAGGACATGAGCACGCCGAGGAGCACGGCCAGCACGATCACGAGCGCCGCGCCCACCGTTCGCTGCGGCCCGCCCTGGAAGAACAGGTTGATCTGGTTCCCGATCATCGAGGTGGCAGGCGAGCCGGAGATGATGTCGTTCGTGTAGTAGTCGCCGAACATCGGCAGTGCGATCAGCACGCAGCCGGCGAGGATCCCCGGACGGCTGAGCGGCAGCGTCACGTGGAAGAACGTGCTCGCCGGACTCGCGCCGAGGTCACGTCCCGCCTCGAGCAGCTGCCGCTCGATCCGGTCGAGGGTCACGAACAGCGGGATGATCAGGTACGGCACGTAGCCGTAGATCAGGGCGAGGACCACGGACGAGGACTGCCCGTCGAGCCAGCCGTACGGATGGTCGAGGATCCCGAGCCGCTCGAGCGAGCGGTTGACGAGCCCGTCCGGGAGCAGGAGGCCGATCCAGGCGAGGAGACGCATCAGGTAGCTGATCCAGAACGGGATGATCAGCAGCACCAGGAGCACGCCCTTGAGCCGCCGCGCGTGCCGGGCGAGGTAGTACGCGACCGGGTACCCGATCAGCAGGCACCCCGCCACCGAGATGGCGACATAGGCGAACGTGCGCACGAAGACGGTCCAGAACACGTCGCCCGGCGCGAGCTGGTCGAGCACCGACCTCATCGTCGAGAACTGCCAGTCGAACGGGTTCCAGGCCGGAACCGGGTTCTGGAAGATCGGGTCGACGGTGCCGAACGCGACCGCGAGAACCGCGTAGAACGGGACGAGGAAGAGCAGGCCGAGCCAGACCGCGCCGGGCAGCGTGAACAGCGGCCATGCCCAGCGTCGCGTCACGGCTTCCTCGGGATGAGGCTTACGCCCCGGCCTTGAACTTCGACCACGCGTCCTGCCAGAGCGTCTCGCCTGCGATCGTCAGCGGCAGCAGCGTGTGGTCGTGCTCGAACTCGGACTCCCGGACGACGGTGCTGCGGAGGTTGGCCGGGACGTAGCCCGCGGAGACCAGCCGGTCCGGGTTCAGCGTCTTCTGCGGCGGGATGTAGCCGAGCCAGCCGAAGTTCTGAAGCGCGTGATTGCGGTCGAGCAGGTAGTTCAGGAACGCGTGCGCGAGCACCGGCCGCTTCGCGTGGCGGAGGATCGTGATCATGTCGTTTCCGATCATTCCGCCTGTGTCCGGACGCCAGAAGCCGACCACGGAGACAGGGACGCCCTTCGGCATGTAGCTCGCCGCGGTGGCCATGTCGCCGGAGTAGGCCTGCGCGATCCACGTCGCGCCCGACGGGATGTCCTGGTAGTCCGTCTGGTTCACCTTCACCCTCACCAGGCCGGTCAGTTGGGAGAGGTCGTCGCCGGCGCGCTTGACGAGCGCCGGATCCTCGGTGTTGACGTTCTGGACGCGGCGGCGCAGCAGGGCCATTCCGAGCGCCTCGCGCAGGTCGTCGATCACGGCGACCTTCCCGGAGGCGGAACGCGCCCGCCAGTAGATGTCGTACGGGTTCTCGTAGCTCTGCGGGCCTTTCACCTTGTCACGCCGCCACGAGATGCCCGTCGTGTAGACGACGTAGGGAACCGAGTAGCGCGAGCCGACGTCGTAGAACGGGCTGGCGAGCGCGGGCCAGACGTTGGCGCGGAGGTTCGGGAGGTAGGCGTGGTCGAGCGGCTGGATCAGCTTCCCCGCCACGGCTTTCCCGAGATACTCGACCGTCGCGAACCAGACGTCGAAGTTGACGGCGCTCGAGGTGAGCTTCGTCAGTGCCTCTTCCTCGTTCTCGAACGTCGTGATGTTGACGGTCGTCCCGTACCTCTTGCCGAAGGCCTTCACGACCTCCGGGTTGATGTAGGCGCTCCAGTTGAAGACCTCGAGCGGCCCCTTCTCCGGGCTCTTGCCGGAGCCGATCGGCTCGTTGTCGGAGTAGATCGGCAGCGTGACGGGGTGGTCGCGCCGGGCGAGCGGGATGCCACCGGGGCCGATGGGCGAGCCGTCGACCGCGGCGGTCGCCGTCGCGGCAAGGAGCGAGTCGTCGACTCCGGCGACTGCGGCGAGTGCAGCTCCCGAGCCCAGGAGGAACCGGCGCCTGGTCGTCTTCCGCTCTCGTGGATGCACCGCTCTCCCCCCGTCGTGTGGCCCCCGTCGCTTGCGGGACATTGGAACGCGGAGAGGGCGACTGTCAAGCTCTCGTGATCGGCCGACCGGCTGCGTCGTACGCCGTGAACGCCGTCGACGCGGCGGGAGAACCGGCAAGCTCCTCCGCCAGCATCGAGAACACGACCGCGTCGCCGCGCGGCTCGCCCTCGGTGACAAGCTCCTGTCGGCGACGCAGGACCGCCTCCTCGACGTAGCCGAGGCGACGCGCCACCTTCAGGCTCGCCTCGTTGGCCGGGGCGACCTGGATGTCGACCCGCTCGACCCCGCACCAGGCGAACGCCGCCTGCGTCAGCACCGACACCGTCTCCGTCATGTAGCCCTTCCCGGTCTCCGAGACCCGCAGCCAGTAGCCGATCTCGAGCGCTTCACCGTGGCTGCGCCTGTGTAGGCCACTGCCTCCCAGGACCCGCGACTCGTCACGAGAGAAGATCGCGTAGACGAAGTCCGTGCCGAGGTCGAACGAGCCCCTGAAGGTGCGCAGGAGCTCGATCTTGGCGTCGAGCGGCTGCGGCTCGTCATGCGCCCACGCCATCCAGGGACGCAGATGGTCGACGCTCTCGTCAGTCGCCTCCTTGAGCAGCGAAGCGTCGCGCGGCTCCCAGCAGCGCACGACGAGCCGTTCGGTCTCGATCCGGTATGGAGGCGCGCTGCCCACCGGCGTACAATGCCCGTAATCGCGACGGCCCTGACCCCGCGCGTGCGATTTCAACTCCAGGGGAGGAGTGAAGGTTGACGGAATCCGAACGGGCCGAGACGATGCTCCGCGCTCTCCACGAGCACTCGACGCCGGAGCCGATGGACGAGATCGCGACCTTCATCCATCCGGACGCGGAGATGCGGCTCCTGGTGAGCTTCGGCGGCCCCGTGCAGGGGCGAGCCGCGATCGTGGCGGCACTCGAGAAGGGCCGGGAGGCGTCGATCTATCGCGCCCGCGTCCAGAAGTTCGAGTGGCTGGACGACTCCACGGTCCTCTCGTCCGGCTTTGCGCGGTATGCACTCGAGGGCGGCGGGTTCGCGGAGGGCAACGTCTGGTGGCTGGACGAGCTGCGGGACGGACTGATCGGCGGCGTCACGGTGTTCAGGAGCGAGGAGGCAGCCCGGCGGGCATACGAGGAGCGGTTCGAGGAACGCTCCCGGTAGGGCTCCGACCGGCCGGGCCGCGAAGCTTCTCTCCATCGCTGCCGATAACGAGCACGTGAATCCCGGGCACGTCTCACCGGACGCCCAGTCTGTTCGCGACCGCGCATACGAGATCTCGCAGGGCCCTGACGCGAGCACGCCCGACGAGAACTGGCGCCGCGCTGAGCGCGAGTTCGCCGTCGTCCACGAGTACGACACGGCCGACCGCGACCTCGAGCAGCTCGGGATGACCGTCGCACGGATCCCGCTCGAGGCGGGTGCGCTGTGGCGGCTCGACCTTCCCCGCGGCGAGCGGATCGAGGCCTGGGAGCCGGGCAATGCGGGTTTGAACCCCCCGCCGGAGATCATGCGGCTGATCGGCGGCGTCGTCGCGGGCAAGCCGCTCGTGCCGGCGCCGCCCGTGACCGACGACCCCGGCGCCGCCCGCTTCCGGGAGATGCTCCTGGCCCAGCGGCAGGAGATGCTCGTCCACGAGCCCGGCGTCCGGCTCGGCACGGACATCGAGAACCTGCACGAGCACCGGGTCGCGGCGCGGCGCACGCGGGCGTTCGTGCGTGCGGCACGCGACTACATCGATCCCGACTGGCGCCGCGAGATCGCGGATCCGCTCGGCGCGCTCGGCGACGTGACGGGGCCCGTCCGGGATCTCGACGTCCTGCTCGACCACATTCGCACCGAGCTGGACTCCCTCGGAGAGCCGGACCCGGCCGGCGGGATGGTGCTCGTCGAGCGGCTCGAGGGCGAGCGCCGTGAGGCTCGCAAGCAGCTCGTCGACGTGCTCGACGACACGCCGTACCGTCGCGTGCTCGGGCGCATGCGCGTCCCACCGCGACTCGCGCCCGGAGTCGACTCGGTGCCGCTCGACCAGCTTGCGCGCAAGGAGTTCCGCCGCCTCGCGAAGGGCGTCGCGCGGCTCGGCGGCAAGCCCGACGACGGCGCGATCCACCGGCTCCGCATCGCCCTCAAGCGGGCGCGGTACGCGTCCGAGCTGTCCTCGCCGGCGGGGAAGCGCGGCCGCCGGTTCCTCGCGGACGCGCGGTCGCTGCAGACGCTCCTCGGCGAGCACCAGGACGCGGCCATCGCGGAGGTGCGTCTGCGCGCGACGACGGTCGTGGACGCGGCAACCTCGGCGGCGTTCGTGGCCGGCCGCCTCGCCGAGCGGCAACGGCTCCGCCGCGAGCGGGTGCTCGAGCAGATGCCGGCGGCGTGGAAACGGCTCCGCAAGAGCGCCAGGCGCCTCGGCCACTGAGCCTGGCCCCGCGCGTGCAGGGCCAGGCCACGGCTCAGGACGTCAACGCGGCTGCGGGACGATGCGGATGTAGGGCTTCGGCTCCTCCCACTCGCCGAAGAGCTCCTTCGCCTCGTCGTTCGACACCGAGCCGGCGATGATCACGTTGTCGCCCTCCTGCCAGTTCACCGGCGTCGCCACCTTGTGGTTCGCCGTCAGCTGGAGCGAGTCGATCACGCGCAGCACCTCGTCGAAGTTCCGACCGGTCGTCATCGGGTAGACGAGCACCAGCTTGACCTTCTTGTCCGGGCCGATCACGAAGACGTTCCGGACGGTCTGGTTGTCCGCGGGCGTGCGTGCGAGCGGATCGCCCTCCACCGACGCGGGCAGCATCCCGTACAGCTTGGAGACGTTGAAGTCGGCGTCGCCGATGATCGGGTAGTTGGGCGCGAATCCCTGCGTCTCCTCGATGTCCTTCGCCCAGTCGGCGTGCCGGTCGATCGGGTCGACGGACAGGCCGATCACCTTGACGCCGCGCCTGTCGAACTCCGGCTTGATCTTCGCCATGTACCCGAGCTCGGTCGTGCAGACCGGGGTGAAATCCTTCGGGTGCGAGAACAGCACCGCCCACGAGTCGCCGATCCAGTCGTGGAAGCTGATCGGGCCGTCCGTGGTCTGCGCCTCGAAGTCAGGCGCGATGTCTCCGATCGCCAGGGCCATTGGCTCTCCTCTCCTTACTTCAGTTCGGATAGTTATCCGATTGCAGGTAGTTGTCTAGCAGATGGAATGGGGCCGGGGAGCCGGTCGGCGAGCACGGCGCTGACGAGAGCCGCGGCCGACCGGGCCGCGCCGACGGGATCGAGTCCGTCGAGCCGCCCGACCGCATAGCCGATCGCGAACGTGTCCCCTGCACCGGTGGCGTGAACGTGCGTGACAGGCCCGGCCGGCTCGACCGGAGTCGCGCGGCCGTCCGCGAACACGAGCGCTCCGCGCGACCCGAGCGTGAGCAGGACCTCCGGGACGCCGAGCCGTGCTGCGGCGTCGAGGTCGAAGCGCCCGCCGGCGACGAGTCCCGCCTCGTGCTCGGACAGCTTGAGCACCGTCACGTGCTCGAGAACGGCCGGATCGAACTCGGCGTCCTCCCGTAACGGCCCCACCGCCGGGACACGGACAAGCCCCTGACCGTCGAGCGAGAGCCGGCGGCCGGTCGCGAGCGCCACGAGCGTCTCGGCCGGGAACTCGTCACGCAGCAGCGGCGCGACGTGCACCCACTCGACGTCCGCCGCAATCGCGGCCGCATCCTCGGGCGACCAGCGCGAGCCCTCCGCCGTGACCCGCATCGTCCGCAGCTCGCCGTCGTGGTCGATGGCGAAGCCGCTGGTCGTCTCGGCGGGGAGCACTATCGCAGGCCCGAGAGCCGAGAACAGCCCAGCGTCCGCCGCGCCGTAGCGCGTGACGACCTGCCCCGCCTCGCCAAGGCGCCGGAACGCCTCGGCCGCGAACGTCGGCCCGCCGCCCGCTGAGGGCGCCCGCCCGTCCACGACGTCGAGCGCGACGTTCCCGACGACGGCGATCCGAGACACGCCGGGAGCGTTGCAAGTTTTTCCGCGCGCCGGGGTCTTCTCCCTCAGAGAGCGGGCTCACCCCCGAGCCCACCGACGAAAGGAGCAGGACAGATGAAGCGCATCCTCATTCTGGTGGCAGCCGCGATCGCAGCGGCAATCGCAGTGGGAACGCTGCAATCCGGCGCCTCGAAGGCCGACGGCGGGCCGATCAACGCGAAGCAGTTCTTCTGGGCGCAGGGCACGACCCAGGCAGCGTCCACGCAGGACGACATCACCAACAACCTGATCTACCACGGCGGCAACGCCGGCCCGGGCGCGATCGGCGTCATCGAGAAGCCGAAGATGTACCTGATCTACTGGGGCACACAGTGGGCGCAGGGCTTCCAGACCGCCGACACCGACGGAACCCTGTACTCGAGCAACCAGCTCGTCAACTACGTCAACAGCATGGCGAAGGGCTTCGGCGGCAGTGCCTATGCCGGCGTCCAGACGCAGTACTGCAACAACGTCATGGCCGGCTCGACGAGCTGCGTCGGCGCCTCCGGCTACGTCACGAACCCGAAGAACCAGTTCGGCGGGGCGTGGATCGACCCGTCGCCGGTTCCCGACAACATCGTCACGCTCGGACTGGCCGAGAACCTCGTCGACGACCCGCTGGCGCAGGAAGCCGTCAAGGCCACCGGTCACTTCGGCTACGACCCGAACGCCGTCTACATCATCCTGACGCCGCCCGGAACGAGCGGCGCCGGCGAGCAGGCCGTCTACTGCGGCTACCACTCGCAGACGACCTCCGTCGACGGACTCGGCAACCAGGAACGCGTCCAGTACGCGTTCATCCCCTGGCAGAACACGGCCGTGCCGGCGCTCGGCCAGGAGTGCGGCCTGCACTCCGTCAACGCGACGAGCAACAGCTTCGGCAACGGCGTCTTCGACAGCTGGAGCGTCGTGATCGGCCACGAGTACTCCGAGGCGATCACGGATCCGGACAACTTCTTCGGCGTCCAGGACGGGTGGAACGACGACCAGACGTCCGAGGACGGCGACAAGTGCGCGTGGACTGACCTGCAGAACGTGAAGCTCGGCGGCCACGTCTTCGCGATGCAGCCGGAGTGGAGCAACGAGGCGTACGACGCGTCCGGCAACGGCTGCGTCTTCTCTCGCTAGCTCTCGGGTTCGGTGGGGGATTCGGCGCACGCCGGTCCCCCCGGCCCTCTACCCTGTCGGCGTGACCGGGGGCCGAGTCACCGCCTGCCTCGCCGCGTGCGCGCTGGTCGCGACGGCTCTCGCTGCGCAGACCGGGACGGCGGCACCGGCGCGAACGGTGCCCAGGCCGCACATCGTCTGGAAGCCGATCCCGTTCGGCGCGAAGCGGAAGGCGGAGATGGCCGCCTACGCGAAGCGGCACTACGGGATCGACTCCTGGCGGCTCGTCCACCCGCGCGTGATCGTCGAGCACTACACGGCCAGCTTGACGTTCTCGTCCACCTACAACTACTTCTACGGCGACACGCCGGACGTCGAGCTCGGCGAGCTGCCGGGTGTCTGCTCGCACTTCGTCATCGACAGGGACGGGACGATCTACCAGCTGGTGTCGCTGGCGATCATGTGCCGTCACGCGGTCGGGCTCAACTACACCGCGATCGGCATCGAGGACGTGGCCATCACTGACCAGGAGATCTTGAACGACCCGCGCCAGCTGAACGCGTCGCTCCACCTCACGCTCTGGCTGATGCAGCAGGAGCACATCCAGCTCCGCAACGTCATCGGCCACAACGAGAGCCTGACCAGCCCGTACCACAAGGAGCTGTACCCGGCGTGGCGCTGCCAGACGCACGGCGACTGGACGCACGCGGACATGGACGTGTACCGGACGAAGCTGGCCGCGCTGGCCCGGAGCTACGGTGTCCCGCTCGGCCCGCCGGCCGTCCGGGTCACGCCGAAGTGCTGAGCGGCTACTCGGGCGTGACGTACGCGGCGGTCAGTCCGCCGTCGACCACGAACGTCGCACCGTTCACGTAGCTCGACTCGTCCGAGGCGAGGAACAGCGCGGCGTTGACGATCTCGCGAGGTTTTGCCAGGCGGCCCGTCGGCCAGTGGATGCGCCGGCGCTCGAGCGCGGCCGGGTCGGAGCCATAGATCGAGAGCAGCAGCGGCGTCTCGACCGGCCCCGGGCAGAGCGCGTTCACGCGGATGTTCTGGCGCGCGAACTGGACGGCGAGCTCGCGCGTCATCGACAGGACGGCGCCTTTCGACGCCGTGTACGAGATCTGCGAGGTCGCGGCGCCGAGGATGGCGACGAACGAGGCGACGTTCACGATCGAGCCGCCCCCGCGCTCGATCAGCCGCGGGAGGCCGTGCTTGCAGCAGAGGAAGACGCCCTTCGCGTTCACGTCCTGGACGCGCTGCCATGCCTCGACGGACGTGTCCAGAATCGAAGCGTCGTCCGCGGGCGAGATGCCGGCGTTGTTGTAGAGCACGTCGATCCCGCCGAACCGCTCGACGGTCGAAATCATCATCTCCTCGACTGCCTGCTCGTCGGTGACGTCGACCCGGGCCGCGAATGCACTTCCGTCCGGGCACGCCTCGACCGTTTCCTCGACGGCGTCGAGGGCGACGTCGGCTGCGCACACCTTCGCGCCCTCGGCGGTGAACAGCTGCACCGCCTCGCGGCCCATGCCGCCGCCCGCACCCGTGATCACGCACACCTTCCCGTCCAGCCGGCCCACGGCGCTCCCTCCCTATGCCTGCGTCGAGTAGTAGACGTTCTTGACCTCGGAGTAGCCGTCGAGTCCGTGCATCCCGAGCTCGCGGCCGAACCCCGACTGCTTCATGCCGCCGAACGGCGTCGAGACGCGCACCGAGCTGTTCGAGTTGATCGAGATGACGCCGGTGTCGAGCGCGCGGGCGACGCGCAGCGCCCGGCCGCCGTCGCGCGTCCAGATCGAGCCGGAAAGACCGTAGGGCGTGTCGTTGGCGATCCGGATCGCCTCGTCCTCGCCCGTGAACGGGATCAGCGCGGCGACCGGGCCAAAGACCTCCTCTCGTGCGATCCGGTCGTCGTTCGTCGCCTGGACGAGCGTGCACGGGAACCAGTAGCCAGGCCCGTCGGGGGCCTCGCCGCGGTAGAGGATCTCGGCGTCGTCGTCGAGGAACGAGCCGACCGTCTCGCGATGCGCAGCCGAGATCAGTGGGCCCATCTCCGTCGCCTCGTCGGCCGGGTCGCCGACACGGATGCCGGCTGTGGCGCGGACGAGGTGGTCGAGGAACTCGTCGAAGACGGACGCCTCGACGAGGATGCGCGAGCGGGCGCAGCAGTCCTGGCCGGCGTTGTCGAACACCGCGTACGGCGCGGCGGCCGCCGCGCGTTCGAGGTCGGCGTCGGCGAAGACGACGTTGGCGGACTTGCCACCGAGCTCGAGCGTGACACGTTTGATCGTCCCGGCGGCGCCTTCCATGACGGAGCGGCCGACCTCGGTCGAGCCCGTGAACCCGATCTTGGCCACGTCCGGGTGCTCGACCAGCCGCCGGCCGACCACCGAGCCCTTGCCGACGACGACGTTGACGACGCCCTCGGGGATGCCTGCCTCGAGCACGAGCTCGGCGAGCCGGACGGCCGAGAGCGGCGTCAGCTCGGCGGGCTTGAGCACGACCGTGTTGCCGCAGGCGAGCGCCGGGCCGAGCTTCCAGGAGGCGATGTTGAGCGGGAAGTTCCAGGGGACGATCAGGCCGACGACGCCGAGCGGCTCGCGGAAGGTCATGTCGACGCCGCCCGCGACGGGGATCGTCTGGCCATGGTGCTTGTCGACCGCGCCTGCGTAGAAGTGGAAGACGTCGGCGACCATGCCGACCTCGCCACGGGCCCCGGCGATCGGCTTGCCGACGTTGCGCGATTCGATCCGCGCCAGCTCGTCGGCGTGCTCCTCGATCAGCGTGGCGACGCGGCGTAGGAGCCGTGCGCGATCGCCGGGCGCGACGGCGTGCCAGTTCGGGAAGGCCGCCCGAGCGCGCGCAACGGCTGCGTCGGTCTCCTCGACTCCGGCCTGCTCCAGCTCGGCAATCGGCTCCTCGGTCGCCGGGTTGAGCACGGTCAAGCTCACAGCCATGCCCCCTGCAGACGTGTCCGCGCGAGCACCGTCCTAACGGCGGTGTCAGACACCGAATTTGTCAAGCGAAAGGTGTGACAAATGTGTGACTTTTCGTCCACAGACATTGTCGAGCGGCGCAGCGCGAAGCTACCGTCGTCGCCGTGCCGAGACCCCCACGAGAATGGATCGCCGGCGGCATCTACCACGTGTTCTCTCGCGGGAGCAACAAGCAGGCCGTCTTCAGCTACGACAGCGACCGGATCGACCTGCTCGAGTGCGCCGCGACGGTCATCGAGCGACACAGGATCGCCTGTCTCACATTCGGCTTGATGCCGAACCATCATCACTGGCTGCTGGCGACGCCGGCGGACGGAAATCCGCTCTCCGCCCTGATGAAAGAGCTCAACGGCCGGTACTCGCTCCGGTTCAACAAGCGCTACGGCCGCGTGGCTCACGTGTTTCAGAACCGCTTCGGAGCGGTGCACCAGGAGACGCACGACCAGTTCATGTGGACCGTTCGGTACATCGTCCGGAACCCCGTCGAGGCCGGCCTTTGTTCGCACCCGGAGGAGCTGCCGTGGACGAGCTACCGTGCGACCGTTGGGCTGGACACCGCCCCACCCTGGCTCGCGGTTTCCACACTTCTCTCGTATTTCGGGAGCACGTCCGAGGAAGCCATACGGCGCTATACGGACTTCGTCGCCGGGCCGGACCCGAAAACCGGTGTCTGACACCAGGGGTTCGCGGTGCCCCGCCAAACCGCAGCTGCCGGTATCCGAGCCGGCCATGTCTCAACCCCGCTCGAAGAGTCGTTCGCGCTCGTAGCAGGTGACCACGGCGTCGAAGAGCCGCTGCTCCGTGCGGGCGTAGTTGAGGTAGTGGTCGACCACGTCGTCGCCCAGTGCGGAGCGCGCGACCGTGCCCGACTCGAGAGCCGCGGTCGCGTCCCGCAACGTGGACGGGAACCGCTCCGCGTCCGAGACGTACGCATTCCCCTCGAGCGCCGGTGCGAGCTCGAGTTCCTGCTCGATCCCGTGCAGGCCGCCCGCGATCAGCGCCGCGAACGCGAGATACGGGTTCACGTCGGCGCCCGGGATCCGCGTCTCGGCGCGCTTCGACCCACCGTGCCCGACGACGCGGAATCCACATGTCCGGTTGTCGTGACCCCACGCGAGCGTCGTCGGCGCCCAGCTTCCGGCCACGAAGCGCTTGTACGAGTTGACGTTCGGCGCGAAGAAGATCGCCAGCTCATGCGCGCACGCGATCTGCCCGGCGAGGTAGCCCGAGAACAGACCGTCGTCGGTCCCGAACGCGTTCTCCCCGTCCCGCCACAGCGACGAGTGGATGTGGCACGACGAGCCGACGTCCGTGTGGTACGGCTTGGCCATGAAGGTGATCGAGCACTCCTCCTGGTGCGCGATCTCCTTGGCGCCGTTCTTGTAGACGACGTGGTCGTCGGCGGCCCGCAGCGCGTCCGCGAAGCGGAAGTTGATCTCGTGCTGCCCCGCGCCGGCCTCGCCCTTCGAGCTTTCGACCCGCATGCCGGCCTGCTTCATCTCGGTCCGGATGCGCCGCAACAGCGGCTCGTCGTACGTCGAGGCGAGGATGTGGTAGTCGAGGACGTACGGAACCGAAGGCGTCAGCTCGCGGTAGTGCAGGTCGCGCGCCTCCTCGTACGTCTCCCGAAAGAGGAAGAACTCGAGCTCCGACCCGACCATCGGCACGAAACCGAGCGCCTCGGCACGCGCGATCTGTGAGCGCAGCACCTGCCGCGGCGACGGCGCCACCGGCGTCCCGTCGTGCCACATCACGTCGCAGAGCGCGAGCGCCGTCCCGTCGAGCCAGGGCACCCGCCGCAGCGTCCCGTGGTCGGGCCGCAGGTCGAAGTCGCCATACCCGCGCTCCCAGCTCGCCATCTCGTAGCCCGGCACGGGATCCATCTCCATGTCCAGCGCGAGCAGGTAGTTGCAGCCTTCGACCGGGTGCCCGGCATCCGTCTCCTCGAGGAAGAAGTCGGCGTCGAGCCGCTTGCCCATCAGCCGGCCCTGCATGTCGGTGAATGCCGCGATCACCGTGTCGACGACGCCGAGCTCGACGTCTTCGCGCAGCTGCTCGAGGGTCAGCACCGCCCGATCCTAAACGGCCTTCTCGGGGCGCGAGGCTTGACATCGGCCGCCGAGTAGCGGTGAATACGCCCAGCTCTCAAAGGCAGAAGGAGGTTTCAGTTGAGTACGACGGAAGCGCCTGTCCCCGAGTTCCACACCTCGGAGGACGAGAAGATTCTTCACCGTCTCGGCTACGCGCAGGAGCTTTTCCGGGCGATGGGGGTGTTCCGGAACTTCGCCATCAGCTTCACGATCATCTCGATCCTCGCCGGTTGTCTGACGTCCTACTTCCTCGCTTACCAGTGGGGCGGACCGGTTTCGGTCGTCTGGGGCTGGCTCATCGTCGGCACATTCACGACCTTCGTCGCCCTGTCGATGGGCGAGGTCGCGTCGACCTATCCGACGGCGGGCGGGCTCTACTACTGGTCGTCGAAGCTCGGCAGCCCGGCCTGGGGCTGGTTCACAGGCTGGTTCAACCTGATCGGGCTGATCGGAATCATCGGCGCCGTCGGTTACGGGCTCGCGACCTTCGCCACCGCCCTGTTCAACTTGTGGTGGAGCTACCCGAACGACCGCCACCACATCTTCTACATCTTCGTCGCGTTCATGATCCTGGCGACGCTCGTCAACGTGTTCGACGTGCGCATCACCTCGGGCATCAACGCTGTCTCCGCGTACTGGCACGTGATCGGCGTGCTGATCATCGTGTTCGCGCTGATCATCATCCCGGACAGCCACCAGTCGGCGAGCTACGTCTTCACGCAGACGCTCAACAACTCGGGCTTCTCCGGCCAGGGGTGGGGGAACGGGATCTTCTGGATCGTGTTCGCCATCGGCTCGATCGGGATGGCGCAATACACGTTAACCGGGTACGACGCGTCGGCGCACCTGGCCGAGGAGACGCACAAGGCGTCGCGGGCAGCGGCAGTGGGCATGGTCTGGTCGGTGATCGTCTCCGTGATCGCAGGCTTCATCCTCCTGCTCGCGGTCACGTTCGCCATCCCGAGCACCAAGGGCGCGCTCGGCGCAGGGGGCTACGTCGTCACGTACATCTGGCAGACATCACTGGGAACAACCTGGGCGGAGCTCCTGCTCTTCATCATCGTCTGCGCCCAGACGTTCTGCCTGATCGCGTGCATCACCTCGGGCTCGCGGATGATGTTCGCGTTCTCGCGCGATCGCGCCCTCCCGGGTCACCAGGCATGGCGCACCGTGTCGCGGCATCGCGTCCCGGTGTGGGCCGCACTGGCGATGGGAACGCTCGGCTTCCTGCTGCTGCTGCCGACGTACTGGAACAACCTCGCGGGCTACTACGTCGGCACGTCGGTCGGGACGACCGGGCTCTACATCGCGTTCATCCTGCCCGTGATCCTCAGGCTCAAGGCAGGCACGAGCTTCGAGCACGGCGCCTGGAGCCTCGGGAAGCACCACAAGTGGATCAACTGGGTCGCGATCATCTGGGTCGCGTTCATCTCGGTGATCTTCATGCTCCCGACCACTCCCGGGGGCATCCCGTGGAACAAGGCGTGGGACTGGAACCTGGCCAACTACGCGCCTGTCACGATCGGCGGCGCGTTCCTCCTCTTCGGAGGGTGGTGGGTTATCTCGGCACACAAGTGGTTCGAGGGACCGGTCCGGATGGGCACGGACGAGGAGCTTGAAGCACTCGAGGCCAAGCAGGAGGCTGGATTCCTGCTGCCGGCCGACACGGCATACGAGACGACCTAGCGGTTGTTCAGCTCCTGAGCCGCTCTCCGGCTGGATCGAAGAGCGGCTCAGGGGCAACCTCGCCTCCGACCCATTCGCCGAAGATCTCGACCTCGACGCGCGTGCCGTGCTCGGCGCCTGCGGGGAGGTACGCGTACGCGATCGAGCGGCCGACCGTGTAACCGATCCCGCCGCTCGTCACGCGGCCGACGCTGTCGCCGTCGACTCGCACCGGCTCGGAGCCGAGCGCGACCGCATGCCGGTCGTCGAGCACGAGGCAGCGCAGGAGCCGCTCGGGCTCGGGTCGCCCTGCGAGCGCGTTGCGGCCGATGAAGTCGCCCTTGTCGAGCTTGACGGCGAAGCCGAGCCCGGCCTCGTAGGGCGTGTCATCGGGGGTGATGTCCGCGCCCCACACGCGGTAGCCCTTCTCCAGCCGCAGCGAGTCGATCGCCTTGTAGCCGCCGGCGACGAGGCCGTGCGGCCGACCCGCCTTCCAGAGCGCATCGAAGAGCGCGACACCGAACTCGGTCGGGCAGTACAGCTCCCAGCCGAGCTCGCCGACGTAGGTGACGCGGACGGCGAGGCATGGCGCAGGCCCGACGGTCAGCTCGCGCGCGTGCATGTACGGGAACGCTTCGTTCGACAGGTCGGCAAGCGTGAGCGGCTGGAGGATCGCGCGCGCAGCCGGGCCCCAGAGCCCGAGGCATGCGTAGCGCGAGGTCACGTCCTCGAGCGCAACGGAGCCGTCCTCGGGCGCGTGCTGGCGGATCCACGCGAGGTCGTGGCGGCCGAACGCGGTGCCCGTGACGATGCGGAACCGGTCCTCGGCCAGGCGGGTGACGGTGAAGTCGCACTCGATCCCCCCGCCCTCGTTCAGCATCTGCGTGTACGTGACGCGGCCGACCTCGCGGGCGACCCGGTTGTCGCAGAGGCTTTCGAGGAAGTCGGCGGCACCCGTGCCGGTCACGTCGAGCTTGGCGAACGACGTCTCGTCGAAGATCGCGGCCGTCTCGCGGCAGGCGCGGTGCTCGGCGCCGATCGCCGGCGACCACAGCCGACCGGCCCAGCCGCGCGGCCGCTCCGACTCGTCGCCGGCAGCCTCGTTCGGAGCGAACCAGTTCGCGCGCTCCCAGCCCGACTTCTCGCCGAACACGGCGCCCAGCTCGCGCAGCCGCTCGTAGGTCGGCGAGAGCCGGAGCGGCCGCCCGGCCCGCCGCTCGTGGCCCGGGTACTTCACGTCGTAGTAGGTCGAGTACACCTCGAGCGTGCGTGCGAGCGTGTAGTCGCGGCTCGCGTAGTGCGGGCCGAAGCGGCGCGAATCCATCTCCCAGACGTCGAGGCTCGATCGGCCGTGGGCGATCCACTCGGCGACGAGCTTGCCCATCCCGCCCGCACCCGCAAGCCCGTGCGCGCAGAAGCCGGCGGCGACCCAGAAGCCGCGCACGTCGGTCGGGCCGAGGATGAACTCGCCGTCCGGCGTGAACGCCTCCGGGCCGTTGATCAGCCGCACGACCTCGGCGTCGGCCAGCGAAGGCACGCGCACGATCGCGTTCGCCATCAGCTCCTCGAAGCGCGGCCAGTCCTCGTCGAGCAGCTTTCCGTTGAAGTCGGCGGGGATCCCGTCGAGCCCCCACGGCGCGGGTTCGCGCTCGTACCCGCCCATCACGAGCCCGCCAGACTCGGGACGGAAGTAGACGAGCAGCGACGGGTCGCGCATCGTCGGCATGTCGAGCGGAAGTCCCGCCGGCCTGGTCACGAGGTACTCGTGCGCGAAGGGCACCACCGGCACGTTCACGCCTGCCAGGCCGCCGATCTCGGCGGCGAACATCCCACCGGCGTCGACGACGATCTCGGTCGCGACCGAGCCCCTGTCGGTCTCGACTCCGGTGATGCGGCCGCGTTCGACGCCGATCGCCGTCACGCGCGTGTTGGTCGCGATCTCCGCGCCGCGGCGGCGCGCTCCCTCGGCGAGTGCGAAGGTCAGCTGGCTCGGATCGATGTAACCGTCGGTGGGGAGGAAGGCTGCGCCGAGCACGCCGTCGGTCGACATCGGCGGGAACAGCCGCGCCGCCTCGTCCGCCGGGACCAGCTCGAGCGGCAGGCCGAACGTCTTCGCCCAGCCCGCCTGGCGCTGCAGCTCCTCCATGCGCTCGCCGGACGACGCGAGGCGGAGCGAGCCGACCTCGTGCCAGCCTGTCTCGAGCCCGACCTCGTCGCCGAGCGAGCGGTAGAGGTCGACCGAGTTCATCATCATCTTCGTCAGGCTCAGCGAGCCGCGGAGCTGGCCGACGAGGCCGGCCGAGTGGAAGGTCGAGCCGCTCGTCAGGTCGGCACGCTCGACGAGGAGCACGTCGTCCCAGCCGAGCCTGGCGAGCCAGTAGAGGATCGAGCAGCCGCCGACCCCGCCTCCGATCACGACCGCTTTCGCCCTGTCTCTCACCGCGCTAGCCTCTCATTCGTGCGCGTCGTCGCGTCGCCCAAGGTGGCCGAGGCAGTTCAGCGGCAGGGAGGCCGGCTCTTCGTGTGGCCCGAGCAGGGCAAGTGCTGCGGCCGTGCGGCGATCAGGCTGGTCACCGGGCCGGCGCCCAAGGACGGCGTCGACTTCGAGCCCGTCCCGATGGACGGGTTCGAGCTCCACTTCGCCCGGATCGGACGTGTCCCGGAGGAGTTGCACCTGGACGTGCACGGCCGGAAGCGGCAGCGGGTCGCGGCCTACTGGGACGGCTGCGCCTGGCTCATGTGATCGAGCGCGGCGCGGAAGCGAGGGCTGCGCGCCGTGGCGTCGAGACGCTCGAAGTGCTCGCGCGCGTACGCGGCGAAGTCCTCGTCGAGCGCAGACACGGCTTCCTGCACTGAGCCCCACATCGCCTCGCGGAAGTCGGACATGAACCGCATGAGCGTGAGGTGCGCGAGCGCGTCCTTGTCCGCGCGACCGTAGGCCTCCAGCAGCGTCCTGTCGCCGTCCTCCTCGAGCCCGTTGTTGACGGCGAAGTTGGCGAGATCGAAGAACGGGTCGCCCATGCCGGCGTACTCCCAGTCCACGATCCAGAGCCGGTCGCCGTCAGCGATGAAGTTCGCGTTCAGGAGGTCGTTGTGGCACGGGCGCGCAGTGCGAGGGCCGAGCGCGCGCTCGATCTCGTCCGCGACGGCCTTGGCCTCTCCGTACTGCTCGGGCTGGGCGCCACCTCGGGCGAGGACGGTCTCGAGGTAGGCCTCGACGACGCGGAACGAGTCGAAACGGCCGGGGACGGCCGGGCCGTCGTGGATCGCGCGGAGCAGCCCGGCGACCCGGCCGATCGTCCCGTGACCTGCGATCTCGTCCGCCGGGATCGGCTCGCCGTCGACGAACCGGGTGACGAGCGAGCCGTCGACGTAGCCCACCACCTCGGGGCCGACGCCGATCGCCGCCGCGACGAGGGCGGCGCCGTGCTCGTCGGCCCGGTCGATCCCGAGCAGGTGCGTGTCCTGCCCGCCGACACGGACGACGAACGCCTCGCCGCCGACGGTGACCTTGAAGTTGTGGTTCGTGAGCCCTCCGCCGAGCCGCTCGACGCGGCAGTCCCGGCCCGGCCAGAGTCGCTCGCACACGTCCTCGACGCGCATGTCCGATCCTAGACCGGCAGGAGCCGCCATCGCCCGGCTCGGGCGTGGCACCTCACGACCCCGGTGTCAGACACCGGGGTTGGACGGCGTCGGACCGGGCACGGCCGGGGCGGCCGGCAGGTTCTCCACAGAACCGGGCGGAAACGGCTTCTTGTTGCGGAATCGCCTGTGGACGAAAAGTCACACTTTCGTCACACATTTCGCTTGACAAATTCGGTGTCTGACACCGCCGTTTGGACGGCGCCGAGCTGGACGCGGCTGTTCGGAACGGGTGAGCTCGCGCCGGGGCTAGGCCGATTCGGCCTGCTCGTGCGCGTGGCGGAGGCGCGTCACGCTCGGGAGCAAGGCCAGCGCCGGGACGATCGGCAGCCAGAAGTTGAACAGCCGGTAGACGAGGACACCCGCGAGCGCCGGCGCCAGGGGCAGCCCGATCCAGACGAGCGCGAACGTCATCAGCACCTCGACGATCCCCGCGCCGCCCGCCGGCAGCGAGCGGCGGCTCGCCACGTAGCCGGTCGCGTACGCAACGACGAGCGCAGGCCAGGACACGTGCACCGAGAAGATGCGCAGTGCCGCCCACATACACGCGATGTCGCCGAACCAGTAGAACGCGACTCCGAGTAGCCCGGGCAGGTGCTGCACCGGGCGGCGGAACAGCGCCCGCATCGTCCCGAGCCCTGCCAGCGCGTGCTGGATGCTCTCGCGCACACGCCCGCCCGAAAGCCCCGTTTCGCTCCAGCGCCGCTTCGGCGACGACGCCCACAGCGCGATCGCGAAGCCCGGGATCACCGCGAGCCATGGCAGCGTCATCGAGTCCTGCACGTGCTCGCCGCCGTCGGCGAAGAGGATCAACGCGCAGACGAGTGCGACCGGCGCCAGTACCGCGTACTCGAGCAGGCCCAGTCCCGCAACACGCGCAATCGCCTTGTCGCGCTCCAGTCCGGCCCGCCGGAGCGCCCAGTAGTCGACCGCGAACCCACCCGCGGCGTGCGCCGCGGCATAGACGCCGAATCCGGACACGACCGTCCGGGCAGTCAGGGCGAAGGACAGCCGCGGCCCGCCGTCGACCCGAGCGATGTTCCGCAGCGCGAGGACGTAGCCGACGTAGCCGAGCAGCTCGGCGCCGAGGCAGATCAGCAGCCAGGGCGCGTCGAAACGCGAGGTCACGTCGCGTACCTGATCGAGGCCGGCAACGTCGGCGACGAGCGCAGCCGCGAGCACGGCGAGCGCCGCAGCAGCTACGAAGAGGACAAGGTGCGGGTTTCGCGCCCGCTCACGTCCCGCCCGCTCGTGACCCGCCTGACTCGACAGTGGCGTCTCCAGTCTCGTCCTGGATGATCGGAAGGCCCGTGGCCACGAACCTCCGGCCGCCCACGTCGTAGACGACATCGACACTATCGTTCTGCCGGTAGGTGCCGGCGATCCCGAGAAAGAGGGATGTCCAGCGCCAGAAGCCGAGCTTGCCCTCTGTGGCGAGCTTCCGGTCGAAAACGAGCTCGCCGCCGTCGCGGACGAAATCGCTGCCTTCCTCCTGACGGACGCCGTTCACGTACACCTCGTACGAAGCTCCGACCCCCTTCGGCAACGTGACGCGTGACACGCACACAGCATGCCCGCTCCGCGTACCGCTCCTGCCACGCACCCGGCCGAATAGAATCCGGCTCCGATGCGCCCGACGCTGCGTGCCGTGTTCCTCGCCGTGCCGCTCGCGCTGGTCACGGCCGGGACGGCCGTGGCGAGCGACGGCGGTCTCGCGCCCGTCACGCCGGCCTCACCGAACGCCGCCGCGATCCGCGACATCTGGTGGGTGATCCTCGGGATCACCGGCGTGATCTTCATCATCGTCGAGACCGCGCTGGTCGTCTTCATCGTCAAGTACCGGCGTGGCCGCCGCCCACGCGAGGTCGAGGGAGCGGCCGTCCACGGCAACACCCGGCTCGAGATCATCTGGACGGTGGTCCCGGTCCTGATCGTGTTCGCGATCGTCGCCGTCGTCTTCGCGAAGCTCCCGGACGTCAAGGACGTGCCGCCGGCGAACGCCGCGAACTCGCTGAACATCCAGGTCGAGGGCCACCAGTTCTACTGGCTCTACCGCTACCCGGACGGCCAGGTCTCGATCGACCAGATGGTGGTGCCGGTCGAACGACGTCGTAACGCTGACCGTGAACGCGATCGACGTGATCCACGGCTGGTGGATCCCCGCGCTCGGCGGCCAGATCGACGCCATCCCCGGCCGCACGAACCACACCTGGTTCCAGGCGAAGAAGGAAGGCACGCTACGTCGGGCAGTGCGCACAGCTCTGCGGCGTCTACCACGCGAAGATGACCGCCAGCGTCAAGGTCGTGAGCGAGGCGCAGTATCGCGCGTTCCTCGCCACGCACAGCGACGGCAGCCCGGTCGTCGCAGCGGAGGCCTATGTCGGCGTCTGCGCCAAGTGCCACGGCATGGAGGGCCAGGGTGCGTACGGGCCACCGCTCCAGGGCCGCACGTTCGACCCGACCGACATCACCCACGTGCTGCGCACGGGCGTGTCCGGCAGCCTGGGCCGCATGCCCGCCGTCGGGAGCGACTGGAGCCCGGCACAGATCGACGCGATGATTGCCTACCTGCAGAAGATCCACGGAGGGCCGCCTAGTGGCAGTTAACGTCGAGACCCAGCCGGTCGTCGCTGCCGACTGGCGCCGCGGGCGCTTCATGTCATGGGTGACCACGACGGACCACAAGCGGATCGGGATCCTCTACATCGCGACGAGCCTGGCGTTTTTCGCCGCCGGCGGAGTGCTGGCGCTGATCATGCGCGCGCAGCTCGCGACGCCGAACGAGCACGTCGTCTCGGCGACCACGTACGACCAGCTCTTCACGATCCACGGGACGACGATGGTCTTCCTCGTCGTCGTGCCGATTCTGGCCGGATTCGGCAACTACCTCCTGCCGCTGATGATCGGCGCGCGCGACATGGCCTTCCCGAAGCTGAACGCGCTCTCGTACTGGCTGTTCCTCTTCGGCGGGATCGTGCTCTACGCGAGCTTCTTCGCCAAGGGAGGCCCGTCGGGGGCGAGCTGGACGGCCTACCCGCCGCTGACGGAGACGGAGTACAGCCCCGGCAACGGCGTCGACCTCTGGATCCTGTCGCTGCACATCCTCTCGATCGCGTCGCTGATCGGGGCGATCAACTTCGTCTGCACGATCCACAACATGCGGACGGCGGGGATGACGTACATGCGGATCCCGCTCTTCGTCTGGGGGCTCCTCACCTATGCCGTGATGCTGATCCTCGTGCTGCCGGTGCTGTCCGGCGGCCTGACGCTGCTCCTGCTCGACCGGCACTTCCCGGGCGTCCACTTCTTCAAGCCCCAGGAGGGCGGCAACGTACTCCTCTGGCAGCACGTCTTCTGGTTCTTCGGCCACCCCGAGGTCTACATCATGATCCTGCCCGCGATGGGGATCGTCTCCGAGATCCTGCCGGTCTTCGCGCGCAAGCCGATCTTCGGCTACAAGGCGGTCGCCTACTCGACGCTCGGCATCGGGTTCGTGTCGATGCTCGTCTGGGCGCACCACCTGTTCACGGTCGGGTACGGCAGCGGCCTGAACAGCTACTTCATGATCGCGTCGCTCCTCGTCGGCGTCCCGACCGGCGTGAAGATCCTGAACTGGGTCGCGACCACCTGGCGCGGGAACCTGATCTTCGACACGCCCATGCTCTACGCGCTCGGGTTCATCTCGCTGTTCCTCATCGGCGGGCTGACCGGCCTCTATCTCGCCCTCTTCCCGCTCGACTGGCAGATTCACAACACGTACTTCGTCGTCGCCCACTTCCACTACACCCTCGTCGGCGGCGCGATGTTCGCGATCTTCGCCGGGCTCTTCTACTGGTGGCCGAAGATGTTCGGCCGCAAGCTCGACGAGACAGCTCGGCAAGTGGTCGTTCTGGACGATCTTCGTCGGCTTCAACCTGACGTTCATGCCGCTGCACCTGGTCGGGCTGCTCGGCATGCCGCGCCGCATCTACACGTACACCGAGGGCGGGCTGTGGGAGTGGTACAACCTGATCTCGACGATCGGCTCGGGGATCATGACGGTCGGCATACTTCTGATCCTCGTGGCGATCATCAAGTCGCGGCATGCGCCACGCGTCGGCAACGACCCGTGGCTGGCGAACACGCTCGAGTGGTACACGACCTCGCCGCCGCCCGAGCACAACTTCGACAGCGTTCCCTACGTGACGAGCTACCGCCCGGTGCGCGACCTGCGCATGAAGCTCGGGATGACGAATGGCCGCTGACACGGCACCCGGGCCCTGGCTGCGGCTGACGGCGCTCGCCGCCTCGGCGGCGACGCTGCTCGCCGTCGTCTCGGGCGCCGCCGGGCTCGACACGGCGCATCGTCTGCTCGCCGCGCTCGCCCTGCCGCCGCTCGCCGCGCTGCTCGCGGCCGCGTGGTTCTCGCACCGACGGCTGCTCGTTCCCGTGCTCGTCGCGACGGCGCTCTTCGGGGTTGCTGCGCTCGTGACGGTGCCGGGCCTCCACCTCGCCCTCGCCGCGGCCGCGTTCGCGGCGACGGTCGTCGTCACGGCACTCGTCCACCGGCCGGGCCGGGTGCCGCTCGGGAGCGTGCGCGACTACGTGACGCTGACGAAGCCGCGGATCATGACGCTGCTGCTCCTGACCGGCTTCTGCGGGATGGTCGCGGGCGCACACGGCCTGCCGCCGTGGAACGTCGCCGTCGGGGCGATGGTCGGTCTGGCCATGGCCTGCGGCGGCGCGAGCGCGATCAACCACGTCATGGACCGCGACATCGACAGGCTGATGGGCGAGCGGACGCGCAAGCGGCCGGTGGCGTCCGACCGCGTGCCGCCCGCGTACGCGCTCGAGTTCGGCCTGGCGCTCTCGGCCGCGTCGTTCGCGCTGCTGGCGAGCACGGTCAACGTGCTGACTGCGGTCGCTCGCACTCGTCGGGAACCTGTTCTACGTCGTCGTCTACACCGGCTGGCTGAAGCGGTCGACGCCGCAGAACATCGTCATCGGCGGCGCCGCCGGAGCCGTCCCGCCGCTCGTCGGCTGGGCCGCCGCGACCGGCTCGCTCGCCTGGCCGGCCGTCGGGCTGTTCCTGATCGTCTTCCTCTGGACGCCACCGCACTTCTGGGCGCTCGCGCTGCTGATCAAGCGGGACTACGCCGCGGCGCGGATCCCGATGCTGCCGGTCGTGCGCGGCGACCGCGAGACGACGCGGCAGATCGTCCTCTACTCGCTCGTCCTCGTCGGATTCACAGCGGTTCCGTACGCACTCGGCTGGTTCTCGGCCGTGTACCTCGCGGCCGCGCTCGTCCTCGGCGGGCTGTTCGTGTGGATGGCAGTGCGGCTACGCCGCCACCAGACGCCTCGCAACGCGTCGACGCTCTTCCACTACTCGCTCCTCTACCTGGCGCTGCTGTTCGTGGCAGCCGCCGTCGGCTCGGTGATCTAGGTGGCAGAGAGCGAGTCGAACATGGTCGACCCGGAAGATCCGGCCCTCCGCCGCAAGAACCTCGTGCTCGGCTGGTGGCTCTTCGCGATCGCGCTGATGATCCTCGGCGCCACCGTCGCCGTCGCGTTCATCTACCTCGCCGCGGACTACTGACGCGACCCGCTCGACCGCGGGGGAGAGGCGTCATCCCGGCTCGGGAGCTGGTTGCGGCGCCGACTCCAGGGCGATTTTTCGAGGAGGTCTCCGGTGAAGGCGAAGCTTCTGGTGCTCGGGGTCGGAGTCGCGCTGACCATCGGCGTCGCCGCGAGCAGTTTGGCGTCGGGTGCCCGAGCGCAGTCGCCCGCCGCGGTCGCTCGCCAGCTGGTTGCGAATCTCGAGAACGCCCGGACGCCGGGCGCGCGCTATCAGGCGGTACTGGCAATGATGACGGCTCTTCGCGTGCCCGTGTTCACTGCCGCCGGACACGCCGTGACGACAGGTGGTCCCGCTTTCCAGAAGGGCTTCAACCTGACGACTTCCAGTTGCGGGCCGCCGGAGAGAGCCTGGGGAACGAGGTCTCGTTGACCGATCTTGCGGCGGTGCTGTCGGGAACCCGCCGCGTCGATCCCGCCAGGCTCGACATATCGCTGGTCTCAGGCGTTGCGGCCGCAGTCGCCAAACCGTCGCCTTCGGCCACGCTCGCGCTGCTCGTACGCCAGCTCGGCTTGCAGCAGCATCCGGCGGTCGACCTGGCCGCGAAGCCTTCTGCAGCGGCAGTCCTGCTCGACCCGCTGGAGCTGCTGCTGCTCGCGGTCGACGCAGCGGAGCACAAGCCCGTCGTTGCGTTCCGCCGGCCCGCCGCCGCGACCGGGACCGCCGAATTCACCTGCTACGAGTCTCCCGGCTCACAGGAGTCGCGGCCTTCGCTCCTCGGCCAGGGTTGGCAAGGCGTGGACGCCGTCGAGAGCGACGCCGCTGCGATGAAGCTTTTTCCCGGTCCGAGCCCTGCTCCGAAAACGCACCTCGGGCCCCCGGGCCACGCTGCGAACGCCGGAATGCCGATACGCCTCGGAGTGCACGTCGCGATCACGCAGAAGTTCCCGAGCGAGATCACATGCGGCCCGTGGAGGAACGTCCCGAAGAGCGGACGTCCGCCCCAGACCGGCTCGGGCGTCCACGTCGTGTGGGAGTGGGGCGACCCCACGCTGCCCAAGTACCTCACGGTAAGTCACCTGGACGGAGCTACCGCCGCAAACGGCGAAGCACACGCCGAGCTGGCACCGAAGAACGAGAAGGTGCCCGGTTTCGGTCCAGTCGTCACGAGAACCGGGATCGTCATGGTCAGCGTCCACTCTCCCGGAGGCTCTCCGGAGACGTACTTCATCTGCAAGAAGGCGTCCCAGCTACGCGTGTCCGTCGGGCTGCTCGTCACCGCCGGGATGCACAAGCGCACGGCTTCAGTTCCAGCGCACTTCGTGTTCAGTCGACCTCGGCGGCGGAACCGGGACGACCAGCGACGAGGTCGACGGCAACATCTGCGGCGTCGACCCGTACGCGCCCAACGCGTGGAAGATCCACATCGCGGATGTGATCACGCTTCCGGTCGTCGGCACGAGCAACGAGACCAACGACGTGACGGTGGCAATCCCGGAGACCGGGGCGTCGCCGGGAACCGTCGCCACCCTCCAGCTCCTCGTCGGATCGGGTGGGAAGGTGCAGATGCACGTGGTCCGCTACGCGCCGCCCGCCAGTCCCGCGATCACGTGGTCACCCAGCTCGGTCGACAGCACCGTGCGGTCGAGGACGACACGAGCTGCCCGGACTCGGATTGACGAGCCTTCCGTTCAGGCGAGAACCCGCGCCGAGAACGACTTCTTGACCGTCTTGCCCTGGTAGGTCGCGGCGATCGTGCCTTTGACGGTCTTGCTCTTCGTGCCCTTCGGCACCGTCCAGATGCAAGACGCGCGCCCGCTCAGGACGCTGCCCTTCGACTTCACGGCCAGCTTCTTGCTGCCGATCTTGGCGATGCACGCGACCGTCGTCTTCACCGCCGTGCCGTTCACGCGCATGACCATCGAGACGGTCAGGCGCCCGCCGGCGTGAGGCTTGCCGACGGTGAACTTCGTCGCCGCGAGGCCGTTCGTGGGCGGCGGAGGCGGGGGCGGCGCGCCTGGCGGCGGCGGTGAGCCGGGTGGAGGCGGTGGGGGCGGCGGCGACGTGCCGCCGGTCGACGGGAACGTCCAGTTCGCGGTGCCGTCGGGCGTGCGGTCTGAGGTCGAGTCGCCGTCGTCACCGGTCGTCGTGACGATGAAGTTGAACGACGTGCTGCCGCCGAAGTCGGCCGAGGCGACGCTGAACGTCGCCTGACCGCCCTTGTAGGAGGCCGAGAAGCTGGCCACACCCGACTGCGTCGCGTACTGCGAGCCGTCCCATTTGTCGAGCTCCTGGTGGCCGGCGATCCAGGCGACCTGATAGTCGTAGCCGCCCGGGCCGCCCGTGCTCGTGTTCTTGTCGGTGTCGAAGTACGCCTGGACTGCGTCGTCGTCGGTCAGCGTCGTCCGATTGCCGATCGTGGCCGTGAAAGTGATCTTTCCGGACGAGTCGGTCGAGACTGTGACGGTGGTGATGTCGGGGCCGCCGTTCGTCGCGTCGCCGCTCGCGTCGGTGTAGGTCGACGAGGCGACGGTGCGCGCCGGAGACGCGCTGCCGACGACCGGCCACAGGATGGCCAGTGCCGCTGCGAGCGCCGCGGCGGCGATCAGACCGGTAATGCGTGTCTTTTGCCCCATGAGCTGGGGTTATGACCCCATCGGATCGTAGCGCGGTCCTTGCCGCGAGTCATCCCCTACTGAGCAAGGAGCTGGTCCTCCGACCGTCGCCGCCACGTCCGGCGGCCGCCCCAGAGCAGGAGCGCGAGCACGATGAACGGCGCACCGATCAGCACGACGTACAGCAGGATCTCGAGCTCGGTGACGAGCACGTGGCCGATGTTGTGCAGCGCCTGGCCGATGCGGCCCGGCTTCGACGGGACGACGGCCGCAGCTTGCTTCGTCTGCAGAGCGAGGGCGACCGTCGCAAAGCTCGTTTTCGTGATCTGCGCCTGCTGCTGCGCCTGCAGCTTCACGAACTGCGCTGTGCGCTGTGCGAGGACGGCCTGGAACGCGGCGCGCTGACTCGTCGTCAGGCTCGGGTCGATGATCTCGGCGCGAAGCTTGGCGATCTTCGCCTTCAGGTCCACGATCCGCAGGTAGCGCTGGTCGAGCTGCCCCTGGACGTCCTGAACCGACACGTGGTCGTTGAGGATCGTGCCCAGCGTCCCGAGCTTCGCGACCGCCGTCTGCACCTTGCCGATCGGCACGCGCAGGACGAGGTAGGCCGTGCCCGACTTCTGCCCGGAGCCGTAGTCGACCGTGACCACGTAGCCGCCCCAGCCGCGGGTGAGGTTGATCGCTCTCTTCGTCGCCGGCGAGAGCCCCTTGACGCGGAGGCCGAGGTCGACCGAGTAGTTCTGCGCCCGCGTGCCGCTGGGTGCGAGCGGCGAGTCGGCGGTTCGGGTGGGATACGGCGCAGTCGTGACGGAGTAGCCGTTGAATCCGGCTGCGAGTTTCCCGGGTACGACCCGGTCATGAGCTTTGACGGCGTTGGAGTTCGCAGGGGCGTGAGGCAAGGGGAGTTGCCCTCTGGCGGTGTTCAGGCCGTCGGTCGCGTTCTGCCTAGGCGAGGAGCCGGAGGACAGCGCACCGAGTCCGACCGCGACTCCGAGAGCAACTGCCACCGGTACGAGCACGAGCACGCGCCGCCGAGACATGCGCCGCGCCCGTGTCGGGCCTCGGCCTCGCACGCCCGCTCGCGGTCTCGCGCACGCGCTCCCGAAGCTCCGTGCTCGCCGCCGGCTCCGCGGAGCGAAGCTCACGTACGAGGTCGTCGAACCGCTCGTCGATCAGGTCAGGCTCGGACATCGTCCCTCACTCTCTCCTCGAGTTTCTGCAAGGCGCGGTGCAACCGCGTCGAGCACGCCGTCGGGCTGATTCCGAGCAGGCGTGCAGCAGACTCCCCGTCGAGTTCGAGGAGCACGCGGAGCGCGACCACTTCCCGCTCGCCGGCCGACAGGCTCTGCAACGCAGCCTGGAGCACCGGCGACAGTCCGTGGCCGAAGACCTCGCCCTCGTCCGCGCGTTGCTCGAGCAGCGCGTACGTCCCCTCGCGCCGTCTGCGGCGCTGCTCGGAGCGGAAGTGATCGAGGGCGGTGGAGCGCGCGAGCGTGAGCAGCCAGGTCCTCGCCGAGCCGCGCCGCGGATCGAACCGCTTGAACCGGCGCAACGCCCGTTCGAACGTCTCGGCGGCGAGATCCTCGGCAACCGCCCGGTTCCCGGTCAGGTACAGCAGGTAGCCGAAGACGCCGTCGAGGTTCTCCTCGCAGACGGCCGCGAAGTCGACGTCGGGACGGCGGCTCACGGTGACACGCATGGTGCCTTTACGGCACCGGCGCCGCCCGCGTCACATGCCCGGCACTGCCCTCGGCGGACGCCGCGCGAACACCGGTGTCAGACACCGATGCAGCCATGCTGGGAGCAGACGCGGAGCGCTTCGGCAGCGAACCTCCGTTTGCCGTGGCCTGCAGACCGCATGGACAGCGGGATCCGCCTGTGGACAAAAAGTCACAAAGTTGTCACACATTCGACTTGACAAATTCGGTGTCTGACACCGCAGTTTGAACAGCGCCAGGTGAATCGAGGCGGAAAGGGACCTGGCTACTTGCCGTGCTGGACGATCTTGACGGGCGTGGCCTTCGACTTGGCATCGAAGTGGACGAGGAACGCGCCGCCGCCGGTGATGCCGATGCCGTACGAGTTCGCCCGGGGCTGTTTCGCCGGATTCAGCTTGAAGCACGCGACCGTGGTCGCCTTCTTCCCGCCGAAGGACTGCGTCGAGACACCGCACGTGATCGCCGTGCCCTTGATCAGGAACACGGAGCCGATCGTCGCCTCGTAAACCCTTCCCGGCGCAGACCTGCTCGCCGACGGCACGTACGGCCCGCCGCCGAGCTTCTTCACGACCGTGACGCTGCCGGACTTGCTCACTCTGCCGAGCGCGACTTCGCCGTTCACCGCCAGCCCCACCGTGTACGACTTCGGAACCGGGCCTTGCCGCGTCTCTAAGTAGCAGGAGACCAGCTTGGCGCCCGGAACGAGCGTCTTCGAGAGCTGGACGGCGCACACGATGTTCGTCCCCTTGACGACGAACCCGTCGTTGAGGCGGAGCGTGATCGAGTTCCCGGTCGCCGCCGCCGTCGGCAGCGCGAGCGCCAACGCCGCCAGCATCGTCGCCACGAGCGTCCTCAGCATCAGCCGTCGCCCGCCTTCTTGACGGCGTGGCCGCCGAACTGCTGGCGCAGAGCCGCGTTTACCTTGGCCGCGAACGACTCGTCCTGCCGCGAGGCGAAGCGCGCCATCAGGGACAGGGTAATCACCGGCGCGGGCACGTCCTCGTCGATCGCCGCCTGCACCGTCCAGCGGCCCTCGCCCGAGTCCTGCACGTAGCCGCGGATCGACTCGAGCCCGGGGTCGTCGGCGAGGGCGCGCTCGAGCAGTTCGAGCAGCCAGCTCCGGACGACCGAGCCGTGCTGCCAGAGCGCCGCGAGCTGCCGCAGGTCGAGCTCGAACTCGGAAGCGTTCATGATCTCGAACCCCTCGGCGAAGGACTGCATCAGCCCGTACTCGATGCCGTTGTGGACCATCTTCGTGAAGTGCCCGGCGCCGCTCGCGCCGACGTGCGCGTAGCCGCCGGGATCGGTCAGGTCCCGGCAGAGCGGCTCGATCACGGCGAACGCGTCGGCGTCGCCGCCGACCATTACGCAGTAGCCGCCCTCGAGCCCCCAGATCCCGCCCGAGACACCGGCGTCGAGGAAGCGGACGTCCTTCGCCTTCGCACCGGCGGCACGGCGCTGCGAGTCGCGCCAGTTCGAGTTGCCGCCGTCGACGATCACGTCGCCCGGCTCGAGCAGGCCGAGCACCGTCTCGTACGCCCCCTCGGTCGCGTCACCCGCTGGAACCATCAGCCAGACGACGCGCGGCGCCTCCAGCTTCGAAACCAGCTCCTCGAGCGACGTCACCGTGCGGGCCGGGTCGGTTCGCGCGTAGGTCTCCACCTGGTGGCCGTGCCGGCGCAGGCGCTCGGCCATGTTGCCGCCCATCTTGCCCAGGCCTACGAGTCCGATCTTCACGCGGAAACGAGCTCGCCGCGCTTGGCGCGGATACCGTCGAGCAGCTCCTGGAATGAGTCGTCGAACTTCTGCACGCCTTCGGCCTCGAGCGTCTCGGTGACGTCGTCGACGTCGACGCCGACCCGCTCCAGCTCGCGCAAGAGCGACCGCGCCTCGTCGATGTCCCGCTCGAGGGTGAGCTCAACCGTGCCGTGGTCCTGGAACGCCTCGACCGTCTCGAGCGGCATCGTGTTGACCGTCTCCGGGCCGATCAGGCTGTCCACGTAGAGCGTGTCCGGATAGTCCGGGTTCTTCGTCGACGTCGACGCCCACAGGCACCACTGCTTCGACGCGCCCTTGGAGGCAAGGAACTGCCAGCGCTCGCCGGAGTAGACCTCCTGCCAGTTCTGGTAGGCGAGCCGGGCGTTCGCGACCGCGAGCTTGCCGCGCAGCGCGAGCGCCGGGTCGGTGCCGATCGCGTCGAGCCGCATGTCGGCCTCGGTGTCGACGCGCGAGACGAAGAAGCTGGCGACCGAGGCGACCTGGCGCGGGTCGCCGCCGCCCGCGACGAGCCGCTCGAGCCCGCGGATGTGCGCCTCCATCACCTCACGGTGGCGCTGGAGCGAGAAGATCAGCGTCACGTTGATCGACTTGCCCGCGGCGATCATGTCCTCGATCGCCGGCAAGCCGGGGCGCGTCGCCGGGATCTTCACGTACAGATTCGGCTTGTCGATCGCCGCGTGGAGCTGCTTCGCCTGGTCGTACGTCGCCTCCGTGTCGTAGGCGAGCGTAGGGTCGACCTCGATCGAGACGTAACCGCGCAGGCCGGCGCCGGTGTCCCACACGTTCGCCATCAGGTCGCACGCGTCGGACACGTCCTGCTCGGCCAGGGCGAAGAAGATCGCCGTCGGGTCGTCCTCCGAGCCCAGCAGCTGCTTGAGCTGCTTGTCGTAGCGCGGGCCTTCGGCGAGCGCCTTCTGGAAGATCGTCGGATTGGACGTGACGCCCGTGACGGCGTCGTCCTTCATCAGCTTCTTCAGCTGGCCGCCCTCGAGCATTTCGCGCGAGAGCGAGTCGATCCAGACGGACTGGCCGAGGCCGGAGAGCCGCTGCAGGTTGGACTCAGACATGGGTCTTGTTCCTTTCCAGCACCGCGGTCGCGCGGGCGATCACGTTGTCGACGGTGTAGCCGAGCTCGGCCATGACGGTGGGGCCGGGCGCCGAGGCGCCGAAGCGGTCGAGCGCGAGCGAGTCGCCTTGGTCTCCGACCCAGCGCTCCCAGCCCTGCGCGACGCCGGCCTCGACGGAGAGCCTGGCGCGCACCTCGGGAGGCAGCACCTCGTCGCGGTACGACTGCGGCTGCTGCTCGAACAGCTCCCAGCACGGCATCGACACGACGCGGACGTTCGTGCCGTTGTCGGCGGCGATCTTCTGCCCGGCCTCGAGCGCGAGGGGAACCTCGGATCCGGTCGCGATCAGGATCAGGTCGGGGTCGCCGGACTCCCAGAGCACGTACGCGCCCTGCTCCAGCCCGGAGGCGGCACCGAGGTCGGAGCGGTCGAGCGTCGGCAGCTTCTGGCGCGTCAGCGAGAGCGCCACCGGGCCGTCCTCACGGTCGAGCGCGACCTTCCACGCGTAGGCGGTTTCGTTCGCGTCGCCAGGGCGAATGAACCACAGGTGCGGGATCGCGCGCAGCGCGGCGTAGTGCTCTACGGGCTGGTGGGTAGGTCCGTCCTCGCCGAGCCCGATCGAGTCATGCGTCCAGGCCCAGATCACGGGCAGCTCGACGAGGGCTGAGAGTCGCACGGCCCCGCGCATGTAGTCGGAGAAGACGAGGAACGTCGAGCCGTACGGCTTGACGATGCCGCCGTGCAGCGCCAGGGCGTTGACGATCGAGCCCATGCCGTGCTCGCGGATGCCGAACGCGACGTTGCGGCCGGCGTGCGTCGCCGAGAAGACGCCCGTGCCCTCCAGCTCGGTCTTCGTCGACTCGACCAGGTCGGCGGCGCCGCCGACCATCGTCGGCACAAACGGCTTGATCGCCTGCATGACGGCTTTGCCGGCGTCGCGCGTGGCCATGTCCGTCCCGGCCGGGAAGGTCGGAAGCGCATCGGCGTAACCGGCCCGCGGACGGCCGGTGTGCACCTGGTCCCAGTCGGTGCGCTCGGCCGGGAACGCCTCGCTCCACGCCTTGAACGTCTTCTTCCACTCGGCCTGGAGCTTCGCGCCGCGCTCCTTCTGGCTCATGTGCTCGTAGACGCCGTCCGGGACGACGAAGTGCTCGTCCGGATCCCAGCCGAGCACTTCCTTGGTCGCGCGCACCTCGTCCTCGCCGAGCGGGCTGCCGTGCGCCTTCGCGGTGTCGATCGCGTGCGGGGCCGGGTAGGCGATGTGCGTGTGCGCGACGATCAGGCTCGGGCGGTCGGGCTCGGACTCGGCGGCCGCGTAGGCGGCCCGGAGCTCGTCGAGGTCGTTGACGTCGTGGACGTGCTGGACGTGCCAGCCGTAGGCCTCGAAGCGCATGCCCTTGTCCTCGGTCGAGAAGGAGAGCGCAGTCGTGCCGTCGATCGTGATGTGGTTGTCGTCGTAGAGGTAGATCAGCTTGCCGAGAGCGAGCTGGCCCGCGATCGAGGCGGCCTCGGAGGCGACGCCCTCCATCAGGTCGCCGTCCGAGCAGATCGCGTAGACGCGGTGGTCGACGATCTCGTGGTGCGGGCGGTTGTAGCGCTGCGCGAGGAAGCGCTCGGCGACGCCGAAGCCGACGCCGTTGGCGACGCCCTGGCCGAGCGGACCGGTGGTGGTCTCGACGCCGGGCGTGAGGTGATTCTCCGGGTGGCCGGGCGTGCGCGAGCCCCACTGGCGGAACTGCTTCAGGTCGTCGAGGGACAGGTCGTAGCCGGTCAGGTGCAGCGTGGCGTACTGGAGGATGCAGGCATGACCCGCGGAGAGGACGAACCGGTCGCGGTTCGGCCAGTGCGGATCGGCCGGGTTGTGCCGCAGCAGCTCGGTGTAGATCAGGTAGGCGACCGGAGCGAGCGCCATCGCGGTTCCCGGGTGGCCCGCGTTCGCCTTCTGCACCGAGTCCATCGCGAGGACGCGGATGGTGTCGATCGACCGGCGTTCGATGTCGCTCTGCGCCATTGCTCGAACGATACGCGCTTGGCCTCGCCTCTCGGGCCGGTGCCGTCCCGCTCTCAGGCATGGCCGTTTCGGCCTGGGCTCTTTCAGCCCCCGCCCAAATGGGCGGGGCGTCGTCCCGCCGCCCTCGCCGATGACGATACCCGCGAAACCCTCACGTGTCAGTGACCGGACCGTGCCGATTTCACGCGGCTTCGTGACGATTTTCCTGCACTACGCTTGACGGCATGGCGGTCGTGATCGCGTCCAACCTGCGCAAGGAGCTCGGCGGCTCCGTGCTCTTCGACGGCGTCTCGTTCAAGGTCGAGCGCGGCGAGCGGCTGGCGCTTTCCGGGCCGAACGGCGCCGGCAAGACGACGCTGCTGCGCATCCTCGCCGGGCAGACCGAGCTGCACGGCGGCGAGCTCGCGTTCTCCAAGGACACGCGAATCGCGCTGCACGACCAGCGTCCGCCGCTTCATCTCGACCTGTCCCTGAGGGACTACGTCCTCGGCGGCGCGGCCGACCTGGTCGCGCTCGAGCATGAGCTGGGCAGGCTCGAGAGCGAGATGGCCGCAGGTACGCACGACGCGACGACGATGCGCCGCTACTCCGAGGCCGTCGCCCGGCTCGAGCACGCCGGCGGCTGGGACTGGCGCACACGGACGACCGCCGTCGTCCGCGGACTCGGCTTCTCGGAGGACGACCTCGACCGCAGGCTCGACACGTTCTCCGGCGGGGAGGTGACGCGCGCGTCGCTCGGGCGCGCGCTC
The DNA here is from genome assembly GCA_963776735.1 of uncultured Actinomycetes bacterium. Lineage (GTDB taxonomy): Bacteria > Actinomycetota > Thermoleophilia > Gaiellales > Gaiellaceae > PALSA-612. Next base: position 521,442 of record CAVZNV010000016.1, read on the forward strand.
GCCGGGGATCCCGACCTGTTGCTGCTCGACGAGCCGACGAACCACCTCGACGTCGCGAACCTCGAATGGCTGGAGACGACGCTCTGCTCGCTCGACGCAGGCGTGATCCTGGTCGCGCACGACCGCTGGTTCCTCGAGGCGGTGACGACCGCGGTGCTCGAGCTCGAAGCCGGACGCTCCCTCTACTTCGCGGGACCGTGGCACGAGTGGCGTCGCGAGAAGGCGGCGCGGGCGCTCGCGGCCGGCAGAGCGATCCAGCGCTACGACGCCGACATCGCGCGGCTCGAGCGGTTCGTCGAGCGGTTCCGGTACAAGAAGTCGAAGGCGAAGCAGGCGCAGGCCAAGCTGACGCAGATCGGCCGCCTCTCCGGCGAGCGTTCGAAACGGTCGGCCGAGCTGGATTCTCTGACCGCCCACGGACGGGCGCTCGGCTTCGAGTTCCTCGATCCGCCTCGGAGCGGACGGGTCGTGCTCGACGTGTCGGGCCTCGACGTGTCCGCGGGCGAGAAGCACCTTCTTTCCGACGTCTCGTTCGGGCTCGATCGCGGAGAGCACGTCGCGCTCGTCGGGCCGAACGGCTCCGGAAAGACGACGCTGCTCGAGAGACTGCTACACGGCCGGGTCGGCCACGGGGTCGTTCCCGCGTACTTCTCGCAACAGGAGGCCGAACTCGACGAGCGCGGTACGGTGCTCGACTGCATCCAGTCGATGACCGGCCTGTCGCGGCCGAACGCGCAGAACCTGCTCGGCCGCTTCCTCTTCTCGGGCTGGGAGGAGCATCAGAAGGCGGTCTCGGTGCTCTCCGGGGGCGAGCGCCGACGCCTGGCGCTGGCCGCCGTCGTCGCTTCGGGCGCGAACTTCCTCGTCCTCGACGAGCCGACGAACCACCTCGACCTCGAGAGCCGCGAGGCGCTCGAGGATGCGCTGCGGGCGTTCCCGGGGACGGTCCTGCTCGTGTCGCACGACCGCGCGCTGCTCGACGCCGTCGCGGAGCGGACGCTCGCGATCGAAGAGCATCGCCTGAACGCGTACGACGGCGGGTGGGCCGACTACGTGCGACGCCGGGAAGAACGGGCCAAGGCCGCCGCGGCCACGTCCGAGGGACTGTCCCCCGGACGTGGCCGGAAGGAACAGCGTGCTCCGATGGCGGCGCCCGCTCGGGCGGCGACGAAGCGCAGGCCGCGAGAGCTCGAGCAAGTCGAGGCGGAGATCGAGGCGAAGGAGCAGACTGTCGCCGACCTCGAGCGCCGCCTCGCCGACGACTGGGCGAACGTCGACGCCGTCGCCGCGTACAGGCGGGAGCGAGAGGAGCTGGAGGCGCTGTTCGCGCGCTGGGAAGCGCTCGTCGAGTCCGGCTAAGACCGGGCTCGCTGCTCGTCCGCCGGGCAACTCTGCTCGGGGCCACCCCGAACCACCACCCACGTTCTATCGTATCGCGATTTTTGTCACGTGTCTGTGCCGCGGATGTGACAAATCTGTAGAAACCGGGCGTGGGCTCGACCCGTGACTTCCTCGCATCGATCGGCCTGCCGCCCGGCGACCTGACCGAGCTTCCCGACTCGGCCAAGCGGTTCCCGGACGGAGCCCAGTTTCGCGTCGAGATCCCGAGCACGGAAGGGGCACAGTGTCTCGACGCCGTGCTCGAGGAAGCGGCGCGGCTCGACGTGCGCGTGCACCGCGTCTCGCAAGGCAGCGGCGTCTTCATGCAGACGGACGCCGAGCTCGACAAGCTCGCACGCACGGCGGCGGCGGCGCGCGTCGAGGTCTCGCTCTTCGCGCGACCGAACGCCGCCTGGGGCACGTCGGCCATGGCGCGCTCCGCGGCCGGCGCGGTCGTCGCACCCGCCGCGCACGGACAGGAGCAGGTCGTCGCGTGCCTCGACGATGCTCGGCGCGCGGCCGACCACGGCTTCCGGAGCGTTCTGATCGCAGACATCGGCGTGCTCTCGGCCTTCACGGCCATGCGACAGACCGGCGAGCTCCCCGCCGACATGCAGGCCAAGATCTCCGTGATGCTGCCGGCGGCGAATCCGGCTGCCGCACGTGTCCTCGAACAGCTCGGCGCGAGCACGATAAACCTCCCCACCGACCTCTCGTTGGCCCAGATCGCCGCGATCCGGGCCGCCGTCGACTGTCCGCTGGACGTCTACGTCGAGGCGCCGGACAACGCGGGCGGCTTCGTGCGTATGCACGAGATCCCCGAGCTGATCCGCGTCGCCGCGCCGGTCTACGTGAAGTTCGGGCTGAGAAACGCGCCGGACGTCTACCCGGCCGGCACCCACCTCGAGGCGACGACCGTCGGCCTCTCGCGCGAGCGCGTCCGCCGCGCCCGGCTCGGGCTCGAGCTGCTCGCCCGCTCCGGCTACGAGCCGACCTCGTCTGAGCTCGGCGCAGCCGGCCTTGCCGTGCCTGTGCCTGCCTAGCTAGCCCTCGCCGAGCGTCGCCACGACGGCTTCCGCGATCACCTTCAGCGGCTTGCCGGAAACCTGGCTCGCGCGTCGCAGCCGGTCGAACGCCTCGTTCTCGTCCAGGTCCTCCTTCGCCATCAGCAGCCCCTTGGCACGCTCGATCACCTTGCGCGCCGCGAGCGCCTCGCCCAGCGACTCCGCCTCCTCGCGCAGGGCGACGAGCTCCTCGTGCCGGGCCCGCGCGGTCGCGATCGCCGGCAGCAGATCGGACTCGCGGAACGGCTTGACGAGGTAGCCGAAGACGCCGACCTCGACGGCGCGAGAGACGAGCTCGTCCTGCCCGTAGGCGGTGAGCATCACGATCGGGATCGGCCGCTCGTCGAGGATGCGCCGGGCCGCCTCGATCCCGTCGAGCCGCGGCATCTTCACGTCCATGATCGCGAGGTCCGGCAGCTCCGATCGCGCCAGCTCCACCGCCTCGGCCCCGTCGCGAGCCTCGGCGCACACCTCGAGCCCGGACTTCTCGAGGAGCGTCCGGAGATCGAGGCGGATGATCGTCTCGTCCTCGGCGATCAGGATCCTCACGCCGCTGCCAGCTCCTGCAAGAGCTCACGAGGCTCGGGCCAGTAGAAGAGCGCCGCCGCTTCGTGCGCCCGGCGCCACTGATACGCGTCGTGCTCCCAGTCGAGCGCGGGTTCCCAGCCGGGCGGCGCCTCGACGAGGAACGACTCGACGTGGACCCGCTCGGCCCCGGGGACGTAGTGCGACTCCCAGCCCTCGATGTCGTAGTCGTACGGCCGGTTGAGATCGCGGGGCGCGGCCGCGAGCCCGGTTTCCTCCAGCAGCTCGCGCGCCGCCGCCTCCGCGTACGTCTCGCCGGGCTCGAGCGCTCCCGCGACCGAGTGCCAGTAGCCGCCCTGCTTCTCCGAGCGGCGCAGGACGAGGTACTCCTCGCCGCGCCGCACGAACACGAAGACCTCGAAGGGCAGCCTCACGCCCGAAGGCTACTGCCCCATCTCCTGCAGGACCTGCGCCAGCATCCACGGGTTTCCGTCGGGGTCGTAGAACGTCGCGAGCTTGACCATTCCCGGCACCTCGTTGGTGTCACCGTCGAAGCGGACGCCGTTCTTCTCCAGGTAGCCGCGCGCGGCGTCGATGTCGACAACGCGGAAGGTGGGCGTGATCGCGCCCTGGCCTGCCATCTTCTCGACCTGTCCGAGACCGATGCGGAAGCCCTGAACCGGGGTCTCGATCTCGGCCCAGCCGTAGTCCGCGAGGCGGTAGACGAGCTGGAAGCCGAGCATGTCGCGGTACCAGTCGAGCGATCCGTCGAGATCGGTGACCTCGACGGAGCAGACCAGATTGCCGTCGTACTCGAATGGGCGGGTCACGGGCTCGGCTGCTTGCTGGCTCACGGAGAGCTCCTTTCGTCCGGTTGACGTGTTTTTATACTTGGATTACTTCCATGTCAGGTCTGTCCCGTCTCTTTCACCACCGCTGGGCGGTTCCGGTCCTGGCCGCGCTGCACCGCACCCCGGGCCGATCCGCGAACCTCATGCACGCACTCGGCGTCGGCCGCGACTCGCTGCGGAGAGCGCTCGACGAGCTGGTCGACCTGCACCTGATCGCTCGCAACCCCGGCTACGGGCACCCGCTGCGGCCGGAATACCTCGTGCTCCCGGCCGGCGCATCGCTCCTTCCGGCCTGCGTCGACCTGATGGAGGCCCTCGACCACCTGGGGGCGACCGAAACCGGCCTGAAGAAGTGGTCGATGCCGGTCGTGCACGCGCTCGGCGTCGGTTCGCGCCGATTTTCGGAGCTGCGGGCCGCGCTGCCGGGGATCACGGCGCGGGCGCTGACTCTGGCGCTCAAGGATCTCGTCGCAGCCGGCCTCGTCGAGCGCACGGTCACGGACGGCTTCCCGCCCTCGACCTCGTACCGTCTGACGCCGACGGCCCGACCGCTGCTCGGGCCGCTCTCCCGGCTATGCCGGGAAGACGACTTCGGCGCGTAACCCGCCGTCCGACTCGAGGCGAAGCGTGCCGCGCAGCTCGTCCCGGACGAGCGCCCGCACGATCGAGAGCCCGGTACCGACCGACGGCTCGCCCTCGAGCCCTTTCCCGTCGTCCGCGATCGCCAGCACGACGTCGCCGTTCCGGCGAGCGAGCTCGACACGGACCAGCGTTCCCCCGTGCTCGAGCGCATTCTGGAGCAGCTCCGAGAACACGAGCGCGAGCGCCGTCGCGCGAGCGCCCGCGAGCGAGACGGGCTCGATCGCCGATTCGACGTGCTTCCCGGCGGCGAGCCCCTGGACGAGCGTCGCCCGCAGCCGTTCGAGCAGCTCACCGAGGTCGACGTCGTCGTCGCGCCGCTCCGTCAGCACCTCGTGCACGGCGGCGATCGCCAGGATGCGGTTGACCGAGTCCTCGAGCGCTCGGTGCGGGTCGACGCCGTCCGCCTGCGCCTGCAGCCGAAGCAGCGAAGCGACGGTCTGCAGGTTGTTCTTGACGCGGTGGTGGATCTCCTGGGCCATCACGCCGCGCATGACCGTCCGGCCGTGCTCGAGCGCGACCGCGGCGTGATGGGCGATCGAGGCGAGGAGCTGCCGGTCGTCCTCGCTGAACGGCACGTCGCGGTCGCAGACGAGCTCGCCGATCTGCCGCCGCTTCCAGCGCAACGGCATGCGAACCGCGTGCTTGCCCGCGCGGCCCTCCGGCCATGCGATCGCCCCGTCCTCGAGCACGATCGCTGCGCCGGTCGCCGACACCGCACCCATCGTCGTCTTGACGATCGCCTCGAGCGACTCCTCGACGTACAGCGACTCGGAAACGGCTTCGGAGATGGTCGCGAGCGCTTCCAGCTCGCGCACGCGCCGCTGCGCCTGGGAGTAGAGCTTCGCGTGCTCGAGCGAGAAGGCGACTTGCGCGGCGATCGCGACAAGCAGGCCGATCTCGGCGTCCGAAAAGGCTCGGGCAGCGCGGGTGCGGACGTTGAGCGCGCCTTCGAGCTTCTCGCGCGCGAGGATCGGAACGGCGAGGATCGACTCGTACTCGTCCTCGGGCAAGTTCGGGAACGACTTGAAGCGCGGGTCGAGGTGCGCCTGCGCGGGCAGCATGATCGGCTCCCGCAGAGCCGCGGCGGTGCCGGTGATCCCCTCGCCCGGGCGCATGCGCGGCCGCCGCGTCATCTCGTCGACGCCCGTGCCGTGCGTGGCCCGGAGGACGAGCTCGTCGGCGCGCTCGTCGTAGAGGTAGACGAAGCACGCATCGGCCTCGAGCGCCTCTGCGACCGAGCGGGCGACGAGCGCGAGCACCTCCTCGAGGTCGAGCGTCGAGTTGACCGCGGCGATCGTGTCCGTGATCAGCCGGAGGTGGCGTGCGGACTCCTCCACGGGCCAAGAGTAGGGTCCCGCGCGTGAGCGCAACGCAGTGGCTGGTCGGGTTTCACCTCGTCGGCGCCTTCCTGTTGGTGTCCGGCGCGGTCGCGGTCGGCGTGCTGCACGCAGCGGCGGTGCGGCGAGAGCGGCCGAGCGAGGTCGCGTTCCTGCTCGGACTGACGCGGATCGCGGTGGCAGCTGTCGGCGTCGGCGCCCTGGCCGCGCTCGCCTTCGGCGCGTCGCTCGTCCACCGCACCGGCTTCTCGTGGAGCGACAACTGGATCTCCGCCTCGGTTGCGCTCTGGTTCGCCGCTGTGGTGCTGGGCGGAATCGGCGGCCGCTCGGCCCGGCACGCGCGCTACCTCGCCGAGCGGCTCGCGGCCGACGGCGACCGTCCGAGCGACGAGCTGCGCCGGGTATTGACGAGCCCGGCCGCACACGCGCTGAACTACGCGAGCTTCGCGGCCGCCCTCGCGATCCTCGCGCTGATGGTCTGGAAGCCAGGCTCGTGAGCGCCCTGCTGTTCGTCCACGTGCTCGCCGCCATGGTCGTGACCGGCCTGCTGATTGCGGCGGCCGTCGCGGCTGTGGCAGCGAGGAACCGCGACGACGAGCGCGGCGACGTCCTCCGCTCTTTCGCCCGCAGAGCCGGACTCGGAGCGCTCGCCGCGACGATCGTCGCGATCGGCCTCGGTGAGGGATTGGCGGCAGACGAGAGCGCGAGCGGCTCCTGGCTCGACGCCTCGCGCGGCCTGGCGGTGTTCGGCCTGCTGCTCGGCGGCGCCGCTCTGGTCGTCCTCGCCGGTGTTTCCGGCTCACGTCCACGTCTGCGCGTGCCGCTCGCGCTCGTGGCGGTCGCCCTGGTCGTCGTCGCGCTCGCGACGGCCTTCGTGATGGCCGCGAAGCCGTCCTGACCCCTTACAAAAGGCTTACCGCGAGGAAGGTTTTTTCCTCACGGAGCGGGAATACCTTGGCGACAGATGGGTGCCTTCGCTATCGATCTCGCTGCGACTTCCGGCTTCCTCGTCGCCGACCGGAACGGGGAAGTCGTGGGACGCGTCGAGTGCCCGATGTACGGCACCGCCCCCGACGAGCCGGACGCGCTCGCGGTCAAAGCGGGTCTCTTCTCGCGCCGCCTGGTCACCGCCGACACCATCGACTCGATCGACGGTGCGAACGGCGTGATCGGCCTCCGCGTCGAGCGCGAGTCCATCCCTACTTTCCTCTAGTCCGCGAGGACGAGAGAGGCTGGAAGAGGCGGGGAGGGGCCCGTCTTTTTCGGCTGGGCGATCAAGCCCTTTCGCAGACGCGTCGATGACGCGAACGTGTTCGGCGAGAAGCGCTGGGACCTCGGGTGGCTGGGCGCGATCATCGCCGTTCTGCTCGTGGCCGGAGGCGCCACGTACTACCTGTCGACGGCCGGCGGCGGAGCCGACCCGAACCAGGGCGCGATCCGCCGCTACTACGAGTCGAGGATCGGCGGGACCGTCCCGCACGACGTGGCCGGCAAGCTCCATGTGACACGCTGCGACCTCGCCCCGGTCGCGACGATCAACGGCATCGCGATCGTCTCCTGCACGGTCACGGTCGGCGGCCGCACGTACCACCCCTGTTACGGGTTCGACGGCGACAGGCTCGTCAGCGGGCCGCTGCAGATCTCCCAGCCCGGTTGCGACCGGCTGGTCTACGACCCGGCACGCCGGACATTCGTGGCCGCGGGCACCTGATTCCAAGTAACACTGTGTTGCAAAGTCAGGCCGAGGCGTTCGCAGGTGCATGCCGGCTTGGCCGGCGCGCGCCCCGCAGCTGCTCGTTGCGTCGTGCCAAAGGAGGGGATGGCGGGGGAACCACGGGTTCACCCGCCCTACAACGACCACGAGCTGCCCAGAGAAGCAGCTCGTAGTCGGCCGTCAGTCTGCTCCGCAGGCCGCAGCGAGCGGAGCGTGGTGGGATTCTAGACGGGGTCGCCCACGAGAGCAACCCCGTCTTTTCGATCGTCGCCGGAACCTACAGCGCCGGCAGGTAGCGCTCCATCTCCCAGCTCGTCAGCTGGACGCGATAGTCGTCCCACTCGCGCCGCTTGATCTCGACGTAGCGGTCGAAGATGTGCGGCCCGAGCGCCTTCCGGGCGAGCTCGGACTGCGCCAGCTCGCCGATCGCCTCGCCGAGCGTCTCCGGCAGCGAGACGATGCCGCGCTCCCGCCGCTGCTCCGCCGTCAGGTGGTAGAGGTTCGTCTCCATCGGGTCGGGCAGCTCGTAGCCCTTCTCGATCCCCTCGAGGCCCGCGTGTAGCAGCGCCGCGAAGGTCAGGTACGGGTTGCAGGCCGGATCGGGACAGCGGATCTCGGCGCGCGTCGCCTGCTCCGCCCCCGGCTTGTAGAGCGGAATGCGGATCAGCGCCGAGCGGTTCCGTCGCGACCAGGCGACGTAGACGGGAGCCTCGTAGCCGGGGACGAGCCGCTTGTACGAGTTCACCCACTGCGCGAACACCGCCGAGATCTCGCGCGCGTGGCGCAGCTGGCCGGCGATGAAGGCCTTGCCGACGTCGGACAGGTGCCACTTGTCGTCCTCGTCGAAGAACGCGTTCCGTCCCCCGGTGAAGAGCGACTGGTGCGTGTGCATCCCCGAGCCGTTCTCGCCGAAGATCGGCTTCGGCATGAACGTCGCGTAGACGCCGTTCTTGGCCGCGACCTCCTTGACGATCAGCCGGTAGGTGAGCACGTAGTCGGCCATGTCGAGCGCGCCTGCGTAACGCATGTCGATCTCGTGCTGCGACGGGCCGACCTCGTGGTGCGAGTACTCGATCGGGATGCCCATCGACTCGAGCGCGCGGATCGTGTCGTTGCGCAGCTCGGTGGCCGCGTCCATCGTCGTCATGGCGAAGTAGCCGCCCTCGTCGAGCGTCTCCGTGCCCTCGTTCGTCTTGAAGAGGAAGTACTCGAGCTCGGGACCGACGTTGAACGTGTCGAACCCCATCGACTCCATCCGCTCGAGCGCGCGCCGCAGCACGTAGCGCGGGTCGCCGTCGTACGGCTTTCCGTCGGGCGTGACGACGTCGCAGAGCATCCGAGCGACCTTCGTCTCGCCCTGCTTCCACGGCATGAGCTGGAACGTCTCGGGATCGGGGATCGCGACCATGTCCGACTCCTCGATCGCGTTGAAGCCCGTGATCGACGAGCCGTCGAAGCCCATTCCGTCGTCGAGCGCGTCCTCGAGCTCGGCGGGCGTGATCGCGAAGCTCTTGAGGTGCCCTTCGAGGTCGTTGAACCAGAGCAGGACGAACTCCACCGACTCGGACTTCATGCGCTCGAGCACCTCGGCGCGCTTGACGGGATCGCTCGTCGCTCTCGATGCCGACTCCACTGCTGCCATTCTTCCTCCTTCCGAACAACAAAAAAAGCCCCGGGCGCGAAAAACGCCCGAGGCCACGTCGCCTCAAACTCCTGGTCGCAGTTTACAGGGCCGGGCGGTCGAGTGGCCGGGACACGTCGAGGAGCGCGGGCTGCTCGCGGTAGCCCAGCTTCCCGTTCAGCCGGCGCATCCCCGCGTTGGAAATCGTGGGTCGAGGTCGTGATGCGGCGATAGCCGTGCTGCGCAGCCCGCGCGATCTGCGCCCGCTTGAGCGCCTCGGCGATGCCACGGCGGCGGTGGCTTCGGCGCACGGCGGTCAGGTCGTTGCCGACCACCCCCCGCCTCGGTTCTCAGCTCGAGAATCCGCGTAGCCGACGAGGTCGTCGCCGTCGAGTGCAATCAGTGTCAATGGGATGCGTCTCGTGTTCCTCGACCCAAGTGCGTCGAAGTCGTCCCTCGCCTCGGCCCGGCGGATCATCCCGACCGCTTGAGCAGGCCGTTCTTCTTCGCGTACACCTCGCCGCGGTGGAAGACGGCGAAGCCGAGCGGGATGGAGATGGTGCCGATCACGAGCAGCGGCCAGATGTCGCTCCACAGGTCGCTCACACCGGCGCCGTCGAGAATCGCCTTGCGGATCCCCTCCAGCGCGTAGGTCGCGGGCGAGATCTTCGCGAGCACCTGCATCCAGCCGGGCAGGATCGAGACGCTGTAGTAGACGCCCGAGACGACGAGCAGCATTCCCTGAGCGATGAAGCCGAGCTGCGTTCCCTTCTCCGGCGAGATCAGCGGGAGCACCGCCGTCATCACACCAACGCCGAGGAACGAGACCGACGCGATCACGAGCACGACGAACGCGGCCCAGAAGTTCGCCTTGCCCAGATCGAGAGTGAAGAACGACGCCACGACGACGAACAGGAGCGCCGTGCGGATCAGCCCGTAGACGACGGCGAACGCGCCCATGCCGAGCAGGTGAACGGCGCGCGACAGCGGCGCCATGAACGTGTACTCGATCGTCCCCTCCCAGCGTTCCCACGCGACCGTCTCCATGAGGATCGCGAACAGGATTCCGAGGTACGACCAGATGACCGCGCCGATCAGCAGCACGGTCGTCTCGCGCTCGACGTCGAGGTGACCGCCCGACGCCTGGATGCCCTTTGCGATGAACACGATCGTCAACGTGTTCGCCACCGTCCAGACGAACCAGGCGACCTCCCAGATCGCGTACCGCTTCACGAGGTACGCGTTGCGCTCGACGACGCCGAGCAGGCCGATCAGCTCGTGCCGGGCTGCAAGGGTTGCTCTCGTCATTTCGCCACCTCCTCCACGGGTTGCTCCTCGTCCAGCCGGTCCTCGTCCTCGAAGGCGCGGCCCGTGGTGGACAGGAAGACCTCCTCGATCGACTCCGCCCCGAACTGCTCCAGCAGCTCCTGCGCCGGCGCCAGGTGCAGCAGCCGTCCGTGCTCGAGGATGCCGACGCGCTCCGAGAGCACCTCCGCCTCGCGCATGTCGTGGGTGCAGAGCAGGATCGTCGTGTCGTGACGGGCGCGGATGTCCTCGATGAACGCCTGCACCTCGAGCTTCGAGCGCGGATCGAGGCCGGTCGTCGGCTCGTCGAGGAGCAGGACCACCGGCGACGTCAGCAGCGCCCGGGCGAGCGCGACCTTCTGCTGCGTCCCGCGCGAGAGCTGCTCCATGCGCGAGTCTCGCCGCGAGCGGGGGAAGCCGACCCGGTCGAGGATCTCGGGGATCCGCCGGCGCGTCTCGCGGATGCCCAGGCCGTAGAACCTGGCCGCGTAGGACAGGTTCTCGACCGGCGACATCTTCTTGAAGAACGACGCCTCGACCGACACGCGGTTCACGAGGCGGCGCACCTCGCCCGCCTCCTTGACGACGTCGTGGCCGAAGATGCTGGCCGAGCCCCCGTCGGGGAGGATCAGGGTCGACAGGATGCGGACGAGCGTCGACTTGCCCGAGCCGTTGCGGCCGAGCACGGCGACGCACTCGCCGCGTGCGATCTCGAAGCTGACGCCGTCGACCGCGGCCGTACGCTTCGCACCGCGCCTCAGGGAGGTGCGGCCGAATTCCTTGCGCAGATTGTGAACCTCGACAGCTGACACGTGATGCTCCTTACGCTCGATCGGTCGACACGGGCAACGCCTCCCGAATCACCGGGCGGCGCGCGGTCACGCAGGTGTCAAGCGAGGCGCAGCATCCGGCCGAGACCTTAGCAGCTAGCCGAGCGAAAGCCCGCGCTCGCGCCGCTTGGCGGCGACGTAGTCCGAGACGTGACTCTCGTAGCGGTCGACGAAGTCGCGGAGGTAGTCGTCGCCACGGATCGTGCCGCGACAGTCCTGCGCGCCGCAACTGCACTCGAAGCTCGGCATGAGCTCATTGCAGAAGGTCGCGTAGTCGACGGTGATCTCGTCTCCCGGCGCGAGTTCGCGGCGAGCGACGAGATCGAGGCCTTCGAGCCACACGCTGGGATCACAGGAGTGGTCGATCGGCTTCCAGTCCTCCGGATACTCGCTCCCAGACGACGTAGATCTCGTCGGTGAGCGGCCATGCGTAGCGCGGGAACCAGGCCGCGTCCTGGTCGCGCCAGGTCCGCTCGACGTGGCTCCGCGACACGAGCACCTGCGGCTGCTGCTCGAACTCGACGATTCGCTCGCCGCGGGCGATCGACCTGGTCGAGAACATGCCGTAGCCGCCTTCTCGCGTTGGCCGAACCTCCCAGGCGCGGCGGCGCAGGTCGCGGCGCCGGAGTGCGGCCGCCACGATCCGGCGCGTGAAGCCCTCGTGCCCCTCGGGGTCGTCGAAGAGGCAGAGGTCGGCGCTCCCGGGGTCGGAGGGCGGGTAGTAGACGCCGCAATTGGGGTTGATCTCGAGGAAGAACGGCACGCCGTCGGGCCGGACGCGGACGTCGACCCGGCCGTAGCCGGCGCCGTTCAGGCCGCGGAACACCTTGGCGGAAAGCGCGCGCAGCTGCGAGGCGAGCTCTCCTTCGGGTACGGGAACGGCGCGCACGTCCGCGTAGTCGACCCACTTGAGGTCGAAGTGCTTGAACGTCTCGCCGGGCGGAAAGAGGAACTCGACCGGCGTGTAGGTCGCAGGCGAGAGCGGATCCTCCGGGTTCTCGGCCACGAGGACGGTGAACTCCCGGCCCTCGACGAACTCCTCGACCAGCGCGGCTCCGAACGCGTCCGTCATCCGGCGAGCCTCGCGGCGCAGCTCCTCCGGCGCCTCGACGCGCGAAGCGCGCGTCATCCCGATGCTCGAGTAGCTCGACGGGTGCTTGACGATGAGCGGGAAGCGCAGCTCCGCGGCGGCACGCTCGACGTCGTCCGGCGTCATGGCGACTGCATAGCGAGGTGTCTCCACTCCCCAGGCGTTGCAGACCCGCTTCATCGCTTCCCGCGTCGGCTCGTAGAACTCCGAGGTCGCGCCCGTGAACGCGGCGCCGAGTCGCTCGAGCGCCTGCACGACCTCGATTCCAGGGCGATCCTCGGCCCACGCGCCGTCGCAGAGGTTGAAGAAGAGGTCGAAGCCCTGCCCTGCGAGCTCGACGACCGTCGCGACCGCCGTGGACTTCTGGAGCGCAACGGAGTGCCACTCGGCGTCCGGCAGGTACGGCCGCGGATCGCACGGGAGGTCGTGATCCTTGAACGGCGACGTCGAATCCGCGTAGGCGTCCGTCAGCAGGCAGATCTTCAGCGTCGTCTCCCCTCCACCGTTGAGCGCGCCGAGGATACAGGCGACAGGATCGCCTGCCGATACAGGGAGAGATGTCGGACTGGGATACCGACCGCTACGAGACCGCGCCCGGCGTCAAGCTCGCCATGGCGGCACTGCTGATCGTCTGCGTGGGCGCGCTCGGCTTCACCTGGTACACGTACCAGCACCAGCACACGCTCGTGCAGCAGGAGGCGGACGCCCGCGTGGCCCAGGTGGCGACGCTGCAGCACGAGGTGAACTCGCTGCGCAGCAAGGACAGCTCCACCGTCGCGAAGATCCAGTCCCTGCAGACGAAGCAAGGGGATCTCGCGCCGCTCGCCAAGCGAGTGCTCAAGAGCGTGTTCACGGTCTACACCAGCGAAGGGCTGGGAACGGGGTTCGTCGGTTGGCAGGACGACAGCTCGAGCTACCTGATCACCGCGCGGCACGTGGTGGCCAACAACCTCGGCGGCTACGTGACCCTCGGGCGCAACGGGGGCACGTGGCAAGGCGAGATCATGGCCGAGGACGCGACCAACGACCTGGCAGTGATTCGGCTCGACGGGCATCCGGCAGGTGCAGCACCGCTCTGGCAGAAGCCGGTGACGAAGCCGCCCGCCGTCGGCGATCCGCTCCTCCTCGTCGGCAGCCCGTTCGGGCTCTCGGGAACGGTGACCACCGGGATCGTCAGCCGCGTGTCGACGAAGGCGATCCAGACCGACGCGGCCGCGAATCCCGGCAACTCGGGCGGCCCGGCTCTGGATGCGTCAGGGCACGTCGTCGGCATCCTCGTCGCCGGCGTGAAGGCGACCTACGGCAGCGGCCTGAACTTCGCCGTGCCGATCGCCAAGATGTGCCAGCACCTGCGCTCCTGCTAGGGCGCGGCCGCGGCCTCCTCAGGTGCGGTCTCCGCGTGCTTGCCTCCGGACAACGTGCCTTCGTGCTCGTCCTCGACCTCGGCCACGTCGATCTTCGGGACGACGTGCACGAACTCGCGGACGGCGTCGCTCCAGCGTCCGAGAAGGGTCTGACCCCTCTCTGACCCCGTGTGGCGCACGTGCTGTTCGACGAGGCGCCTGAGCTCGTCCGCCGCGGACACCGGTCGCGCGACGACGAGGTCGCCGTTCAGGCGCAGCGGGAGCATGCCTTCGGGGTCATGGACGTAGACGTCGCCGCCGCTCATGCCCGCACCGAAGTTGCGCCCGACAGGGCCGAGGACGACGACCGTGCCGCTCGTCATGTACTCGCACGCGTGCTCGCCGACGCCCTCGACCACGGCGGTCGCGCCCGAGTTGCGCACCGCAAACCGTTCGCCGGCCCGGCCGGCACAGAAGAGCTCGCCGCCGGTCGCGCCGTAGAGCGCCGTATTGCCGAGCAGCACCGGGTCGCCGGCGTCACCCTCGGGCGGCCGGATCGCGATTCTCCCCCCGGCCATGCTCTTGCCGACATAGTCGTTCGCCTCGCCCGCCAGCTCGAGCTGCACGCCCGCGGCGAGGAAGGCACCGAAGCTCTGCCCGGCGCTCCCCGCGAAGCGCGCGCGGACGCGACCGGGAGGCGGCGCCGAGCCGAAGCGCCGCGCGACGAGCCCGCCGAGGCGCGCTCCGACGGCACGGTCGTCGGTGCAGATCGCGTACGCGGGCTCGACGATGCTCGCCCGATCGAGTGCCGGCCGCGCTTCGCCGGCGAGCCGCTCACCGAGCTCTCCGCCCGAGGCTCGTAGCTGTGGCTCGCCGGCGTAGCGCGCCGGCCCGTCGCCCGCGGACGCCAGCAAAGGCGAGAGATCGAGCAGCGCCGCCCGCTCGTCGCCGCGAGAGGCCCGTGTGAGCCGGTCGACCCGTCCGACCGCCTCGTCGAAGGTGCGGAAGCCGAGCGCCGCCAGATGCTCGCGCACCTCCTCGGCCACGAAGAGCAGGTAGGCCATGACCTGCTCCGGCGTGGCCTCGAACTTCTCGCGCAGGTCGGGCCGCTGCGTCGCGATCCCGACGGGACAGGTGTCGAGGTGACACGAGCGCACCATCAGACAGCCCTGCGCGATGAGCACTGCCGTCCCGAACGAGACCCCGTCGGCCCCGAGCAGCGCGGCCATGACCACGTCGCGCCCCGTCTTCATGCCGCCGTCGGCACGCAGGCGGACGCGTCCCCGCAGGCCGTTCGCGACCAGCGTCTGCTGCGTCTCGGCGAGTCCGAGCTCCCACGGGACGCCCGCGTTCTTGATCGACGAGAGCGGGCTGGCGCCGGTGCCGCCGTCGGCGCCGGCGACGTGGACGACGTCCGCGAGCGCTTTTACGCAACCGGCCGCGACCAGCCCCACTCCGGCCTCCGAGACGAGCTTCACCGAGATCGCGGCGTCCGGATTCACCTGGCGCAGGTCGAAGACCAGCTGGGCGAGGTCCTCGATCGAGTAGATGTCGTGGTGCGGCGGCGGGGAGATCAGCGCTACTCCCGGCTGCGTGTGCCGCAGGCGCGCGATCTCCGCGGTCACCTTGTGGCCGGGCAGCTGGCCGCCCTCGCCCGGCTTCGAGCCCTGCGCGATCTTGATCTGGAGCTCGTCGGCGGCGACGGCGTATGCGGGTGTGACTCCGAAGCGGCCTGACGCGACCTGCTTGATCCGGCAGTTGCGTTCGTCCTCGAAACGCGCCGGATCCTCGCCTCCCTCGCCGGAGTTCGCCTTCGCGCCGAGCCGGTTGAACGCGATCGCGACCGTCTCGTGCGCTTCAGCGGACAGGGCGCCGTGGGACATGGCTCCGCTGGAGAAGCGGCGGACGATCGATTCGGCGGGCTCGACCTCGTCGAGCAGCACAGGCTCGTCCGCGGGCACGAGCTCGAGCAGGTCACGGAGCTCGAGCGGCTCGCGTGCGTTCACGAGCCCGGCGAAGCGCGCATACCGCTCGCGGTCATCGTCACGGACCGCCCGGCGCAGCGCGTGGGCGGCGGCCGTCGCGTGGAGTGCCTCGACCACTTCCGGGTCGGTCGCGTGCCGCTCGCCGCCCTTGCGGAACTTGACAAAACCCGGGTTTTCCAGGCGGTTTCCTGGCTCCCAGGCCTGCCGGTGCCGGTCGAGCACGTCGCGTTCGAGCTCGGCGAAGCCGAGACCGCCGACCGCGGTGGCCGTCCCGGCGAAGCAGCGGTCGACGACCTCCTGCGACAGCCCGACGACATCGAAGAGCTGCGCGCCGCAGTAGCTCGCGACGTCCGAGATGCCCATCTTGGACATGACCTTGAGGACGCCGTCCTCGAGGGCGCGGACGAAGCGCACCTGCGCCTCGCCCGCGCTCGGCCGGTCACCGCCCAGCTTGTCTCCCGCCGCCAGCGCCGCCACCGTCTCGAGCCCGAGCCGCGGGCAGATCGCCTCCGCGCCGTAGCCGAGCAGGCACGCGACGTGGTGCACCTCTCGCGGCTCGTCGCTCTCGACGACGAGCGTCGCGAACGTCCGCAGTTCCTCGGCGACGAGGTGCTCGTGCACTGCGCCGACGGCGAGCAGCATCGGCACGGGCGCGCGCTCGGGCGACGCAGCCCGGTCCGAGAGCAGCAGCATCCCGCGCCCGGCGCGCACGGCGGTCTCGGCCGCGGCGACGATCCGGTCGAGCGCTGGCTCGAGCCCCTCGTCCGGCGCGAAGGTCACGTCGAGACGCTCCGTGTCGAGCCGCTCGACGCCGTCCGGGTAGAGCAGAAAGCCCGGCAGCTCGATCCCTGCCGCCGCCTCCGCGCTCTCGACCAGGATCGGCGAGCGGCCGCCGAGGAGCGTCCGGAGCGAGAAGACGAAGCGCTCCCGGAGATGGTCGATCGGCGGGTTCGTGACCTGTGCGAAGCGCTGGCGGAAGAACGAGTAGAGCGGCCGTGCGCGCCCCGCCAGTGGAGCCAGCGCGGTGTCGTCGCCCATCGACGAGGTCGGCTCGTGCGCGTGCGAGGCGGTCGGGCGCAGGATCGCCCGCAGGTCCTCCTGCGTGTAGCCGAACGCGGCCTGCCGCGGCGTCAGGTCGTCCTCGGGCGGCGAGAGCGGCGAGCCGCAGGAGCCGCGGACGAGCCTCGACGCGAGCCATTCGCCGTACGGCGCACGCGCCGCGAGCCGGGGCTTGAGCACCGCGTTCTCCTCCAGCCCGCGCTCGGGATCGAAGGCGAGCATCTCGCCAGGTCCAAGCCGGCCGCGACGCACCGGCCCGGCGAGATTTGCCACGCCCGCCTCGGATGCGCACACGACGAGATCGCGGCCCACGGCGTAGCGCAAGGGCCGGAGTCCGTTGCGATCGAGCGTCGCGCCGACGACGCGCCCGTCGGTGAAGACGAGCGCCGCGGGGCCGTCCCACGGCTCGCAGAGACCGGCGTGGTAGCGGTAGAAGTCGCGGACGGCCGGGTCGAGCTCGGCGTTTCCCTCCCACGCCTCGGGGACGAGCATCGCGAGCGAGTGGCGCACGTCGCGGCCGCCGCGGACGAGCAGCTCGAGGACGTTGTCCAGCATCGCCGAGTCGGAGCCGCGCGGGTCGACGACCGGCGCCAGCAGCGCGTCGTCGTCCGAGCCGAGCCTGCCCTCGCGCGCCCGCATCCAGTTGACGTTTCCCTGGATCGCGTTGATCTCGCCGTTGTGGCAGAGCAGGCGGAACGGCTGCGCGCGCTCCCACGACGGCGCCGTGTTGGTCGAGAAGCGCTGGTGGAAGACGCCGAACGGCACAGCCAGCGCCGGGTCGCGAAGGTCGGCGTAGAACGCGGCGAGCTGATCGGCGGCGCAGAGCGCCTTGTACGTGACCGTGCGGAACGAGAGCGAGACGACGTAGGAGGAGAGCTCGCGCTCGGCGCGCTTGCGCGCACGGAAGGCCCGGCACTCGGCCTCGTCCGGATCGAGCCCCGGCGCGCGGAGGACGAGCTGCTCGATCCGCGGCAGGCTCCGGCGCGCCTCAGCCCCGAGCGCGTCCGGCTCGACCGGCACCTCGCGCCACGCGACCACCTCCAGACCCTCCTTGCAACACTGTGTTGCAAGGACGGACCGGTCCGCTTCGGACCGGAGGAAGACCATCGCGAGCCCGCAGCCCGGCTCCGGGACCAGCGCCGCCGGAATCGGGAGCAGCAGCCCGGCGCCGTCGCCCGTCTTCCCGTCCGCAGCGACCGCGCCGCGGTGCTTCACCCGCCGGAGCGCCTCGAGCAACGCGTCGACGACCTCGCGCGACGCGCGGCCGCGCACGTCAGCGACGAAGCCCACCCCGCAGGAATCGAGCTCGAGGTTCGGGTCGTACAGCGTCGGTCGGGTCACGGAGAGGCTCCTCTCGGAGAGCGGACTGGGCGGAGGTGCTGCCGGGCCTCCGCCTTGTGGTGCTAGCTAGCCGGCGGCGGCGGAGAGGAAGGCCGGCTAGCGCGTCCGAATGCGCGCAAAGAGGACGATCGCCTTGAGCGTCGTGCCGAACAGATCCGCGCGCGGAGCCATGAGCCGAGAGACTTTAAGTTGTATAGCTGGATGCCGCAAATACATACGGGCATTCACGTTCCGATTTGACAAGCGCGGGGCTCCTCCCGCACACTGGCTGCTCGATGAAGGCGAAGGCCACTACCGCGACCGTGAGCAAGACGCCCCTCTGGGCGCTCGCGATCGTCGTGGCCGTCATTTCGCTTCTCGTCATTCTCCCCCACTAAGGGGGAGAAGTCGCTCACGCGGCCCTGGACGCCGCATACGCCGACCGATTCACACCACCGGTGCGTCCGCGTACCGGAACGGACAGGAGGAGCGACGTGGAACGACGCAGGATCACCATCTTCGACACGACCTTGCGGGACGGCGAGCAGTCGCCCGGAATCGCGCTGCAGCCGCACGAGAAGGCGGAGATCGCGGAGCAGCTCGAGCGCCTCGGCGCGGACGTGATCGAGGCCGGCTTCCCCGCGTCCTCCCCCGGTGACTTCGAAGGTGTACGCGAGGTGGCGCGGACGGTCGAGGGGCCGACCGTGGCCGCGCTGGCCAGGACCCGCCGTGAGGACGTGGACGCCGCGGTCGAGGCCGTGGCGGAGGCGCGGCGCTCGCGCGTGCATGTCTTCATCGCGACGAGCGCACTCCACATGGAGCGCAAGTTGGGACTCGAGCCCGAGGAGGTCGTCGAGCAGGTCCGGTGGTCGGTCGCCTACGCCGCCGGTCGTGCCGACGAGGTGCAGTTCTCGGCCGAGGACGCGACCCGGTCGGATCCGGACTTCCTCGCGCGCGTCTGCCGCGAGGCGGTCGCCGCCGGTGCGACGACGGTGAACCTCCCCGACACCGTCGGCTACTCGCTGCCGGCCGAGCACGCGGCCTTCCTGCGCGACATCCGGGCGCGGTGTCCGGAGCTCGGCCGGGTCACGCTCTCGGTGCACTGCCACGACGACCTCGGTCTCGCCGTCGCGAACTCGCTCGCCGGAGTCGAAGCCGGCGCGGGCCAGGTCGAGTGCACGGTCAACGGGATCGGCGAGCGGGCCGGGAACGCGGCGCTCGAGGAGATCGTCATGGCGCTGCGGGTTCGCGCGGACGCGTCCGACGCTGACACCGGTGTCGCCGTCGGGGAGATCGGCCGGGCCTCGGCCCTCGTCTCGCGGCTGACGCGCTACTCGGTGCAGCGCTGCAAGGCGATCGTCGGCGCGAACGCGTTCGCGCACGAAGCAGGCATCCACCAGGACGGCGTCCTCAAGGACGTGTCCACGTACCAGATCATGGATCCCGCCGAGCTGGGGCTGACGATGACGCTTCCGCTCGGCAAGCACTCCGGCCGGCACGCGTTCGCGCGCGCCTGCTCCGAGGCGGGGATCGAGCTCTCGCGCGACGCGTTGAACGAGGCTTTTGCGCGGTTCAAGGAGCTGGCCGACTTCCGCCCGGCGGTCACGCTCACCGACGTTTTCGAATACGAGGGGGTCGCAGTCAGATGAGACGCACGTACACGGTGGCCTGTTTGGCAGGTGACGGCCTGGGGCCGGAGCTGATGGCGGAGGCGTCGCGGACGCTCCGCAAGGTGGCGCGGATGCACGGGTTCGAGGTCGAGGACGTTCACGCGCCGTTCGGGAGAGAGGCGCTGACACGTTTCGGGCACCCGCTTCCGCCCGCGACGCGGGCGGCGGTGCTCGAGGCGGACGCGGTGCTGGTCGCGGACATGGACGATCCGGCGCTGCGTCCCGTCGGCGAGGAGCTCGATCTCCGGGCGCGCCTGACGCACGTGGTCGCCGGCCGCGGCGACGTCGTCGTGCTCGCACCGCGAGAACGCGACCAGGACTGCTGGACGGTCGAGCGGGCGTTCGCGTTCGCCGAGCGGCGTCGCGGC
The DNA here is from genome assembly GCA_963776735.1 of uncultured Actinomycetes bacterium. GTDB lineage: Bacteria > Actinomycetota > Thermoleophilia > Gaiellales > Gaiellaceae > PALSA-612. Next base: position 541,546 of record CAVZNV010000016.1, read on the forward strand.
CGCCTCGTCGCGGTCGACCACGGCGCGGAGTGGGCCGCGCTCGTCGACGACGTGGCCACCCGGCACGAGTCCGTGCAGCTCGAGCGGCTCACGCTCGCCGAGACGGTGCGCTCGCTCGCGTTCGAGCCGGGGCAGCTCGACGTGCTGGTCGTCGCCGGCGTGATGGCGCGGGCGGTCGAGGACCTGGCCGCGGACGAGGCGGGCGGACGGCGGCTCGCGGCGGTGGCGCGGCTGTCCGGAAACGGGCCGGCCGTGTTCGCTCCTGCCCATTCGGAGTCGGCGGACGACGCGGGCCACGGGGTCGTCGACCCGGGCTCGATGCTGCTCGCCGTCTCGCTGCTGCTCCGCGAGGGGCTCGGCGAGGCGCACGCCGCCGACACGCTCGCGTCCGCGCTTCGTCGTGCCCGAAGCGACGCGCCGGCCCCGACGCTGGCGGCGTCGACACGCGACTTCGGCGACGCGGTCGTCAGCCTGCTTCCCTCGTCGCATCGCAACGCAGAGTTCGTGCGGGAGTCCGCCGCGTGAACGGAGCAGACGCTCTCCTCCGGTCACTGGAGGCCGAAGGCGTGAAGGTCGTCTTCGGCCTCCCCGGCGGGGCGATCCTGCCCACCTACGACGCGATCGCACGCGGCACGACGATCCGTCACGTGCTCGCGCGGCACGAGCAGGGTGCCGGTCACATGGCCGAGGGCTACGCGCGGGCGTCCGGCAAGGTCGGTGTCGCGCTGGCCACGTCCGGCCCGGGCGCGACCAACCTCGTCACGCCGATCGCGGACGCGTGGATGGACTCGACGCCGCTCGTCTGCATCACCGGCCAGGTGCGGACGCACCTGATCGGCACGGACGCGTTCCAGGAGTGCGACATCGTCGGTGTGACGATCCCGATCGTGAAGCACTCCTGGCTCGTCCAGGACGTCGCGGAGATCCCGCACGCGATCAAGGCCGCCTTCCACGTCGCCCGCACGGGCCGCTGCGGCCCTGTCCTCGTCGACATCCCGCGCGACGTGCAGGAGGCGGAGATCGACTTCCACTATCCCGACGAACCCGACCTGCCCGGCTGGCGCCCCCCGAGGCGCGTCAACCAGCGGCAGGTCGCAGCAGCAGCCGCGGCGCTCGCAGCCGCGGAGAAGCCGGTGCTCTACGTGGGCGGAGGCGTGCTGAACGCGGATGCCTGCGACGAGCTCCTCGAGCTGGCCGAGGCCGCCCGGGCCCCGGTCGTGACGACGCTGATGGCAAAGGGAGGGTTCCCGGAGACGCACGAGCTCTTCTTCGGCTGGCCCGGTATGCACGGGCCGAAGTGGTCGAACTGGGCGATGAACACGTGCGACCTCCTCGTCGCCGTCGGCGCGCGCTTCGACGACCGCGTCACCGGGCGGCTCTCGGCCTTTGCGCCGGGCGCGCGCGTGATCCACCTCGATATCGACTCCGCCGAGGTGGGAAAGCTCCGTGCCGCGGACATCCCCGTCGTCGGCCCCCTGCGCGATGTCCTCGCAGGCATGGCCGCCGAGCTCCGCGGCACCGCGCCCGGCACCGGCTCCTGGCTCGAGCAGCTCGACGAGTGCCGCGAGGAGTTCCCACTCCGCTACGGCCGGAACGGACTGCTCAAGCCGCAGACGGTGCTCGAGACCCTCCGCGACCTGACCGCCGGCCGTGACGACGTCGTCTGGACGACAGGCGTCGGCCAGCACCAGATGTGGGCGATGCAGTACCTCGTCTGCGACCGGCCGCGCACGTTCATCACCTCGGGCGGCCTGGGGACGATGGGCTACGGGCTCCCGGCCGCCGTGGGCGCGAAGGCCGCGCGGCCCGACGCGACGGTGATCTGCGTCGACGGCGACGGCTGCTTCCAGATGACGAGCCAGGAGCTGGCGACGTCCGTGCTCGAGGACCTGCCGATCGTGGTCGTGATCGTCAACAACGGCTACCTCGGGATGGTGCAGCAGTGGCAGAGCATGTTCTTCGGCGAGCGGCTCTCGCACGTGCACCTGACTCACCAGGTGCCCGACTACGCCATGCTCGCGGAGGCGTACGGCGCCGCCGGCTTCACCGTCGAGTCCGAGGACGAGCTCGAGCCGATCCTGGCCGAGGCGCTCGCGCTCGGGCGGACGGCGGTCGTCGACTGTCGCGTCGACCCGCGCGAGCAGTGCTTCCCGATCATCCCCGCCGGTGCGGGCGCGCTGGAGGCGATCGAGTGGTCGGAGGACGTCGAGGTGGCGTCGTGAAGCACACGCTTGCGGTTCTCCTGGAGAACAAGCCGGGCGCGCTGATGCGGATCGTGAGCATGTTCGCGCGGCGCGGCTACAACATCGACTCGCTCGCCGTCGGCCCGACCGAGCGGCACGACGTCTCGCGCGTCACGTTGCGCGTCGACTGCGACCAGCATCCGCTCGAGCAGATCGAGAAGCAGATGCACAAGCTCGTGAACGTCCTCCGGGTGGCCGAGCTCGTCCCCGGCGAGGCGATCGAGCGCGAGCTGGCGCTGATCAAGGTCACCGCGCCGCCCGAGCGCCGCGCCGAGCTGCTCGCGCTCGCCGACGTCTTCCACGCACGCGTCGCCGACCTGGGGCCGGAGGCGCTCGTCTTCGAGGTCGTCGGCTCGCCGGAGGAGGTCGACTCGTTTGAGGAGCTCGTCCGCCCGCACGGCGTCAAGGAGCTCGTCCGCACCGGCCGCATCGGCCTCACCCGCGCGTCCGACCGCAAGGGCATCAAGCGCCGCCAACACGTCCTCCGTTAGAAAGGATCCCCACATGGCCAAAGTTCTCCGCGAAGGCGATCTCGGGCTGCTCTCCGGCAAGGTGGCCGTGCTCGGCTACGGCAGCCAGGGCCACGCACACGCGCTCAACCTCCACGACTCGGGCGTCGACGTCGTCGTCGGGCTGCGGGAAGGCTCGGAGTCGCGCGAGGCCGCCGAGGAGGCAGGGCTCGCCGTGGCCACGCCGGCCGAGGCCGTGCAGGGCGCGCAGCTCGTCGCGTTCCTGCTGCCGGACCAGGTGCAGCCGGCGGTGTACGAGGAAGTGGCGCCGCACCTCGATCCGGACGCGACGCTGCTCTTCGCGCACGGCTTCAACATCCACTACGGACGCATCGAGCCGCCTGCGGGTCACGACGTGATCATGGTCGCCCCGAAGGGCCCCGGCCACATCGTCCGGCGGATCTTCACGGAGGGCTACGGGACGCCCGCCCTGATCGCGGTCGCGCAGGACGCGAGCGGCGGCGCGCGCGAAACTGCGCTCGCGTACGCGCAGGGGATCGGCGCGACGCGAGCAGGCGTGATCGAGACGACGTTCCTCGAGGAGACGGAGACCGACCTGTTCGGCGAGCAGGCCGTGCTCTGCGGCGGCGTCACGGAGCTGATCCGGCTCGGGTTCGAGACGCTCGTCGAGGCGGGCTACCAGCCAGAGATCGCCTACTACGAGTGCCTTCACGAGCTCAAGCTGATCGTCGACCTGATCTACGAGGGCGGGCTCGCGGGCATGCGCTACTCGATCTCGGACACGGCCGAGTACGGCGACCTGACGCGCGGGCCGAAGGTCGTCGACGACCACGTGCGCGAGAACATGCGGCGGCTGCTCGCCGACATTCGCGAAGGCGGCTTCGCGCGCGAGTGGATCGAGGAAATGGATGCGGGCGAGCCGCACCTCAGCGAACTGCGGGAGCAGGCGGCCGGCGAGCGGATCGAGACCGTCGGTGCCGAGCTACGGTCGCTCATGCACCGAAAGGCACCGGCCGGGGAGCCTGCTTGAGCAGTGTGGACGTCCCCGTAGCTCTGCTCGGCTACGGGACCGTCGGCTCCGCCGTCAACCGGCTGCTCGACCGGAACGCCGACGAGATCGAGCGCGCGACCGGTCACCGGCTCCGAGTCGTGCGCGCGCTCGTGCGCGACCCGGCCGCCGAGCGCGAGTACCTGCCGGACGCCTCGATCCTGACCTCGGACTTCGAGGCAATCGCCGGCGATCCCGAAATCCGGCTCGTCGCCGAGGTGATGGGCGGCCTCGAGCCGACCGGCGCCTATGTGCTCGAGCTGCTGCGCTCCGGCCGGTCGGTGGTGTCGGCCAACAAGCAGCTCGTCGCGCGGCGAGGCGGAGAGCTGTTCGCGGCCGCGTCGGAAGCGGGCGTGCAGCTGCGGTTCGAGGCGAGCGTGTGCGCGGCGATCCCCGTGATCAAGGTGCTGCGCGAGTCGCTGTCGTTCTCCCGAGTGCACCGCGTGCTCGGCATCGTTAACGGGACGACGAACTTCATTCTCACGCAGATGGAGCACGGCGCGGACTACGCGGAGGCGCTGGCCGAGGCGCAGCGGCTCGGCTACGCGGAGGCCGACCCGACCGAGGACGTGTCAGGCGAGGACGCGGCCGCGAAGATGGCGATCCTCGCGACAGTCGCGTTCGGCACGCGAGTGACGCTCGACGACGTCTGGCACACGGGCATCACCGAGGTGACGCCGCTGCACATGCGCGCCGCGCAGGAGTTGGAGATGGCGGTGCGACTCGTCGGCGCCGCGACGCTCGTCGACGGGCGCTACGACGTGCGCGTACAGCCCGCCTTCGTCGATCGGCACCATCCGCTCGCAGGCGTCGAAGGCCCGTTCAACGCCGTGATGCTTCAGGGCGACGCGATCCGCGAGATCACGCTCGAAGGGCCCGGCGCTGGCGGGCTCGAGACGGCTTCGGCGGTCGTGTCCGACATGATCAGCGTCATCGGCACGACAGGCACCGGCTTCCTGCAGAACGATGCGTGCTGGCGCGAGCTCGAGCGGCTGCCGCACGGCGACGTCGTCTCGCCGTTCTACGTGCACCTCGAGGTCGACGACCGGCCGGGCATGCTCGCGGACGTGGCGCGGCGGCTGGCGACGCACGAGGTGTCGGTGGCGCGGCTCGTGCAGCACGAGACCGGCGACGGAAGCGCGGCGCTGCACGTGGTGCTGCACGAGTGCCGGTCCGGGGCATTGTCGGACGCCCTCGTCGAGATCGCGCAACTCCCGGGAACGCGCCGCCGGCCGGCCGCGCTGCCGGTGATTTCGGACCGCGGCGTGCCCGCGCTGGGGTGGGCATGACACGGGGGAAACGGCCGGTTTCCCCCGTGGGCCCCCTTCCCCTTGCGTGCGCATTGAACGCCGCCCGAGCTACGCCGCGGCCAAGCCACGGCTTCGCAGACACTCGCTTCGACTGGCTGTCCCAGGGACAGACAAGCCCCGTCGGCCGGCCTTGCAATCGTGACGAAATCGGCACAGACGTGCGCGCCTTTCAGCGTTACGCTCAAGGCGAGGGCGGCGGGACGACGCCCCGCCCACTTGTCGGGTGGGGGCCGAAACGGCCCCGGCCGGTTTCGCCATGACCGTGGCTTTGATCGAGCGGTTTCGCGACCGGCTACCGGTGTCGGACACCACCCCGGTCGTGTCGCTCGGCGAGGGGTCGACGCCGCTGATCCGCGTGCCGCGGCTCGGCGCGATGCTCGGCGTCGACCTCTGGCTGAAGTGGGAACCCGCGAACCCGACCGGGAGCTACAAGGATCGCGGCATGACGGTCGCCGTGTCGAAGGCGGTCGAGGACGGTGCTCGCGCGGTCGTCTGCGCGTCGACCGGGAACACGTCCGCGTCGGCCGCGGCGTATGCGGCCAGGGCCGGACTCCCCGCGATCGTCCTGGTCGCCGAGAGCGCCGCGCGCGGCAAGCTGATCCAGGCGCGGGCACTCGGGGCACGCGTGCTGGCGGTCCGCGGCAGCTTCGACCAGGCGCTCGACGCCGCCCGGCGCCTGACCGAGCGCGGCGACCATATCCTCGTCAACTCGCTCAACCCCGATCGCGTCGCCGGGCAGCGCACGGCGGTCTACGAGATCGTCGAGGACCTCGGCGGCGAACCCGACGCGTTCGTCCTCCCCTACGGCGGCGGCGGCAACACGACGGCCTACACGCAGGCGATCGCCGAGCTCGGGCTCGGCGCCGCCGTCCACTCGGTCGAGGCCGCCGACCGGCCGCGCACGCTCGCAACCGCGATCCGGATCGAGACTCCCGCCCACCACGCGACGGTCGAGGCAAGCGCGGCACACGTCCACCCGGTGCCGGACGAGGAGATCGTCGCTGCCTGGCTCGAACTCGCGCGAGAGGAGGGACTCTTCTGCGAGCCGTCGTCCGCGGCCGGCCTTGCCTTCCTTCGCTCGACCGACGAGCTCCGAGGCGCACGCGTCGTCGTGACTATCACCGGCCACGGGCTAAAGGATCCGGGCGCGGCCGACTTCCACGCGCCGGCCCCGATCGCGGTCGACCCCGATCCGGATGCGATCGCCCGGGCGGCCGGGTGACCGACTCGATCCACGTCCGCGCGCCGGCAACGACGGCCAACGTCGGCTCAGGGTTCGACTGTGCAGGCATCGCGCTCGACCTCTGGAACGAGCTGGAGGTCGTCCGCGAGGACGCAGTCGCACCCGCGGACACCCACCACCTCGGCATCGCCGCGTTCGCCCGGATCGCGCCGGTCGAGGGCTGGCGGTTCCGCTTCAGCTACACCATTCCACGCTCGAGCGGGCTCGGTTCATCCGCCTCGCTGATCGCGCTCGGGCTCGTGGCCGGCGCGATCGCGGCCGGCGCGGACATGGACGCGGAGTCGCTGCTCGCGGCAGGTCTTCCGCTCGAAGGCCATCCGGACAACCTCGCGCCCGCGCTCGTCGGCGGCGCCTGCCTCACCTTCGGCGGCCGTATCGAGCGCGTCGCCGACTCGGTTCCGGCCGAGCCGATCGCGCTCAGACCGGCGGCCGAGCAGGTGTCGACCGAGCACTCGCGAACGCTGCTGCCGATCAGCGTGCCGCACGAGGACGCCGTGTTCAGTGCCGGCCGAGCCGCCCTCCTCGGCGCGGGCCTCGCGTCCGGGAACGAGACGCTCTTCGCCGCCTCGTTCGACGACCGCCTCCACGAGCCCTACCGCTCTGCCTTCCTCGCCGACGTGCGCGCAGCCCTGCCCGACACCGCGCTCGGCGCGACGCTGTCAGGATCCGGTCCGACCGTGATCGTCTGGGCTCGACGCGGCTCACGCGACGAGTGCATGGACTCGCTGCGCGTCCGCTGGCCCGAAGTCGAGGCGCGACCGCTGGACGTAAGCTCGGTCGGAGCGATCCCGTGAACGTCCGCTTCGCCGACTGCCGCTACGACCTCGCCGACCCGGCGCAGGCACGCGAGCGCTACCTCCGGGCGCACATCCCCGGCGCCGCCTTCGTCGACCTCGACACCGACCTGTCCGACCTGTCGATCCCGCCCGAGCTCGCTGGCCGCCACCCGCTCCCCGCCGCCGAGCAGTTCGCGGCTGCGATGGCGCGGGCCGGAATCGGAGACGACACGCTCGTCGTCGCCTACGACGAGGGCATGACGGGTGGCGCCGCGCGGCTCTGGTGGCTGCTCCGGCACTTCGGCCACGACCAGGTCGCCGTGCTCGACGGCGGGCTCGGGTCCTGGCTCGGGCCGCTCGCGAGCGGCGAGGAGCGGATCGAGCCGGCCACGTTCACGGTCAGCGAGCGCACCGGTGACACGATCACGACCGACGAGTTGCGCGGACGACTCGGCGAGACCGGCCTCGTGCTCCTCGACGGCCGACCCGTCGACCGCTTCCGCGGCGAGGCGCTCGGCCCCGATCCCGTCGCCGGGCACATCCCGGGCGCGCTGAACACGCCGAGCACGACCGGCCGGATGATCGAGCTGCCTCCCGAGGCGCTCGCCGCCGAGAACGTCGTCGCCTACTGCGGCTCGGGAGTGGCCGCCACCTCCGTCCTGCTCGCACTCCACCACGACGGCCGCGACGACGCGCGCCTCTATTCCGGCTCCTGGAGCGAGTGGTCGCGCAAGGGCCTGCCCGCCGAGAAAGGATGAGATGACGACACCGTACGACCGGCCATCCGACCCGGCCAAGCGGCTCAGCCGCACGATCACGGACGGCCCCGACCGCGCCGGCGCGCGCTCGATGCTGAAGGGCGCCGGCTTCACGGACGAGGATCTCGCCAAGCCGCTGATCGGCGTCGCGACGACCTGGATCGAGACGATGCCGTGCAACCTCAACCAGCGCGAGCTGGCGCAGGACGTCAAGCGCGGGATCCGCGAGGCGGGCGGCACGCCGCTCGAGTTCAACACGATCGCGATCTCGGACGGCGTGACGATGGGCACCGAGGGCATGCGCACGTCGCTCGTCTCGCGCGAGGTGATCGCCGACTCGATCGAGCTCGTCGCGCGCGGCCACTTCTTCGACGGACTCGTCTGTCTCGTCGCCTGCGACAAGACGAACCCGGCGGCCGTGATGGCCATGGGCCGGCTGGACATCCCCGGGCTCGTGCTCTACACGGGGTCGATCGCGCCGGGGGTCTTCCGCGGGCGGGACGTGACCGTCGGGGACGTGTACGAGGCGATCGGCGCCTACGCGGCCGGGCACATGACCGCCGAGGATCTGCACGAGCTGGAGTCGGTCGCGTGCCCGGGAGCCGGCGCTTGCGGCGGCCAGTTCACGGCGAACACGATGTCGGCGATTCTCGAGTTTCTCGGGCTCTCCCCGGCCGGCGCGAACGGGATTCCCGCACTCTCCAAGCGCAAGGTGAAGGCGGCCGAAGACGCGGGCCGGCTCGTGGTCGACCTCGTTCGCCGCGACGTGCGGCCGCGTCAGATCGTGACCAGGGAGGCCCTCGAGAACGCCGCTGCCTCGGTCGTCGCCACCGGCGGCTCGACGAACGGCGTCCTGCACCTGCTGGCGATCGCGTACGAGTACGGGATCGACTTCACGATCGACGACTTCGACCGCATCTCGGCACGCACGCCTGTGCTCGCGGACATGAAGCCATGGGGACGCTTCCACGCCGTCGACGTCGACCGCGCCGGCGGCGTCGCGCTCGTCGCGCGCGAGCTCGCGAAGCGGGGGCTCGTGCACGTCGACGCGCCCACCGTGGATGGGCGCAGCTTCGGCGAGGTGGCGACGGCCGTCGTCGAACGGCCCGGCCAGGAGGTCGTACGGCCGATCGAGAACCCGATCAAGGCGAGCGGCTCGCTGCGCATCCTGCGCGGCAACCTCGCCCCCGATGGCTGCGTCGTCAAGCTGACCGTCGACCGCAAGCAGCACCGCGGCCCTGCGCGCGTCTTCGACGGCGAGCCCGCCTGCTTCGAGGCGGTCAAGGCGGGGAAGATCGTGGCGGGAGACGTCGTCGTGATCCGCTACGAAGGCCCGGCCGGCGCGCCAGGGATGCCGGAGATGCTGCAGGTGACGGGTGCGATCATCGGCGAAGGGCTCGGCGACGAGGTCGCGCTGATCACGGACGGCCGCTTCTCGGGCGCGACGCACGGGTTCATGGTCGGGCACGTGGCGCCGGAGGCGTTTCGGGGCGGGCCGCTCGCCGCACTGCGCGAGGGAGACACGGTCGTGATCGACGTCGAAGCCGGTTCGCTGCACGTCGAGCTGTCGGACGACGAGCTCGCAGCCCGCCTCGCCGACTGGCGCCAGCCCGCGCCGCACTACGCCACGGGCGTGCTCGCGAAGTACGCGGCGCTCGTCTCGTCGGCCAGCGAAGGTGCCGTCACGCGACCCTGAGGCGCCGCTCCGGCGGGACGTCCGGCTGCTCGGCGAGATCCTCGGGCGAGTCCTCGTCGAGCAGGAAGGCGAGGAGCTGCTCGCCGACGAGGAGCGTGTCCGGGCACTCTCGCGGAAGGCGCGGCGGTCGGGCCGCCCCGGGGCGCGCGCTGATCTGGCGGCTGCGATCGGCGAGCTTCCGCTCGAGCGCCAGTCGCAGGTCCTCCGCGCGTTCGGTCTCTACTTCCAGCTCGCCAATCTCGCCGAGCAGCATCACCGGCTGCGGCGGCGAAGGCAGTACGAGCACGAGGGCAAGCCGCCGCGCGAGTCGCTCGACGCTGCTCTCGCGGAGTTGCGTGCGGCAGGGATCGACGACGAGCGGCTCTCGGCGGCGGCCGCCGGCATCTCGCTCGAGCTCGTGCTCACGGCGCACCCGACCGAGGCGACCAGGCGCACGATCCTCACCGCGCACCTGCGGCTGAGCCGGCTGCTGCGAGAGCTGGACGATCCCGACCTGTCCTTGCCCGCGCGCGACCGGATCGGCGACGAGATCGCCGAGGAGGTGACAGCGCTCTGGGAGACCGACGAGGTGCGCTCGCTGCGCCCGCGCGTCGTCGACGAGATCCGTCACGGGCTCTGGTTCTTCGAGCAGAGCCTGATCGACGAGGCAACGCTGCTGACGCGCGCGCTGCGGCGGCGGCTGCAGGGCGCGGGCACGCCGCTCCGCTTCGGCACCTGGATCGGCGGCGACCAGGACGGCAACCCGGCTGCGGGGCCGGACACGATCGCAGAGGCCCTCGAGCGGGCGCGCGTGCTCGCGCTACAGCGGTATCGCGCGGAGGTGCGAGAGCTGGCCGCGTTTGTCGGCGCCTCGTCGACGCTCGTCGGCGTGCTTCCGGAGCTGGAAGCGTCGATCGCCCGGGACGAGCGCGAGTTGCCCGAGTACGGCGCGCAGAACGCGGGCGAGCCGTACCGCCGCAAGCTCTCGTTCGTCTGGCAGCGGCTGGGCGAGACGCTCGCGGACCGCCCGGGCGGTTACGCATCGCCGGACGACCTGCTCGCTGACCTCGATCTCGTCGGCGAAAGCCTGCGCGCAAACCGCGGCCGCCGGATCGCAGACGGCCGGCTCGCAGACCTGCGGACCCGCGTGCAGGTGTTCGGTTTCCATCTGGCCAAGCTCGACGTCCGCCTCCACGCGAACGACCTCGCCGACCCCGGCGAGCGCGTCCGCGAGACGTTCGCAGCCGTGCGTGCAGCTAGGGAGCGGCACGGGGCCGAAGCGCTCGACACCGTGATCGTCTCCGGTACGCAGAGCGCGGAGGACGTCCTGGCCGCACTCGAGCTCGGGCCCGACCTCTCGGTGGTGCCGCTCTTCGAGACGATCGCCGACCTCCAGGCGGCGCCGCGGATCGTCGGCGAGCTGCTCGATGCAGGCGTCGCGCGTGACGACCGCATGGAGGTGATGGTCGGCTATTCCGACTCGGGCAAGGACGGCGGCTACCTCGCCGCGCAGTGGGCCATCTTCCAGGCACAGGAGGCGCTGGCGACGCTCGCCGCGGAGCGCGGCGTCGAGCTGACGATCTTCCACGGACGCGGCGGCAGCGCCGGGCGCGGCGGTGGGCCGACATACGCGGCGATCCTCGCCCAGCCGGCCGGCTCGCCGCCCGGGCACCTGAAGGTGACGGAGCAGGGCGAGACGATCTCGTTCAAGTACGGGCTGCCGGGTCTCGCGTACCGGAACCTCGAGGCGGCGCTGGCAGCGACACTCGTCTCGGCCTTTCCGGAGGTGTCACAGTCGGCCCCACCCGCGGGTGCACGGGAGACACTGTCCCCGCTGGCCGAAACCGCGCACGCCGCCTATCGCGAGCTCGTCTGGGCCGACCCGGAGTTCGTCGATTTCTTCCGCGCGTTCACGCCGGTCGACGAGCTGGCGCTGTTCGAGATCGGCTCGCGACCGGCGCGCAGGCCGGGGTCCGAGGAGTACTTCGCGCGGCTCCGCGCGATCCCGTGGGTGTTCGCGTGGACGCAGAACCGGTGCCTGCTGCCGGCGTGGTACGGCTGCGGTGCGGCGCTCGGCCCGGCGGCGGAGACACGCGACGGCCTGCGCGAGCTGCGGCGTCTGTTCCGGTCGTTCGCGTTCTTCCGCTCGCTCGTCGAGAACCTCGAGATGACGCTCGCGAAGTCGAGCCTGGAGATCGCGCGCGGCTACCTGGAGCTGGTGCCGGAGGAGCTCGACCCGGCACGGCGCTTCGCGGCGATCGCGGCAGAGCACGAGCGCACGGTCGAGGCCGTGAAGGCGATCGTCGGCGCGAAGCAGCTCCTCGACCGGCATCCGGTGCTTCAGCGCTCGATCCGGCTCCGCAATCCGTACGTCGACCCGATGAACGCGATCCAGGTCGAACTGCTGCGCCGCCACCGCGACCCGGCCGCGACCGATGACGAGCGCGACGCCGTCCGGCGGCCACTGCTGCGCTCGATCGCCGGCATCGCCGCCGGGCTCAGAAACACGGGCTAGGACGCCGGCGCCGGCGCGACTACCACCCCCGCCCGCCGGCACGCGTCGGCGACCTTCCCGTTCCGCGGCACCTCGGCCCGGCAGAACGCCACCGCCGCGGCACCGCAGCGGCGGATCGTCTCGCCGCCGAGGCTCGCGGGAAGCGTGACGACGACGCACCCCTTGTCCGACGACCCTGACGAGCGACCGACGTAGACGTAGCCGCCCACGCCGGCCGCGAGCGCGGCGGCGCAGACGACGGCGGCGATGACGATCCGGTCGCGCCGGCCGAGCGGGCGACGCTGCTGACCCTCGACCGGCATGCCGGGGAATCTACGCTGACACGCGACGGTTCCCGGTTGCGCCACCCCCGGTCGATGCACTATCTTTCTTGAAGCGAGGCCGCCGCCGCAGGCGCCTCGGGAGGCAAGGACGCCTCAGGAGCTCGAGCTCCTGGGGCTTTTTTGTGGTCCAGGGAGAGGGGTGTGATGCACATGGAGGTGTTCGCGACGTACCTCGGGTACCCGCACTGGTTGAACCCGGGCGACAACGCGTGGCAGCTGACCGCAGCGACGCTCGTCGGGCTGATGAGCGTTCCGGGCCTGGTCGTGCTCTACGGCGGCGTGATGCAGAAGCGTTGGTCGGTCAACAGCATGATGCTCGCCTTCGTCGCGTTCGCGCTCGTGCTCATCGTCTGGGTCCTGTACGGGTTCAAGATGGGCTTCGGCGCGCCGTGGCACGGCCTGTCGTCGAGCGGCTTCTTCGGCAACTTCGTCGGACAGCCCGGCCCGGTGCTCAACCACACCGCGTTGCAGGGACAGGCGTCGATCCCGGAGCTCGCGAACGCTCCCGGACCCGCGTTCCACTTCCCGACCTCGACGCTCGTCTACTTCCAGTTCGTCTTCGCCGCGATCACGCCGATCCTGATGCTCGGCTCCGTGCTCGGACGCGTGAACTTCAAGGCGTGGATGCTGTTCGTGCCCCTCTGGATCTCCTGCGTCTACGTGATCAACGCCTTCCTGATCTGGGGCGGCGGCTTCTTCGCGCAGCAGGGAGCGGTCGACTACTCGGGTGGGTACGTGATCCACCTCTCGGCGGGCGTCTCCGGCTTCGTCGCGGCGGCGGTGATCGGGCCCCGGCTCGCCCGTGACCGCGAGATCGACGCGCCGAACAACCTGCTGATGGTCGCGGCCGGGGCCGGCCTGCTCTGGCTGGGCTGGAACGGCTTCAACGGCGGCGACCCGTACTACGCCGGCGCCGACGCGGCCGCAGCCGTGCTGAACACCAACCTGTGCACGGCGGTCGCGTTCCTCGTCTGGGTCGGCTGGGACTACGTGACCGGCCGCAAGCCGTCGCTGATCGGCAGCGTCAACGGGATGATCGTCGGCCTGGTCGCAATCACGCCCGCCGCCGGGTTCGTCAACGGCTACGGCGCGATCATGATCGGCCTGATTTCGTCGACCGTCGTCTACATGGCCTACAACTACCTGAGCCGCCTGCGGCCGTTCCGGAACGTGGACGACACGCTCGGTGTCGTCTACACGCACGGCTTCGCGGGGCTCGCCGGCGGCCTGCTCGTGGGCGTCTTCGCCGACTCGGCGATGGCGGTGACGCTGAACGGAAACGGCTCGACGCTGTTCTCCGCGACCGGAGGAACGCACCTGCTCAAGGAGCAGGCGTACACGGCGCTCTGGGTGATCGTGTTCTCCGGCGCCGCCACGTTCGTCCTGCTCAAGCTGGTCGGGCTCGTGGTCCCGCTGCGCATGAGCGACGCAGACATGGAGGAAGGCGACCTGGCCGTCCACGGGCACGAGGTGTATCCCTCGGACGTGCCCTCGCTCGGCGTTCACGGCGGCATCCCGGGCTGGATTCCCGCGCCGGCGACCGCAGCGACCGGCGGCGGCACCGTCTCCTTCGGGCACGAGACACCTCCTCCGGAGCTCTCGACCTAGGGACGCGGCATGACGACGATCATCGTCTCCTACGACGGAACCGCGAACGACCACGACGCACTCGCCCTCGGCCGGCTCCTGGCCGGGGGCGGGGCGTCGCTCGAGCTCGCGTACGTCCGCCACGCACGGGAGTCGGACCGCGGGCAGGAGGAGCTCGCGCAGCACGAGGCGGAGGCGCTGCTCGCGGACGGCGCCGCGTGGCTCGGGCGGCCGGACGTCCCGCGTCACGTGATCCTGAGCGGGTCGACGCCGGAAGGGCTGCGCGAGCTGGCGGCGAGCGAGGAGGCGACGGTCGTCGTCTTCGGCTCCGAGTACCGGACCGCACCCGGCCACGTCGATCCGCAGAACTCCGCCCGGCGGCTGCTGGACGGAGGGCCGCTGGCTGTCGCGATCGCTCCCGCGGGGCTTCGCGAACAGGGGATCGAGCGGTTGGAGACGATCGCCGCGGTGCCCGGCGAGCAGGACGCGGCGGCGACGGAGACGGCGGAGTCGCTCGCGACCGCGCTCGGCGCGGAGCTCGTGGAGCGCCCGCGCTCGCCGGTCTCGCTCCTCGTCGTCGGCTCGAAGCGCGGCACGCCCTCCGGCCGGGTGACGATCAGCGCGGCGGCGGAGTACCTGATCGTGACGGGCACGTCGCCCGTGCTCGTCGTCCCACGGGGAAGGGCCATTCGCTTCTAAGATCGGGCGGTGCCGGCCGCCTACCAGTTCGTCGACCGCTGGTTCGTGCCGTTTCCGGTCGAGGACGTGTACGACGTGATCGGCGACGCGATCGCCTACCCGACCTGGTGGGGTGACGTGTTCCTCGAGATCGGCGGCGACGACGGGCCGCCGCGACCCGGGCGTCACAGCACGATCACGGCGAAGGGCTTCCTTCCGTACAGGCTGCACTTCGAGAGCGACGTGGTCGCCGCCGAGCGGCCGAAGCTGATCCGCATGACGCTCCACGGCGACTTCGAGGGCGGCGGCGAGTGGACGTTCGAGCCCGTGGAAGGTGGGACGAACGCGGTGCTCGACTGGCGCCCGATCGTCAACAAGCCGCTCGTGAAGTACCTGACGCCGGTGCTCCGGCCGCTCTTCCGCTCGAATCACACGTGGACGATGAAACGCGGCGAGAAGCACATCGCCGACTACCTGGCGAGGCGTCAGTAGAGCACCAGCCGGTCGCGGTGGACGGCCTCAACGCCGCGCGGCCGGCCGTTCAGCTCCGCCGAGCCGGCGCCGGCGATGCCCTTCGCGAACACCGTGCCGTCCAGGCCGACGAGCTCGACCGCGTCGCCCGGTTCGAAGCGGCCTTCGACCCGCGCGACGCCGACCGCGAGCAGGCTCGCGCCGTCTCGCGTCAGCGCGCGACGGGCGCCGTCATCGACGTGCAGCCGGCCGCCAACGGGCTTGCCGTGACGGAGCCAGAGCTTGAACGCGGACGGCGAGCGCTCCCCGGGGTGGAAGCGCGTGCCGCGCGGCTCGCCGGCCACGATCGGGCCGAGCACGTCGCGGCCCGTGCCGGCGGCGATCACGGTCGGGATCCCGGCCGACGCAGCCAGCTCGGCCGCGAGCACCTTGCTTGCCATCCCGCCCTTGCCGAGCGGCGAGCCGCCGCCGAGCTCGGCCGCGGCTGCCTGGGCTCCGGCGGCGAGCAGCTCGGCGCCCGGCGTGCCGGGCGCGCGCGAGTAGACGCCCTCGACCTCGGTCAGCAACACGAGCAGGCGCGCCCGGACGAGGATCGCCACCTGTGCCGCGAGCGCGTCGTTGTCGCCGAACGTGATCTCGTCGGTCGCGGTCGCGTCGTTCTCGTTCACGACCGGCACCGCGCCGAGCGCGAAGAGAGCGCCGAGTGTGTTGCGAGCGTTCAGGTACGCAGCCCGGTCGGACACGTCCGTCGCGGTCAGGAGCACCTGCGCGGCGGCAAGCCCTTCTCGCGCGAGCGCATCGTCCCATGCCCGCTGGAGACGCGCTTGCCCGAGCGCCGAAGCCGCCTGCAGCTTCGGTAGGGCGCGTGGCCGGGAGCTCAGCCCGAGCCGCGGCAGTCCAAGCGCGATCGCTCCAGACGAGACGACGCAGACCGGCGTCCCGCCGCGGACGAGCTCCGCGACCTCGCGTGCCCGTGCCCACACAACCGAGCGGCGTACGGAGCCGTCCGAGGCGGCCACCAGCGACGACCCGAGCTTCACGACGACGGGTCGCTTCACTCGACGCGGTACTGCCTGAGCCAGAGGTCGCGGTAGGTCACCGGCCCGCGCGGCCCCGGCGTCCAGTCGACGTTGATCCCCGTCTCCGGCGCGCCCGTCAGCTTCCAGCCGTCCGTAAGGCGAGTCGTCTCGTTCCAGTAGGCCGCCGTGCCGCGGTAGGCGTCGAGGAAGCGCCTGGCAGCATCGGCGTCCTCGGCCACGATCGAAGCAGCGAGCCCGGACGTCTCCTCGTTCGCAACCCTCACCGCATCCTCCAGCGAATCCAAGTAACACAGTGTTACTTGGCTCGGGTTCGGGTCGTTCGCCCATTCGTGCCCGATCGGCTCGACGTCTTCGCGCACCACGAGACCGTGGCGTTCGAGGAGCGCGACGAGAGCCGGGACGAGAGGCTCCGCGCCGCGGTCGACCAGGCAGAGATTGAGCCTGTTGCAGACGCCGAGCCGGTCGATGCTCGCCTCGACGATCGCGTGCAGCTTCTCGGGGTCCGCCGACGGATGGACGTACAGCACGCCGCCGCCTTCCGCGTGCGCGAGCGTGCGGACGCCGTGCTCGGCCGCGTGCCGCGCGAGCGCCGCCGTCGTCTCGCCGCTGCCGCGCAAGATCACGAGCGGGACGAGCTTCGGCATGGAGACGAGAACGCGCGCGCCTTCATGGTCGGGCGAGCGGACGAGCCCGACCGCGCCCGGCGCCAGCCCTGCGGAGACCAGCGCCGGCCGCAGCACCTCGTCCACGAGCACGGTCACCGTCCGCAGCGCCGCCGAGCCGGTGCGCAGCAGCGCTGCGTTCCGGCTCTTCAACAGCTGCCCGGCGACGTCGAGAGCGACGTTCGGACGCGCCTCGAAGTTCGCTCCGACAGCGCCGATCGGGATCCGCCGCTCCGTCACGCGGCGGCCGTTCGCGAGCGTCCACGTCGCCGCCTCCCGCTCGAGCGGCGGCAAATCCGCGGTCTCGGCGAGCTGCGCGGCCAGCGCGTCGACCCGCGCGTCGTCGAGCCGCAGCCGGTCGAGCAACCCTTCGTCGAGATCGGCGGCCACCTCGACGTCGGCACCGTTCGCCGCCAGGATCGCAGCCCGCCGCTCACCGACCAACTCGGCCCCGCGGTGCAGCGCCTCGGCGACCGCGGCGTCGGTCAACGACGCCACCGCCTCACGTGCCGCACGCGCCTCTTGCTCTACCCGCTCCCGAAGAGTCACTTCATTTCGTATACTCGCACCCGGAAGCGGGCACGACCCGCTCCGCATCGAGAGAGGCTGAGGGACCGGCCCTGTGAAGCCTCGGCAACCTGCCTCCCGGCAAGGTGCCAAACCCGGACGGATGTCGAGCGATTCGAGAGGAGAGGTTCCATGCCCGCCACCGCACTTCGTTGCCGCATCTGCGACGCCGAGCACGCGCTCGAGAACGTCGGCACCTGCTCGCGCTGTTTCGCGCCCCTCGATCCTGTCTACGACTGGGACGAGGCCGCGCGCACGTTCACGCGCGAGGCGATCGCCGCCGGGCCTGCGTCGATCTGGCGCTACGCGCCGCTGCTGCCCGTCGACGCTCCCGCCGAGCCGCGGCTCGCACCCGGCCTGACCCCGCTCGTCCGGGCTCCACGCCTGGCCGAGCAACTCGGCCTCGGCGAGCTCTGGCTGAAGCTGGACACGGCCAATCCGACGCACTCGTTCAAGGACCGCGTCGTCGCGGTCGCGGCCGAGAAGGCCAAGGAGCTCGGCCTGACGACGCTCGCGTGCTCGTCGACCGGCAACCTCGCCGGCGCCGTCGCCGCGCGTGCCGCCGCCGAGGGGCTCGACGCCGCCGTGTTCTGCCCCGTCGACCTCGAGCCGGAGAAGCTGCTCTCGGCCGCCGTCTACGGGCCGACGATCTACGCCGTCCGGGGCAACTACGATCACTGCAGCCGGCTCACGGTCGAGCTGTCGTTCGAGCTCGACTGGGCCTTCGTCAACGTCACGCTCCGCGCCTACTACGCCGAGGGCTCGAAGACGCTGGCCTACGAGGTGGCCGAGCAGCTCGGGTGGGTACTCCCGGACGTCGTCGTCGCCCCGATCGCGTCTGGCGCGATGTTCTCGAAGCTCGGACAGGGCTTCGACGACCTGCGTCGGCTCGGGCTCGTCGACGGTCCTGCCCCGCGGCTCCACGGCGGCCAGGCCGAGGGCTGCGCGCCGGTCGTGACCGCGTTCGCGAGCGGCGAGCGTGTCGTGCCCGTCCGCCCGGACACGGTCGCCCGCTCGCTCGCGATCGGCAACCCGGCCGACGGCGACTTCGCCGTCGAGGCGGCGCGCGAAACCGGCGGAGCGATCCACTCCGTGCCCGAGGAGCAGGTGGCCGAGAACATCGTGCTCCTGGCCGAGACGACCGGCGTGTTCGGCGAGACAGCCCCGGCCGTCACCCTCGGTGCGCTGCGGCGCGCCGTCGAGCTGGGACAGGTCGACCGCGACGACCGCGTCGTGCTGCTCGTGACCGGCGACGGGCTGAAGACACCAGAGCACGTCGCGTCACGCCTGCAGCCGATCGAGATCGAGCCGAACGCCGACGTCCTGCTCGACCGCCTCGCCCCCGCAGCGTGACCTAAAACTGGCGGATTGGTAGTGGCTTCACTTTTGATAGCGTCCGCGCATGGCAACGACGACTGACGCCACCTGGGAGCTCGTCCTCAAGCGGAACCCGGTCGAGCGGCTCAAGCAGGAGAAGAGTCCGCTCGGCATCCTCGGCGAGCTCCCGGCGCTCATCGCCGACGGCTACGAGCGGATGCCCGAGGAGGACATGGTGCGCCTCAAGTGGTGGGGCCTCTACCACGACAAGCCCAAGGTCGGGACGTTCATGCTCCGGATCAAGCTGCCGGGCGGGCTGCTCACGCCGGCGCAACTGCGCACGATCGGTGAGATCTCGACGCGCTTCGGCCGCGGCGACGGCGAGCTGACGACTCGTCAGAACGTCCAGCTCCACTGGATCGAGCTCGGCGCGCTGCCGGAGGTGTTCGAGCTGCTCGGCGCTGCCGGGCTGACGACCGCGGGCGCATGCGGAGACACGGTGCGCAACATCACGGGCTGTCCGGTCGCCGGCATCGCGCACGACGAGCTGTTCGACGCGACGCCGCTGGTCGACGAAGCCGCCGAATTCTTCTACGGGCACCCGGACTACTCCGACCTGCCGCGCAAGCACAAGATCACGATCTCGGCCTGCGCCGACCGCTGCAACGCGCCGGAGATCAACTGCATCTCCCTCGTCGGCGCGATCCACGAGGGCGGCGAAGGCTTCGCCGTGCTTGCCGGCGGCGGGCTCTCGTCCGTACCGCGCCTCGCGCGGGACCTCGGCGTCTTCGTCCCGAAGGAGGAGGCGCTTGAGGTGACGCGCGCGCTGCTCGACGTCTGGCGCGAGGACCTGACCTACCGCGTCTCGCGCGTGAAGTCGCGGATGAAGTTCATGGTCGACGACTACGGGCCGGAGGGCGTGCGTGCAGCGCTCGAGGCCAGGCTCGGCCGCGCCCTCCAGGACTTCGAGCTGCCGCCGGCGACCGAGGGGTTCTCCGACCACGTCGGCGCCCACGCGCAGAAGCAGCCCGGGCTCGTCTACGTCGGCGTCCCCGTCCATCTCGGACTCGTCTCGGGCGACCAGATGCTGGCCGTTGCGGACCTGGCCGAGCGGCTCGACGGCGACGTCCGCATCACGCGCCTGCAGAACTTCGTGCTCGCGGGCGTACCGGAAGGGCGCGCCGACGGGACCGTCGCAGAGCTCGCCGAGATCGGCTTCCCGCTCGACGCGGGCCCGTTGCGCGCGGCCTCGCTCGCCTGCACCGGCGAGCCGCACTGCAACTACTCGGTGACGGAGACGAAGACGCGGGCCGACGCCCTGATCCAGGCCCTCGAGGCGCGCTTCGGCGACGAGATCGCGGGGCTGCGGCTCCACCTCGACGGCTGCCCGCACGCGTGCGCGCAGCACTGGGTGGGTGACCTCGGCTTCCAGGGCACGACCGTCCGCGACGAGCAGGGCAAGCGCCGCCAGGCCTATGACGTCTTCCTCCGCGGCGGCCTCGGGGCCGGTGCCGCGATCGCGCGTCCCGTCTTCCGCCGCGTTCCGACCGAGGAGCTCGACGCGACCGTGGAGGGGCTCGTCGCGGGCTGGCTGGCGTCGCGCCGCCCCGACGAGGCCTTCCGCACGTTCTGCGACCGCTCCACCGACGACGAGTTGGGCGCGCTCGCGGGCCGAGAACCGGCTCGGGCCCGAACAAAGGAGGCCGCATGAGGCCAAGCAACACTGTGTTGCAAGGAAGGACATGTCCGCGCCGAGCCGGGGTCGGGGTCGAGGTCGGCGTCGAGGTCCTGTCATGAGCCTGTACGAGGAGATGCTGGACGACCTCGAGGCCGGCGAGCTGTCTGTCGAGTTCGAGGGCCAGGAGCCGCAGGCGCTGCTCGGGTGGGCGTTCGAGCGGTTCGCGCCGCGGATGGCGATCTCGACCGCGTTCCAGATCGACGGCTCGGTGCTGATCGACATGGCGTACTCGATCGATCCGAACGTGAAGGTGTTCACGGTCGACACGGGCAGGCTGCCCGAGGAGACGTTCGAGCTGGTCGAGCAGGTGCGCGAGCGCTACCCGGGCATCGAGCTCGAGATCCTCGCGCCGGAGGCCGAGCACGTCACGCGCATGGTCGGCAAGCACGGCCCGAACCTCTTCTACCGGCAGGTCGAGCACCGGCTCCTCTGCTGCCAGGTGCGCAAGGTGCTGCCGCTCACGAGGCACCTGCACTCGCTCGACGCCTGGATCACCGGCCTGCGCCGCGACCAGTGGGCGTCGCGCACCGACATCCGCAAGATCGAGATCGACCACGACCACGGCGCGATCGTGAAGCTCAATCCGCTCGCCGAGTGGACGGAGGACGAGGTCTGGGAGTACGCACGCGCGAACGGCGTGCCCACGCATCCGCTCTACGAGCGCGGCTACACGTCGATCGGCTGCGCGCCGTGCACGCGCGCGATCGGGCCGGGCGAGTCGGGTCGCGACGGGCGGTGGTGGTGGGAGTCGAACGCGCCCAAGGAGTGCGGCATCCACTGCGCGATCGAGACCGGCGGGCTCGAGCACGAGCTGCACGCGTTGATCGGGGAGCATCAGTGAGCGTGACGCTCGCCGGAGAGGCGCAGGAAGTCGCGCTGGCGGAGACGCAGGCCGTGCTCGTCATGGCCCGGGACGACGAGTACCGCGGGCGGCTGGCGTCGCTCCGGGCGGCGGCGACCGAGGGCGAGATCGACGGCGATGACGCGGAGACACTCCAGGAGCTGCTCGAGCTCGGGCTCCAGAGCGGGCGGCTGCGGGCGCTGTACGGGCCCGGCGGCGAGCGCGCGGCGCTGGCCACCTATCGGCGGCTGCCGAACGGCGCGGCGGTGGCGACGAGCGCGCGCGAGGTGTCCGAGGCGCTGCGCGCGCTGGCGGGGCAGGAGCTGCGCTCGGTCTCGCTCGAAGCCGTCGGCCCGGGGGCGTTCACGCTCTCGATCGCCGCCGGAGCCGCC
Source organism: uncultured Actinomycetes bacterium (assembly GCA_963776735.1). Taxonomy (GTDB): domain Bacteria; phylum Actinomycetota; class Thermoleophilia; order Gaiellales; family Gaiellaceae; genus PALSA-612. The sequence goes on from CAVZNV010000016.1 coordinate 563,200, forward strand.
GAGATCTCCGTGCGCCTGGACAGGCAGGGCGCTCGCCTGCACTCGGTCGGCGTATGAGCAAGGCGTACTACATGGCCTGCCTCGACCTCGAGGGCCGGTCGGTGCTCGTGGTCGGCGGCGGCCGCGTCGCGCTCGAAAAGGTGCACGGGTTGCTCGACTGCGGCGGCCGCGTGACGGTCGTCGCGCCGGAGGCCGTGTCGGAGCTGCTCGCGCTGCCGGTCGAGTGGCTCGAGCGCGGCTACCACTCGTCCGATCTGCGTGGACGGTTCCTCGTCGTCGCCGCGACGTCCTCGCCGCCCCTCAACCGGCGTGTCTTCTCCGACGCCGAGGCGCGAGGCGTCTTCTGCAACGTCGTCGACGTGCCCGAGCTGTGCTCGCTGATCCTCCCCGCCGTGCACCGCGAGGGGCCGATCGCCGTCGCGGTCTCGACCGGCGGCGCGTCGCCCGCGCTCGCGCAGCGGATCCGCGACGACGTCGCCGCTCTCGTCGGGCCGCAGCACGCCGACCTGGCCGAGGAGCTGCGCGCGCTCAGGCCGTGGGCGAAGGAGCACCTGCCGACCTACGAGGCGCGGCGCGACTTCTTCCAGCAGCGTGTCGAGAAAGCGCTCGCGTGACCGGGCGCGTCGTGCTCGTCGGCGCCGGCCCTGGCGATCCGGGGCTGATCACCGCCCGCGGGCTCGAAGCTCTGCGTGGATGCGACGCGGTCGTCTACGACCGGCTCGTCGCGTCCGAGCTCGTCGACGAGGCGCCGGCCGACGCCCTGCGCGTCGCCCGCGATCCGCTGTCTCAGGAGGACATCAACGACCTGCTCGTTCGGCTCGCGCGCCGCGGGCTCGACGTCGTGCGGCTCAAGGGCGGCGACCCGTTCCTGTTCGGCCGCGGCGGCGAGGAGGCGCTCGCGCTCGTCGAAGCAGGCGTGCCGTTCGAGGTCGTGCCGGGCGTGTCGTCGCTGGCCGCCGTGCCTGCGGCGGCCGGCATCCCCGTCACGCACCGCGGCGTCTCGTCGCAGGTGACGATCGTGAACGGCCACGGGCCGCTCGACCTCGCCGCGCTCGCCGCGACGCCGGGCACGCTGGTCGCGTTCATGGGCCTGGCGAGTCTCGACGAGCTGGCTCGAGGATTGATCGAGCACGGCCGCTACGCGTCGACGCCCGCCGCCGTGATCGCGAGCGGCACGCTGCCAGGCCAGCGCACGGTCGCCGCACCGCTTGCAGAGATCGCCGAGGCCGCTGCCGACGTCGAGCCTCCCGCGTTGGTCGTGATCGGCGAGGTCGTGTCGCTCGCCGCGGCTCTCGGCAAGCTCGCCGCGGTCGCGGCCTAGAGAATCGCTCGCGGGTAGACCTTCGCGGCCAGCACGGCCATGGCTGCGACGAACGCTGCGACGACGACGAAGTCGAGCCCGAGCGTGCCGCCCGACGAGATGCCGAGCAACTGGTCGCGCATCCCGTGCACCTCATACGTCAGCGGGTTTCCGCGCGCGATCGCCTGCAGCCAGCCGGGCATGATCGCGATCGGGTAGAGCGCGCTGGACGCGAAGAAGAGCGGCATCATCACGAGCTGGCCGATACCCATGAACCGCTCGCGCGTCCGCACGAGCGCGGCCAGCACCATCGACAGACAGGCGAAGCCGGCCGTGCCGAGTAGCAGCAGGACGAGCGCGCCGATCACCCCGAGCACGGACCAATGCAGCCCGATGCCGGTCGCGGCGATGACGCTGAGCAGGACGATCCTCCCCTGGACGAGCGCACGCGTCGCCGCCCCGGCCGCCTTGCCGAGCACGATCCCGAGCCGCGGGATCGGTGTGGCGAGCAGCCGCTGGAGCTGGCCGACGTCGCGCTCCCAGATCACGGCCAGGCCGAAGAAGATCGCGACGAACAGCGCCGCCTGCGCCATCACGCCGGGAGCAAGGTAGGCGCGGTAGTCGTGATAGCCGCCGGCGAGCGCAGCGTTCCGCCGCAGCGCGGTGCCGAAGATGAACAGCCAGAGCAGCGGCTGGACCGAGCGCGTGAAGATGTCGAGATAGTCGTGGTGGAGCTTCCGGAACTCCGCCCAGGCCATGGCCGTGACCCCGTCCCGAAGCCGCAGGGCGCGGCCCCAGAGCGGGCGCAGCCCGAGCTCAACCGAGCCGGCGTGAGAGGCGGCGGCGGGCACGCGCATCGCCGAAGCCTCCTCCTTCCTCGATCTGGCCGCCGGTGGACGCGGTGAAGACGTCCTCGAGCGTCGGGGCGTCGTACTGCCGGCAGAGCTCGTCCGGCGTTCCCTGGGCGGCGAGCCGGCCGTGGTCCATGATCGCGATCCGCTCGCAACGCCGCTCGGCCTCCTCCATCTGGTGCGTCGTGACGAGCAGCGTCGTCCCCACCTCCTCGCGGAGCACGCCGAGCCGCTCCCAGACGAGGCGTCGAGCCGTCGGGTCGAGACCAACCGTAGGTTCGTCGAGGAACAGCACCTGGGGCCGGTTGAGCAGCGCGGTCGCCACCTCGAGCCGGCGCAGCATGCCGCCTGACAGCGTCCGCCCGAGCCGGTCGAGGAACGAGGAAAGGCTCATCGCCTCGACCGCGTCGTCGATGCGCTCTCGCCGCTCCCGCCGCGGCACGCCGGTCACGCGCGCGTAGAACTCGAGGTTCTCGCGGGCCGTGAGCGCGCCGTCGATGGAGATCGCCTGCGGCACGTAGCCGATCAGCTCGCGCACGGCCAGGCCTTGCCGGGCGACGTCGAGACCGGCCACCTGCGCGCGGCCCTCGGTCGCCCGTAGCAGCGTCGTCAACACGCGGATCGTCGTCGTCTTGCCGGCGCCGTTCGGCCCCAGCAGGCCGAAGACTTCGCCCTGGGCGACGGCGAACGAGATGCCGGCGACCGCCTCGACTGCGCCGAAGCGCACGACGAGGTCGTCGACGAGGACGGCGGCGGCCGGATCGCTCATCGGCGCGCCAGCTCCTCGGTGCGCGTCTGCAGCGCCTCGGCGGCCTTGGCCGTCAGCCGGACGAGCTCGTCCTGCTCGTCGGGCTCGAGGGCGCCCAGCACGTCGCGGAAGAACGTGCGCCGCCGTTCCTGCGTCTGCCGGACGAGCTTCTCGCCGGCCGCGGTCAGGACGACGACGGTGGCCCGCCGGTCTCCCTCCTCGGCCTTGCGGGCCGCCAGGTCGGCCGACTCGAGCCGATCGACGAGCCGCGTCGCGGTCGTGTCGTCGAGGCCGAGCCGACGCGCGAGGTCACCGATCCGGCAGCCGCCCTGCTCGGCGACGACGTCGAGCGCGTGCAGCTTCGTCGGCGTGAGGCGCGCCTGCGACGGTTGCAGGGAGGCGACGAGGCGGCGACTCGTCAGCGTCCTCCCGAGCTCGCGCCAGCAGCGCGAGAGCTCGTCGGCGAGCCGGCCCAGCTCGGCATCAGACATACCTGCATCTTACAACCTCTGCTGTTTACAGATACCGCGGGGCGCGCTCCCCTGAAGGAGGGTCGCTCGACCCGGCGAAAACGACGATGGGCTCAACGTGAGGCGACCGCTCCAGGCACTCCTCGCGACCGCGGTCGCAATTCCGGCCGTGGCCGCGTCCACCATCCCGGCGCACGGTGCCATCCAGGCAGCGCCGCCGACGCTGCTGGCGTTCTCCTTCGTCGGCACGCCCACGATGCTCGTCGACCCGACCGGCGGCCCCGACGACGGCCCCGGCGCCGCGCTCGCCGGCGACCCGAACACGTTTCTGCCGCCGTCGAAGGTGACGATCCACGTGCCGGCCGGCTTCCCGATGGCAACGGGCACGCCCGGCACGACGCTGGGCGAAGTCGAGGCGATCGCGTTCGACGAGAACAAGACGCTGAACACGGCGACCGAGCTGGAGCTGTTCGGCGCGGTCAATGCCGACGACCCTTCGCGCTATCCGCCCGACTCGACGGCAAGCGCCTGCGATCCGCGCCCGCACAGCGCGGTCTGGTCGGCGCAGCTCTCTACGCTCGGGCTCGACCTCGACATTCCCCTCTTCGTCGATGCGGGCGCGAGCCCCGCCGAGGAGGCACAGGTGGTCTTCTGCGCGCCCGTGCCGCGAACGAGCGACGGCACCCCCACGGGCGGCGCGCCGCTCGCGATGGGCCTGCTCCAGTTCTCGTCCCTCCTCGGCCAGCCCGGGTCCAAGGCGTACACGCTGTCCGCCGAGGTCGTCCCGCTCGCAGCCGATCTCCGTACCCCCGACCCGACGGACGCGTTCGAGTTGCGATCGGCACTCCCGGCGCACCTGACGCTAACCGGGCCGAAGACGGCGAAGACCTACGAGGTGACGCTCCGCGGCCGGCTCACGGTAGGCGGAAAGCCGCTCGTCAAGGTCGCGGTCGACGTCGGGAACCTGAACCAGAACGACCCGGCCGCCGACATCGCGGAGGCCCGGACGGACAAGACCGGACGATTCTCGGTGAAGCTGGCGATCACGAGGACGACGCGGTTTCTCGCGGCGGCGTCCGGACCGCTCGTCCTGGCCTGCCCGAAGCCGTCGAGCCAGCCGCGCGGCTGCGCGTCGATGACGGTGCCGTCCTCGCCGGTCGTCACCTGGACCGTGCGCGTCACGTCTTGACGCCCGCACGCGTCCTCTCTAGCCTGCCTGTCGTGCGCCCGGCGCCCCGCTAGAGCGGCCGTCCGAGATCCGGCTTCGCCGGGTCGGTGCGCTGCCGCCGTACGCGTTCGCGGAGGTCGAGCGGGTCAAGCTCGAACTGCGGCGCGCGGGCGAGGACGTGATCGACCTCGGGTTCGGCAATCCGGACGTGCCGTCTCCGGAGGTGGCCGTCGAGAAGCTCGCCCAGGCGGCGCACGACCCGCGCAACCACCGCTACTCGGCCAGCCGCGGCATTCCCAACCTGCGCCGAGCGATCTGCGACCTCTACGCGCGCCGGTTCGGCGTCGAGCTCGATCCCGAGCGGGAGGCGATCGCGACGATCGGCGCCAAGGAAGGGCTGACGCACCTGATGTGGCTCCTCGTCGAGCCCGGCGACGTCGCGCTCGTGCCCGACCCGAGCTACCCGATCCACCGCTTCGCGCCGCTCCTCGCCGGCGGCTCCGTCGAGAGCTTCCGGCTTGACGGGGATCTCGTGGCCGATCTGGAGGCCGCGCATCGCCGCGCCGGCAGTCGCCCCCGCGCGCTCGTCGTCTCCTTCCCGCACAACCCGACCGGCGCCGTGGCGACGCCCGAGCTGATGCAGCAGGTGGTCGACTTCGCGCGCGGGCGAGGGCTCGTCGTCGTCCACGACTTCGCCTACGCCGACCTCGCCTACGACGGCCACGAGCCCCCGTCGATCCTCCAGGCCGACGGCGCCCGCGAGGTGGCGGTCGAGCTGTACTCGCTGACGAAGGGCTTCTCCATGGCCGGCTGGCGCGTCGGCTTCGCCGCCGGAAACGCGGAGATCCTCGCCGGCCTTGCCCGTCTGAAGTCGTATCTCGACTACGGCACCTTCCAGCCGATCCAGATCGCCGCGATCGTGGCGATGAACGAGGCGTCCGGGTACCCGCTCGAGGTCTGCGAGCTGTACCGGGCGCGCCGCGATGCGCTGTGTCGCGGACTCGCGCAGGCCGGCTGGCCGGTCGAGCCGCCGAAGGGGACGATGTTCGTCTGGGCCGAGGTGCCCGAGCAGTTCCGGGACGAGGGCTCGTACGCGTTCGCGCTGCGACTGCTGCGCGAGGCGAAGGTCGCCGTCAGCCCCGGCGCCGGCTTCGGGCCGGCCGGCGAAGGGCATGTCCGCTTCGCGCTCGTCGAGAACGAGCAGCGGATCCAGCAGGCGGTGCGAGGGATCCGGGCCGCGCTTCGCGCGTGACGCCACGCGGACTTTACGGCGTAATCGCGATCGACCAACTCCCGCCGTCAGCTTGGACGGAGAGCAGATAATGCCCTTTTGGAAGTTGCTCGTCCGCTAGCGCCTGTCCGTGGTACGGGCCAATCTCGTTGTAGACGTTCATCGAGCCGGACGTGTCACCGACACCGACTACGTCGACGATGAAATTGTCGTGCCCCTTGTATGACGCTGTGAAAACAGGCTGCATTGCGCGCGTCGTGCGGATTTGCACGACTCTGGATCCGTAGCCGTGGATCGTGGCGGGAATCCGAATGGCGCACGTGCATGCGGTTGGCTGGCTGAACTTGAGCGACCAGCTACCGGCGTCCGCACGAACCGAGACACGGTACTTTCCGGCGTGGAGTTCCTCAACCGCACTCTGACCCGAGTACGGGCCGATGACGTTGAAGAGATTCTGGTCGTCGCCTTGGCCGACAAGGTCGATGATGAAGTTGTCTTGCCCCGTGTAGCGACCTGTCACGACGAGCGGCGAGCTACGCGGGATGCGAATCGAGAGAACCTTCGAGCCGTAACCTGAGAAGGCGGCTGGCGTTGGCTGCGCCGCATTAGCTCGTGCAGAAAGAGCCGGAGCGAGCAGGGCTGACAATGTCGTCATACCGAGAACCACAACGCCAGATGTACCTGCACGCCACCGTCGAGACACTCAATCCCTCCTCACCCGCCGACAAGACAACGTTATGACTTCTGGCACTGCGCGTCAATGTCGCCTGACGAACAGGCGAGCCGTGCCGCACGGCTGCGTCTCGGAGACGGTCGAGGGCACCGCGCAGCACCTCGTCCGCGTCGTTCCTCGTTAGTCTCGGCAGATGAGAGTCGTGCTCCTGCCCGGGGACGGAATCGGGCCGGAGCTCGCGGCCTCCGCCCGCCACGTGCTGGGCGCCGTCGCTCCCGACCTCGAGGTCGACGAGCAGCTGTTCGGCGCGGCGGCGATCCGCGCCACCGGCACGCCGTTGCCGGGCGAGACGCTCGCCGCCTGTCTCGCGGCAGACGCCGTGCTCAAGGGCCCGATCGGCGATCCCGAGTTCGACGCAGCCGACGTCCGGCCCGAGCAGGGGCTGCTGCGACTCCGCGCTGAGCTCGGCGTCTACGCGAACCTCCGTCCGGCGCGCGCCGAGGATGTCGACCTCGTGATCGTCCGGGAGCTCGTCGGCGGCCTCTACTACGGCGCACGCGGGGTCCGCGAGGACGGCACCGTCTTCGACACCTGCGAGTACCACCCGTCGCAGGTCGAGCGCCTCGCCCGCCGCGGGTTCGAGCTCGCGCGCTCGCGGCGCTGCAAGCTCACCTCGGTCGACAAGGCGAACGTGCTCGAGACGTCGCGCATGTGGCGGCGCGTCGTGCGGGAGCTGGCGGCCGGCTATCCGGACGTGGCCGTCGAGGACATGCTCGTCGACAACGCCGCGATGCAGCTCGCGTCGTCGCCCGGACAGTTCGACGTGATCGTCACCGACAACATGTTCGGCGACATCCTCTCCGACCTCGCTGCCGCGGTGACCGGCGGGCTCGGGCTCGCGCCTTCGGCGAGCCTCGGCGACACGGGCCCCGGCCTCTTCGAGCCGGTGCACGGCTCGGCGCCGGACATCGCCGGGCGCGGAATCGCGAACCCGGCGGCGATGCTGCGCTCGACCGCACTGCTGCTCGAGCACGCGGCTGGACGAGCCGACGTCGCGGCGGCCGTCGAGTCGGCCGTCGACCACGCCATCGAGCACGCGCCGACGCCGGATCTGGGCGGCACCGCGACGACCGGCGAGTTCACGGAGGCCGTCGTGTCCGCGTTGACGGGCCTGACCGCCGTGCGTACCCTCTAGCCATGGCGCTCCGCCGCGACTGCTTTCGCTTTTTCGTCGCGTGCGCGTTTACGCGCTAGCCGGCGCGCCGTCCTTTCCGCAGACGCCGGCTAGCGAATCCCCGCGGAGCCCTTCGACCCACGGAGTCCGATGACCGTCACCGACACATCCATCGCAGTCGCCTACCCCGGACGTGACGGCGCTCACAGCGCCGCCGCGTGCGAGCGACTGTTCCCGGACGGCGCCGACCTGCGGCCGCTTCCGAGCTTTCTCGCGGTCGTCGAGGCGACGGCGGGCGGTGAGGTCGACTTCGGCGTCCTGCCGATCGAGAGCTCGCTCGCCGGCTCGGTCGCCGAGACGCACGACCTGCTCCACGACTATCCGCTCTCGATCGTGGCCGAGACGGCACTGCGCATCCGGCACTGTCTCGTCGCCGTCGGCGACGTCCCGCTGGACGAGATCCGCGTGATCCGCTCGCACCCGGTCGCGCTCGACCAGTGCCGCGCGCTCGTCGCCGGGATGCCGTGGGCGACGGCGATCGCGGCTGCGACGACAGCGGACGCTGCGCGGCAGGTGGCCGATAGCGGCGACCGGACGCAGGCGGCAATCGCCAGCGAGCGGGCCGCACAGCTCCACGGGCTGACGGTGATCGCGGGCGACGTCGGCGACCATCCGGAGGCGTACACGCGCTTCGTCTCCGTCTCGCGGTACACGCGCATCGACCGGGAGGCGGAGGACTGGCGGACCGCGTTCACGTTCGTCACCGACCACTCTCCGGGCGCGCTCTACCGGGCGATCGAGCCGTTCGGGCGCCTGCGGATCGACCTGCACCAGCTCGTTTCCCGGCCGATCCCGAGGACGCCGTGGCGGTACCGCTTCGACGCGGTGCTCGCAGGGCATCCGCTCGACCCGATCGTGAGCGAAGCCCTCCGAGAGCTTTCCGAGCGGACGCGCCGCCTGCAGGTGTTCGGGTCGTATCCGGCCCGGCGAGACGTGGAGGACGATTGACGAACGAGCTGGAGCGTCTCCGGGCCCAGATTGCCGGCGGCGACATCGAGATCCTCGAGCTCGTCAACCGCCGGTTGGAGCTCGTCCGCGAGATCAGAGCGCACAAGGAGGCGAACGGTTTGCCGTTCCTCGATCCGGGCCAGGAAGAGAGGCTGCTCGCTCGCCTTCGGGAGGTGAACGGCGGGCCGCTCTCGGCCGAGGGCGTGGAGCATCTCTTCCGCGAGATCCTCGCGCTCGCGAAGCGCGAGTCAGCGAGCGAGCTGGGGCGGGAACGCCCCGAAGCTGCGGACTGAGAGGACGTAGCCCGAAGGCGCGACCGTCACCTCCCAGACGTGCTCGAGATCCGGCCGTGCAGGCGCGCCATCAGCGCGGAAGTCGCGTCCGTCCCAGAGCTGGCGGTAGACGACTACGGGGTTCGAACCGGAGAGGTCGACGCCGGTGAAGCACATGCCGAAGACGAGCCGCCGCCGGGAGCCGCCCTCGGGAATCCGGCAGTAGTCGCCTGTCGCGGTGCGCGCGAACGGGCCGAGCTTGCGCCCGATGGTCGCGGCAACCGCGAGTGCGGTGTTCGCCCGCCTGCCGGCATCCGCTGCGGTCGTCCTCCCGCCGGTCGTCAGGTCGACGGTGATCGTGCTCGACGCCGGCCGGACGCCGTGGTGGTTCAGCAGCACGCCACCGAAGAGGATCCTCGTGCCGGCTCGAGGCGTCTGAGACGCGACACGGAATTCTTCGAGCGTCATCCCGTGGTCGAGCGGCGCGATCGAGCCGGCGCGGACCCAGAAGCCGTTCTCGCGGTCGTCGGCGCGGGCCTGGGCGGTTTCATATCGAAGCCCGACCAGGTTCGGCGCCGGCCGCGTCGCGGGCCGGCCCGGATCAGCGCCGAACAGCGACCCGAGCGGCCCGAACCGGTGGGGGAGCGTGAGCGTCAGCGACACCGTGTCGCCGGCGCCCCGCTGGCCCACCACGACGTAATTGGACAGACGGCCGCGGCCTTGCTCAGCTGGCTCCTGGGGCGAGAACGGCGGAAAGTACGGGACCGAGACGGCGAAGCCCGCGTCCGTGAGCCGGTTGAAGGCCGCGACGAAGTTGAAGTACGTGACCTGCGGCACCCTCGTATGCCCGGAGGAAGCGCCGGCGAAGGCTGCTGTTGCCAGCATGAACCCGAACGCGACCGAAGCCGCGAGACGTCTCACCACGTCCAGAGTACGCCGCCGGCGGCCGACGCGTCACTCAGCGCATGCGGCGGCGGAGCTCGGCCTCGACGTCGTCCGGGTCGAGTCCGCGCGCGGCGAGCAGCACGTAGGAGTGGAACCAGAGGTCGGCGAGCTCCTCGACGAGCCGCTCGTCGCTCTCGGACACCCCGGCGAGCGCGGCCTCGACGCCCTCTTCGCCGACCTTACGCGCCGCCGCCGCGGGGCCTTCGTCGAGCAGCTTCGCGACGTACGAGCCCTCCGGCCGCTCGTTCGCCCGTTCCGAGACCCGCCGCCAGAGCCACGGCGCGAAGCACGAGCGCGAGCCCGTGTGGCACGCAGGCCCGGCCGGCCGAACACGGAGCAGGATCGCGTCGCCGTCGCAGTCGTCGCGGATCTCCTCGACGGCGAGCGTGTTGCCGGACGTCGCGCCCTTGTGCCAGTACTCGTTTCGGCTCCGGCTCCAGAACCACGCCTCGCCGCTCTCGCGCGTGCGGCGGAGTGCCTCGTCGTCCATCCAGGCCAGCATCAGCACGCGGCCGTCGCCCGCGTCCTGGACGATCGCGGGCGTCAGTTGCGGATCGGCCATCCGTCCTCCGCCAGCTCCCGCTTCAGCACCGTCAACCGCTCGGGGTCCTCGTGGAGGATCGACGCGATGAGCGCCGCCTCTGCTCCGGCCTCGAACGCCTCGGCCAGGTGCCGGGCGCAGCCGGCGCCGCCCGAGGCGATCACAGGCACACCGACCGCGTCGGCGATCGCGCCCGTCAGCTCGAGGTCGTACCCGTCGCGCGTCCCGTCGGCGTCTATCGAGGTGACGAGCAGCTCACCGGCACCGCGCTCCGTCGCCTTGCACGCCCACTCGACCGCGGCGATGCCGCGTGGATTGCGACCGGCGTGGGTAACGACCTCGCCGCCGCGTGCATCGATCGCGCAGACGACAGCCTGAGAGCCGAACGCGTCGGCCAGCCGTTCGAGCAGCCCCGGCTCGTCGAGTGCTGCGCGGTTGACCGCGACCTTGTCCGCTCCGGCGCGCAGGAGCGAGAGGCCGTCGTCGACCGAGCGCACGCCGCCGCCGACGGTGAACGGGATCGTCAGTTCGGCGGCGGCCCGGTCGACGAGGTCGAGCAGCGGGCTGCGGCTCTCGAGGGTGGCCGTGATGTCGAGGAAGACGAGCTCGTCCGCGCCGAGCTCGGAGTACCGCGTCGCGAGCTCGACGGGGTCGCCGATGTCGCGCAGGTTCTCGAAGCGAACGCCCTTGACCACGCGTCCGCCGGCGACGTCGAGGCAGGGGATCACGCGCTTCTTGACCATCGCAGCACGTTCGCGAGCGCGCGGGCGCCGGCCGGGCCGCTGCGTTCCGGGTGGAACTGGAATCCGGCGACGGCTCCCTGGTGGACGGCGGCGGCGAGCGGCCCCTCGTGGTCGACCTGGGCGGCGGCGACGGCGTCGTCGGCCGGCTGTGCGGCGTAGGAGTGGGCGAAGTAGACGTCGGCGCCGTCGAGGCTTTCGAGCAGCTCGCTGTTGCCGCGGGCGACCAACGTGTTCCAGCCCATGTGCGGCACCCGGCGAGCCGCGAGCCGGCGCACCGGGCCGCGGAGGAGTCCGAGCCCGGAGCCGCCTTCGTCGCTCTCCTCGAACAGGAGCTGCATGCCGACGCAGATACCGAGCACCGGCTTGCCGGTTGCCGCCCGGTCCCGGAGAGCGTCGTCCATGCCGGTGCGCCTGAGGCCGTCGGCCGCGCTGGCGACGTGACCCACGCCGGCGACGACCGCAAGCGGCGCCTCGCACACGACCGCCGGGTCGGTCGTGACGACCGGCTCCGTCCCGATCCGCACGAACGCGGAGCAAAGGCTGCGCAGGTTGCCGGCCCCGTAGTCGGCGACCGCAACCCTCATGCCCCAACGCTCCGCTGTGGACGAGAAGTCACACACTTGTCACACGTGCGCGCCAGTCTCGCGCGCCTTTCCGCGCTACGCTCAACGCGGGTGGCGGGTGGTCCTTCTTCCCCACCCAGGGTGGGGAGCGGCGCGGGCTCCGCCCGCCGCGTCGTGGCCGAAAAGCTCACAGCGTTCCCTTGGTCGAGCCCGCGGGAGAGGCCGTGGACGGCCGGGCGCACGCCTCCGCGAGCGCCCGGCCGAGAGCCTTGAATGCCGCCTCGGCGACATGGTGGTCGTCGGTCCCGGCCGCGTCGACGTGCACCGTGCACCCCGCCTCCATGACGAACCGCTCCAACGCGTGCGGAAGCAGCGTCAGCGCAAGCCCGCCGACGCGATCGCCGCCGAACGCGAGCGCGATCTCCGCGTGGGGGCGGCGGACGAGGTCGACGGCCGCGGTCGCGCGAGCCTCGTCCATCGGCACCGTCGCCGAGCCGTAGCGCACGACACCCTCGCGCGAGCCGAGGGCGTCCGACACCGCTGTCCCCAGCGCCGCCAGCACATCCTCGACCGTGTGGTGCTCGTCCACCTCGAGGTCACCGCCCGCGACCACCTCGAGGTCGAATCCCGCGTGGAACGCGAGCAGCGCAAGCAGGTGGTCGAGGAAGCCGACTCCCGTCCGGACGCGCGTCCGACGCCGACCGTCCACCCCGAGCACGAGCCGCAGCGACGTCTCCGCCGTCGTCCGGACGACCAGCGCGGACCGCACCGACGAAGGCTGTGCGCCCGCACCGAGAGCGGCCAGCAGGCGATCGTTCTCGGCGGGCGTGCGCGGCGTGAGCCGGATCGCCTCGGGAGACCGTCGCACGACGAGCCCCTGCTCCTCGAGCCGATCGGCCACCGCCGCCGCGTCGTCGATCGGCACGTAGACGAAATTCGCCGACGAGGGCGGGCAGGCATATCCGGCCGCGAGCAGCGCGTCCCGCACGCGCTCGCGCTCCGCGATCTCCGACTCGACGTCCAGCACGGGGTCGCGAAATGCCGCTGCGGCGATCCGCGCGGCCGGCGTCGCGACCGGGGCGGGCGCGCGCCTGCGGTCGAGCTCGGCCGCCGTCTCGACGGACGCCACCGCGTAGCCGACCCGGAGCGCGGCGAAGCCGAACGCCTTCGACAGGCTGCGGATCGCGAGCAAATTCGGCTGCTCCCGCACGAACGGCACGACTGTCCGGCCGGCGTACTCGAAGTAGGCCTCGTCGACGGCGACCACCGTGTCCGGGAGCGAGCGAGCGACCGCCACGATCTCATCCGGCTCGACGAGCGCACCCGTCGGGTTGGCCGGATTGCAGACCCAGACGAGATCGACGCCGGACAGCGCGTCGGGGTCGAGCGGCGCGTCGACGACCTCCGCGCCCTCGATCCCGCTCGCGATCGCGTACAGCGGATAGGTCGGAAGCTGCACCGCCGCCACGCGACCCGGCCCGAGGAACGTCTTCGCGACGAGGCCGATCAGATCGTCGGCGCCGGCGCCGATCACGATCTCGTCCGGCCGCACGCCCGCGTAGCCGGCCGCCGCCTCCCGCAGATCGCGATACGTCCCCTCGGGATACTCGTTCAGCACCGCGAAGCTCTCGCCGAGAGGCACCCGCGGGACGCCGGGCAGCGGCGGCACGTTGGCATCGAAACGCAGCACCTGCGCGAGCGGCAGCCCGTGCGCCTGCGCGACCTCCGACGCCGTTCTCGCCCACACGTACGGCGCGAAGTCCTCCGCCAGAGGTCGCGAAAGCGTCACCGAGCCACCTGGGCGAACCGCGCCTCCACCGCCGCCGCGTGCAGCGGCAATCCTTCCGCGGCCGCGAGCGCGCCGATCGTCTCGCGCATCGCGTCCAGCCCTTCCGGCGTCGCCGACACGACCTGGACGGACTTGAGGAACGAGTCGAGCCCGAGGCCGCCGGCCGCTCGCGCAAGGCCACCCGTCGGGAGCACGTGGTTCGTGCCGCACGCGTAGTCGCCGACGACGGCGGGCGCGGACGAGCCGAGGAAGATCGAGCCCGCGTTCCGCACGCGCTCTGCAAGGACGGCCGGCTCGCGAACGTGCAGCTCGAGGTGCTCCGGCGCGTACTCGTCCACCAGCGCCAGCGCCTCGTCGAGCGAGCCGACGACCTCGATTCGCACCTGCTCCCACCCGGCGGTGCGCGACGCGACCTCGTCGGCCAGCGCCGGAATCGTCGTCACGAGCACGCACTCCGAATCCGGTCCATGCTCGGCCTGCGCCAGCAGGTCGGCGGCACAAAGCTCCGCGTCCGCCGTCTCGTCGGCGACCACCATGACCTCGCTCGGCCCGGCGGGCAGGTCGATGCCGACACGTCCGGAGACGACGAGCTTGGCCGCCGTCACCCACCGGTTGCCGGGGCCGACGATCTTGTCCACGGCTGGGATCGACTCGGTCCCGTACGCGAGCGCGCCGATTGCCTGGGCTCCACCCACCGCGTAGAGCTCGTCGATTCCGAGCTCCCGCGCCGCGGCAAGGAGCACCTCCGGCGGCCGCGGAGAGACGACGGCGATCCGCTCGACGCCCGCGATCTGTGCCGGCACAACCGCCATGACGAGCGACGACGGGTACGCAGCTCGGCCGCCGGGCGCGTAGACGCCCACCGAGGCGACCGGGAGAAAGCGCCGCGAGCTCTGCACGCCGGGCCACGTCGCGACGGTCGTGTCGGCAGGGCGCTGCGGCTCGTGGAACGCTCGCACGGCCTCGGCGAGCCTGCGCACGGCGTCGAGAAACCCTGACGGCGCCTCCGCCGCGGCGATCGTCTCGACCGGCACGCGCAGCGCCGCCGGCCGTTCGCCGTCCAGCCGTTCCGTCCAGTCAAGTACCGCCTCGTCGCCGCGGTCGCGCACGTCGGCGACGATCTCGGCCGCGCGCGGCAGTGCGTCGGCGATGTCCACGCGGCTCACGGCACGACTCTCTCGACCGGCATGACGAGGATCGAGGTCGCCCCGGCCGCCTTGAGCGGCGCGAGCAGATCCCACACGCGGTCGGCGTCGATCGCCGCGTGCACCGCGATCTGGCCCGGCTCGGCGAGCTCCAGCACCGACGGCGCGCCCATGCTCGGCAGCACCGCGCGGATCTCGTCGAGCGCCTCGGCGGGGGCGTTCATCATCACGTAGCGCCGCTGTCGCGCCGCGACGACCGCCTCCAGCATCAGCCGCAGCCGTTCCACGTGCTCGGACTTCTCGCCGGGATCGCGGCCCGCCAGCAGCACGGCCTGCGACTCGAGCAGCCGGCCGATCCGCCGCAGCCCGTTCGCGCTCGTCGTCGAGCCGGTCGAGACGAGGTCGACGATCGCATCCGCGAGGCCGAGCCGCGGCGCCGCCTCGACCGAGCCCGAGATCGTCACCAGCTCGGCTGTCACGCCGTGTTCGGCGAGATACGAGCGCGTCGAGACCGGATAGGCCGTCGCAACCCTGAGCCCGTCCAGGTCGGCCAGCGCTTCCGGCGCGGCGTCCACCGGGACCGCGGCCTCCAGCGTGCAGCGCGCGAACCCGAGCTCCGCCAGCGTCTCGACCTTCGCCTCGCTCTCGACGACGAGATTGGCACCGGTGATCCCGGCGTCGACGACCCCGTCCTGCACGTACTCGGGGATGTCGTGCGGCCGGACGAGCAGCAGGTCGACCGGTGCGTTCGCGCACGGGACGAGGAGGGCCCGGTCCGTGGTCTCGAACGAGAGACCTGCGGCTGCGCAGAGGTCGAGCGTCGGCTGCAGCATCCGCCCCTTCGAGGGGACGGCGACCGTCAGCCGCCCGTTCTCGCCGGCTCGCTCGAACCGCGTCGGGGTCATCTAGCTCTCCCGGCTTCTCGCCGTGCGGTCGAGCGCGAGCGTGTAGCCGCCCGCTCCGTGACGGAGCCAGTGAGCGACCCTCGTGACCGTCGCCGTGCTGGTGTGGACCGTCTCGGCCACGTCCAGATAGGGCCGGCCGGAGTCGACCAGGCGTGCGATCTGCCAGCGGTGAGCAAGCGCCTCGAGCTCTCCGAGCGTGCACAGGTCTCGGAGAAAACGGCGGGCCTCGTCGCGCGTGCGCAGGACGAGCAGCGCGTCGGCCAGCTCGTCGAGGCCGGTGACGTCTTCGACCACATGCGCGGGGTCGCTCTGTGTCTCGCTCGCCATCGTCGCCATGTTAGCATGCTAACACGGTGGGTGAGGAGACAGGACCTCGAGCCTCTGGCCGCGCGCCGCTCGCGGTGCTGCCGGCGATCGACGTGCTCGACGGGCGGTGCGTCAGGCTGGCCGGCGGCGATCCCGGTCGCGTCACGATCGAAGGCGGTGACCCGGTGGAGGCCGCGCGGCGTTTCGCCGACGAAGGCGCGGAGTTCCTCCACCTCGTGGATCTCGACGGCGCGTTCTCCGGCTCGCCGACCGCGGGCCTCGTCGAAAGGATCGTCGCCGCGGCCGGAGACGTGCCCGTACAGGCCGGCGGCGGCTATCGCACGCTCGACGCGATCGACGCGGCGCTCGCCGCCGGAGCGGCCCGGGTGATGGTCGGGACGGCCGCGCTCTCGCCCACGTTTCTGGCGGCAGCCGCGCCTCGTTTCGGCGAGCGGCTCGTCGTCGCGATCGACGCCCGCGACGGGGCCGTCGTCGCCGACGGCTGGACGAGCGCCTCGTCGCTGTCGGCGGTCGAACTCGCGGAGGCGTGCGGGCAGGCCGGCGTGGCGCGACTCCTCGTGACGAGCACGAGCCGCGACGGCTCCCTGGCCGGGCCCGATCTCGAGCTCCTGGCCGCGGTGATCGAAGCGAGCGGGCTGCCGGTGCTCGCCGCCGGAGGCATCGCGTCGCTGAGTGACCTCGAAGACCTGTCTGCACTCGGCTGCGAGGGGGCGATCCTCGGCAGCGCGCTCTGGAGCGGTCGCGTGACCCTCGCGGACGCGCTACTCTCCGTGAGATGACCTTCCCGACCGCGTTCTGGGCCTGGTGGCGCCGCGAGCGTGGCGGGAGCGTCGCCTGACACCGACCTCATCCCGTCCCGCTCGCCCAGACCTTCCAGCCGGAAGGTCTTTTCATTTCCGCTCGAACGCAATGAACGCAACCGTCCGCATCCCGACCGACCTCGTCACTCCGCTCGGTGCCTACCTGCGCCTGCGCAGGCTCGGAGCCGCGAGCTTCCTGCTCGAGTCGGTCGAGCAGGGACGGCTCGGCCGGTACTCCTTCGTCGGCTGCGGCTCGCGGCTCGTCACCTTCGAGGAGGCCGAGCAGGCGTCGGCGCCGGTCGTCGGCTATCTCGGCTACGACCACGTCGCGAAGCTGGAGCCGACGGTACCGCTTCCGGACGAGCGGCCCGATCTCCCGGAGAGCCGGTTCGTCGTCGCGGACGTCCTCGCGCGGATCGACCACGTGACAAGCGTTGCCGAAGTGCTCGCCGGCGACCCCGCCGAGATCGCCACGGCGCTCGCCGGACACGTGGACGACCCGGCGACCGGACCGCTCGCGACCCATCCCACCGAGCGCGCGCCGAGTCGCAACGAGCACGAGCGCCGCGTGGTCCGCGCCAAGGAGCACATCGCTGCGGGTAACGCCTTCCAGATCGTCCTGTCGCAGCGGGCGGTCCGCCGCACCGACGCGTCGGCCGTCGCGCTCTACCGCGCGCTGCGCCGGATCAACCCGTCGCCGTACCTGTTCCTGCTCGAGCTGGGCGACGTCAGCCTCGTGGGTTCCTCGCCGGAGACGCACGTGAAGCTGGAAGGCACCCGCGCGAGCCTGAACCCGATCGCGGGGACGATCGCCGCCGGCGAAGGGGCCGAGGAGAGTCTGCTCGCGTCCGAGAAAGACCGGGCCGAGCACGTCATGCTCGTCGACCTCGGCCGCAACGACCTCTCTCGCGTCTGCCGGCCCGGAACCGTGCAGGTCGAACGGTTCCTCGAGCCTGAGCACTACTCGCACGTCGTCCACCTCGTCTCTGAGGTCGGCGGCGAGATCGAGCCCGGCCGAACCGCGTTCGACCTGCTCAGAGCGACCTTTCCTGCCGGCACCGTGTCCGGCGCGCCTAAGGTGCGGGCGATGCAGATCATCTCGGAGCTGGAGGGATACGGACGCGGCACGTACGCCGGCGTGGTGGGCTACGCGCTCCCCGGCGGCGACCTGGACACGTGCATCGCGATCCGCACGCTCGTCCTGCGCGACGGCGTCGCCTACCTGCAGGCGGGCGGCGGAGTGGTGGCGGATTCCGACCCGGCCGCAGAGCACCAGGAGTGCCTTGACAAGCTGGCCGCGATCGAGGCTGCCGTCGACCTGGCGGAGGCGGGCGGATGACCGTGCTGCTCGTCGACAACTACGACTCGTTCACCTACAACCTCGTGCACCTGCTGCAAGAGCTCGGCGCGGAGGTGGAGGTGCGTCGCAACGACGCGGTCGACGCGGACGAAGCGGAGGAGCTGGCCCCGTCGCACCTCGTCATCTCGCCGGGGCCGGGCCGCCCACGGCAGTCGGGCGCCACGCTCGACGTCGTGCGGCGCCTCGGGCCGACGACGCCGACGCTCGGCGTCTGCCTCGGCCATCAGGCGGTCGTCGAGGCCTTCGGCGGCGAGATCGGGCCGGCCGCGCGGCTCCTGCACGGCAAGACGAGCCTCGTCCACCACGACGGCCAGGGCGTGTTCGCCGACCTGCCGCAGGACTTTCCGGCCGGGCGCTACCACTCGCTCGCCGCGACGAGCGTGCCCGACTGCCTCGTCGTGTCGGCGACGAGCGACGACGGCGAGGTGATGGGCGTGAGGCATCGCGAGCTGCCGGTCGACGGCGTCCAGTTCCATCCCGAGTCGGTGCTCACCCTTCCCGTCGGCCGCGACCTGCTGCGAAATTTCCTCGAGCGATGATCCAGACGGCGCTCAGCCGCGTGCTCGACGGGCACGACCTCAGCCGCGAGGAGGCGTGCGAGGCGATGGGCGAGATCATGCGCGGCGAGACGACGCAGGCGCAGATCGCCGGCTTCCTGGTCGCACTGCGGGCCAAGGGCGAGACCACGGACGAGATCACGGGCTGCGCCGACGCGATGCGAGCCCATGTCCTGCCGGTGCGGCCGCAGCGTCACGACCTCGTGGACACGGCCGGAACCGGCGGCGACGGCGCGCAGACCCTGAACATCTCGACCGCGGCGGCCTTGGTCGCGGCGGCGGCAGGCGCCGGTGTCGCGAAGCACGGCAACCGGGCGGTCTCCTCTGCGTCGGGCTCGGCGGACGTGCTCGAGGCGCTCGGCTTCGAGCTCGAGCTGCCGGCAGAGCGGATCGCTCGGTCGATCGACGAGCTCGGCTTCGGCTTCCTGTTCGCGCCGGCGCATCATCCCGCGATGAAGCACGCCGCACCGGTGCGGCGCGAGCTGGCGACGCGGACGGTGTTCAACGTGCTCGGCCCGCTCACGAACCCGGCCGGAGCGCGAGCGCAGATCGTCGGCGTGTACGCGCCAGGGCTCGTACGCACGATCGCCGAGGTGCTTGTCCAGCTAGGGGCGGAGCGCGCGTTCGTAGTACACGGCGCGGGCGGCATCGACGAGCTGTCGCCGTGCGGGCCAAACCTCGTCTGCGAAGTCGCCGGCGGGGAGGTGCGCGAACGGACGGTCGACCCGGCCGAGCTCGGCGTCGCCGCGTGCTCGCCGGACGAGCTGCGCGGCGGATCGCCGGCCGAGAATGCACAGTCGATTCGAGACGTGTTCGCCGGTTCGAGAGGCGCCGCCCGCGAGGCGGTTCTGCTCAACGCCGCAGGAGCGATCGCCGCCGGAGGTCACGCCGAGGGGCTCCGCGACGGTCTCGACCTCGCCCGCGCCGCCGTCGACTCGGGGGCCGCCGCCGAGCGGCTCGACCGGCTCGTGGCGTTCTCCCGCGCCGAGGAGGTGCCCGCGTGAGCCGAATTTGCACTGAATTGGCACACCCCGGTGCGGACTTTCTCGTTAGCGTCGACACCGAGGGTGGAGGGTGGTTCCCCACCCTCGATTTGGGTGGGGGAGGGCCGGACGTGGCCGGAAAGGACGGGCGGTGATGGGGCGGTTCCGCGATGCGCTCGCGGCTCCCGGACTGACCGCGATCGCCGAGGTCAAGCGGCGATCGCCGTCGGCCGGTGACCTTCGGCCGGACGCCGACCCTGCGGCGCTCGCCGCGGCGTTCGAGGGGGCCGGGGCCGCGGCGGTCTCGATCCTCGTCGACGAGCGGTTCGCCGGCACGATCGACGACCTGCGCGCCGCGCGCGCCGCCGCGCGCCTGCCGCTTCTCGCCAAAGGGTTCTTCACGCAGGAGCCCGAGCTGGACCGCGTGCGGGCGGCTGGCGCGGATGCAGCCCTCCTGATCCTGCGCGACCTCGACGATCGGCAGGCGCGCGCACTCATGGCACACGCCGTGGCGATCGGACTCGACACGCTCGTCGAGGCGCACGACGCCGGTGAGCTCGCCCGGGCCGAGGCGCTCGGCGCCGATCCGATCGGCATCAACGCCCGCGACCTCTCGACCTTTGCGATCGACAGGACGGCACAGCTCGAACTGGTCGCCCGGGCACCCCGCGACCGGGTCGTGATCGCCGAGAGCGGGATTCACTCGCGTGCCGCCGGCGCGGAGGCCGAACTCGCCGGAGCCGACGCAGTCCTGGTCGGCACCGCGCTGATGAAGGCCGCCGACCCGGCGACGCGCCTCCGGGAGCTGATCTCGCGGCCACTCGTCAAGGTGTGCGGCCTGACCCGCGAGGAGGACGTGGCCGCAGCGGCCGAGGCCGGTGCCGATCTCTGTGGCTTCATCCTCGTCGACGCCAGCCCACGACGCACCGAGCGCGTGCTGCCGGTTCCGGAAAGCGTGCTCCCTGTCGCCGTGTTCGTCGGCAAGTCGGACGACGCCGGCACCGACCTCGTCCAGCTCTACCGCGAGCAGGAGGGAAGCGTCAGAGGCCGGGACGCCGTCTTGTTGCGACGCGGCGAGCGGGTCGCGACCGTGATCGACCTGCCGTGGCAGGCGGGCGACGACACACACTTCGATCGCGCCCGCGCGGCCGAGGGACGCGTCGTCCTCGCCGGCGGGCTCGACCCCGACAACGTCGCCCGCGCGATCGAAGCGGTCCGGCCGTGGGCGGTCGATGCCAGCTCCAGCCTGGAGACGGCGCCGGGCGTCAAGGACCACGATCGCGTTCGCGCCTTCGTGGAGGCGGCCCGATGACGGCCGGAACGTACGGGGCGTACGGCGGCCGCTACGTCCCGGAGACGCTGATTCCCGCACTCGACGAGCTCGAAGCGGGCTGGGAGAGCGCCCAGGCCGATCCGACGTTCCGCGACGAGCTCGACCGGCTCGGCCGCGACTACGCGGGCCGACCGACGCCCCTGACTCTCGCGGAGCGGTTCGCGCCCGGAAAGCGCCTCTACCTGAAACGCGAGGACCTGCTTCACACCGGCGCCCACAAGCTCAACAACGCGCTCGGCCAGGCCGTGCTGGCGCGCCGGCTCGGCAAGCACAGGATCGTCGCCGAGACGGGCGCGGGCCAGCACGGCGTCGCCACCGCGACCGTCTGCGCGCGGTTCGGGCTCAAGTGCGTCGTGTACATGGGCGCCGAGGACATGCGCAGGCAGAGGCCGAACGTCGAGCGGATGGGTCTGCTTGGTGCGGAAGTGCGGCCCGTCGAGTTCGGCACGAAGACGCTCAAGGAGGCGACGAGCGAAGCGATCCGCGACTGGATCACGAACGTCGAGACGACGCACTATCTGATCGGCTCGTGCGTCGGACCGCATCCGTATCCCGCCATCGTCCGGGAGCTGCAGTCGGTGATCGGCCACGAGGCGCGCGCGCAGATGCTCGACGCGGCAGGCTGCCTCCCGGAGCTCGTGATCGCGTGTGTGGGCGGAGGCTCGAACGCGATCGGGATGTTCGCCGGCTTCCTCGACGACGCGGACGTGCGCATCGTCGGGGTCGAGGCACGCGGCGCCGCCAGTCTCGGCTCGGGGACGTCGGGGGTGCTGCACGGAGCGCGTTCGGCCGTGCTGGCCGACGAGGACGGCCAGATCCTCGACGCGCACTCGATCTCCGCCGGGCTCGACTACCCGGGCGTCGGTCCGGAGCACGCCGCGCTGCGGGATTCGGGGCGGGTCGAGTACCTGAGCGCGAGCGACGACGAGGCACTGGCGGCGTTCCGGAGGCTCGCCGAGACCGAGGGGATCATCCCGGCGCTCGAGCCGGCGCACGCCCTGGCCCGAGCGGCCGACATCGACGCAGAGCTCGTGCTGGTGTGCCTGTCCGGCCGCGGCGACAAGGACCTCGACCAGGCGCTCGAGCACCTGTGACCTCCCGCCGAGTCTCGAGCCGTCACGCGCCGGCCGGCCGCGTCCATGCCTCCCCCACCCAATCGGAGGGTGGGGTACAACCCTCCACCCTCGGTGTCGACGATAGCGCCGAAGTCCGCAGGCGTCTGTGCCAATTCGGTGCCGATTCCGAGGCAGCCGTGACCGGAAAGGCGCTCGTCGTCTACCTGATGGCCGGGAGAGACACGCCCGCGCTCGCGCGAGCGGCCGTCGACGGCGGCGCCGACATCGTCGAGATCGGCATCCCGTTCTCCGACCCGCTCGCGGACGGGCCCGTGATCCGCCTCGCCGGCGAGCGCGCGCTCGCGCAGGGCATGCGCACGGCGCCCTGCCTCGACGTGATCCGGGAAACCCGGACGCTCGTCGACGTGCCGCTCGTCCCGATGACGTATGCGTCGATCCTCGAGGCGTACGGATGGGAGCGGTTCGACGCGGATGCCCGCAGCGCGGGCGCGACCGGCCTGATCGTGGCCGACCTCCCGGCCGACGAGCGTCCCGGCCTCCGCCGAGTCCAGCTCGTCGCGCCGACCTCGACCGACGAGCGCCTTCGCCTCGCCGCCGAGCAGACCGACGGCTGGCTCTACCTCGTCACCGTCACCGGCACGACGGGTGCGCGCAGCGGGCTTTCCCACCAGCTTCCCGGGCTTGTCGAGCGTGTCCGCCGCGTCACCGGCGTCCCGCTCTACGCCGGCTTCGGCATCTCGACGCCCGAACACGCCCGCGAGACCGCGGCGCTCGTCGACGGCGTCGTGGTCGGCTCGCGCGCGGTCGAGGTCGCGGAGCAGGGGCCGGACGCGCTGCGCGACTACGTCGCGTCCCTCCGCTCCGCGCTCGACGGCTCGTAGCCAGGCCCTCCAACACTCAGCTCGCGTCGAAGACCACCGTCACGCTCGCAGTGACCTGCTGCGTCCCGGCCTGGATCGGCGTGGACGTCGGAGCGTCCGCCGGCAGACCGAGCGGCACGGGTGCGCTGCCCGCGTTCTCCTCGACCGACGCGACGGCACCGACCTGCAAGCCGCTTGCGGAGGCGAGCACCTGCGCCTTGGTCCGCGCGTCCGCCACTGCTTCCTTCAGCGCCTGGTCGTACTGCGCTCTCTGGTCGGCGATCGTGAGGTTCGGGCCGTCCACCTGATTCGCGCCCGCGGCGACCGCGGCGTCCACGACGGCGCCGGCCTTCGACAGGTCGGAGACGGTCGCGGACACGGTGTTCGAGGCGCTGTAGCCGACGATGGTGGAGTCGTCGCCGGAGGTCACCGGCTCGAGCGACACCGAGCTCGTCTGCAGCGAGGATGCGCCGATGCCAGCGGCTTCGAGCGCCGCGATCAACTTGCGCATCTGCGCCGAGTCGTCGGCCAGGGCCTGCTGAGCCGTCTTGGCCCGGGTCGAGACGCCGAAGTCGAAGCCGGCCTGCGTCGGAGTGGCGGAGACCGTGCCGGTGCCGGAGACGGTGATCGACCTGGCCGAGCCTGGATCGGCACTCCGCGCACCGGTGGGCCACCCGACGCCGACGAAGGCGACGGTCGCGGCGACGGCGGCACAGAGCAGGGCGAGGCGAAGGAGCTTCATCGAGACCTCCTGGTGGTGTGCCCCTCTCTACGCCGCCGCCCGCGCGGTGCGTCACCGCTGCGTTACAGCATCGTTCGACGCGGCACGACGGCGCTAGGCCGCGGCGCCGTACGGCTCGAGATAGGCGCGCCAGCGGCTCGGAACCGTCGGCGCGGCGAGCCGGATGAAGAGCGCCGGTGCGGGCGGCCGCGGCTGCCGCCGCAGCGCCATCGAGAGCTCGTCCAGAAGCCGGTTGCCCTTGCGGAGATTGCACGGAGCGCACGAGGTGACGACGTTCTCCCACACCGACTCGCCACCGCGGCTTCGCGGCACGACGTGGTCGAGCGTCAGGCGGACGTCCGTGGCGCCGCAGTAGACACACGTCCACGAGTCGCGGGCGAAGAGCGCGCGGCGCGAGATCTTCCGCTGAGCCGCGCGCGGGACCCGCACGTACGTTCCCAGCCGGATCACGGACGGCCAGACGAAGCTCGCCGTCGCCGACCGAAGCGGCTTCTCGAGACCCTCGACGACCTCGGCCTTCCCCTTGAAGACAAGCACGTGGGCGCGCCGCACCGAACAGACGTTGAGCGGCTCGAAGCTCGCGTTCAGGACGAGAACCTGCTGCACCCCGCGCCGAAAATTACCCGAAGGCCGTGTCGTGGGAAGCCGTCTCGGCCCGACTACCTGGCCATGGCTCGTTCGACCGCCTGCTGCTCCTCCGGCGAGAGAGCGACCGACGCCTTTCCCTGATCCAGCTCCTTCACGTACACCCGGGCGTAGTCGCGTCCCTGGATCGCGCTCAGGACGATTCCCGTCCGGTTCGCGTCGAGGAGCGCGACCGAGGCCGACTGGCGGCCGCCGGCCTGCTCGTAGGCGTCGTAACGGACGATCGCGGTTCGCGCGAGCGTGGCGTCCATACGCCGGTCGACGCGGGCGACCGCGGCCGCGATCTCGTCGACCGCACGGTGGAGGTCGTCGACACGGCCTTGCAGCGTGATGGCGAAGTCGACGAGGTCGCGTCCGCCGCTGCTCCCGCTCTGACCGAGGACGGTGTCGCGCCGCTCCCGGGAACGGCGCAGGTCCAGCCAGACGAGCAGGACGAGGACGGCGAGGACGATCGCCGCGACGGCTGCGCCGATCGCGATCCAGCCCGCGGTGGAGCTCGAGAGGCTCACGCCTCTAACCGTACGAGAAGATGACCTGGTACTGCGCGGAGTTGTTGCCCGTGTTCGTCTCGCCTGGCACTGCCTTGACGTCCACCTCGAGGGTCGTCTTGACGACGAACACGGGCTGCGGCAGGTTGCTGAACGTCACCGTCGTCGACTGGCCTGGGTTGAGCAGGGCGATCTTCTTCGTGGAGGTGATCGGGTGCGGCGACTGCTTGAGCGTGATCGTCACCGGCACGCTCGCCACCTGGACGTCGCCGGAGTTCTTCACGGAGACGACGAAGCCGAGCTTCGTGCTTTCGGTGATCGTGTTCAGCTGCGGCGGCGGGCTGAGCTGCGTGCCCTTCGGCAGCACGGTGACGCCGACCAGCTCCGTGCCGACGAGCTGACCGGTCGAGCCGCCCGACGTGCTGGCGCCGTTCAGGCGCGTGACGACCGGGTTCCAGAACGCCTGGCTGTCGATGCCGTCCTCGGCGAAGTGCGACACCGGTGCGACCAGACCCGTGATCCCCTGCTCCTTCATCGAGTCGATCGTCGGCGTGCGGAACTCGTCCTCCCAGATCACGTCGGACGCCACCAGCCGCTCGCCCTGCAGCGCGAGCGCCGCAGCGGCCTCCTCCGTCTTCGTCGAGCCGGCCCCCGCCTTGAGCGCCTTCGAGAGCCCCTTCATGCCGACGACGCGGAACTCGAGCGCCTCGACCAGGCTGCGGTGCTCCGGCTGGAGCTCGCGCGGCTCGTTCAGCTTGTCCGCCTCGTCGACGTCGCTCTGCTGGCGCGCGGCGAGCGTGTCCATCTTGGAGGCGAGCTGGGTGGACGTAATGCCGGGCGTGGCGATCGCCTGGTCGAGCGAGTTGCCGATCTGGTTCGAGTCGTGTGCGAGCACCTGCACCTTGTCGAGGTAGTTCGAGTACGACGACTTCTTGCTCGTCCCCGAGCAGCTCTGCACCCAGAGGACGAGCAGGACGATGATCAGGATCCCGAACGCGATCAGGCCGGCGAGCCGCGCCGCGGGCGGGATGCCGCGGTGCTGCGGACGCTCGGGCGGCGGCGGTCCCGGCGGTCGCTGGGAGCGCTGGCGACCGGGCGGCGGTTGGCTTTCGCCCGCCTCCGGCTCGTCGAAGAAGTCGAACTCGATATCTGAGTCGTGCTCGCTCATGTGGCCACGGCCCGGCGAGACCCGGGGGTCACTCTAGTTAACCGGTTTTCAGGACAGGCGCAGTTGTTCGCCGTGCGGAGGACTTTCTCCTGTCGGCGCCAAGAAGGTCGATGGATGTCTCGACCTGCCGCCGTGGGAGCTCCTGGCAGCCTGGTCCTGAACCGTTACCTGCCGGTGCGTCCGCTCGGCACCGGCGGCTCGGGTTCCGTCTGGCTGGCCCGAGAGGTCGAGACCGACCGCGAGGTCGCGCTCAAGATCGTCGCGCGCGAGGGGACGGCCGGCTCGCGCGCAGAGCGGGAGGCTGCCGCCGCGGCCCGGCTCCGGCACCCGCGCTGCCTGCGCGCACACGCGCTAGCGCGCGACGCGCAGCACGTCTACATCGTCTACGAGTACGTCGCGGGCCGGACGCTCCGTGAGGCCATGCGCACGGGCGAGCTCCCGGACGCCGCCGCACTCGAGGCGGCCGCCCAGGTGCTCGAGGGCCTCGCTCATGCCCACGCGCACGGGATCGTGCACCGCGACGTGAAGCCGGCGAACATCCTGCTCGAGGACGGCCGCGGCACGTCCGTGAAGCTGTTCGACTTCGGACTCGCGCTGATGCACGAGGAGGAGAGCCTGACCGCCCACGGGGACATCCCCGGAACGCTCGCGTACATCTCGCCGGAGCGCCTTCGCGGCGAAGCCGCCGGGCCGGCCGCGGACGTCTGGTCGCTCGGCGTCTTCCTCTGGGAGGCGCTCGCGGGCTTCCATCCGTTCTGGGGCGGCACGCTGATGGACACGGCCAAGGCGATCTCGAAAGGGGCGCCGTCGCTCCGCGAGCAGCGGCCCGACCTCCCGCGGCCGATCGTCGCGTGCGTCGACCGCGCGCTGTCCGTCGCACCCGGCCGGAGGCCGACCGCCGCCTCGCTCTGCGGTGCGCTCCGACAGGCGGCCGTCTCACTGGAGCGGCCCGCCCGCCGCCGGGCCGGCAAGGTGCGCCTGGCCGTCGCCCCGCGCCTGCCTCACCCGCAGGCGAAGGCTCGAGAGCTCCACGAGCCGCTCCAGCGGGTCGCCGGCGCCGTTGCCGCCGGGGCCTTCGCCGGACTCGCTGCGTCGAGGATGCCGTTCTTCCCGTCGGGCTGGTGGCTCGGCCTGGCGGCCGTGGCGGCGGTGCTCACAGCGGTGTCCGAGCCGGCCGGTCTCGCGTTCTGCCTCGCCGTGCCGATCCTGCCGCTCGGGAACTACGCCGAGGGGCTCGCCCTCGCGTACGCGATCGTCGCCGCCGCGGCCTTCCTGGCGCTCTGGCGCACGCCTCGCGCCGGGTTGCTGGCCGTTCTCGGGGCCGGTCTCGGCGCCATCGGGGCGATCGGACTGATCCCCGTCCTCGCGCTCGCGATCCGCTGGCCGGCCCGCCGGGCGCTGTGCGTCGCTCTCGCCGCGCTCGCCGGCGCAGCGGCAGCCGGAGCCGCGCGACTGTCCGAGCTCCGCGTCGCCGATGCGAGAAGCCCGCTCGTCGCCGGCCGCGCCGTCGGCGAGCAGCTCGTCCGTCATCCGGAGCTGCTCACGACCGCCGGAGCGCTCGCGCTCGCCGCCGCGGCTCTGCCGCTCGTCCGGCAACGCGGCCCGCTCGCGGCCACCGGGTTCGCCGCCGTCGCCTGCGGCCTGACCCTCGCCGCGCCCCCGCACGCGCCGGACGTGCCCGTCCTCGCCGCCCTGGCCGCGACCGGCCTCGCCGCCGGCCTCGAGCCGTACGCGCGGCGCCCCCGCCGAACGCGGCCTCCGAAGCCGGTCGAGGAGACGACGGCGTCCGTCCCGGCGCCGCAAGAGGCACGGGCCGCCGCGGGCCGCCGCTAGACTCGAAGAGCCCCAAAGACGGCACCATTGAGCGTTCTCCGCGGGATCGAGCAGAAGATCGAGGCACTCGTCGAGGGTGTGTTCGGCCGCGCCTTCAGGACGAACGTCCAGCCCGTCGAACTGGCACGAAAGCTCGTCAAGGAGATGGACGACCACCGCACCGTCTCCGTGTCGCGCGTCTACGTCCCGAACGAGTACACGATCTTCCTCTCCGACCACGACCGCACCCAGTTCCAGCCGTACGAGGACTCGCTCAAGCTCGAGCTCCAGGACTACCTGGCCGAGCACGCGCGGCGCGAGGGGTACGCCATGCTCTCGCCGCCGACGGTGCTGCTGACGACCGACTCCGACCTCGGTCTCGGCGTCTTCGGAATCGCGACCCGCATGGTGCAACGAGGCCGCCGGCCCGCCGACACGCCTGCGGCGAAGGCTCCGAGCGCGACGATGATCTACCGCCCGAACGTCGAGGGCGCCGCCGCGGCAGGCGCCGCCGCTCCTGACGACCCGCTCGTGAAGGATGTCGCGGCACTGTCGATCGACGGCGAGCGGCACCCGATCGACAAGCGCGTGACCGTCCTCGGGCGCTCCCAGGACTGCGACGTGCAGCTCAACGACCCGAACATCTCGCGCAGGCACGCCGAGGTCCGGCAGGAGGACGCCGCCTTCTGGATCGTCGACCTCGGCTCGACCAACGGGATGGAAGTGAACGGCCGCAGGCTGCGCCAGGCGAAGCTCGAGGACGGCGACCGGATCACGATCGGGTCCACCGAGATCGTCTTCGAGCACGGACTTCCATGACGCTCGGCTCGGTCGCCGTCTCGGAGGTTCTCCTCCTTCTGAAGATCGGCTTCCTGGTCCTGCTCTACCTGTTCATCTGGCGCGTGGTCAGGACGGCCAGCCGCGACCTGCGCAGCGCGCCGCCTCAGGAGAGCATGATCCTCGCGCCGCAGCGCGTCCAGGAGCAGAAGAAGCAGAAACGGCGCGGGACCGCGCGGCCCGTGGGCAAGCTCGTCGTGGTCGCGAGCCCGGCCCTCCGCGCCGGCGAGGAGCACCCGATCGACTCGTCGGCGCTGACCGTCGGCCGCGACGCGGAGAACGACGTGCCGCTGATGCGCGACGAGTTCTCGTCCGGCCGACACGCCCGATTCGACCCTCGACGCGACGGCGTCTGGATCGAGGACATCGGCTCCACGAACGGCACGTTCGTCAACGGCGCCCGCCTGACCGCGGCCCGCAAGCTGTCTCCGGGCGACGTGGTCCGGATCGGCGAGACCGACCTCAGGTACGAACGGTGACGCTGGCCCGCGCGACAGCCGTCACGGACACCGGCCGGCGCCGGCGCAGGAACGAGGACGACTTCGTCTGCGAGCCGCCGCTGTTCGCGATTGCCGACGGCATGGGCGGAGCGCAGGCCGGCGAGGTCGCCTCGCACCTCGCCGCCACGTCGCTCCGAAGCGCGTCGCACGACGGCCCGATCGACGACGAGCGTGTCATCCAGCTGATCCAGGACGCGAACCGCAGCGTCTACGAGCGCCAGCGCGCCGACGAGTCGACCTCCGGCATGGGGACGACGATGACCGTCGCGCTCGTCGACGGCGAGACCGCCCACATCGGCCACGTCGGGGACTCGCGCGCCTACCTCGTCCGCGACCACAAGCTCGCGCAGCTGACCGAGGACCACTCCCTCGTCGGCGAGCTGATCCGCTCCGGCCGTCTGTCGCCCGAGGAGGCCGACGCTCACCCGCACCGCTCGGTGATCACGCGCGTGCTCGGCACCGACCCGGAGGTCGACGTCGATGCGTTCTCGATCGAGACGAAGCCCGGCGACCTGTTCATGCTCTGCTCGGACGGCCTCACCTCGATGGTCGACGACGCGCGCATCCTCGAGCTGATCGAGGAGCACCGCAGCGACGTCGACGAGCTGGGGCGTGCGCTGGTGGCGGAGGCGAACGAGAGCGGCGGCGAGGACAACATCACGGTCGTCCTGTTCACGGTCGCCACGCTCGACGACACGATCGAGATCCCCGGCACCGTCGTCAGCCCGGCGGCCGGCGACCGGCCCGCCGACGAGGACACGCTCAGCGGCCTCGAGCCCGTGCCGGCGGTCCGACCGGCCGCGGTGACCGCGGCGGCCGCGACGTCGAAGAAGAGGCGCCGCTTCTCGTGGCGGCTCGGCCTCGTGCTCGTGGTGATCCTGCTCGCCCTGCTCGCGGGCGCCGCCGTGTACGGCGCGTCGCGGGCGAACTTCGTCGGGGCGGACTCGAACGGCTACGTCGCGGTCTACCAGGGCGTGCCGTGGAACCTGCCGTTCGGCATCCACCTCTACCGCGAGGTCTACACGAGCCGCCTGCTCGCCGCCGAGCTCTCACCGGCCCAGCGCAAGAAGCTGTTCGACCACTCGCTGCGCAACCGCAACGACGCCGAGCAGCTGATCAGGCGCTACGGCCGCTACGTGGCGGGGGGGTCACAGTGAGCTATCGGAATCGTGAGCTGGCGAGCCTGGTGGTCGTCGCGCTGATGACCGGCTTCGGCTTCGCCAGCGTCTACATCGCGCGCCAGGACGTCGTCTCGAGCAAGTCCCTCACGTACGGCATCTTCTTCCTCTGCCTCTACCTGATCGCGCACGTCGTGACGCGCTTCACGGTTCCGCAGGCGGATCCGTACATCCTGCCGCTCGCCGGGCTGCTCTCCGCCATCGGCGTCACCGAGATCTACCGGCTCAACCCGCAGGACGCGCTGCACCAGTCGACGTGGATCGTGATCGGCCTGATCGCCTTCGCGGCGACGATGATCCTCTTCCGGCGCGACTACCGGAGACTCGAGAGCTACAAGTACGTCTGCGGGCTGGGCGCGCTGTTCCTGCTCGTACTCCCGGCTCTCCCCAAGATCGGCCAGCGCGTCAACGGCGCGCGCCTGTGGATCCACGTCGGCGGCCTGCAAATCCAGCCGGGAGAGTTCGCCAAGATCCTGCTGATCGTCTTCCTCGCCGGCTACCTGCGTGAGAAGCGCGAGGTGCTGGCGCAGGGCCGCCTGAAGGATCTCGGCCCGCTGCTCCTGCTCTGGGGCGCCTGCATGCTCGTCCTGCTCGAGACGAGCGACCTCGGCAGCGCACTCCTGTACTTCGGGATCTTCCTAGCCATGATCTACGTGGCCACCGGCCGCCTCCTCTTCGTGGCCGCCGGGCTCGGCCTTTTCGTCGCCGGCGCGACCACGGTCTACAAGTGGGGCCCCGCGCGCGTGCACGAGCGCGTCGACGCGTGGCTCGACCCGTGGGCGCACGTGCACACGATCGGCTACCAGACGGCCCAGGGGCTCTACTCGATCGCCGGCGGCGGCTTCGGCGGCGCCGGGTTCGGCAAGGGCACGTTCACCGACACGTCGGGCACGATCCTGATCCCCGACCTGAAGACGGACATGATCTTCACGGCGCTGGCCCAGGAGCTGGGGCTGATCGGGATCTGCGCGTTCCTGCTCGTCTATATGGTCTTCGCGCTACGCGGGTTCCGGATCGGCATGACCGCGGACGACGGCTTCTCGAAGCTGCTCGCCGTCGGTCTCACCTTCGGCTTCGTCCTGCAGACGTTCATCATCGTCGGCGGCGTCCTCCGGATCATCCCGCTGACCGGGATCACGCTGCCGTTCGTCAGCTACGGCGGGTCGAGCATCGTCGCGAACTTCGTCATGCTCGCGGGCCTCCTGCTCGTGTCCAACCGCGCCCAGGCGAGGACCGGGTGAACGACCGGATCCGCTCGGTCGCCGTGGTCGGGATGGTGCTCCTCGCCTCGCTGATCATCGGCACGACGTACTGGCAGACCTGGGCCCAGGACAGCCTGGCCGCGCGGCAGGACAACGCCCTTCAGCGGGTTGCGCAGTTCAAGATCGACCGCGGCGAGATCGTCGCCTCCGACGGCACGAAGCTGGCCGTGAACCGGGCCGTCAAGACCAAGGGCAACACCTTCTACCTGCGTCACTACCCGACGGGCCCGCTCGCCGCCGACATCGTCGGCTACTCGACGCAGGGCCGCTCCCGCTCGGGGCTCGAGCAGTCGTACAACGACTACCTGACCGGGTCGAACTCGAGCCTCGACACGATCCTGCACAAGACGCTCGACTCGCTCGAGGGGAAGACGGTGAAGGGGAACACGCTCGTGCTGACCCTGAAGCCTGCGCAGCAGTTCGTGGCCCAGCGCGCGCTGGCGCAGTCGGGCTCGTGCGGCGCGGCCGTGGCCCTCGACATCAAGACGGGCAAGGTGCTCGTGATGGCGACCCAGCCGACGTACAACCCGAACCTCGTCGAGAACCATTTCGCCAAGATCGCGAACACCAAGGCGCCCTGCTTCTCGGCGCCGGCCCCGCTCCTGAACCGCGCCAGCGCCGGGCTCTACCAGCCGGGCTCGACGTTCAAGATCGTCACGGCGGCGGCGGCGCTCGAATCGGGGAAGTTCACGCCCGACTCGCCGTTCTTCGATCCGGGCTACTGCGTCGAGTTCGGGAAGCAGGTCTTCAACTTCGGGCTCGAGTCGGGTGGGCCAGAGCGGTTCGGGAACGTCACGCTGGCCGAGGGCCTCCAGCACTCGATCAACTCGGTGTACTGCAACATCGGGAAGCAGCTCGGCGCGCTGAAGATTCTCGAGCAGGCGAAGAAGTTCGGTTTCTACTCCTCTCTCGGCCTCGAGACGCCCCCGGACGAGCAATCGACGAGCGGGCTCTACGACTGCAGCCACAAGGGCCCCTGCCGCCTCTTCTACCCCCAGCACGACTACCAGGTCGACCCCGGCCGGCTCGGCTTCGGCCAGGAGCGGATGCAGGTGACGCCGCTGCAGATGGCGATGGTCGCTGCCGCGATCGGCAACGGCGGCATCGTCATGCAGCCCTATCTCGTCGACAGGATTCTCCAGCCCGGCGGCGGTGTGCTCCAGACGACGAAGCCGCGCGTCCGCGACCGGGCGATCTCGCCGCAGACCGCCGGCGAGCTGAACACCATGATGCAGTCGGTCGTCAGCGCCGGCACCGGTACGACGGCCCAGATCCCCGGTGTCCTCGTCGCCGGGAAGACGGGCACGGCCGAGACCGGCCGGAACGGCATCAACACGGCCTGGTTCGTCGAGTTCGCTCCCGCCGACCATCCGCGCTACGCGATCGCCGTCATGCTCGAGAACCAGCATCAGAAGACGGGCGGCGAGGTCGCGGCCCCGATCGCCAAGACGATCATGGAATCCCTCCTCAGCCAGAAGACTCCCTAACCTTAGGAACGTCCCCTTGGCCACGTCCGACACCCTGATCGACACCCTTCTCGACGGTCGCTACCGCATCATCCGCAAGCTCGGCACCGGCGGAATGGCGACCGTGTACCTGGCCGAGGACCAGGAGCTCGGCCGACGTGTCGCGCTGAAGCTCCTCGACGAGCGGCACGCGCAGGACGAGCAGTTCGTCGAGCGCTTCCGGCGCGAGGCGGAGAGCGCCGCCGGCCTCTCCCACCCGAACGTCGTGTCGATCTACGACCGTGGCGAGACCGAGGGCACCTACTACATCGCCATGGAGTACCTCGAGGGCAAGACTCTCAAGGAGCTCCTCGTCGGTCGCGGCCCGACGCCGATCCGCGTCGCGATCGACTTCACCCAGCAGATCCTCGCCGCACTCGAGTTCGCGCACCGGAACGGCATCGTCCACCGGGACATCAAGCCGCACAACGTCGTCGTCGCGCCCGACGGGCGGCTGAAGGTGACGGACTTCGGCATCGCGCGGTCAGGGGCGAGCCAGATGACGGAGGCGGGGTCGATCATCGGCACGGCGCAGTACCTCTCACCGGAGCAGGCGCAGGGCAAGCCCGTCGATCCGTCGTCCGACCTCTACTCGGTCGGAGTCGTGCTCTACGAGATGCTGACCGGCACCGTCCCGTTCACGGGCGACACCGCGCTCGAGATCGCGATGAAGCACCTGAACGCCACGCCGGAGCCGCCTTCGACGCAGCGGCCGCCCGAGATGCACGAGGTGCCGCACGAGCTCGATCTGGTCGTCCTGCGCGCGCTGGCCAAGGATCCGGCCGACCGGTACCACACCGCGCGCGAGATGAACGCCGACCTCGAGCGGGTGAAGCAGGGCCTGCCGGTCGCGCACGAGACCGAGGAGGCGGCGACGATG
The DNA here is from genome assembly GCA_963776735.1 of uncultured Actinomycetes bacterium. Classification (GTDB taxonomy): domain Bacteria; phylum Actinomycetota; class Thermoleophilia; order Gaiellales; family Gaiellaceae; genus PALSA-612. The sequence goes on from CAVZNV010000016.1 coordinate 597,039, forward strand.
GTGCTGTCCGGGGCCGCGTTCGAGGCCGCGACGCAGGTCGTGCCGTCCGCATCGCGAGGGGCCGCCGCAGCCGGAGCGCGGGTGCCGCCCGCGTACGGCCGCTCCCGCTACCACGACTACGAAGGTCCGCCGCCGCGGCGCGCGATCTGGCCCTGGCTCCTCGCCGCGCTCCTGCTCGGCCTGGCAGGTATCGCCGGGTACTTCGTCTACAAGGAGGTCGACACGCGGCTCTCCGCGCACGCGACCGTCCAGGTGCCGTTCGTCCAGGGGATCGAGGAGAGCCTCGCCGTCCAGAAGATCCGAGACGCAGGCCTCCAACCGACGGTGGTGCGCCGGCCGAGCGAGACCGTGGCGGTCAAGCAGGTCATCTCGCAGAACCCTTCCGGGGGCGACCAGATCAAGAAGGGCGACGAGGTCGTGCTCACCGTCTCGACCGGAAAGCCGAAGGTCGAGGTGCCTGACGTACGGAAGGACACGCTCGCCGACGCGGTGCACGCCCTGACCGTGGCGGGGCTCGAGTACAAGGCGTTCAACGTCACCTCCAGCCAGACGCCGGGGACGATCACCGGCCAGGCACCTGCACCGGGGACGATGGTCGTGAAGGGGACCTCGGTGCGGATCAACGTCTCGCAGGGTCTGCCGCCGGTGATCGTGCCCTCCGACCTGATCGGCAAGTCGCAAGCGGACGCGACGGCGGAGCTGCAGCAGCTCGGGTTCAACGTGTCGACCCAGCCGACCGACTCGACGAAGCCGAAGGGATCCGTCGTCGACACGAACCCGAAGCCCGGGAGCTCGGTGCAGCGGGGCTCGCAGGTGACGCTGCTCACCTCCAAGGGCCCGCAGACGGCGTTCGTACCGGACGTCCTCGGCTTCGCTGCGCCGCTCGCAGAGCAGGAGATCCGCGCCGCCGGCTTCAAGCCGGTCGTCCAGCAGCAGACCACGAACGACCAGGCCCAGGACGGCATCGTGCTCAGCCAGAGTCCGGAGCAGAAGACACAGGCCCCGCTTGCGTCGCCGGTAACGATCACGATCGGCCACTACGTGCCCGCGGGACCGACCGGTGCGACGGGCGCGAGTGGGGCGACCGGCCCGACGGGCGCCACTCCGGCGCCGTGACGCCGCGGCGCCTGAAGATCGCCGTCGTCACGGGCGGTCGCTCGAGCGAGCACGAGATTGCGCTTGCCTCCGCCCGCTCCGTGAAGGACGCACTCGACCCCGCAAGGTACGACGTGGTCACGGTCGAGATCGCCCGGGACGGCACCTGGGCGCTCGAGTCGGGGACGCGCTCACTGCCCCGGGCGGCGCAGCCGTCGGCCGGCGAGACGCTGCCGGTTAGGGCCTCGTCGGACGGGATCATGACCACGCTCGACGAGGTGGACGTCGTGCTGCCGCTCCTGCACGGGCCGTTCGGAGAGGACGGGACGGTGCAGGGCCTCCTCGAGCTCGCGGGGGTTCCGTACGTCGGAGCAGGGGTGCTGAGCTCGGCGCTCGCCATGGACAAGGACCGCTTCAAGGTGATGATGCGCGGTGCCGGCGTCCCGGTCACGCGCAGCGTCACGATCCACGCCGGCGAGCCGCTGGAGCACCCGTACGACTATCCGGTTTTCGTCAAGCCGGCGCGCCTCGGCTCGTCGGTCGGGATCAGCAAGGCGCGAAGCGCCGAGGGGCTCGAGCCGGCCGCGAAGCTCGCCTTCCGGCACGACGAGAAGATCCTGATCGAGGAGTTCGTGGACGGCATCGAGGTCGAGGTGGGCGTCCTCGGCAACCGGATGCCGCCGCCGCAGGCGTCGATCCCGGGTGAGATCGTCGCGCACGGCCATACGGACGCCGACTGGTACGACTGGTCGGCGAAGTACGACGACGGCGGCATGGACCTGATCGTCCCGCCTCGCATCCCGGAGGACGTGTCCCGCCGGGTCCAGGACGTCGCCGTCGCGGCGTTCCTCGCCGCGGAGTGCGAGGGCATGGCGCGGGTCGATTGCTTCGTGACCGCGACCGGCGACGTGCTGATCAACGAGCTGAACACGATCCCCGGGTTCACGGCCACGAGCGTCTACGCGAAGCTCTTCGAGGCCTCCGGGATCCCATACACGGAGCTCCTCGACCGTCTGATCGGGCTCGCAATCGAGCGCCACGACCGCCGCGGCCGGCTCGAATTCTGACTAGCGGCTAGATCTCGGAGGGCGGCAGGCGGTCGGCGACCGCGCGCATGACCTTGAGCGCGATCAGCGGGTTGCTCTCGACCAGGCTGCGGAAGCTCGACGCCGTGATCACGAGCGCGTCGACGTCGGACGTCGTCGTCACCGTCGCGTTCCGCGGCTGGTCCGTCAGCAGCGCCATCTCGCCGAAGAACTCGCCTGGGCCAGCGGTGTCGATCCGCTTGCCCTTGCGGCTGATCTCTGCAGTCCCGTCGGCGAGGACGAAGAACTCACGACCGGGGGCGCCCTCCTTGATCAGCGTCTTCCCGGACTTGAAGTCGATCTCGTCCGCGATCATCGAGATCCGCTCCAGCTCCTTCTTCGAGCAGCCCGCGAACAGCGGAACCGTCCGGATCAGGTCGATCTTGCGGTTCTTGCGCAGCACCGTGGCGCGAGTGTAAACGCTCGCGCGGCGAAAGACCTCTAGTCCTGCTCCCCCGAGCCGAGGTGCACGTTTCCGCCCTGGTCACCGAGCGCTGCCTCGAGCGACTCCTCCCAGACGTCGAGCGCCTCGTCGAGCTCTGCGTCGGCGATCACGAGCGGCAGCAGCACCCGGATGACGTTGGAGTAGACGCCCGCCTTGAGCAGCAGCAGGCCGCGGGCGGCCGCTTCGTCTACGACAGCCGTCGCCAGATCAGGCGCAGGCTGCTTCGTGTGCCGGTCGTGGACGAGCTCGATCGCGAGCATCGCGCCCACGCCGCGGACGTCGCCGATCGCCTCGTACCGCGACTCCCACGCGGTCATCCGGCTGCGAATGGTCTCGCCGATCGACGCGGCGCGGTCGCACAGTCCTTCGTCCTCGACCACGTCGAGCACCGCCATCGCCGCGGCCTGGGCCACGGGGTTGCCGATGTAGGTTCCGCCGATCGCCGAGTCGGGCGGCGCGTCCATGATCTCCGCGCGGCCGAGGACGCCCGAGAGCGGCATTCCGGCGGCGATCGACTTGGCGACGGTGATCAGGTCGGCCTCGACGCCGTAGTGCTCCATCGCGAAGAAGCGGCCGGTGCGCGCCACGCCGGTCTGCACCTCGTCGGCGACGAGGACGATGCCGTGCCGGTCGCACAGCTCGCGCAGGCCGGCCATGTAGTCGCGTGGGCAGACGAGGAACCCGCCTTCGCCCTGAACCGGCTCGATCACGATCGCTGCCACCTGCTCGGCCGGCACCTGCGTTTCGAACGCCCGCTCGAGCGCGTCGAGCGCGGTGCGCGCGTCAGGCCCCCGGAAGTCGTTCGGGAACGGGACGCGGTAGACCTCGGGCGCGAACGGACCGAGACCGGCCTTGTACGGGTGCACCTTCGACGTCAGCGAGAGCGAGAGCAGCGTGCGACCGTGGAAACCGCCTTCGTACGCGATCACGGCCGGGCGCTTCGTGTACGAGCGCGCGAACTTGATCGCGTTCTCGACGGCCTCGGTGCCGGCGTTGAAGAACGCGGCCTTCGTCGGGCCGGAGATCGGTGTGAGCGCGAGCAGCCGCTCGGAGAGCGTGACGTAGAGCTCGTACGGCAGGATCGAGAAGTCGGTGTGGAGGAAGCGCTCCGCCTGCTCCTGCACGGCCGCCGTGACCCGCGGGTGCGCGTGACCGACGTTGAGGCAGCCGACGCCGCCCATGAAGTCGATGAACGTGTTGCCGTCGACGTCGGTCACCGTCGCGCCCCGGCCGTGGTCGACGACCACCGGCGCGTAGATCGACAGCGGGTCGGCAACCACGTGCGGCTTGCGGTCGAGGATCTCGCTGGAGCGAGGCCCCGGGATCGCCGTCTTGAGCTCGATCGTCCTCATCGTCGCCATGGTGGCAGCCTAGCGCAGCGCCGGCTTGCGTGCATAGCCGTATAGCGAATATTCAGGCTCTCCTTCCGAGCATGTGCGGACGAGATGTCACGCACTCGTCGCACCTACGTGACGGTCTCGTGCGAGTTTCCGCGGTACGCTCGTCGCGGGTGGCGGGTGGTTCTCTTCCCCACCCAGGGTGGGGAAGAGGGGCTGCGCTCGCGCCCCGCTCGGACATGGCTGCGGTCGTCACCGGGCTGGCTCGTAGAATCGCCGCGTGGTCCTTTCGGACAAGTCGATCCGCGCTCAGCTCGAGGCCGGGCGGATCGAGATCGATCCCTACGACCCGGCGCTCCTCCAGCCGTCGAGCGTCGACGTCCGCGTCGACCGCTACTTCCGCGTCTTCCGCAACTCCCGCTACCCGTTCATCGACGTCAAAGCCGAGCAGGAGGACTTGACCGAGATGGTCGAGGTCGACGACGAGCCGTTCATCCTGCACCCCGGCGAGTTCGTGCTCGGCTCCACGCTCGAGCGCGTCCGGCTCCCGGACGACCTCGTCGCCCGGCTCGAGGGCAAGAGCTCGCTCGGGCGCCTCGGGCTCCTGATCCACTCCACCGCCGGCTTCATCGACCCGGGCTGGGACGGCCACGTCACGCTCGAGCTGTCCAACGTGGCCAATCTGCCGATCACGATCTACCGCGGGATGAAGATCGGCCAGCTCTCCTTCGTCCAGCTCACCGAGGCGGCCGAGCACCCGTACGGCAGCGACGGGCTCGGCTCGAAGTACCAGGGCCAGCGCGGCCCGACGCCGAGCCGGTACTGGAAGAACTTCCAGGACGAGGCGTGAAAGTCCTCGTCACCGGCGGGACGGGCTTCATCGGGCCGAAGGTCGTCCACGCCCTGCGCAGTCGCGACCACGCCGTGCGCGCGCTCGTGCGCGACCCCGGACGCGCGAAGCAGCTCGCCTCGTGGGGCTGCGAGCTCGAGACCGGCGACGCCGGCGACCCAGCCGCTCTGCGCGCCGCCGCCCAGGGCTGCCAGGCGGTCGTTCACCTCGTCTCGATCATCAAGGGCTCGCCGGAGGACTTCGACCGCGTGATGGTCGGCGGCACCGAGAACGCGATCGAGGCGGCGAAGAGCGCCGGCGCCACGCGCTTCGTCCTCATGAGCGCCCTCGGCGTGAACGAGCAGAACCGCGACCTCGTCCCGTACTTCCGGGCGAAGTGGCAGATGGAGCAGTCCCTCGCCGCGTCCGGGCTCGACGGCGTCGTCTTCCGCCCCGGTTTCGTGTTCGGCGACGACGGCGGCGTCCTGCCGATGTTCGTGCGCCAGGTGCGGCTCTCCCCGCTCACACCCCTCGTCGGCAACGGTGAGACGCGCCTGCAGCCGATCTGGGTCGGCGACGTCGCCGAGTTCTTCGCCCAGGCGGTCGATTCGCAGGGGGCGTCCGGCGGCACGTTCGAGATCGGCGGTCCCGAGGCGGTGACCTGGAACGAGTTCTACGCGCGGGTCAAGCGAATCCTCGGGAAGCGGCGCGGGACGATCCACATGCCCGTCGGGCTCGTCCGCGCAGGTGCGGCCGTGCTCGAGAAGCTTCCGGGCGCTCCGATCACCCGCGACCAGCTGACGATGCTGACGGAGGGCGGCGACAACGTCTGCGACAACGGCCCGGCGCTGGCGACCTTCGACGTCGACCTCGTCGGGCTCGACGAGCAGAATCCGCCGAGCGTCCTAGGCGACTGACTATCCTCGCCGAGGTGATCGACCACGACGCCATCCCCGAGCGTGCCCAGAGCCAGTGGGCGCTGATGACGACGTACCAGTCGCAGTCGCCCGAGGCGGTCGAGGCGGCGCTGCGGGAGGCTGTCGACGAGTCGATTCCCGGCTCGCGTGACCAGCCGGGCTGGAAAGGAGCGTTGGCGCTCGCGGACGACACCCGTCAGCACGGCGTCGTGATCGTGTTCTGGGACAGTGTCGAGAGCCTCCTGGCGAACGCGCGCCTCCAGCAAGGGCCGCCTCCGGAGGGAGTGAACCGGACTCGCGACCGCCTCGAGGTCGTGCACGACGAACGGCCCGACGAGTAGTCAGTCGAGCTCGATCGAGGACAGCGTCGCGAGCGCGCCCGTCGCCACCGCGCGGTCGATCTCGGTCGGGACGGGCTGGTAGCCGGGCTCGAACTGCTCCGGTCTCAGCGCCAGCTCGCGCATCGCGTGCGCCTGCAACGCGAAGCCGAGATCCATGATCTGCATCTGGTGGCCCGTGGCGGCCGCGAGGTTCAGCATCTCGCCGCCAGCGAGCAGGCGCACCGCCCGCCCGTTCGGAAGCCGGTACTCGACCACGTCCTTCGCCACGCGCCGGCGGTCGGTCGCAAGCGACTCGAGCTCGTCGACCGCGATCTCGTTGCCGAAGTGCCCGACATTCGCGAGCATCGCCCCGTCACGGAGGGCGAGCAGGTCGTCGCCGCGAACGATGCCCGGCCGGCCGGTGACCGTGAACAGCGCGTCGGCGAGTCCGGCGGCTCTCGTCAACGTCGCGACGCGCATCCCGTCGAAGGCGGCCTCGAGCGCCCGCACCGGGTCGGGCTCGACGACGATCACGACCGCGCCGAGCGCGCGCAGGGTCCGCGCCAGGCTCCGCCCGCACGAGCCGTAGCCAGCCACCGCCATCGTCTTGCCCGCGATCAGCGAGTTGGTGGCGCGCATGAAGCCGTCGACGACCGCCGGGCCGATGCCGTGCTCGTTCTCGAACAGCAGCTTGATCGGGCTGTCGTTGATGACGACGACCGGGAAGGGAACGCGTCCGGCCAGCTCGCCGAGCAGCCTGTTGCGGCCCGACGTCGTCTCCTCGGTCGCAGCGGCGACGCGCGTCGTCCGGCCGTCGACGCTCGCCGCGATCAGGTCTGCGCCGTTGTCGAGCAGCAGGTCGGGGTCGGAGGCGAGCACGCGCTCGATGTGCCGCAGATGGTCGTCGAACGTGTCCGCGCGGCGCGAGTAGACGACGACGCCGTCGGCAGCCGCTGCAGCGGCGACTCCGTCGTCCGTGGTCGACGGGCTCCCGGTCCAGACGATCTCGGCACCGCCGGCCCGCAGCACGCCGACGAGGACCGCCGTCTTCATCTCGACGTGGAGGCACAGGCCGATGCGGCGGCCGGCGAGCGGCCGGTCACGGGCGAACTCTTCCCTGAGACCGGCGAGCACGGGCATGTTCGAGCGTGCCCAGGCGACGCGCTCCGCTCCCTCGGTCGCGAGCGAGGCGTCGACGTGGCTCGGCTCGAGATCGGTGAGCGCGGGCGTCATGCGCGCGATCGTAGTTTGCCGAACGATATAGCGTTGTGATATATCTCTCCGCTATATGCGAAGCGGGGTCGCCTATGTGATCCTCGGAGCGCTCCAGGCGGGTCCGAGGTCCGGGTACGAGATCAAGCAGCTCGTCGACAAGGCGACCCGCTTCTTCTGGGCGGCCAGCTACGGACAAATCTACCCCGAGCTGCGCCGCCTGCGCGAGGAGGGCTTGATCGCGGGCGTCGACGACCGCGAGAGCAGTCGTAGGCGCGTCCGCTACGAGCTCACGGAGACGGGCCGGGAGGCCCTCGTCGAGTGGCTCCGGGCGCCGATCACGCGCTACGAGCTCCGCGACGAGGGACTGCTCAAGCTGTTCTTCGCCGACGCTCTCGAGCCGGCTGACGCGCTCGCGCTCGTCCGCTCGTTCAAGGCGCAGCGTCAGGCCGGGCTCGACCAGCTCCGCGCGATCGAGACCGATCCGGCGAAAGCGCCGACCGGGTTCCACGCGGTCGTGCTCGGGTACGGGCTCGAGTTCTACGAACACGAGCTCGCCTGGGCCGAGCGACTCGAGGCCAGGCTGATGGACGAAACGAAGGAAGGGGTCGAGAGATGAAGCTCTCCACGGAATCGATCGCGCGCGCCTGCGCACAGCATCCGCGCCGGACGATCGGGGTCTGGGTCGGGGTCGTCGTCCTCGCGCTCGTCCTCGTCGGCTCGCTGCTGAGCGGCAAGCTGACGTCGGACGGGGCGCCGACGAACACGCCCGACTCGAAGAAGGCGAAGGACCTGATCGCGAAGGACTTCCCGCAGGACGCGCGGCGGGTCGCCACGGACATCGTCATCGTGCGATCAAGCCAGCTCGTGACGACCGATCCCGGGTTCCGCACATTCGTTGCGAGGGTCGTGCGCGGACTGAACGCGACGGGCGTCGTCACCAGCGCGACGAGCTTTCTGACCGACCGGTCTCCCGCGCTGGTCGGCCGCGACCTGCACGCAGCGATGATCCCGATCGACGTCCCGAAGAAGGGCGACATCACGAAGGTGCTGCCGGTCGTCGCGCAGGCGAACCGCGGCGAGTTCGGCGTCTTCATCACCGGTACGGACTCGGTCAACCACGACTTCGGCCAGCTCTCGCAGGACGACCTCAAGTCCGGCGAACTGCGCTTCGGCCTGCCGGCGGCGCTGATCATCCTGCTGCTCGTGTTCGGCGCGGTCGTAGCTGCGTTCGTGCCGATCGGCATGGCGCTCGTCGCGATCGTCGCCGCCCTCGGCCTGACGACGCTGCTGGCCCAGGAGTTCGGGCTGTCGGTCTTCGTCGTGAACATGCTCACCGGCATGGGCCTCGCGCTCGGGATCGACTACTCGCTGTTCATCGTCTCCCGCTACCGCGAGGAGCGGGGCCGTGGCCTCCAGAAGGAGGACGCGATCGTGCGTGCCGGGGCGACTGCGAGCCGGGCCGTGCTGTTCAGCGGCACCGCGTTCGTGGTGGCGATGTTCGGGATGCTGATCGTGCCGAGCTCGATCATGCAGAGCCTGGCCACAGGCGCGATCCTCGTCGGGATCACGTCGGTTCTCGGCGCGCTGACGCTGCTCCCGGCGCTGCTGGCGGTGCTCGGAGACCGCGTCAACGCGGGCCGGGTCCCGTTCTTCGGCAGCCGGTCGATCGAGGAGACGAACCCGGAGGGGCGCTTCTGGCGGCGGATCGTCGAGGCCGTGCAGCGGCGGCCGGTCGTCAGCCTCGTCGCAGCGGTCGCGGTGCTGCTCGCGCTCGCGTCGCCGGTGCTCGGACTGCACGTCGGCGCCCGCGGCGTCGCCTCGCTGCCGAACCGGTTCCCGTCCAAGCAGGGCTTCCAGGTGCTGCAGCAGGAGTTCCCGGACGCGACGGCAAACCCCGTGCGGATCGTCGTCGCGAACGACGCCTCGGCTTCGCGGATCGAGTTGGCCGCGTTGAACGGGCGACTCGGCGCCGATCCCCGCTTCGGAATCGGATCGATCGAGCGTTCGACGGTCGCAAACGCCGCCCTCCTCACAGTCCCGATCCGGGGCGACGCGGACGGCGACAGCGCCCGCTCCGCAGTGCAGAAACTCCGCTCGCAGACCATTCCGTCGCTGTTCGCCGACACGGGCTCGACCGTCTACGTCGGCGGCGAAACGGCGGAGAGCGTCGACTACATCAACTCGGTCAGCGACCCGGCACCGTACGTGTTCGCCCTCGTGCTCGGCCTGACGCTGATCCTGCTCACGCTCGTCTTCCGCTCGATCGTGATCGCCGTGACGAGCGTCCTCCTCAACCTGCTCTCGGTCGGAGCCGCGTACGGGCTGCTCGTCCTCGTCTTCCAGGACGGCTTCGCGTCGAGCCTGCTCGGCTTCACGAAGGCGAGCACGATCGAGGCGTGGGTGCCGCTGTTCCTGTTCTCCGTGCTCTTCGGCCTGTCGATGGACTACCAGGTGTTCCTGCTCACGCGGATCCGCGAGCGGTACCTGCAGAGTGGGGACACGCGCGAGGCGGTTGCGCACGGCGTCGCGTCGACGGCCAGGCTGATCACCGGCGCCGCGCTGATCATCGTCGCCGTCTTCATGGGCTTCGCGATGGGCGACCTGATCATGTTCCAGCAGATGGGCTTCGGCGTCGCCGTCGCCTTGCTGATCGATGCGACGATCATCCGCTCTGTCCTCGTGCCCGCCGTGATGACGATTCTCGGCGAGTGGAACTGGTACCTGCCGCGGCGTCTCTCCTGGATCCCGGAGATGCACGTCGAGGGCGCGGCGAGCGAAGGCGCCTGATCAAAAGAAAGGGGCCGCGCGATGCGCGGCCCCGATCCGGTGACCAGCGTTGTACTAGTAGGGGCGCTTCCAGCCTGGCATACAGTTCAGAGCCGGCGGCGCTTGCAGCGAATCCCCCACGCTGGCTAGGCGGTTCCCGTCAGGTCCCGGGGACACGCCCCTACCCGCTGGTACCTCCACTGCCCGAACAGTCATCTGTCAACTCGGACCACCTCCTTTCCGCGGTAGGTCAACTATACGGATCGGGTCAAGACGGAGCAGGGTCATGCGCCGACGGTCCGCGTCTGAGACGCTCCACCGGATGGCACTTCGGTTTCCGACACGGGCCGAGCGGACGGGCAAGCAGCCGCACACGGCCAGCCTCCAGGAACGGCTCTGGCCGGAGTTCATGTACCACGACCCGGTTCTCGAGCGCCTCTTCGGCCGCGTGATGTCCGAGTACGCCGAGTTTCAGTTCTACGCCTGGGACGACGAGCGCGAGGAGGTCGTCGGCGTCGCGATGGCGATTCCGGCGGCGTGGGACGGTGACGCCGCGACGCTGCCGGACTGCGGACTCGACGCCGTCGTCGAAGCCAGGTTCGCGGACGACCCGCCGACGCCGAACGTCCTCTGCGCGCTCCAAATCCTGATCGCTCCTGAGCTTCGGGGCCAGGCTCTGAGCAGCCGGCTGATCAGGCGGATGGCCGAGATCGGCCGCGCGCACGGGCTCGACACGCTGGTCGCTCCGGTCCGGCCCACGTTCAAGCACTGCTACCCGCTGACCCCGATCGAGCGCTACATCGAGTGGCGGCGACCGGACGGCGCCCTCTTCGACCCGTGGCTGCGCACGCACGAGCGCCTTGGGGCCGAAATCGCCAGGGTGGCCCCGGAGTCGGTCCGCATCCCCGGCACCGTCGCCCGGTGGGAGGAGTGGACCGAGCTCGCATTCCCGGAGACAGGCTCCTACGTCGTGCCCGGCGCGCTCGTTCCCGTCGAGATCGACCGCGAGCGGGACGAAGGGCTCTACGTGGAGCCGAACGTCTGGATGGTGCACGCTTCGGGCTAGGTCAGGACAACACGGCCGTCAGCTCGAGGCCGCGGTCGAGCGGTACCGTCACGCTGGACAGCGTCGGGTCGGCCTGACGGGCACGCGAGTAGGCACCGAGCGTCTCCTCGTGCGAGAGGGCGTTGTCGGCGACGAAGACCGCGCCGGGCTCGACCTTCTCGCGGGCGAGCGCGAAGAGCGCCTCGTAGTCGTCCTTCTCGGCGTCGAGGAACACGACGTCGAAGGACTCGGACAGCTCGGGGATCGTCCGGAACGCGTCGCCGTCGACAAGCTCGACCCACTCGGCGAGACCGGCTTCCTCGATGTTGCGGCGGCGCACGTCGGTCTTGGCCGCATCGTGCTCGAGCGAGACGACGTGGCCGCCCAGATAACGGACGCCGGCGGCCAGCCAGAGCGTGGAGTAGCCGCGCGAGCCGCCGATCTCGAGCACCTCGCAGCCGGGGTGGTGCGAGACGAGAGCGAAGAGGAAGCGCCCCGTCGTCGGCGCGACCGCTCGCGCGCGCTGCGCGCTCGGGAGCCCTTGCTCGCGTTCGGCCGCGTCTTCGGCCTCGAGACGCCGCATGACAGCGAGTACCTGCTCGTCGAGCATCAGGGCAGCTCGACCTTGACGACGCCGTCCTCGACGCGGACGGGATACGTCTCGACCGGCTCGAAGGCAGGGAGCGTCAGGGCCTCGCCGGTGCGGATGTCGAAGTTCGCGCCGTGGCGGGGGCAGATGACGACGCCCTCGTCGGGGTCCCAGTCGCCCTCGCACAGCGGCCCGTCGTCGTGCGAGCACCGGTCCTCGAGCGCGTACAGCTCGCCGCCGAGGTTGTAGACGCAGACCGAGACGAGTCCGGCGTGGACGATCTTCGTCCGGCCTGGCGGCAGCTCGTCGAGCGGGCAGACGTCGAGCTCGGGCATGTCCGCGCGGCGCCGCGCCTACTTGAGCTCGAGCTCGTCGTCGAATCCGGCGAGCCCTCCCGGCAGCGGCGTCCCCTTCGCCTTGTGCAGCGCGAGCTTCAGCGTCGTCAGTCCGAGCAGCGCGCACCGCTGGCGGACCGGCGTCAGCGGCACGGCCATCTCCTCGAGCAGCTCCTCGCTCGGCATCGTCGCCACCTCGGTCGCCGTCTTGCTCTGAACCATCTCCATCAGCATCGACGTCGCCGCCTGGCTGATCGCGCAGCCGCGGCCGGAGAACTTGACCTCGTCGATCGTCTCGCCGTCCTCGCCGAACGCGACGTAGATCGTCACCTCGTCGCCGCAGAGCGGGTTCATGCCCTCGGCCTCGGCGTCCGCGCCCTCGATCACCCCGTGGCCGCGAGGGTTCTTGTAGTGATCGAGGATGATCTCGCGATAGAGCTGGTCGTCCATCAGTGTCCCTTCCGGTGATGGTCGCGAGCACCAAGCGATGGAAGGACGCAGGGAGCGCTCGTATTGGCAAATACGGGCGCGACTGAGGACGCCCCAGCGCGCCGCGTGATCGCGGGCCAGGGACCAACATGCATCGCTCGACGGGGCACCACTATGCAAACACCTTACGCACCTTGTGCAGGCCGTCGACGAGCCGGTCGATCTCCTCCGGAATCGAGTAGAGGTAGAAGCTCGCGCGCACCGTCGCCTGGATGCCGAGCCGGCGCATGAGCGGCTGCGTGCAGTGGTGGCTGGCCCGGACGGCCACGCCGTCGGAGTCCAGGATCTGGGCCACGTCGTGCGGATGGACGCCGTCGACGTTGAACGAGACGATCCCGGCGCGGCGTCCGGCCGGCGGCCCGTAGACCGTGACCCAGTCGAGCTCGCCGAGCCGCTCCAGCGCCAGGTTCGCGAGCGTCTGCTCGTGCTCCTCGATCGCGTCCAGGCCGACGCCGGTGATGTAGTCGATCGCGACACCCAGGCCGTAGGCCTCGACGAACGCGGGCGTCCCGGCCTCGAACTTGTACGGCAGGTCGTTCCAGGTCGTCTCCTCGATCGAGACCTTGCGGATCATCTCGCCGCCCATCTCGAACGGCGACATGCGCTCGAGCAGCTCGCGGCGGCCGTAGAGCGCGCCCGCGCCGGTGGGGCCGCAGATCTTGTGCGACGTGAAGCCGAGGAAGTCGACGCCGAGCGCCTGCACGTCCACCCGGCGGTGCGGGACGGCCTGGGCTGCATCGACGACCATGATCGCGCCCTGCTCGTGCGCCCAGGCGGTGAGCCGGTCGATCGCGTTGATGGTGCCGAGCGTGTTCGAGACGAGGTTCGCTGCGACGACCTTCACGTTCCCGGCTCGAGCGATCTCGTCCAGGCCGTCGAAGCGCAGCTCGCCCGTGTCGTCGATCCCGATCACGTGGAACTCGGCGCCGACCCGCTTCGCGATCTGCTGCCACGGCACGAAGTTCGCGTGATGGTCGAGCTCGGTCACGACGGCGACGTCGCCCGGCCCGAGGTTGTCGAGCCCCCAGGCGTACGCGACGAGATTGAGGGCCTGCGTGACGTTGCGCGTGAAGATCACCTCGCTGGTCGTCGGCGCGTTGATCAGCGCGCGCACCTTCTCGCGGGCGCCCTCGTAGCCGGCGGTGGCGCGCTCGGCGAGGTCGTAGACGCCGCGGTGCACGTTCGCGTACGACGTCTCGTAGAACTCTCGCATCGCATCGAGCACCTGCCGCGGCTTCTGCGAGCTCGACGCGGAGTCGAGATAGGACAGCGGCTTCCCGTGGATCGGGTGCTCGAAGATCGGGAAGTCGCGCCGCAACGCGTGGGCGTCGAGCTTGGGGCTTGCGATCACAGCCACAGTTTCATCGTACCCGCCGCCTCAACGCCGAAAGCCGCTGCGAGAGCGGCTTTCGACTGCCCGTACGCGCCCTGGTGGAGCGCGGCGAGTTTCTAGACGAGCACCTTCCAGAACACCTCGACGTCCTCTGCCGGGAACGTCTCGGTCTCGAAAACCTCGAGCTTGGCGATCTTCCCGAGGACGCGGAACGCGGCCTCGTTGTCCGGATACTTGAAGATCGCGAGGTACTCCCACGGACCCATGATCGCGAGGAAGCGGTCCACCTGGCCGCCTTCCTGCTCCACGATCTTGTGGATCTTCTCGAAGTACTCGGGGGTCTTCTGAAGCTGCTCGCGGGCGACCGGTGTGAGCCGGAACAACCCGATGTACGTGAACATCAGACCTCCTCGATGGTGATTGCAGCACCTGTGAGCCTTTCGCGTCCGGGGGGGTGCGGCATCCGCGCGTCCGCGGACGCGCGCTGCTCGAAAACCCGTACTAGCGGACGACGTGCTCGCAGTCGGGCGCGGGCCGCAGAAGACGTTCATCACCGCTCGTAACCTCAGGAAGGCGACGGTCAGCGAGCCGGCGACGACTCCGGCCGTGACGAAGATCCAGATCGCGCTGCGAGCCCTGCCGCGCGGGGCGTGAGACTACTGCGGGATGCGGGCTTCCAGGGCCTCCGCCAGCGCGTCCCGAACCGGGGCAAGCTCGATGCGGTCGAGGACGTCCTGGAAGAAGCCGCGGACGATCAGCCGCTCGGCGTCCTGCCGGGTCAGGCCGCGGGCCATGGCGTAGAAGAGCTGGTCGCGGTCGACCTGGGAGAGCGTCGCGCCGTGCGTGCAGCGCACGTCGTTGGCGAGGATCTCGAGGCCGGGGATCGAGTCGGCGTGCGCCTCCTCGGACAGGAGCAGGTTGCGGTTCTCCTGGTACGCGTTCGTCTTCTGGGCGTCCTTCTCGACCCGGATCATCCCGCGCCAGACGACGGACGCCTGGTCGCGCAGCGCGCCCTTGAAGGCGAAGTCGGAGGTCGTGTTCGGCGCGATGTGCTCCTGGAACGTGTCGTAGTCGAGGTGCTGCGTGCCGTCGGCGAAGTACGCGCCGGTGACGCGCGAAGTCGCACCCGGACCGGCGAGGTCGTTCTGGATCCGCACCTTGCCTCGGCGCGAGCCGAAGCCGCCGGCGACCCAGTCGAGCTCCGCGTCGCGCTCGACGCGTGCGTGGTGCGTCGCGAAGTGCCAGGTGCCCGCCGAGTAGTTCTGGAGCGAGACGTATTCGAGCCTCGCGCCCTGCTCGACGAACAGCTCGGCGACGGCGTTCGAGTAGGCGGCGAGGTCGGCCTGGCTGGAGACGTACTCCTCGATCAGGCTGAAGCGGCTGCCCTCCTCGGCCACGACGAGCAGGCGCCAGAAGATCGAGCCGCCGTCGGACGTGCTCGCGATGCGCACGTAGAGCGGCTTCTCGAGCTGCACGCCCTTCGCGACGCGGACGAGCAGTCCGTGCTTCCAGAGCGCCGCGTTGTGCGCCGTGAACTTGCCCTCGGAGCCGACGAGCGTGCCGAGCCGCTCGGCCTGGTCGGTCAGCGGCTCGAAGGTCACGCCCTCGGGCACCTCGCCGACGACAACGCCGTCCTCGCCGACCGTGGCCACGGCGGCCGCGTCGATGTCGAGCATGGCCGAGTGACTGTCCCATGGGACAGTCACCGGGACGTGGCCGTTCGGGACAGCAAAGGCGTCCGGATCGAAGCCGGCCAGGTCCGTGAAACGCCAGGCCTCCATGGTGGTGTCGGGGACGGGCAGGGCGCGGTAGCGCTCGAGAAGCTCGGCTCGGCTGGTCATGGCTCGACTAGTCGCGGGGCGCGTAGCGGCGGTGGAGCATGATCGCGTTGCCGTCCGGATCGGCGAAGAACGCCATGTGGCAGACGCCCGTGTCGAAGACGTCTCCGCCGAAGACGACCCCGCGGCCCTCGAGCTCCTGCTTCGCCGCCTCGACGTCGGCGACGCGGAGCGCAAACGAGCCCCGGTTCGGCCCCTCGAACTCGCGCCCGATGTTGGTCGGGTCGATCAGGTAGAGGCTGACGTTCTCGCCGAGCTGGAACTCGGGCCAAGCTCCCTCGCCGATCTGCTCGAGGCCGAGCGTGTCGCGATACCAGGCGGTCGAGCGCTCGAGGTCGGTGACGGGCACCGAGACGAAGTCCGTCCGCTCGACGATCAACCTACCGACCCTTCCATCTGGAGCTGGATCAGCGGTTCAGCTCGACGGCGTACTCGAGCGGCAGCTCCTTCGTGATCGGCTCGACGAAGCCGGAGACGATCATCGCGGACGCCTCGGACTCGGAGAGGCCGCGCGACATGAGGTAGAAGAGCTGCTCCTCGCCGATCTTCGACACGGTCGCCTCGTGGCCGATGTCGACGTTGTTCTCGTCGATGCGAATGTACGGGTACGTGTCCGAGCGCGACTCCTCGTCGAGGATGAGCGCGTCGCAGACGACCTTCGACTTCGCACCGGTCGCGCCCTTCGCCACCTCGAGCAGCCCGCGGTAGCCGGCGCGGCCGCCGTCCTTGGAGATCGACTTGGACGTGATCACCGACGTCGTGTTCGGCGCGACGTGGACGGCCTTGCCGCCTGCGTCCTGGTGCTGGCCCTTTCCCGCGAACGCGATCGACAGCACCTCGCCGTGGGCGCGCTCGCCCATCAGCCAGATCGCCGGGTACTTCATCGTCAGCTTGGAGCCGAGGTTGCCGTCGACCCACTCCATGGTCGCGTCCTCGTACGCGACGGCGCGCTTCGTGACGAGGTTGAAGACGTTCGTCGACCAGTTCTGGATCGTCGTGTAGCGGCAGCGAGCGCCCTTGTTGACGATGATCTCGACCACCGCCGAGTGCAGCGAGTCCGTCGAGTAGATCGGTGCCGTGCAGCCCTCGACGTAGTGCACGTAGGCGCCCTCGTCGACGATGATCAGCGTGCGCTCGAACTGGCCCATGTTCTCCGCGTTGATGCGGAAGTAGGCCTGGAGCGGCATCTCGATCTTCACGCCCGGCGGGACGTAGATGAACGAGCCGCCCGACCAGACGGCCGAGTTGAGCGCGGCGAACTTGTTGTCGTTCGCCGGGATGATCTTCCCGAAGTACTTGCGGACGATGTCCTCGTGCTCGCGGAGGCCCGAATCCATGTCGAGGAAGAGCACGCCCTGCTTCTCGAGGTCCTCGCGCAGCTTGTGGTAGACGACCTCGGACTCGTACTGGGCGCCGACACCGGCGAGGTACTTCTTCTCCGCCTCCGGGATGCCGAGCTTGTCCCAGGTGTCCTTGATGTCGGCGGGCAGGTCCTCCCAGGACTTGGCCTGCTTCTCCGTGGGCTTGATGTAGTAGTAGATGTTCTCGAAGTCGATCGCGGCGACGTTGCCGCCCCACTTCGGCAGCGGCCGGGCGAAGAAGTAGTCGAGGGCCTTGTGCCGGAGCTTCCTCATCCAGGCCGGCTCGTCCTTGTGCGACGAGATCGCGTCGATCAGCTCGTGCGAGAGCCCGCGTCCCGACTTGAAGAAGTAGTCCTCGGGGACGTGGAAGCCGTACTTGATCGCGTAGTCGGAGCCGATTCCCTTGACGACTTCGGTCTCGGTCTGGCTCATGATTCCTCACTTCCCACGGGCTCGGGATCGAATGCCTTGTAGCCCTCGGCCTCGAGCTGGTGCGCGAGTTCCGGGCCGCCTTCCGCGACGATCCGACCGTCGGCGAAGACATGGACGAAGTCGGGCTTGATGTAGTTCAGGATCCGCTGATAGTGCGTGATCACGAGCGCACCCATCTCCGGGCCGACGAGTTGCTTGACGCCGTCGGCGACGATGCGCAGCGCGTCGATGTCGAGTCCCGAGTCGGTCTCGTCGAGGATCGCGATCTTCGGCTTCAGGATCGCCATCTGCAGGATCTCGACGCGCTTCTTCTCACCGCCCGAGAACCCGTCGTTGAGATAGCGGCGCGCCATCTCCTGCGGCACCTCGAGCTGCTCCATCGCCGCCATCACGTCCTTGCGGAACTCGGGGATCGGCACCGGATCGTCGACGCCGTCGTTCCGAGCCTTGCGCAGCGCGTTGATGGCCGCGCGCAGGAAGCTCGTGACGGTGACGCCGGGAATCGCGTGCGGATACTGGAACGCGAGGAAGAGTCCGCGTGCCGCCCGCTCGTCGGCGCCCATCTCGGTGACGTCCTCGCCGCCGAAGAGGATCTGCCCCTCGGTGATCTCGTAGCCCGGATGGCCCATCAGTGCGTAGGCAAGCGTCGACTTGCCGGAGCCGTTCCGGCCCATCATGGCGTGCACCTCGTTCGGCGACACGGCCAGGTCCACGCCTTTGACGATCTCGGTTCCGTCCTCGGCCAGCGCGACGTGCAGGTTCTTCAGTTCGAGTAGAGCCACCTCAGCCTTTCTCCTCGGTTCCCGGGCTCAGGATAGGCGCCAAACGGCCCTCCCGACAGTTCCTCGATCCTAGCGGTCCCGCCCTTTCCTCCCGCCTTCGGTTAGGCTTTGCACGTGCCCGCGCTCGGGTTTTGGGACATCCTGATCATCGCCTTCGTGGTGCTGTTGATCTTCGGCCCGAAGCGGCTGCCGCAGATGGGCAGGTCGATCGGCGGCGGTATCAAGGAGTTCAAGGACTCGGTCACCGGCCACGTCGACAAGCAGGATGCGCAGGCCGAGGCCGAGCAGGCTCCTCCGGCTCCGGCGCAGCTGCCGCCGGCCGCTCCGCCCGTCGAGGCGAAGCCGCCGGTCGACCAGCGCGAGCACGACACCGTTACGTAGCCTCGCGCCGTGACGCAGGTGATCTCGGCGGACTGGGTGCTGCCGGTCTCGGGTGCCCCGATCCGCGACGGCGCCGTCGCGATCGACGGGGGGCGCATCGTCGCGGTCGGTACACGCGACGAGCTCGGGGCCGGGATCGAGTACCGCCACTCCGCCATCCTCCCGGGCTTCGTCAACGCGCACTCCCACCTCGAGTACGCCGTCTACGCAGGCTTCGGCGACGGGCTGCCGTTCGCGCCGTGGATCCTGATCCACATCGAGCGGAAGGCGCGCATCGACGTCGAGGACATGGAGGCGATCGCGCTCCTCGGCGCGAGCCGAGTGCCTGGCATCGGGCATCACGACGATCGGCGACTGCAGCTTCAAGGGAGCGACGGCAACGGCCTGTGCCGAGCTCGGACTGCGCGCGACCGTCTACCTCGAGGTCTTCGGAACGACGGACGAGCAACTGCGGACGCGCTTCGAGGAGAATCGGGAGCGCGTGACGGGCGCCTTCTCCGATCGCGTGCGGCTCGGCGTCTCCCCTCACGCGCCCTACACCGTCTCGCCCGAGCTCTACGCGGCCTGTCTCGACCTGGGTCTGCCGACCGCGACGCATCTCGCCGAGAGCCCCGACGAAGACATGTGGATGCGCTACGGCGAGGGACCATGGAAGCCGGTCGCGGACGCGCTCCCGCCTCCGCCGGGCGAGAGCGGCATCCGGCTGCTCGCCTCGCGCGGACTCCTCCGCCCGGGCCTGGTCGCCGCTCACTGCGTCACGGTCGACGACGAGGAGCTCGCGTTGCTCGTCGAGCACGACGTCCACGTCGTGCACTGCCCCCGCTCGAACGCGCTGCTCGGCTGCGGCATCGCGCCGCTGCGGAAGCTGCTCGACGCAGGCCTGACCGTCGGGCTCGGCACCGACAGCCCCGCGTCGACCCCGTCGTTCGACATGTTCGAGGAGCTGCGCGCCGCCGTCTTCTTCGCGCGCGCGCGCGAGCAGCGCGCCGACGCGCTCACCGCGACCGAGGCGCTCGAGCTCGCCACCATCGGCTCCGCACGCGCGCTCGGGCTTGCCGACGAGGTCGGGACGCTCGAGCCGGGCAAGCAGGCCGACCTCGTGGTCGTCTCGCTCGAGGGCTCCCCGTTCCTGCCCTGGGAGGACCCGGCTGCCGCCGTCGTGCTCGGTGGCAACCCCGGACGCGTCGCGGCTACCCTGGTCGGCGGCGAGGTACGCTACGAACGAGGAGCGTTCGATTGGCACGAGCTGCGACGAAGAGGAACCAACGCGCGAAACAGGCTGCTGGCGCCAAGTCGCAGCGGCTAGCCGCCGAGGCCAAATCCACCCGCCGCGGCCACCCCGAGTGGGAGCAGGACCTCTTCTTCGGCCGCATGCGCCGGAAGACGAAATGGGTCTTCGCCTTCCTCGCCGTCGTCTTCGGCCTGACCTTCGTCTTCCTCGGCGTCGGCTCCGGCGGGAGCGCGCTCACCGACATCCTGAACGGGAACATCCACCTGTTCGGCTCAGGCGGCGGGCCGTCGATCCAGAGCCTCGAGAACAACGTCGCGAAGCACCCGAACGACCCGGCCGTCCGCCTGAAACTCGCGGACGCGCTCAAGACGAAGAGCGACAGCGACACGACGCAGATCGCACCTGCGATCGCGGCCTACAAGGCCTATCTGAAGCTGAAGCCGGGCGACGACAACGCTCAGACCACGCTGGGGACGCTCTACGGGTCCGAGGTGACGAACATCCGCAACGAGATCCAGTCGCCGCCGACACCGCCGCTCTCCATCGTCAACTCGTTCACGCCGCTCAACCCGAACACGAAGCTCGCGACGGCGCTCTCGAGCATCATGCCGACCGAGCTCAGCTCGACCTCGCTCCAGGAGGGCGAGTCCGTGCAGCTGAGCAAGCAGCTCGTGACCGTGATCAAGCAGCACGTCGGCATCTACGAGCAGATCGCGGCGAAGAGCCCGAGCGACTCGGTGAAGGCGCTCGCACCGGCGCAGACTGCGTCCGACGACCAGGCGTACGGGCTCGCGATCCAGATCTACCAGCAGTTCCTCAAGAAGTTCCCCGGCGATCCGCTCGTGCCGGAGGTAAAGACCAAGATCACGTCGCTGAAGAAGCAGCTCGTCCAGCAGCAGTCGGGCAGCTCCACAGGCTCCACTGGATAGACTCGCGCGCGTGCGCGCCGCCTCCCGGGTCTCGTTGCCCCGTCCCGCCCTGGCCGCAGCGTTGGCCGCCGCGGTCGCGCTCGCCGCGGCTGCGTGCGGAACCGGCGGGCTCGTGTCGGGCGGCGACGTCACCCACGGCAAGCAGGTGTTCAACTCCGCCTCCGCACGGTGCTCGACCTGTCACACGCTGGCCGCGGCCGGCGCCGTCGGCACGATCGGGCCGAACCTCGACAACGCGTTCTCGGCCGACCGGCAGCAGGGCTACAAGCCGAGCACGATCCAGCAGATCGTGGCCGACCAGATCCGCGTGCCGCTCCAGGGCGTCAACGCCGGGAACCTGACGGACGTCACACCTACCGGCACTCCGGTGATGCCGGCCGACCTCGTCCACGGCAAGGACCTCCAGGACGTCTCGGCCTTCGTCGCCAGATGCGCCGGAAATCCCGACGACCCGCTCTGCCGCGGCTCGAGCAGTCAGATCACGGCTACGGACGGCAAGACGATCTTCACGGAGGCAGGCTGTGGAAGCTGTCACACGCTGAAGGACGCGGGCACGACGGGCACGGTCGGCCCGAACCTCGACCAGCTCAAGCCGTCATCTGCGAGGGTCGTGAAGCAGGTCACGAACGGCGGCGCGGTGATGCCGGCGTTCAAGTCGAAGCTGTCGGCCGCCCAGATCGCCGCCGTCGCGAAGTACGTCTCCTCGGTCGCGGGCACGTAAACCCCGCGGACGGGCCAACCGCAGGGGTGACCTCGTCGTCGGCTACCACGGCCTCGCGATCACCGGCCGGTCGGGGTCGCTCGACCCGGAGTTGAGCCCGGTGATGAACCTCCCGCCGAAGGCGCCCGGCGGCGCGAGCCTGCCGCATCGAATCGGCATCCACTTCTGGCCCGAGACGTGGGATGGAAGCGACCTGTTCTCGCCCGAGGGAACCACGCTCGCCGTCGTCGTGCAGCGCGTTCGAGACGTACTCGAGGACGCGAGCGTGACCAACGTCCAGTTCGAACGGCTGACGGAAGCCGAGCAACTCGCCGGACCCTGGGAGTACCCGAACTGAGCCGTGACCGCGTACACGTGCTTCCTTGCAACACGGTGTTGCAAGGCCCCTAGAGCGTGCGGTCGGCGGGGGCCGCGGCGGCTGACTCGGCGTCGAGATCGACCACGACGTGCGTGATCGGCACGGTGAAACGTTGCTGCGCTCCCGACACGACGCCCTTCTCGAGCCAGTTCGAGCGGCCCTCGGGATGGGTCGAGATGATGATCTCGTCGGCCCCGAAGGTCCGCAGAGAGTCCTCGATCGCCTGCAACGGATCGGCGTCGCCCACCTCGCCGCGCGCGTCGATTCCGGCGGCGTCGAGCGTGTGCAGGCTTCGGTCGAGCCGCTGCCTGGCAGCCTGCCGGGCGCCGTCCTCGTCGGACACGTAGTGCCGGAGCGGCGAGTTGAGTGCCGGAGAGACGACAAGCACGCGCGACGGCCGGTCGGCGGTGGCGCGACGGACCGCGTCGTGCAGCGCGCGGCCGGCGACGGTCTCGTTCGCGACCACGAGCACGTGGTGGACGTCGGCAGGCGTCTCCTTCGAGCCGACCGGCTCCTTCGCCTCGAAATGCCGGTTCCGCCGCACGAACCAGGCGACGGCGACGGCACTGAGAACGACGAACACCGCCAGGCCGGCCCACACCCCGCCGGCGACGTACGCGATCACGATCGCTGCGAAGTACACGATCGACGCGATCAGGAGCTGGAAGGCCTCCTGCTCGCTCCGGAGCGGATTCCAGGTTCGGTGCTCTGCCATGCCGGGCGTCACCTCCCTGAGATACCCCGACGGGCGGGGCGCTGAAACGGCTCGCTAAAGGACGTAGACCGTCACGTACACGACGATCCACATTACGTCGACGAAGTGCCAGTAGATTCCGGGGATCTCGACGCCGTGGTGGTGCTCGGGCGAGTAGTGGCCCCGGAACGAGCGAATCGCCGCCACCGCCAGCAGGGTCAAACCGACGAAGACGTGCATCCCGTGCAGGCCGGTGAGCGAGAAGAAGACGGTCGCGAACGCGTTGTCGTTCGGTGAGAAGCCGATGCGCGCGTACTCCGCGATCTGCGTCAACAGGAAGGTCAGGCCCATTGCGAACGTGAGGACGAGCCCCGCCTTCAGCCCGGCGCGATTCCCGCGCTTGATCGACGTCAGCGCCCAGTGCATCGTGAAGCTCGAGGTGACCAGGATGCACGTGTTGATGCCGGCGACGTAGACGGGCAGATGGTCGCCCTTGGCCGGCCACGCGTCGTGATTGACGACCCGGATGAAGAAGTAGGCCGTGAAGAACGACCCGAAGAGCATGATTTCCGAGCCGATGAACAGCAGCATCCCGAGGATGCGCGCGTCGATCCGGGAGCTGACGTTCGCGGTCGGCGGGCCGTGATGATGCTCGGCGGCGTGGGCTTCCACTACGCGGGAACCTCGGCGGCGGGTGAGACCTCGACGTGCTCGACAGGCACCTTCGCGTCCTTGCGGAGGCGCTCGATCAGGTTCCCGCGCAGCCAGCTCGACAGCTTCTCGCCCGGGAAGGTGGAGACGATGATCTCGTCGACGCGCTCGTCGTGCACCGCCTGCATCGCGGCCGTGTACGGATCGGGATGGGCGACCTCGCCGTGGACGTCGATCCCCTCGCTGCGCAGGATCCCCACCGTCTGGCGCAGCCGCCGGTCGGCGTCGGGGTGCGGCGAGACGCTCGCGTCGCTCTGGGGCGAGAGGATGAGGAAGCCCGCCTCGGACTGCCCGGCCCGTTCGCGGATCCGGTCGAGCAGCTTCGGGCCGACGACCGTCTCGTTCGCGATCACGAGCACATTCGCCGGACCGCCCTCGCGCGCCATGTCGACGACGACGTGCTCCACGGGAATCGAGCCCGCCACGGAGCGGATGCGTTCGACGACGTTGCGGCGCATCCAGCCGGAGCTCCCCTTCGGGTGCGTCGAGACGACGATCTCGTCCGGGGGCGGGACGAGCTGCGCGAACGCGTCCCGGACGGCGGCAACCGGGTCGTCGCTGACGACGAAGCCCTGCGCCGCGATGCCGTGCGAGCGGAGCAGCTCGAGCGTCTTCTCGAGCCGCCGTCGCGCAGACGCCCGCCGCGTGTCCTCGTAGACGACGTAGCCGCCGGTCGGCTGGTTGATCGGGCAGACGACCGTGACGCGGATCGGACCGTCGGCCGCACGCCTGTCGAGCGCCTCGATCAGGCTCTTGCCCACGACGGTCTCGTTCGCGACGACGAGAACATGGCGCGGCTCGGCGCTCAATGCCGTACCTCCTGCGTCTCGGCGTGCACCGAGTCCGCGGTCGCCTTCTCCTCGGCCATGATCGCGTGCCGGGCGCCCTCGACGCCGTACTCGTACGGACCGGCGACGACGGTGGGGATCTCGTCGAAGTTGAAGAGCGGCGGCGGCGACGTGACCTGCCACTCCAGCGAGTGCGCGCGCCACGGGTTCGACGGGGCGATCGGGCCCCGGGCCCAGCTCGTGATCATGTTGTAGAGGAACAGCAGCGCCGACGCGCCGAGGATGAACGCGCAGATCGAGATGAACATGTTGATCCCGGCGAAGCGGGGCGCGTAGTCGTAGACGCGCCTCGGCATGCCCTGCAGGCCGATGTAGTGCATCGGGAAGAAGGTGGCGTTGAAGAAGATCAGCGTCAGCCAGAAGTGCCACTTGCCGAGCGTC
Organism: uncultured Actinomycetes bacterium; assembly: GCA_963776735.1. Taxonomy (GTDB): domain Bacteria; phylum Actinomycetota; class Thermoleophilia; order Gaiellales; family Gaiellaceae; genus PALSA-612. The sequence goes on from CAVZNV010000016.1 coordinate 621,506, forward strand.
TCGTTGTACATCCGGCCGGTCATCTTCGGGAACCAGTAGTAGAGGCCGGCGAAGATCGTCATCAGCGATCCGCCGAAGAGGACGTAGTGGATGTGGGCGACGATGAAGTACGTGTCCGAGGCGTGGATGTCGATCGGCACCGAGCCGAGGTAGATGCCGGAGAGGCCGCCGATCAGGAAGTTGACCAGGAAGCCCATGGCGAAGAGCATCGGCGTCGTGAATCTGATCCGGCCTTCCCACATCGTGGCCAGCCAGCTGAACATCTTGATGCCGGTCGGGACCGCGATCAGCAGCGTCGTCACCATCATCGGCACGCGCAGCCACGGCGCCATGCCCGCGACGAACATGTGGTGCGCCCACACGGAGAAGCCGAGGATCAGGATCGCGACCAGCGAGAACGCCATCAGCCGGTAGCCGAACACCGGTTTCCTGGCGAAGGTCGAGATCACCTCCGAGATGATCCCGAAGCCGGGCAGCATCATGATGTAGACGGCCGGGTGGCTGTAGAACCAGAAGATGTGCTGGTAGCCCAGCACGTACCCGCCTCCGATCGGGTCGAAGAAGTGCGTGTGCATGACCCGGTCGAACATCGCGAAGAACTGCGAGCCGGCGATGAAGGGCGTCGCCAGCACGACGAGCAGCGACGTCGTGAAGTTCGCCCAGACGAGCAGCGGCATGCGCCAGAAGGTCATCCCCGGCGCACGCATCGTGATGATCGTCACCAGGAAGTTGAGCGCCGTCATGATCGACGACGCGCCCGCCCACTGGACGCCCATGTTGAAGAACACTTGGCCGAGCGGCTGGTGGCTCGCCAGCGGCGCGTAGCCCGTCCACCCGGTCGCAAAGCCGCCGCCGGGTACCAGCAGGCTGCACGTGAACATGACACCCGCGATCGGCAGCAGCCAGTAGGAGAGCGCGTTCAACCGCGGGAACGCCATGTCCGGCGCGCCGAGCATCAGCGGGATGACGTAGTTCCCGAGCCCGGCGAACACGGGGATGATGAACAGGAAGATCATCAACGCGGCGTGAATCGAGAACAGCGCGTTGTAGGTCTGCGCGTCGGTGTACTGGGCGCCGGGTTGAGCCAGTTCCGCCCGAATGACCATCGCGAGCAGCCCGCCGATGATGAAGAAGACGAAGGTCGTGACGATGTACTGGATGCCGATCACCTTGTGATCGGTGTTGACGCGGAAGTAGTCCTTCCAGCTCTTGGCGCCGTGGCCGGAGTGGTCGTCCGGCTTCGTCGGCTGCCCGATCGCGTAGCCGGCCCAGTAGTCGAACCCGCCGATGCCGGCGAGGAAGCCGAGCGGGATCGTGACGAGGCTGATCGTCGTGATCACCGTTCCGTCCCAGATCGGGTGCCAGCCCTCGAGCCAACGGACGAGCACCATGACCCCCGCGCCGAACCCGAAGAACAGCGGGATCATCCAGAGGCAGCGCAGGAAGCCCGGCGCGAGGAAGCGGCGCAGGCCGCGCGGCCTCGAGGCCGGCGCGGGCGCCATGTGCATGTCGTGATCGGCCGTCACGGCCGTCACTTCCCACCCCCCTTGGTCGACGTGACGAGATATTGCACGAGCGCGTTCAGGCCGGGCTTCGTAATAGCTGTGGCGAAGTTCTGCGGCATCACTCCTGCCGGGAAGCCGGGCTGGATGTACGCGTTCGGGTTGACGATCGACTCACGCGTGAAGAAGTCGAGCGGCTTCTTGGCCTGCTGGGCGTACTGCGGCAGCTTGTCGAGGTCAGGGCCGACCGTGCCCTTCGTGCCGGCCGCCGTGAGCGTGTGGCAGCCCCCGCAGCCGTTCGTGATGAAGACGGTCTTCCCGGCCGCCGCGCCGGACGGTCCGGTCGCGCCGGTCGCCCCCGTTGCGCCGGTGGCTCCGCTCGACGGCGCTCCCGGCAGCCCTGTCGCCCACTTCAGCGCGCCGAAGTCGGACGCGCTCATCACGATCGCCTGGCGGCGCATGAGCGCGTGCCCGAGTCCGCAGAGCTCGGTGCAGATCACCGGGTAGGTGCCGATCCGCGTCGGTGTGATCCTGAGCGGGTTGAACCGGCCGGGCACCGCGTCCTGCTTCTGGCCGAACTGGGGCACCCAGAACGAGTGGAGCACGTCGACGGATGTGATCGAGAGCTCGGTCTGCCGGTCGATCGGCATGTAGAGGTCGGGCGACGTGATGCCCTTGGCCGGCCCGTTCGTGTACGTGAACGTCCACGTGAACTGCTGGGCGGTCACGTTCACGCGCAGCGCGTCCTTGTTCACGGTGCCGTTGTCGTGGAGCACGATGGCACTGACGATCGCGATCGCCGTGACGAGGACGAGCGGCACGGCCGTCCAGAAGATCTCGAGGCCCGTGTGGCCGTGGATCGGCGGGCCGTCAGAGTCGTCGTCCGGGTGGGCCCGGAAGCGCCAGACCGAGTAGAGGATCGCCGCGGCGACGATCGCGAAGATGAAGATCGCAATGCCGGTCGCGAGCCAGTAGGTGAGGTCGATCCCCTCGCGCTCCTTCGACGCGGACACCGGCAGCCACGGGATGAAGATTGCGACGGCCGTGGCGCCGACCGCGATCACGGCCGCGAGCAGTGCGACTTGGACGAACGCTCTCCTCCGCACGGGCGGATCGCAGCGTACTAGAACCGGAAGGGGTACCTCTGCCGGCTCGAACGTGGCTCCAGCCACGTTCGCGGGCTGCCGATGCCCTGTTGCCGATGCAGGACAACGCACTTGGCCGCCGCCTGCGCGAGCTCAGGGAAGCGAGCGTCGTTTCCGAGCCCGAACCCGTCGCCGTCGAGGAGGCAGAGCCGCCCGCGCCGCCGCCGCGAAAGCCGCTCGGAGAGCTGCTCGTCAGTCGCGGTCTGGTCAGCGAGACGGCGCTCGAAGCCGCCCTCGCCGAGCAGCGCTCGTCCGGCCAGCCTCTCGGCCAGATCCTGCTCGCCTCGGGAGCCGTCACGCCGCAGAACCTGGCGCGCGTGGTCACCGAGCAGCACGGGTTCGACGCATCGGGCTCGCTGCGTGGGCGCCTCGCGCCCGAAAGCTCCGGCGAGAGCTTCCTCCTGATCGAGGCCGGCGACCCGGAGCCGCTGTTCGTCGCCGGCTCGTTCCTCGACGCGGCCGACGCCGCGTTCGAGCTGATCGAGCAGGGCGAGGAGCGCCGGCTCGCGATCGTGCGCGACCACGAGGGCGAACGCGATTGCGTCTGGTCCTACAGCCCCGAGCCGTCAGCCGAGCTGATAGGGCACGCTGGACAGGATCACGCGTGGCTCGAAGAGCAGTAGCCGCTTGAGGTAGAGCGCCCGCTGGTTGTGGAGCACGCGCGTCAGCCCGCTGACGACGATCTCCGGGAGGATCACCGCCACGACGACCTCGGGGTCCGCGGTCAGCTCGCGGACGTAGTGCAGCAACGGATCGCCGATGTCACGGTAATGCGCCTCGTCGATCTCGAGCGAGAGGTCGGTGCCGAGCGCAGCCCAGTCGAAGCGCATGCGCTGCGCCTCGGCCGCGTCGAAGGCGAAGCTGACCGCGGCCGTGTCCTTGATCCGCAGCGTCTGGGCGTAGTTCGCCGCCCGGAGCGACGCCGCGTGCGCACCGGAGACGAAGACGCGGCAGACGAGCTTCTTCGGCAGCGGGTGGTCGGCACCGACGAGCGGAACGTCGGTGATCACGACGCCCGGCTCGCGGAGCAGGCGGAGCTTGAGCGAGAAGGCGGTCCGGCGAGACAGCGCCGCCAGCAGCGACGCGCGCTTGAACTGCTCCGGGACGATCGCCGTCACGAACGCCGACTCGCCGCGCGGGATCTGCCAGACGTAGTCGAGGACGGCGTCGGCCGGCCTGTCCTCGCGCTCGAGCGCCTCGATCACCGTCCCTCCGCCCGACCAGTCCCACCAGCGGCCGCGCAGGTCGCGTCCGCTCGAGCCGAGCACGTGCACCGGGTGGTAGTCGTGGTCCGCGATCTGCCGCGCGTACCAGTTGGCGAGCCGCGTCGCCCCGTCGAAGGCCTCGACATAGAGCACGACGGTGTTCGTCGCCGCCGGCGCTGCCGTGATCGCGACCGCGCCGGCGCGCAGCCGCCGGCCGATGCGCCGGTAGTGCCGGTTGATCCCGTAGAACGCGAGGATCATCAACGGGATCGCGACCATGACGGCCCACGCGCCCTCGGTGAACTTCGTCTGGATCACGAGCAGCGTCACGACACCGGTAGCGCTCGCGCCGACGCCGTTGATGACGGCGCTGTGCCGCCAGCCGGGACCACGCGTTCGGCGCCAGTAGCGCACCATCCCCGTCTGCGAGAGCGTGAACGCCGTGAAGACGCCGATCACGTACAGGTGGATCAGCGAGTTGACATTCGCGCGAAAGACGACGAGCAGCGCCGCCGCCAGTCCGGTGAGGACGACGATCCCGTTCGAGTAGACGAGCCGGTCGCCGAGGTTCACGAACTGGCGCGGGAAGAAGCGGTCGCGGGCGAGCAGCGCCGCGAGGCGCGGAAAGCCCTGGTAGGACGTGTTCGCCGCGAAGATCAGGATCGCCAGGGTCGTTCCCTGGACGACGTAGTACATCGCGGCGCCGAAGCTGCCGGTCGGGAAGACGCCACGGGCGACCTCCGAGAGCACGGAGTCGGTCGAGCTCGGGTGCGCGTGCATCTTCACCGCGAGGAAGGAGACGCCGAGAAAGAGGCTGATCGCGAGCGAGGCCATGATCACGAGCGTGCGCGCCGCGTTCTTCGACTGCGGGCGCTTGAAGGCGGTGACGCCGTTCGAGATCGCCTCGACGCCGGTGAGCGCGCTCGACCCGGACGCGAACGCCCGCAGCACGAGGAAGACGCCGACCGTGCCTGCTCCAGCCGCGAGCGGGTGGACGTTGACGGCGTGCGGCGTGTTGCCGCTGGCCATCTTCCAGAGCGCGACGCCGATCATCACGTACAGCGACAGCAGGAACGCGTAGGTCGGCAGCGCGAAGAGAAGTCCCGACTCGCGGACGCCTCGCAGGTTGACGAGCATGATCACGAGGATGCAGCCGAGCGAGAGCGCGACCTTGTGGCTCGAGAGCGACGGCGCCGCCGACGTGATCGCCAGGATCCCGGCTGCGACCGACACGGCTACGGTCAGGACGTAGTCGGTCAGGAGCGCGGCGCCGGCGACGAGGCTCGGCAGTGTGCCCAGGTTGTCCTTGGCGACGACGTAGGCGCCGCCGCTCGTCGCGTACGCCTTGACGGTCTGCGTGTACGAGAGCGCCACGATCGCGAGCAGGGCGGCGATGGCGATCGAGATCGGCAGGATCAGGTACAGCGCCCCGGCCCCGGCTGCGAGGAGGACGACCATTCCTGCTTCCGTCGCGTAGGCGACGGACGAGAGCGGGTCGGACGCGAAGATCGGGAGCGCAAGGAACTTCGGGAGGAGCGTCTCCTCCATCTCGCCGGTTGCCATCGGGCGACCGACGATCGCACGGCGGATCGGCGTCCGACCGGGCGGCGCCGACCGGACCGGCTTGAGATCGCCTGTGCTCACGAGTCCGTTCTACGCGACTTTCGCGCTCGACTGCGCTTCCGCCTGCGCGGAGATGACCATGACGCGACAGTCCGCATGCTTGAGCACGTAGGTGGCGGTCGTGCCGAGCCGCAGCCGACCGGAGCGCGCGAAGCGCCTGTCGCCGACGATCACGATCAGGCTCGCCCCGAACTGGTCGGCCGCCTCGACGATCGCCGGACCGGCGGAGTGGCGGCGCCGGAGCGCGCGGCGGCTGTTCACGCCGTAGCGGTCGGCCGCTGCCTCGCAGCGGGCGAGCAGCTCGCGGCCTTTGCGACGAGCCGCTTCCTCGCCGGGCGGCGGGGTCGCGTCGAGCGGGAACTCGAGCGGCACCTCGAGCACGTGCACGAACACGAGCTCGCCCTTCTGTGAGACGAGCTGCGCGGCGGCGGCGGTCGCGTGCATGGACTCCTCGGAGCCGTCGACGGCGACCACGATCCGTTCGTGCTCGGCTGGTGCGATCCGTGCCATCCCGATTTCACCGTAGGCCGGGCGCCCTGAACGGGCCGCTAAAGCTCAGCGGGAGCGTCTCAAGAACGTCTTAAGACGGCTTCACGAGCCGGTAGCCGACGCCGGGCTCCGTGAGGATGTACTTTGGCCGAGCGGGGTCGGGTTCGATCTTGCGGCGCAGGTGCGAGACGTAGACGTGCAGGTAGTTCGACTCGCGGCTGTACGCCGGACCCCAGACGCGCTTGAGGATCATCGGGTGCGTGAGCAGCCGGCCCTCGTTCTCTGCCAGCAGCCGCAGAAGCTCGTACTCCGTCGGCGTGAGGGACACCGCCACGCCGCCCACCGTCACCAGGCGCTTCTGCAGGTCGAGACGCAGCTCCCCGACCTCGATCACGGGCTCGCGCTCGGGAGCCGACCGGCGCAGCGCCGCCCGTAGCCGCGCGAGTAACTCCTCGACGCTGAACGGCTTGGTCACGTAGTCGTCGGCGCCCGCGTCGAGCGCCGCGACTTTCTCGGCCTCGTCCTCCACGGCCGAGAGGACGAGGATCGGCGCCTGGCTCCACTCGCGGAGCTCCCGGCAGACGTCGGTCCCTCGCCCGTCCGGAAGGAGCAGGTCGAGGATGACCGCCTCGGGCGGCCGGGCCGCGGCATTCGCGACGGCCTCGGCGGCCGTCCGCGCGGTCTCGACGTCATAGCCCTCCCGTTGCAGCGTGATCTCCAGCGCGCGCAGGATCTGCGGCTCGTCGTCGACGACCAGGACCCGGGTGCCGCTCACGCCTCGACGTGCGCCGCCACGTCCGCGAGAGGCAGCGCGAGCGCGAGTACGGCGCCCCGGCCGTCGGCCGGCTCCGCCCAAAGGCGCCCGCCGTTGGCCTCGACGAAGCCCCTGGCGATCGCAAGCCCGAGGCCTGTCCCCTGCTTCGTCTCGCCCGTCCCGCGCTCGAAGGGCTCGAAGAGCCGGTCGGTGTCACGCGGGTCGAGACCAGGCCCGTGGTCGCACACGCGAAGCACCACCTCGGCACCGGTCCGCTCGCTCGTCACCTCGACCGGATCGGCCGCCGACGACGACTCGAGGGCGTTCTCGAGCAGGTTCACGAGCGCACGCTCGACCTGGGCGGGATCGACGCGGAGCGGCGGCAGGTCGTCGGGAAGCGAGACGACGATCCGTACGCTGCCCGCTCCCAGCGACCCGAGCGCCCGCGCGACGAGACCGTCCACCGTCCACAGCTCCGGCCGCGGATTCGCCGCGCCGGCCTCGAGCCGTGACAGGTCGAGCAGATTCGCGACGAGCCGGCCGAGCCGGGCGACCTCGAGCCGGATCGACGCGACCAGCTCGGCCCGGTCGCCCGCGGACAGCTCGCCGTGATCCTGGTCGAGCACCTCACCGGCCGCACTGATCGCCGTCAGCGGCGATCGCAGGTCGTGGCCGAGCGTGCGCAGGATCGTGGTCTTGACCGCGTCGCTGCGGCGCAGGCTCTCGGCCTCGAGCGCTTTCAGCGCCAGCCGCTCCCGGTCGACCGCCGACGCCAGCAGCGAGGCCAGCGCCGGCAGCACACGGGCGAGCGCGGCCGGATCGGGATCGGCGTCGCGCGCGACCACGAGCTGGCCGATGCGCGCGTTGCCCGCGACGAGCGGGTGCGCGTCCTCGTCCGCCTGCGGCCGCCGCACCGAGCCGAGCTCGATCGAGACGCGCTGGACGCCGAGCACGGCCGCCGTCCGCGTCCCGATCCCGCTCAGCTTCGCCTGGACGAATCCCGGTTCGAGCAAGAGCGCCGAGACGTCGGCCGCGAACGCCGCCTCGCGGCCGCGCTGCTCCGCGTCGTCCGCACGCCGTCGTGCGCGCGCCGCGAGCTGCCCGACGACCACGGCGACGGCGAGGTAGACGGCGAGCGCGACCCAGTTCTCGGCCTCCCGCAGCCGGAACGTGTGCACCGGCGGAAGGAAGAAGAAGTTGAAGGCGAGCATGCTCGCGACGGAGACCGGCAGCGCCACCCAGAGCCCGAACGCCACGGCCGTCGGCACGACCGCAAGCAGATAGAGGACGCCGAGGCTGAGCGCCGGCGCGACCTCGCGCAGCCCGAAGACGACACCTGTGGCGAGCGCGATCAGCACGGCGCCCACGACGAGCCCGAGGCCGCCGCGCAGGACGGGGTCTCGTGGAAGCCGGGCTCGGTGACGACCGTTCACGTTCGTGCTCCGCTCAGCATAGGACGCGGGCACGGCCGGCAAGCGGCCGTCGCGTCTACTTGGGCTTGAACGAGGACGGCAGCGGCGGCAGGTCGGTCCGACCCTCGGCCCGGATCCGGCGCTTGCGCCGGCGCGACCGGACGAGCAGGACGAGGCCAAGGACGAGCGGGATCACGAGCGCGAGCGAAAGGATCGCGACGATCGGGATCAGCCAGTCGCTGCCCAGCCGAGACTTCGTCGGCGACGTCGTCCCGCCTCCCGGCGCGCCGAAGTCTGCCGGCCCGACCTCCTGGTGCCCGTTGCGTGCGGGGTTGTCGATCGCGGCCGTGTAGAGGCCGTTGACGAGCCATCTTCCGCGACGCTCGATCATCTCTCCCTGGAACGTGTAGCTCCCGATCTTCACGCCTGGACGCGGGTGGACGAGAAGGTTGAAGGTCACGTCTCCGGGCTGGGCGTCCAGCACACCCCAGCCGTGGAACTCCGCTCCCCGAGCCGGATACGCCAGCACAGGCAAGTTGCCCGCCTTCCACTGCGCAAGAGACGAGGACGACCTGAGCCCCGGCCCTGAAAGCGCCCAGGCGAGGGTGGGGTTCTTCCGCTCGAGCGCGGCCGGAACGAACTGATCGAGGACCTTGTCGATCGCGGTGCGCTCGGTTGCCGACACGTGCGTAACCGTCGGCGCCACCGTCTGGGCCGGGCCTTCGTTGCCCGTGGGACCGACAGCCTTGGGCGTCGTGTTCGGGATCAGCGAGACGGCGCCCGCGATCACCGCTGCGATCACGAGCGGGATCGCGATGAAGAGCGCCCTCCGCCGCGTGCGTGGCGACCTGAGGAGCCGCGGGCGTGTTTCTTCTGCAGCCGCAGATTGCGTCACATCAAGGTTTGACGTTACCGCGAGAAGTTGGATAGCGGCGTTTCGGCACCCGTCGAAGCGGCGATACTCCGGTCCATGCCCCGTCAGCGCGCGCCGCGATCGCTCTGGACGGGCTCGATCGCGTTCGGCCTCGTCAACGTGCCGGTCCGTCTCTACACGGCCGTCCACGAACACCGGCTGCGCTTCCACCTCGTGCACGCGAAGGACGACGGGCCCATCGGCTACGAGAAGGTCTGCAAACTCGAGGACAAGCCCGTGCCGGACGGCGAGATCGTGAAGGCGTTCGAGGTGTCGAAGGGCAAGCTCGTCCACCTCGAGGACACCGACTTCGAGGCGGCGCAGATCGAGGGCACCCGCTCGATGGAGCTCGAGGACTTCGTGCCTTACGACCAGATCGACCCGACGTTCTTCGCCCATGCGTACCTCGTCGGACCCCAGGACGGCGCCGAACGGGCCTACGCGCTGCTCGTGAAGGCGATGGAGGACTCGGGGCTGGCCGGGATCGGCAAGTTCGTGATGCGCAACCGCCAGTACCTCGGCTGCCTGCGCGTGCGCGACGGCGTGCTCATGCTCGAGCAGATGCACTTCGCGGACGAGATCGACACGCCGAAGGGGATCGTGCCGGCGAAGCTGCCGAGGCCCTCCGGCCGTGAGCTCGAGCTCGCCACCAGTCTGATCGAGAGCCTCTCCGGCGACTGGAAGCCGGGGAAGTACAAGGACACGTACACGGACGCGTTGCTGGCCGCGATCAAGCGCAAGCAGAAGGGCGAGGACGTCCACGTCGCGCCCGAAGCCGAGGAGGAGAAACCGGCCGATCTGCTCGAAGCGCTGCGCGCGAGCGTGCAGGAGGCCCAGAAGCGCCGCCGGCCGAGGGCACGGACGACGTCGAAGCGCCGTTAGGGGGGTAAGAGGAACAACCCGGCGATGCCGAGGCCGAAGAGCACGATCGCGAGCACCGAGTCGGGCCCGAGCCGGCCCAGGCACCTGTACGGCCGGCCGACGATCCCGATCGCGTAGATCGCCGTCAGCATCACGCCGAGCGACGCGAGCCAGCTGTTCAGGCGCCCGGCGTCCGGGAGCACGGGCTTGCCGGCGATCAGATCTGCGAGCAGGAACAGGCAGACCTGGAACGCATTGCCGCCGAAGATGTCCCCGATCGCGAGCGCGTTGTCGCCGAGCTTCACGGCCGCGATGCCCGAGCTGATCTCCGGCAGCGCGGTCACGCCGGCGAGGACGGTGGCGCCGAAGATCGCACCGTTGATCCCGGCCCGGTTGGCCATCTCGTTTCCGGTCAGCTCGAGGAAGACGCCGGCGACGAGGGTGACCAGGCACATGCCGCCGAAGACTCCCATCACGAACCGCGTGGAGTGCTCGTGGTAAGGGTGTGCGACCACCTTGTGCGGCTCGCCGCGATGCCGGCGGCCGGGATGGCTGCCCGGCATGTCGACCTTCCAGTGGGGCTCGCGACGCAGCCGGTTGATCACGTAGATGCCAACGGTCCAGATGATCACGATGAAGAGCGACGCCGGGCTGACGACCCCGCCGATCGCGGTCGTCGCCGGCAGGAGCGAGCCGAGCAGCACGCCCGAGACGACGAGCACCACGAGCATCCCCTCGAGCACGGGGGTCAGAGCGCCGACGAGATACGTGAGCGGCCGCTCTCCGCAGGCGATGTCGCAGAGGACGAGCACCATCGTCTGCACGGCGATGCCGCCGATCAGGTTGCCTGCGGCGAGCGGTAGGTTGCCCTGGATCGCCGCCGAGACGGTGATCGCCGCCTCCGGCAGGCTGCCCGCGACCGCGAGCAGGATGACCCCGCCGATCTCAGAGCCGAGATCGAACCGGGCGTCGAGACAGTCCGTCGTCCTCGACAGGATCCCGCCGGCCCACCACGTGAACGCGACCGCGACGAAGAAGATCAGGAAGAGCCAGCCGAGAGCGACCCCGGACACGCCTCAAAGAATCGACTCCGACCCGGACGTCAGCTGCCCATGCGACGGCGCCGGCGATGCAGATCAGCAAGTGCGGCAAGCTGGCTTTCCCAGCCAACTTGCCTGAGTCAAAACCAGCGTTTGCGGCGGAACATGTAGAGCATGAAGGCGACCACCGCGGCCTCCGTGAGCACGGCGAGCACCAGGAACGCCTCCCACGAACCGATGTGTCGCACCATCCAGCCGAAGTTCTGGCCGAAGAAGCCGGTGATCCAGGCGAGCGGCAGGAAGATCGTGGCGATCACGGTCAGCGCCTTCATGACCGTGTTCAGCCGGTTGGACACGGTCGAGAGGTACACGTCCATCGCGCCCGTGAGCAGGTCGCGGTAGCTGTCGATCAGGTCGCTGATCCGGATCAGATGGTCGTAGACGTCGCGGAAGTAGCGCTCGTCGTCCGGGACGAAGCCCGGCAGGTCGGCGACGCCGGCGCCGGAGAGCCGGGCGAACGTGTCGCGCTGCGGCGAGATCGCCTTGCGCATGCCGACGAGCAGCCGCTTCATGGCGAAGATCTCCTGCAGTTCACGGTCGTCGGCGCGGCGGAAGATCGAGTTCTCCAGCTCGTCGATGCGGTCGTCGAAGTCGGCCAGGATCGGGAAGAAGCTGTCGACGAGCGCGTCGATCAGCCGGTAGAGGAGCAGGGAGGGCCGTTCGGGATCGCCCTTCCGCTTCGCGTAGCGCTCGCGGAACTCTGCGAAGGCCGGGCAGTCATCCCGGTGGACGGTCACGAGACAGCGCTCCGAGTAGAAGCAGTGCACCTCGACGAGCCTGTCCGCGTCGGGCGCCGCGCCGTAGACGACGATGAAGACGAAGTCGTCGTAGTCGTCGAGCTTCGCACGCTGCCCGAAGTTCTCGGAGTCCTCGACGGCGAGCGGATGGAACTTGAAGACGTCCGTCAGGATCTCGAAATCGGCCTCGTCAGGCTGGTCGAGATCGAGCCAGAAGAAGTCGCTGCCGGCGAGGAGCTTCTCGATCTCCTCGCGGGTGAACTCCACCTCGGTCGAACCGCCGCCGCTGACGACGCGGCACGTGACCGGCGCGGTCGACGACTCCACCGGCAGATCGTTACAGACTCCCGATGGTCACGGCGAGGAGCGCGACCGAGAGCGCGGACGTGACCACGACGGTCGCACCGGCGAGCACGTCGAACACTCGGCCGTTCGCGTACTGGCCCATCAGCTCGCGGTTCGACGCCAGCCGCCAGACGAAGAAGAGCGTGATCGGAAGCAGGAAGCCGTTCACCACCTGGACGCCGACGAGCAGACTGATCACCGGCACGCCTGGAAGCAGTGCGACGACCGTTCCGATCCCGATCAGCACGGTGATCACGCCCACGAACACGGGCGCCTCACGCGGCCGGTGCGAAATGCCCTTCTCGAACCCGAACGTCTCCGCGATCACGTAGGCGGCCGTGACCGGCAGGATCGCCGCCGCCAGCAGCGAGGCGCCGAGGAGGCCGACCGCGAACAGCACCTCGGCGAAACGGCCCGCGAACGGGACGAGCGCCTTCGCCGCCTCGGCTGCACTGTTGATCGTGTGGTCGCCGTGGACGTACAGCGTCGCGCCGGTCGCGATGATGATGAAGCAGGCGACGAGGTTGGCGAAGATCGAGCCCGTGACGACCTCGGCGCGCTCGGCGTTCAGATCCTCGGGTCCGATACCGCGTTCGACGACCGCCGACTGCACGTAGAGCTGCATGAACGGCGTGATCGTCGTGCCGGCGGTCGCGATGAAGAGCAGCAGGTACGCCGAGTTCGCGTGAATGTGCGGCTCCACGACGGCCTTGCCGACCGAGCCCCAGTCGGGGCGCGCCAGGATCGCGGCGATCGGATAGGCGAAGAACGGGATCGTCATCAGCACGAAGATCCGCTCGGCCACCTTGTACGAGCCGCCGACGAGCAGCAGCCAGACGACGGCAGCCGCGATCGGCACGGACACGTACTTGGGCACATGCGCCAGCGACAGCGCGGCGCCGATCCCCACGAACTCGCTGATGCAGATCCCGAGGTTCGCGATCAGCACCGAGACCATCGAGAAGGTCGACCAGCGCACGCCGTACTCCTCGCGGACGAGCTCGGCCAGGCCCTTGCCGGTCACCGCCCCCATCCGCGCCGCCATCTCCTGCACGACGATCAGGGAGACGGTGATCACGACCATCATCCACAGCAGGTCGTAGCCGTACTTCGCCCCGACGGACGCGTACGTTGCGATGCCGCCGGCGTCGTTGCCGGCGTTGGCCGCGATCAGGCCGGGGCCGAGGAAGGCGACGACGAGAAGGAGGCGGGAAGCGAGCCGGCTACGCGGGCGCAGCCGCGCAGGGCGGCCGGCGACACGGTCGCGAATGCCCGCCAGGACGCTGCGTACTGGGCGGAGCATCGGGCTCCGGAGTGAGCTGCCAGACCGCCATCTGGGCCAGTCTAGGGAACTCAGTCTTCGCCGAACACGCCGAAGCGGCGGCGCCAGCCCTTCGGCAGCACGAGCTCGAGCACGTCGTCGACCGTGATCACGCCGGCCATCCGCTCCTCGTCGTCGACGACCGGGACGACGGTCAGGTCGAAGTCGGTCATCACACGCGCGACCTCCTCGAGGTCGGCCTCGACTCGAAGCCGCCGCGGCGGACCGGCGATCTCGGCAGCGCGCGAAGACGCATCGGCGCGCACGACGTCTGCAAGCGGCATTGCGCCGGTCAGCCGCCGGTGCGTGTTCATCACGAACACCCAGCCGAGCACGTCAGCCGGGTGGGACGACATGCGGACGCGCTCGAGGATCTCCGGCTGCGTGGCCTGGCTGTAGACGCACACGAAGTCCGGGCTCATGAGACCGCCTGCCGTCGCCGGGTCGTACCCGAGCAGCGTCCGCAGGCGGCGCCGCTTCGACTCCGGCATCAGCTCGAGGATCGGCTCGCGGCGCTCCTCGTCCAGCTCACCGAGCAGATCGGCCGCGTCGTCGGACTCCATGCGCGCCAACACCGCGGCAACCGACGCGTCGTCGCGCTCCTCGAGAAACTCGACCTGGTGCCCGGGCTCGAGCTCCTCGAACAGGTCGGCCTCGAGCTCGGGGTCGTGCCCGACGGCGGCGATGATCTCCTCGCCCTCGTCGTGCGACGCAGCCTCGACGAGGTCGGCGAGCTCCGCCGGGTGGAGCCGCGACAGCTTCGGATGCGGCACACGGAGCCGGACAGTCGGAACGTGACCGGTGAACGGCTCGACGCTCTGCCAGTCGAGGAACGAGCTCGCGCCGACGTTCCGTGCGATCCGACCTGGAAGCAAGCGTCGCGCAAAGCCGCGCATGCCCACGTCGACGCCGACGACGCGGTACCAGCCCTCGAGGCGCGCCAGCTCGATCTCGTTCGCCCGCACGAGCCGCGCGCCGTCGACGTTGATCAGCTGCCGGTCGAGGACATCGCGCTTGAGCAGCACCTCGTACTCGCGGCGCGTGAACGGCTGCAGGTCGAGGCGCGGCGATCGCACGACCACGCGGCCGTGCTCCAGCTCGGCGATCTCGTCGGCCGGCAGAAACACCTGGCGGCCGGCGACGGTGGCGAGAACCCCGGTGACGGGAGGGTAGTCCCCCTCGCCGAGACGGACGATCAGGTCGTCGACACGGCCGAGCTTCCCGCCGGAGGGGTCGACGACGTCGCCGCCGGCGACGAGCGAGAGGTGGAGCAGCGTCGGCTGCGGCCCGGCGAGCGTGGCCATGCGAACACGATACGCCTAGCTCGCGCGACGGATGCGCCTGGCCCGCTTGTCCGCGTACATCTCGCGGTCGGCCGCCGCGAGGACGTCCGCCGCCGAGCCGCCGCCGGGCTCGGCCTCGACGACGCCGACACTCGCCCCGCCGGAGAAGCCAGAGGGCCACACCCTGGCGACCGCTGCGGCGATCTTGGCCGCCACGTGCTCCGCCTGGGTTTCAGTCGTGTCCGGGAGCAGGATTGCGAACTCGTCCCCACCGATCCGCGCGACGGTGTCCGTGAAGCGGACGCCGCCTTCGAGCTCGCGCGCCACCGCGCGCAGGAGGTCATCGCCCGCCCCGTGCCCGAGCGAGTCGTTCACGGCCTTGAAGCCGTCCAGGTCGACGTAGAGCAGCGACGCGGACCTGTCCCCTCGCCGCCGTCCCTCGCCGAGCGCGCGGTCGAGCTCCTCGAGCAGCCGCTCGCGGTTCCAGACGCCCGTCAGCCCGTCTCGGCTCGCCCACTGCTTGAGCCGGTGCTCGTGGGTCTTGCGGTCGGTGATGTCCTGCGCGACGAGCATCCCCGCCACGATCGCGCCCGATCGGTCGCGCACGGGCACGACGCGGTGCAGATGATCACGGTCGCCGTGCGGCAGCTCGAACGCCGACTCGCGCCCTTCCAGCGCCGCACGATAGGCGGGTTCGAGCACCGTCCAGGTCTCCGGCGGGAACAGCTCGCGCACGGTCCGCCCTTCCGTCTCGCGCGCGCTCAGCCCGATTGCGCGCAGTCCGCGTCCGGACGCGAACGTATGGCGCAGCCGCCGGTCGAAGAGCAGGAGCAGGCCGTTCGGAAATGCCTCCACGGCGAGCCGCGACCAGCGGTCTCGCCGTGACGGGCGACGTACCGGGAGAATACGGCCGAGCACGAGCCCGGCCGCAAGCGCCGCCACGGCAGTGAGAACGAGCACCGTCATGCCTCTGCTTGTACCGGCGAAGACGGACGGGACCTCAAGTTTTCGCGTGGAATGACGATGAGAGCCCTCGGTGGATGGGCCAGGGGAATCCGAGCTTGTCGCGATCGCGGCAGAGCTCGAGCGCTACTGGGCAGAGCAGTGGCGGCGGGCGAAGGAGATTCTGTGATCTCCTCGAGCGACGCCTGGCCGGAACCCGTGCGCTTTCGCCGCGACCCGAGCTCCGCCTCGTCGGCCCTCCGGCGGCCACGCCCGAGCAGGAAGAGCCGAGCCGCCAGCGGCCGGATCTGAAGCTCATCGACGCCTGAGCGAAAAAGGCCGCAAAGAGCGCCCCGCCCTCTGTTGCCGTCCGGAGTCGCACGCTATGGTGCGACCGTCGTCGGTGGCTAGCGGACTCACATCGCAACGCGGCGCGAGGCGCCTGCTCTGGGACTGCGAGACGGTCGGGCGCTCGCTCGACCTCGACCGGATCCCGGCCCGCCAGCGCCTCGAAGCGGAGCTCGGAGAGGACATCACCACCCTGCTCCTCGCCACTCTGCAGGAGGCCGAGCCGGCCACGCCGCACGAGGACGCCCTCCGCCGCGCCGCACACGACGCCGCATAGACACTTCTAGACAGGTCCGCAAAGCTCTAGGCCGTGAAGCTGCTGCTTCGGGTCCTGGTCTTGGGCGCCCTCGGCGTCGCGCTCGTCCCGGCGACGCTGACGGCAGCCGCGCCGACGTATCGCATCGACCACGTCGCCGACGGGGACACCGTCGACCTCACGAACGGCGCCAAGGTCCGGCTCGTCCAGATCGACACGCCGGAGGTCTACTTCACGCCCGAGTGCTACGGCCGCGAGGCGTCCGCCATCACGAAGCGCCTGCTCCCGCCCGGAACGCGCGTCCTGCTCACGACCGAGCCGGAGACGGACCGCGTCGACGAGTACGGCCGCTGGCTTCGCTACGTGATCCGGGCGAAGGACGGGCTCGACATCAACGTGCACCTCGTCGCGGTGGGTGCCGCGGCGCCGTACTTCTACCGCGGCCGCCGCGGACGCTACGCGCGCCAGCTCGACGCGCTCGCGCGCCGCGCGCGACGGCTCCACCTCGGGCTCTGGGGCGCGTGCCCGCGGACGCCGTACCGACCTGACGACAAGGTCGACACCGGCCCCGGACGCTGAGCACACCGCATCGCAGCGCGACTCATCAAGCTCTCATCGACGGTCCGTAGACGTAGCCGTTCCTCCGCTGGTCCCCTCGTCTCCCTGCGGGACCGGGCAAGAAGGCGGAGGAACCAGCGCTCCCGGCTTCCTGGCAACAGGGTGCCGGGAGCGCCCTTTCACCCGGTCGGCGCACCCCACCCGAGGGTTCCGAGGCTGCGATCACTCGGCCGAGGCTGTCGCGGGACTCCGGAACGCCGACGCCGAGGACATGAGCGCGAGGCATCGCGGGTTTCGCAGGCCGGGTTCGGCTGGCACATGCGCGTTGTTCGCGCTCGTCGTTGCCGCGCTCCTCGCTGCGACGGCACACGCAGACTCGCCGGCGATCAGCTATCCGGACTTCTCGAGCGTCGCGGGACTGACGCTGAACGGCAACGCTGCGCAGGCGGGCGCGTCGCTCCGCCTCACGGCCGCGACGCCGCTCCAGCACGGGAGCGCGTGGGCGCAGACGAAGCTCGACACGACGCAGTCGTTCGAGTCGTCCTTCCGCGCGGACGTCCACGGCGGCTCGACTCCGCCCGCCGACGGGATGACCTTCGCAGTCCAGTCGCAGGGCCTGTCGGCGCTCGGTGACAACGGCGGCGGGCACGGGTACGGGAGCTTCGTCGGTGCGGCGATCACGCCTAGCGTCGCGGTCGACGTCTCCGTCTACCCGAACTCGAACCAGGGTCTGGCGGAGCAGTTCTCGATCGTCCGGAACGGCAACCTCTTCGCCCCGCTGGCGACGGCCACGAGCCCGGCTGTCCTCTACGGCCAGCCGTTCCAGGCCTGGGTGGACTACGACGCGAAGGCGCACTCGCTGCAGGTCTTCGTGAGCCAGTCGTCGACGAAGCCCGCCACCCCGCTGGTCTCGGCCCCGGTCGACCTGACCGCGACGGTCGGCTCGTCGGCCTACGCCGGGTTCACCGCGGGCACGGGCGGCCTCGATGCCGACTTCGACCTCCTCGGCTGGACCGTGCAGAGCCTCTCGGACACGACTCCGCCGACCGTGAGCTGTTCGGCGGCACCCGCCGTCCTCTGGCCGCCGAACAACAAGCTCGTCGCGATCACGACACAGGTCACGGTGAGCGACTCTGGCTCGGGCGCGGCAGGCTTCACGCTCCTCTCGGTCACGTCGAACGAAGGCAGCATCGCCTCCGAGAGCGCCGGCTGGACGCTCGGCTCACCCGACACGAGCGGCTCGCTCCAGGCGGCGCGGAACGGCTCCGGAGCCGGCCGGGTCTACACGCTCACGTACCAGGGAGCAGACAAGGCGGGCAGCACGGCGACCTGCTCGACGACCGTGACCGTTCCGCACGACCAGGGCTCCTGAAGAACGCCGAGGCCCGCCGGAGCGGGCCTCGTTGTCGACACGCAGGGTGTGCGCGCCTTGCGTGTTACTTGACGACGAGCACCAGGTGGTTGTCGTCCTTGGCCTGGCCGACCATCGTGATGTGGTACGTGCCCTTGGCGGACAGGGTCACGGTCTTGCCGACCTTGTCGAGCTTGGTGCCGCCCGGGCCGACGAACCTGAGCGTCGCCTCGTCGAAGTTCTGGATCATGACCGCGCCGTGCGAGACGTAGTGGGTCGACATCTTGCCGTTGACCGAGAACCAGTGGCAGCCCGGGTCCTTCATCACGATCGGGACGACATGTGCCGCCGAGGCCGGGACTGCGAAGACGAGAGCGAAGAGACCGGTGACGAGAAGCTTGCGCACGATGCACCTCCGTGTCGACGTTGCGTTGATAGGCGCATTGAACGGACGATTCGCGAGTGCCGCCGCAGCCAAAACCACCTGTCTTCGATCGGTGCGCGCGCTGAAGTTTCGTCAGTAGAACGCCGCATGCTCGTCTAGCGTCAGTGCGTGGACTCGCAGCCGCTCCGCCGCAACCGGGACTTCCTGCTGCTCCAGAGCGGGCAGCTTCTGTCCAGCGCAGGCACGGCGTCGACCGGGATCGCGTACTCGCTGCTCGTACTGGCCGTGACGCACTCGGCTGCGAAGACGGGGGTCGTCGCGTTCGCACGGCTGCTGCCGATGGCCCTGCTGGCGCTGCCTGCGGGGCTGGCCGCCGACCGCTGGAACCGCCGGCGGCTGATGATCGCCTCCGACGTCGTCCGCGCGGCAGCCGTCGGCACGCTTGCCCTCGCGATCGTCCTGGACGCGGTGCCGTTCTGGACGATCGTGCTCGTCGCCGTCATCGAGGGGGTCGGCACGGCGTTCTTCGCGTCCGCACAGACAGGAGCGCTCAGGTCAGTCGTGCCGATGACGCAGATGCCGGCGGCGATCTCCGCTCAGACAGGACGCCGCGCGGCCGTGATGGTCGCCGGCCCGCCGCTCGGCGGAGCCCTGTTCCAGGTTGCCCGGTCGCTGCCGTTCCTCGGCGACGCCGTCTCCTATGCGTTCTCGACCGGGTCGCTGCTCGCGATGCGGACGCCGTTTCAGGAGGAGCGCGAGCCGGATACGGACTCGCTGCGGTCGAGGCTGAGCGCCGGCATGCGCTTCCTGTGGAGCCGGCCGTTCCTGCGCATCTGCGCCTGCCTGTTCGGACTGGCCAGCTTCATCGGCCAGGGGCTTCTCCTCGCCGTCGTCATCCTCGGCGCGCAGGACGGACTGAGCGGGGGCCAGATCGGCCTGCTCGCCGCGTCGTTCGGCGCCGCCGTGTTCCTCGGCTCGCTGCTCTCACCGTTCGTGCGACGGCGCCTCCCGATCCGGGCAGTGCTCGTGCTCGAGCTCTGGACGTGGCCGATCTGCGGCATCTACCTGATCTGGCCGAGCGTCTACGTCCTCGTTGCGGGCATGATCCCGACGGCGCTTGCGATCCCGTCGACGGACTCCGTCGTCCACGGCTACCGGATCGCGATGACGCCCGACCGGCTGCTCGGCCGGTCGGAGGCGGTGTGGACGTCGATCGTGCTCGCCATCACTCCGCTGGGCTCGCTCGTCGCCGGCTTCCTCCTGCACGCCGTCTCGGGGCGCGAGACGGTCGCGGTGTTCGCGGGACTCGCGCTCGTGCTGGCGCTGTGGGGGACGCTGAGCCCGTCGATCCGCGCTGCTCCGAGGCTCGACGAGCTCAGCCGGTCAGCTAGGTAGGCGAGCCGGTCGTCGGCGCGGTTCCGGACGTCGGCGGCGTCCCTCCGGGCGGCCCGAAGCCCGGATCGGTCGCGGACGTGCCCGCGAACAGCCGCTCGACCATCATCTGGCCGGACGAAGACGGGTAGACGTGCACGAACACCGCGTCGCCGACCTTGACGGCCGAGAGCGTCGCCTGCTGTCCGTTGCGGACGATCTCGGTCGTGGCGTTGACGACGTAGGTCGCGGTGCCGCTGCTCGACTTGACGGTGATCGAACTGCCCGTCTTCGCCGTCACGGTTCCCTGGATGTGCTGCTCGCCGGCGACGCCTCCGCCGCCGGGCGGACCGCCCTGGACGCCCTGCGTGCCACCGCCGATCGCGCCGTTCCGAGTGCCCGTCGCACTCGCGTTCGAGCCCGAGCTCGACCCGGACTTGTGCACGGCGGCAAAGACGGCGCCTCCTCCGACGAGCAGTCCGGCGGCGACGAGGGCGGCGGTCTTCGCGGCTTTGCGGTAGCCGGTCGGCCGGCGTGGCGGCTCGGTTGGCTCGGGCTGTGTCGCGGGAGGCGGGGGCTCCCAGACGTCCTCGGGGGTCGGCGTGTTCTCTGTGTCCATGGGTCGCTCCTTTGCGTTCGGGTGATCGGCAGAGCGTCTCCCGCCGGGCTTCGAAGCAGCCGGGAGATTCCTGGGACCGGGCTGTGAGACCGAGCTACTGTCTGCGCTCGATGCGTGTGCTCCTCGGGCTGGTCGCGGTGCTGACTGCGGCTGCCTGCGCCGGGCTCGCGTCGGCCCGCGCGGGCGAGTCGGGCACCGTGAGCCAGTTCGCGCCCCGCTCGTCGACGACGTGGTGGGCAGTCGTCGACGACAACACGCTCGTCCCGCGCCTCGATCCCGTCTACCGCACCCTCGACGGCGGCAGGACGTGGACGCGCTTCTGACCGACGTCGAGGAATCGCTCCTGATGCGCTCGCCCCGCAGGCACGCCCGCCGTGCCGGTGATCGCGAGACTGACACTGCTGATGCTCGCGGGCTTGTGCCCGGGCCGGGCGCGTGTTTCAGTTGTCAGCCGGCGGGTCGGCGGCGAGGAGCTCCCGCGCATCCTCGAGGTCCGACGGATGGACGAGGATCTCCGCGAGGACCGGCCTCCGTGAACTCCTCGAGGGAGGAGTCGATCGCCTCCGTGTCGCGGTAGCCGCACTCGATTCCGGCCGACCGAAGCAGCCCGCAGACGATGTCGGCCTCGGGCCCACTCGCCACGACAGTGACGACGACCTGTTCCTCCGATTCCACACGAGGAGCGTACTCCAGCGGTCGGCCCGGGGTGTTCCACGGGCGGCGTCACGCGCGGTCGATGCGACCCTTGCGATGATGACCAGTAACGAACCAGGGAGGATGAGATGGCTGCCACCGGTGAGACGTCAGCAACCGCCGTTCGGCCGTTCACCGTCGAGTTCTCGCAGGCGGAGATCGACGAGTTGCGTCGGCGCATCACTGCGGGCCGGCTACCGAACGGCGAGCTCGTCGACGATCGTTCGCAAGGGGTGCAGCTCGCGACGACGCAGGCGCTCGCTCGCTACTGGGCGACCGCGTACGACTGGCGCCGCTGCGAGGCGAAGCTGAACGCGCTGCCTCAGTTCAGCACCGAGATCGACGGTGTGGAGATCCATTTCATCCACGTCCGGTCACAGCACGAGGACGCCTTGCCGTTGATCATGACCCACGGCTGGCCCGGCTCCGTCATCGAGCTGCTCGAGACGGTCGGCCCGCTCACCGACCCGACCGCACACGGCGGCGACGCCGAGGACGCGTTCCATCTGGTCCTGCCGTCCTTGCCCGGTTACGGCCTATCGGCTAAGCCGGCGGAGATCGGCTGGGACCTGGGCCGGACTGCCCGTGCCTGGGCCGAGCTCATGCGCCGGCTCGGCTACACCCGCTATGTCGCCCAGGGCGGCGACGTCGGGGCGGGCGTCACCGACGCGATGAGCCGCCAGGCGCCCGAAGGCCTGATCGGCGTCCACACGAACCTGCTCGTGCCCGCCCTCGGCGGAGCCGTGCCGTCGGAGACCGACGAGGAGCGCGCCGCGGCGGCGCAGATCGCGACCTTCAACCGGTCCGGGAACGGCTACTTCGTCGAGATGGCCACACGTCCGCAGACGATCGGATATGCCCTGCTCGACTCGCCCGTCGCGCTTGCGGCCTGGATGGTCGACCACGACACGGACGCCTACTACAAGATCGCAAGCGCGTTCGTCGACGAGAAGCCCTCGGGGAACCTCACTCGCGACCACATCCTCGACAACATCACCCTGTACTGGCTCACGGGCACGGGTGCCTCGGCGGCCCGCTCGTACTGGGAGGCCTACGGTCCGGACGCCCCGGCCGCGGGCAACGACCCTCTGCCGGCGTCGTCGCTCCCGTTCGCCTTCACCACGTTTCCAGGCGAGATCTGGAAGACGCCGCGCAGTTGGGTCGACGCTTCGTACCCGAACGTCGTCTACTTCAACCAGGTCGACAAGGGCGGACACTTCGCCGCCTGGGAGGAACCCGAGCTGTTCTCGTCCGAGCTGCGAGCTGCATTCAGGTCGCTGCGAACTTGATCACTCACCGCCGTGGCCCCGTGCAGAACCGCGACTCGGCTCTGCGTCTACTCCTGAGGGGATGGGCCGTGAAGGATTCGAACCTTCGACCTTGGGATTAAGAGTCCCCTGCTCTACCAGCTGAGCTAACGGCCCGCGGGCCGACCAGTGTAGCCCGTCGGCCTCGGTCCTCTCTAGGCTGGAGCGTCGTGCGTGTCCTCACCGTCGTCGGCAACCGGCCCCAGTTCGTCAAGTCGGCGCCGCTCTCGACCGCGCTTCGCGGCGCGGGGATCGAGGAGACCGTCGTCCACACGGGTCAGCACTACGACCCGGAGCTCTCGCAGGTGTTCTTCGACGAGCTCGGCCTGGCGGAGCCGATCGAGCTCGGGCTGCGGACGTCGGACGTCGACGCGATGCGGCGCCGGCTCGCCCACACGATCGCGGAGGTGAGGCCGGACGCCGCCGTCGTCCTCGGCGACACGAACTCGACGCTCGCGGGTGCGCGTGCGGGCGCGGACGCAGGCGTTCCCGTCGCGCACGTCGAGGCCGGCCTGCGCAGCGGCGACCTGTCGATGCCGGAGGAGCACAATAGGATCGAGGTCGACCGGATCGGCGCGCTGCTCCTCTGTCCGGACGAGCGCAGCGCC
This sequence comes from uncultured Actinomycetes bacterium, assembly GCA_963776735.1. Classification (GTDB taxonomy): domain Bacteria; phylum Actinomycetota; class Thermoleophilia; order Gaiellales; family Gaiellaceae; genus PALSA-612. Next base: position 644,634 of record CAVZNV010000016.1, read on the forward strand.
GACATCCTCCGAGCCGAGGGAGCGCCGGGGCGCATCGAGGTCGTCGGCGACGTCATGCGCGACGCGCTCGACCTGTTCCTGCCGCTCGCGCGCGGGCGCTCGCCGGTCGCGCTGCCCGAGTACGCCGTGCTCACGTTGCACCGCCAGGCGAACACCGAGCCCGACCAGCTGCGTCGCGTGATCGACGCGGTCAACGCGACCGACCGAACGTTCGTCTTCCCCGTCCATCCGCGGACGCGGCGCGTTCTCGACGAGCACGGCATCCGCCTCGCGCCGTTCGTCCACACGACGGAGCCGCTCGGCTACCTCGAGATGCTCGATCTCGTCGCCGGCTCGACACGAGTCGTCACCGACTCCGGCGGCCTTCAGAAGGAGGCGTACTGGCTGAGGATCCCGTGCGTGACACTCAGGCCGTCGACGGAATGGGTCGATACCGTCCTGGTGGGCGCCAACATCGTCGTCGACCCCGCCGACCCGTTCGGGCTCGGCGCCGCGCTCGCGAACGCCCGCTTCCCCGAGGACGCACCACAGCTCTACGGCGACGGCCGCGCTTCCGAGGAGGTCGCAGCGGCACTCCGCGCTAGCCTGGGCGCGTCATGAGCTCCGTGGCAATCGTGGGGGCAGGCTACGTCGGCCTGCCGTTGGCGCAGGTCTTCGCAGACGCCGGCGACGACGTGGTGCTGGTCGACGTCGAGCAGCGCATCGTCGACGGCATCAACCAGGGCACGAGCCACATCGAGGACGTCCCGTCCGAGACGCTCGCCCCCTTCGTCGAGCAGGGAAAGATCCGCGCGACGACCGACTACGACGAGCTCCGGGACGCCGACGCGATCCTGATCGCCCTCGCGACGCCGCTGACGAAGCAGCGCGAGCCCGACCTGTCCATCGTCACGAGCGCCGTCAGGGACATCGCCAAGCGCCTGAAGCCCGGCCAGCTCGTCGTGCTCGAGTCGACGACGTACCCGGGGACGACGCGCGAAGTCGTCCAGCCGCTGCTCGAAGAAGGCTCCGGCCTCGTCGCGGGCAAGGACTTCCACCTCGCGTTCTCGCCCGAGCGGGTCGATCCGGGCAACGAGACCTGGTCGACGAAGACGGTGCCGAAGATCGTCGGCGGGATCACTGCGGAGTGCACGCGGCGAGCGGCGGAGCTGTACGGCGGCGCGGTCGACACCGTGCACCCGGTCTCCTCGCCGGAGGCGGCCGAGCTGACGAAGCTGCTCGAGAACATCTTCCGCTCGGTCAACATCGCGCTCGTGAACGAGCTCGCGCAGCTCTGCGAGCGGATGGGCATCGACGTCTGGGAGGTCGTGGACGCGGCCGCGACGAAGCCGTTCGGCTTCATGAGCTTCAAGCCCGGCCCGGGTCTCGGCGGGCACTGCATCCCGGTCGACCCCTTCTATCTCACATGGAAGGCGCGCGAGTACGGCTTCTACACGGAGTTCATCGAGCTGGCCGGAAAGGTCAACGAGGGCATGCCGTACTACTGCCGTTCGCTGATCTCGCAGGCGCTGAACCACGGCGCGCACAAGTCGCTCAGCGGCTCGAACGTGCTGGTCCTGGGCGTCGCCTACAAGTCCGACATCTCCGACGTGCGCGAGTCGCCGGCGCTGAAGGTGATCGAGCTGCTGGAAAAGGCCGGTGCCGAGGTCTCCTACCACGACCCGCACGTCCCGTCCTTCGACGGCAAGAGCTCGGTCGCGCTCGACCCGGCCGCCTACGACTGCGTCGCGATCCTCACCGCGCACTCCTCGATCGACCACGCCGAGGTGGTCAGGGACGCCAGGGTCGTCGTCGACTTCCGCAACGCCACCGGTGACGCGGGCCGAGAGAACCCGAAGGTCTGGAAGCTGTGACGCGAATCGGGGTCGTCGGGCTCGGCTACTGGGGGCCGAACCTGGCGCGCAACTTCGACCAGCTCTCAGAGCTGGCGTGGGTCTGCGACGCCGATCCGGGTCACCTCTCCACGTTCGCGGCGCGCTATCCGCAGGCGACGGCGACCGGACGGTACGAGGATCTGCTCGAGGACGCGACGCTGGACGCCGTGGTCGTCGCCACGCCGGTCCCGACCCACTACGAGCTCGCGCGCCGAGCCCTCGAGGCGGGCAAGCACGTGCTCGTCGAGAAGCCGCCGACGATGCGCGCCGAGGAGATGGACGAGCTCGTGCAGCTCTCGGAAGCGGGCGACCTCGTCTGCATGCCGGGCCACCTCCTGCTCTACCACCCCGGCGTGCAGAAGCTGAAGGAGCTGGTGGACGCGGGCGCGCTCGGCGACGTGCTCTGCGTCTACGGCAACCGGCAGAACCTCGGGATCATCCGCCAGGACGAGAACGCACTCTGGTCGCTGGGCGTCCACGACCTGTCCGTGATCCTCTACCTGCTCGGCGAGGAGCCCGAGGAGGTGGTCGCGCACGGCCGCGACTTCCTGACACCCGGCGTCGAGGATGTCGTCTTCTGCTACCTCCGCTTCCCGTCCGGGAAGATCGCGCACATGCACCTGTCCTGGCTCGACCCGCACAAGATGCGGAAGATCACCGTCGTCGGCACGGAGAAGATGGTCGTGTTCGACGACATGGAGCTCGAGCGGAAGGTGACGGTGTACGAGAAGGGCCCGTGGCAGCGCGCCGAGAGCTACGGCGAGTGGCAGACGCGCTCGGGCGACATCACGATTCCGAAGATCCCGACCGACGAGCCGTTGCGGCTCGAATGCGAGCACTTCCTCGCGCTCGTCGGCGGCGAGGGCGACCGCCGGCAGGTCGCGCGCGACGGCGCGATGGTCGTGCGCGCACTCGAGCGCCTGACGGAGTCACTTGGCGGCCGCTGACGTCGCGCCCGGCACGGTGCTCGGCGAAGGCGTCGTCATGCACGACGGCGCGATCGTCGGCAAGCAGCCGGTGCTCTCTCCGCGCTCGACGGCTTCCCGTGAGCCGCTGCCGCCGGCGGAGCTCGGCGACGGCTGCGTGGTCGCGCACGGCGCGACGGTGTTCGCGGGCGCGAAGCTCGGCAAGCGCGTGCTCGTCGGTGACGGCGCCTGCGTGCGCGAGCGGTGCGTGATCGGAGACGACGTCGTCATCGGGCACGGCTCGCTGGTCGAGAACGACACTGGGATCGGCGCCCGCACGAAGATCCAGGCGCTCGCCTACGTGACTGCGTATTCGACCGTCGAGGAGGACGTCTTCATCGCGCCGTGCGTCGTGACGACGAACGACAACTACATGGGCCGCACGGAGAAGCGGCACGCGGAGCGCCGCGGCCCGACGATCCGCCGCGGTGCGCGCATCGGCGGCGGCGCCGTCCTCTGCCCTGGGATCGAGATCGGCGAGGAGGCGTTCGTCGGCGCGGGCGCCGTCGTCGTCAGGGACGTGGCGCCACGGACGGTCGTGGTCGGCAACCCGGCGCGGGTGCTGCGCGACGTCGCCGAGGACGAGCTACTCGGCTAGCGCTGCGCCGACCGCGCGGATCGACGCCTCGTCGATCGGGCGGAGGATGCAGATCGCCTCGTCCGCTCCGGCTTCGGCCAGGGCAGCCAGGTGGGCGCGCAGGCCGTCGAGCGGGACCGGTGGTGAGCTGCGGTCGGAGTGCGGACGCTTGACCGCGTCAGCGTCGAGCTCGACGAGGACAGCGGTACTGCGCTTGACCTCCGTCGGGTTACGGCCCGCGCGCTCTGCAGCAGCCGTGACGTTCGCGTTGAACTCGGCGAAGCCCTCGATCGTGTTGCCGTAGCGGTCGTACCACGTGTTCCACCAATCGACGTGCGGCAGCGCGATCGAGAGCATCCGCGGGCCGTTCGAGCCGATCATCAGCGGGATCCGCCGGGCCGGCGGCGGCATCAGAACGAGATCCTCGGCCGACCAGTAGCGCCCCGCTGCCTGCACCCGCTCGGCGGCAAGAACGCGCCGGATGATCGAGAACGACTCCTCGAAGCGTGACACGCGGTGGTCGTACGGCAGCCCGAACGCGCGGTACTCCGTTTCGTTCCACCCTGCGCCGAGGCCGAGGACGAGCCGGCCGCCACTGATCTCGTCCACGGACGCGGCCATCTTCGCGATCAGCCCCGGCGGATGGAATGACGTGCAGGCGACGAGCGGGCCGATCTCGGCGCGCTCGGTGACCGCCGCGAGCCCGGCGAGTTGCGTCCAGACCTCCCACGGCCCCCGCTCCTCACGACCGTCGCCGCGATAGAGCAGGTGGTCGCCGAGCCAGATCGACTCGAACCCGACCTCCTCGGCCGCACGGGCCATGGCCAGGTACTCCGGCCAGCGGACGACCCGCTCCGCCTCCGGAAGCTGTACGCCGACTCTCACTGCTCGGCTGCGGCGGGCTCGGGCTCGGAGATCGGCTCGCTGAACAGGCGGCGGTCGTCGGAGGTGAGGCACCGTCCGGTCGCGAGCTCGAACTGCCAGCCGTGCAGGGTGCAGGTCAGGATGCCGTCCTCGACGACTCCGAATCGCGCCAGGTCGGCCTTCAAGTGCGGGCAGCGACGCTGGACGCGGTAGCCGGCGCACTCGAAGAACTCCCGTTCCGGCAGCTGCTCGGAGTAGCACCCTTCGGCGTACTCGATCCGCTCGTCCGACAGGCACTTGAAGAAGCTGTAGAGGTACTCGTTGTACGACCCCCGCCGCTCCGCCTCGAAGCGACACGAGAGGAAGAGGCGGTTCACCCAGTCCTCGTCGTGGTCGAGGATCAACTGCTCGACGAGCGCGCGGTCTACCCAGAAGCGGTACTCGCACTCGCCGCCCTCCCAGGCGTAGACGCGGCGCGTCCAGAAGTCGAGCACGACCTGCGGGTCGCCCATGTCGAGCAGCACCCGGCCGTTGATCGCGGCGGCGGTGCGATCGGCGAGGTCGAGCACCGGCTCGAACCACTCGCGGATCTCGGCGAGGACATCGACCTGCCCGCGCGGCAGCGATGCCATCTCCGCCTCGATCCGCGGCCGCATCCGCTCGCGAAACGCCTCGAGGTAGGCGCGCTTGTCGCCGAAGATCGCGTCCGGGTCGGACGGGTGCTCGATCTCGATCCGCCCCGGCTCGAGGGTCGCGACCGAGCCCGGGATCATCAGGCGCCCGTTGTCCGCGCCCTGCTCGCGCATGTACTCGAGGTACACGGTCTGATCCGGGAAGACGTTGGCCGGATCGTCGCCGAGATCGTTCAGGTCGAACAGCGCGTCGTCGAGGAAGCACGGCGGTCCGGCCATCGGGATGACAAAGTCCGCCCCGACCTGGTGTGAGTACCGCAGCGAGCGGGCCATCTGCGTCTCGCGCTTCTTCCGTCCGAGCGCGCTTTTCATCTGCGGCGGGAAGCGGTAGACCATCGGGTACCAGATCGCGCCCGAGAACTGGACGAAGTGAGCATCGAAGTGACCGAACGCGTGCGTCCCGTCGAGGTCAACCGGCCGCGCGTCGTTCTGGTCGAAGATCCGAACCTCGCCGTCGTCGATCGCGAGCGCCGAGTCGCCGAGCGGCCCGTCCGCCGGGAAGATCGTGCAGAGGGTCATCAGACGCAGCCCGTCGAGCTCCAGCGGCACGTTCGTCTTCGTCTCGACGAAGCTCGAGAAGCCGAGTGCTTCGAGCTCGCGGTGAACCAGGTCCAGCGGGTGGTCCGGCAGGATCACCGTCGCGTCCTTCGACACGTGGTCGCGCAGGAAGTCGCGGTCGAGGTGGTCGCGGTGGACGTGCGAGACGTAGAGGTAATCCGGGCTGGAGAACCCGGCCGGGTCGAGCTCCTGGTTGGACGGGAACGGCACCCAGGAGGCGAAGTACGCCGGGTTGAACCAGGGGTCGCAGAGGATGGAGCCGTGGCGCGTCTCGACGTAGAGGCCCGCGTGGCCGAGGAAGGTGATCTTCACGGCGACTACGCTAGCGACGGGGATGGACTGCCGTGACCGGTTCGCCGTCTGGCTCGTCGAGCTCGTGCTGGAGCCGGTTCGCGCGCTCCGGAACGGCGTGGCAGGCCCGGTCGTGGTGCGGACGGCGCTCGGAGAGCGGCGCTTCGACGTGACGATCGCGCGCGAGAACGGGGGCTACGGCTGGCGCCTGCGGGAGGCCGGCGGCGACTTCGAGGCGGAGGGCACCGAGCCGCTGGCGGACCCCGAGGACGCCTTCTGGGCCGCCTGGACGGCGATCGAGAACGCGTCCGCCTAACCCCGGTGTCTGACACCGCACACTGACTCGACAACGAGAAAGCGTCGTCTTTGCAGGGCTTTCGTATTTCGACAGCTCGCGAACGGCGATTCGGTGCCAGACACCGAATCTGTCAAGTGGCACTTCGAGCCGGGGCTGGCGCGTTCGGCTAGGCCGTTCGGCGGAACGCCTCGGCGATCTCGGATATCTCACCGTCGGCATCCGAGCGCAGCGCGTACACGCCGACGCGGTCGAGAACGCCGTCGTACCGCTCGCGCACTTGCCGCCAGGCGTCGTCCCACGAGTCGGCGAGCACGGCGAACTCCGCCAGCACGTCGTCGTCGATCGCGGCCGCCATGCCGGCGAAGTCGCCGCGCGCCATCAGCCCGTTCAGCTTCTCCTGAAGGCCCTCCCAGCCGTGCGCCTCGAACACCGGCCGGTACGTCGGGGTCGAGCCGTAGAACGCGATCTGCATCCGCACCGGGTCGACGTTCCCGCCGATCACGACGAAGACGCCGCTCGCGAGCGTCATCTCGCCGCGCCGGGAGCCGAGCGCGGGGAGCGCGACCTCCCGTAGGTACCGCACCGTGTGGAAGACGTGCACGTGCACGCCGTCCGCGACCTCGCCGGCGAGCCGGAACATCGTCGGCGTGACCGCCGCGAGCCAGATCGGCGGCTGTGCGAACCCGATCGGCCCCGGGTCGAAGAACGGAGACATCAGGTCGTGGCGGTAGTACTGCCCGCGAAACCTCAGCGGGTGCTCGCCCTGGAACGCGCCCCAGATGTGCCGCAGCGCCTCGACGAGCTCTCGGAGCCTCGGTGCTGGCGCCTCCCACGGCACCGAGAACCGCCGCACGTTGTGGGCGCGCACCTGCGTCCCGAGCCCGAGCACGAAGCGCCCATGGCTCGCACGCTGCAGATCCCATGCCGCCATCGCCGTGACCATCGGGCTGCGAGTGAACGCCGTCGCGATTGCCGTCCCGAGGGTCACGCGCTCGGTCGCCACCGCGGCCGTCGCGAGCGGCAGGAAGGGATCGTGCTGGGTCTCTGCCGTCCACACGCCGTCGTAGCCGGCCGCCTCGAGCGCCGCCGCGAGCTCGGCGCCCGTTGCGGGATCGCACGCGATCGTCGCGTCCAGCTTCATGCCGGAGGACTCTACGGCGTCTTCGCGATCCGCAGCGCGTACGGACCCGAGCCCGGCGACGTGACATGCACCTCGACGTCGTACCAGCCGGTCTTCGTCGCGACGTAGCTCAGCGACTGGGTCGGCCCGGTCCGGCGCGACTCGAACAGGCGGTTCCGGCGTGCTGTCGACGGCCGACCGTCGACGTGCGACGTGCCCGGCCGCCAGAGCTCGAGCTGGAGACCCTTCATCCCCGGCCCGCGAACCCCGACCGAGAGCCGCTCGCCGACGGTCACCCGTATCGCGTAGACGTCGACGGGGTCGTCCCAGTAGTCGGCCGTCGCGCGGACGAGATCGGCGCTGCCCCAGAGCTTCGCCGCCAGCGGGCCGGCGTCGTCGTTCGGCTCCATCCGGTCGCGCACCGGGAGCGGCCCCGAGAGCGTGTTCAGCGCGGCATCGATGTCGAGGCTGCCCCACCCGGACAGCGAGTCGCGACCCACCGAGCAGTGCGGACAGCCGGTGGCCGGCGTGACGTCGTCGGCCGACCGCTCGAGGATGGCCGAGACCTGGTCGGAACTCAGCGACGGGTCCTCGGCCAGCAGGAGCGCTGCGGCTGCGGTCACCTGGGGCACCGCGAACGACGTGCCCTCCCCGTTGCGATACTCCTGCGTCGCGCAGTCCGAGTAGCCCTGGTCGACGCACGACGGGCGCTGAGCCGTCAGTGCGCGTGGGAACGTCGACAGGATCCCGACGCCCGGCGCGACGAGGTCGACGAACACCGGGTCGCGGTTCGAGAACGCGGGGATGTTTCCGCTTTCGGTGAGCGCGCCGACGCCGAGCACGTGCGGGAGCGCCGCGGGCCAGCTCGCGTACGGCCACGGGGTCGACGGCGAGTCGTCGCCGTTGCCGACCGCTGCGACGACGAGCACGCCGTGCGCGACCGCGTAACGGATGGCCGCAGCTTCCACCGGCGAGTAGGTGTCGAGCGCCGTGTCGGCCGGGTCGCGGACGGCGCCGATGCTCAGGTTGATCACCTGCGCGCCGCGGTCGACCTCCCAGTGGATCGCCTTCGCCTCGACCTCCGGGTCGATCGTCCCGTCGGAGCCGATCACCTTCGCGACGAGCAACCTGGCCGGGAACGCGATCCCGGCGATGCCCTGCCCGTTCCCGAGCGACGCAGCGATCTCGCCGGCGACGAACGTCCCGTGCCCGATGTCGTCGTCGGCGGTTCCGCCGACGAAGCTCTTCACGGCCGCGATCTTGCCCGCGAACTCGGGATGAGCGCTGTCGATGCCGGTGTCCACGACACCGACGAGCACGGGCGTGAGCACCGGAGGCGTGGGCCAGAAGTCGAACGCGTGGTCTCGCGCGAGGTACCACTGCTGTGACGAGAGCGGATCGCCCGGGACGAACGCAGAGCCGGACGGCCGCCGCGGGTGACGGTCCGGCGAGGCGACCTGGAGCCGCCGCGCGGCCCGAACCGGCACCTGCAGCGGCTGGCCCTTCACGCCGGTCGCGGACAGCCGGTACAGCGTCGTCTGCTGCGGCGTCACGTCGACCGAGAAGCTCCCGTCGGAGGCAGGCGCGTACGCCGGCCCCGGGCTCCAGGCTCCGCCGCCGGCCGACTGCTCCAGCGCCACGTCCTTCAGGCCGCGTTCCTTGCCGGTCAGCGTCACCGATGTCCCCGCCGCGACCGTCCCGCCCGGGCGCGTCAGGGAGAGCAGCCCGACCGAGACGAACGTCGACCGCAGGCCGAGCGGCTCGCGAAGGTAGCCGGAGCCGACCGTCTTCGTCCCGGACGAGGTCGTCAGCGTGATCTGGCGCGCGTGGCCCGTCGCCGGGATCGGCGTCATGTCGGTCACGCCCGCGACTCCGAAGGCCTTCGAAATCTGCGTGCCGCTGAAGACGACCGGACCCCAGTTGTGCCAGGGCGAGACCGAGTCGTACGGGTCGGGCTTCGAGATCAGGTACGGCACCGGTTTCGAGCCCGGATTGAGGTCGGTGATCGCCGTCGTGCGACCGCCGGACGAGGACGAGAAGAACGTCGTCGCCACTTGCCCCTGGTACATCAGCACCTGGTTCTTCGTCGCCACAACCGCCTGGACGGCCTGCGGCGTCTCGCCGTTGACGCCGCCGTAGACCTGGCTGCGCTCGTCGGTGTAGAGGATCTTCCCGGCGCCTAGCGTGGCCACGGCGTACGACCTCGCCGCGACGGCCTGGGCCTCGAGCGCGGCCGGCGGCCACTCGTGCGGCATCTCGCCGGTCACGACCCCGCGGACGTAGTTGTCGAGCGAGAGCGCGTTCACGACCTGGAGATGGCCGGAAACGACCTGGAGCTGGATCGACCCGTGGTAGGCCACCTTCCCGTAGGCGAGCGGCGCCTTCCCCGGCAAGAGCGTCAGCGGGCCGGTCAGCGCCTGGGCCGGTCCTGTCGGGCCGAGCTTCGCCGTCAGCTTCGGGTCGACCGTGAACTGACCGCTCGTGATCGCGTGCGTCGCACCGGTCGCGTCACGGAGCTTGAAGGGCGCGGTCGAGGTGATCGTCACGGCGCCGCTCGTGTCGCCGAGCAGGACTCGCACGCTCTTCACGGGCGACTGCGCGAGCGTCGTGCCCGGGTAGTAGAAGGCGAGGATCTTGCCGTAGGTCGCGCCGCTCTTCGCCATGCCGTAGGCGCCCCATTGGCCCATCCCGACGCCGTGTCCGTAACCGTGGCCACGGACGACGAACGTCGTCGAGGTGACCGACGCCTGCTGCCCGGTCGCGCCGGAGGACGCGACGGCGACCCCGGCAAGGGCAAGGCACATCGCGAGAGCGAGAAGCGGGAGGCGGCAGCGCATGCGGGAAGACGCGAAGCGGGGCGGCTTTCGAGGGTAGCGAAAGAGCTCGCTGTGCAGGGAAGGTTTTACGTCGTGCCCAGCCGAGCCGCGTACTGGCGCTCGTAGTACTCCCGGTACTCGCCCGACTTGATCGGCTCCCACCAGTCGCGGTGGTCGCGATACCAGGCGACCGTCTCCGTCAGCCCGGTCTCGCCGAACGAGTGCGCCGGCGCCCAGCCGAGCGCGCGGAGCTTGGCGTCGTCGAGCGCGTAGCGGCGGTCGTGTCCGGCACGGTCCTCGACGTGCCGGACGAGTCCGGGGTCGGCGCCGGTCAGCTCGAGGATCCGGTGAGTCACCTCGACGTTCTCGAACTCCTCGCCGCCGACGTTGTAGACCTCGCCCGGCTCTCCCTGGCCGAGCACGAGCTCGACTGCTGCGCAGTGATCCTCGGCGTGGAGCCACTCGCGCACCTGCTTGCCGTCTCCGTAGACCGGCAGCGGATGGCCGTCGAGTGCGTTCGTGACGAAGAGCGGGATCAGCTTCTCCGGGTACTGGTTCGAGCCATACGTGTTGGCGCCGCGCGTGATCGACGCGTTGACGCCGTACGTGCGCGCGTAAGCGAGTACCTGCAGGTCGCCGCCGGCCTTGGCCGCCGCGTACGGGCTCGACGGGCGCAGCGGGTCGTCCTCGCGAGAGCGACCGCCGGCGGCGAGGTCACCGTACACCTCGTCGGTCGAGACCTGGACGTAGCGGACGTCGCGCCCGCGCGCCCACTCCAGCAGCGTCTGCGTGCCGAGCACCTCGGTGTGGATGAACTCGCGCGGCTCGAGGATCGACCGGTCGACGTGGGTCTCCGCGGCGAAGCTGACGACCGCCTCGCAACCCTCGCCGGCCGTAGCGACAACCTCCGCGTCGGCGATGTCGCCCTGGTGGAACTCGTGCGGGACGCCCTCGAGGTTGGCGAGGTTGCCGGCGTAGGTGAGCCGGTCGAGCACGACGACCTCGTCGCCCGCTGCCGCACGGCGCCTGACGAAGTGCGAGCCGATGAACCCCGCTCCGCCCGTGACGAGGATGCGCATGGCCCAAGCGTAGAGGAGCCGCAGAGCCAGCCGAAGCGGATCGAGGCCGCGCAGCGACGCCGCGCGGCCGCTCTGGCGCCGCCTCCTTCCCGGCTAGTCCGCGATCCGTTCAAGGCACTCGCGGAGGCCGTCGCGCCAGTGCGGCAGGTTCGGGGTTTCGGGCTTCTCGCTGCGCAAGACCGAGTAAGCAGGGCGCGGCGCCGCGGCGCCCCACTCGGCTGTGGAGATGCGCCGCACGCGGCACGAGAGTTCCGCCTCCTCGAAGATCGCCTCTGCGAAGTCCGCCCACGTGCAGTCGCCGGCGGCGGCCACGTGGTAGAGCCCGTACGGCAGCTCGAAGAGTTCTCGCGTGGCCGCGGCGAGATGCCCGACGTACGTCGGCGAGCCGCGCTGGTCGTCCACGACCTGCAGCTCGTCCCGCTCGCGGCCGAGCCGCAGCATCGTGCGGACGAAGTTGTGCCCGGTCGCGCCGAACAGCCACGATGAGCGAACGATCCAGCCGTCGCGCATCGCCCGCTCGCCCGCGAGCTTCGTTCGCCCGTAGACGGAGAGCGGGCACGGCTCGTCGGACTCGACGTACGGCGCGCCCTTCGTGCCGTCGAAGACGTAGTCGGTCGAGTAGTAGACGACCGGTAGACCGAGCGACACGACGTTCGCCGTGCCGGCGACGTTCACGCGCCGAGCTCCCTCCGGATCGGTCTCGGCTCCGTCCACGTCGGTCCAGGCCGCAGCGTGAAGCACCTTGCAACACTGTGTTGCAAGGTCGGACGGGGGTGTTCGGGACACGTCCCAGTCGGACTTGGCCAGGGCCAGCGCATGTGGAAACGCGTCGAGGAGCGCGCGGCCCAGCTGGCCGGCAGCACCGGTGACGACAACGCGTGCCGCGGCGCCGCCTACGACGACGCGTCGCGAGCCGACAGGATCGGAGATCGCGTGCTCCACAGGTCGACGACGCGCGGGTCGTCCCAGGGGATCTCGTGCTCGTCCGGGTCGGACGGGTCGTACTCCTCGGTGACGTGGTAACAGAACAGCACGTCCGTGAGCGCCTCGAAGCCGTGCGCGTGGATGCCGGGGACGTAGATCGCCACCGGGTTTCCGTCACCGATGTCGCGGCGGAACGTGTCTCCGGTGGTCCGGTCGAGGACGACGACGCGCGCCGTTCCCTCGAGACAGACGAAGAGGTCGTCCTGGCCGCGCTCGTGGTAGTGCAGACCGCGGATGACGCCCTGACGCGAGAAGCTCAGGTTCGTCTGCTTCGTCGGCTTGGGCAGCGCCGAGTCGCGCCGGAGCTCCGTCAGCCAGCCGCGCACGTCCTCGAAGCGGCGCAGCGGCAGCTCCAGCACGCCCTCGACGCTCACGTCCTGTTCGCCCCGTTGTGCCGTACGAAGTCGTTGACGGTGTAGTAGGCGTCGATCGACTCGCCCGCGTCGCCCCAGAAACCCTCGAGCACCTCGTGCTCCATCGCGCCGCGCTCCACGTACCAGTTGTTCACGTCGGAGATCTCCAGCTCACCGCGGCCCGACGGCTCCAGCGTCGGCAGCACGTCCCAGACGGCGCCGTCGTAGAAGTAGACGCCGGTGACCGCGTACGGGCTCGGCGGGTCCGCAGGCTTCTCGACCACGCGCACGACCTTGCCGTCGCCGTCGATCTCGGGCACGCCGAGATGCCGCAGGTGCTCGGGATCGTCTTCCTGGGCCAGCACGATGCGCGCGCCGTACTGCTGGTGGCGAAAGCGCTCGACCGTCCCGGCCAGGGAGCGCTCGAACACGTTGTCCGCGAGCATGACGACGCACTGGCCGCGGTCGACGAAACGCTCGGCGAGCCCCAGCGCCTCGGCGATCCCGCCGGGCCGCTCCTGGTAGCCGAACACGAGCGTGCCGATCCCGTGCTGGTGGCCGTTGCCGAACAGGCGGAGGAACTCGCCCGCGTGCGTGCCGCCCGTGACGATCATGATCTCGTCGATCCCCGAGCCGACCAGCGACTCGATCGAGTACTCGATCATCGGCCGGTCGAAGATCGGCAGCAGGTGCTTGTTGGTGATGCGGGTCAGAGGGTCGAGACGCGACCCCGTGCCGCCTGCGAGGACGACGCCTTTCACAGGCCGGATGCTACTTCGGGACGAGCGCGACTCAGGCGGGAAGCCGCTCGCTAGGCTTGTCCTCGTGTCCGGCCGCGGCGACGACGAGCGCATCCACGAAGAGCTCGAGGAGGTCTTCAACCAGCTCTGGCACGGGCCGCGCTTCGGCGTCCCGCGCCGCGGGTTCCGACCGCACATCGACCTCGTCCGCACGGAGGAACCCGACGAGCTTCGCGTGACCGTCGACCTTGCGGGCATCGAGCCGGGCGACGTGCAGATCGTCGTCCACGAGCGTGCACTCGTGATCGCCGGCCGCCGCAACCGCCCCCAGACCGACCCGGGGCTCTCCTACCACCTGCTCGAGATCGAGTACGGCCCGTTCGAGCGCCGCATCGGCCTCCCGGTCGACGTCGACCCGAGGGGCGCGCGCGCCGTCTACGAACGAGGCCTGCTCACGGTCTCGTTGCCCGTCTCGCCCGCGCCGCCGACCCAGGCGCGCATCACGATCACGGTCCGGACGACCACGTGACCGAGCTCATGGGCGAGCCGCCCGAGCCGCTCGAAGGCGACATCGCCGTCCCGTCGACGCTGTCGATCCTTCCGCTCAAGGAGACGGTCGTCTTCCCGCAGTCGATGACGCCGCTCGCGATCGGGCAGGAGCGCTCCGTGAAGCTGATCGACGACGTCGTCTCCGGCGACCGCATGTTGGCGCTCGTGACTGTTCGCGATAGCGAGGTCGAGCAACCGGGCTTCGACGACCTCTACGAGATCGGCACCGCAGGTCTCGTCCACCGCATGATCCGCATCCCCGACGGGACGCTCCGCATCCTCGTCCAGGGCATCGAGCGCATTCGGCTCGACGCCCGCGGAACCGCCGACCCGTATCTCTCCGGCGACTTCTCGCAGGTGCCGGACGTCGACAAGGAGAGCCGCGAGGTCGAGGCGCTCACCCGCACGGTGCAGAACCAGTTCGCGCGCGTCGTCGAGCTCGTGCCGACCCTTCCCGACGAGCTCCAACTCGCCGCCGCGAACGTCGATGACCCCGGCGTGCTCACCTATCTCGTCGCCTCGACGCTGCGACTCAAGACCGAGGAGAAGCAGCAGCTCCTTGAGACCGCCGACGTGGAGCAGCGCCTCCGCGCGACCGCGGCGATCCTGAGTCGAGAGCTGGAGGTGTTCGAGCTCGGCTCGAAGATCCAGTCGCAGGTCGAGTCCGAGATGGAGAAGACGCAGCGCGACTACTTCCTGCGGCAGCAGCTGAAGGCGATCCAGGACGAGCTCGGCGAGACCGATCCCGACCAGGCCGAGGTCGAGGACCTGCACCGGCAGATCGAGGAGGCGAACCTCCCGGAGGAGGCGCTGAAGGCGGCGAACCGCGAGCTGTCGCGGCTCGAGAAGCTGCCGTCGGCCGCCGCCGAGTACGGCGTCATCCGCACCTACCTCGACTGGATCCTGTCGCTGCCGTGGAACGAGACGACGACGGACAAGCTCGACCTCGTCGAGGCGCGGAAGGTGCTCGACGCCGACCACTACGACCTGGACAAGATCAAGGACCGCATCCTCGAGTCGCTCGCCGTCGGGAAGCTGAAGGGCGACGTCTCCGGGCAGATCCTCTGCTTCGTCGGGCCGCCCGGCGTCGGCAAGACCTCGCTCGGGCACTCGATCGCGACCGCGCTCGGTCGGAAGTTCGTCCGCATCTCGGTCGGCGGAGTCCGCGACGAGGCGGAGCTGCGAGGCCACCGGCGCACGTACATCGGTGCCATGCCCGGAACGGTCATCCGCGCGATCCGCGACTCGGGCACTCGGAACCCGGTGTTCATGATCGACGAGATCGACAAGATGGGCGCCGACTGGCGCGGCGACCCGTCGAGCGCGATGCTCGAGATCCTCGACCCGGCGCAGAACTCGACCTTCCGCGACCACTACCTCGACCTGCCGTTCGACCTCTCGAAGGTGCTGTTCGTGTGCACCGCGAACCAGCTCGAGACGATCCCGGGCCCGCTCGTCGACCGCATGGACGTGATCCAGCTGACGGGCTACACCGAGGACGAGAAGCTGCAGATCGCGAAGCGCTACCTCGTCCCGAAGCAGCTCGAGGCGCACGGGCTCGATCCGGCGAAGATCGAGGTCGACGACGCCGCGCTGCGGATGATCGTCCGCGAGTACACGCGCGAGGCCGGCGTGCGCAGCCTCGACCGGCGGATCGCCGACCTCTGCCGCAAGGCCGCGCGGCGGATCGCCGAGGGCAACAGGCGCAAGGTGCTCGTGAACGTGAAGCGGGCGCGCGAGTGGCTCGGGCCGCGGCGCTTCTCCGGCGACATCCGCAAGCGCACCTCCGATCCCGGCGTCGCCACCGGGCTCGCCGTCACGGCCGTCGGGGGCGACGTGCTCTTCATCGAGGCGACCGCCTATCCCGGGAACGGCCGCCTGACGGTCACGGGGCAACTCGGCGACGTGATGCAGGAGTCGGCGCACGCGGCACTCTCGTGGGTCCGGAGCCACGCGGACCGGATCGGCATCGACCCGGGCTGGTTCTCCGAGCACGACGTCCACATCCACGTCCCCGCCGGCGCGGTGCCGAAGGACGGGCCGTCCGCCGGAATCACGATCGCGACCGCGCTCGTCTCGCTGGCGCGCGACAAGCCGGTCTCCAGCGACGTGGCGATGACGGGCGAGATCACGCTGACGGGCCAGGTGCTCCAGATCGGCGGCGTGCGCGACAAGGTGCTGGCCGCCCAGCGGGCCGGCGTGCACAGGGTGATCCTCCCGCGCGAGAACGAGCCCGACCTGGTCGAGCTGCCTCCGCAGGCACGCGAGGAGCTCCAGTTCGTCCTCGCCGACACGATCGAGGACGTGCTCGGCGCAGCCTTCGACGGCGCCAACGGGATCGCCAAGCCGAAGCCGAAACGCCGGGCTGCGACTACAAAGCCGGCGTGAAGCTCGCCGTCAGCTGCTTGCAGTAGGCGGGCTCGGCCTTCCCCTGCTGCCACTGGCAGAGGAGCTCGAACTCGGTCTTGCGGCGCAGGAAGTACGTGATCTGCTCCTGGACGCTGTTCGGCACGGTGATCACGTACTGGCGCACCGGGCTGCCGGCGACCGTCGTCGTGGCCCGGCCCGTCACGGAGCCTTTCAGCTGCTTCGCCTCTTGCGCAGCGGAGGCGTCGAGCTCCTTGGCGACTGCAGTGAAGAGCTTCGGGTCGTAGGCATGGAGCAGCCGGAAGACGGCGACCGAGACCCGCTCGGAGGAGCCCGGCTTCGGCGAGGCCGCCACTTCGGTGTCACGCCGCGAGATCTGCCAGCCCCACGGTGACTGGTAGCGGAATCCGTCGCCGCGGACGGTCTGCGCGGCAGGGTGGCTCGACCCTCCGCCGCAGCCCGCGAGCAGGAGAGCGACGAGTCCGAGGACGCATGCGCAGGCGGGAATCAGGGAACGCATCGGGGGTACACTCGGGTCAGATCGACGAAAGGACACTGTAGTCATGCCAGTTGCAAAGGACAGAGTGAAGTACGCCGCCGGTACGGCAAAGCCCTACGTCGAGCGCGCACTCACCGACGAGGAGTTTCGACAGAACCTGCGTGACGCGTTCGCCGCGGCACGCGCGATCTACCGCGAGCTGGGCGGCCGGAGCGGCATCACCGCCGTTGCGTCGTCAGTGGCGGAGGACGAGAAGATCCACGCCAACCTGCGGAAGGCGATCGGCGAGCTGCGCCAGGCGGCCGACCGGATCCAGGAGCAGGAGCAACGGAAGTCGCACGCGCTGCGCAAGATCGTCCTGCTGGCGACCGGGGTCGCGATCGGGATCTTCTTCAACCCCTTCACCGGCCGCGGCACGCGGCACTGGGTGAAGGCGAAGGCGACGAAGTCGGGCGACCCGGTGCAGGCCGGCTCGCCGAACGGCTCCTCGGGCAGCTAGCGGCTCCCCGCAGACGCCGGTGCGTGACCCGTCCCGCCCGTGAGGAGCGGGTCGTCGGCGTGCGGCGATACCGCCTGACGGAGCGACGCGGGATCGAGACCGCTGGCGGTCGAGATGTCCGTGCTCTGCAGCAGCATCGCCCCGGGCGGTGGAAGCAGGCTGTCGAGCGGCTGCGGCGCCCACGCGACTCCGGCCGGGAAGCGCACGCTCTGGAGGTGCTTCCAGGCATCGAGGTACGGGGTCGGGTCGACCGCGCCGTCGTAGCCGAGGAAGAGCAGCGACGCCGGGTGCACCTCGAAGTGCAGGTGATATGGGCCGCCCGCCGCGTCGCCGGTGTTCCCGACGAAGCCGAGCACGTCGCCCGCGTGGACATGCGTGCCGTCCCGCGCCAGCGGCGTGTACGCGGACAGGTGAGCGTAGTAGTACTGGTTTCCGGACCCGTCCTGGAGCCAGAGTCGGTTGCCGCCGATCGGGTTCGGCCCGACCGAGAAGACGACGCCGTCCGCGACCGCGAGCACCGGGGCTCCGAGCGGCGCGAAGATGTCGTCGCCGTGGTGCCAGCCGCCCGGCACGTCGCCGCGGAACGCGCCGAACGTGTCTCCATAGCCCGACGGCCCGTAGACCGGGAACACGTAGCCCTGGGCGGTGATCGAGTGCTGGAGCGGCGGCGGCAGGGAGATGGTGGGGAAGAGGCCGAGGTCGTCGAGGATCCCGATCGGTGACGTCGCTCCCGCGCCCGCCCCGGTCGGCCCGGTGGCGCCGGTCGGGCCTGTCGGCGACCCCTGCGTCGTGGTCGTCGGGGGAGGCTGCGGCGCGAGCTTCGCCGGCGGGGCCGAGGCCAGGGCATCCGAGTAGCCGATGAGGATGCGCGTTCCGGCCGGCAGCCCGCCGTGGTCGGCGTCGAGCCAGACGTCGATCGCGGTCATCCAGGCGTGGTAGGTCGGAGCAGCCGCGGTCCGCCCTGCTTGCTCCTCCTCCAGCAGCACGAGGTGGCCCCAGTCGGCGAGCGGGACACGCTCCTGCGGCGTCGCCGTGACGGGCTGGCCGAGGACGACGAGATTCGTGACGGACGCCCCTGCGAAGCTCGCCGAGCCGCTGCCGGCCGTGACCGTCGCGGCCGCGCGCGACACGATGCCGTCTGCCGTGATCTCGCCGCCGAACAGCGACAGCTTCGTCAGGTCGGCACCGGCCTTCACCGTCACGCCGTCCCCGTCCACCGAGGTGCGCCCGTTCACCGTCGCCGCCTGCAGGACGGAGCCGTCGGCCGGATACGAGAACGCGCCGTCCGTGGTGTGCGTCCAGGGCGGAGCCGCGTGCTGGCCTGCGAAGAGGGGGATCTGCCCCGGCAGCTGGATCTGGACGCCGTACTCGGACGCGCTCGCCCTCGGCTGCGTCGCGGGACGGCCGGGACCCGCGGTCGCGCCGACGATCACCGCCGCGGCGACGATCGGGAGGAGGAGCCCGATGGTGCGGCGCCGAGCCACAGGCAGGGAAGTATGGCGGAAGCTGACGTCGGTCAGGCGCGCCTCCAGGCACGCCATGCGATTTGCGCGGCCACGACCACCAGCAACGCGCCGAACAGGCGTCGCAGGACGTCTCCCGGAAGCGACTCGGCAAGGAACCCTCCTGCGAGGACGCCGCCGATCCCCGCGACCCCGAGAATGGCCGACGCGCGCCACCGCACGTTGCCGTAGCGCTGCTGCCGCCAGGCGCCGACCGCGACGGTCGGCAGGATCGCGAGCAGCGACGTCGCCTGCGCGTGGTGCTGCTCGAGCCCGAGCGCGAGGGTGAGCACCGGGACGAAGAGGATCCCGCCGCCGACACCGAAGAGCCCGGCCAGGATGCCCGCGGCGAAGCCGACGACGACGGCGATGACCACGTGACCCGTCGTGATCGCAAGCAGGCCGGTCATACCAACAGCCTGATTCCGGTCGCGAACAGAAGCGCGGCGAAGGCCAGCGTCAGCGTGCGGGTGGCGACCCGCTGCTGCACGGTGGCCCCGACGGCCGCGCCGGCCGCTGCCGGAAGGCCGAGGACGACCGCCTCGAGCGGGCGCAGGTCTCCGTGGAAGCCGTAGAAGACGATGCCTTCGAGCGCGATCAGCCCGATCGCGGCGAGTGACGTCGCGGCGGCCTGGCGAATTGCGAGCCCGGCGACGCCGATCAGGAGCGGAACCATGATGATCCCGCCGCCGACACCGAAGAGCGCCCCGAAGAAGCCCGCGGCGACTCCGATGCCGACGAGCCGAAGCAGCACCCGCCTATCCTAGAAACCGTGGTCGTCGGCACCCTCCTGGAGCGTCTCGCCGGGGAGCCGGCCGCGGCGGCGCTGCTGCTCGACGTCGACGGCACGCTCGCCCCGATCGCCCCGGCTCCCGCGCTGGCAGTGGTGCCGGCGGAGACGCGCGCCGAGGTGCGGCGGCTCGCCCGTGAGTACGGGCTCGTCGCCTGTGTGAGCGGCCGGCCGGCGTCCGACGCAGCGCGGCTGGTCGGTGTCGACGGCGTTCGCTACGTCGGCGAGCACGGCCTCGGCCTCGATCCATCGGCCGACGAGTGGGCAGAGCGCCTGCGCGCGTTCGCGGCAACCGTTCGCTGGCCGAGCGAGCCGGGCAAGCGGCTCTCCCTCGCCTTCCACTACCGCGGCGTGGACGACGAGGAGAGCGCGGTCGAGGTCCTGCGCGGCGTCGCCGAACGGGCTCTCATCGAGGGCTTCCGTCCGCGCTGGGGCCGCAAGGTGCTCGAGATCCGACCCCCGATCGACACGGACAAGGGGACAGCGGTGCGGTTGTTGCTGGCCGATGCCGGACTCGAGCGGGCGCTTTACGCGGGCGACGACGCGACCGACCTCGACGCGTTCCGCGGTCTGGACGGCCTCGAAGTGGCCGTGCGGGTTGCCGTGGTCTCCGACGAGGGACCGAGCGACCTCGGCCGGGCGGCCGACCTGATCGTGGGCGGCCCGGCGGAGCTGCTCGACCTCCTGCGGCGGCTCTAGCGGCGTGCACGTCGACGAGGCGATGCTTGCTTCCGTACGGGGGCGCTTCGGGAACCCGGTCGTGCTCGGGTGGAACGGCGAGGTGAGCGATCCCGAGCTCGCGATGATCACGTACAACCCGGCCCGCACGCACGACGTGACCCTGTTCGTCACGAACGGCGACCGGCTGGCGCTGATCCGGAAGCCGCACTTTCCCGAGGGCATCTGGCGCACTCCCGGCGGCGGCATCAAACCCGGCGAGGACTTCGTCGCCGGCGTCGCCCGCGAGGGACGCGAGGAGCTCGGCGTCGAGATCGAGGTCGAGCGGTACCTCGTCGAGGCGCGGGCCGTGTTCCGCTTCGCAAACCAGGCCGTCGCATGGCGGACGCCGGTGCTGTCGGCGACGACGGCCGAGCTGAACCTGGCCCCCGAAGACACGGTCGAGATCACCGAGGCCCGCTGGGGCACGGCCGCCGAGCTCGCCGGCCCGGTCCGCGAGCGGCTGCTCGCCACCGGCCGCGCCCTCTGGCGCTACCGGGTGGCGCTGCACGACGCGGCACTGGCTGCCCTCGCCGCCGACTGAAGCAACCTGCCCCGCCGAGCCCCGGCCCGCGGGGACGTGGCGAAAACGCACCCCACCCCATCAAGGGGCGGGGCTGACCCCGCCACCCACCACCCACGTGGATCCTAGCCCTGGGTGGGGTGGCGAGTCGTCGCGCCGGTGTGAAAAGTTCGTGCCGATTTCGAGGCGCTCACCGCGGGCGAACGGCGAGCTCGAGCGCGGCGAGGCCTGCCTGGGCGAAGTGGATCGTCAGCACCACCGTGCCCATGCCGGTCCGCGGTGCGGCGGCGAAGACCGACGTCCGGCGCAGACCGGAGAGCGCCAGCGGATACCGCAACCCGAAGCGCGGCAGCGTGCACGTCGACCGAGGCCCGCACCGCGCATCGACTCCGGCGATCGCAAAGGCCTTCCCGGTCGGCGACGCGATGACCTGCCAACCACCGCCGCTTCCGCGCGCGTCCACAACCGTGACCTCGGCCGACGACCCTCCCCCGACCAACCGGGCCGGAGCGATCGTCAGCGTTCCGGGCTTGACCGTGAGCGGAATGACGACGCTGTCCGCAGCGGCTCCGGCGGCAAGGACGAGCGCCGTCGCCACCGCCAGGAGCAACCGCCGCATGTGTCTGACTGTATGGAGATCGAGCGCCCCGTCTAGAGGCGGTCGTCTAGAGGGCCGCCGACTCGCGGCGCAGGACGTCCCACGCACGCTGCACGTCGGCCTCCGTCGTCCTCGCGTTCCCGATCGCGAGCCGGAGCACGTACCGCCCGTCGAGCTTCGTGTGCGAGATGAAGATCTCGCCTGAGGCGTTCGCCGCCGCCAGCAGCCGCTCGTTCTCCTCGTCCGAGCCCTCGCGCCGGAAGCACACGACCGAGAACGGCCGCGGCGCGCACAGCTCCCACCCGGGCTCGTCACGCACCCAGCTCTCGAACAGCTCGGCCAGCCGCACGTGCTCGCGGATCATCGCCTGCAGCCCGGAACGGCCGAAGCAGCGAAGCACGGCCCACAGTCGCAGCGCACGGAACGGCCGCCCGAGCGGGATGCTGACCTCGCTGAGACTGACCACGTCCTCCGACGTCCGTAGGTACTCGGGCGTGAGGCTGAACGCCTGCCTGAACTCCTCGACGCGCGGCGTCCAGAGGCACGAACAGCCCATCCCCGTCAGCATCCACTTGTGCGGATTGACGACGAGCGAGTCCGCACGCTGGATTCCGGGAGGCCGGAACTCGGGACAGACCCAGGCCGAGCCGGCGTACGCCGCGTCGACGTGGAGCCAGACGTCCCCGACGCGGTCGGCGATCGCATCGAGCGGGTCGGAAGAGGTGGTCGACGTCGTGCCGACCGTCGCGACGACCGCGCACGCGCCCTCGACGTCGAGCTCGTCCGGACGCATGCGGAACTCGCCGTCCACCGGGATCCGCCGCAGCTCGAGCTCGAGGATGCTGGCCGCCTTGTCGATCGACGAGTGCGTGTGCTCGGAACAGACGACGATCCGGCGGTCGGGCATCGCCGCCCGCGCTGCCGCCAGCGCCGTCAGCGTCGAGATCGACGCCGTGTCCTCGATGTGCCCGTGCCAGCTGTCCGGGAGGCCGAGCAGGCCGGCGAGCCAGCCCGTCACGTGCTCCTCGAGCTCCGCCAACGCGGGCCCGGTGCGCCACAGGATCCCGACCTGGTTCAGCGTTGCCGTCAGCAGCTCCGCGAGGATCGCCGGCTCGGAGCCCGTGTTCGGGAAGTAGGCGAAGAAGCGCGGGTGCTGCCAGTGCGTCGTCGCGGGGATGATCAGCCGGTCCATGTCCTCGAGCACGGCCGCGAACGGCTCCGGCTCATCCGGCGCCTCGGCCGGTAGACGCTCGCGCAGCCACCCCGGCTCGACCTGGGCCAGCACCGGATACTCGCCGACCTCTTCCAGGTACCGAGCCGCCCACTCGACGGCCGCCTGCGCGTCGTCCCGAAAGGTCATTTGGCGATCTTGGCGACCTGCGCCCAGGTCCGCGTGTTCAACACCTGCTCCTTCGCCAGCCACGCGCGGCGCGCCTGGCCGACGCCGAGCTCCACGTAGTTCAGCGCCGAGATCCGGTGCGCGTCGCTCGTCACCGCAATCGGCACGCCGGCCTCGCCCGCCAGCCGCGCGACGAAGTCGGGCATGTCGAGGCGGTCCGGTTGCGAGTCGATCTCGAGGCACGTGCCGGTCTCGACCGCCTTCTCGACGACGCGCTCGACATCCACCGGAGCACCCGGTCGGCGGCTGATCTTCCGCCCGAGCAGGTGCCCGATGCAGTGCACGTGCGGGTTCTCCATCGCGCCGACGATCCGCTCGGTCGGGTTCCTGTCGAAGCTCGTGTGGAGGGACGCGATCACCCACTCACGCGTCGCCAGCACCTCGTCGGGGACGTCGATCGTCCCGTCGGCGCGGATGTTCGCCTCGACGCCCTTGAGCAGCCGGAACGGCTTCAGCTTCGCGTTCAGCGCATCGAGCTCGGCGTCCTGGGCCTCCATCCGGCCCTCGCGGAGGTAGTGCGAGTGGTCGGTGACGGCCAGGTAGCGATAGCCACGTGCCTTCGCCGCCTGCGCCATCTCCTCGGCCGTGTTCTTCCCGTCGGCCGACCAGGTCGTGTGCGCGTGGAGGTCGCCGCGGATGTCGCCGAGCTCGACCAGCGCCGGCAGCCGGCCTTCGCGTGCCGCGTCGAGCTCGCCGAGGTTCTCGCGCAGCTCCGGTGGGATGAACTCGTACCCGAGCAGCTCGTACAGCTCGGGCTCCTCGGCGTGCGTCAGAACCTCGCCGCTCTCGACGATCTTGACGCCGTACTCCGAGACCGAGAACCCGTGGCGGACGGCCTCCTCGCGCAGGGCGACGTTGTGGTGCTTCGACCCGGTGAAGTGCTGGAGCAGGTTGCCGTAGCACTCCGGCGGCACGACGCGGAGGTCGAAGCGAAGGCCCTCGCTCGACAGCACCGTCGCCTTCGTCCCGCCTTTCGCAACAACCTCGACGACCCAGGGAAGCTCGACGAAGTACCTGATCAGCTCGCCGGCGTCGGTGGCCGTGGCGATGATGTCGAGGTCGCGGACGGTCTCGCGCCGCCGGCGCGCGCTCCCGGCCTCGGACACCTTCACGGCCGCCGGGTGCTGCCGCAGCGTCTCGACTGCCGCGAGCACCGCCGGCAGCGCCACGCCGAGGAGCGGCCTCCCGGCCTCGGGAGGAGCGCTCGTCTCCTCGTCGAGCGCCTTCAGGATCGACTCCTCCATCTTCGCGCCGAGGCCCGAGAGGGTGCGCAAACGCTGCTCCTCGGCCGCCTTCCGCAGCTCCGGGAGCGTCGTCACGCCGAGATCGCGCCAGATCCGGCGCGCCGTCTTCGGCCCCAGCCCGGGCAGCCTTGTGAATGCGACGACGTCTGCCGGGACGATGCCCTTGTGCTTCGTCAGCGCGTGCACCTCGCCGTCGTCGACGATCTCGACGATCTTCCCCTCGATCGTCTTGCCGATTCCCTGGAGCTGCTTCGCCTTGCCGTCGAGGGCGAGCTGCGCGATCGACCCGCCCGTGTCGCGGATCAGGGCCGCGGCGCGGCGGTAGGCGAGGACACGGAAGGCGTCGTAACCCTCGATCTCGAGCAGGTCCGCCAGCAGCTCGAACTGGTCGGCGACGTCCGCGTTCCTCGGCAGGGTGCTGGCCATGCGGGCGATGATAGGTGTCGTGACCGAGCCAGCCGAGCAGCGCATCACCGTCTGCCTGCCGACCTACGACGAGCGCGAGAACCTGCGCCCGATGATCGCGGCGCTGCGGCGCGTCCTCCCTGAGAGCGCCCGGATCCTCGTCATCGACGACGCCTCTCCGGACGGGACGGGCAAGCTCGCCGACACGATCGCGGAGACCGACCCCCGCGTCTCCGTGCTCCACCGCGAGCGCAAGGAAGGCCTCGGGCCCGCGTACCTCGCCGGGTTCGAGCACGCCCTCGCGGAAGGGGCGGAGCTGATCCTCGAGATCGACTGCGACTTCTCCCACGACCCGAACGACGTGCCTCGCCTGCTCGCCGCGGCAGAGGACGCCGACGTCGTGCTCGGCTCGCGGTACGTCGCCGGCGGCGAGGTTCGCGACTGGGGGCGCGGCCGCCGCCTCATCTCGTCGGGCGGCTCCGCCTACGCACGGATCGTGCTCGGCACGCACGTACGTGACCTCACGGGCGGCTTCAAGTGCTACCGCCGCGAGGTGCTGGAGACGATCCCGCTCGACCGCATCTCGTCGAAGGGCTACGCGTTCCAGATCGAGACGACGTACCGCGCCGAGCGGGCCGGGTTCCGGATCGTCGAGGTGCCGATCACGTTCGCCGACCGGGAGGTCGGCCACTCGAAGATGAGCCGTGCGATCGTGGCCGAGGCGATCTGGCGGGTTCCGTCGCTCCGCTTGCGCGCGCTGTTCGGGCGGCTCTAGCCCTCGGGGTACGATCAACCCGTGAAAGAGATCACCGACGCGACGTTCGAGGCGGACGTTCTCGAAGCCCAGGGGCCGGTCGTCGTCGACTTCTGGGCTCCGTGGTGCGGCCCGTGCCGGGCGATCGCGCCGATCCTCGAGCAGTTCGCCGAGGAGCAGCCCTCGATCGAGTTCACCAAGGTGAACATCGACGACAACCCGAGCTTCGCCTCGCGGTACGGCGTCCTCTCGATCCCGACCGTGATCCTGTTCGAGCACGGCGAGCCGCAGGAGACGGTGATCGGCGCCCGCCCGCGCGGCTACTTCGAGAACGCGTTCTCGCGCTGGCTCAGCTGACCGCGCCGTAGTCGCGGGTCGAAGAGCACTGCTGCCAGGTCGGCGAGCAGGTTCGCGATCGCGACCGTCGCGGCGACGAAGAGGAGAACGCCGATCAGGACGGGCAGATCCGCGCGGGCTGCGGCCTGGGCCGTCGTCCGGCCGAGCCCGGGGATCCCGAAGGCGATCTCGACGAACATCGACACCCCGATGAAGCCGAACGCGAGGCCGCCGACGTCGAGCACCAGAACGGACAGGATGGGCCGCACCGTCGACGCCAGCACGTACGAGCGCATGATCGACCAGTCGGGAACGCCTCTGGCGCGGGCGGAACGGATGTCGTCGTCGCGCAGACGCGTGGTTGCGCTCGCGCGGATGAGCCGCACGTAGAACGCGCCGTAGATGAGCGCGAATGCCGTCCAGGGCAGGATCATGTGACGCGCCCAGACGACCGGCCCGCCGCAGTCAGGGTCGGGGGCGAGCGGTGCGCAGTAGCCGCCGGCCGGGAGCCAGCCGAGCTTGACGCCGAACAGCCACGACAGCAGGAGGCCGAGCCAGAGAGGCTGCACCGACAGCCCGACGAGCGCGAGTCCTCGTCCGGCCTTCGCACGACGCGATGAAGGCCTCAGCGCGCAGAGCAGTCCGAGCGGGACCGCGACCGCAAGCCAGATCACGGCCCCGCCGAGGACGAGACCGATCGTTGCCGGAGCCGCGTTCATCAGCACCGTCCAGACGTCGTGGCCGTTGACGGTGGAGCGCCCGAGATCGCCGCGCACGATGTGAGCGAGGAACGACCCGAACTCGTGCAGCACGCCGCCGTGGATTCCGAGCGGCGGCCCGACCGGAAACGGTGCCCGCCGTCGCGGCACCGGGTTCTGGTGCGGGACGAGGAAGAAGATCACGAACGTGAGCGTGGCCAGCCCGAAGAAGAGCAAGACCGCACACAGCACCCGCCTGACGATGTAGGCGCCCACCGACGGGCAATACGCTGACCGAGCCGAGCCCGGTTGTCGAGTCAGCGGAAGTGCTCGTACGACGGCAGCTCGGCCGGGCGGCCGGCCAGCAGCAGCTCGACGCCTTCGCCTTCCTCGCAGTGCCCGATCACGGCGAAGCCGGTCGGGTCCGCGACGGCGGCGAGCAGCTCGAAGTCCTCGCCGAAGCCGAGATCGTCGACCGTCGCGCCGGGAGCGAGCGGGACGCGGTCGAGGTCGACGACGACGCGCACGCCCGACCGCTCTGCGATGTGGGCGGCGTCGCGCGCGAGCCCGTCCGAGATGTCGAGCATCGCATGCGCCGTCTCCGCGAGTCGGCGGCCCTCCTCGATCCTGATCGGCGGACGGACGTAGCGACCTTCCCGGAAGGCGGCTCCGGCCCCGCCGAGCGGCCCGGTGACGACGAGCCGGTCGCCCGGGCGCGCTCCGCCTCGCCCCGGAACTCGTTCGGAGCGGCCGATCGCGGTCAGCGAGAGCACGAGCTGTGCTGCGGACGTCGTGTCGCCGCCGACCACCGGGACGCCGGCCTCGCCGATTCCCTCGTACAGCTCGAGCACGTCGCCGAGCTCCGTCTCGGCCGGCGCGGCGAGCGTGACGACCAGCGCCTCCGGGAGGGCGCCCGACGCCGCGAGGTCGTTGAGGTTGACGGCGGCGACTCGGAAGCCGAGATCACGCCAGGAAAGCGCTCCGAGCCGGAAGTGGACGCCTTCGACGAGGGCGTCCTGCGTGACGACGAGCCCGTCACCGAGGGCTGCCGCGTCGTGCTCGATGCCGCGCGCGAGACCGCGGCGCTCGAGCTCGCGCAGCAGCCCCAGCTCGCCCACCTCGAACAGCTTCACGCCCGCACCAGCCCGATCACGTCGACCGGCCCGTCGCCTGCACCGACGTCCGCGAGCCCGCGCTCGACGGCGCCGGACGCGACCTCGGCGGCGACGCGTGCTGCGTGAACCGGCGCAAACCCCTTTGCGAGCAGGGCCGCAAGGGTCGCGGAGTGCGTGCAACCGGCGCCGTGCGTGGCGCCGCTGTCGTGACGCGGCACCTCGATCTGCAGGAGTTGCTCGCCGTCGAAGAACGTGTCGACGGCCTCACCGTGGCCGCCGGTGATCACGACCGCGTTCGGACCGAGCGCGTGCAAGCGGAGTGCGAGCGTCTCGCGTGAAGCCGGCCCGCCTGCAAGCGCCTCGGCCTCCATCAGGTTCGGCGTGATCACGGTCGCGAGCGGGAACAGGCGCTTGACCAGCGTCTCGACCGCGTCCTCGCGCAGAAGTCGTGCCCCCGAGCTGGCCACCATGACCGGATCGACGACGAGCGGCACCGGATGGGCGGCGAAGAAGTCGGCCACGGTCTCGACGATCGACGCCGAGAAGAGCATCCCCGTCTTGGCCGCGTCGACCCCGATGTCCGAAACGACCGCCTCGAGCTGGGCGAGCACGAACGCAGGCGGCAGCTCGTGGACGGCGGTCACTCCGGTCGTGTTCTGCGCGGTGAGCGCGACGATCGCGCTCGTGCCGTAGCAGCCGGCGGCCGCGAACGCCTTCAGGTCGGCCTGGATGCCGGCACCACCTCCGGAATCGGAGCCGGCGACAGTGAGGCAGCACGGAACGCTCATGCGGCGAACGTTACGCCGCGCCGCCGAGACCCACACAATTCGTTCCCCCCGGGGGCCTGCGGCCCCGTTCCCCCCGCTTTTGAGGGTAGCGCGGAAACTGTGACGTGTCTGGCACAGATGTGCGCCGATTCTCGGGCGCCGGCTGGATTCGGGCAGAGCCGCGGCTACGATCGATTCGTGCCCACCGCGCTCTACGACGGCGTCGCCGGCTGGTACGACGAGAAGTTCGTGCCGGGACCCGACAGGCTCGATGTAGTCCGCCGACTCGTCGGAGCCCGGACAGGCACGGCTCTCGATCTCGGTTGCGGAACCGGCTTCTACTTGCCCGTGCTCCACGAGCTCGGCTGGGCGGTGACCGGGGTCGACCTCTCCGTCGACCAGCTCGAGTTCGCGCGCGGGCGCGCGGGCGACTTCGCCGAGCTCGTCCGGGCGGATGCAGCCGATCTGCCGTTTCCGGACGAGTCCTTCGACCTCGTCTTCTCGGCCTTCACGCACACGGACATCGACGCCTTCGCGGCTGCGGTCGTGGAGGGAGCCCGGGTGCTTCGCGCCGGCGGTCGCTTCGTCTACCTGGGACTGCACCCGTGCTTCGTCGGCCCTCACACGCGCTTCGCGTTCGGGCTCGGCGTCCCGACGCTGGCGCCCGGCTACCGCGAGACCCGCCGTTACACCGACGCCCCGGGGCTCAACCCGGACGGCTTGCGGATCAAGGTGGGCGCTGTCCACCGGCCGCTCGGCGGCCTGCTCGACGCCTTCCTCGCGGCAGGCCTGCGGATCGACGCGTTCGAGGAGCCGATCGGAGCGGAACAGGAGTACCCGCACTGGCTGGCCCTGCGCGCCGGCCGGTGAGCGTCGGCGTCACGCTCTGGGACGATCTGCTCACGGGAGAGGAGGTCGCCCACGTCTCGACCGAGCCCGCGCGTGAAGCCGTTTCCGACCCGCTCCCGGACGGACTCGACCCGCGTGTGGTCAGCGCACTCGCGGGGCAGGGCATCACGTCGCTCTACCGCCACCAGGCGGAGGCGTGGGAAGCGGCCGGTCGCGGCGAGCACCTGATCGTCACGACAGGCACGGCCAGCGGCAAGACGCTCGCGTTCAACCTGCCCGTCCTCGACGCGATCGCGCGCGACGCCAAGACGCGTGTGCTCTACCTGTACCCGACCAAGGCACTCGCGCAGGACCAGGCCCGGTCGCTCCGGGCGTTCGGAATCCCGAAGCTGCGCGCGGCGATCTACGACGGGGACACCGAGGCCGAGAAGCGGTGGCAGATCCGCAAGTGGGCGAACGCGATCCTGTCCAACCCGGACATGCTTCACGTCGGCGTGCTGCCCCACCACGACCGATGGGGCGATGTGCTCTCGAACCTGCGGTACGTCGTCGTGGACGAGGCACACGTCTATCGCGGCGTCTTCGGCTCGCACGTGGCGAACGTGCTCCGCCGGCTGCGACGGCTGGCGCGTGCCTACGGCGCCGAGCCGCAGTTCCTGCTCGCCTCCGCGACGATCGCGAACCCCGGCGAGCTCGCGCGCTCCCTGCTGGGAGTCGACGCGACGGTCGTCTCCGGCGACGCAGCGCCGCGATCCGAGCGGACGGTCTGCCTGTGGAACCCGCCGGTGATCGACGAGGAGCTGTGGCTGCGCGCGAGTGCGCTCGGGGAGGGCGCGAAGCTGCTCGCCGAACTCGTCTCCCGCGGCCTGCGGACGCTGTGCTTCGCGAAGAGCCGGCGCGCGGCCGAGCTGATCCACCGCTTCGCGCTCGAGCGGCTCGGGCCGGCGTACGAGGGACGGCTGTCGCCCTACCGGGCCGGCTACACGCCTGCCCAGCGGCGCGACATCGAGCGCCGGCTCGTCGAAGGCGAGCTGCTCGGCGTCTCGGCCACCGACGCGCTCGAGCTCGGGATCGACGTCGGGCTGCTGGACGCGGTGGTGACGGTCGGCTTCCCCGGAACCGTCGCGAGCCTGCGCCAGCAGTGGGGGCGCGCCGGGCGGCGCGGTCACGGGCTGGCGATGCTCGTGGCGAGCGAGGACGCGCTCGATCAGTACTTCATGCGGGAACCCGAGACGCTGCTCGGGCGGCGCGTCGAAGCGGCGATTCTCGACCACGCAAATCCCAGGCTCCTCGACGGGCACGTGCTCGCGGCCGCGTTCGAAGGGCCGATCGACGAGGACGACCGCGCGACACTCGGGGACGCTGCACTCGACCGGGCCGCTGTCCTGCCGGAGCTGAGGAAGACGCGGGCCGGCTACGTCTGGGCGGGACGGGACTATCCCGCCGCCCGTGTCTCGCTCCGCTCGGCGAGCCTCGACCCCGTGCTGATCGTCGAGGCCGACTCTGGCTCGGTGCTGGGGACCCTCGAGCGGGAGCGCGCGTATTCGGCTGCGCACGAGGGAGCGGTGTATCTCCATCTGGGCGAGACCTACCTCGTGCGGACGCTCGACCTCGCGGCCGGCACGGCGCTCGTCGACCGGTTCACGGGCGACTGGTACACGCAGGCGAAGAAGGAGACCACGACCGCGATCGAGGAGCCGCTGCGAGTCGAGCGGCGTCTCGGACTCGAGCTGTCGTTCGGCCGCGTGTCGGTGACGGAGCAGGTCATCGCCTTCCAGCGCAAGTCGACACGGGACGGGAAGGTGCTCGATCTCGTCGCGCTCGACCTGCCGCCGTCCACGTTCGAGACCGAGGCGATCTGGTTCCTGCCGGAGCCGTCGCAGCTGGACGGGCTGGACAAGATGCCGAAGCTGCTCGGAACGCTGCACGCTGCCGAGCATGCGCTGATCGCGCTGCTGCCGCTGTGGGCGATGTGCGACCGGTGGGACATCGGCGGGCTGTCGACGAACGTCCACCCGCAGACGCTGCGGCCGACGGTATTCGTCTACGACGGCCACCCGGGCGGCGTCGGGATCACCGAGCGGGGCTTCGCCGCCTTCGAGGGCTGGGCCGCCGACACGGCCCGGATGATCGACGGCTGCCCGTGCGAGCACGGCTGCCCCTCGTGCGTCCAGTCGCCGAAGTGCGGCAACCTCAACGACATGCTCGACAAGGCCGGCGCGCTCGAGCTGCTCAAGCGCATGCTCCGCGCCGGCTGAGCCAGGCTCTTTCCGTACACGCCCTTTCGGGCCGGCGCCGAGGCCGGCCTCCCCACCCGGGTGGGGAAGAAGAACCACCCGCCACCCGCGCGACGAGCGTACCGCTCCGAAACGCACGAGACGCGCGTCGAAGTGCAACAAAGGCACGACGATTCGTCCACAGCCGTCCCTGAGGGACTACGGGTGGTAGAACGCGAACATGTCCGGACGGCAGGCTCGCGGCGACACGCTCATCCTCGGCGGCGGGTTCGCCGGAGCATGGGTCGCGCGCCTGCTCGGCAAGCGCGGCCACGAGTCGACGATCGTCAACCGCGAGAACTTCATGCTCTTCGCATCGCTCCTCCCGGAGGCCGCGTCCGGGTCGCTCGAGCCGCGGCACGTCGTCGTCCCGCTGCGGATGATGTGCCCCCGCTCCGACCTCGTCGTCGGCCGCGCCAAAGCGCTCGACGCCGCCAGCCGCACCGTCCGCGTCGAGACCGAAGAGGAGCTGCTCACGATCGGTTACGAACGTCTCGTCATCGCCTACGGCGCCGTGGCGCGCGCACTCCCGATTCCCGGCCTGAGGGAGAACGCACTCGGGTTCAAGACGCTCGAGGACGCGATCCGGCTCCGCAACCACGTCCTCGGCCGCCTCGAGGCCGCCTCCGCAGCGACCGCGCCCGGCCACCGCGCCCGCGAGCTCACCTTCATCTTCGTCGGCGCGGGCTACGCGGGCGTGGAGGCGCTCGCCGAGCTGCACGAGCTCGTCCACGACGCGATGCGCTACTACCCCGAGCTCGCGGGCAAGGCGCAGCGCTGGATCCTCGTCGACGCGGCGCCGAAGATCCTCCCCGAGATCCCGACCGGGCTCGGGGACTACGCGGCGAAGCAGCTGCGCAAGCGCGGAATCGACATCCGAGTCGGGACGACCCTCACGGAGCTCGAGCCGCTCGCGGCCACGCTCTCCGACGGCGAGCGCATCCCGACCGGCACGCTCGTCTGGACGGCCGGCGTCCGCGCCAGCCCCGCCGTCTCGGAGCTCGGGCTGCCGCTCGACGACCGCGGCCGGATCGTGGTTGACGAGCTGCTCCGCGTCCAGGAACACGAGAACGTCTATGCACTCGGCGACAACGCACGCGTGCCGAACCTCGCCACGCCCGACCATCCCGACCCGCCGACGTCGCAGCACGCGCTCCGCCAGGCCCGCCGCCTTGCGAAGAACCTCGCCGGCGACCCGAAGCCGTATCGATACCGCATGCTCGGCCAGGTCGCGACGCTCGGCCGCTACCGCGGCATCGCCGACGTGTTCGGGCTCAAGCTCCGCGGCTTCCCGGGCTGGTTCGTGACGCGGACGTACCACCTGTACCAGCTCCCGCTCCTGTCGCGGAAGCTGCGCGTCGTCATGGACTGGACGGTCTCGCTCCTCTTCCGCCGCGACATCGCCGAGCTCGGCCAACTCGGGCACACGAGGCCCGTCGGCGATGAGTGACGAGCTCGCGCGTGCGTTCGACTTCATGGCCCGAGGAGACATTGCCGGTGACTCGTTCGTGCCCTCGCGGTTCGGCACGGCCGTCAGGTCGAGCCGGCTCCCCCTGCGCCAGGACTCCAACTACCTGCTCGTCGGCGCGACCGACGCCTCCGCGGAGGAGCTCCGGGACGAGCTCACCCGGGTGCAGGCCCGTGTCCTGGTCGTCCGTGACGGGCGACGGCGTCGTCGCAGCCTACGCCGATCTCTACCTCGACGGCGACACCGGGCGGGTCGAGGACGTGCAGACGGTCGAGGAGCATCGCAACCGCGGCTTCGCGAGCGCGCTCGTCGTCGACGCGGTACGACGGGCACACGAGGCCGGCGCGAGCTTCGTCTTCCTCGTGGCGCACGAGGACGACTGGCCACGGGAGCTCTACGGGCGGCTCGGCTTCGAGACCGTAGGGCGGTACGTCAAGTTCTTCACCTGACCGCACGCAGCGCTTTCGCCAGCGACTGCCGCTCCGTCAGCACGCCCGCGAACAGGTCGCCGTGCTTTTCGATCCGCGCCAGCACCGCGTCCATCGTGAACGCGCCGGGATCGAGCCCTGTCTTCACCTCGTCCCAGCGCAGCGGCGTCGACACCGGCGCGCCCTCCTTCGGCCGAACCGAGTAGACGGACGCGATCGTCTTCCCCTCGCCGTTCTGATTCGCGTCGATGAGGACGCCGCGGCGCTTCGAGCGCGTCCACTCCGTCGTGACGAGGTCGCGGTGCGTGGAGACGAGCGCCCGCGCGACGATCTCCGCGAACTCACGCGTATCCGCATACGTCCAGCGCCGCTCGATCGGGACGAGGACGTGAATCCCGTCGGCGCCGCTCGTCTTCGCAAAGCTGCGCAGCCCGATCCCGTCGAGCAGCTTCTTGACGAGCAGCGCCACCTCGACCGTCTCGGCGAAGCCGACGTCGGGCGACGGGTCGAGGTCGAAGAGGACGAAGTCCGGCCGCTCGGTCCGGTCGACGCGCGAGTACCACGCGTTCATGTCGATGCAGCCCATGTTCACCATCCAGAGCAGCGCCAGTTCCTCGTTCACGAGCGGGTAGTTGATCGTCCGCTTCTCGCGGGACTCGCGCGAGGTCGAGCGGAACGCCCGGGTCGGGATCCAGTCGGGCATGTGCTTCGGCGCGTCTTTCTGGAAGAAGTGCGGGCCGTTCCAGCCGTCCGGGTAGCGCTTCATCGTGAACGGTCTGTCTTTCAGGTGCGGGAGCAGCACCGGCGCGACGGCCCGGTAATACGCGAGCAGGTCGCCTTTCGTGATGCCCTCGTCCGGCCAGAACGGCTTGGCCAGATTCGAGAGCTTGAGCACGCGCTTGCCCTTGCGGAGCTCGGGCGGGATCGGCGGCTCGGTGCGCTCCGGCCGCTCGCGGTGGACCTCATCGGGCTGCTTGTCGTCGCGGAAACCGAGGAACGACGGCGCCCGCAGGTGGCCGTCGTGCGTCCACTCGGCGAAATTGACCTGGACGACGAGCTTCGGCTCGACCCAGACGATGTCGCTCTTCCGCACGCGCGGCATCTTCGGCACCTCGGCGAGCGGGGAGTCGGCGCGCTCGAGTGGTTTCAGCCTGCCGAGCAGGTCGTCGAGCGTCTGCTCCGTGAACCCGGTGCCGACGTTCCCGACCCACTGCAAGCCGCGGCCCTCCTGCACGGCGAGCACGAGCGAGCCGAGGCGCGTCCGCCGGCCCTGGCCCTTCGTGTACCCGGCGACGACGAACTCCTGGTCCGGCCGCACCTTCACCTTGAGCCAGTTCCGCGAGCGCCGCTGCTCGTAGACCGAGGAGCCGCGCTTCGCCATCACGCCCTCGAGGCCCTGCGCCTTCGCCGCGTCGAGGAGGGCGTCCCCGTCGTCGAACGTCTCCGACAGATGGACCGTCCCGGAACGCCGGTCGAGCAGCCCCCGCAGCAGGTCGCGCCGCTCGGTCAGCGGGCGGCCCAGCACAGACCGTTCGTCGATCTCGAGCACGTCGAACACGAAGTAGACGAGCCGCCCCTTCCCCTGCTGCATGAGCGAGAAGCTCGACTTGCCCTGGTCGTCGAGCGCGCAGACTTCGCCGTCGAGCACGCAGGCAGGCGTCCGCACGGCGCGCGGGAGTGCGCGTGCGACGTCGGCGAAGCGCTCCGTCAGGTCGTTGTCCCGCCGGCTGCGTAGCTCGACGGTGCCTTCGCGCAGGTACGCGACCGCCCGGTAGCCGTCCCACTTCGCCTCGAACAGCCAGTCGCCGCCATGGGGAAGAGCCTCCGCGAGAGTGGCGAGCATCGGGTGGTAGCGGCGGGCGGGCCTGCGCGGCGCCTTGGCCTGCTCCGGCTCGCGCTTGCGGACGATCAGCCAGTTCTTCTCC
The DNA here is from genome assembly GCA_963776735.1 of uncultured Actinomycetes bacterium. GTDB lineage: Bacteria > Actinomycetota > Thermoleophilia > Gaiellales > Gaiellaceae > PALSA-612. Next base: position 679,553 of record CAVZNV010000016.1, read on the forward strand.
TGGCCCGAGAGGTGAGCGGGGATCAGCGTCCAGAGCCCGTCGAGCTTCTCGCCATGAAGGCGCATCGTGAGCCCGCCGTCCTTCTTCTCCTCGACGAGCTCGTACGTCCCGTGATCCCAGAATCTCGACCGTCCCGGCGCCGTACTGGCCTTTCGGGATCTCGCCTGCGAAGGTCGCGTAGTCGAGCGGGTGATCCTCGACGTGCACGGCCAGATGCTGGGTTCCGGGCTCCATGGGGACGCCTTTGGGAACGGCCCAGCTCGCGAGGACGCCACCGCGCTCGAGCCGGAAGTCGTAGTGGAGGCTGCGGGCCGCATGGCGCTGGACGACGAAGACGGGGCGTTTCGCCCGTCTGCGGCCTGTGAACGGTTCCGGTGTTGCGTTCGGGTCGCGTTTTCCGCGGTATTCCTGGAGTTTGGGGGACTTGTTCACAGGTTCTCCCAGACTTTTCCACAGGTCGGGGCGATCGGCGCGGATGTTGTTACAGCGCTGTCACCGGCTGACGGTCGTTCGTTAACGCCGCTGCAACATTCACCCGCCGGCTGTGGACGGGATACCCGGGAACGCGAGTATCCATGCGGATTCGAATGCCGTGAAACAGGCGGGGAAAAGCCTGTGGATGGTGTGGATGGTTCAGCGTGGACGGATCGCAAGTCAGGCGTAGACGCCCATGCCGCGGAACTTCGCGCGCCGTTCGCGCCGGAGCGCGCTGCCCGTCTCGTGCTCGATCTCGCCCAGCTCCAGGTCAATGTACTCGGCGAGCATCTCGGCAGCTCCGTCGTAGTCGTAGTGCGCGCCGCCGGCGGGCTCGGGGACAATCGCGTCCACCACACCGAGCTCGAGGCAGTGCGCGGCGTCGGGCTTGAACGCGGCGGCTGCCTTCTGCGCCTGGCCGGCGTCGCGCCAGAGGATCGCGGCACAGCCCTCCGGCGTGATCACCGAATAGATCGCGTTCTCCTGCATCAGCACGCGGTCGGCGAGCGCCAACGCGCTGGCGCCGCCCGAGCCGCCCTCTCCGATGATGCACGCGACGATCGGCACCGTCAGCCGGGCCATCTGCGCGTGGGATCGAGCCAGCGTGCCTCCCTGGCCGTGCTGCTCGGCGGCAACGCCCGGCCACGCGCCCGGCGTGTCGATCAGCGTGATCACGGGGAACCGGTGCCGCTCGGCGAGCTGCATCGTGCGGATCGCCTTGCGGTAGCCCTCGGGGTTGGCCATGCCGAAGTTGCGGTCCATCCGCTCCTTGATGTCTCGGCCCTTCTGGTGACCGATCAGGGCGACCGTACGGCCGTTGAAGCGGCCGATGCCCGTGACGAGCGCCGCGTCCTCGGCGCGACCGCGATCGCCGTGCAGCTCGAACCAGTCCGTGATGATGCGCTGCACGTAGTCGAGCGTGTACGGCCTGTCCTCGTGACGGGCGAGCTCGACCGAGTGCCAGATCTGCTCGCCGGTGAGCGTCGGTGCGGCCTCGAGCTGCTCGATCTGCTTCTGGAAGCGCTTGAGGTCGCGCGAGACGGACGCCCCGCCGAGCAGGTTCAAGCCGCTCAGGCGTGCGACGCGTTCGCGCAGCCGCCGCAGCTGCTCGTCAGCGCTCATGCGAGAAGAGACGCAGGAGCCTGGCCAGCAGCGGCTTCAGCTCTGGACGGGGGACGATCGCGTCGATGTGACCGAAGCGGTAGTTCGACTCGGCGAGACCGAAGTCTTCCGGCAGCCGTTCCTTGGTCGTCTGCTGCACGACCCGCGGCCCGGTGAATGCCAGCAGGGCGTTCGGTTCCGCCACGATGATGTCGCCGAGACTCGCGAAGCTGGCGAGCACGCCGGCCGTGGTCGGATGGGCCATGACGCTGAACATCGCGCCGCCCGCGTCGTAGAGGTCCTCGACCGCACAGACGGTCTTCGGGAGCTGCATCAGCGACAGGATCCCCTCCTGCATCCGCGCGCCGCCCGAGGCGGTGACGGAGACCAGCGGGACGCTGCGCTCGGCGGCGCTCTCACACGCCCGCACGAACTTCTCGCCGACCGCGCTGCCCATCGAGCCGCCCATGAAGGCGAAGTCCATCACCGAGAGCTCGCACGGATGGCCGTCGAGGAGCGCGCTGCCGATCACGACCGCCTCGCCGAGGCCGGTCTCGAGCTCGGCCTCTGCGAGCCGTTCGCGGTAGGGACGGAGGTCGAAGAAGTCGAGCGGGTCGGAGGACCGGAGGTCGGCCGCCTCCTCCTCGAACGTGTCCGGGTCGGCGAGCGACGCGATCCGCTCGCGCGCCGACATCGGGAAGTGGTGCCCGCATTGCGGGCAAACGCGGAGATTGGCCTCCAGCTCGTCGTCGCGGTAGTGCGAGCCGCAGGACGGGCAGGTGTTCGGATCGCGGCGGCCGCCGTTGTCCGGCCGCGGCTCGTCCTTCTTCTCGATCGACACGTCGACACCGCCTTCGACCATGAGCCCGCCAGTCTAGTGCCGACGCCTCAAGCGCCAGGGACAGGCCTCTCGTAGACGTCGTCCTGGGACGCCACTGTCATGCCGACCCGCGTGTAGAGCCGCGTGGCTCCGGTCGTGTTCTCGGCATCGACGCCGAGCGCGATCCGCCGGCGGCCGCGCGACGCGAGGTCGTGGAACGCCTGGCGGAGCAGCGCCTCGCCGAGGCCGTGGCGTCGCCAGTCGCGGCGCACACCGAGGATCGAGACCCAGGCGACGCTCCATCGGTCCTCGTCGCACACCTGCGCCGCTACGACAGTTCCCGCCTCGTCGCGCACGAGGTAGCAGAGCCGGTCGTCGAACGGCCCGTTGCTCGTCGTCCACTCCTCGAAGGTGCGCGGTTCGTGGCCCCAGTGGTCCTCGAACGCCTCCTCGAGCGCCTCGTAGACGAGCCGTTCCTGACCCTGTTCGAGTGCGACGGTGAAGCGGGCGGGCCACTGGGGCTCCGGCGGCAGGTCGTCGAGGTCGATGGTCATGCGGTAGAAGCTGCGGATGTACGAGTAACCGCGCCGCTCGAGCAGCTCCTTGCCGCGGTCATCGCCGGCGGCGGTGCCCGCCCGTACCGCATCGAGACCTTGCTCCGCGGTCGTGCGCTCGGCCCAGTCGAGGAGCAGCGACCCCGCGCCGCGTCCTTGCCGATCCGGGTGGACGAAGAGGTCGGCGATCAGGTTTTGACCGCGGCTCCGAAGCGTTCCCGCGCCGATCAGGCTCCCGCTCTCGTCGACGACGCCGACTGCGCCGGCGTCGACTCGCTCCCACCAGTCGACGACGTCCTCGGGCGCGGGCCGATCGGCGACGCCGCTGAAACGCTCCTCGTAGTCACCGACGAGATCGGCCACGGCCTGTGCGTCGGCGGCCGTGAGGGGACGGAGCAACAGCGTCACGCGGGAGCGAGCCCGACCAGGGTTGCAGGCAGTAACTCGAGCGTTGCGATCTCTCGCGTCGGGCGCACGTCGCCGGCGTGCTCGCCGAGCCGGTTCACCCAGATGCACGGGATTCCGAGCTCGTTCGCAGGCGCCATGTCGTGGAAGAGACTGGCGCCGACATGGACGTCGGGGAGGTTTCCGTACCTGTCCGCGAACGCGCGCCAGTGGCCGTGATCCGGCTTGTAGGAGCCGATCTCGGAGGCGGTGATGGCAGCGTCGAACGGCACGCCGATTCGCTCCACCGACGCCTGGATGAGGTCGGGATCGGAGTTGGAGAGGATGCAGAGCCGGAACCCTTCGGCACGTGCCTGCTCGAGTGCGGCAGGCGCCTCGGGGAATACCGGCCAGCCGGGAAGCGAGCGGCCGAGCGCGTCCTGCTCGTCGGCGGGAAGGTCGATTCCGCGCTCCTCGGCGAGCCGCGCGAGCGCCTCGCTCATCACGTCGCGGTAGCGGAGCCCCGGCTGCTCGGCCTGGATCGCCGGCTCGACCTCGTGGTAGCGCGCGAGGAGCTCGTCGCGGTGCTCTGCGCCGAACAGCCGCCCCAGCTCGCCGCCGATGCCTCCGTTCCAGTCGACGAGCGTGCCGTAGCAATCGAATGTCGCCCACCGCTCGGCCACGCCCGGAGCCTACGTGCCCGGACCCGGCACAGGCGCGGCGGCCGCGTCCGGCGAGCGGGCCAGGCCCTTCTCTCCCCACCCAGGGTGGGGAAGAAGAACCACCCGCCACCCGCGCTGAGCGTACCGCGAAAAGGCGCGCGGAACAGTGCCCGGAGCATCACAAGTGCGTGACTTCTCGTCCACAGCCGGCTCGAACGGCCGGCTACACCGCCTCGGTCTTCGTCGCGACCCCGGACGTCAGTCTTCGTAGCGACGGAGCACGATCGACGCGTTGTGCCCGCCGAAGCCGAATGAGTTCGAGACCGTCGTCCGAACGTCCGCGCGGCGCGCCTCGTTCGGGATGTAGTCGAGGTCGCACGCCGGATCGCTCGTCTCGAGGTTGATCGTCGGCGGCAGCACGCCGTCGCGGATCGCGAGCAGCGAGAAGATCGCCTCGACGGCGCCGGCCGCGCCGAGCATGTGCCCCGTCGCGCCCTTCGTCGACGAGATCGGCACCTTCCGCGCAACCTCCTCGCCGAGCGCGACCTTGATCATCCGCGTCTCGGCCGCGTCGCCGACCGGCGTCGACGTCGCATGTGCGTTGATGTAGTCGATCTCGTCGGGCTCGATACCCGCGTCCTCGAATGCCATTCGCAGCGCTCGGGCCGGGTTCGTTCCGACGGGATCCGGCTCGGTGATGTGGTTCGCGTCTGACGAGACGCCGTAGCCCATCAGCTCACCGTAGATCTTCGCGCCGCGGGCCTTCGCGTGCTCGAGCTCCTCGATCAGGAGCACCACACCGCCCTCGCCCATGACGAAACCGTCGCGGCCGGCGTCGAACGGCCGGCTCGCGCGCTCGGGATCGTCGTTCCGTCGCGACAGCGCGCGCATGGCGGCGAAACCGGCGATGCCGACCTCGGTGACCGGCGCTTCCGTGCCGCCGCAGAACATCGCGTCCGCGCGGCCGAGCCTGATCGCGTCCAGCCCGTCTCCGATCGACATGTTCGACGCCGCACAGGCCGTGCACTGGGAGGAGAGCGGGCCGCGCGTGCCCAGCTCCATCGACACCCAGGCGGCGCCCATGTTCGGGATGATCTCCGGGATCGAGAACGGGCTCACCCGGTCGGCTCCGCGGTCGCGCAGCTCGTCGCGGCAGTCCTGGAACGACTTGAGCCCGCCGATGCCCGTCGCGACGGCGGCGCCGATGCGGTCGGACTCGGCGGCGACGTCGAGGCCGGAGTCGGCCTCCGCCTGCCGAGCCGCGGCCAGCACCAGGTGCGCGAACCGGTCCATGCGCCGTGCCTGCTTGCGATCCATGTACTCGGTCGGGTCGAAGTCCTTGACCTCGCAAGCGAACGTCACCGGATAGCCGTCGCAGTCGAACTGCGTGATCGGGCCGGCGCCGGAGCGACCGGAGATCAGATTCGTCCAGGTCGTCTCGACGTCGTTGCCGAGCGGCGTCAGAGCACCGAGGCCGGTGATCACGACCCTGCGCCGTCCGTTGAGGCTTCCGTTCGTCGCCATCTACATTCCCAGCCCACCGTCGACGAGGAGCACTTCGCCCGTGATGAACGAGGCCTCGTCCGAGCAGAGGAAGCGTACAGCGCCTGCGACGTCAGCCGGAACTCCGAGCCGGGCGAGCGGCGTGGCGCCGAGAAGATGCTCACGCACGGCCTCGGGCAGCACGTCCGTCAGCGCCGTCTCGATGTAGCCGGGCGCGACGGCGTTCACGCGCACGTTGCGCGTCGCGAGCTCGCGGGCGAGCGCCTTCGTGAAGCCGATGATGCCCGCCTTCGAGGCCGCGTAGTTCGTCTGGCCCGGATTGCCGTGGACCCCGACGACGCTGGAGAGATTGACGATCGCGCCCGCGCGGCGCTTCATCATCCCGCGCGCGGCTGCACGGCACGTCGCGAAGACGCCGCCGAGATTGGTGTCGATCACCGTTCGCCAGTCGTCGTCGGACATGCGTGCGATCAACCCGTCGCGCGTCAGTCCGGCGTTGTTGACGAGGATGTCGATGTCGCCCGCCTCCTCGACGAGCCTCGCTGCCTGCTCGGGGTCGGACACGTCGGCCTGGACCGCCCGTCCCCCGATCTCCGCTACGACCTGCTCTGCCTCCTCGGCTCCGGAGCGATAGCCGACGACGACCTGCGCACCGGCGTTCGCCAGCTCCACCGCGATCGCGCGCCCGATGCCACGCGACCCGCCGGTCACCAGGGCGAGCCTGCCTTCGAGCGAGCAGAAGGAGCTCACGTGCTGGAGAGCGCCTCTTCCAGCTTGTCGAGCGCGGCCAGGCTGTTGACCGGGACCGCCTTCACGCTGCGGTCGATTCGCTTCACGAGCCCGGAGAGCACGTTGCCCGGCCCGACCTCGACGAACGTGCGGACGCCCTCGCGGACGAGTTCCGAGGCTGCCTGCGTGAACCGCACCGGTGCCGTCAGCTGGTCGACGAGCAGCGGGCCCATCCGCTGCGCGGACTCGAGGCGAGCGGTGACCGTCGACATGAACGGTGCCGTCGGCTCGCTGAACCGGACCTTCTCGACGGCCGGGCGCAGCCGGTCGGCCGCGTGTGCGACGAGCGGCGAGTGGAACGCACCGGAGACGCGCAGCTTGACGGTTCGGCGCGCGCCCTCCTCCTCCGCCCTGGCGCACAGCTCGTCCACGGCCGGGTTCTCGCCGGATACGACGATCTGACCCGGGCAGTTGTAGTTCGCCGGCCAGACGCCGAGGATCTTGCGGCAGAGACGCTCGACCGCCTCGTCCTCGAGTCCGAGGATCGCCGCCATCGAGCCCGGGCGTTCCTTGGCGGCCTCGGCCATTGCCAGGCCGCGCTCGCGGACGAGCCCGATCGTCTCGCGGACGCCCATCGCGCCGGTCGCGGCCAGAGCTGCGAACTCACCGACGGAGTGGCCGACCACGAAATCCGGCTTGAATCCACGCTTGCGAATCGCGGCGAGGAAGGCGAGGCTGGTCGCCACGAGCGCCGGCTGCTGCAGCTCGGTCTCGACCATCTCATCGATCGGCGCGTCGAAGCACAGCCTGGCGAGGTCGAGACCGGACGCCTCGCTGCCGATCTCGAACACCTCGCGCGCCTCCGGCGACGCCTCGGCGATGTCACGTCCCATGCCGGTCTCGAGCGAGCCCTGGCCCGGGAAGCAGAACGCGATCTTGCCACTCATGCGGCGATCTCCTCAGTCCATTCCATCACTCCGGAACCCCACGTCAGGCCGGCGCCCATCCCGGTCATCAGCACGATGTCCCCTTTGTCCACGCGCCGGTTCCGCACGGCGTCGGCGAGCGCGAGCGGAATCGAGCCCGACGACGTGTTGCCGTAGCGGTCGACGTTCACCACGACCTTCTCCTCAGGAATGCCCAGCCGCTCGACAGCGTGCTTGATGATGCGGACGTTCGCCTGGTGCGGCACGTAGAGGTCGATGTCGTCCACCGTCAGGCCGAGCTGGTCGAGCAGCTTCTCCGCCGACGTGACGAGCACCCGCGTCGCGAACTTGAACACCTCGCGCCCGTTCATGCGCACGTAGTGGTCGTGCCGAGCCACACTCTCGGCGCTCGTCGGCTCGCGCGAGCCGCCTGCCGGAAGGTAGAGCTGCATGCCGCCCGACCCGTCGGCGCCGAGCTCGAAGCCCATGAAGCCGCCGCTCTCGACACGCTCCATGACGACGGCGCCCGCGCCGTCGCCGAACACGATGCACGTCGTGCGGTCCGACCAGTCGACGATCTTCGAGAGCACGTCGCCGCCCACGACGAGCGCGCGGCGGCAGACGCCGCCCGCGAGCATGCCGTAGGCCTGAGCGACCGCGTACATCCATCCGGTACAGCCGGCCGACAGGTCGTAGGCGGCGGCTTCGGTCGCGCCCAGCTCGTCGGCCATGATCGCCGCCGTGGCCGGAAACGCCATGTCCGGCGTGACCGTGGCGCAGATGATCAGATCGAGCTCGGGTCCCGTCACCCCTGACATGGCGAGAGCTTCCCGCGCGGCGGGAAGGGCCATGTCGGAAAGCGCCTCGTCTTCCCCGGCGATGCGCCGCTCGCGGATTCCGGTGCGGTGCATGATCCACTCGTCCGAGGTGTCGACCATCTCCGAGAGCTCGTCGTTCGTCATGACGCGGTCAGGCACGTTGGCGCCGATGCCCGTGATCGAGACGTGGAAGCCGTTGGCGGTACCGATCACTGCGCCGCGAAGGTCAGCGTTCCGCGTACGGCGAGCTCGTCGCCGACGCGCGCCTCGACGCGGCCCTTGCCGATCGGCCCGCGGACGGCTTCGACCACGCAGGTCAGCGTCAGCTCGTCGCCCGGCTCGACGATCCGCTTGAAGCGAACGTCGTCGATGCCGGCGAAGAGCGCCAGCTTGCCGCGGTTCTTCTCGAGGGAGAGCACCGCGACCGCACCCGCCTGCGCCAGCGCCTCGACCATGATCACACCCGGCATGATCGGCCGGTCGGGGAAGTGGCCCGGGAAGAACCATTCGTCCGGCCGGACCTGCTTCCGCGCAACCACACGCTTTCCGGGCTCGAGCTCTGTTACCTCATCCAGGAACAGAAAGGGGTCGCGGTGCGGGATGATCGTCTCGATGACGTCACGCCCGAACGGCGCCTGGAGCGTGGCGATCACAGGCTGCACCGCCAGGAGTCTACTTGGCTCATGCTCCGCAAACGTCACACATTCGGCACGGTCCGGTCACCCATGCGTGCGGATTTCGCCGCTACCCTCAAAAGCGGGGGAACGGGGCCGAAGGCCCCCGGGGGAACGAATTGTGTGGGCTACGGCGAGGCGGTCGTGACCTGGAACGGCGCGGTTTGCGTGACCGTTCCGAGCGGGTCGGTGACCGAGACCTGCGCCTGGTACTGGCCGGGCGGAGCGGCCGTGCCGTCGGGGAGCCGGCCGTTCCACGTGTACGAGTACGACCCCGGGTCGAGCGCGCCCGAGAACAGCGTCGCAACGGTCGATCCGTTCGGGTCGAGAATCGTCGCCGTGGCCTGGGCCGCGGGCGCGGCGAGCATGAACGACGCCGCCACCGGGCTCCCGGCAACCACCGCCGCAGGCGAGGCGGTGACGAAGCCGAGCGTCCGGTCGACGACAAACGATGCAGACGCCGAGCCGGAGCCGCCGATGTCGGCCTGTGCGGCGAGCGTCAACGTGTACCGCCCGTCCGGGAGCGCGCCTGGCGAGAACGCGAACGTGATCGCCCGCGCCGACTGCTCCTGCGGGCCGAACAACGTCTCGACGACCGCACCCGTCGAGTCCGCCACCGTCGCCGAGACCGCCGAGCGGGCCGAGAGCGTGTACGAGACCGTCGCGGTGTCCGCGAAGCCGTCGCCGTTCGGCGACACGACCGGCGAAACGGTCAGTCCCTGGACGAGTGTCACGGGCGGCGGAGTCGGCAGTGACCCTCCCCCGACGACCCCGTTCGCCGGCCTGACGCTCGGCCCGGCGCTCATCGCCCACGTGTAGCGCCCCGGGGCAAAGCCGGCCGAGTTCCACGTCCACGAGATCGCCGGCCCGATGCCGCTCGCGCGTGCAACGACGACCCCGCTCGGCCCGGTCACCGCCATGGTCCAGGGCAACGTCGACGACAGCCGCCCCGAGAACACGACCGGGCCACCGATCTTCCCCCGCACGACCGGTGCGTAGAGCTTCGGCAACCCCATCCGCTCGGCCGCAGCCGCAATCGCATCGAGCTGCGAGTAGAGATACGTGCCCGGGCAGCTCGTCGAGCCCGTGTCGCGGTGCCCGGACACGGCGCGCAGCGTCACGGGCGTCCCCGCCCGCCAGCGCTCGCTGCCGTTCGAGACATATGTCAGCGTCGAGACCGGATCGACGTGAGCCTGGTCCAGCCGCCACGCGATCAGCCGCTCGAGCGACTGGATCGCGGCCGCGGTCGGCTTCGCCGTCATGAAGTTGCCGATCACTGCGATGCCGACGCTGCCGGTGTTGAACCCGAGCGCGTGGGCACCGATCACATTGCGCGTGATGCCGCCGTACCGGCCCTCGTAGACGCGGCCGAAACGGTCGACGAGAAAGTTGTAGCCGATGTCGTTCCAGCCGTTCGCCTTCACGTGATAGACGTCGATCCCGCGGACGATCGCGGCGGCCTGGTCGGGGGTGTAGTCGTTCGGCGTCGCGGTGTGATGGACGATCACGAGCCGCACCGACGCGGCGTAGCGCGGTGAGTTCCGGCGCAGGAGCTCGTTTCCGCCCCACTGGGCGCGGGTGACGATCGGCGGCGAGCCCGCAACCTCGACCCGCCGGACTGTCTGGTGGACGACCGGGCTCCAGATGAAGTACGCACGCAGCCGGCCAACCCGCCCGCGAACGCGATAGTCGAGCGAGTCCGACGCATCCACCCAGCTCGGGTTCGTGTCGTCCGGCGCCTGCCAGGCGGTCCAACGACCGGAGACCGACCGTGTCCGGAACGTGACCTTGCCCGGTCCGCGCCAGCGCAGGCCGACCAGGTCGAACCGCATTGGCGCGCGGCTCGAGGCAAGCGTCCGCTCGCCCCGGACAGGCAGCTCGCGCGACACGATCGTCACTCCCGTGCCCGGCACCCGAGGCCCCTCGGCGAGCGACGGAGCGACGACGAGGAGCGCAAGCAGTGCGACCAGGAAGATCTTCGTCACGCCCCCTTGCTTCGACCATTGCCAATGATGCCTTGAGACCGTGTTCGGTGCTCGGCAGCGGCTCCCTACGTTGCTACAGTTGCCGCGCAGTGAAAACGGCGATCTTGCGGGGATTTCTGGCCTCGCTCGGCGTTGCCCTCGGCGTCCTCCTGCTCACGGGCCAGGCAGGCGCCGGTAGCCCCGATTCGTCGCGGCCGCGGGTGCTGGCGGTGAAGTTCAACCTCGATATCAGCCCGCCGACGGGGGACTACTTCAAGAGTGAGATCGACCATGCCGCGAGCGGCGGCTACGACGCGGTCGTGTTCGTCCTGGACACGCCCGGAGGCCTCCTCGACACGATGCGGTCGATGTACCAGAAGGAGCTCGCCTCGAAGGTGCCGGTGATCGTCTACGTGTCGCCGGAGGGAGCGCGCGCCGCGTCGGCAGGTGTCTGGATCAGTCAGGCCGCCGACGTGCTGGCGATGTCGCCGGTCTCGAACATCGGCTCGTCGACGCCCATCGACGGGAGCGGCTCGAACCTCGGTTCCGACCTCCGGCGGAAGGTGATCAACGATGCCGTCGCGTCATTGACAGCTCTCGCAGCAGCCCACAAGCGCAACGTGGTCTGGCCGGCGCGCGCCGTACGAGGAGCATCGAACCTCACGTCCGAGCAGGCGCTGCGGATGAACGTGATCGACGTGATGGCGCCGACCCTGCCGGCGCTGCTGTGCAAGCTCCAGGGCTACAAGACCAAGTACAAGCAGCGGCCGTTCACGCTCCGCCTCTGCGGCGCGCAGATCGACAACGTGTCGCCCGGCTTCATCACGCGGTTCCTGGACACGGTGATCGACCCGAACCTGATCTCGATCCTCTTCCTGGCCGGAATCATCGGGCTGATCTTCGAGGTGCTGCACCCCGGCGTCGTCCTGCCCGGCGCACTGGGTGCCGTGTCGCTCGTGATCGCGCTCTACGGCTTCTCGGTGCTGAACCCGAGCTGGGGCGGCATCCTGCTCATCCTTCTGGGTGTCGGATTGCTCCTCTTAGACCTGCACGCCGTCACCCACGGTGCGCTGACGATCGCGGGGCTGGTTGCGCTCGGCTTCGGCATGGCGCTGCTGTTCCAGAACGAGCCCGCCGGGTTCCAGGTCAACACCTGGCTCGTGGTCGGGATCGCCGTCGCCCTGGCAGCGCTGTGGGCGTTCGTGATCGGCAAGGGCCTCGCGGCCAGACGGCGACCGGTGAAGAGCGGCGCGGCGAGCATGATCGGCATGCACGGCATCGCGCGCGGCGCCGGCGTCGTCGCCGTCAACGGCGAGCTGTGGAATGCACACCTCGCGAGCGACGAACCGCTGGCGGCCGGGGAGGAGGTCGTGATCGAGGCAGTCGAGGGCGGCCTGACCCTCCTCGTCCGCCCCAGGGTGACAGCCCCGGCGTAGGATCAGAACGTGGCAGCCGCGATCATCTCGCTGGTCGTCGTCCTGGCTCTGCTCGGACTCCTGCTCGCGTCAGCGATCAAGATCGTCCGCGAGTACGAGCGCGCGATCGTCTTCCGCCTCGGTCGCCTGCTGCCGGAGCCGAAGGGGCCGGGGCTCTTCTTCCGGATCCCGATCGTCGACCAGATCATCAAGGTCGACCTGCGGACGATCACGCTGATGATCCCGCCGCAGGAGGTGATCACGAAGGACAACGTGCCCGTCCGCGTGAACGCCGTCTGCTACTTCCGGATCCTCGACCCGAAGGCGGCGATCGTCCAGGTCGAGAACTTCATGGTCGCGACGTCGCAGATCGCCCAGACGACGCTGCGCTCCGTCCTCGGCCAGCACGTGATGGACGAGCTCCTCTCCGAGCGCGAGAAGATCAACACGATCTTGCAGGGGATCATCGACGAGTCGACGGCGCCGTGGGGCATCAAGGTCTCGATCGTCGAGGTCAAGGACGTCGAGATCCCGAGCGACATGCAGCGGGCCATGGCCCGTCAGGCCGAGGCCGAGCGCGAGCGGCGCGCGAAGGTGATCAACGCCGAGGGCGAGTTCCAGGCGGCCGAGCGGCTCAAGGACGCGGCGATCGTGATCGCCGACCACCCGATCGCGCTCCAGCTCAGATATCTGCAGACCCTGCTCGAGATCGGCACGACGAACTCGTCGACGATCGTCTTCCCGGCTCCGATCGAGCTGCTCAAGCCGTTCCTGCAGGGGTCGCCCGAGAAGGCACCCACGGACGGCGCGAAGAAGGAATGACGGCAGGCCTCGTGGCGGGGGCCGAGCTCCGCCGTGACCCGATCTCCGGCCGGGTGGTCGTCGTCGCGCCCGGACGCTTGCACCGGCCGGGGGCGTTCCTCCACGCACCGCTCGAGGTGACCGCGAAGGAGCTCGCCGACTGCCCGTTCTGTGCCGGACACGAGGGCCGCACCCCGCCCGAGTCGCTGCGACTGCCCGCCGACGGCGAAGCGTGGCAGGTGCGGGCCGTGCCGAACCTCTACCCGGCCTTCGCCGGCCAGGAGGTGGTGATCCACACTCCGCGCCACTGCAACTTTCTCGCCGATCTTGCCGACGACGAGATCGTCCTCGTCACCGAGGCGTGGCAGGCGCGCGCGGCCGCGCGCGACGGGTACCTGCACGCATTCGTGAACGAGCGGGCGGAAGCGGGCGCCAGCATCCCGCACACGCACTCGCAGCTCGTCTGGTTCGACGGGATCCCGCCGGAAGTCGAGCGAAAGCGCCCGGGCGCGTGCCCCGTGTGCGAGCCGCCGGGTGGTGACGACCTCGTGATCGAGGAACGGGACGGCGTCGTCCTACGCGCCGCCTGGGCCGGACGGATGCCGTACGAGCTCCTCGTCGCCCCGGTGGCGCACGCCGCCGATCCATGGCACGACGACCGTCTGGCAACCGCTCTCCAGCTCGCGGCCGAGGGCCTGCGCCGGCTCCATCGTCTCGAGGGGCCGTGCCCGATGAACCTCTGGCTGCACGCATCCGGGCACTGGCACCTCGAGGTGCTGCCGCGCCTCACCGTGCTCGGCGGCGTCGAGCTCGGCGCCGGCTACTACGTCAACCCGCTCGCGCCGGAACGAGCAGCCGAGGCGTTGCGGAATGAAAGAATTGCCCCGTGACGGACCCGCGCGTCAGACGGTACGCGGACCTGCTCCTCGATACGTGCCTGGGCGTCCAGCCCGGCTGGGAGGTGCTCGTCCTCGGCACACCGCAGGGACGCCCGCTGCTCGACGAGATCGCGAGCGGTCTCGGACGCCGCGGGGCGTATGCGGTCTTCCAGCTCTCCTTCGACGGCGGCATCGGATCAACCGAGCGGACCTGGCTGCGCACCGCACCGACCGAGCTGATCGAGAAGCCTGCCTCGATCCAGAGCCACGTGCTCGAGCAATGCGACGCGATCGTCGCCGTCGTGGCGCCTGAGAACACCCGGGAAAGCGCCTCGGTCGACGCCGACCGTATCAACGCGGCCCGTGCGGCCTACCGCCCGGCGCTACAGCGGACGCTCTCGCACGAGGTGCCATGGGTCGGCTGCCAGTTTCCGACTCCGGCGCTCGCGCAGGACGCCGGCATGGCGACGGACGACTTCGCCGACTTCCTCTTCGGAGCCTGCCTCCTCGACTGGAAGGCAGAGGGCGAGCGGATGCAGCGCTACGCCGACCGGTTCGACGCAGCGAGCGAGGTGCACATCGTCGGCGAGCGCACCGACCTGCGTCTCGGCATCGCGGGGCGCACGATGCTCGTCGACGCCGGCGGCGCGAACATGCCGGGCGGCGAGTTCTTCTGCTCGCCGGTCGAGGGCTCGGCAGAGGGAGAGATCGTGTTCGCCGAGTTCCCGGCCGTGCTCAGCGGGCGTGAGCTGAACGGCATCCGGCTGCGATTCGAGGGCGGCCGCGTCGTCGACGCGTCGGCCGAGACGAACGAGGCGTTCCTGAACGAGGTGCTCGACAGCGACGAAGGCGCTCGGCGAGTCGGCGAGCTCGGCATCGGCTGTAACCCCGGCATCACTCGCTACATGAAGAACACGCTCTTCGACGAGAAGATCGACGGCACGGTCCACATCGCGCTCGGCAACGGCTTCCCCGACCTCGGCGGAACGAACGAGTCGACGATCCACTGGGACATCGTCAAGGACCTCCGGGAAGGCGGCCGGATCGAGCTCGACGGAGAGCTCGTACAGGAGAACGGCCGCTGGTTGGTCTAGCCCGGCTTCTGCCAGACCGAGACGTGCGACGTGCTCTCGTTGTCGAACGGCTCGCGGTTCCAGCCGCTCCAGCGCTCGCGTAGCTCCATCCCCGCCAGCTGTGCCATCAGGTCGAGCTCGACCGGCCACGCGTAGCGGAACGGAAGCGACTCGAATTCGAACGTGCCGTCCTCGCGACGCGAGTAATGGTGCGAGACGAGCCGCTGGATCGCGACGTCGTACTCGTCGATGCCGACGTGGTTGTCGCTCTTGTCGAACAGGACGAACCGTTCGCCCGGCGGCAGGCGCCGCAGGCCGGGCACACCGAGCTCGATCACGAAGCGGCCGCCGGGAGCAAGGTGCGAGGCGACGTTGCGGAAGCAGGCGACCTGCGCCTCCTGCGTCGTCAGGTTGCCGATCGTGTTGAAGACGAGGTAGGCGAGCGTGAAGCTGCCCTCGACCCGCGTCGTCGCGAAATCGCCGATCGCAACCTCGACCGCGTCGCCGCCGGGCTTGGCACGCAGCCGCGCGACCATTTCCTCGGATAGGTCGATCCCCGCGACCGTGACACCTCGCGACGCGAGCGGGAGCGCAACCCGACCGGTGCCGATCCCGAGCTCGAGGGCCGGCCCGCTGCCGGCGAAAGCGGCGAGGAAGTCGACGGTTGCATCGAGCGTCGCGGCCTCGAACATGCGCGCCTCGTCGGCGTCGTAGCGCGCGGCGACCTGCTCGCCGAAGTAGTTCGGGAGGTCGCTACTCGTCGTCGGACTCGACCGGAGCCTCGGCAACGGTCTCTTCGGCGAAGGGCTCGCCGGTCTCGGCTGCAGGCTTTTCCTCGGACTCGACGACCGGTGCAAGCGCCGACACGATCTCGCCCTCGCGCAGCCGCATGACGATCACCCCCTGCGTCGACCGGCCGAGACGCTTGACGTCCTCCACCGGCATCTTGATCACCGTGCCGCCGGTCGAGATCAGCATCACCTGGTACCCGTCGCGGACGACCCTCGCGCCCGCGAGCTGGCCCTTGGCATCGGTCAGCTGCACAGTCTTGACACCCATGCCGCCGCGGCCCTTCACAGGGTAGTCCTCCGTGCGTGTCCGCTTGCCGTAACCGTTCTCTGTCACGACCATCAGGTCGGCGCCCGGTTCGGCGATGTTGATCGAGATGACCTCGTCGCCGGCCCGCAGGCGCATCCCTTGCACACCGGAGGCGTCGCGGCCCATCGGCCTGACGTCGGTCTCGTGGAAGCGAATCGCCTGGCCCCGGCGCGAGACCATGAGCACGTCGTCCTTTCCGGACGCGTGGCGCACGCCGACGAGTTCGTCGCCTTCGCGCATCTTGATCGCGATGATCCCGTCGGCCCTGAGCGGCGTGTTGTACGTCTCGAGCTTCGTCTTCTTGACGACGCCGTTCTTCGTGCCGAACACGAGGTACTCGGCCTCGCCGAAGTCCCGGGTCTGGATGACTGCGCGCACCTGCTCGTCGGCGCGGAACGGGAGCAGGTTCTGGATCGCGCGGCCCTTCGACTGGCGCGAGCCGAGCGGAAGCTCGTGCACCTTCAGCCGGTAGACCTTGCCGACGTTGGTGAAGAAGAGGACGTAGTCGTGCGTCGAGGCGACGAACAGATGCTCGATGTAGTCATCCTCCTTCAGCTCCATCCCCATCACGCCGATGCCGCCACGGCGCTGCTCGCGGTAGGCGGTGACCGGCAGGCGCTTGATGTAGTTGGAGCGGGTGATCGCGATCACCATGTCCTCTTCCGCGATCAGGTCCTCGATCTCGAGCTCGCCCTCGGCGGCGACGATTTCGGTGCGGCGGTCGTCGCTGCGCGCGTAGCCGTTCTTGATCTCGAGCAGCTCCTCGCGGACGACGGCCGAGATCTTCGCCTCGTCGCCGAGGATGTCGCGCAGCTCACCGATGCGCTCGCGCAGGTCGGCGAACTCGTCCTCGACCTCCTTGCGCGCCAGGCCCGTGAGCCGGGCGAGGCGCATGTCGAGAATCGCCTGCGCCTGGATCTCGGAGAGCGAGAACTGCTCCATCAGCCCGTTGCGGGCGGACTCGGTGTCGTCCGAGCCGCGGATGAGCGCGATGACGGCATCGAGGTTGTCGAGCGCGATCAGATAGCCCGCGAGGACGTGCGCGCGCTTCTCGGCCTGGCGCAGCTCATGCTTCAGCCGGCGGGTGACGACCTCGCGCTGGAAGTCGAGGTAGTGGCCGAGGAGATCCCTCAGCGGCAGCGTCTTCGGGACGCCGTCGACGAGCGCGACCGCGTTGTAGCCGAACGTCGACTGCAGCGCCGTGTGCTTCCAGAGCTTGTTGAGGACGACCTGCGGGATGGCGTCGCGCTTGAGCTCGATCTGGATCCGCATCCCCGTCTTGTCGGAGTGGTCGTCGACGCCGGTGACCTCGGGCAGCACCTTGTCCTTGACGAGGTCGGCGATCTTCTTGATCACCCCGGCGTCGCCGCCCTTCTTGACGCCGTACGGGATCTCGGTGACGACGATCGCCGTCTTGCCGCCGCGCAACTCCTCGATGTGAGCGCGGGCACGCATGACGACGCGGCCGCGGCCGGAGCGGTACGCCTCCTTGATGCCGTCTCGGCCGAGGATGATGCCGCCGGTCGGGAAGTCCGGACCCTTGATGTGCCGCGCCAGCCGCTCGACGTCGATCGACGGCTCGTCGATCATCGCCACCAGTCCGTCGATCACCTCGGACAGGTTGTGCGGCGGGATGTTCGTGGCCATGCCGACGGCAATGCCGGACGAGCCGTTGACGAGCAGGTTCGGGAAGCGCGAGGGCAGGACGTTCGGCTGCTGACGCGACTCGTCGTAGTTGGGGACGAAGTCGACGGTGTCGGCGTCGATGTCACGCAGCAGCTCGGTGGCGATCCGAGCGAGCCGGCACTCCGTGTAGCGCATGGCCGCCGCACCGTCGTCGTCGAGGTTGCCGAAGTTGCCCTGGCCGTCGACGAGCGGGTAGCGCAGCGAGAACGGCTGCGCCATGCGGACGAGCGTGTCGTAGATCGCCGAGTCGCCGTGCGGGTGGTAGGCGCCCATCACGTCGCCGACGACGCGGGCGCACTTGAGCCGCGGCCGTCCCGGCTGGAGACCGGCCTCGTGCATGGCGTAGAGGATGCGGCGGTGCACCGGCTTGAGCCCGTCGCGCACGTCCGGGAGGGCGCGCGAGACGATGACGCTCATCGCGTAGTCGAGGAAGCTCGAGCGCATCTCCTGCTCGAGCTCGCGCGGCTCGATCCGGCCGCCCCCTAGTCCTCCGGTCTCTAGCTCAGACATCCAGGAACTTGACGTCCTTGGCGTACTGCTCGATGAACTCGCGGCGCGGCTCGACCTGGTCGCCCATCAGCATCGAGAAGACCGTGTCGGCGGCGGCCGCATCCTCGACCTCGACACGGACGAGCATCCGGTTGGCCGGGTTCATCGTCGTGTCCCAGAGCTCGGAGGCGTTCATCTCGCCGAGGCCCTTGAAGCGGCCGACCTGCATACCGTCCTTGGCCAGGTCGAGCGCGCCGAGGCGCAGCTCCTCGAAGGTGTGCGCCGACGCCTGCTTCTTGCCGAAGGCGATCTGGAACGGTGGATGGCCGACGACCTCGATCAGCTTCGCGTGCGCGCGGCGCACGTGCTCGTACACGGGCGACGCGAGCAGCTCGGCGGGCGCGCTCGCGTGCACGGCTGCGCCGGTCTCGCGCTCGACGATCTTCACCTTGAACGCCGCATCGTCGGCCTCGACAACGGTCAGCTCGTAGCCGTTCGGGTCGAGCCCGGCGAGCGCCTTCTCGACGTCGGCAGGCACAGCGGCCCCGGTCTCGACGAGCCGATGCCCGATGACGAGATCGCCGGCCTGCTGGCCGAAGTCGGCACGGAGGCGGTCGGACCACCCCTCGAACTCGTTCAGCGCCCGCACGAAGCGGCCGTACCGAGCCTCCGTGAGCTTCACCTCCTGGCCGCGGCGATCCGTGATGTCCATGTCCTTCACCCGCTCGCGCACGAGCAGCTCCTCGAACTGCGACTCCTTCTCGATGTACTGCTCGCGGTTGCCGATCTTCACGCGGTAGAGCGGCGGCACGGCGATGTAGACGAAGCCGTTCTCGACGAGGTCCTTCATGTTCCGGTACAGGAACGTGAGGATGAGCGTGCGGATGTGCGAGCCGTCGACGTCGGCGTCCGTCATGACGATGACCTTGTGGTAGCGAAGCTTCTCGAGGTCGAGCTCGTCGCCGAGCCCGGTGCCGATCGCGGTGATGATCGCCTGGATCTCCGTGTTCGAGAGCACCTTGTTGATCCTGTTCTTCTCGGCGTTGATCACCTTCCCGCGCAGCGGCAGGATCGCCTGGTAGGTGCGGTCGCGCGCGTCCTTGGCCGAGCCGCCTGCGGAGTTGCCTTCCACCAGGTACAGCTCCGCGGCCTCGGGGTCGGAGATTTGGCAGTCGGCGAGCTTGCCCGGGAGCGAGCCGCCTTCGAGCGCCGTCTTGCGCGTCAACTCGCGGGCCTTGCGGGCCGCCTGCCGTGCGCGCGCAGCGGCGATCGCCTTCTGGACGATCTGCCTGGCGTCGGTCGGGTTCTCCTCGAGGAACTCGGCCAGGCGCTGGTTGACGGTCTGCTCGACGAAGCCGCGCACCCACGGGTTTCCGAGCTTCGTCTTCGTCTGGCCCTCGAACTGCGGGTCGCGCAGCTTCACCGAGATGACCGCGGCGAGACCCTCACGGACGTCCTCGCCCTCGAGGTTCTCCTCCTTCTCCTTGAGCAGGCCCTTCTCGCGCGCGAACTTGTTCAGCGTCCCGGTAAGAGCGCCCTTGAATCCCGAGAGGTGCGAGCCGCCCTCGTGGGTGTTGATGTTGTTCGCGAAGGCGAAGACCGACTCGACGTAGGAGGAGTTCCACTGCATCGCGACCTCGACGCTCCCCATGTCGGTCTGGCCCTCGAGGAAGACGACGTGCTTGTGCAGCGGCTCCTTCTTCTCGTTGACGTAGGAGACGAAATCCCTGATGCCGCCCTCGTAGTGGAAGACCTCGCGCCACTCGACCTCGCGCTCGTCGCTCAGCACGATCTTCAGTCCACGGGTGAGGAAGGCGGTCTCGCGCAGCATGTGGATCAGCGTCTCGCGGGACCACTCGAGCTCGTCGAAGATCTCGAGATCCGGCAGGAAGCTGATCGTCGTGCCGGTCTCGTCCGTCGTGCCGGTCGCCTTCATCGGCTCGCCCGGTTCGCCCCGCGCGAACTCCTGCCTCCAGACCTTGCCGTCGCGCCTGACCTCGGCTACGAGCCACTCCGACAGCGCGTTCACGACCGAGACGCCGACGCCGTGGAGACCGCCGGAGACCTTGTAGCCCGAACCGCCGAACTTGCCGCCGGCGTGCAGTTTGGTCAGCACGACGGTAAGAGCGGGCAACCCCTGCTCGGCCATGATGTCGACCGGAATCCCGGAGCCGTTGTCCGAGATCGTCACCGAGTTGTCCGGGTGCAGGGTCACCTCGATCAGGTCGGCGCGGCCCGCCATGGCCTCGTCCACCGAGTTCGCGACCACCTCGTAGACGAGGTGATGGAGGCCTCGGGGACCGGTCGAGCCGATGTACATCCCCGGCCTGAGCCGGACCGGCTCGAGTCCTTCCAGGACCGTGATGTCCTTTGCGGTGTAGGCTGCCTCAGTCATGAAAAAAGCCCTGCAAAGTGCCTATTTGCGGGCTAAAGGAAGTGTATCAGATCGGGCGGTTGGCGGCGGCGGTCGAGAGGCCCTGTGAGAGGCTGAGCGCCGCGGCTTTTTCGACCGTCTTGCGAAGTTCTTCGGCGCCGATCGAGGCGGTCAGCGAGGCCGCCGCGGCGAGTGCTCCGGCGTCCGGTTCGACCGGCTCCCGTCGTCCTTTCGGGAGCCCCTCCGTGGCGGGCTCCGGCAGGTGGCCCTGGGCGAATCGCAGCGCCTTCGGTGCCTGTTCGCCGAGCTCGGTGGAGAGCCTCTCGAGGATCCGCGGCGCGAGGTGGCCGAGCTCGAAGGCCCACACCGACGAGCTCGTGTTCACGTGCAGCGTGCCGTCGCGGGCAACCCGTGCGGGCCACGCGTTCCGCGCCACCTCGGGGCCGACGACGGCCGGCCACACGGCCACGATCCGAGGCATCGCTCCCGCTCCGTCGAAGCGGCCGAGCTCGCGCTCGACGTTCGAGCCGATCCGCTCCATCAGGCGGCAACCGCCCGTCCCGGCGTGACCTCGATCACCTGCGCCGGCTCGGCCGGCAGCGCCTGACGCGACGTCGACGTGATCACCGTCTGCCCGCGGCCGGCAACGCGCGCCGCCAGAATCTCGCGGCGCCCCGGATCGAGCTCGGAAAGGACGTCGTCCAGAAGCAAGAGCGGCGGTGAGTGCCGGTGCTCTGCGATCAGATCGGCCTCGGCGAGAAGCAGCGAGAGCACCGCGAGCCGCTGCTCCCCTTGCGACCCGAAGCTCCTCAGGTCGCGGTCGCCCGATGCGATGCCGATCTCGTCCAGGTGCGGCCCGAGGCCGGTCGAGCCCCGTTCGACGTCGCGGTCGAGCCGGTCCTCGAGCGCGGCTGCGGTCGGCGGCTCGCCGCGGTAGTCGAGAGCCGCACCCAAGAGCCCGAGCTCGCCCGCTCGCTCGGCAAAACCCGGCCCGAGCAGGCCAAGCACTCGTTCCCGGGCGACGACCAGCTCGGCACCGAGCTCGGCGACGCGCTCCGTCCACGGGGAGAGAGCAGCGGGGTCGGAGAGACCGAGCGACACCCGCCGCAGGGCAGCGTTTCGCTGGCCGAGCGCCTCTCCGTAGGCCGCCGGCACGCCGGCCTGCGCAGGGAGTAGCCGCCCCAGCGCGCGGTCGAAGTACGCTCGCCGCACGGCCGGTCCGCCCTTGACGACCGCGAGCCGGTCGGGCGTGAAGACGAGCGTCGCCAGCTCACTCCGGAAGCGTTCGACCCGCTCGACCTTCGTTCCGTTCATCTTCGCCTCCCGGCCGCCGGCGCGCCGGAGCAGCACCTCCGTCTCCACGCCGACCCTGCCGCGCGTGCCGCGCACGACGACCTTCGCCGCATCGGCGCCGAAGCGGATGAGCTGCGCGTCCGCCCGCGTCCGCGGCGAGAAGCCCTGCGTGCCGACGTGCAGCGACTCGAGCAGGTTCGTCTTGCCCGCGCCGTTCGGGCCGACAACGAGCACGATGCCGGGCTCGAGGTCGAGATCGAGCGACGCGTAGGAGCGGAAGTCCCTGAGCGTGAGCGAGCCTGCGATCAGCTCAGCCTGCGAGCCGGATCGGCATGATCAGGTACCAGAAGTCTCCGCCGGTTTCCGCGATCACGGCCGGCCGGAGCGGATTGATCAGCCGCAGCGTCAGCTCGTCCTCGACGACCGACTCGATGCCGTCGCGGAGCCAGTTCGGGTTGAAGCCGATCTCGAGCGGCTCGCCGGTGAAGGCGATCGGCATCTTCTCGTGGGCCTCACCGATGTCCTGCGTCTGCGCCGAGACCATGAGCTCGCCCTCCGCGAAGCGCAGCCGCAGCGGCGTCGAACGCTGCGCCATCACGCCTGCGCGGCGGATGACTTCGAGGAACTCTTCACGCGGCAGCTTCACGTCGTGTTCGAACGCATCGGGCAGCAGTTGGCGGTAGTTCGGGAACTGGCCGTCGATGCGCCTGGTCGTCAGCCACACGTCGTCGACACCGAACACGACATGGTTCTCGAGCGTGCCGAGCTTGATCTCGTTCGTCCCCGACGCGATGCGGCGGAGCTCGTCGAGCGCGCGGGCCGGCACGATCGCGTCCAGCTCTGGTGCGTCGCCGGACACGGCCGTCTCCTTCACGGCCATCCGGTACGAGTCCGTCGCGGCCATGATCAGGCTCGACCCTTCGAAGCGGACGAGGATGCCGGTCAGGACAGGGCGTGACTCGTCACGGCTGGCCGCGCGACTGACACGCGAGATCGTCTCGAGCAGCGGCTCGGCGTCGAGCGTCGACAGCGCGGCGGTCCCCGGGTCGGGCAGCCGCGGGAAGTCCTCGACCGCGTACGTGCGGAGCCTGGACTCGGACGCGCCGCTGCGCACGTAGACGGTGCTCTCCTCGACCTTGTGCTCCAGCACGACCTCGTCCTCGGACAGCAGCCGCGCGATGTCGGTGAGCAGCCGTCCGGGGACAACCGCAGAGCCTTCTCCTTCGACCTCCGCGCTCAGCTTCGCGCGGATCGAGAGCTCCATGTCCGTCGCGGCAAGCTCGAGGTTCCCGTCCTGCGCCTGGAGAAGCACGCCGGCAAGGATCTGAACCGTGCCGCGCGTCGACAGCCCGCGCGACACCATGCCGAGAGTGGCTGCGAGCTCATCCCGCGAGCACGTGATCTTCATACCTGTCCCCACTGCTGTTTCTGCTGTCATCTTGTCTTAAAAGAAAGTAGTTGTAGTAGGGAGTGTGAATGATGGGGATGACGCCCCGCATTCGGCATCCCGTGCGGGCCGGCGGCTGGGGACGCGTCCGTGGACAGTTCGGAGGTTTCTCACAGGGTCTCTGCGCTCAGGGCCGGAATCGACAGGATCAGTGGAGTTGTCGGATGCGCGCGGTCAGTTCTTGCACAAGGGTGTACACAGACGGATCCTCGCGAATCAGGCGCGCGATCTTGGACGTCGCGTGGATCACGGTCGTGTGGTCGCGCCCGCCGAACTCCTTGCCGATCTTCGGGAGCGACGAGTCGGTGAGCTCTCGCGACAGGTACATGGCGACCTGACGCGGGTAGACGATGTTCTGCGATCGTTTGTCGCCGCAGAGCTCCGCGAGCGAGAGACCGAAGCGGTCGGAGACGGCCTCCTGGATCGCCTGGATCGAGACCTGCCGCGCGCCGCCCATCGGGAAGACGTCCTTGAGCACGTCCTCGGCGAGCTCCACGGTCATCGCCCGGCCCGTCAGCGAGGAGAAGGCGACGACGCGCGTGAGCGCACCCTCGAGCTCGCGGATGTTCGTCGACACGCGACCGGCGATGAAGGTCAGCACCTGCGGGTCGGGCACGTTGATCGCGTCCGTCTTCACCTTCTTGCGCAGGATCGCGATGCGGGTCTCGAGGTCGGGCGGCTGGATGTCCGTGATCAGCCCCCACTCGAAGCGCGACCGCAACCGCGCCTCCAGCGTTGCGATGTCGCGCGGCGGGCGGTCCGAGGACATGACGATCTGGCTGCCGGCCTCGTAGAGCGAGTTGAAGGTGTGGAAGAACTCCTCCTGGATCCGCTCCTTGTGCTCGAAGAACTGCACGTCGTCGATCAGCAGCAGGTCGTAGTTGCGGTAGCGCGACTTGAAGCCCTCGATCCGCTTGTCCCGCAGCGAGTTGATGAAGTCGTTCATGAACGTCTCGCTCGTGACGTAGCGCACGGTCAGCGGGCTCGTGTGCTCGAGGACGTAGTGCGCGATCGCCTGGAGCAGGTGCGTCTTGCCGAGCCCGGTGCCGCCGTAGATGAAGAGCGGGTTGTACGCCTGCGCCGGCGACTCGGCGACGGCGAGCGCGGCCGCGTGCGCAAACCGGTTCGACGAGCCGATGACGTACTGGTCGAACGTGTACTTCTGGTTCAGCCCCGGGAGGGTCTCGCGGGGGCGGTCGTCGACCGGCGCGACGGCTGCGCGTGAGAGCGACTCGTCCACGCGGAAACGGACCGACAGCTGGTTCTCGCTCGCGTCGCTGACCGCGGCACGGACGAGGCTGCCGAAGTGGGTCTCGATCCACTCGCGGGTGAAGTTGTTCGGGACTGCGATCACGAGCTCCCCGTTGGCGATCGTGACCGGTCGCGCCTCACCGAACCAGGTTCGGTACGCGGAATCGTTCAGTGCCGCCTTCAGCCGGGCAGCTACCTCGGTCCAAAGTCCGTCAGCGGTCATCCCAAGAGCGTGCTCCACCCGTCTTCCCCGTCTCCTTGCGGTCGAAAAGCGTGCGCGAGTCTAACACCGTGTTCGAAGCGCGACAACGGCGCCTCGGACACCCTCGCCGCTGCAACTTTCCCCTTGTTTTGCAGGGCTTTCTCCTGCATCCACACTGTTATCCACAGGTGGGGAAAGCGTCGGATTCTCCTGGCTGGCAACGCGCTGTCGCGGCATTGCGAGCCGAGTTTTCTGCCACGCCCTCGCATTGCGGGCTGTGGACAACCGCGGAGCCGAATCGACCCGGCTATACTCACGAAACGGGCGCTCGGAGCGCCCGCTTTCTACGATGAAACGAACCTACCAGCCGAATGTGCGGAGACGGAAGCGCCGGCACGGCTTCCGCGCCCGGATGTCGACCCGCGCGGGCCGCGCGATCCTGAAGCGCCGCCGGGCCAAGGGCCGCAAGCGCCTTTCGGCCTGATCCGACGCCGACGTCTGCCACGCTTTCCCCGCCCGCGACTACTCTGCCGCGTATGCAGCGCCGTTACCGGCTGACGCGTTCGCACGACTTCGACGCCGTCTACCGTCGCGGACGGTCGGTCTCGACCCGGTTCCTTGTCCTCTACTGGTTCCCGCGTGAGGAAGACGCCGAGGAGCCAAGGCTGGGGCTGGCGGTGCCGAAGCGGGTCGGCACGGCCGTCGCGCGCAACCGCGTGAAGCGCAGGCTGCGCGAGGTCTGGCGGTCGCGCCTCGACTCGATCCCTGCCGGCTGCGACTACGTCCTCGTCGTTCGCCCCGGCTTCGTCGAGGCGGCGGAGAGCCGCGAAGCCGACTGGGTCGGCGACCGGCTCGACGAGGTACTCGGAAAGGCGGCCGCGTGAGGTACGTGTCCGTGCTCCTGCACGCGTTCTTCCCGTCGCCGGGCGCCGCCGGCGCACCGACGTGCAAGTTCCACCCGACCTGCTCGGAGTACGCGTCGCTCGCGCTGCGCAGGCACGGCCCGGTGAAGGGGTCGGCGCTGACCGTGTGGCGGCTGCTGCGCTGTAACCCCTGGAGCCACGGCGGAGTCGACCACCCGTGATCGTCGCCTTCCCGATCCTCGACCAGCTCGAGAACGTCATGCGGCACATCCTCGTGTGGCTCGGCCCGCACGGGGCGATCGGGCTGCCGTGGCCGTGGGCGATCGTCGCGCTGACGGTGCTCGTGCGGATCGCGATCGTGCCGCTCGCCGTCAAGCAGATCCACTCGATGCAGAACCTGCAGCGCTTCGCGCCGCAGATGAAGGAGATCCAGCAGAAGTACAAGTCGGACAAGCAGAAGCAGAACGAAGAGCTGATGAAGTTCTACAAGGAGCACAAGATCAACCCGGCTGCTTCGTGCCTCCCGCTTCTGGCGCAGCTCCCTGTCTTCTTCTCGCTCTACTTCGTGCTCAAGCACGCGAGCGACTTCATCCACTACAAGTGCACCCAGCCGCACGTGGCGCTCAGTGCCTGCGCGTCCTCGGCGAAGGTGCCGGTGGACAACGTCGACTGGCTCGGCCTGGTACGGATCACCGAGCATGCGACTGCCGGCTGGGGCCCGCTCCTGATCGTCATCTACGTCGGCAGTCAGCTCTCGTCGTCCTACTTCATGTCGGTGTCGGCGGACCGCACACAGCGGATCCTCCTCATGGTGCTGCCGGTCGTCTTCGTCCCGTTCATCATCCGCTTCCCCGCCGGCCTCGTCCTCTACTGGGTGACCACGAACCTGTGGACGGTCGGTCAGGGGCTGATCACACGCCGCCTGATCCCCAAGCCTGTCGCGGCGCCGAAGCGCTCTTCGCGGACGGCGCCGAAGGAAGCGCCGGCACCTGCGCTCGTCGACGGGTCGCGCAACGCGAAGGCTGCGGAGGAGGCGCCGGCCGCCGAGAGCGAGGCCTCGTCGACTTCCGGTTCGCCGCGTCGTGTGAAGCGGAAGAAGAAGCGAACTCGACGATGAGCGACGGCACCGCGGCCGTCGTCGAGGCGCAGGGCGAGACCATCGGCGAGGCGAAGTGGATCGCTCTTCGAGAGCTGGAGCGGCAGTTTCCCGGGCTCGACCGCGATCTCGTCGAGTTCGAGGTTGTCACGGAAGGCGAGCGCGGGCTGCTCGGCGTGGGAACATCGCCGGCGCGGGTGTTCGCCCGCTTCGACCCGGCCGCGCAGCCGGAACGCGGCGAGGTGGTCGTGCACGACGAGGGCGACCGCGCTGCGCTCGTCCGGCAGATGCTCGAGGAGATCGCACATGCGCTCGGGGCCGACTGCACCATCGAGATCGCCGAGACGGACGGCGAGATCTCGGCGAGCATGGCCGGCCCGGACGTGGCCGTGCTGATCGGCAAGCACGGCAAGACGATCGACTCGATCCAGTATCTCGTCGGCGCGGCGGTGGCGTCGGGAGCCGATCCAGGCCCGCGCGTGACTGTCGACGCGGGTGGATACCGGGAGCGGCGGGAGCTGCGCCTGGTGGAGCTTGCGGAGCGTTCGGCGTCCGAGGCACTTCGGTCGGGCCACGTCGTTCGCCTGGAGCCGATGACGCCGGGCGAGCGCAAGATCGTGCACGAGCACCTGAAGGACACGGCCGCCGTCGAAACGCACAGCGAGGGCGACGAGCCGAACCGGTACGTGGTTGTCGCGCCGGCGCGTGGCGACTGACTGGCTCGCCGCCGTCCTCGAGACGCCGGGCCTGACGGCTCTTCACGACCCGGCCGAGGCTCGACGCGTTCTGCTGGACGACTCGCTGCGCGCGGTGCCGCTCCTGGAGTGTCTCGGCGGCCCGGTCGTCGACGTCGGCTCGGGTGGGGGCGCCCCGGGGATCCCGCTGGCGCTGGCGCTGGCCGACCGGGAGTTCGTGCTTCTCGAGGCTCAGCGGCGCAAGTGCGACTTCCTCGAGCGATGGGCGCCGGCGAACGCGCGGGTCGTCTGCGGACGCGCCGAGGAGCAGGGAGTCGACTGGGCCGGCGCGGCGGTGGCGAAGGCACTGGCGCCGCCACCGGTCGCGGCCGAGTGGTGCCTGCCGCTCGTTCGGACGGGCGGTGCGGTGGTGCTGTTCGTCGGTGCGAGCGTGGACGTTGCGGCGGTTGCCCGGGTGTCCGCGCAGCTCGGAGGCGGCGAGCCCGAGGACCGCGGGGGCCTGCTGCTGATCCCGAAGCTCGGCTCGACACCTCCAGGCTTCCCGCGCCGCCCCGGCACGGCCCGCAAGCGCCCACTTGCCTGAACCCGCCGGCCTGAAACGGGGCGGCCGAAGCGCTAGGGCTCTCCGGGACACGGCGCAATCCGTTCCCCACCCCATCAAGGGGAGGGGCCGACCCTCCACCCACCACCCGCATCGATCCTAGCTTCCACGGGCTTCCAAACCTGTGCCTCGACTGTGACGATTCTGTGCCAATTCGCAGGCGCGCCGCGAGGAGTCGAGCGTCCGACGCCGAAGAAAGAATGTCGCTGTGGCCTCACGCATCTACGCGGTCGCCAACCAGAAGGGCGGGGTCGGCAAGACGACGACGGCCGTCAACCTGGCCGCCTGCCTGGCCGAAGCCGGCGAGCGAGCGCTCGTCATCGATCTCGACCCGCAGGCAAACGCGACTTCCGGCCTCGGCGAGAGGGCCAACGGGCACTCGAGCTACGACCTTCTCGACGGCGCGCCGCTCCGGGAGCTCGCGAAGCCCACCCGCTTCCCGAACCTCCATCTCGTGCCGTCGAAGCCGGACCTGGCCGGCGCGGTTGTCGAACTGGCGCGCCGGGACGACGGCGAGAGCTTCCTCGCGCGCTCTCTCGAAGCGGCTGTCGAGAGCTACACGTTCGTCTTCCTCGACTGCCCGCCCTCACTCGGCCCGCTGACGGTGAACGCCCTCGCGGCGGCCGACCGTGTCCTCGTCCCGGTGCAGGCCGAGTACTACGCGCTCGAAGGCCTGACCCAGCTGCTTCACTCCGTCGAGCTTGTCCGGCGGCGGCTGAACCAGCGGCTCGCCCTCGCAGGAGTCCTGCTGACGATGGTCGACCGGCGCACCCGGCTCGCGGCCCAGGTCGAGGAAGAAGTCAGGCAGCATCTCGGCGATCTCGTCTTTGAGACCACGGTTCCCCGCTCGGTTCGCCTCGCGGAGGCGCCGAGTCACGGCTTGCCCGCGATCGCCTACGACCGCTCGTCGGCCGGCGCGCAGGCGTACTGGAAGGTGGCGATGGAGCTTGTCGAGCGCGCCTGAGCCCACGGCTGCCCCTCGCCGCGGGCTCGGGCGCGGGCTCGAGGTGCTGCTCGGCGGCGCGACGCCCACCGATCTCGCGCAGCTTCCCGTCGACGCGATCCATCCGAACACGCGACAGCCGCGCCGGCGGTTCGACCAGGAGGCGATCGCCGGTCTCGCCGACTCGGTTCGCTCGCAGGGCGTAGTCCAGCCCGTGCTCGTCCGGCCGCGCGCCGAAGGCGGCTGGGAGCTGATCGCGGGCGAGCGGCGCTGGCGGGCTGCGCGTGAGGCAGGCCTGGCCACCGTGCCGGCGGTCGTTAGGCAGGCGGACGATCGCGACTCCCTCCTCCTGGCGCTGGTCGAGAACGTCGCCCGTGAGCAGCTCTCGCCGGTCGAGGAGGCTCGCGCCTACGCCGTGCTGGTGGACGAGTTCGCGCTCTCGCTCGGCGACGTCGCGGGGCGGGTGGGCCGGTCGAAGCCGTCCGTCTCGAACCGCCTGCGCATGCTCGAGCTGCCGGACGACGTGCTTGCCATGGTCGAACGCGGCGAGCTCTCGGAGGGACACGCGCGCGCCGTGCTGGCGGTTCCCGACCAGGAGGGGCGCCGGCGGCTCGCCAGACAGATCGTGCGCGGCGGGCTCTCGGTTCGGGCTGCGGAGCGGGCGGCGCGCTGGGCGGGCGCGCAGCAGCGGCCTCGTGTTCGCGCCACCCCTGTCGACCCCGCACTCGCCGCACGGGCTCGCGAGGCGATGAAGCGCCTGACCGGCCACGAGGCGCACGTGCGCGGCGGCCGTCTGGAGATCGAGTTCGGCGACGAGCACGGCCTGCAGGAGCTCGTCGAGGCGCTCGAGGCTACTGGCTAGACGTCGACCACGAGCGTGTCGAACGCGAAATCGACCGGCAACCCGTCGTGCTGGAGCCGGGCCGCGATCTCGGCCAGGTCGTCGTAGCTCAGCTGATCCATCTCTTCGACGTGGGTGAGGTAGACGCGCTCGGCGTTCAGCTGCCTGACGATGTCGAGTGTCTCGTCGAACGTCGCCTCGAGCTGGAGCATCCAGTGGTCCTCGTGGATCATGCGCTCGCCCGACAGCGGATGGAACTCGACGATGCCCATTGGGAGCACCGCGACGTCCACGCCCTTCACGCCATCGCCGGGTGACCAGCCGTGCAGCTCGTCGGGCGCGATCAGCACCCGCCGGTCTCCGTCTTGCAGGAGGAACGCGTAGACGAAGTCCTCGGCCAGCCGGAACGGAGTCACGAGCGTCTTGCCGAGCCGGAAGTCATCGCCGTCTGCCAGCTCGTGGATCGCCACGGTGCCAAGCGCGTTCTGCATGTACTCGAGCTGGTCCCAGGTACCGAGCCGCTCGCGGAAGTCTGCGGCGACCTGCGCCGGAAGGTACACGTCCGTTGTCGATCGCGGTGCCCTCGGCCACGCGCGCCAGTCGATGTTCATCTCCTCGAGCACCCGGCGGCCGGTGGTGTGATCGGGATGCCAGTGCGAGTACGTGACGCCCGCGATTCGGGTGACTTGCGAGCGGTTGAGCTGGGCCTTGATCTCCTCCGGCGTGTCGATCAGGAGATCGGGGCCGTGCACGAAGACGCTCGGTCCGGTGCGACTGTAGAGGACGCCTTTGTCGCGCGCTTCGACGCAGATCCGGCACGAGCAGAGCGGCCGCGGCGTCGTGCCCGCGCCGCCGGTCCCGAGGAACTCGATTCGCATACCTGCAACCCTAGGCCGGAGCGTGCACGGCGCGGTTCGATGGGCGATCGTGGATTCGAACCACGGACCTCCGCCTTATCAGAGCGGCGCTCTAACCGACTGAGCTAATCGCCCGCGGCGGGCATTGTAGCCAGGTCGAAGTCGGCGAGTCGCCGGCGAGTCAGGCCCGTACCCCCACCCTCAGGGTGGGGTGCTTCCCTCCGCCCTCGTGCTCGACGTTACCGGTGAAATGCGCACGTGTCCGTGCCGACTCTGTGTCAATTCGTGCCTCGCGCGGGGCCCGCGCCGGGGCGGTTGGCCCGGCGGGTGGAGACGGTGGGCTCGGCTAAGATCGCCGAGGGGATTCGAGCGATGCAGGAGATGGTCATCTACGGCGTCAGCTTCGACCTGGTCGGCAAACAGCCGATCGTCCTCCTGAAGACGGCCGACGGGAACAAGTTCCTCCCGATCTGGATCGGACATCCGGAGGCGGCGGCGATCCTGATGAAGCTCCAGGGTGCCGCGACGCCGCGGCCGCTCACGCACGACCTTTTCTCCGAGACGCTGAGCCAGCTCGAGGCGCAGGTGACCAAGGTGTGCGTCACCGAGTTGCGCGACAACACGTTCTTCGCGACGATCACGATTCAGCAGGACGGCGGCGAGATCGAGGTCGACTCGCGTCCTTCCGACGCGATCGCGCTGGCCGTCCGTGCCGAGGCGCCAATCTTCGCCGACGACCGGGTGCTGGAGGAGTCGGCAATCGAGTTCGAGGGAGAAGAGGTGAACGAGGAGGAGATCGTCGACGAGTTCCGCAAGTTCCTCGACCAGGTGACGCCGGAGGAGTTCGCGTCCGAGCTGGCCGAGGAGCAGGCGGAGCCGGACGACGACGACGAGGAGCTCGACCTCGAGCAGGAGTCCGAGCCCGACGAGGACGACGACTAGGAGCGGCCCGCGTACTTGACGCTCACGTGCTTGCCGCTCTTCGGCAGCACGAGCAGCAGGTACGGGAAGGTCACGCGTGGCACGACCTTGTCCCCGAGGCCGGGCGTCTGCTCGCGGACGAGGATGTGCAGGCTTCCGTCCTCCTCGGCTCGGACGACGTGCAGCGAGTAGCCCGAGCTCGACCGGGGACCGACGGTGATGAGGACGGCCTCGTCGCGTCCGAAGTCGAGCCGCGGCGCCGGCGGGTGCGAGCCGTAGGTTGCGACCTCGAACAGCTTGTCGAGCTTCGCCCGGTCTCTTGCGACGCTGATCGTCGGACGGGCCCAGTGCACCGCGCCGACCCGTGATGCGATGTTCCTCCACGCGACCGGTCTGGTCGCGCCTCCGCCGCTCGTCGCCGCGTATGCCGCGATTGCGCCGACGATCGCAAGGATCGCGACCAGTGCGACGACCCGGCGCCTAGTAGACGTAGACGGTCTCGCCGTAGGGTTCGGAGTTGAAGAGCCGCTCGATGACGAAGTTCGGGACGCGCACACAGCCGTGCGAGGCGGGGTACGGCGGCACTGACGGGTTGCCGTGGATCGCGTAGCCGCCGGTGAAGTACATGGGCTTGTAGAGGATGCCGAGCGGGCTCGGGTCGTAACCGTCCACCTTGCGGAAGATCGAGAACGTCCCGACGGGCGTGAACCGGCCGGGAAGGCCGGCGGTCGACACGGGCGAGATGTGCGCGACCTTGCCGTCGCGGACGACGTAGAGCACCTGGTGCGTCTTGTCGACCTCGATGTGGTCTGCGGGCTGCTGGTAACGCGGTTGCGGCGTCTTCGCGTCGTCCAGGTGCGCCCAGAAGGTCGCGTCGACGTTGCCCGTCCGGTCGAGGCTCTCGACCTTCTCGAAGGCGTACACGCTCTCGATCACGTCGTAGTCGAAGTACTGGGTCGGGGCCGGAGTCTCGTAGCCGAGCGCAGCGAGCTCGTGCAGAAAGACGGGAACGAACGGGCTGCGGTCGCCGTACGTCAGGCTCGGCGGCTTCAGCTCGACCGGGATCGTCTTCGAGACTGCCTGGAAGCCAGGAGCGGGCAGCGACTGGACGGTGACGGTGAAGCTGTCGATCGCCGCCGTTCCCAGCGACACTCTCGCGGACGGGCCGAAGAGCTCGGAGAAATCGCGGCCTGCGCCCTGCACCTTGACGCGTATGCGGCCCGCGTACGAGGGCCGCAGCGAGGCCGTGACGGAGAGCGAGCTACCGGCGACCGGCGCGCCGACCAGGCTCGCGTCGAGGAAGGGGACGATGCGGACCGTCACCGCCGGCGACGAGAGACCCGCCGCCTCGGCGTGGAACGGGCCCGGTTTCGCCACCGCGAGCTTGAGCCTGTAGGTGCCGTCCGGGTTGGTCGCGCCGGCGGTCAGGAACGTCGTTCCGTTGAACAGGCTGACGCGGGTGCGGGCCGCCGCGGGGATCAGCTTGCCGGTGAAGTCGATCTCGTGCCCGAACGTCGTCGCGCCGGGGCCTTCGAGCGTCAGCGATGACGCAGCCGCCGACCGCGACGAGGCCGCTGCGGCCAGTGCGGCCACGGCCAGCGCGAAGACAGTTGCTCCCAGGAGCAGAGGACGGCGCATCGGGCGGCAGGATAGACGCTGCTCAGGTCGTCACGGCGAGGATCAGCGCGATCGCGTTGAAGAGCGCGTGTACCGCGACACCGGGATAGATGCTGTCGGTACGAGCGCGAAGGAAGGCAAGTCCGATCCCGAGCGCGACCAGAACGGGCAGCGCCTCGACCAAGCCGTGCGCCAGCCCGAACAGGACGCCGGTGCCCACGATCGCCAGAACGCTCCCGAACGGAGCCAGCAGCGAGTATCCGAGACCGCGGAAGGTCGCTTCCTCGACGAACGGCCCGATCGCCACCAGCGCGACGAAGCTCGCCACGAAGGCGGCGGCGTGGGCCGGCTCCCAGTGGGTCGGGGTCAGACCCTGCTCGCGGTCCGGATGGAGCAGTGGGTCGAGCAGGATCTCGATCACGAAGACGCCGACGATGACGGTGGCGGCGATCCCGGCGGCAGTGGCCCACGAACGTGGCCGCCGCAGCGCCAGCAGGTTGCGTTCGTCGCCGCGGGCGATGAACAGCACGATCGCGAGGAAGACGCCGTAGTAGACGACCGACTGCACGAACGTGCTCCACTCGTAGACGACGTTGCGGTCGGGCTTCCCCGAGGCGGCGCGCGACGCGTACCCGAGCAGGATCTGGATGCCTACGAGCGACAGCCACGCGGCCAGGCGGGTCTCCCGTGTTCTCACGTCCAGCCCTCGAACGCAGCCGCGAGTGGAGCCGGTGCGAACGAGAGGCCGGCCGCACGTGCGCCTTCCTCGTCGATCGGCTCGTCGCCGACGTGCAACGCGCGATCCGGGGCGACGCCGAGCTCGTCGAGCGCGAGCCGGAAGATCGCGGGATCGGGCTTGGCCGCACCGGCACGGGCCGAGGTGACGACCGTGGTGAAGAACGCGTCCAGTCCGACGCGTGCGAGGTGCTCGGGAAGCGTGCAGTCCCAGTTCGCGACCACGGCCAGCTCGAGGCCGAGCGCCCGGAGGCGTTCGAGCGTCGCAGCCGCGCCGGGCGCGGTGGAGAAGGTGAGCGCGGCGACGAAGTCGTCCACGAACGCCGCCGGCGGAACGCTGGTGCCGAGGGCAGTGAGGAACACCGCCACGCATTCCTCCCGGAGTGCGGCCAGGCTGGCGGCGTCGCGACCGATGTGCGCGCGCGGCTTGTAGTGCGTGACCTCCCGCCCGAACGCGCGTGCGACGGCTCCCGCCTCGCGCTCGACCCCGTGTGCCGCGAGCGCGCTCACGAGCGGCGGCACGGGATCGTCCAGATGCAGGAGCGTTCCGTAGCCGTCGACCGTGACGGCATCCAGATCAGTGAAACGCATCCGGATGGAGCGTCGTTGCAAGGGCGACGAGCCCGTCGCCGATCTCCGGTCCCGGCGAGATCTGCGCGGACGAGACGATCGCGAAGTGGCCGAGGCGGACGGCGCGCAGCTTCCGCTTCTTCGGATCCTGGCGCAGTTTCTTCAGGGTGACGCCGCTTTCCGAGGTCGCCAGATACCAGTCGGGGTTGTCCTGGGCCAGCTCGGCCGGCGAGATCTGGTCGGCGTTCCCGGCGACGTTGGTCGCCTTGACCACCGGGAGCATGTCCCCGGGAAGCGACTGGTTCGTCACGTCGATGCTGTTCCCCCGGTCGATGTACACGCTGACCGTCTTCGTGTGCGCGAGCCGCTTGCGGACGAGCGCCTGCTTCGACGCGATGTCGCGCACGAGCCGTGACGCGTTGCCGGGGTCGCCGGTGATCACCCCAAGGTCGGTGAGCGTGTGCTCGACACCGTCGATCGAGTCGACGTCGGCCGGGTAGACGAGCGCGTGCGGCTCGAGACGGGCCGCCTGCGAGATGATCGAGTCGTCGTCGCCGGACGAGGTCGCCACGAGGAGGTCGGGGTGCAACGCGCGCAGCGCATCGACCTGGAGGTCGCCGTTTCGCGCCACCGGCGTCCCGACGATCCTGGCTCCCGCGCCGAGTGCGGCGAGCAGCGGCTGCATGCTCCCGTCGAGGACGGCGATTCTCCTGACAGGCTTGCCGACGACGAGCGCGGGACGCCCGGTCGGCGACGCAACGGTCACCGGGTAGAGGCCGGCGGTGTTCGTCCCGGTCGGCTCGCGCCGCTCGCCGCACGCCGTCAGCACGAGGGCGAGCAGGAGTGCGGCGACGGCGACGGGCGCTACGCGACCCATTGCCACAGTGCCCATTGCGAGACGGCCACGCCGAGCAGGATCGAGCTCGTCGCCAGGATCGCCGTGTGCAGCCGCGGCCTGCCGCCGACGACGGCGAGCGCGAGGAACACGGGGAAGGCGACGAGCCCGAAGCGCGGCATCGAGTAGAGGGGCCAGCGAGAGCTCGGGACGCTGAGCGGAATGGCGAGGCTGGCGAGGCAGTAGAGCCCGTAGGCGGTGCCGAGCCGGCGCCAGGCGACGACGCTCAGCCAGAGGAAGAGCACCAGGAAGAGCAACGCGCCGAGGTTGATCGCCGCGGTGCGCATCGGGTCGCTGTCCTTGATCGACACGGCCGGCCAGTAGTTGCGCGTGTGCGACCCGCTCGCGAACTGCTCGATCGCGGCCCACCCGCCCTGGAGTCCCTGCCAGATCCCGCCGAGCGGCCCGGCGTAGGACAGATGCCGGTTCCAGTGACCCTGCGAGCGGACGAACGCCCACGCGTCTCCCGTGGACGCGGCCAGGTACGCGGGATAGGCGGCGAAGAGGACGACCGGCAGGGCGACGCCTGCGAGTGCGCGCCGGCGGTCGGGCGAGCGCCAGGCCAGATACGCGAGCGCGGGCAGGAGGGCCACGCCGGCGATCCGCGTCAGGATCGCCAGACCCACCACGCCCCACGCCGGCAGCCAGCGGCGGCGCTCGGCGAGCATGAAGGCCCCGACGGCGAGGAGCAGGAAGAGCGACTCGCTGTAGATCGCGATCAGGAACAGGGACATCGGGAACACGGCCAGGTAGAGCACCGTCCGTCGGGCTCCCTCTGCGCCGAGCCGCTCCTCGGCCAGACGGTGCAGGAGCACGAAAGCGGCGAGCGACGCGGCGAGCGAGATGACGAGTCCGGCGACGACGTAATGGCCGAAGAAGATCGCCCCGAGCAGCGCGACGAGCGCCGGGTAGAGCGGGTAGAAGGCGGTGTCGGCGTGAGCCGTCGAGGAGTAGCCGTGCTCGGCGATGCGGAGGAACCAGACGCTGTCCCAGCGCGCCCACACGTCCGTGAACGCTCCCAGGTCGTGCGTCAGCCTGGGGTCGTCCCAGCGATACGCCAGCGGGTTGCGGTTCGGCTGGAACGTGAAGAGCGCGAACAGCGCCGCCGCCCAGATCGCCGCGCGGCTCCAGAGCCAGATGCCGATCGCCGGCGAGCGCGTCGTCACCGGCGGGGGTGTTTCTGCGCCGCTCGTGCGCCGCTCGAGAACCCGTTGACCTGCGCTCACGCCGTATTGATCATAGTTTCGTGGCGGAAAGGCACTTCACGGTTGCGGAGGCGAACGCGCTCCTGGAGCGGGTCAGGCCGCTCGTCGAGCAGATGGTCGAGCACCGGCGCGAGCTCGGGACCGCGCTCGAGAAGCGCGAGCGGCTCGGCCAGGTGACCGGCTCGAACGGCGGCGGCTTCCATCCGCGCGTGCCGGGTCAGGTCGACGGTGCCGTCGACGAGGCGGTCGACGGGATCAAGCGGTGTGTCGAGGAGCTCGCCGCGCTCGGCGTCCAGGTGAAGGACCTCGACACCGGGCTCGTCGACTTCCCTTCGTGGCGCGACGGTGAGGAGGTGCTGCTCTGCTGGCGGCTCGGCGAGGACGAGGTCGCATGGTGGCACACGCTCGACGGCGGCTTCGCGGGCCGGCAACCGCTCTAGACCCGCTTGAACACGAGCACGCCGTCCTGCTCGAAGACGAGCTTCCAGTCCGGGTCGCGGCGGAGCGCGGCGACGTCCAGCGCCGTCGGCAGCGGGCTCGTCCCGTCGAGGTAGCTCCCGTTCGACTCGTCGACGGCGACCCACGTGGCGTCGTCCAGGCGCGGGAAGCTGAGGATGCGGCGCCGCGCCGAGAGGTGTGCGCCCAGTGAGTTGGTCGCGCTCACGACCGCGTGCGGCGGCACGAGCGCTACGGCCTTCGCCGCGATCCGGTCGTGCTGGGTGACGTGGGTCGCGTTCCGCTGATACGTGTCCCCGCCGGGCACCCAGCGCCAGACCGGCAGCGCGCCGATCCAGAAGTTCGACGCGAGTGCGACCAGCACGATCGCGGGTCCGATCCAGCGCTTCGAGTCCGGCCGCCGGCGCCCGAGCGCCTCCGCGCCGAACACGCTCGCGATCACGAGCGGTGGAATCAGTCCGGCCGTGTAGTGGAAGTGCACGGAGGACTGGTACGGGTTCTTCGAGAGCAGGTTGAGCGCGACCTCGGGCAGCGCGGCGACGAGCAGCACCGGCGACAGGACGAAGAGGAACGCAAGCGGTAGCGCCATATGCAGCAGGTAGTCGAGGTGCCCGACGGAGAACGCGTTGCCGAGCACCGTGCCGGGGTGCGTGAACAGCGTCTTCACGATCCCGCCGGGGGAGCCGCCGACCTCGCTGTAGCGTGAGTAGAAGGCCGAGGCGCTGCCGCTGAAGTGCGGCACGACGACCTCGACCGCGATCGCGGAGGCAGCCACGCCGAGGGCGACGATCACGGCCCCGACCTTCCACCGGCTCCGGCGCGAGACGAGGTACCAGACGCCGAAGCCGGCGACGACCAGGCCGATCTCCTCCTTGCAGCAGAT
Organism: uncultured Actinomycetes bacterium; assembly: GCA_963776735.1. GTDB lineage: Bacteria > Actinomycetota > Thermoleophilia > Gaiellales > Gaiellaceae > PALSA-612. Next base: position 717,347 of record CAVZNV010000016.1, read on the forward strand.
CGCGAGCGCCGAGAAGACCGCGAAGGGCACCAGCCGGTTCTCGTCCAGGTACCAGAACGCGTACAGAAGCAATGGGCAGGCGAACGCGACCGGGTGGAACTCGTTCAGCGTCAGCCACTGCGTCGCCGGATAGAGCAGGTACGCGAGCGCGAACCCGATGCCGGCGCGGTCGGAGCCGAGGTGCTTCCGCGCGAGCCAGAAGACGGGCAGCGCTCCGAGCGCGATCGCGAGCGGCTGGACCGCGAGCAGCATGTCCGGGCTCGACCAGGCGAGCCAGAGCGGCGCGAGCGCGGCGAGGATCGGGTCGAAGTGCGAGCCGAGCCGAGAGGTCTGCTGGCCGGCCAGGTTCGTGACCTCGAGGAAGTCGCCGTGCGCGGTCGCCCAGACCGCCTGCGTCATGTTGCCGAGGTCGAAGCGACCGGTCTGGAAGGCACGCTGGCGCGCGATCGAGAGCGCGGCGAAGCCGACGGCGAACGCGGCGACGGCGGGCCAGAGAAGGGCGCGGGATCTCACCGGAGTTCCTCCAGGAGTGTTCGCCAACGGAGCCCGAGGACGTCCTCGCACGCGTGCTCGCGGTAGGCGGCGAGACCGCCGGCGGAGAGGCGCTCGGCGAGCCCGGGATCGGCCGCGAGCCGGCAAATCGCTTGGGCCAGCACCTCCGCGTCGCCGGGCGGGACGAGCAGTGCGCTCTCGCCGTCGACGAGCAGCTCGCGGGCGCCCGGCGTGTCCGCCGTGACGAGCGGCGTCCCGCACGCGAGCGCCTGGAACGCCTTGTTCGGGATCACCCGCGCCGCCTTCTCCGACGTGCCGAAGACGCCGAGCGCGCAACCGGCGCGGTGCAGCTCGGCCGGCAGGAGTTCGTACTCGACCCACGGCACGTGCTCGACGTTGCCAGGCGCCTCGGCGAGCAGAGAGTCGAGCTGGCCGGAGCCGACGATCCGGCACGGGATCTCCGGCGCGAGCCGAGCCGCCTCGAGGATCGTCTCGAGGCCGTGCAGCGGGATCAGCTTGCCGACGAAAAGCGCGACGAAGGGCTCCTGCCTCGTCCAGCCCGGCGTGAAGACGCGCTCCTCGGCACCGACGAAGCAGACGGCGACGCGCGAGGGGTCGAGCCCGGCCAGCTCGGCGAGATGGTCGGCGTGCGCCCGCGTGTCGCAGACGACGAGGTCGGCCGAGCGCAAGGCGCGCCGGTCGACGAACGCAAGCGCACGTGCCGCCGGCGAGCCGGGCCGGAAGCGCCCGCGGTCGGCGACGAACGTGTCCTCGAGCGACACGAGTGGGTTGAAGACCACCGGCGCCCCGCTGGCCGCCCGCCGAGCCGCCGGCAGGTCGAAGTGGCCGGGGTAGCCGACGATGACGGCGTCGAATCGCTCACGCGGCGCCTGCAGGAGCCGCACCTCGGCCGCCGCCAGTCGCAACGCGTCCCGGGCACCCGCCCGCCAGCCGTCTCGGCGCCCGTCCCAGACACTCTCGTGCCGCTCGCGCACCTCGACCCCCGCTCGCCGCAGACACGAGATCACCTGTGCGTTCCGCGGGTAGGCGCGCTCGTACGTGCCGAAGTACAGGACTCTCAAGCCGAGGGGCCGAGCACTTCGTCCACGACCGCCAGTGCGCGGGCGCGCTCGTCCGCCCGTTCCTCGTGCAGGCTCGTGATCATCTCGCCGATCAGGCCGAGCGACAGCAGCTGGATCCCGACGACGACGAGCAGGACGCCGAGGATCAGCAGCGGCCGATTTCCGATCGCGTGCCCTTCGGCCTTGAGGAACGTGAGGTAGACGAGGCAGATGCTCCCGCCGAGCATCGTCAGCAGCCCGAGACCGCCGAACAGGTGCAGCGGCCGGTGCCGGTAACGGCCGATGAACGACACGGTGAGAAGGTCGAAGAAGCCGCGGAGGTACCGCTCGACGCCGTAGCGAGAACGGCCGTGCGCCCGCGGCCGGTGGTTGACGGGCACCTCGGCGATCCGGTAGCCCCGCTGGTTGGCGAGCACGGGCAGGAAGCGGTGCAGCTCCCCGTAGAGCGGCAGCCCGCGCACCACCGATGCGCGATAGGCCTTGAGCCCGCAGTTCATGTCGTGGAGGTGGACGCCGGAGACGAGCCCGACGGCGCCGTTGAACACGCGCGAGAACAGCCGCCGTGTCCACGGATCCTTTCGCTTCGCCTTCCAGCCGGAGACGAGGTCGAAGCCCTCGTCGAGCTTCGCGAGCAGGTGCGGGATCTCGGCCGGGTCGTCCTGCAGGTCCCCGTCGATCGTCACGATCACGTCGCCCGCCGCGTGGTCGAAACCCGCCGCGAGCGCCGCGGACTTGCCGAAGTTCTTGCGCAGCCGCACGACGCGCACGTTGTCCGTCTTCGCGTGCAGTCGGGTCAGCGCGGCGAACGAGCCGTCCGTGGAACCGTCGTCGACGTAGACGGCCTCCCAGGGCGTGCCGAGCGGGTCGAGGGCAGCTCCGAGCTCCTCGTACAGCAGCGCGATGCTCCGCTCTTCGTTGTAGACCGGCACGACGACCGAGATCACGGCGGATAGCGTATTCCGAAATGGCGGAGCTGCTCTCGGTCGAGGAGGCATTGCAGGCGGTTCTCGCGCGCGTCGAGCCGCTCGACACGGAGCGCGTGAGTCTCGCCGACGCGTCCGGACGTGTGCTCGCCGAGGCCGCGTGCGCGGCCGTCGACCTGCCGCCGTTTCAGAGCTCGGCGATGGACGGGTTCGCCCTGCGCTCCACCGACACGCCCGGGCGCCTGCCCGTCGTCGACCGCGTCGCGGCCGGACGTCCCGCGCCCCGGCCGCTCGCCGCGGGCGAGGCGATGGGGATCGCGACGGGCGGCGTCGTGCCGGAAGGAGCCGACGCGGTCGTGCCGATCGAGCGCGTCGAGGTGACCGAGGACGCGGTCGAGGTATCCGAGAACGTGCCGGAAGGCAGCAACGTCCGCCCTCGCGGCGGCGACGTCAAGTCGGGCACGCTGGTCGTGGAGGCGGGCACGAGGCTCGGCCCCGCCCAGATCGGCGCGCTCGCAGCCGCCGGTGTCGGCGTGGTCGAGTGCAGCCGCCGGCCGCGGGTGGCCGTGCTGACGACCGGGACGGAGCTCCGGCAGCCGGGCCAGCAGCTCCGCGCGGGCGAGATTCTACGAGTCGAACGGCGCCATGCTGCGCGCGCTGCTCGGCGAGGCGGGCGCGGAGGTCGAGCTGCTCGACTCGGTCGAGGACACCGAGGAGGCGCACCGTTCTGCGATCCAGCTCGGTCTCGACCACGACGTCCTCGTCACGTCCGGCGGAGTCTCCGTCGGGCCTCACGATCTGGTCCGGAGCATCGAAGCCGAGCTCGGCGTCGAGGAGGTCTTCTGGGGCGTGTCGGTGCGGCCCGGCAAGCCGCTCGCCTTCGGCGTCCGCGCCCGCACGCTCGTCTTCGGGCTTCCCGGAAACCCGGTCTCCTCGCTCGTGTCGAGCGTGCTCTTCGTCCTCCCCGCGCTGCGCGCTCTCCAGGGCGAGCGAGACCCCGAACCGCGTTACCGCAGGGCCGCTCTCGCCGCTCCGGTCACGCCCGACGCGCGGCGCGACGAGCTCGTCCGCGCACGGCTCACGGCCGACGGCGAGCTCGAGCCGCTCTCCGGCCAGGAATCGCACATGATCGCCCGGGCCGCTGCGGCGAACGCTCTCGTCTACGTGCCGACCGGCCCCGAGCCGCTCCCGCGCGGCAGCACGGTTCGCTACCTCGCGATCTAGCTCGCCTCGGGCGAGAGTCGCCCGGTAGGCGAGATCAGGAACGGCGTGCCCTTCCGCGGGATCACCTGCACCGGCCGCGCGTAGACGATGTACCTGTGCGTCGCGAAGAAGCGCGGGTGGCACGCCTGCAACGCGATCTGCTCGTATCCCCTCGACTTGAGCCGGGCGACGTCGTTCGACGGCACGATCACGTGGCTCGTCACGCGGTACAGGAACGTCCCGTAGGGCATCTCGAGCGTGATCGGGTCACCGAACTTGAGCTGGTCGATGTTCGCGAACGGGGCCAGATAGGTGGTGCGGTGGCCGGCGATGTAGATCAGCTGGCCCTCTCCGGGCAGCTTCGTGCCCGTGTACCAGCCGGGCCCCTTCTCGAGCGAGCTCTCGTTCGTCCCGGTCACGACGACCATCGACAGCCCGAGCCGCGGCACCTTGATCCGCCCGACCGGGCCGCCGACCTTCAGCGAGTTGCGGTACTTCGCGGCTTCGAGCCCGATCGCGTGCTGCTCGGACTTCAGGTCGACCGCCTTGTGGACGGCCGGCAGCGCCGGCGCGCGGTAGGAGTCGAACGTCTCGTTGTAGCTCGCGGCGAGCCGGTGCTGCTGGTAGGTCGTGTAGAGCGCGGTGATCGGGTCTTGCCACTGCCAGACGACCAGCGCCCAGGCGAGCCCGAGGACTCCGGCGCCGATTAGGAGGGCGCCGCTGATGCGGACGAGCTGTCTCACCGGTCTCCGTACGCCTGGTGCGGGGCGTGCGGCCCGCGGCGTGCGCGGACGCTGTTCGTCACCGTGCGCAGGCCGGTGCGGATCGGTCCCGGCTGGCCCCCCTCGGTCGCGCCGGGATAGGGCGCGTAGCGGCCGGCGGTGACGCTCAGGAGCTGCGCGGCGACTGCCATCCAGGCGAGAGCGAGCACGACGGCCACAATCGGTACGTAGCCGATCACGGTGAGCTCCGCAAGGTACCAGGGCGTGTCGAAGCCGAGGTCGAGCCGCTTCGCGAGCAGGGCGAGCAGCAGCGCCGGGCCGATCAGTCCGGCCGCGAACACGGCTGCGCGCACGAACCAGGGCCGGCTCCGCACCTGCGGCAGCCAGAGCCAGGCGTGGAGCGACGGAAGGAAGAGAACGAGCGCATAGACGTTCGTTGCGACCACGAGCAGGGCGATCAGTCCGAGCGCGAGCAGGGCGGCGGCGTGACCCGCCAGCTCCTCCTCGTCCGTCGCCGGCCGACGAGCGACGAGGCGCCGGCGCGCAACCAGCCAGCTCACCGCAGCGAGGAGCACGAACGCGGTTAGCGCCGCGCGTGGCCAGGTGCCGGCCGCGGCGGAGGCGGGGTCGGGCGGAACGGCCGCGCCGTCGGGGAATGCGCCGAAGAGGACGAAGAGCTCGAACAGCCCGCCGACCCAGAGCCAGAATCCGAGGCGTCGTCGGTACGCCCGGAACGCAGGGCCGAGCTGGACGTGCCGCCGCCGGCAACGCGCGAAGAGGTCGACCGTCGCCACTGCGAACGGCACGACGAGCGCGACCAGCAGCAGTGCCAGCGCCCAGCCGTTCACGGTCCGCCCCGCGAAGTACAGATAGCTGCTCGTTCCCTGCGAGAGCTCGAGTCCCTGGTCGAGCGAGGTGACGATCTGCTGCGTGGCGCGCCCGATCTGCCCGAGCCGGTCGGCGTCGAGCTCGTCCGGAGGAGGGTCGGAACGAGGCCGCTCGCCGGCGGTCGTGAGCGTGACTGCCGAGATGCCGTGCTGGAGGAACGGCCACTGCTCGTAGAGGCTGATCGGGAACGCGAGGTCGAGAAGCTGTCCGAAGAGGCTCGGCCGGCCCGGCGTCATCCCGGCCTCGGCGCCGACCCGGGCCACTGCGGTCCCGAGCAGCGTCGACGACGGCGAGCTCGGTCCCGGTCCCGAGATCTCGATCTGAGGCTTGCCGCTTGTGCCGATTGTATCGAGATTGACGACGGCGAGCACGTTCTTCGCCTCCGACGCGTGCTCGACGAAGTACCGGGCACCGAGGCCGCCGTACGCGCCGCCGTCGGTCGAGAGGAAGACGATCGTGTGCTGCGGCTTGACGCCGCTCGCGCCCGAGCTGCCGGTGTAGGCGCGCGCCAGCTCGACGAGCGCCGCCGTGCCCGAGCTGTTGTCCCGGTGGACGGTGAAGGCTCCGGCGTTGTCGCGGTGGGCCATGACGACGATCGTCTGCGGCGAGCGGCCGGGGACGACGGCGACGACGTTCCGCAGGGTCACCGGTCCGAGGCCGGGGATCGTGGCTCGGAACGCCTCGACGTGGGTCGCGAGGCCGAACGGCGAAAGGAGGTCGAGGATGCCGCCCGGGCTCGTGACCGCGGCTGCGGCGTTCTCGGTGCCGGGTGTGCGCTCGCGGAAGTCGGTCGCGAACGTCTTCGCGATCTGCGCGGCGCCGGTGGCGCTGAACGTCGGCGGCAGCGTCGGCGCCGGCAGAGGGTTCGGGCGCCCGACCGAGAAGGCGACGATCAGCGCCGGCAGCGCGACGACGAGCCAGGCGATGCGGTAGAGGCGGCCGTTGACCGGCCGTTCCACCGAACCGCGCCGGGCACGGCGCTGGACGGATGCTGGAAGAGGCGTGGAAATCCCGCGGCTATAGTAGGAACCCGACCCGCGGACCATGTCGACGACCGCCGCGACCATCCTCCTCGTGGACGACGAGGAGTCCATCCAAAAGCTCCTGACCTATCCGCTCGAGCGCGACGGATACAGGGTTGTCCAGGCGCGGGACGGCGCCGAGGCACTGCGCCGTTTTGGCGAGGAGCCGATCGATCTGGTCGTCCTCGACGTGATGCTTCCCAAGCTCGACGGCCTCGAGGTGTGCAAGCAGCTCCGCGCCTCGAGCTTCGTCCCGATCATCATGCTCACGGCCCGCGACGACGAGGTCGACAAGGTGCTCGGCCTCGAGCTCGGCGCGGACGACTACATCACGAAGCCCTTCTCGATCCGCGAGTTCAGGAGCCGCGTCCGGGCAGCGTTGCGCCGCGCCGCGACGCCGAGGCACGACTCGCGCGAGCCCGAGCCGATCGCGATCGAGGGCCTGACGATCGACCCGGCACGGCGGACGGTCGACGCCGGCGGCGAGCCGGTGCAGCTCACGTACGTCGAGTTCGAGCTGCTGAGGACGCTCGCAGCGCGGCCGGGCCGCGTCTTCACGCGCCAGTCGCTGCTCGAGGCTGTCTGGGGCGGCTCCGACTACCGCGATCCGCGGACGATCGACGTGCACGTGCGGCACCTGCGCGAGAAGCTCGAGCGCGATCCGGGCAACCCGGAAATCATCCTCACGGTGCGCGGTGTGGGCTACCGGTTCCGGGACCGGTGAAGGGGAACCCGCTTCGCAGCGTCGGGACACGGCTCAGCCTGGCGCTCCTGCTCGTCGTCGCGGGTTCGCTGACCCTCGTCTACCTCGTCGTCATCCCGTCGCTGCAGAGCCGGCTGATCGATAGCAAGATCGCGCAGCTGCGGAAGTCGCTGCCGCTTCTCGTCGCCCGGCCGGATCCGCCCAAAAGCCTCGGAGGCATCTACTACCAGGACAGCGGCAGCGCCCTGCTGTTCGCAGGGGACGCAGCGCCGGTCGTGAACGCCCGCGTCGCGGTGTTCACGACGCTGAAGTACAACCCCTCGCCGACGATCACGGTCCAGCAGGACTCGCAAGGCCTCGGACCGTCGAACGACATCCAGAACGACCCCGTCGCGCTCCGGTCGGCGACGAGCGGGAACATCGAGGACGGGACCGTCACCCGGAAAGGCGTCCGTTACGCGGAGCTCGCATTTCGCCTGCCGGACGGCGACACCGCGCTCCTGTCGTCGTCACTCACGGACACGCTCGGCGCGGTCGGCGTCGCCCGCCAGCGCCTGCTGATCGCCGGGGGCATCGCGCTCCTGCTCGTGCTGGTCGTCGGCTACGCCGCCGCGTGGATGTTCGCGCGGCGGATCCGCAGACTCGAGCGAGCGGCCGAACGGATCGCGAGCGGGCGTTTCGACGAGCCGATCGTCGACGCGGGACACGACGAGATCGGCCAGCTCGCACGAGCCTTCGACAGCATGCGCCTGCGCCTGTCGCAGCTCGAGCGCGCCCGCAACGAGTTCATCGCCAACGCGTCGCACGAGCTGCGGACGCCGCTGTTCTCGCTCGGCGGCTTCCTCGAGCTCATGGACGACGGCGACCTCGATCCGGCTACGCAGAAGGAGTTTCTCGCCACGATGCGCGACCAGGTGGAACGGCTCTCGAAGCTCGCGACCGAGCTGCTCGACCTCTCGCGTCTGGATGCCGGCCACATCGACCTCGAGCGCGAGCCGGTGTCGCTGGCCGCGACCGCGCGGCTCGTGGCAGACGAATTCGGCCCGGTGGCGCGGCAGACCGACCACGAGCTTGTTCTGGAGGTGGACGAGGAGGCGGTCGCGATCGCCGACGAGCAGCGCGTCGTCCAGATCATCCGGAACCTGGTCGAGAACGCGCTCGTGCACACGCCGCCGGGCACACGCGTGCTCCTGCGCGCCGAGCGTGGGCTCGACGGGATGGCGATCTCCGTCGAAGACTCGGGGCCCGGGATTCCGTCGGCTCAGGCCGCGCACGTGTTCGAGCGCTTCTTCCGCGGCGACGGACGCCAAGCCTCGGGCAGCGGACTCGGACTGGCGATCGCACAGGAGCTGGCGCAAGTGATGGGCGGGACGCTCGAATTGCGGACGGATCCGGGGCGAACGGCATTCCGGCTCACGCTGCCGACCGCCGACCTGGGCAACGAGGCGGAAACGGCCCCTCGCGAGCCGGTTCACGCGGTCTAGAGCGTTTTCACGTGAAAACGGGATGCGCATGCGCGCCGAAGGCGCGACGGTATGGTCCGCGTGTGAGCGACGAGCTGTCCCACGTCGACACGGCCGGCCGTGTGCGCATGGTCGACGTCGGCGGCAAGCCGGGGTCGCGCCGGCGCGCTGTCGCTTCGGCCCGCGTGCGGATGGCGCCGGAGACGGCCGAGCGGCTCCGCGACCTGCCCAAGGGGGACGCGCTTGCGACGGCCGAGCTGGCCGGCGTCATGGCCGCCAAGCGGACGAGCGACCTGATCCCGCTCTGCCACCAGGTGCCGCTGGCCGTCGTTCGCGTGGAGGCCGAGGTCGCAGACGGCGCGGTCGAGATCACGGCGAGTGCCGAGACCGTCGCGCAGACCGGTGTCGAGATGGAGGCGCTCGTGGCCGCGTCCGTCGCCGCGCTAACCATCTACGACATGGCCAAGGCGATCGACAAGGGCATGGTCGTCGAAGAGGTCAGGCTCGTCGAGAAGACCAAGGAACCCGCATGAACGCGGCGATCCTGACCGTCTCCGACGGTGTCTCCGAGGGCACGCGGGAGGACACGAGCGGTGACCTCCTTCAGGAGCTGCTCGAGGCCGAAGGCCACGACGTGGTCCGGTGTGTCGTGCCGGACGAGCGCCGCGAGATCGCGCGGGCGATCGAGGAGCTCGCCGGCGAAGCGGCCGTGGTGCTCACGACCGGTGGAACCGGGCTCGCGCCGCGAGACGTCACGCCCGAGGCGACCGCCAGCGTGCTCGACCGGTCCGCGCCGGGCATTGCCGAGGCCATTCGCGCCGATTCGATCGCGAAGACGCCGCATGCCCTGCTTTCTCGCGGTGTCGCCGGCGTCCGCGGGAGCACGCTCGTCGTCAACCTGCCGGGCTCGCCCGGCGGGTGCCGCGACGGCTTCGCGGTGATCAAGCCCGCGCTCGCGCACGCGGTCGAGCTCCTCGCGGGCGAGCGAGACGTCCGGCACAGGCAGACGTGACGTGACGGAGAGCGTGCTCGTCTACCCGCGCCGCTTCGCCTCGCTCGTCAAGATCGAGCACACGCTCTTCGCGCTTCCGTTCGCCTACGTCGGGGCGTTTCTGGCCGTCGACGGGGTTCCGAGCGCGCACGACCTGCTCTGGATCACGGTGGCGATGGTCGGCGCTCGTACGCTGGCGATGGGCCTGAACCGCCTGATCGACGCAGGCATCGACGCGCGCAACCCGCGCACGGCGAGCCGCGAGCTGCCTCGCGGGCTGCTGCGGCCCTGGCAGGTCGCCGGTCTGTGCCTCGTCGCGCTCGCCGTCTTCCTCGTTGCCGTGTGGCAGCTCGACCCAATCGTCCGCTGGCTGTGGCCGATCCCTGTCGCCGGTTTCGTCATCTATCCGTATCTCAAGCGCTTCACGTGGATCTGCCATCTCTGGCTCGGCGCCGTTGACGGGCTCGCGCCGGTGGGCGCCTGGGTCGCGATCACCGGCAAGCTGCCGTGGCAGTCGTGGGTGCTGGGACTTGCCGTCGCGACCTGGGTGGCGGGCTTCGACTGCTTCTACTCGCTGTTCGACGCCGAGATCGACCGTGCGCAGAGCCTGCACTCGGTGACGACGCGGTTCGACGTGCGCGGAGCGTTCCTCGCCGCGCGGCTCTTGCATCTGGCGACTGTTGCGTGCCTGATCGCGGTCGGAGCGGGATTGCCGGTCGGCGTCGTGTACTGGCTGGGCGTCGCGACCGTTGCGATTCTGCTCGGCTACGAGCACTCGTTGGTGCGGCCCGACGACATGCGGCGACTGGACGTGGCGTTCTTCACGATGAACGGCGTCATCAGCGTCGCGTTCTTCGGTTTCGTTCTCGTCGACGCGGTCGTCTCGTGAACAGGCCGCTGATCCGCGCCGAAGCGCTCGGGAAGCGCTACGGCGACAAGCGCGTGCTCGAGGGTCTCGACCTGCACGTCGAGCGGGGCGAGTTCCTGCTCGTGACCGGCCCGAACGGCTCGGGGAAGACGACGCTGCTCCGCATGTGCGCGGGGCTCGCTGTGCCGACCGCGGGGACGCTCGAGGTCGACGCGCCGCGCGAGACGATCGGCTTCGCGGGCCACGATCCGCTGGTCTACCGCGAGCTGACGGCGATCGAGAACCTCGACCTGTACGGGCGGCTCTATCGCGTACCTGAGCGGCGCGAGCGCATCGGGATGCTGCTCGAGCGCTTCGGACTCTGGCAGGCGCGCAACGAGCGCGCGGGCTCGTTCTCCCGCGGCATGCAGCAGCGGTTGTCGCTCTGCCGGACGTTGCTCCACGACCCGACGCTGCTCGTCCTCGACGAGCCGTACAGCCACCTCGACGCAGCCGGCGCCGAGCTGCTCGACACCCAGCTCGCCGATCTTCGCAGGGAGGCGACCTTCGTCGTCTCGACCCACGACCCAGCGCGCGTCGAGCTGCTCGCGAGCAGCCTGCTCGCCTTCGCGTGAGGCGCTACGCGTCAGACGTGGCCATCCTGGCCCGCAAGGATCTGACGCTCGAGCTGCGGGCCCGCGACACGCTGCCGGCGATGCTGCTCTTCGTCATCTCGGCGCTCGTCGTCTTCCACTTCGCGCTGCCGAAGCACAGCTCGGAGCTCGCCGCCAAGGGCCTCCTCTGGGTGGCGATCGTGTTCACGGCGCTCGTCGGCCTGACGCGGGCGTTCGTCGCCGAGCGGGAGCAACGGCTGATCGACGGCCTCTTGCTCGCACCGTGCGACCGCAGCGCGATCTGGCTCGGCAAGTGCACCGCGGTCCTCGCGTTCCTCGCCGCGGCCGAGGTGGTGGCGCTGCCCGCGTACGCGGCGTTCTTCAGCGGCATCGGCTGGAGCACGGTGCTGGCGGTCGCGCTCGCCGATCTCGGGATCGTCGCCGTCGGCACGCTGCTGGCCGCGATCGCCGCCGTCAGCCGCACGCGCGAGCTGATCCTGCCGCTGCTCTTCCTGCCGCTCGCGATCCCGGTCGTCGTCGGCGGCGTCGGCGCCAGCGTGGCGGACAGTCCAGGCCGCTACCTTGGCTTCCTGTGCCTGTACGACGTCGTCTTTGCGATCATTTCGTGGGCCTCCTTTGAGTACGTGGTCACGGAATAACCCGCTCACGGCGCTGGCCCTGTTGACGACGGGCCTGCTGGGCGGCGCGGTGGCGCTGATCTTCTTCTACGCGCCCGTCGACGCGGACGGCCTGAACCAGAAGATCTTCTACTTCCACGTCCCGATCGCCCTCACGTCCTATGCGTGCTTCGGCTGGGGCGCGGTCAAGGCGTTCCAGCACCTGTGGCGGCGAACGCCCACGGCGGACCTGGAGAGCTACGTCGCGATCCACCAGGGCGTCATCTTCGGCGCGCTGACGCTGATCACCGGCTCGATCTGGGCCAAGATTCGCTGGGGCCAGTGGTGGACGTGGGGCGACGAGCAGCTCGTGCTCTTCCTCGTGCTGTTCCTCTTCTACTGCGCCTACTTCATGCTGCGCTTCTCGGTCGACCCGGGGCCGCAGCGTGCCAACCTCTGCGCCGTCTACGCGCTCTTCGGGGTCGTGCTGATTCCGATCAGCTTCCTGGCGATCCGGCTCGCGAACAGCTACATCCACCCGACCGTCTTCACGAGCAGCGGGCCGCAGATGGCGACGTCGCAGTTCGCGACCTTCTGCGTTGCATGGGCGGCGATGCTCTCGCTCGCGTACTTCCTCTACCGCTTCGAGCTGGCCGGCAAGCGCCTGGCCGCGAACGTCAAGGAGCTCCGGGAGCTGCTCGCGTGACGAGCCAGGAGAAGTACGTCGCGGCCGCGTATCTCGTCGTCCTGCTTGTCGTCCTGATCTACGTGCTGCTGATGGCCGCGAAGGTCACCCGGCTCGGACGCGACGTCGAGGAGCTGACCGAGCTCGTTCGCGAGCGGAAGCAGCGCGGCGAGGATCCGCTCCCGAAGCCGGCTCCGAAGCAGGTGAAGGTTGGTTGAGCTCCTCTTCTGGCCGGCTCTGCTCGCCTACGGTGAGGCGGCCGTCGCCTATATGGGCAACGCCCGCCACCCCGGGCGGGCCGGCCGCTTCGCGACCTGGGGCGTCCGCATCGGCTGGCTGGCGCAGACCGCGCTGCTGGCCGTGCAGGCGGAGCGGAGCGACGGTTTCCCCTGGGACACGTGGGCAGGCTCGCTCAACCTGTTCGTCTGGCTCGTCGTCAGCGCCTATCTCTTCTGGGGCTGCGACAGCCGGTACCGGCTGCTTGGACTGGCCGTTCTCCCGCCGGCGGTCTGCCTGCTGCTCGCCGCATGGGTCGGCGGCGCGACGAGTACCCACGTCGCCGGCGACTACTCGTCGGCGTTCCTCGTGCTCCACGTCGGGCTCGTCCTTGCGGCCTTCGCCGGCTTCACCGTCTCGGCGGCGATTGCGGCGCTCTACCTGTGGCAGGAGCGTCGGCTGAAGCTGCGCCGCGCCGGCACGCTGCTCGGCCGGGCGCCGTCGCTCGTCACGCTCGACGCGCTCGAGGGCCGGGTGATCGCGTTCGCCGTCCCGGCGCTCACGGCCGGGATCGTCGCCGGCTTCATCCGGCTCCGTTCGCACGGCGGCTCGCTCGACGCGCTGATGGTGGTCACCGTCGTCACCTGGGCCGTCTTCACCGCCTCGCTCGTCCTGCGCCACGGCTACGGCTGGCGAGGTCGGCGGGCGGCCTATCTCGTCCTCGCCGGATTCGCGCTCGTCGTCGTCGCGCGGCTCGGCCTGCCCCTGACCCACTTCGCATGAACCTGCTCCTCGTCGGCGTCTCCCACCGTGTCGCGCCCGTGGAGTTGCGGGAGCGCGTTGCGCTGACCGAGGAAGAGGCGGCGGCGCTCGCCGAGCAGCTCGCAGCGGAGACCGGTGAGGCCGTGTGCCTGTCGACGTGCAACCGCACCGAGCTGTATCTCGTGGGCGACGCAGCCGCGGACGCGGCGGAGCGGGCCGTGACGACGCTGGCCGATCGCTCAGGTCTCGACGAGAGCCGCCTGCGCTCGGTGCTGTACAGGCTCGAGGACGAGGCCGCGGGAATCCATCTGTTCCGCGTCGCCGCCGGGCTCGATTCGATGGTGCCGGGCGAGGGAGAGATCCTCGGTCAGGTGCGCGATGCGTTCGAGGCGGGCAAGCCCGGACCGATGCTCGATCGGCTGTTCCGGCAGGCGATCCACGCGGGTAAGAAGGTGCGGACCGAGACGGCGATCGGGCAGAGCCCGGCCTCGGTGCCGTCAGCTGCCGCGGCGCTCGCCGAGCAGGTCTTCGGCGACCTGACCGGCTGCCGCGTGCTGCTTGTCGGCGCGGGGAGGATCGGCGAGCTGGCGGCGCGCAATCTTGCGTCGCGAGGCGCCGAGATCGCCGTGGTGGCGAATCGCTCGCTCGACAAGGCGGTCGACCTCTCCGAGCGGTTCGGCGCTCGCGCGGTCCCGCTCGACGACGTCTCGGGTGAGCTGGCACGGGTGGACGTCGTCCTCTCTTCGACGAGCGCACCGGGTCGTGTGCTGACGCGGGAGGACGTGGCCCCGAAGCTGGCCGAACGGAAGGGCCGGCCGCTGTTCTTCATCGACATCGCCATGCCGCGCGACCTCGATCCGTCCATTCACGAGCTCGAAGGGTGCTACCTGTACGACATCGACGACCTCGAGAGCGTCGTGGCCGAGAGTCTCGCCGGCCGGCGCCGGGAGGCAGCGCGGGCGGAGGAGATCGTGCTCGACGAGGCGGAGCGCTTCCGGGCCTGGCAGGCGTCCCGCGACGTGGTGCCGGCGATCGCGTCGCTCAGGGCGCTGGCCGAGGAGATCCGCGCCAGCGAGCTGGAGCGTGCGCGGGCACGGCTCGAGAAGCTGACGGACGCCGAGCGGCGCGCGGTCGAGGCGGTGACCGCGCGGATCGTCGACAAGCTGCTGCACGGGCCGACGGTGCGGATGAAAGAAGCGGCCGCCGGCGCGGACGGCGCGGTGTACGCGGACGCGCTTCGACACCTGTTCGGGCTCGCGGACGATGCTGCTCCGGGTCGGCACCCGCGGCAGTAGGCTCGCGCTCACGCAGGCCGAACAGGCTGCGGAGCGGTTGCGGCGTCCGGGTGTCGAGATCGCGCTCGTCCCGATCACGACGGCGGGTGACAAGGATCGCACGCGACCGTTCGGCGAGATCGGCGAGCGAGGCGTGTTCGTGAAAGAGCTCGAGGAGGCCCTGCTCGCTGGGCGCGTGGACGTTGCCGTGCACTCCGCGAAGGACATGATCTCGACCGACACCGGCGGGCTGGTCGTCGGCGCATACGTCGTGCGTGAGGACCCGCGTGACGCCCTGTGCGGCGCGGAGGCGTTACGGCCGGGGATGCGCGTCGGCACCGCCTCGGTTCGACGGCGCGCGCAGCTGCTGGCGCTCGAGCCGTCGCTGAGCATCGAGCCGCTGCGCGGGAACATCGACACGCGCCTGCGGAAGCGCGGCGAGCGAGGTCTCGACGCGGTGGTGCTCGCGGCGTGCGGGCTCGACCGGCTCGGGCTTGCGGCAGAGATCGGCCGCCGGTTCGACCCCGCCGAGCTGCTGCCGGAGGCCGGCCAGGGCGCGCTCGCGCTGCAGGTCCGTGCCGGGGAGGAAGAGCTGGTCGTGCGCGTGGACGATGCCGAGACGCGCCGGCGGGTGGAGGCGGAGCGGAGGTGCGTGGCAGTCGTGGGCGGAGGGTGCCTGGCGCCGGTGGCCGCGTATCACGACGGCGCGACTCTCGAAGGGCTGGTCGCGGCCGAGGACGGCTCCTGGCTCGAACGCCGCCGCGGCGACGATGCGGAAGCGCTCGGCCGCGAGCTCGCAGCCGTCGCCAGCGGACGGCTGTGAACGAAAAGTCACAGATTCTGTCGCAGTCGCGCGACGGGTGGGTGCGCTTTTCGGCGGCACGCTGACCGCGGCCGGCGGGTGGTCTTCTTCCCCACCCGGGGTGGGGAGACGGGCGGCCGGCGGCCACGTCTCGTACGGACAGGGCTCGCGTGCGGGTGATCGTCACCAGGCCCGAGGGCCAGGCGGACGAGCTGGCGCGGCGGCTGCGTGAGGCCGGGCACGAGGTCGTTCTGTGCCCGCTGATCCGGATCGAGCCGCTCGGCGACGAGCCGATCGACGCGGCCGGATACGACTGGCTCGTCGTGACTAGCGCAAACGGCGCAGCCGAGATCGTGCGACGGCTCGCCGGCCGGCCACGCCGGATTGCCGCGGTGGGGCCGGCGACCGCGGCGGCGCTCGCGGCCGGCGGATTCGAAGCCGACCTCGTCCCGGGGGTCGCGACGCAGGAGGGCCTGCTCGCCGAGCTGCCGCGCCCGGCCGGCCGCGTCCTCGTGGCGGCCGCTCAGGACGCCCGGCGTCTGCTCGCCGACGAGCTCCAGGCCGACTTCGTCCCGCTCTACCGAACTATCGACCTGCACCCCGAGCCGCCTGACGGCGACCTTGTCGTGCTCGCCTCCGGGTCGGCGGCCCGCGCGTTCGCGGCGCTCAGGCTCGACCTGCCCGCGATCTCCATCGGCCCCCAGACGACCGCGGAAGCGCGCCGCGCCGGCGTCCACATCGTTGCCGAGGCCCCGACGCACGACGTTGACGGACTCCTGAGCGCCATCGCTAGGCTCGGGTCGTGACGATCACGTTCCTGAGCGACTTCGGGCTTCGGGACGACTTCGTCGGCACCTGTCACGGCGTCATCAGCCGGATCGCGCCGAATGCGAACGTGATCGACATCACGCACGGCATCGAGCCCCAGCAGGTGCTCCAGGGCGCGCTCGTGCTCGCGAGCACGCTTCCGTACATGCCCGAAGGCGTGCACCTCGCGGTCGTCGATCCCGGTGTCGGGACGGAGCGGAAGGCGCTCGCGCTGCGAAGCGGCGACGGCCGGCTCTACGTCGGCCCGGACAACGGACTGCTCGTGCCCGCGGCGGAGCAGCTCGGCGGAGTTACCGGGGCGTGGGAGCTGTCCAACCCCGCCTACCGGCTCGAGCCGGTCTCGCGCACGTTCCACGGCCGCGACCTCTTCGCGCCGGCCGCAGCGCACATCGCGGTCGGAGTCGACCCGGCCGAGCTGGGGCCGGACATCCCTCTCGACGAGCTCGTCCGGCTCGACGTCCCCGTCGCCACGTTCGGGGACGGTTTCGTGCTCGCCCATGTGCTCATCGTCGACCGGTTCGGGAACATCCAGCTCAACCTCCGTCAGGGCGACCTGGCGCGCGTCGGTATCGCTCCCGGGACCCGCGTCGAGGTCGAGGTCGGGCTCCAGCGGTTCTACGCCAGCGCCGCCGAGACATTCGCCGACGTGCGGCCCGGCGACGTCGTGCTCTACGAGGACGCGTACGGGAACGTCGCGATCGCGATCAACGCCGGGAGCGCGGCCGACATGCTGGCCGCCCGGCCCGGAGACGACGTCGCGATCACGGTTCGTCCCGGCGGCTGAACTCCCCGCAACGAGCGACTTTTTCGGTGCCGCACCGCGGGTCGTGCCGGTGAAATCGGTCCCTACCGGTCGTATGCTCGGAACCCTCGAGGACGTTCACGGCGCGGGCGCACCGGCCGGGACGTCCTCCTTTTCGTCAGCGGGCGAAACGAGGGAGGGGCCATGTTCGGTGCGGGTGCCGTGAAGGACTTCAAGGCGTTCCTCATGCGCGGGAACGTCGTCGACCTGGCGGTCGGCATCGTGATCGGGCTCGCGTTCGGCGCGCTCGTCACTGCGTTCGTGGCGGACATCATCACGCCGATCGTCGCGGCGATCTTCGGGTCTCACGACTTCTCGGGTCTGACGTTCA
The DNA here is from genome assembly GCA_963776735.1 of uncultured Actinomycetes bacterium. GTDB lineage: Bacteria > Actinomycetota > Thermoleophilia > Gaiellales > Gaiellaceae > PALSA-612. The sequence continues at coordinate 734,614 of CAVZNV010000016.1, forward strand.
CGATCCACGGCAGCCTCTTCAGGTACGGGGACTTCATCAACGTGCTGATCGCCTTCGTCTCGATCGCGGCCGCCGTGTTCTTCTTCGTCGTCCGGCCGTACAACGCCTACATGGCGCGCGCGAAGGCCGGTCAGGACCCGGACGCGGAGGCGGCCAAGCCCGAGGAGGTCGTGCTGCTCGGCGAAATCCGCGACCTGCTCAAGAACCGCGCATAATCCCCTTGCCCATCAACGAACGAGGGGAGAGTCCCATGAGCTTCGAGGAGAAGGCCAAGGACATGGCCGAGGAGGCCTACGACAAGGCCAAGGACGTCGGTGAGGAAGCGGTCGACAAGGCGGAGGACCTCGTCCACCACCATCACGACGACGCTGCTGCTGACGACGCTCCCGCCGCCGACGCTCCGGCCGCCGACGCTCCGGCCGCCGAGGCCCCGCCGGCAGACGCGGCTTCGTAGCCACCGTCCGGATCGAGTCGCCGGACCGGCACGGCTACCATGCGCGTGCCGGTCCGGCGGCTGCCGGTTTCGCTCGGCGAGGTAGCTCAGTCGGTAGAGCACACGGCTGAAAACCGTGGTGTCGCCGGTTCAAATCCGGCCCTCGCCACACGCTTGCGCTTCACGGGGGAACCCCTGGTTCCCCCGTGCTGCCCCCTCCTTCACAGCGTTCGCGTGGTGCGGTGTCTTTGCGGAGCCGGTGGACTCGCTCGGCGATGAGGATGGCCGGCCTTCCGAGATCGGCTGTGGCCGCGCCCGCCGAGTCGGTCGCGGCGGCGATTGAAGGGCAGCGTGCTCCGTATCTCTCAGTAGCCTCCTTTCCATGGGCAACGCGAACGGACAGTCTCCTGTCGCGATCATCGGGGCGGCGCTCGATCTCGGGCAGGGGAGGCGCGGAACCGACATGGGGCCGTCGGCGATTCGCTACGCGGGGCTCGACGCGCGCATCGCGGAGCTCGGTCGCGCCTGCGAGGACTGGGGGAACGTCCGTACGCCGGTGGCCGAGTCGATCGAGCCCGGCGACGAGCGCGCGCGCTTCCTCGACGAGATCAAGGCGACCTGCGCCGCGATCGCCGATGCAGTCGCTCGCGCCAAGCAGGAAGGCCGCCTGCCGCTCGTCCTCGGCGGCGACCACTCCGTCGCGCTCGGCACGCTCGGCGGGCTCGCACGGTCGACGTCGCCCGGCGGCGTGCTCTGGCTCGACGCCCACGGCGACCTCAACCGTCCCGAGACCAGCCCGACCGGCAACGTTCACGGCATGGTGCTCGCCGCGGCGCTCGGCCTTGCCGGCGACGCGTTCGAGAGCGACGCCTGGCCGATTCCGGCCGTTGAGCCGTCGCGCGTCGCGCTCGTCGGCGTCCGCTCCCTCGACGAGGGCGAGCGACAGCTCCTGCGCGAGCTCGGCGCGCGTGTCTACACGATGAGCGACGTCGACCGGCTGGGCGTCGAGCGAGCGATCCGCGAGTCGCTCGAGCACGTGGCCGGCTCGGGCTTCGTCCACGTCAGCCTCGACATGGACGTGATCGATCCCGAGGTCGCGCCGGGCGTCGGCACGCCGGTGCGGGGCGGGCTCTCGTACCGCGAGGCGCACTTCGCGCTCGAGCTCGTCGCCGAGTCCGGCCTGGCCGGATCGCTCGAGGTGGTCGAGGTCAACCCGGTCCTCGATCGCGAGAACGCCACGGGCCGCCTCGCAGTCGAGCTGGTCGCAAGCGCCCTCGGCGCGCGGATTCTCTAGCTGTTCAGCGACGCGTCGAGCGTGATCTCGACGTTGCCCTCGAGCGCCTTCGAGACCGGGCAATTTGCCTTCGCGCCCTCGGCCGCCTCGCGGAAGTCGCTCTCGTCGATCCCGGGCACGTCGCCCCGGACGCTCAGTGCGATCTTCGTCACGCGGAAGCCGGCATCAGTCCGGTCGAAGGTCGAGGTCGCCTCCGTGTCGAGCCGGGCCGGCGCGTGACCGCCCTGGGCGAGCTGGTGCGAGAGCGCCATCGAGAAGCAGGACGCGAGCGCGGCGGCGATCAGCTCCTCGGGGCTTGCGCCTGCGGACGCGTCCTCCGCGCGTGCTCGCCAGGTGAGCGCGACGCCGCTCGCGGCTCCGCTGCCGAGCGACACCGTTCCGAAGCCGCTCATCAGATCGCCTTCCCACGTTGCCGATGCGGTGTGCTCGACGCCCATCACGCCTCCTTGTCGCTGGCTGCCCGGACCGGAGGATCGTACTCGCGGCGCTACTTGCGACCGGTCGCGTACCAGGCGCGCGCCGACAGCGTGAACGACCCCTCGGGCCTGCCGAGCCGTTCGCGCATGTCGTCCCGGAGCCGAGCCTGACGATCGGCGTCCAGCGTGACGACGTACGCGCCCGCAGGGCCGATGCCGAGCGTGAACGGCTGCCAGAACTCGTCGAAGTCGGCGTACGTCGTCTCGACGTCGAGAGCCCCGCCGGTCACGTACTCGAGGCCGGCCGCGCGGAAGAGGTCGGCGATCTCGCCCTCGCGCCCGAACGCCCGTGGGTCGGAGTCAGGCGGCGAGCCGGGGTCGGTCGCGCGAACAGCTTCCCGGAAGACGCGCAGCATTGTCATTCCGTCGACGTCCCAGACGCACGCCGCGACGGTGCCGCCGGGCCGGGCGACACGACGCATCTCGCGCGCGGCCGCAGGCGGGTCGGTGACGAAGTGCAGGACGAGCTGGGCGAGCGCTGCGTCGAAGCGGTCGTCGGGGAACGGCAATTCTTCGGCGCGGCCGAGCTGGACGTCGACGCCTGGGTTGCGCCGTCGGCATGCCTCGACGAAAGGCCCGGTCGGGTCGACGGCCGTCACGGCCTCCGCGCGGAGCCGCCGGACGAGCTCTGCCGTCAGCGCGCCCGGGCCGCAGCCGACGTCGACGACCTGCTGCGGTGCCGCGATCCCGGCGGTGTCGGCAAACGCGCTCGCCAGCGGAGCCGAGTAGCGACCCATGAAGCGGTCGTACGCAGCGTCGCCCACCTGGAACGTGCGTGCACCCTCGGCCGCCTCCATCGCCTCATGGTAGTTGTCCTACTCCGAAGATCGACGAAAGGAGCCTTCGTGGACGAGACACGCACGTGGCCCGGCGGCGCGGAGTCGAGCTCCTGATTTGTCCGATGGACCGCCCGTGGGGCATCCGCACGGCCTGCTTCCGCGACCCCGGCGGCCACATCTGGGAGATCGCGAAGTACCTACTTCCCGATCGAGACGATGATCCAGACGGGGGTTCCCTTGCAGAGCGGGAAGTCGAGGGGTGACTCGTGGACGACCACGCCCGCAGGGACGTGTGGATTTGGCTTGATCTGTGGGAAGACGGTGGCGTCGAGTCCGGCGTCGCGCAGGTGGCGCACGGCAGCCGGTTCGCGTTCTCCGATCATGTTCGGTGCCGTCACGGTGTCACTGGAGCAGAACTTCCCTCCGGAGATCGAACTGGATCCCGCGACCGAGAACGCGACCTTGTAGCCCTTTCTCTCGAGATCCTCGAGTGCCCCAAAGGCCGCGTCGAGGGTTTGCGACCGAGCCTGCGCCTGGTTCAGGCCATTGATCGATTTCCAGTCTTGAGCCACCGCAGCGGTCACGTACTCGGCGATCTCCCGGCGCAGGAACATCAACCCGGAAGCGACCTCGCTGTTGTCGCGTGAAGCGTCCCTGGGCGGCTTTGCGTTCCTCAGCTCCACGACGGCGGCTTCCAGGCTCGCACGAGCTCGATGAGCTTCCGACTCGACGGGACCCGGCAAGGGTCTCGTCGAGATCACGGAGGTTGCTGCGAGGCCGCCCGACAAGACGCGTCCGGCGTTCCGAACCTTTGCTGCGTAGTCGCCCGTCACGGCGTGCCGGCTGGTGGCGGTCCCGCCGCCGCAGCCTGCTGCCACGAGGGCAACCGCGCCGAGGGCTGCTGCCGCTCTCACGGCTTCCGGGCACAAGCCGGCGGGTTTCCGGCCACGGTGACGGCTGCGCCCACGAACACGCGCCCGCCGGCTGCCGCCACGGCCACCGGCGTCCAGCGCAGGTCGGTGTTCCACCGCGGGTTCCAGGCGAGCGCGCGGCCGGTGCTGATGTCGACGGCACCGAGGCGCGGCCGCTTCTGCTTGCCGAGAAACTGGAACAGGCCTCCGAGATAGACGCGGTTCCCGTCGGGCGCGGCCGAGTTCACGTAGCCGTCCGAGTTCGCGATCCAGAGGAGCCTCGCGTTGTCCGAAGTCCAGGCAGCGAGCCCGATGTGCCGCCGCGAGGCGGTCTGGAAGCGGCCGGTGGCGAAGACGCGCCCGCCGGCGGTCGTGACCGACGAGAAGGAGCCACGGGCGCCGGAGGCCCACTCGTCCGGTTCGCCTGACGATGTCTCGACGGCGTTCAGCCCGCCGTAGTAGGGGCCGCCTGTGAAGAGGTAGGTGCGGATCGGAGTGACGGCGAACGGCCCGCCGCCGTCGAGCACGGCGCCGTTTGCGGCTCCGGATCTCGGGTCGACGGGCGTGATCGTCTGGCCGGATGCCAGGTAGACCGCAGAGCGAGTGGCGGCGATCTGGTCGACCTTCCGGACCGACGGAAGCCAGGCGGTGGTGCGGCCCGTGACGGTGTCGACGGCCGCGACGCCGTCTCGGGCGATGCCGTCGACATGGCGGAACGAGCCGGCGACGTAGAGCGTCCGGCCGGCGCGTGCGAGGCTCGCGATCGTTCCGTCCACGACCGGCCGCCAGCTCTGCACGAGGCGTCCGTTCCGGTCGAGGTGTGCGAGGTTCGTCCGGGGCCGTGCGCCGACGCGCCAGAACTCGCCGCCGATGAACCAGCCGCCCTGTCCGTCGCCGGTGACGGCGAACACGGCGTCTCCGTAGATCGTGTCGGCGCCGGCGACAGGGGCCCCGTCCGAGGCTCGCAGCAGGACCCCGGCGCACGGCACCGGAACTGGGGCCGTAGCGTGGGCTGTCGAGACGGCGATCGCCGCAAGCAACAGCACCAGGCAGGCGAGCTTCCTCAGCGCTTCTCCTTCGGCTCGTAGTACGTGCGTCCCTTGAGTTCGTCCGGGAGGTAGTCGACGTCGAAGCCGGCCGGGTCGTCGTGCGGGTAGATGTACCCCTCGCCGTGGCCGAGCTTCTTCGCGCCGCGGTAGTGGGCATCGCGGAGCGCTTTCGGCGGGCGCAGGTTCCCGTGTTCGCGGACGTCACGGGTCGCGGCCCCGAGTGCGCGCGTGACCGCGTTCGACTTCGGTGCGGTCGCCAGGTAGATCGCAGCCTGCGCGAGGTTCAGCTTCGCCTCCGGCAGGCCGACGTGCTCGAGCGCCTGCGCTGCCGCGACTGCGACCACGAGCGCCTGTGGATCGGCGTCACCGACGTCCTCGGACGCAAGGATGACCATGCGGCGCGCGACGAAGCGTGGGTCCTCGCCCGCTTCGAGCATGGCGACGAGGTAGTACACCGCCGCATCGGCGTCGGAGCCGCGCATCGACTTGATGAACGCGGACGTGAAGTCGTAGTGCAGGTCGCCCGAGCGGTCGTAGACGAGCGGCCGCTTGCGGGCGGCGTCGGCGACATGGTCCTCCGTCAGCTCGACTCCCTCGGCCCGGGCGGTCTGCGCAGCGAGCTCGAGGATGTTCAGCGCCGAGCGCGCGTCGCCGCCGGCCGAGCGCGCGATCGACGCGGCCAGGTCGTCCGAAACGGCCCCGTCCAGGATCGCCGCACCGCGCCGCACGACCTCGACCATGTCCTCGTCGGTCAACGGTTCGAGCGTGTACAGCTGCATCCGTGACATCAGCGCCGAGTTGACCTCGAAGTAGGGGTTCTCGGTCGTCGCGCCGATCAGCGTCACGAGTCCCTCTTCGACCGCCGGCAGCAGTGCGTCCTGCTGCGCCTTGTTGAAGCGGTGGATCTCGTCGAGGAAGAGGATCGTGCGCCGGCCGTGCGCGCCCAGCCGCTCGCGTGCGCGCGCGAGGACGGCGCGCACCTCCGAGACCGTCGCCGAGACAGCCGACAGCTCCTCGAACGCGGCGCCGGTGCGCGCGGCCACGATGCGCGCAAGCGTCGTCTTACCGCTTCCGGGCGGCCCGTAGAACACCATCGAGCCGACGCGGTCCTGCTCGATCGCCAGCCGCAGGGCGGAACGCTCGCCGAGGATCTGCCGCTGGCCCACGAACTCCTCCAGCGTCGCCGGCCGTGCGCGCTGCGCGAGCGGCGCCGCGCCGGACATGTGCTCCTGAGCCGCGTCTGCGAAGAGATCGCCCATGCTCGCGAAGTATGCTCAGCTCGTGTCCAGGCGCGAGCAGACGGGACTCGAGGACGAGCTCGGGCCGATCCTTCCGGGGCCGGGCGCGAGCGACTACGAGCGGTATCTCCACACGGACGAGCTGCTGGCGCTGCAGAAGACCGCGGACGAGCGAGCGCACCACGACGAGCTGCTCTTCCAGATCACGCACCAGTCGTCAGAGCTCTGGCTCAAGCTCGGCTCGACCGAGATCGACACCGCGACCGCGCAGATCGCCGAGGGCGACCTCCGCGCTGCGATCCGGTCGCTGCGCCGCGCGATCCTCTGCATCAAGCTGATCACGGAGCAGCTCGACATGCTCGAGCTGATGTCGCCGTGGGAGTACACCTCCGGCGTCCGGCCGGAGCTCGGTCACGGCAGCGGCTTCGACTCGCCCGGCTGGAACGCGCTGCGCCGCTCGATTCCGGCGGCCGGCGAGGCGTTCCAGGCGGCGCGGCGCGGCGCCGGGCTGTCGATGGCGGACGTCTACCGGCGCGCCCGGGAGCACGAGGACCTGGCGGAGCTGGCGGAGACGCTGACCGAGGTCGACGAACGGGCCGGCGTCTGGCGTATTCGCCACCTTCGCGTCGTCGAGCGCATCATCGGCGGCGACGTCGTCGGGACGCAGGGGACGCCGGTCGAGCTGCTCGCCGGTCTCGTCCACCGGAAGTTCTTCCCAGAGCTGTGGGACGTGCGCAACGAGCTGACCGAGCTGGCGAAGCAGGACGAGGCCTAGTTGGCGACGCGGACGCTGCGCGACGAGGTCGTCGAGCTGCTGCGGGCGCTGATCCGGCTCGACACGGTCAACCCGCCGGGGAACGAGACGCAGGCGGCCGAGCTGTTGCGCGACTACCTGGAGCCGCTCGGCGTCGAGTGCGAGCTGTACGCGCGCGTGCCCGAGCGGGCGAACCTGGTGGCGCGCATCCGCGGCGCGGGCGGCGGGCCGCGGTTGCTGCTCCTGTCGCACACGGACACGGTGCTGGCCGATCCGGCCGAGTGGACGGTCGACCCGTGGTCGGGCGAGGTTCGCGACGGCCAGGTCTGGGGGCGCGGCGCGCTCGACATGAAGGGCCAGGTCGCGGCGAGTGCCGTTGCCGTTGCGTCGCTCGCGCGCGAAGGGTTCCGGCCGAAGGGTGACCTGATCTTCGCGGCCACGGCCGACGAGGAGGTCGGCGACGATCCCGACTTCGGGCTCTCCTGGCTCTGCCGCGAGCATCCTGACGCCGTGCGGGCCGAGTACGCCGTCAACGAGGGAGCCGGCGACCGGGTCGTCGTCGGCGGCAAGGTCCTCTATCTCTGCGCGTCGGCCGAGAAGATGAGCTCGCCCTTCGTTCTGCGCGTCCACGGCCGCAGCGGCCATGCCTCGCTGCCGTCGATCGCCGACAACGCGCTCGTCAAGGCGGCCGGGCTGATCGAGCGGCTCGCCGCGTACGAGCCCGAGCCGGAGCTGATCCCCGAGGTGGAGGCGTTCCTTGCGGCCGTGTGCGGCTCGGTGCCTCCCGCGGGCACCGCGCTCGAGGCGGCTCGAAAGGTCGATCCGGCGGCCGCGACGATGATCGAGGCGCTGCTCTCGTTCACGCTCTCGCCGACGATGATCTCCGCCTCGCACAAGCGAAACGTGATCCCGGCGCTCACCGAGGTCACGGTCGACTGTCGGCTCCTGCCGGGACAGACACAGGCGGAAGTCGAGCCGAAGATCCGAGCGCAGCTCGGTGAGGGCGACTACGAGATCGTCTGGCGACCCGGACAGGGCGGCACGCGATCGGCGATGGACACCCCGCTCTGGGCTGCTGCCGACGAGTTCATCGCCGAGGTCGAGCCGGGCGCCCGCGTGGCGCCGATCTGCGTCGCCGGCTTCACTGACAGCCACTGGCTCCGCGAGGCGTTCGGCACCGTCGCGTACGGGTTCTTCCCGGTCAAGTCGATGGATGCCGACCTGGCCGCACGGCTGGTGCACTCGGCGGACGAGCGCGCCGACGTCGACGATCTCGAACTCGGGGCACGCTGGCTGCGGCACGCCGCGCTCGCGGTCGGCTCGCTGTGACGCCGGCCGAGAGCAAGGCGCTCACGCGGCGCTTCTGCGACGAGGTCTGGAACGCGCAGGACCTGTCCCGGCTGGATGAGCTGGTGGCCGAGGACATCACGCTCCATGTCGGCGGCGGCTCATTCTCCGGCCGGGACGCGATGCTCGCGATCGCCGACCAGTGGTTCAGGCCGTTCCCGGACCTGCACTGCGAGGTGCTGCAGCAAGTGGCCGAGGGCGACCGGGTGGCCGACTACCTGCTCTTCACCGGTCACCACACGGGCGACGACTTCCACCCGGGCCTGTTCCGCGCGCGGAGCTTGCCGCCGATTCCGGCGACCGGCGCGGAGTTCGCGTTCACGCAGACGTGCATCACGCGAATCGAGGACGGCCGGATGGCCGAGATCTGGGAGGACTTCGACCGTGTCCGCTTCTGGATGCAGCTCGGCGTCGCCCTCGCCGTGCCCGAGCCGACGTAAACGTTCTTCGGCCACACGGTCGTCAGCGCCGCCGAGGCGCCCGGGAAGCCGTACGCTTACGGCCATGCCGCGCGTCTCCATCCCCACCTATCACAGCTGAGCGATCGACCACGCCGAGCGTGTCTCGGTGGCACTGCAAGCGCAGGAGCTGTGGCGGCAGTTGCGTGATGCCGAAGCCGTGACGAGCCGGCCGCGCAGGCGCCGCCGTTGGCTCATCCGGAGAAGCGCAAGCGCTCCTGAGCAGGAGGTGCGTCAGGCGCCGTGGGTTCGTTCGGCGCAGGCGACGTGCTCGAAGGGCCACGTCTCCGCGAGCCAGGCGGTGACGGCCTGCCACAGCGGCACGTCGAGCTCGGCTCGGTTCGCCCGCACCCATGAGGACACACGCGCATCGTTCTGCTCGCTGCGATCGGGATAGATGTACACGCAGCCGATCACCTCGCCGGTCACAGGATCGAGGACGGTGTAGGTGAAGCCCACCCTGTTCTCGAAGTCGTCGGCGTGCGCCTGCAGGTCGCGCAGGTTGTCCACGGCGCCGCGGTCGTCGGGCCAGGAGCTCGTCTCCCATCCGGGCGTCGCGTGGATGTGCTCCACGGAGGACGACCACGCCTCGTAGTCGGAGTCGTTGTGTTGCGGCCCGAGCGGCTCGAGCCTGAATCGCTCCGTCGCCAGAGCGAGCGGAACAACGAATCCGGACGGGACGAACGGTCGTTCCACGACCCATATCTTCCCGGATCCGGCCGCCAGCCTTCAGGGCACTGGCACACGTACTCTTTGGGAATGCTCAAGCGTCTGATCGCATGGTTCCGACAGGTCTTCACCCCAACAGCCCATGAGCGGCAACTGAGGGATGAGTTGACGACCAAGCGGGGAGCGAGCTTCGGACTTCTCGGCGGCGCGCCGGCGGCTACCCATCGCAGCAAAGATCACTGGGTCGAATAAGCCTCATGGGCCAGTGTTCAGGACTCACCCCAGACGGTTGAGAGAGCGGAGTTCGCAGTACGTCGACGGACTCAGATATGCAGGGTGGGCCGGTAGGTGAGCTCCTGGATGTTGCCGTCGAGCGTTCGACTTTCGATCAGCTCGAGGTCGAAGTCGGCCGCACCTTGGAAGATCGCATCCGATCCGTTCAGCCCGGTGATCACAGGGAAGAGGGTCACCTGGACGCGGTCGACCAGGCCGGCTGCCATCAGCGCCCGATTCATCGACAAGCTGCCGTGGGAGCGCAACGGCACGGCGGATTCCTCCTTGAGCCGGGCGACGACATCGACCGCGTCACCGCTCGCCACGGTCGCGTCCGGCCAGTCGAGCGGTTCTTCCAGCGTGGTCGACACGATGATCGCCGGCAGGTTCACCATCCGGGTGACCCAGGGGTCCCTCACCTCGGACTCCGCGGTGCTCGGGGCCAGCATCTGTGCGAATAGCCGATAGGTGTTGGCCCCGAAGACCATCCGCTGATCCTCGCCGTACACGGCGAGGCGGTGGTCGAGCAGCTCAGGGCCCTGCTTGCCCCAGTAGCCGCCCCAGTCGCCGCCGCTGACGGAGCCGAAGCCATCGAGGCTGGAGAAGACGTCGAAGGTGTAGGTAGCGGTCATCATGTTCTCCTCGAGTGGATTGATCGGTCGTGGATACAGACCTGAACCCACGACAGGACTCATCGCGGATCGAACGGGATGCCGATTTGTGGACGGATCGACTTGGCTCAGCGTTCGGGAATGTCCCCTTGGCGACGCGCTACGGGAGGGACGCTGCCACTGGTTAAGACTCCAGGGCCGTCGGTGCCCGCTCGCGGGCTCGCCCCAGGCAGAGGCGGCCGCTTCATTCCAGCGGGGTCATGGCCGGGTGAGCCAGTCTTCGAAGGTGTCCGCTGCTCGACTGGTCAACCGTCGCCGCGCAAGTCTTACGCGGGTGGAAGCGCCGAGGGCCGCGAGGGTGAAGTAGCAAAGGCCCATAGTCAGCCAGACCCACCAAATCGACGCGTGGTTCAGCAGCGCCCAAATGCTGAGGCCGACCTGGATCGCGCCATTGATGCTCCACCCGATGCTCCAGACGATTGGAGCCGGAGAATTTCGCCCGAGCAATCTGCCCGTCGAGTTAGAGGCGCGGCGACGTACTATCCGCGCATGATGGTGAGGGAAACGATGGAGCCTGGCCTCCGGTACTCGGCGATAGGCGGGTTGGTGGGCGGCGGCGGGCAGGGGAGCGTCGGGCTGTGAGCGGACCGCAGGGGCCTATCGAGCCGGAGTTGCGCGCGGAGCGGCCGATCGACCCGAACGTGCGGATCGGCCATGTGCACTTGCGGACTGCCGACATCGACCGGGTGCGCGACTTCTACGTCGGGATCCTCGGCTTCGACGTCGTTCACGAGGCTCGCGGCGTGCCGGGGTGGGGGACGACGGGCGACATCCTCTTTGTGTCGGCCGGCGGCTACCACCACCACCTCGGGTTCAACACGTGGAAGTCGGCCGACGGGCCGCCGCAGCCCGACGGCGTCACCGGTCTGCATCACGTCGCGCTCAACTTCTCCTCGCAGGCGGAACTCGCGGAGGCCGTCGGCCGCCTCGTCGACGCGGGCGTTCCGTTGCGGCAGCTCACGGATCACGGCACGCATCTCGCCGTCTACCTGAGCGACCCGGACGGAAACGACCTCGAGCTCGCGTGGGACCGGCCGTTCGAGCAGTGGCGGCGCTACGGCTCGGACGTCGCACCGCCGAACGACGGCCGGCTCGAGCTCGACGAGCTGCTCGCCCATCGCCGGTGACGCTGCTCGCCGAGTGCAGCCACGCTCGTATGGGCCAGTGTTCAGGAATGTCTCTTGACGCGCTCGTCGCTCGCGCGCGGGTCCCTGCGCCTACTTCTTCGGCGTAATCGGCCCATCCTGGCCAGCCGGGAGTGTCTGCGTTGGGCCGATCTGCCCCGAGAGCGACGGTGGGGGGCCGTTCTGGCCCGAGGCGGGACTGCCGGAGTCGAGCAAGACGGGAAGCACAAACGCAAGCACTAGCCCCGCTGCGATCACACCGATGACCACCGACCGCTGCACGCATCAACGGTAGGTCACGACTCACCAGGCCGCAAGGCAGCCTCAAAGACAGCGAAGCGGCCTCTGGGCGAGTGTTCAGGAATGTCCCTCGAGCCGCGGGAAGAGACACAAGTGGAGGGCTGTGAGAAGAATGAGCGCCTGCCGATACGCCTTCACGGATGATTCGACTCTGGATCGTCGGTGCCGCGGCTCCGCTTGCAGAGGCGGCTTCGGTCAGACGTAGGGCCAGCAGCCTGGGCCAGTGTTCCGGAATGACCTCTGAGAACGCTCGCGCTGATCCCGGATCATGGTTGGTCTTTGTTCCTCCGCGTCTGCGGATGTACCGTCTCGCCGCGCGCGAGCATCGTCACGAACTCCGCAATCTTGCGAGCACGAGTCTCCGGCCGCTTCACCGACTCGATGCGATGCAGAATCGCGTAGCGATTCTGGCTGCTGAGCCGTCCGAACATCGTCTCCGCCTTCGGTTCAGCCGCAAGCGCAGCTGCCAAGTCGTCGGGCACGCGGGCCGTCGCGGGGCCAGCGTAGGCAGCCTCCCAACGCCCGTCGGCCTTTGCGCGCTCGACCTCCGCGATTCCCGAAGCCTGCATCCTGCCCTCGCTGATCAGCCGCTCGGCTAGTGTCGTGTTCCGCTTCGACCAGCGACTCCGTGCCCGTCTCGGCGTGAAACGCTGAAAGTACGTTCGCTCGTCACGGCGGCGAATCTGACCGTCGATCCACCCGAAACAGATCGCATCCTCGAGGGCCTGGTCGTAGGTGAGGCTCGTCGGCGAGGTGGTGCCCTTCTTCGCTAGTACGAGCATGACGCCCGCCCAATCCGCGTGGTTGCGCCCGAGCCACTCACGCCACGCGTGCGCGTCAGGGACAACCAGTTCGCCGTCCTCACCGCTGATCCAGTACTTCTAGCATCGCTCGGTAGGCCCAGAGTTGTTCACGAACTCAGCAGCCTCGCCTGCGCAAGCATCCTTTTGCTTTGAGCAAACGGCAGCGAGGGTTTCGACACGGTCGCCTTCAGTCCGGTCGAGTCACGCGAGACGTTCATCGAACTTCTCACAGCGAATTCTCCGAGCTTCCTCGAGGCGCCTCCAGCCGCTGAACATCGACTGGCGGTCTCCGGGTAGCTGGTGAGATCGTGCCCTAAGTCGGCCGACGGTTAATTGTTAGCGCTGCCCCTTTACCGCGAGCGCCAGTTGAGCCAGCGCCACGACAAGAAGCGCGATCAGAATCCCAGGTATCAACATCGGTCACTTCCGTGTGCGTGAGTTCAGTGATTCGCCGGTCACAACGCTATGACGAAGGACGCCACGCGCCATCCGGGCAAACGCTTACCGGTCAACGGGCAACTACCCGAGGGAAGCGGGTTCCTCCTGGCCACAGGCCTTGCTCGAGTGATCAACGACCACACGCCTGGGCCGATGAGCGTGTGCTCTATCCCGAGGTGGCAGAGCGCCTCGGTGACCCGATGGTCACGGCGTCGTTGCACTACGACCATCAGGCGATCCGCCGCTGGATCGAGGAGATCGCCGCCACCGACGCCCAGGAACCTGGGCCGTGCCCAGCAGCTCCTGTACGGCCCGGCAGCGTTGATCACCGTCCATACTTGGAAAGAGGACGAGCTTTATCTGGCGGCACTCGAGTCGGCCTCCTGGCCCGCTCCTACCTAGGAGGTGCAAGCGATGTCGATCCTGGTTGGAATTGACGGCTCGGAAGGATCGAAGGAGGCGCTGCGCTGGGCGCTCGCCGAAGCCCGGCTACGGCGAACGAGCATCGATGCCGTTTATGCCTGGTCGATCCCCGTCGGCGTTACATGGGCGCCGGCCTTCGACGAGCAAACGTTGGGCGTCATGCGCGAGGCGGCCGAGACGACCCTCTCCGACGCACTCAACGAGGTCGTCGGCGATGCCTCAAACGTCGAAATCCACAAGCATGCGATCGAAGGGCCGCCGGGAGCAGTGCTCGTGGAGAAGGCCGAGGGAGCCGAACTGCTTGTCGTCGGCTCGCGCGGTCTCGGTGGCTTCAAGGAGTTGCTGCTCGGATCGGTCGGGCACCAGTGCGCCCAGCACGCTCCTTGCCCGGTCGTGATCATCCATCAACCGAAGCGGCAGTGAAATGCCGATCGTTGTCGGTGTCGACGGTTCGAGCGACTCAGCAGAGGCGTTGCGCTGGGCGCTCGCCGAGGCCCGTCTGAGGGGGAACGGTTGTCAGGGCAATCCACTTCTGGACTCCCTATTCCGACCCGAGACCATCGGTGAGGTTAGGCGCATCTCGGTCGTGAGGTGAGCGACCGTCAATCGCCCGGCGCCGTGCGGGGTTAGGCACTCATCGAGCGCCCTGCGCACAGTCCGAGCGACATGGTGGCCGTGCACCGTGAAGGGCCGTCTACCTCACAGGAGTGCACCATCAGCTGGGCAGTGTTCAGGAATGTCTCCTGACCACGCCAGCCGCGCTTGGCGAGGAGACGAGTCCGTCTTCTCGCCGGCGTGTGGCGCCTAATGGCACGATGCGTGTCGTGTCGATCGTTATTCGACCGGCCGGTATGAGGGACGAGGACGCCCTTACGAGTATCGAGCGTGAGACGTGGTCGCCACTTGTTTCCCCGAGCACCTATAGGCCGCACGTCTTCTTCGAGACTACTCGGCCCGAGGAAGTGCTCGTCGCCATTCTCGACGACGAGGTTGCAGGCTTCCTCTGCCTGCGCCCGGCGACGCCGTTGGCGTCGAATGCACACGTGCTGATGATCGACAACCTCGCAGTGGCGTCGAGCGCTCAGCGAAAGGGAGTGGCCAGCGCACTCCTCGAGGCCGCCGAGACGTCCGCAGCCGAGCGCAAGATCGACCGCCTGACGCTACGCGTGCTGTCGGTGAATGCCGCTGCGCGCGCCCTGTACGAACGCCACGGGTATCAGATCGAGGGCGAGCTGCGCGGGGAGTTCCGTCTGCCCATCGGCCCTGACGGGGCTGTGGTGCCGGTCGATGACGTGCTGATGGCGAAACCGATCGAACCGGTCCCGCAAGCGACCAACGAGCCAGCGCCGGCCGATCCGTGAGAGGCCGCGCCCGCATGGGCCAGCGTTCAGGAATGTCCCTTGAAAGCGACGGCTAGGTCCACTCGTCCCGGTCGCCGCGAAGGACGAGGTCGGCCTTCTCGCGTAGCTCCTCTCGTCCGAAGAAGTCGTCTTCCTCGGCCATCCACTTCTCCCACTGGGCGCGCGTATTTTTCCCGCCCCGCTCCAAGCCTCGTTTGAGTCGGAGCTCGGCTGGAGCGTCGACCCAGATGGCGTAGGTGAGGAAACGACGAAACTCCTTGCGGGAAGCGCTGACTCCCTCAACAATGATGAACTCGGCCGGCTCAATCGTCACCGCCTCCTTGCCGCCTCCACCCCAGTCCGAGGGCGTGAAGTGGGCCGGCTGACCGGCGGCGAGCGGCTTGAGCGCACGCTCGAGCATCTCTGGCCACCAGTCGACCGGGTTCTCCCAACTCGCGAAGTCGTCCGTCTGCAGTATCGGCACCCCGCCAAGCTCGGCGGCCAGGTGACGCGCAAGCGAACTCTTCCCCGCCCCACCTGGGCCATCGATCGCGACGAACTTCACCGTGCTGCCGTCTCGCGCGGGACGAGCCCGGATGCTTGCCAACGCGAGCTCAAGAAAGCCAGTCCCCATGTAGGCCATTGTCCGAGGTCTCGGCCGAAAGCGATAGGGCGAACATCGCGTGGGCCAGTGTTCAGGAATGTCCCTTGAGAGCATCCGGCCCCGAGACACTCCTACGCGCCCGGTGGCGTCACCGCGTAGCCTGATGACCAAACATGGACGACGAACCGACCATTGTCTACGCGGTCTGCGCAGAACAACCGGGCCCTCCGTTGGAGGTGTACGCCGTGTTCGACTCCGAAGAAGAGGCGCGACGCCATGTAGATGCCGCGTACTACATGTTCCAGGTCGTACCCGTCAGGGTCTATCGCAGCTACGACGATTGCCCTGAAGCTCAGCGCTACACAGACAGCGGGAACGCCCCAGCCTCAGACTGAGACACTCTCGCGAGGGCACGGCCGAATGGGCCAGTGTTCGGGAATGACCCTTGAACAGGACTGCGCGGTTCCCGCGCACCGCCTGCGAGAATCAGGCAGTGGACGACGACCAAATCAGGCAGGCGGCGTCTGAACTCGCAGAGAACATCATCTCGAACCTACAACGCGCGAACGTACCAGCTGAGCTAATGAGCGCAACGCGCGAGGGTGATCGACTGGTGTTCTTGGCCGTCTGTGCCTGGGAACGATTCCCGGCGCTACGACAGGCGCTCGGCATACCACCACCGAGGCTGCCGGACGATCTCGATCCCCCGTAGTCGAACACCGTGCGCTTCTTCCGGTGACGGCGCACCTGCGTGGGCCAGTGTTCAGGAATGTCGCTTGAGTGGCCTACGCCACGCGGAGGCAGCCGAGGATCAACTTCCTATGTGTGCTCGGTCGGTCTCCGTCCCAAGCGATAACCACATTGCGATGCAGTTCGAAGAGGTTCAGGGGCTTGTGGTTAGCACGTAGGTACGGCGCTTGGAATCGGTTGTAGACGACCCGCGCTCTTGAGCCCGTGTCGAAGAAATAGATGCCGACCTCGCTTCCGAAGTGCGGGCCGCGGGGCTCGTAATAGCTGATAACTAGCGTTGCCCCTCTCTCGGGAGGGAACTTGAACAGCCGGGACGCGGGACCGAAAACCTGGATTGAGAATGGCTTTCTCGTGTAGGTGGCGTACCTGGTGTAGTGCGGATCGTGTCGGAGGCAGGCTGCGGTCGGGGCGGCTCGGTATGAGCCCGTTGCCGAGTCGGCGCTCGCTCCCGCCATCAGGAAAAGCGTCATGCCGACGACTGCGACTAGCCAAGGGCGGAGGGTCCCTGCCACCGACTATGCATCGACCAAGAACGGGTCCCACTCAACCTGCTTCACCCCAACGATTCGGGCGAAAGCTCCGCAGGCTGGCCCAGTGTGTGGGAATGTCGCTTGAGCGTCCCTTCTCGCAGCGCCCGTCTGCGAAACGAGCACACGCAAAGTGCGGCGCTTTGTAGCAGCATGAACAGCGAGAGTGAGTGTGACTACGTGGTTTTGGATCTCGGTGGCCGTTCCCGTGCTGGCCGCTGTCGTGACGGTGTCCTTCCTTGTTCGGACACGGCGCTTGCGCGGCGGCTGGGAGCTGCTCGCTGTCCTAATCGGGTTCGGGGTGGTGCTGCTGGTCGTGGTCTTGTTCTGAGCCACGCGTTTGGCGAACGAGTAGCGACCTCGTTTCGTCAAAGTCTCCTAGGGGACTTTGACGAAACGAGTCAGCCGTGAGGCGCTGGCTTGTCCAGATCTTCGATTGCTGCGCACAGGCGGTCGAGCCGCTGATCAAGTTCGTAAAGCGGCCCCATGTTCGGCCTCTCCTGCTCTCGCCGGTCGTCCCAGACCGCGTTATTGAGTTCGCCAATGATGACGCTGAGTTCCCACGCAATACCCTTGACGATGACAAGGAGTTGCTGCAACGACTCGTGCTGTGTCGTCGCGCGTTGCTCAAGAGCCATCACGCGACTTCGGAGGTCCCCTCCATTCTCCACGCGGGGGATTCTTTCAGGCTCGGGGCTAAGCGGCTAGCGGAAGCTCGCGAGCGCGAGCTATTGCCTGAGAGAGGCGAGCGAGGATCGTGAGGTCGGCGTGAAGCTGAACCTTTGCCAGCCCTCGGACTCGGATCGGGGTCAGACCCCAGTAGCTCTTGAGGGAGCCAAACAGGGCTTCCACCTGTCCACGCCGGTGGTACAGGTCGCGGAAGCGTTCCGAGTGGCGGGGGATGACCGGCATGAGCCGTCCGCCGATCCCAAGCGGGATGACTGGCTGGCGACCCTTCACGCCCTTGAGCGGGATGACCGGCAGCACGTCGCGGGCCTCGCACTCGTCATGGACGCGGGATACGTCGTAGCCCTTGTCGGCCGCCATAGTCTCAGGCTGGAAACCGCGTGCCTTTGCCGCGTCGAGAAGCGCGGCAACAAACGTAGACTCATGGTGGCGCGCGGAGGCGATCGTCCAGGCGACCGGCAGGCCCGTGTTGGTGCAGACGCACGCTTGGAGCTTGTACCCGTAGAACCCGCCACCTTTGCGGGTGCCGACTGCGCTGCGGTGTCCCCAGGATGCGTCTGGATCGGAGTACCGCTCGCGTTCCTTGCCTCCCTGGCTGACGTAGCGCTGACCGTTCGCATAAGCGGGAAGGTCGGAGGCGTCGATTGCTACGTCACGGCCAAAATCCGGGTGCTCCTTTCGGAGCGATGCCGCGCAGGCGTCGAGGCAGGCGGTCAGGGCTGGCTTGTTCGCTTCCAGCTTTCGGGCAAAGCGGTACATAGCCCAGCAGCTCGGGCTGCCGCCGAGCGCGGTTTGCAGGCCGGGATGCTCTGCGATCAGAGCGGCTACGAACGTCCAGGTCGGCAGGCCGAACAGGGACTTGACGAGGCAGGCGCCGAGCAGAGCGCGGGCGCCGTAGCCCTTGCGGCCCGTCCAGCGGAGTGCGTCAAGTTCCGCGACGAGGGGCGCGATTTCGGGACTGTCGAGAAGTGCTGCGACGTCGGCTACAACCGTGCGACGCGCTACTTTGCCAGTTGCCAAGGGAGGTCAGTCTCCTTTGGTCACGCCCCCGGAGGTTCCAGCCTCGCGGGGGCTCTTTTTGCGGTGTTTGCAGGGGAAACACTACAAGGCGGGTCGGACGACAGACCCGCTGGTGGGGCGCGTGCCCGTAGGGTCAGCCGCGCTGTTTTCACGCGGTTCGAGGTCTTCAACACTTCGCCGTGTGGCGGCTGCCCTACCGGGACGTGCTCTGAGCGTTTACCCTTTGCCACGGAGCCTCAGTGCGGGCGGTGGGATTCGAACCCACAATCCCCAGCCAGGGCGGCCGACCCCAAATCGGCTGTGTATTCCAGTTCCACCACACCCGCACTCAGGCTCCTTGAATCTCTGATCCCGGCGCCCCTTCAACGGCCGCCGGTATGTCCTTCGCCTCCATTCTGCAAATCCTCAGGCTGGCCGCTACCCTGTGAAAAGCGTTTAGTCCAGCCCCAAAAGACGCTGACGTGCAGGGACAAAGGAACACATGTTCCCAGACAGGCCGGGCGGATCGGTGGAAGAAAAGCCCGCTCTATGCGGGAAGTTCAGGTCCATTCCACAGCCGTCCACAGAAGTTCTCAACATCTGTGGACTAGACCCCCGACCTCCGGGCGCCGAGGGCAGGAATCTACGGGCGCAGCGCCCGTTTGTGAAACAGAGAACACGCAAATAGCGGCAAGTGCGAGAGGGAACGAGGCCGCGCGTACTCTCCCTCGTCCCCTCTCGCCATCTTCCACGGCGTTAGTCGCCGCAGAACTGGAGCGTGTAGCTCAGGCCGGGGCCATGAATGACATGGCACCCGTCATTGCCCGGGTCCGTGATAGCGGCCGAGGCTGTCGTCGCGACGACAGCACCGATCACACACACGAGAGCCAGCATGCCAAGAAGGCGCTTCTTCAACGGTCACACCCCCCTTCGTCTATCTCCCTGCGGGGCACGAAGCCTGCCGGGCGGGAATCCTACGTGCCCGAAGGGAGGCGCGCGACGTGACCTCGCCGTTTCGTCAAAGTCCCCTAGTGATAGGCCGATCGCCTGGGCCAGCGTTCAGGAATGTCCCTTGAGGCTGCTCGGCTTGCCTACGTCACGATCGACGTCGCGTAGGCTGCTCTTATGTCGGGCGAGTTGCCGGTTGATGTGGTCGAGCGTGACGAGGTTACGATCATGTTCAAGCGGGTCGCGGACGAGCAGTCAGCGATCACGCGCGGCTGGGCCGAGTTCGAGCAAGCGATCGGTTCGCTGCGAGGGCGCAAGTTCTACGGGGCCGCCGACGAAGGCTCCTTCCAGGGCAACGCGCACGGTGAATATCGAATCTGCGTGCAACTCCGCGACGACGACGATCCGGTCGCGCTTGGCTTCGAGGTCGGAACACTCCCCGGCGGTCGGTACGCACGCGTGCGCGTTGAGGGTCAACCCCCGGCCGTCTACCGTCTGATCGGCCCAGCGTTTGAGCGGTTGGCCGAGCGCGCGGACTGCGACGCCAGTCGCCCGGTGATCGAGTACTACCGTCGCCACGACACGATCGACCTGTTGCAGCCCATCGCCTAGGCGCTCAACCAAGCGGGACGTCCGTACGGTGGGCCAGCGTTCAGGAATGTCCCTTGAACGCCAGCCAGATGCCCCAGCCGGGTCGCCCGACTTCTTGTCAGTTGGAGGCGGGCCGATAATGCGCTCGTGTTTGCACTCGTCGTCCTCGCAGCACCGTGCCTGCTTGGTGCTGTCCTCGGTGCCCTCTTCGGCCGAGGCCCGTGGCGGCTCCTCGCTCTTGTCGTGCTCGGCGTCCTCCTTGGGTTCGGACTGTTGTTGTACGCCTATCTCGTGGCACCGCCGAACTACAGTCAGTCGAACGGCTGCTCCGACTGCGAGGAGTACCTCGGTCGCTGGTGGGAACCCAACTTCGTGCTCGTGCTGGCTGTCCTGGGAAACGCCGCCTATCTAGTGGGTGTTGGTATCGGAGCGGCAGTCGGTGCGATCCTTCGGGCAGCGAGGAGGCCTCGTCCGACGGTGTGAGGCCACCGCAGGCTGGGCCAGTGTTCCGGAATGTCCCTTGAAGGGGTCCCGACGAGCCGGTTCCTGCAACGCCGTCATGACTTGCCAGGCACGGCTAGTTGGCCGGGGCGAATCGCGTGCTGAGGGTCGAGCACGCGGGACGCAAGGCCGATAGCACAGGCATGAGCCTGGAACACAGTCGGCCAAATCCAAAGCTCTTCGCAACGTGTGTTCAAGACATCGCAAGCGAGCAGGACAGGCGTGACCTCATTAATCTCTTGAGCGCCGATCGGGAGTACGCCGGACAAGTGCTCGGCGAACTCGCGGACAACCAAGACCCCGAGATTCGGCACTGGGCGGCTCAGGAAGCCGCAGATGTCCTCGGACGAGACGCAGTGCCGATCCTTCGTCGCCTCGTTCGTGATCGAGATTCGAACGTTAGGATCGATGCATTGAGAGGTCTCGGCCAGGTTGATCCGGGCGAACTCGTCCCTATGATCCCGAAGCTCCGCGCTGAGACGGAATCTCAAGACGGCTTCGACGCGCAGGCGGCGATCTGGGCGCTCGGAGCCTTGGGCGACCCTGCCAACCTCGACGTTGTGCGTGCAGCCACACGCCGAGATCGTGCGAGACCCAGAAACACCGCAATCGCAGTCGAGCTTCTGATCTCCGACCCCGAGCAGCTCTGCCAGCGGATCGAGTCCCACGACCATGACCTCATGCCGTGGCTGACGTATGCGGCCGCGATGCTCGGAACCGAACGAGCGCGGCTCGCTCTTGAGCACTGCGCGCTGAACGCACCTGACGGCGAGTGTCGTGTGTATGCAACCAAGAGACTCGCCAGGTTCATCCAGCGCGCCGCCGAGTGACAGCGCAGCCGCCTGGGCCAGTGTTCAGAAATGTCCCTTGAGCGGCCCTTCTCGCAGCGCCCGTTTGTGAAACAGAGAACACGCAAATAGCGGGCGATTCGCTAACGCACGATGGTGGTCGGTTGGACTACTGCGTACAGCACCAAGCCCAAGAAGAGAAGCACGGCGAGCACCACGACGCCCGCGATCATCGGCTTGATCCACTCTCTCAGACTGGGCGGCGGCGGCAACTCGTCCATGACCTCAGGGTAGCGCCGTTTCGTCAAAGTCTCCTAGGCAGCTAGAGACTCGTCGCCTGGGCCAGTGTTCAGGATGTCCCTTGAGCACTGCGCTGGCCGCTAGCGTGAGAGAAGTCGGCGCGCTCGCCGCCATGCGATGACGACAAGCGGGCTGTTCTCCCAGTAGCGACTGGATTGACCACGAGGCAGGGGAAGCAGCCGCCGTCGCACCCTGATCCAGAGAGCCGTATGACGTAGGCGCTGCAGATCCGGCGACTCAGACATCACCGGCTGACTGTAGCCGCCCTTCTCGTTGGAAACGACTCTGACGTGGGCCAGCGTGCGGGAATGTCGCTTGAGCGGGCGTCCTGGTCACACACCTTCAGCAAAGTGCGAAACTCACGTTCGGTGAGTCGTCTTCGTAGCATCGGCGTCGCGACAACCGTGCTTGCGGTGACGGTCTGTGTTGGCGTAAGCGGATCACTCGCATCGCTCCAGATGGACAAACAGGCGGCCGCGCGTGCGTGCAGTACCTCAGACTTGCGGATCAGACTGGTTACGGGCGGCGCTGCTCTAGGCAACGTCGGCGGATACGTCGGATTCACGAACTCGTCCAAGACTGCCTGCCGACTGACCGGTTGGCCTACGCTTGTCGCGGTCAAGGCCAGCGGCGCATCGAGCATCGCTCGACGCGTCCGCACAACAATGTTCGGGCCGAGACCGAACCTAAAAGGCGTGCCAGTTGTGACGCTTCGCCACGGCCAGAGAGCAGATGCCGTCTTCGCCGGAAGTGACAACCCAGGGCTAGGCGAAACCCGATGCCCAGCGCCCTACCGTCACCTACGCGTCACACCACCAAGAAACTCAGGCGGTGTGCTGCTATCAGCATGGATTCCCGGCCTAGCCGCCTACTACCCAGCGTGCTCACCAGTCGCGGTCACCATGGTCGTCCCATCCTCTTACCTGTACCACGGCTAACCGCCTGCCGCACTCCCAGCGGCTGCACGAAACCTGGGCCTCGGAGCGCCTCGCAAGGGGGCGAGCGCCGCCTGGGCCAGCGTGCGGGAATGTCCCTTCGGTGCTCTCGCTAGCCCGGCGGTTCGTTGGCGCGCGACTCATTTGCCGTGCGTCGCAGCACGTTGAAGAAGGCACCGAGCGCGACACCGAGCAGCCAGAAGAAGTAACCGATCCCCAGGATCGTCGCGAAGAGTGATGGATCCCACCATCGACCGCCCCAGAGCTCGCACTCGCAACCGTCGTAGTGGGTCGGGGCCACGAGGTAGGCGTACAGAAACACCCCGCCAGCGACTAGCAGCCCGAGCCCGAGCACCAAGTACGCGCGTAGCCAGCTACTCGCGAGAAACGTCGCGACAACAGCCCCGACCAGAAACGGCGCGCCGAGCCAGACAAGGGTCTCCATCGCGGAAACAAGTATCGGCGTCTATCGCAGACGGCGCGATCCCCCCGACCCGCTCAGATGACATCACACCCACGTGGGCCAGCGTTCAGGAATGTCCCTTGAACAAGTGGCCCTTCAGGAGCGCTGCGCGACTGCCGATCCTCGGGTGTGGAGACCGCTCCCGGCATGCCTTGGCGGAGATATGCGGGAGGACTGGCGGCTGCTGCAGTCGTCTTCGGCCTGGCTGTTGCACTCAGTCCTGATTACTGGCGCAACGAACTCAGAGCGTTGGCGGTGGGTATCCCGTTTGGTCTCGTCATCCTGGGTGGGGCAATGACGACCGCACGTGGGATGCGTCGGCGCCGAGCACAACCGTCTTCCAGCGGAATCCCGAATCCACTGGTCGGCTATGGGTTTATCTCCGTCGGTCTCCTTCTTGCCTATCACCGGGACGGCTCTCGCGGCCTTGCCTTTCTTGCCGGGTGTGGACTCGGGATGACTCTCGCGGCGGTGGTCATCCGACGCATCGTCGACCGGCCGCAGTAAGCACCTGCCTGGCCGAAGGCAGCGAACGCGGCGTGGGCCAGTGTTCAGCAATGTCCCCTGACACGCCGCGGCGCACTTCCAGCAGAAGGGGACAACCAGCCGGTAAGGCTCGATTCGACCGAGTCCGCCTCGACTGAGCGATGCCGCACAGTACGCAAGTCGGCTATACCTGATCTATGGGACTTCGCCGTCTCGACTTCCGCATAGCGGCAAACCTTGCTCTCTTGGCAGCCGTGTGTCTTGTCTTCTTGATCGTGACGGCCCTCATAGACAGCCTTGGCTCCGACCGATGGTCAACGGCGATCGGTGATGGGATCGGCTGGGGGTTCTACTTCGGCGTGATCCTCTGGTTCATGATGCTGCCGGGGTGCCTCTTCTACATCGGGGTCGTAGTTGCGCTTGCGCATAGCCACCGCAGTCCGTCCCGGTGGCTGGCAATCGCTCTTAGCCCCGGCCTTGCTGTGCTTCCGGCGTGGCTCTGGAGCCAAGGTGCCCATACCAACCTGTTGATCCCCTGGATGATTGGGGTAGCGGTTGCCTTCGGCGTCGTCTACCGATTGCCGCGCGGACGTCCCCTTGCTTCAATCCCGAGCGGGACCACGGTCGCCTAGTTCACAGCCCGTCGCCCTTCCACCAAAGTGCGACAGCTCGCGGCGTGCAGCACGAGAGCCCCTGTCTAGGTCTTTCTTTACTTGAAATAGCAACGAAACTCGGGGACCGGCCGGGGGTGCGGGCTGGCCGGCCGGCGGCGACGGCGCGAGCCCGGCGACGGCCGACCAGCCGCGCCTAGTCCGCTGGCGAGGTACGACCGGCGTAGTCTGTAGTGTGAGACTGTGGCGCCTGACTTTCGCTCGGATCGGATGGACTCGCCCGAGGGTAAGGGCGTTGCGCGCCGGACGTGGGAACGCTACGCGTCGACGGTGAACGCGCTCGCGGCGCCGGCGATCGAGCCGTTCGCTCGTGATCTGGGGGCGTCGGCGACGGTCGATCTGGTCGGGTTCTGGCTCGTCTGGCACCTGGAGGGTGGTTTCGAGGGGCTGCAGCGGATGGGGATGAGCCGGGCGGCGATCTACCGGCGGATCAAGGTGTTCCGCTCCGCGATGGGTGTCCACCCGGATGAGTACAGGCTGCCAGGCGTGCGGCTGAACGTCGAGGCATACCAGCACGGGAAAGTGAAGTCCACGATGTAAGACTCCGTCCGACCGGCTCGTCATAGTCTCCGATATGGGACTACAGTCGGTTGTTGAGGCGCCCTCGCTGCGGGCTCCGGGGGTGTGCATCGTCCAGTGGTCGTTGAGCCTTTATCCGGGTGCCGGGGAGGCTGGTGGCTGTCTGTCGTCCTCGCGTCGGTCGGAGCCGTGTGCGGGTGGTGATCCGGAGCGGGCGGCGGTGGAGGCCGCTCGGCGGGCGCGAGGGAAGGTGCGCCGTTACGTCGTCGAGAATCGCCTGAACCGGTTCGGGACGCTGACCTACGCGCAGGCGTGCGAGGAGCCGCTGCAGCTGCGCGAGGACGTCGCCCGGTTCTTTCGTGATCTTCGGCCGGCGCTCGGTGGTGATCCGTTTCCGTATGTGTGGGTGCCGGAGTGGCATCCGGGCGGGCACGGGCTGCACGTGCACTTCTGTGTTGGCCGCTACGTGCCGCAGCCGCTGATCCGCAGGACATGGGGTAACGGGTTCGTGCACATCAAGCTGATCGGTGATCTGCCGGTGGGCTCGGGCTCGCTGACCGAGGCACGGGTCACCGCTGGCTATCTGTCCAAGTACGTCGGCAAGGGCCTGGGCGACGATCGCCGGCCGGCCGGTCTGCACCGCTACGAGGTCGCGCAAGGGTTCCAGCCGGAGCGGGTCATCCTCTCAGGCCGAACGGAGGATGAGGTGCTCCGGCTGGCCTCCGAGCGCATGGGCGGGCCGCCCGAGTACGTGTGGCGCTCGTCAACTGCTGAAGGGTGGAGTGGGCCGCCGGCCTGCTGGGCGCAGTGGCCTGACTGCTGAGGAACTCCGTGCCCTCGCGCGCGACTGGGTCGAGAAGTCGTGCCGAGAGCAGGGCGTTCCCGTCAAGGTCACAGACAGCGCCACACTCGCCCAGGTCGCCGCGCTGCTCAACGCTTCACGGCGCAACCGCGATCGGTCCGGCAGGTGAGAGACGTCAGCGTGACCAGGCGCAGCCGGCGGATCATTCGTCTGGACGGGACCTCAGAGGAACGGAACTTCTTCCTGCGGATCGAGCGGCACGCCGGCTTCACCGTGCGACCGACAGTGATCGACGGCGACACAGGCGAAATCCTCGACGACGTCTGGATCGACCCGGCCGGTCGTGTCTGCGCCTACACGGCGCCTCGGCGGTCAGATGCGCCAGACGGGGCGGAACCGGGACGGGTCGAACCGGTTGAGGCCGCGCCGGCCGGGACTGACGACGACGTGATCGAGGACGGCGGCGACAATCGCTCGCTGCCGGGTCAGAGGCATCGTCGGCCACTGCTCCTGCAGGGCGCTCCCCTGTCCGATGTGTCCGTCCAGGGCGGCGAACCGGTTGAACCGGCCTAGACGTTTCCTGGCGGCCGTCAGCCGTGCCTCGATCGGCTCCCGTGCTGCGATCCACTCCGACCTGTCGATCTCACGCTCAGCCCACATGACCGCTAGCTCCTCGAGCTGGGATTTGGCATCCGCGATCTCGGCTTCGATCCGCTCCGCGTCCGGATCGGTCGCTCCGCCGTTGACCGCCTGGGCTAGCTCGGGCGTGTCCAGTCGCTGCATTACCGACTCTGCCACTAGCTGCTCCAGCGGCTCTGCCTGCGCGTAGAGGTGGCCGCAGCCCGTGAAGTTCGGGCCCTTCGCGCAGACGTAGCGGCGGGTGCCGCCAGAGGTGGGACGCGAGACCAACAGCTCCCCGCACAACTCGCAGCGCAGTAGCCGCACAAGGAGGTACCGGCGGGCAGTCCGATTCGTCCGCCGCGACGGATCGTTCAGCAGCGTCCGGATGCGGGCTGTCTCCGCAGGGGTCACGATCGCCGGCCACTCAGCCGTGGCCACGATCTCGCCGTTGTGCTCGCGCTGGCCACTGATGCGAGCTGATCCGACCAACCGCCGCAGCGTCTGCGTCTTCCACTCACCACCCTGCACCGTCGGCACCCGCCGCTCGTTCAAGTCCGCACAGACCGAACGGATCGCCTCGCCAGCGAGCAGACGACGAACACACTCCCGAACCACCACCGCCTCCGACTCGACCACCGTACGCCGATCGTCCGCGTAGCCATACGGGCGCGTGCCGCCACCACCAACCTTGCCCGCCTGGGCGAGCTCCTCCGCCTTCCGCTTGATCCGCCGGCTCTTGTCATCACTCTCCTTCGACGCCACCGCACCAAGAATTCGCGCCGTGAACCGGCCGTCATGAGTCCCCAGATCGACGTCACCCGACACAGACGCAAGAAGACTCATCCGAGCAGCGTCCGTCACCTCAAAGAACTCCTCCAGCTCCCTCGGCTGCCGGTGCAGCCGATCGAGATGCCACACCACCACCGCATCGAGCCCGCCCGCCGTGATGTCGTCCAACAGCCTCCGATACTGCGGCCGGCTCCGGCCGCTGTAGGCGCTCACATCATCGTCCACGTAGTAATCGACCACCGTCCAGCCACGCCGAGCCGCCAGCTGCTCGCAATCCGCCACCTGCCGCTTCACACCCAGCTGATCACCCTCACGATCAGACGAAATCCGTGCATACACGCCGGCCCGAACCACTCAAGGAACATACACGAACACTGGGGTGCGCGAGCGTCCTGTCGCTTGACCGGTGGTCGGCGTTGTCCCGTGCTACGCCGGGTAGGCGGTCAGCACGATGTTGTCGACGTAGTGCTTCGTCTGCTCGTCAAAGCGGCCGCCGCAGGTGACGAGGACGAGCCGGGCGCGGCCCTTCTTCGACCACACGTCGGTCGGCAGTTTCGCCTTCAGGTAGCTCTTCACCGTCGACACCTTGTACGTCAGCGTGCGGCCGGCGGCGGTCGTGATCGTCACCTTCTCGCCCGCCTTCGCGTTCTTGAGGTTGAAGAACGCGCCCGCGCCCTGCGTTGCGTTGTCGACGTGGCCGGCAATCAGTACCGAGCCTTCCTTGTCGCCGGGCGCGGCCCCGTCGGCCCACCAGCCCGTGTGGTGAATGTCGGGCGAGACGCCCAGGATGCCCTTGCCGACGTCGATTCCGACGGCGAGGACCGGCGCGGAGATGTTGACCGAGCCGACCGTGACGTGGGTCGGCGTCAGCGCCGAGAGCGCGCGATGGACGTGCACGGTGTGGGTCACGTCGTTGCGGCCGGTGATGATCAGCGGCGCGGCAAGCGAGACCTCGGACTGGGTGGCGCACTCGGCGAGCGTGTCCTTGACGAGCACGGAGCCGATCAGGTGCTCGCGGAAGATGTAGAAGCCGGCCTTCTTCAGCAGGATCGGCGGGGAGGTGTAGACGCCGTCGCCCTTCGTGGCGGTGAACGAGGTCTTGCCGGCAGCGGCGCTCGTGCAGCCGATCGCCGCCCTGGTTGCGAACGGGCCGTAGAGCGCGACCTCGATCTTCGCCTGCGTCTTGCCGAGCCCCTTGACCGTGACCTTGTCGGTGATCCCGGCGCCCGGCCGCGCGACCTCGCTCGTCACGACGGTCGACAGCGTGGGGGTGGCATGCGAGATCGTCGTCTCCGGTGCGGCTGCGCACGGCGCCGTGAAACCGGCGAACGCAGGCGTGTCCAGGATCGACTCCTGGTAGACGAAGTAGCCGGCTTTCGTCAGCGTGACCGGTCGCGTGTTGTACGTCCCGTCGCCGGTGGCTGTGAACGAGCCCGTCCAGTACGGCGTGCCGGTGCAGGTGATCCCGCCGCGGGTCTCGAACGGCCCCCAGAGCACGACCTTGACCGGAGCCTGAAGGACGCCGAGCCCGGAGATGGTCGCCTTGTCGGTGATCGTCTTGCCGGGGGCGGCCGTTTGCGAGCTCACCTGCGTGACGATCTTCGGCTGTCCGGTCACGACGGTCGTCTCGGCGGTGTCGGCACACGCGGTCTGCGTGGCGCGGACGAAGCCTGACGCCGCGATCGACTCGTGGTACGTGTAGTAACCGGGCGTCTGCACCACGAACGCCGCGGTGGTGTACGTGCCGTCTGCGGTGACCGGGATCGTGCCCGTCGAGACCGGCGTGCCCGTGCACTTGATCAGGGTCTTCGAGGCGAACGGCCCGTAGAGCGAGGCGGTCACCGTCGCCGACTCGCCGTTCAGCCCGGTCACCTTGACCGTGTCGGTGAGGCTCGCTCCCGGCGTCGCGGTCTGCGCGCTGACGGTCGTGACGACGGTGGGCTGCGTGTCGACGCGGAAGCGCTCGCTGGGCTGGTTGCAGGGCGTCGTCAGGCCGAGCGTGCTGCTGTTGCCGGGCACGGTCTCCTGGTACGCGTAGTAGCCGGGCGCTTTGATCGTCACCGCGGGCGAGGTGAACGCCCCGTTGCCCTTGGCCGTGAAGGTCGTGGTTGCGGCGGGCGTGCCGGTGCAGGTGACGCCCTCGGTGCGCGACGGCCCGTAGACCCGCACCTGCACCGTGCCGCTCCAGCCGGTCGCGTTCGAGATGGTCACCTTGTCCTGGCTCGTCTTGCCCGCGAGGAGCGACGTCGGCGTCGCGTTCGTCACGACCTGGATCTGCACCTTGGACGCCGTGCCGCCGGCCGCGTCGGAGAGCGTCTGCGCCGCCGGGAGCACGAGCCGCTGGCCGTTTGCGGCGGCCGCTGTCGAGGTCGGCTTGAAGACCCGCGGGAGCGTCGACGGCAGTTGCGTGGTCGTCGCCGAGACCTTGTACGCGCCGCCGCTCGGCGTCAGCTTGACCGTGGCGACGCCGTTCGCGTCCGTCGTCGACGGCTTCGTGACGTCGGTCGCGCCCGTGACGCCGATCGAGAGCGGGAAGTTCGGCACCGCCGCGCCGCCGGCCGCGAGGATCCGCACGGTGGCCGTCGTAGCCGTGCCCGCCTTGATCGCGCTCGGCACCTTGATCTCGAAGCGGTAGGGCCCGTGGTACTTGGCCGCGGCCGCGGCGATCTGGTCATAGAGCGTCGCGGTCTTGCCGCCGATCACGGACGGGCTGACCTCACCGGGTCGCGCGTCGCCCATCTGGTTGTGGACGTAGAGCATCACGGCCGCCGCCTGGTCGGGATCGCTGCTGCGCCCGTAGACCCAGGTGGCGTACGCGATCCGCTGCGTGTTCGGCAGCGGCACGGTCTCGCCGGACTTGTTGACGAGCGTGGTGCTCGTGTCCTCCTTGTAGTTGTACTGCGGGCCCGGGTACCAGAACCGCAGGTCGATGCAGTACGTGTGCGACGAGCCCGGGATGGCGTTCTTGTAGTCGCCGAACCAGCGCGTTCCGTAGCTGTAGGTCTTGTAGAAGCCGACGCCTGTCGTGCCGCAGCTGTCCTTCGTCCCGCTGACGCACGGGTCATGCGGGTTGGGCGGATTGGCGACGGCAAGCGCACCCGGCGCAGCCAGGAGGGCAGTCGCGCAGACGAGGCCGCAGAAAATCCGTCGGGTCAGACCCACGTCGCGATCATATGCGGCTTTACGGAACGACGATCTCGCTAGGCTGACCGGCGTGTCCGACGAGAAGTTCCGGCTGGGTGGAATGGCGCTTGCGAACGGCGTGCTCGTCCACGGGCCGACCTCGTGGGCCTGCGCGGTCCGGACGGGGCCGGGGACGCTGAAGGTCGCGTCCGGGCGCAAGCCTCGCGTCGCCGTCTCCTCGAACACGCCGCTCTTGCGCGGCCCGGCCCGGTTGCTCGAGGCGATCCTCGTGCTCCCGCGCGTGCGCCGCGAGCTCCCGGAGGCACGGTTCGCCTTCGAGCGCGGGAACGTAGTCGCGTCGATGGTCGCGGCGGGAGTCGCCGCGAGGGCGATCCGACAGTCTGCGCGCCTCTCGCCCGCGGTACAGGAGCTGGTCGGCGGGGTGATCTCTCTCGCCCCGGCCCTGATCGCGTTGCGCGGCGGCGACCTGGCCGCCTACCACGGCGCCGAGCACATCTCGATCGGCACGTACGAGCACGGCCCGGGCGCCCACAAGGAGCACGAGCGCTGCGGCTCGCACCTGGTCGGCCCGCTGATACTCGCCTCGGCTGCCGGCGCCGGCCTGGCAGCGCGCGTCCCCGGACGCCTGCGCAAACCCGCGTCGCTCGTCGCGTCGCTGGGCGCGTTCGCGGCCGCGACGGAGACGTTCGGCTGGATGGTGCGCAACCCGGAGAATCCCGTCGCCAGGGTGCTCGCCTGGCCCGGAACCGAGCTGCAGAGCCGGATCGCGACCGCAGAGCCCTCGCCGGAGCAAGTCGAGGTCGCGCAGGCGGCGCTGAACGCGTGTCTCGAGCGGGAGCGCGCCGCTGCCTCCCCCGCGTAGAGACCGTCTGCCGCCGGAGATCTTCGACCTGCCGGTCGAGAAGATGAAGGCGGGGTACTACTCGGACGCCTACTTCAACTACGCGCGTGACACCATGCTCGCCGACGGCCGTCACCCGCACGTCGTCATGCAGGTGTTCCAGAAGCACAGCTCCGTGCTCGGCGGCATGGACGAGGCGATCGCGATCCTCAAGCTGTGCTCCTGGGGCTGGGACGAGCTCGAGGTCAAGGCGCTCTACGACGGCGACGACGTCGAGCCGTGGGAGACGGTGATGACGATCGAGGGCGACTACACGCTCTTCGCGCACCTGGAGACGGTCTATCTCGGCGTGCTCGCGCGGCGGACGCTGATCTCGACCAACGTGCGGAAGGTCGTCGAGGCGGCGAACGGCAAGCCGATCCTCTTCTTCCCGGCCCGGCACGACCATCACCACGTCCAGACCGGTGACGGGTATGCGGCGCACGTGGCTGGAGCGATCGGGGTCTCGACCGACGCGCAGTCGTCGTGGTGGGGCGGTCGCGGGCTGGGGACGGTGCCGCACGGGCTGATCGGCGCCTACGGTGGCGACACGGTGTTGGCGGCGCAGCGGTTCGCCGAATGGGCGCCGAAGGACGTGAACATCGTCGTGCTCGTGGACTTCGAGAACGACTCGGTGCGGACGTCGCTCGAGGTGGCGCGGGCGCTCGGCGACCGTCTGTGGGGTGTGCGGCTCGACACCTCGCGGACGCTTGTCGATCGCTCGCTCTGGGACGAGCTCGGCGAATTCGACCCGCGCGGCGTCAACGAGCGGCTGGTGTGGCGGGTACGGGAGGCGCTCAACGCGGAAGGCTTCCAGGACGTGCGCATCGTCGTCTCGGGCGGCTTCGGCGTCGACCGCATTCGCGAGTTCGAGGCGAGCGCCGTGCCGGTCGACTCCTACGGCGTCGGCTCGACGCTGATCCGCGGGGAGAACGACTTCACCGCGGACGTCGTGCTGCTGGACGGCGAGCCGTGCGCCAAGGTCGGCCGCTGGTACCGACCGAATCCCCGCCTCGAGGCCGTCAGCTAGCGACCGAGACCGGGCAGATTAAGGAGTCGACGCCGGGTTGCCGATGAGACCAACGTGATCGTCGGCACCGTCGTGCAGGCAATCGGTGACGCTGCGCGCACCTGGTTGCCCATCGTCTTCTTCGGGATGCTGCTCTACCTGCTCTGGCGGGTCGTCCAGCTCATGCCCAAGATCACGCCGACCGAGGGGCCGACGGGCAAGGAGTCGAACATCGGCTGGGACGACGTCGCCGGCCTGCAGGAGGTGAAGGGTGAGCTGCAGGAGGTCGTCGACTTCCTGCGCGACTCGCAGCGGTTCGAGGCCCTCGGAGCGCGCGTCCCGAAAGGCATCCTGCTCCACGGCCCGCCCGGAACCGGCAAGACTCTTCTGGCCAAGGCGATCGCGAAGGAGTCGGGCGCGAGCTTCTACTCGGAGAGCGCGTCGGCCTTCGTCGAGATGTTCGCCGGCCTCGGCGCCGCGCGTATCCGCCGCCTGTTCGCGGAAGCGCGCAAGCACTCGCCTTCGATCGTGTTCATCGATGAGCTCGACGCCGTCGGCGCCGCCCGCTCAGGCCACGGCATCAACCGTGAGCAGGACCAGACCCTGAACCAGCTCCTCGTCGAGCTCGACGGCTTCGGCGCCGACGCACAGGTCGTCGTCATGGGCGCGTCGAACCGGATCCAGGACCTCGACCCGGCGCTGCTACGCCCAGGGCGCTTCGACCGCCAGGTGCTCGTCTCGCCTCCCGACCTCGCAGGCCGCGAGCAGATCCTCACCGTGCACACGCGCGGCAAGCCGCTCGGCGACGACGTCGACATCGACCTGATCGCCCGCCGTACCGCAGGCCTGACCGGCGCCGATCTTGCAAACATCGCCAACGAGGCGGCGATCTTCGCCGGCAGGGAGCACAAGACGCAGATCGACCAACGCGACTTCGACGCCGCCATGGAGCGAGTCGTCGCCGGCCTTCAGCAGCGACGCGTCGTCACGGACAAGGAGAAGCGGATCATCGCCTTCCACGAGGCCGGCCACGCTCTGATGTCGCACCTGATGGGAGAGGTGCTCCCCGTGCACAAGGTCTCGATCGTGGCCCGCGGCAAGGCGCTCGGCTACTCCATGAACGTGCCCAACGAGGACCGCTACCTGCACACGAAGGAAGAGCTGATCGACCAGATGAAGGTCTTCCTCGCTGGTCGCGCGGCGGAGCAGCTCGTCTTCGGGCGCGTCACGAACGGGGCGGCCGACGACCTCGAGCGGGCGACGCAGGTCGCACGGGAGATGGTGTTCGAGTTCGGCATGTCGGAGACGGTCACGTCGCGCACGCTGCGCGCAGACAACTACTCGCTGTCCGAGGAGACCAAGCGCCTCCGAGACGCCGAGCAGGCGCGGCTGACGGACGATGCGTATGCGGAGGCGGTCCGGCTGCTGACGAAGCATCGCAGCGCACTGGATCGGGTAGCCCAGGCGCTGCTCGAGAAGGAGACGCTGTCGGCGGCCGACCTCGGCGGGCTCCTGGCCGGCGTCGGGCCGGAGTCGCGCGCCGCCGAGACGGTCGGCACCGTCCAGGCGCTGGTCAAGTCCTCCTAGCTCGCTAACTAAGGAAGCGGCAGCGGTTTCGCGCCCTTCGGCGGGCTGACGTTGACCGGCTGGTTCCAGTCGCTGAAGCGGATCGCGCCCGTCTTCGAGCCCGACCCGCCGAGGATCGCGACCGGGTAGGGCTTTCCGCTTGCAGCGACGTAGAACGTGCCGCCGTTCTTGCCGCTGTCCGCGATCGCGATGACTTTCTGCCCCTTGTAGGTCGTCGTGCTTTGCTTCTCGAGCGTGCCTCGCGACAGCGGCCCGGCTCCGTTGAAGTACGCGTTGATGTCGGTCAACCTCGCGATGCCGGCGAAGTTCGACTGCGACGCGGACGTCTTGAGCCAGCGCCCGGTGTAGGCCTTCGCTGCCGCGACGCCTAGCAGCTTCGTCCAGAACGCGCGGTCGCCGTTCACGTAGACCGTGTCGCCGTTCCGGACGATCCTGACGTTCGTTCCCCCGAGCGAGATCGTGCCCGTCGCCTTCGAGGGCTTGGCGACCTGGAGATCGACCGAGAGCGAGCTGGTCGGCCCGGGGATCGAGCCGGACATGCGGACCGAGCGGGCGGCCTGCGCCGTCTTGATCGCGTCCTGCACGATCTGCTTCGGCGCTTTCCCGGCCTCTCCGCTCGAGCCGGAGCCGCCGCAGGCGGCCAGAACGAGCACGAGGCAGACAGAGACGGAGGCGACGGCAGCCCGCACGCGTCCGAGTGTAGTGATGCTCAGGCGAGGTGCCGCCGGAGTGCCGCCAGCCGGTCGTCCCACTGAGCGCCGACCTGCTCCATCCAGTCGAGCGCGTCGCCGAGCGGCTCTGTCCTCAGCCGGTAGCGGATCTCACGGCCGGAACGTGTGGGCTCGACGAGCTCGGCCGCCCGCAGCGTCCCGAGGTGCTTCGCGACCGCCTGCCGCGTGACCGGCAGGGCCGCCGCGAGCTCGGTCGCGGTCGCCGAGCCACGACCGGCCAGCGTCTCGAGCACGAAGCGTCGGTGCGGGTCGGCGAGCGCGGAAAAGACGGCGTCTACGCGGCTGCGCACAGCTTCGCTGAAGAGGCTGTTGCGAGCGCACGCAGCTCGAGCGCGGTCGACCACTCGGGCGCCGACTCGACCACGACGAGGCGCGTTCCTTCGGGCACCGGCTCGAGGGTGAAGGTGACCTCGCCGCCGTCGTCCTCCCAGCGCAGCGTCAGCGCCCGCTCGGGCTCGACCTCTTCCACGCTCACGCTCCGCTCCTCGCCGTTCCCCCAGCGGAAGACGCCGCGCCCGCCCGGCACCGGATCGAGCTCGACCTCGGTCGCGAACCAGTCCTCGAGCCGCTCGGGCTCGGTCAGCGCCTCCCACACCTCGGCCGGGTCGGCGGGGAAGACGATCTCGCGGCGGACGTCCATTCTTCGACACCCTCCTGACGCGGAACGCTCTGTGTTATCTGCAACCTTGCGGTTGCGTGTATGATCGGCAACCGTGAGGTTGCACGTTACCACCTGGAGCGGCACGTGAGCCCGCTCGTGCCGATGGTCGTCGAGTCGGACGGGCGCATGGAGCGCTCGTTCGACATCTACTCGCGGCTGCTCCGCGAGCGCATCGTCTTCCTCGGCACCGAGGTCGAGGACACGTCGGCCAACCTGATCGCGGCGCAGCTGCTGTTCCTCGAAGCCGAGGATCCCGGCAAGGACATCGAGCTCTACGTCAACTCGCCCGGCGGCTCGGCCTATGCGGGCATGGCGATCTACGACACGATGCAGCACGTCAAGCCGGACGTGCGCACGATCTGCCTCGGCATGGGCATGTCCGCGGCGGCCATGATCCTCGCGGGCGGTGCGCCCGGGAAGCGGTTCTGCCTGCCGAACGCGAAGGTGATGATCCACCAGGGCTCGGCGGGCGCGCGCGGAACGCCGAGCGACATCGAGATCGCCGCGAGCGAGGTCGTCGAGATGCGCGGGCGGATGGCAGAGATCATCGCGCGGCACTCCGGCCGGCCGGTCGAGCAGGTACTTGACGACATCGACCGCGACCGCTTCATGTCCCCGCAGGAGGCGATCGAGTACGGCCTGGTCGACGGCATCCTCGAGCCCCGCAGCGTTCAGGCCGGATAGCATCGGAGCCGTGGGAGTGATGGGGATCCACCACGTCGCCGTCGCGGTTCACGACCTGGACGAGGCGATCGAGACCTACGGACGCCTCTTCGGCGCCGAGCTCGAGCATCGCGACACGGTCGCCGAGCAGGGCGTCGAGGCGGCAGCCGTGCTCGTCGGCGCGAGCCGCATCGAGCTGCTCGCGGCGACCGGTGACGACACTCCCGTCGGCAGGTTCCTCGCCCGGCGCGGTCCCGGGATGCACCACGTCGCGTACGAGGTCGACGACCTTGAGGAGCAGCTCGCCCGCCTCGACGCCGAGGGTGTTGAGCTGATCGACCGGTCGCCGCGGCGCGGGCTCTACGGGATGCAAGTGGCGTTTCTCGACCCGTCCGCGGTGGACGGGGTCCTGGCAGAGTTGGTGAGCGATGGCAGCTAGCGACGACAAGGCCCGTCTCGACATCGGCTTCAAGGGTGGTGCGACGCTGTCGGTGTCGGTGACCGTGCTCGAGGCCGACGCGCTGGAGGCGACGCTGCGGTCGGGCAACGGCGGC
This sequence comes from uncultured Actinomycetes bacterium, assembly GCA_963776735.1. GTDB lineage: Bacteria > Actinomycetota > Thermoleophilia > Gaiellales > Gaiellaceae > PALSA-612. The sequence continues at coordinate 770,604 of CAVZNV010000016.1, forward strand.
CTGGTCGAGCTCGAGGCCGAGGACGGGAAGCTGCTCGTCGTCGCCGCGCACGTGCTCTACGTGCGCCGACACGCGCGCGGCAGCCGCGTCGGGTTCAGCGCCGCGACGTAGCGCCTTCGCCGGCTGCGCGTGATTTGTCACGCTCGCGTCACCCACGCGTGCGGGAATCTGGCGTACCGTGACAGAAGGGACCGTCGCTCCCCCGAGGGGAGGGGGGCGCGCAGGCCCCGGAGCCATGCTGGTCCGGGACGGGTACGTTGGGGTCGTGCCTCTCGAGGTCGGGATCGTCGGGCTGCCGAAGTCCGGCAAGACAACGCTGTTCAACGCGCTCACGCACGCGGGCGCGCACGTGCACGAGGCGAAGGCGCACGTCGGCATGGCGCCGATCGCCGACGACCGCCTCCCTCGGCTCGCCGCGGTCGAGCAGTCGGCCAAGCTCACGCCGGCCACGATCCGCGTCCAGGACGTCCCCGGGACGGGGCCGGCGCTCCTCGGCAACCTGCGCCAGGTCGACGCGCTCCTCTGCGTCCTCGACGGTTTCACGCCAGGAGGCGACCCGTCCGCGGACCTCGAGAACCTCGAGCTCGAGTTGCTCGTCGCCGACCGCGACCACGTCGAGAAACGGCTCGAGCGCGCGCGCCAGCAGGCGAAGTCCGGTGACCCGAAGCTGGCGCTGGAGGTCGCGGGCCTGGAAGGGTTGCTCGAGCACGTCGACGCAGGTGGGACGATCTCCGGTTACGCCGGCGAGGTGTCCGAGTCGCTCGAGCCGCTGACGACAAAGCCTGTCGTGGTCGTGCAGAACGGAGGGTCGGGCGGCATCGACCTCCAGCTCGAGGCCGAGCTCGCCGAGCTGCCCGAGGAGGAGGCGGCCGCGTTCCGCGAGGGCCCTTCGGCGCTCGACGAGGTCGCGCGTCGCCTGCAGGAGTCGCTCGGCCTGATCACGTTCTTCACCATCGGCCCGACGGAAGCGCGGGTGTGGACGCTCCGCAGCGGCCGCACGGCGCTCGACGCCGCCGGCGAGATCCATACCGACATCGCTCGTGGCTTCATCCGCTGCGAGGTGATCGCCTGGCAGGACCTGGTCGACATCGCCTCGCGTGCCGAGGTGCGCAAGCGCGGACTCGAGCGGCTCGAAGGCAAGGACTACGTCGTCCGCGAGGGCGACGTGATCAACGTCCGCTTCAACGCCTGAGCTCTAGCTCGCCCAGGTCGAGGCCAGCGCGGCCAGGTTCGCCTTCCCGTTCCTGGACGGGCGGCCGTGGCCGCTCGCGACGAGGTCGACGTCCAGCGCGGCCAGCTTCTCGATCGAGCGGCGCGCCTCGGCCGGATCGATGCAGAACATCTCCAGCGGCTCGCGAAACGTCTCGCCGGTGATCACGGCGTCGCCCGCGAACAGCGTCGTGCCGAGCAGATACGCCGTGTGGCCAAGCGTGTGCCCCGGCGTCGGAATCGCCTCGAGACAGGCGATGCCCTCGCCCGGCTCGAGCCAGCGGTCGATCGAAGGCAGACGAGGCGCGCGGCCGCGGTTGACGCTCCGGATCAGGACGCGGACGAAGAGGCGCCGCCGCTCGTCTCCGGTCAGCAGCCCGCGTTCGGCCGCGGGGGCACAGACGCGGGCGCCGGTCGCGCGTGCGATCTCGTCGGCGGCGCCGCAGTGGTCGAAGTCTCCGTGGGTGAGGACGACGAGCTCGGGGAGCATCCCGGCGGAGCGGAGCTCGTCCACCACCGCTCGTCCCTGCCGTGCCGTGCCGGTGTCGACGAGGACCGGTACCTCGGCCTGGACGAGGAAGATGTTCACGGTTCTCCCGGTGCTCTCGAGCTGGTAGACGCCCGGCCCGATCTCCTTCACCGTCCGAGCCTCCGCAGGAGGTTGGCTTTCACCCCCGGCCAGTCGTCGTCGACGATCGCGTAGTACGCCGAGTCGCGGAGACGGTCGCGGTCGTCGCCGACCAGCATGTGCTTGCGGAAGATCCCCTCGAACTCGGCCGGCAGCGCGGCGAGGGCGCGTCGCGACCGCTCGTTCTTCGCGTCCGTCTTGAACTCGACTCGCATGCAGCCGTGCCGCTCGAAGGCGTGCTCGAGCTGGAGCAGCTTCGCCTCGACGTTCGCTCCGCCCGACCAGCGCGACCGCGTCAGCCACGTCCAGCCGATCTCGAGACCCTTGTGCTCGGGCCGCAGGGCGAGGAAGCGGCTGCTGCCGATCGGCTCGCCGGTCTGCGCGTCGATGGTCGCGAACGGCACCTCGACGCCCGAACGCTGGTTGGTGAGCGCTGCCTCGAAGTACGCGTGGAACGCGTCCCGGCTTCGTGCGGCGTCTACGAACATCCAGCTCCAGTCCATGTCCCGCGCGGCCTCGTAGAGCCCGTCCTCGTGCTCCGGCGCCAGCGGCTCCATCACGACGAGCCGTCCTTCCAGCCGGGCGGAGAGCCCTTCCCACATGCCGCGAGCCTATCCCGCGGAGACGAGCACGACGCCGGCGATCGTGAGCACGATGCCGAGCTCCTGCAGCCTGTGCACGCGCTCGTAAAGCGTGTAGCGCGCCATCAGCACGGACACGATCGGATACAGCGACGCGAGCACTGCGGTGACGCTGAGCGAGCCGTAGTTCGATGCCGCGGCGTAGAACGTGTTCCCGCCGGTGTCGAGGCAGCCGATCAGGACGAGCACGAGGAGTGCGCCGCCGAAGCCGCGGACCGGCGGCCGCAGGACGAGGATCGCGAACCACACGAGCGAGGTCGAGACGGCGCGGAAGAGGAACGCGGGCCAGAGGAAGTCGCTGCCGCTCGCCCGGTGCAGGAAGACGAAGTAGAACCCGAACGCAAGCATGCTCACGACGCCGTACCCGGCTCCGGCCGCCCAGCGCGAGCGGCCCGGAGTTCGCTCCCACGAGGCGAGGATGACGCCGCCGATCGCCGCTGCGAATCCGACTCCCTGGAGCGCGCTCGGCCGGTCTCCGGAGATGACACCGACGACGACCGGGATCGCCGCGCCTGCGCCGGCAATGGGCGCGACGATGCTGATCGCGCCGGAGGCCATGCCGCGGTAAAAGGCGACGAGGCCGGTCGTCCCGACGACGGCGGCGGGAACGGCCCAGGCGACGTCGGCTCCCGGCGGCGCGGTCGCGCGGGCCGCGACGACGATCCCGAGCAGCGCGAGGCCGACCGGCTGCGAGACCGCGAGGATCGCGAGCGGGTGGAGCGTGCGGCTCTTGACGCCGCCGAGGAAGTCGCCGAATCCCCAGGACGTACTGGCCCCGAGGGCGAGCAGCGCCGCCAGCACGGGTCAGTCGGCGGGTGTCTCGACCGGTCGAGTGGCGGCGACGGCGTCGAGCTGGTTCGCGTGGTACAGGCACGCCGCCTCGGCCGTCCTCGCCGCACGGCCGTCGTGGTGCGAGGCGACCGCGTGCAGGAGTTCGGCCCGAACGTCCGCCTCGAGCGGCGTGGCGCGCGACTCGATCAGCCGCAGGCCGAGATGGACGTGGCCGAGGAGGCGTCCCTCCGGTGTCGGCTGGAACGCCGGCGCGCGGCCGAGCTCGAGCGTTCGCCCCGCGTCGTGCAGGAGTGCGGCCGCGAGTAGCAGATCGGAGCGGAGACGCGGGTGGAGCTGTGTCAGCTCGCGGCAGATCGTCGTCACGCCGACGGTGTGCTCGAGCAGGCCCCCGGCGTAGGTGTGGTGCCCGTCGGGCGCGGCAGGGAGCGTCCGGAAGCGCGTGCGCGTGTCGGCGTCGAGCACCGCGGTGACCGTCGCGCGCAGTCCCGGATGAGCGATCTCGGCGGCGAGGAAGTCGAGGAAGCCGTCGAGCTCGTCGGCGTCGCGGCGCATCGCCGGGGCGAGCAACGCCGGGTCCGCATCGGCCTGCTCGATCGAGCGAACGTCGAGCTGAAGCGCGTTCCGGAACCGCTCGACCCGCCCGAGCACCCGGACGGCGTCGCCCTCGACGAAGCGGGAGTCGAGCAGCTCCACGTCGTGCCAGATGCGTCCCTCGATGCGACCGGTGGGGTCGACGAGCTCGAGCGCCAGGTAGTCCGAGCCCGATCGCGCGCGCAGCCTGCGCTTGCGCGCCACCGCGTAGACGCCCTCGACGACCCTGTCTTCGGCCAGCTCGGCAATCGCGCTCACAGAGCGGATTCTAGGTCCGGAGGCGGCTGGTAGCGTCTTGCGCATGGCCCGGGTCAAGCCGTTCCGTGCGGTGCGCTATGACGAGGCGAAGGCCGGTCCGCTCGACCGGCTGGTCGCGCCGCCGTACGACGTGCTCGACGTCGAGCAACGGGCGCGGTACCTCGCCGAGAGCCCGTACAACGTCGTGCACCTGACACTTCCGGACGACGAGGGCGGCGCGGGCGGGCTGTGGCGCGAATGGCTCGACGAGGGCGTGCTCGCACGGGACGCGGAGCCGGCCTGCTGGTGGCTCGAGCAGGACTTCGTCGGGCCCGACGGCGTCGCGCGGACCCGCGGTGGGCTCGTCTGCGCGCTCCGTGCCGAGCCGTACTCGGCGGGTGTGATCCTGCCGCACGAGCGCACCCACGCCGGGCCGAAGGAAGGCCGCCTGCGCCTGCTCCGAGCGCTCCGAGCGCACGTCGAACCGCTGTTCTTCCTCTACGACGGCGCGCTGGAGGGGCCGGCCGGCGAGCCGCTGCTCGAGGTCGAGCTGGACGGCGTCGCGAACCGGCTCTGGCGAGTCGAAGGCGAGCCGCCCGCGGTGCTGGCCGACGCGCAGCTCCTGATCGCCGACGGGCACCACCGCTATGAGACTGCGCTCGCCTTCCACGAGCAGGAGGGCACAGAGGAGAGTGCCTGGCTGCTGGCGGTCATCGTCCCGTCGGAGCAGGAAGGGCTGACCATCTTCCCCACGCACCGCCTGGCGGACGATGCCGACGTCTCCTCCACCGCGCCGTCCGACGAGCCGCCGCTCGAGCTGCTCCGGCGCGGTCGGGGTCCCGTGCTCTACCGCCGCGGCGAGAGCCACGTGCTCGTAACCGACGCGTCCCAGCCGGACGCGGCCGCCGTCGAGCCGCTCGTCGGCGCGAACGTGCGCTACACGCCGAGTGCCGAGGAGGCGGTCGCGACGGTCGACCGGGGCGGCGCCGGCGCCGCGCTGCTCCTGCGGCCGCCGACGATCGAGCAGGTGCGCGAAACTGCGCGCCGCGGCGAGACGATGCCCCAGAAGAGCACCTACTTCTATCCCAAGCTGCCGAGCGGGCTGCTCTTTCTGCCGCTGTGACCCGCTGGTACGAGATCTGCCGTGAGGCAGTTGAGGACATCGAGCGCGTGCTTCGAACCATGCCCCCGGTCGACCGCGAGCGGACGGTCGGTGTGGGCGAGGGCGGGGACGAGACGTCCGCGATCGACGAAGCGGCCGAGCGCGCGGTCGTGGCGCGGCTGGACGCGGGCGGCGGCGACTTCACGCTCGTGTCAGAGGAGCTCGGCATCCGTCCGGCACGCGAGGGCAGCGCGACGTACGTCGTCGTCGACCCGATCGACGGCTCGATCAACGCGAAGCGCGGCATCCCGTTCTTCTCGCTCTCGATCGCGGTCGCCGACGGCCCGACCATGGGCGACGTGCAGTTCGGTTTCGTCCACGACTTCGGCTCCGGTGAAGAGTGGTTCGCGTATCGGGGCCAGGGAGGAGAGACGAACGGCGGGGCCGAGCTCTACGCAACTCCACGCGATCGGATCGAGCTGCTGTCGATGGAGGCGACGAGGACGGATTCTGATCGCCCAGCACGCGCCCGCGCTCGCACCCGTCGCGAAGCGGCTCCGCGTGCCGGGATCGCTTGCGCTCTCACTCTGCCACCTGGCGAGTGGCCGCGTCGACGCGGTCTGCTCGCTCAAGCCGGCGCGCTCGGTCGACATCGCCGCCGGTCAGCTGATCGTCGGCGAGTCGGGCGGGTACGTCGACCTGATCGACGGCGGCTCGCTGGACGCGGCTCCGCTCGACCTGATCGGGCGCTCGCGTATCGTGGCCGCCCGCACCCGCGAGCACTACGAGCAGGTAGCTGCCGCACTTGCCACAGGGGCGTAGCATTCTCGGCATGCGGCGCCTTGCGCTTGCCTTCATCCTCGTCGCGATCGTCGTTCCGACCCTGGCCGGCGCGGGCGGCCCGCCGTTCAGGGCGACTCTGACGACGCCGGGCCGCACGCCGAAGGTCCTGACGAAATGGCACTACGTGATCAAGGTCGCCGACCTCCACGGTACGCCGATCGCTGCTCGGCTGACGATGACGATCAAGGATCCGACCGGCCAGGTGCACCCCGTCCAGTACGCGGCGACGAAGAAGAACATCACGAACTGGCCCATCGACGGCCGGTTCACCGACTACATCATCTGGCCGGCCGACTCGAAGCTCGCGTCTGTGATCGGCGGGCTCGTGCTGCGGGCGAAGGTCACGGCCAAGGGCAGCAGCGTCACGCTGACCTACCGCGTCAAGCCGCGGTGAGCTCCGGCGCCGAGGTCGCCGTCGAGCACGTCTCGAAGTCGTTCGAGGACGGGCGGATCCGTGCGCTCGACGACGTCTCGTTCCGCCTCGAGCCGGGGGACGTCGTCTCGCTGACAGGGCCGTCCGGCGGCGGCAAGAGCACGCTCCTGAACCTGATCGGCGCACTCGACAAGCCCGACTCGGGCTCGATCGCGGTCGGTGGCGAGCGGCTCGAGGATCTCGGCGACGCGTCCGGCTATCGAGCCGCGACCGTCGGCTTCGTCTTCCAGTTCCACCACCTCATTCCCACGCTGACGGCGCACGAGAACGTGCAGCTCCCGATGATGGGCCGCGGCCTCGGTCGGGCCGAGCGCGAGGCGCGGGCGCTCGAGCTGCTCGAGGACTGCGCCATCGCGCACCGGGCGAAGGCGTACCCGAGCACGCTCTCGGGCGGGGAGCGCCAGCGGGTCGCGATTGCGCGCGCGCTCGCGAACGGGCCGCGTCTGCTGCTCGCCGACGAGCCGACGGGTGCGCTCGACTCGGTAACCGGGGCGCAGATCGTCGAGCTCCTGCTCTCGCTGAGGGAGCGCCGGGGCATGACGATCCTGCTCGTGACGAACGACGACGACGTGGCCGGGCTCGCCGACCGGACACTCCGCATCCGGGACGGACGTGTCCACGCGGCCGGGGCTACTCCCGCCGCAGCGCCTCGATCGGCGTCAGCCTGACCGCGCGCCAGGCCGGATAGAGCGCGCCGAGCACCGCGACGCCGAGCGCGAAGGCAAGCCCCCAGGCGAAGACCTCGGGCGTGAAGTCCGGGCTGGCGAGCTCGGACAGGTTGCCGCGGCGGACGAACAGCTCGGCGGCCCCGTAGCCCGCGGCGAGCCCGACCGCGAGGGCGAGCAGCCCGATGCCGACCGCTTCGCTCAGGATCAGGGCCGCGATCCGCCGCCCGCGCCAGCCGACGGCCCGCATGATCCCGATCTCGTGCACGCGCTCGAACACGGACATGGCCATCGTGTTCGTGACTCCGATCCCGCCCACGATCAGGGCGAGCAGGGAGAAGATCCAGCCGGCGTCGATGATCAGGCGGCTCGAGGTGTCGACCTTGACGACCTGGCCGGGTTCGGTCACCGCGGTGACGCCCGGAAAGCGGCGCTCGACCTCCTTCGCCACGTCGCCCGGCTTGCTGCCCAGGCGGATGGTGATCCCGAACGTGGTGACCTCACCGGGTCGCTGCGAGAGCCTCTGGACGGCGGAGAGCGGCAGCGCCGCGCCGATGTCCTCGAAGCGGTTGCCGGAGTGGTACAGGCCGGCGATCCGGTACGTCCGGTTCTCGACGTGGAGCAGGTCGCCGGGGCGAAGATGGAGGGACTTCGCGGCTTCGTCGCCGAGCATTGCCTCGTCACCGGCGCCGCGGCGTCCGGCGACGACGACGAAGCGGCGGTAGGCGAACTCGTCCGGCCGGAGACCGAAGACGAGGAAGGCGTCGCGTCCCTGGACGCGGCTGACGCGGAGGAAGATCGCGGCGACGTTGCTGATGCCGGGCGTGGCGCGGAGCTTGGCGTCGAGCGACTCGGGTAGCAGCGACTTCGTGAGGTCGGAAGCGCCGGACTGGAAGACGCCGAAGTCGGAGCGGCCGACGTGGATCAGGTCGCTCGCGGTCGCGCGGACGCCCGCGGCGATCGAGAGCAGCGCGACGATCAGCGCGACGCCGATCGCGACGCCGGCGGAGGTCAGTCCGGTACGGACGGCGCGGCGCATGAGGTTCCGCCAGACGAGCCCGGCCCAGGTCACGCCCCAATCAAACCACTGTGGACGAATCGTCACGCTCTTGTTGCATTTCCGGCGCTGTCTCGTGCGCCTTTGAGCGGTACGCTCACCGCGGGTGGCGGGTGGTTCTTCTTCCCCACCCAGGGTGGGGAGGCCGGCCATGGCTCCGCCGGCCGCCGGCTGGGAAGCGGCCAGCTAGGCTCAGTCGGGCATGGAGCCGTCGCGCGACGACATCTGGAAGGCCCTCGAGGAGGTCGTCGACCCTGAGTTGCGGCGCCCGGTCACCGATCTCGACATGGTGCGCGAGATCGCCATCGACGGCGGCGAGGTGACGGTCACGATCGCGCTGACCGTCGCCGGCTGTCCGCTTCGGTCGAGCTTCGAAGAGCAGGTCGCGCTCCACGTCGGCGCTCTCCCCGGCGTGTCGGGAACGGCCGTCGCGTTCGAGGTCATGTCTCCCGAAGAGAAGTCCGCGCTGACGACGAAGCTTCGCGGAGGCGTCGCCGAGCGCACGAAGGGCATTGCGATCGACCGCTCCACGCGCGTGCTCGCGATCGCGAGCGGCAAGGGCGGGGTCGGCAAGTCGACGCTGACGGTCAACCTCGCGGCGGCGATGTCCGCGGCCGGGCGCAGCGTCGGCGTGCTCGACGCCGACATCTACGGCCACTCGGTGCCGCACCTCCTCGGCGTCTCGCAGCGACCCGTCGTCGTCGACCAGATGATCGTCCCGCCGGTCGCGCGTGACGTGAAGCTCATGTCGATCGGCTTCTTCCTCGACGAGAACTCGCCCGTGATGTGGCGCGGGCCGATGCTGCACCGGGCGCTCGAGCAGTTCCTCACCGACGTCCACTGGGGCGCGCTGGACGTGCTGCTCGTGGACATGCCTCCGGGCACCGGCGACGTGTCCATCTCGCTCGGCCAGCTCCTGCCGCGCGCCGAGGCCGTGATCGTGACGACGCCGCAGCCGCTGGCGCAGGAGGTCGCCGCGCGCGCGGCGCTGATGGCGCAGAAGACCGACATGCGCGTGATCGGCGTGGTCGAGAACATGACCTCGGACGTGTTCGGCGCAGGCGGCGGAGCCGAACTCGCCAGGGCCGCCGGCGTCCCGTTGCTCGGAACGGTTCCGCTCGACGCGCGGCTCCGCGAGGCCGGCGACCGCGGGGAGCCGCTCGTCTGGGTCGACCCGGACGCCGATGCCGCGCGCGCGATCACGGCCGTCGCCGAGGCGATCGAGGCCACGAAGCAGACGTTCAAGCCGCTCCCGGTACTCAGCTGAACGCCGACAAGGTCTTCCCGCGGCTCCGGGAGCTCGGCTTCTCCGAGAACGACGCGCGCACCCTTGCCGACCACTTCACGGACGCGGAGCAGCGCGGCAAGCACGGACACGGCTTCTCCCGTGTCGAATGGCTCGCGACGCTGCCCGACCTCGATCCGCAGGCACGGCCGGAACGCGTGGAGGCGAGTCCAGGGTTCGAGCGCTGGCACGGGCGCGGCGCCGTCGGCTACCTGACGCTGGCCGCGATCTGCGACGCGCAGCTCGCCGCGCCGCCCGAGCGGGCGCGCGTGGTCGTCGCCGAGGCGACGTTCCCGACGGGCATGCTCGGCTACTGGGTGCGACGACTGGCCGAGGGTGGCCTGTGCGCGGCGGTCACGGCGACTTCCCCGGCACGGCTGCCGCACCCCGAGGGGGGCGAGCCGCTCGTCGGCACCACGCCGCTGGCGATCGGCATTCCGAGCTCGGAAGGCCGCCCGTTCGTCTCCGACGTGTCGATGGGGAAGGTCACGTACGGCGATGTCATCGCGGGCCTGGCGGCTCCGGACGACCTCGTTCCGTTCGGCGGCGACCAGGCGCACAAGGCGTTTGCGCTCGCAGCCGGGCTCCAGCTGCTGGTCGAGGCGCTCACGACCGGCGACGACCACGGCGCCGTGCTCGTGGTCGGGAGGCCCGAGAGCGATCCCGTGCCCGGCTTCCGCGCGCGGGCCGGCGGCCTACGCCTGCCCGGCGACCGCTGAGTCCGCGGGAGGCAGTGCGAGCGGGGCACGCGGTGCCGGCCGCAGCGGGATCGGCTCCGATGAGCCTTCCTCGACGATCGCGCAGAGCGTGTCGACGACGACCGGGTCGAACTGCGTGCCGGAGTTGCGGCGAAGCTCGGCGATCGCCTCGCTCGTCGGGCGCGCCTTGCGGTATGCCCGGTCGGTGGTGATCGCGCTGAACGTGTCGCAGGCGAAGACGATCCGGGCGATCAGCGGGATCTGCTCGCCGCTCAAGCCGTCCGGGTAGCCGTCGCCGTCGTACCGCTCGTGGCACGAGCGGACGATCGAGCCGACCTCGCCGAGGATGCCGCCGACCGCTCTCAGCATCTCCTCGCCCCAGACCGTGTGCTGCTTGATCACGAGCCACTCGAGGTCGGTCAGCGGGCCGGGCTTGTTGATGATCTCCTTCGGCACGCGAACCTTGCCGACGTCGTGGAGGAGCGCGACAAACTCGGCGTTGCGGCGGTCCTGGCCCTCGAGGCCGAGCCGCTCGGCGACCTCGACGGTCAGCGAGACGACGTCGCGGCTGTGCGCGCCGGTGCCCTGGTCGTCCGCCTCGATCATGTCTCCGAGCAGCAGCGCTGTGCCCCTGTACGCGTGTCCGAGCTCGAGCGCGTTGTCGATGCGGATCTTCCGCTCGCGGCCGAACACCGCGATCAGCAGCACGAGCGGCACGCAGGCGAGGTAGGCATAGGGATGGTCGACGCCGACGATGGCGACGAAGAGGCCGACCGGTGCGAGCGCCGCGTCCACGAGCCAGACAGACGTCATCTGCGCGAACTGAGATGTCGGGGGCGTTCCGAACGCGTACCACGAGCGGCCGGTCGAGAAGACGAAGTCGAAGGCGAACTGAGCCAGCAGTGCAAGCGCGTACACCGGCCAGTGCGACAGGGTCGGTGTCGTGTCACCGAAGGCGGCGATCACGATCACCGGGCCGGCGGCGTACCAGGCGCTGATGAAGTGGATGACAGCGCGTTCTGGATGCGCCTCCCGCCGCACGTAGCGCGGGACGTCGGCCAGGAGGATCCCTGACAGCACACACACGGGCACGAGCCCGAGCGGGACGCAGAAGAGCATGGGAACGAGGATCAGCTCGGTGGGAACAGCCGAGCCGGCGCCGACCTCGAACTCGACGTTGGCTGCCAGCGCGTACGCGCCGACGATCGTGACGACGACGAGCGGTGAGAACGAAACAGAAGACGGCACGAAGACCGCCGACAGGGCGGCGAAGGCGACGAAGCCGATCGCCGCGGCGACCGAAAACCTGAGGTCGCGAGCGCCCAGACCGTGTGGTCGCCGCTCGCGCATCTCGGCGATCCAGCGCCCCTCGTTCGCGTCGGGGTCCGCGCGGAAAAGACGCTCGGCGACCTTCACTCGGCGCTCCGGGCGGGCGCGGTCGATGCCCCTCTTTCGGGCTTCACGAAAGGGGTATCGGCTGCACGGAGCCGCGACTACAGGTGGTTCGTCCGCAACGAGCGTTTTCCCTCGATCGAGGGACGACGATCACCCGTCCGGGGGTAGCAGGGTCGGCCGGAACCTCTCAGTGTGAGTTGGATGTCGAACGCTCGCCTTCCCCTCTTCCTGGCCGTCGTGGCGACTGTGCTCGCGACGGGGACCGGTGCGGCATTCGCCGGGCACCCGGCGCGGTCCGTGCCCGCGTGTCCGTCGGAACAGCTCGGGCAGCCCTTCCTTCCCTGGCTCGACCCGGGTCACTATTTTCTCGCGCCCGGAGGGGGCTTCGAGACCGGTCTCGCAGGCTGGAGCGCCACCGGCGGCGCGGCGATCGCATCCGGGAACGAGACCTTCTTCGTCGGCAGCCCGTCCGACTCGCACTCGCTGGCGCTTCCTCCGGGAAGCTCCGTGACGAGTCCGCCGATTTGCGTGTCACTTCTCTCGCCGGACCTGCGGTTCTTCGCGAGAAACACCGGCTCGATCCTGTCGGCGCTCCGGGTGGACGTGAACTACACGAATCTGCTCGGACAGCCGGCCACCGCCCCGATCGGGCTGCTCCTCGCCGGCCAGAAGTGGTCGCCGACGCTGCCGCTCCTCTTCCTGCAGAACACGCTGGTTCAGGCCGGCCTCGACGGCCAGGCGTGGGTGAGCTTCACGCTCACGCCGCTCGGCCCGGCCGGCAACTGGCAGGCCGACGACTTCGAAGTCGACCCGCTGAAGAACCACTAGCCGTCCCGGCGAATGCCCTCGAACGAGGGGCGACGGAATCCCCCGGTCAGGGGTGGCGGCGTTGGGGTGGCCGTCTCAGGCTGAGTGTGGAGCTCGTGCAACCCACTCCCGAGAGGAACTCTGCGGACATGAGATACGGGAAGCTCTTCATTCGACTTGCCGGCGCTCTTGTGCTGGCGACCGTCGCCGGACTCGCGTCCATGGCCGGTACGGCGCGCGCCACCTACACGTGCCCGACCTCCGCGACGTCCGAGCCGTTCGCGCCGTGGGCCGATCCCGGCGACTACTTCCTCGGCCCGTCCGGGTCGTTCGAGGGGACGCTCACCGGCTGGACGGCCAAGGGCAAGCCCACGATCGTGAGCGGAAACGAGATGTACTACGTCGACTCGCCGACCGACAGCCACTCGCTGTCGCTTCCGAGCGGAGCATCGCTGACCAGCCCCTCGATCTGCGTCACGCTCGACACGCCCGACTTCCGCATGTTCGTGCTCAACACGGGAACTGCCACGTCGGTCCTGAACGTGAACATGACGTACACGGACAACAAGGGGAGGGCGCACACGGTCACGGTGGCGAAGCTGACCGGCAGTAAGACGTGGGCGCCCACGCTGCCGGTGCTCTTCCTCGCGAACATCTCCGCGATCTTGAACAGCAACGGCTGCACCTGGGTGACGTTCCAGTTCGCGCCCGCGGACAACAAGGGCCGGTGGCAGGTCGACGACTTCTACGTCGACCCGGTCAAGCACCACTAGCCCGACACGAGAGCTGCACGACGGATCGGCCGGCGGGGCCTCGGGAGCCCGCCGGCAGAGCCGTGGTCCGGTGACGACCGTCACAACTCCATCGGGGGACGACGTTCACCCCTCTCAGGGAGTGCGGTGCGCCCGAAAGCTCTCACAGTGAGAACATGGACGCGAACAACACCGACCGCACGCTCTCCCGCGGACGTTTCGTGGCCGGCAAGTTCGCCGTGTTGCTCGCTCTCGCTGCGCTGGTTGGCGCTGTCGGGGCAGGCGCAGGCATGGCAGGCCCGAATCCGCATCCCGCTTCCTGCACCGTCCAGAACGCGACGGCGCAGCCGTTCCTCCCCTGGAACGACTCGCACGACTACTTCCTCGCTCCCGGCGGGTCGATGGAGACCGACCCGGCCACCGCAGGTTGGACGCTGTCGGACGGCGCCGGCCTCGTCTCCGGGAACGAGCCCTACGACGTCACCGGCAACGCGTCCGACGGCAACTCGCTCGGACTCCCGGACGGCAGCTCGGCGCAGACTCCCCCGATCTGCGTCACGATCCACGACCCGGAGCTCCGCTTCTTCGCCCTCAACCTGGGCAAGAAGGATGCGGTGCTGAAGGTCACGTCGCTGTTCTTCGGCAGCGACGGCAAGTGGCACACGCACGATCTGGGCGACGTTCACGCGAACGGCGGCTGGGCGCTGACGCCCCCGCTCAAGTTCCACGACAGCATCCAACCAGGCCCTGACGGCACCGGCCAGGTCAGCTTCGTGTTCACACCCGAGCACGGGCACTCCGACTGGCAGATCGACGACTTCTACGTCGATCCGCTGAAGAGTCAGTAGCGACCCCCACACAGCAAGACGACGACCCCCACGGGGCGGCGAGCCGAGAGCCCGCCGCCCCGCGTCGTTTCTAGGCGCCGACGAGGTCGGCGAACCGCGGATCCGAGCGGATCGGGTCGAGGTCCGAATCGCCCTTCGCGAACTCCCGGAAACGGTCTGAACGCTCGAGCGCCTGACGAAGGTGCTCGATGGCGTCGTCTGTCCGGCCGGCGAGGCTCTCGCAGCAGGCGAGGTTGTAGAGCGGGCCCGCGTACTGGGGATACGCCTCGACCACTTCGCGACCCTTGTCCGCCGCAGCCGCGTAGTCGCCGGCCTGGTAGAGGGCGTTGAGCGGCATCCAGACCTCCCAGCCGAATGCCTCGTAGGGCTTGCCGACCTCGCCGCCGACGACGAGGATCGTCGTCCCGGCCTCCTCGGCGAACGCCGTCCGCTTCACGCCCGGCTTCGCGAAGAGGAGCGTCCCTTCGGGCGCATCCTCCTTCTCGCCGTCGACTTCGAAGGTCGCCCGGCTGCGGAGCACGACATACAGCTCCTCCTGGTCGTCCTCCTCGGAGTGCTCGTTGATGATCCGGTCGCCGGCGGCTTTCGCCGTCCACGAGTTGACGCCGAACGCCTGGATGCCGAGGTGGTGGCGCACGCCTCGCCAGGGGCAGCGGCCGTCGCTCACCTCTTCGATGTCCTCGAGCTGCACAACCTTGTAGCTCATGCCGGCACCTCCTCGAGCAGCTCTTTGAACCGCGGTTCGTCACGGATCGGGTCGAAGTCCGGGTCGTCCCGCGCGAGCTTACGGGAGCGGTCCGACCGTTCGATCGATCGCCGGAGGTGGTCGATGGCGTCGGCCGTGCGCCCGGTCAGGCTCTCGAGGCAGGCGAGGTTGTAGAGCAGGGTCGGGTACTCCGGATGCTGCTCGGCCAGCGGCTCGAGCAGCTCGATCGCGCGGTCGTAGTCTCCGGCCTGGTAGTGCGGCGCCACCGGCGCCCAGAGCTCCATCCCGTCCGGCTCGTACGCTTCGCCGGCGACGGCGCCGATCGCGAGGATGGTCGTGCCGGCCTCCTCGGCAAAGGCCGTTCGCTGCTCGTCGGGCGTGACGAAGACGAGCGTCCCGGTCGGCGCGTCGACCTTCTCCTGTCCGATCACGAACGTCGCTCGTCCGCGAAGAACGACGTAGAGCTCCTCCTCGTCGTCCTGGGTGTGCTCGTTGATGATTCGGTCGCCGGCGCGCTCGGCCGTCCACGAGTTGACCCCGAAGGCCATGATGCCGAGGTGGTGGCGCACCGGCCGGAACGGACAACGGCCGTCGTCGACCTCCTCGATGTCGTCGAGCAGAGCAACCCTGGAGCTCACGGGGAAGCCTCCAGGAGCTCGCGGATCTTCGGATCGTCTTTCACGGGATCGAAGTCGGAGTCCGCACGGGCGAAGTCGCGAAAGCCGGCGTGCAGCTCGATCGCTCGGCCGAGATGCTGGGCGACCGTCGCAGCGTCGGTGCCGGCCTTGCTCTCGAAGCAGGCGAGGTTGTACTCGATCCCGGCCGAGTCGGGATACGTCTCGAGCGCCTTGCGGAGCACGGCGGCCGCCTCGTCGTACCGGCCCTCGCGGTAGTGGGCCATCGCCTCCTGGTTCTCCTGCCACTGCTCCTCCCACGGCGGCTGCTCGTACGCCTCGCCCGGCTTCGCGCCGACGACGAGAACGGTCGTGCCTGCCTCTTTCGCCACGGCGCCCCGGCGGCTGGCCGGATCGTCGACGAACACGAGCGTGCCCGCGGGCGCGTCGATTTCCTGGCCGTCGACCGTGAAGGTCGCGTGACCCTCGGTGACGACGTAGAGCTCCTCGTGCTTCCCCATCAGCTCCTGGTGCTCCGAGATCACCTGCTCGCCCTCGCCCGCCGTGTAGGCGTTGACGCCGAAGGCGCCGATCCCGAGCGTGTGGCGGACCGGGATCCAGGTGTCACCGCGCTTCGGGATCTCGTCGATGCGCGTGACGGTGTAGTTGCTCATCGGACCTCCTTCAGGTCGTCGTCCTTCTCGGCGAGCTCCTGCAAGTGCGGATCGAGCTCGAGCGCACGGGCGAGATGCTCGCGGGCGTCGTCGAGCCGGCCGGCACGTGCCTCGAGGCAGGCCAGGTGGTAGTAGAGAGGGCCGCGCTCGCCCAGGTCGGCTATGCCGCGCCGCATCGTCTCGATGCCCTCTTCGGTCGGCTGCTCGTAGGCCTGGAAGTACCACTCCCAGGCGGAAGGCGTGAACGCCTCGCCGGGCTTGCCGCCGACGGCGAGCACCGTCGTCTCCGGCTCGTCCGCCACGGCCTTGCGCTTCACGTTCGGGTCGGAGATGAAGACGATCGTGCCGGCGGGCGCCTCGACGGTGTCATCGTCGAGCGTGAAGGTCGCACGGCCCTTCACCACCATGTACAGCTCCTCGTGGCCGAGTTGCGACTCCGTGTGCTCCTCGACGATCCAGTCGCCGACCTTGGTCGCCGTGTAGGCGTTGACTCCGAAGGCGAAGATGCCGAAGCGCCGGCGAATGGGCCGCCATTCGAGCCCCTCCATCACGTCGATGCGCTCGAGCTCGTCGAGATGGGTGACCTGGTACGTCATGCGCTTCGCAGCGCCTCCAGGACCACCGGGTCGATGCGCTCGACGCCGTCCACGCGCTCCTCGAGGTTCGTGTTTCCCGCCCAGCGGGGGAGCGCCTCTGCGAGATCGTCGCTGAAGCCGAGGGCGACGAGACGCTCCGTCAGCTCGACGGCGAGCTCCGGCGTGACGTCGATCCACTCGCCGGTCGGCGTCTTCCCGAACAGCTCGTCGTGGAGCCGGTACAGGCGCCGCAGCTCTTCGAGCGGGCGCTCGTGGTCGTCGACGCGGAGGTCGACGAGCGTGTCCCATTGCCGTGCGTAGCCCCCGTCCTTCTCGACGACGATCACGCTGGCCGACTGCTGGCCGCGCCGGTCGCCACCGGCTGCCTGGGCTGCGTCGAGGCAGTCGAGCAGGCGGACGACGAGCGGCTTGCCGGCGGTGCGTTCGAAGGTCTCCGCGAGCGCGTCCACGGTCTCGCCCGAGACGAGGATGTTGCCCTGCGCCGCGTAGCCGTCACCGGTTCGCCCGCCGGCCCAGTCGTGGCACTCCTCGCCCGTGTACGTGGCAGCCCGGCTCTGCGCGTCAACGACGCCGAGCTGCCGCTGGGCGCGGCCCTCGTCGGCGTCCGTGAGCTGCTGGACGACCTCCCCGGCCGACAGCCCCTGGCGCAGCAGCGCGAGCCCGTCCGGGCCGTAGCGAGGGTTGACGTAGGACTGCGTCGCGATCGCGCCCACGAGCGGCTCTGCAAACGGGCACAGCGCGCCGACCGCGAGGAACTTCGACTCGACCGCGACGCCCCACTGGGCCGCGTCGAGATCGCACGCGGCGATCGAGTACGTCGCGAGAAGAGGACTAGCCATAGGTGAGGGAACGCAGGTCCAGCTCGACGAGTTCCCGGTGCTCGGGCGGGACGAGCACACACGCCACCTCCGGCCGGGCGAGCGCGGCCTTGACCCGCTCGGGCGTGCTCGCGCGGACGAGGACGGGCCGGCCGGCTCCGTGCGCGCGGGCCAGCGCGTCGACGTCGACCGTGTCGAGGACGAGCGCGTTCGCCGGCAACTCGAGCTCGCCCTCGACCGCGATCTCCGGCACCTTCCTGCCCGTGGCGCCGAGCCAGCGCTCTCTCACAGTTGGACTGTGCCCCCGGGCTCGACGTCGACGATCTCCACGCCCTGTGGTGCGAGCTCCTTCAGCTCCTCCGGCGTGCCGGTCAGCAGCCCGAACGTGCCGTAGTGGCAGGGCACGCACCGTGCCGAGCCGAGCAGCTCGAGCGCGACGGCTGCCTCCTTCGGGCCCATCGTGAAGTGGTCGCCGATCGGGAGGACCGCGACGGACGGGCTGTAGAGGCGCTTGATCAGTGCCATGTCGCCGAAGACGCACGTGTCGCCGGCGAAGTAGACCGCCGTCCCGTCCTCGAGCGTGACGACGATGCCGACCGGCTCGCCCATGTACTCGCCGTCGTTGTTCGAGCTGGAGTGGTGGGCGTTCGTGAGCGTGAACTTGACGCCGTCGACCTCGACGGTGCCGCCCTTGTTCGGGTTGAGAACCTTCTCGACGCCCTGCTTTGCCTGCAGCCAGCCGGCGAGCTCGACGGGAGCGATCACGGTCGAGCCGTGCGCCTTGGCGATGTCGACGGTGTCGCCGACGTGGTCACCGTGGCCGTGCGTGAGCGCGATCACGTCGGCGCGCTCGGGTGTCAACTCGCTCT
>CAVZNV010000017.1:0-196322 GCA_963776735.1 uncultured Actinomycetes bacterium
TCGGCTGGCTGAAGCCCGGCGGGCTTGCCATGGACCGCGTCCGGCGCCTCCGACAACCGGGGCTGGACGGGCGAGCGGCCGGGGGCCGAGATTTCCTCTCCGGCTTCGAGCCGCCTGAGAACAGCCGGCTGGTCGAAGGGGGCCGGCCTGGAGATCCTGCGGGACGGAGTCGTGTCCTACCTCGCGCCCGAGGGCACCGCGAAAGATTCCAGTGGATCCGGCGCGCAAATGACCGGTGCGTTCGCACCTCGAGCACTACGGCGAGCTGCTGGCCGCTGCGCGCCAGGGCGGTTACCGGTTCGCGTTCTTCGACACCGATCCGCAGCCCGGCGACCTGCTGCTGCGCCATGACGTCGACCTGTCGCTGGAGGCTGCGCTGGCGCTGGCGGAACTGGAGGCCGAGCTCGGGACGCCGGCGACATACCTCCTGATGACGCGGAGCGAGTTCTACAACCTCGCCGCGCCGTCGGGCGAGGCCGCAATCGAGCGGCTGCGCCGGCTGACTCACCGGGTCGGGCTGCAGCGGCGTACCTGGACGCCGAACACGACGCGCGGTTCGATCCGGTGCTCGCATGGCACAACCCCGACCCGGACTACCTGACGGCGCCCGTCGAAGGATTCGTCAACGTCATGCAGCCCGGCTTCTTCGACCCCGAGCACTACCGCTCGGACTCGAACCAGCGCTGGCGCCACGGTTGCCCGCACGAGGCGCTCGCGCGGGGCGAGTTCCAGGGCTGGAGCCGCTCGTCCACCCGGAGATTCGGGTCTACCCGGGCGACACGATGCGCGAGACGATGGCGTCGATGCTGGCGGCCGAGCGCGACCTCCGCCTCGACCAGCTCGAAGCCGACCGGATCGACCTTTCCTGACCCTGCCGCCCGCGGCCGTTCCGGCCACGGCCGAACTGCGGTGTCAGACACCGAATTTGTCAAGCGGATTGTGTGACGAAAGTGTGACTTTTTCTCCACAGGGAGAGTCGGCTTTCCATGCGGTATTCGGCGCGCGTCCCGACCGTGCGAAACACGCCCCGTACCCTCGCCGTCTCCGACCGACACGACGGGCGGTGTCTGACACCGGTTGCTCCGCTGGCGGCGACTCGGCGCCAGGGACAGGGCTACGATGGGCCGCGTGCTCACGTCGGAGAAGCCGCTCGACCAGAGGCTCGACCGGGAGCTCACCGAGCGCTTCCTGCGCGACCCCGACGCGCTCGCCCGTGCGGAGCGCGAGATCGTCTCGAGCGGGCTCGTCGAGCACCTCGAGGAGCAGGCGGCGCGCTTCTGGGCCACGGTTCAGGGCGAGACTCGCGGGCACCGCTACAACACCGGCCGGGCGACCGGGCGCGACGGCTACGGCGAGGGCCTGCGCCTCTACGCCGTGCTGCGCAAGCTCGGGCCGCGCGTGGCCGTCGAGACCGGGGTCTGCAACGGCGTCTCGACCGCGTTCCTCCTGCTCGCGCTCGCCGAGAACGGCGACGGCGAGCTCCACTCCGTCGACCTGCCGGAGATCGCGGGCGAGGACTACGCACCCGGCACGTTCTTCGACGGGAAGGGCGGCGCGGTCGTCCCAGCCGGTGAGGAGCCAGGTTGGATGGTGCCGCCGAACCTCCGCGACCGCTGGCACCTCGAGCTCGGCCGCAGCCAGGACGTCCTGCCGCCACTGCTCGGCCGGCTCGGCCCGATCGACTTCTTCATGCACGACAGCGAGCACTCCGAAGCCTGCATGCGCTTCGAGTTCGACACCGCGTGGGCGGCGCTCCGCGACGGGGGCGTCCTCGCGGCCGACGACGTGACCGTCAACGACGCGTTCGCGACCTTCGCCGCGGGGCACGGCCGCGAGCCGATCGAGATCGGCCCGAAGCTCGCCCTGATCGTCAAGTGACGCTCACCGTCGTCGTGACGGCGTCCGGCGCGCCCGGCACGGCGGCCCTCCTGCGCGCGCTGCGCGAGAACGGCGAGCGAGACGTTCGCCTCGTCGGGACAGACATGTCCGAACAGGCTGTCGGCCGCCACCTTTGCGACGCCTTCCACGTCGTCCCGCGTGGCTCCGATCCGGCCTTCTCCGACACGGTGCTCGACGTCGCGAAGCGCGAGGGCGCCTCGGCCGTCCTGCCCCAGTCCTCGTTCGACCTGCCCGGCCTGGCCGCGTCCCGCGAGGCCTTTGCCGCCGAGGGCGTGGCCGTGCTGGTCGCCTCCTCCGAAGCCGTACACCGCGCGAACGACAAGGCCGAGAGCTACGCGCTGCTCGACGCGATCGGCGTGCGCGGTCCAGCGTGGCGGCGCGTGAAAGGCGCCGACGCCGTCGCCGCAGCTGCCCGCGAGCTCGGCTACCCGGACGAGGAGCTCGCGCTGAAGCCGGTCTTCTCCTCTGGCTCGCGCGGCTTCCGCATCCTGTCCGCCTCGGCCGACCGCCGAGAGCAGCTGCTCACGAACCGACCGGGTGTCGCCGAGGCGATGCGGCTCGAGGATCTCCTCGACGTGCTCGGCGACGACGACACCGAGCTGCTCGTCATGGAGCTCGCGCGCGGCAAGGAGCGGACGATCGACGGCATTGCCGCGAAGGGCGAGCTCCTGCTCGGCCATCCGAAGACCCGCGAGGCCATGCGCGCCGGCCTGGCAATGTACTTCGAGACACTCGACGACCCGGCCCTGATGGACACGGCCGCGAAGATCGTCGCCGAGCTCGAGCTCGACCACTTCTTCAACATCCAGCTCGTGGGCGAGCATGTGATCGAGATCAATCCCAGGATCTCGACGATCGTCTACCAGGAGGACCTGAACCTGCCCTGGCTCGGCGTCAAGCACGCACTCGGCGAGATCGCGCCCGACGAGCTCGCGGCCCTCGCGGCCCGCATCCGCCCCACCCGCCGGGCGCTCCGCTACTTCGACCAGGTCGAGTGGGACGCGTGAGCCGCGCCGGCAAGAACGGGCGCCCGCTCAGGGTCGTGCACTGCCCGGTGAACACGGCCGGCGTGCCCTGGCAGAACGTCGAGGCGCTGCGCCGCCAGGGCGTCGACGCGAAGCTCGTCGTCTTCGAGCGCTACCGGCTCCACCCCGAGGCCGACTGGTCGCTCGACCGTTCGGGCGGCTTCATCCGTCGCCAGCTGGCGCAGTGGAAGGCCTTCCTCAAGCTCCTGCCGAAGACGGATGTCTTCCACTTCTACTTCGGGCTGACGCTGATCCCGAAGTCGTTCCAGTTCCCGATCCTCCGGCTCTTGCGGAAGAAGTCGGTGCTGCACTTCCTCGGCTCCGACATCCGCGGTCGCTCGCCCGAGGAGCTCTCCTACAGCGGCTCGGCCGACGCCCAGATCGTCGGCTCGTACGACGCGATCCGCTGGGTCCCTGACGCCCATGTCGTGCCGCCGGGCATCGACCTGAGCGTCTTCTGTCCCGTCGAGCCGTCTGCCCGCGAGCGCCCGCTCGTCGTCCACGCGCCGTCGAACCGGGCCCGCAAGGGCACCGAGCACGTGATCGCCGCGTGCAAGGAGCTGGACGTCGACCTCGAGATTGTCGAAGGCCTCCACCACACCGAGGCGCGGCGCCGCTACGAGCGTGCCGACATCGTCGTCGACCAGCTCAACGCCGGCTGGTACGGGCTGTTCGCGATCGAGGCGATGGCCCTCGGCAAGCCGGTCGTGACGTCGCTCCACGAGGACGCGGTCGCGCGGACAGAGAGCGCGTTCGGCGTCACGATGCCGCTCGTCCACGCGACGAAGGAGACGCTCGTCGAGGCGCTGCGGCCGCTCGTCGAGTCGCCGGAGGAGCGAGCGCGCATCGGCGCCGAGAGCCGCGCGTACGTCGAGAAGGTGCACGACGGCGACCGCAACGCCGAGCGGCTCGTCGAGATCTACCACGAGGTCTCCACCGAGCAGAAGTCGCTCCAGTCCGTCGACGGGAAGACAGAGCCGGGAGGCCTGCCGATCTTCGGGCAGATCACGAAGCTCGGCAAGCAGTCCGCGATCTACGGCCTCGGCGGTCTCGTCTCCCGGATCCTCGCCGTCGTCCTCCTGCCGCTCTACACGAGCTACCTCTCCACGGACGACTACGGCAAGATCGAGACGCTCGTCGCCGCCTCGTCGGTGCTGATGATCGTGCTCCAGCTCGGCATCACGAGCGCGTTCTTCCGCTTCTACTTCGACGCGCACGACCAGGCCGGCCGCATACGCGTGGTTCGGACGAGCTTCTGGTTCACGATGATCAGCGCGACGTTCGGGCTCGTCCTCTGTCTCGCCCTCGCCGGCCCGATTGCCAGCGAGCTGCAGATCGGGGACCAGAAGGGGCTCGTCGTCGCGGCAGCGATCGGGATGTGGGCGGGGATGAATTACGCGCAGCTGACGGCGGTCTTCCGCGCCGAGGACCGTGCGGTCGGATACGTGACCGCGAGCCTCGCGAACGTGATCATCACCGTCGGCGCCACGGTCCTGCTCGTGGTCACGTTCAAGGAGGGGCCGCTCGGGGTGCTGGTGGGCAACTTCATCGGCACGCTCATCGTCTACTTCGTTCTGCTGGGCTACCGGCGCTACCAGCTCGGGCTCGTGTTCGACCGGAAGCTGTTCCGCGCGATGAACAAGTTCGGGATGCCGCTCGTCCCGGCAGCGCTCGCGCTCTGGGCGGTCAACTTCATCGACCGCCTGTTCATCGCGCTCTTCAAGGGCCAGGGCGAGGTCGGCGTCTACTCCGTGGCCGTCCGCGTGTCGTCGGCGATCGTGTTCCTGATGATCGCGTTCCGGACGGCCTGGCCCGCGTTTGCGTACTCGATCCAGGACGACCGCGAGGCACGGCGGACGTACTCGTACGTGCTCACGTACGTCGTCTACGTGAGCTGCTGGGTGTCGCTCGGCTTCGGGCTGCTGGCGCCGTGGATCGTTCACGTGCTCGCCCGAAACCCGAGCTTCCACCGTGCCTCGGAAGCCGTCGCGCTGCTCTCGTTCGGCGGTGCCGCGTACATCGCCTACACGGTGATGGCGATCGGCTCCGGACGTGCCCGCAAAACACAGTGGAACTGGGTCATCGCCGGCTTCGCGGCCGCGGTGAACATCGTCCTGAACGTGATCCTGATCCCGCCCTACGGCATGGAGGGCGCCGCGATCGCGACCGCAGCCGCTTACGTGGCGCTGTTCCTCGGGATGATCATCTACTCGCAGGAGGTCTACTACGTGGCGTACCAGTGGCGGCGCGTCTTCACGGCGGCGGCCATGGCGGTTGGGCTGAACGTCGTCGGCTCGGCGCTGCACGTGCCGCTCGTGATCGCGATCCTGCTCGTGCTCGTCTACCCGCTCGCGCTGATCCCGCTCGGCTTCTACCTCCCCGCCGAGCTGCGCAGGCTCCGCCGCCTGGTGCCGGTCCCGCGCTAAGGTCTGGCCATGGACGACGCACAGGTTCAGGCCCGTATCGAGGAGCTCGTCGCCGAGGAGCACCGTCTTTGGGACGCCGAGTCGTCCGGCAACGCGAGCCCCGACGACAAGGCGCGCCTGGCCGAGCTCAAGGTCGGTCTCGACCAGTGCTGGGATCTCCTCCGTCAGCGCCGCGCGCTCGAGCAGTACGGCATGGATCCCGACGCCGCGGCTCCACGCAGCCCGAACGTCGTCGAGAACTACGAGCAGTAGTCGCACGGGGGAAACGGCCGGTTTCCCCCGTGAGCCCCCTTCCCTTTCGCATCGCACCAATCGCGGCCTGAGCTACGCCGCGGCCGAGCCACGGCTCCGCGGAGCTTGGCAGCGCGTGGCGGCTGTCAGCCCAGCCGGACCGGGTCGGCGAGCCTGATCCGCGGGTCGATGAACCCGTAGGTGATGTCGACGAGCGTGTTCAGCGTGATCACGATCAGGGAAATGAACACGACGATTCCGCAGATCATCGGGAGATCGAACTGGTTGTTCGCGATCAGCAGCGTCCGCCCTACGCCCGGCAGGTTGAACACCGTCTCGATGAAGACCGCGATCCCGAACGCGTGGCCGATGTCCATGCCGAGGATCGTGACGATCGGCAGCATGCCGTTCCTTGCCGCGTGCGACAGCACGACGCGGCGCTCCGAGGCGCCCTTTGCGCGGGCCGTCCGAACGTAGTCCTCGCCGAGCGTGTCCATCATCTGCGACCGGATCATCCGCACGTAGAGGGCGGCGAAGAAGACGCCGAACGTGATCCAGGGCAGCAGCATGTGGTACGCCCATTGCCCGATGCCGCCGCAGTCGTCGTACGGCCCGGCGAACGCGTTGCAGTAGCCCGCGATCGGCGTCCACCCCAGCTTGTAGCCGAAGACGAGCGAGAGCATCAGCCCGAGCCAGACCGGGAAGCACGAGATCCCGATCAGCACGAAGACCATCGTCGCGCGGTCGAACAGCGAGCGCGGCCTGAGCGCCGACAGGATGCCGATCGGGATCGAGACAGCGAGGTAGAGGATCGCTCCGCCGATGATCAGCGACGCGGTAACGGGTAACCCGTCGAGGATCCTCGCGTCCACGCTCGTCCGGTTGATGAACGAGACGCCCAGCGACTGGTGGGCGATCATGTTCCAGAGGAAGCGCCCGTACTGCTCGTAGACAGGCTCGTCGAGATGGAGCAGGTGCTTCACCCGGGCGACCACCTCCGGGCTCGATCCTTGTCCGGCCGCGAGCGAGGCCGGGTCGCCGGGGATCAGGAAGAAGATCGTGTACGTGACGAACGTCGCAGCGAAGACGAGGAAGATCGCCCAGAACAGTCTTCTGACGAGGAACCGCGCCACTGTGCCCCCAAAGGTCGGTCGCCGCTACACGCCGTTCGCTGGATTGTGACTCTTGCGGCGGTTTTCGGTTAGAGCATGCCGCGCCCTGCGAGCCACCGGTTTTCGGCCTCGTAGTCGAGGAGCTGCTCGAAGAACTCGTCGTCGAGCCAAGCGGGTTGCGACTCGGCGAGCCAGGCGACCTCGTCGGCGACTGTCGTCGCGTAGTCGCCGGCGGGCTCGTAGCCGAGCTCGGCGGCCGCGGTCATGTCGAGGACGATCGGATGCGCGAGGTCCCAGGCGTGCCGGCCGAGGTTCCCGTCGGGCGAGCCGTCGAGCAGGATCTCCTCTCGCTCGTGGCCGAGCAGACCCGCAACCGTGCGGGAGATCTCGAGCCCATTCGGCACGTCCGGGTCGCCGCAGTTGAGGATCCTCGTGCCCGGCTTCGCGGCGGCGACCTCGATCAGCGCGGCGATGTTCGCGGCAGCCGTCGGATGGTCGGCTCCCTCGCCCCGATGCGCGAGGAAAACGGCCGGCCGCCGGTCGAGCGCGCGCTTGACGAACATCCACTCGCGCGGCCGCGCGCTTCCGGCTCCGTGCACCTTCGACGGCCGGATCACGGTGACGGGGTGACCGCTGTCGAGGAAGACGTGCTCGGCCGCCACCTTGTTGGCGCCGTAGCCCTCGCGCGAGTCGTAGGGCATGTCTCCGGGTGCCATCGTCGGCTGCGTCTCCCGGATCGGACCGTCGAAGCGCGGGCCGACATCCGAGTTCGAGTGGTTGCCGTCGGCGTCGACGTACACGGCCTTGCTGGAAAGCACCACGGTCGAGCCGACGACGCCGACGAGCGGCAGGAGGAGCCCGGCCTGAGCCGCCGTGTAGCAGACGTTGTCCACGAGCAGGTCCGCGCCCTTGCCGACCGCCGCGCGCAGGTCGTCCGCGTCCCCGCGGTCGGAACGGAGGAATCGCGCCTCGCCGAAGTCGACGCGCGGCGGGTTGCGGCCGGTGACGTCGACGTCCCAGCCTGCGTCGAGCAGGCGGCGGGCCGTGGCCAGCCCGACCTGGCCGGTTCCGCCGAGCACGAGCGCGCGAGGCATGTCCCGAGGCTAGCCGGAGACCGCAGCTGCGACGGCGTCGCCGACTTCGCGGGTCGTCGCCGTCCCGCCGACGTCTCGCGTCTTCGGCCCGTCGCGGCAGACGTCCTCGAGCGCCTGCAGGAGCCGCGCAGCCGCTTCCGGCTCGGCCAGGTGCTCGAGCATCAGCACGGCGCTCCAGATCGCTCCGGCCGGGTTGGCGATGCCCTGGCCGGCGATGTCCGGAGCCGACCCGTGAACGGGCTCGAAGATGCCGATCTCGCCCGTCCCGGGCGCGATGTTGGCCGACGCGGCCATGCCCATCCCGCCCTGGAGCGCCGCGCCGAGGTCGGTGAGGATGTCCGCGAACAGGTTCGAGGCGACGACGACGTCGAGCGAGTCCGGCGAGCGCA
The DNA here is from genome assembly GCA_963776735.1 of uncultured Actinomycetes bacterium. Taxonomy (GTDB): domain Bacteria; phylum Actinomycetota; class Thermoleophilia; order Gaiellales; family Gaiellaceae; genus PALSA-612. Next base: position 8,177 of record CAVZNV010000017.1, read on the forward strand.
CCATCCGCGCGGCGAGCGCGTCGACGAGCACTCGTTCGTAGCGCACCGACGGGAACTCGGCGGCGAGCTCGGTCGCGACCTCGTCCCAGAGCACGTACCCGAACCGCGATGCGTTCGACTTCGTCGCGCTCGTCAGGATGCCCCGCTGCTGCGCCGCGCACTCGAACGCGAGCCGGATCACCCGCTCGCAACCCGCGCGCGTGAAGACCGACACCTCGATCCCGACCTCGCCGGGCAGTCCCCGGTGCGAACGCCCGCCGACGCCCGCGTACTCGCCCTCGGTGTTCTCGCGGACGAAGAGGATGTCGAAGTCACCCGCCTCGCGACCCGCGAGCGGCCCCGGGATCCCCGGCAGCAGCCGGCAGGGCCGCAGGTTCGCCCACAGGTCGAGCCGCTGGCGCAGCTCGAGGATCGAGCCCCACAGCGAGACGTGGTCGGGCACGGACGGGTCGCCGATCGCGCCGAGCAGAACGGCGCCGCAGCCTTCGAGCTGCGCCTCCCAGTCGGCGGGCATCATCCGCCCGCGCTCGTGGTAGAAGGCCGAGCCCCAGGGCAGGTCGACCCACTCGACGCCGACGTCGAGCGCATCCACGGCCTTGCGCGCCTCGGCGACGACCTCGGGCCCGACGCCGTCCCCGGCGAGGACAGCGACGCAGTGGTTCAAACGCCTGCGCCCACGCGCAGGGTGGGCACGCTCTCGACGTAGGCGAGCGCGTCCTCGAGGGGCACGACGTCGGCGTACTTCGCCTGGATGTCGAACAGGTTCGCGTCGTGCGGCGCCTGCGCTCGGTCGCCGACGCACTCGCGCGGGACGAGCGTCGGCCAGCCGTACTGCAGCAGGTCGACCGCCGTCGCGCGCACACAGCCGCTCGTGGTCGCGCCGCAGAGAATGACCGTGTCGACGCCCTGCGAGACGAGGATCGACGCCAGGTTCGTGCCAAAGAAGCCGGACGCACCCTTCTTGAGGACGATCGGCTCGTCGTCGCGCCGGTCGAGCCGCGGGTCGATCTCGACCCAGTGGCCGCCGAGCTCGAGGTCGCGCAGCGCCGGCGCCTTCTCGAGCCACAGCCCGCCGTCCTTCCCGGACGGCTCGAAGCCGATCGTCGTGAAGACGACCGGCAGGCCCTTGTCGCGAGCCCGGTCGAGGAGCCGCCGCGTCGCCTCGACCTCCGCGGTCATGTCCGCGCCGAGCGCGCAGGCCGGATCGGTGAAGCCGCAGGAGAAGTCGATCACGAGCACGGCCGGGCTCGAGCCGAGCGTCACCGCCTGCCCGAGCCTGGCCTTCTCGTAGACCTCGCGCGCGGCCTCGTCGCTCACGCCGGCACTTTCTCGGCCGGCAGCAGCTCCTCGCCGACCTTGGCGCGCTTGACGAACTGGCCCGCGCCGGGCTGCGCGACGAGCTCGTCGTTCTCGACGATCACCTGGCCGCGGACGAGCACGACCTCGGGCGCCCCGGTCACCTCGGTGCCCTCGAACAGGTTGTAGTTCACGTTCGAGTGGTGCGTCCTGGCCGAGATCGTGAGCTTCTTCTCGGGATCCCAGACGACGATGTCCGCGTCGGAGCCCGGCGCGATCGTGCCCTTGCGCGGGTAGAGCCCGAACGAGCGCGCGACGTTCGTCGACGTCAGCTCGACGAACCGGTTCAGGCTCATGCGGCCGGTGCGCACGCCGAACTCGTGCAGCATGTGCAGCCGGTTCTCGATCCCCGGCCCGCCGTTCGGCACCTTCTGGAACTCCTGGCCGTTGATGCCCTTCTGCTCCGGCCAGTTGAAGGGACAGTGGTCGGTCGAGACGACGCACAGGACGTCGCCGTGCAGGGCGTGCCAGAGGTGCTCCTGATTCTCCTTCGCCCGCGGCGGCGGCGTGTAGATGTACTTCGCGCCCTCGAACCCCGGCTGGTCGAGCGCCGACTCGTCGATGAACAGGTACTGCGTGCACGTCTCACCCCAGACGTTCCAGCCCTTCTCGCGTGCGATCGCGATCGGCTCGATCGACTCCTGGCAGGACACGTGGACGACGTAGAGGTTCGCGCCTGCGATGCGCGCGAGCTGGATCGCGCGGTTCGTCGCCTCGCCCTCGGTCTCGGGCGGCCGCGTGCGCGCGTGCCACTTCGGCTCGGTGTGACCGGCCGCGACGGCCTCCTTGACGATGATGTCGATCGCGTCGCCGTTCTCGGCGTGCACCATCACGAGCGCGCCGGTGTCGGCGGCCGTCTGCATCGTCTTGAAGAGCGTCTCGTCGTCGACCATGACGGCGCCCTTGTAGGCCATGAACAGCTTGTACGACGTAATGCCCTTATCCGGAAGCGTCGCGAGCTCCTCGAGCGACCCGCCCTCGCGCAGGTCGGTGACGCCGATGTGGAAGCCGACGTCGATCACCGGCTTCGCGCGGTCGATCTTCTCGAAGTAGTTCTCGAGCGCCTGGGCGAACGAGGTGCCCGGCGCCTGCATGCAGAAGTCGACGAGGCAGGTCGTGCCGCCGAAGGCAGCCGACACGGTGCCGGAGGTGAAGTCGTCGCAGGTCGTCGTCCCGCCGAAGAACATCTCCAGGTGCGTGTGCGGGTCGATCGCTCCCGGCAGCACGTACTTGCCGGTCGCGTCGATCACCTTGTCGGCGCTGACGTCCAGTGACTCGCCGATCAGCGACACCGTCCCGTTCTCGACGTACACGTCTCCGACGTAGTCGTCCGCCGCCGTGACGATGCGCCCGCCCTTGATGAGCACGGACATGCCCGATCCCCTTTCAGCCGATTGCGTGTTGTATACGACCGCAGCGCGGCCGCGTCAAACGGGGCCGGGGATAAGAGACAGAGGGCTCCGAAGCGGCACCTTGGGGTGTCCTGTCAGCCGCCAAGTGACCGAGATTGGGTCTCGGTCACGTGCGTTTGCCCCATCAGGCCTGAGGTGCGGTCACCGTCGGGCTCCCTCGGCAAGCGTCGGTCTTGAGTTATGCCGCGTCGCCGATGAGCGCGAGTCGCGAACGTGGCGACGTGATCGCCAGACGGTGGAAAGAATCGAAGCCATGGTGTCGCTCGCCAAAGGCGATGTCGACACCGCACGCATGCACTTCGACGGCTCCGCGACGGCGCAACTGCTCAGCGGCGCCTTCTAGCCCCAGGGAGCTGACAGCAACAACGGCGACTAGGAGAACTCGACGACCGGTGACGGACGTATTCCACGCGGCCATTTCGACAGAGCCCTGCGACCTAAGGGTCGCGGCGCCAACGACGCGCTCGGCGGCTGGTCCGACCGCCCAGACGAGGCAATCATCGATAGCCTCAGCGACGCCAACCAGAGCGTCGGCAACCTCTTCGATCGCCGGGTAGCCGACAAGCTTCTCCTCCGTTGTTTGCGCCTCTAGCAGTTCAGCGAGGAGAGGTCCGGCTTCGCGCAAAGTTGACGTTTCCATCTTGCCCTCCGCATCACTGGTTGAGCGCAAAGAATATCCCGTATCTTTGCAGAGATGGCGGACGAACTGAGTGTCAACGAAGCAGCGTCCCGACTCCAGACCTCGCGGCAAACGGTTAGGAACCTGCTCAAGGAGGGCGAGCTAAGGGGCAGACAGCTACAGCCGTCAGGCGAGTGGCGCATCCGGCGAGCGTCAGTCGAGTTGTTCATAAAGAAGCACGGCCCGCTCCGAGGCGGACGGCGCCACCGGTCGCAAGCGGCGCGACAGCAGCGCGAACTCGACGAACTACGGGCCGAGGTCCAGCGCCTCCAGAACGTCGCCGGCGAGGATACAGCTGCTGTCTGTCGCGAGCGCGACGCCCTACATGCACGGCTTGCCACGGCCGAGGACGCCGTTGCTCGTCTGCGCGAGGTCGCGGAATTGCAGCGGCGTGCTGACCGGGAACGAATGAAGGTTGTCGAGTGCCTGCTCGAGGCGCTCGCGCGTGCCGAGCGACTTGACGAGCTTCGGCGGCGTGCTGTCGAGGTGCTCGAGGATGGCGTCGCCGGCGCCGTTGTCCCGAGCAGCCTCCCACAGAAGAGGTGATGAGCTAGAGAACGAGCCCGACGGCGGCAGCTGCCGCGGCCTCGACGTATTTCGCACTCTCGCCCGCCGTCTTGACCAACGCGTTACCGTCGGCGTCGATAGCGTCTTTCGAAGATCCACACCACTGCCCGAGGTCGCTGCCGGCACCGAGGCGCGTGTCCTCGACCGCTGCCCGGGCAGCGGCTGCGACAGCGCCCTCGACTTTCAGACGCCGACGTGGACCGTCCTTGCGTGAGGCATGCATGGCCTCGGCCGCGCGGACGACAACACGATCCACTTGTAGGCCCGTGAGGCGCGACTCAATCGCGCGCCCGGCTTGGAACAACTGCTCGACGAGATCGATCTCGGGCAGCGTCACCTCTTCAGCTCTCTCGATCGCGGGACTCCCTGTGCTGTTGCCAACAACGACGATGCGGACGACCGGCCTCTTCGGCACTGGTACGGCGACAGCGATGCCTGCGACTCGCACGTACCGAATGTAGCGACAGCGCGGCTATTTTTCATCGCCATGGCGCAGGCAATCGGATCAATGATCGCAGGGCGCTACGAGGTTGAGGCGGTGCTCGCACCGGGAGGGCAGGGCGAGGTCTACCGCGTCCGCGATCACAACGAGGCAACGGTCGGAGTGCTCAAGCTCATCGACCAGAGCAAGCTTCCCCTCGGGGCGGGTCCCTGGGATGAGGCGCGCATACTCCGCAACCTCTCCGACCACCACATCCTTCCGATCCTCAACGCCGACCAGACCGGCGGCCAGCCGTTCATCGTCACCGATCTCGCCAAGCACGGCACGCTGGAGACGAGACTGCAGGCGACCAATGGGCTGGGCCTACCCGTTGACGACGTCATGACCTGGATACGGCAGGCCTGCATGGGCGTGGCCCGCGCCCACGACGTTTCGCTGATCCACAACGACATTAAGCCAGCGAACCTCTTCCTCAATGCCAAGGGCGAATGCCTCGTAGGCGACTTCGGCCTCGCCTCCCTCGTACCTCCGGCGCCGGCCGTCGGAGTCGCGCGCGGGGCGTCCCCTCCGACTGCTGCAGCGGAGGTCGCTGCAGGCTTCCCCGTCCAGATGCCCATTGCGAGCGTCGAGACCGACGTGTTCTCGCTCGGCGCGACCGGCTACTGGCTCCTTGCTGGCCGGCCGCCCATCGAAGAGACGCTTGTCGGGCCTTTTCAGGCGCGTTGGTCGGCGGCGGCTACTCTGACGCCGCCGCGGCTCCGCGCCGTCGCGCCGCACGTTCCGGTCGCGTTCGCAAGTGTCATCGAGAAGGCGATCAGCCTCGACCCCGTCGACCGCTACCACTCGGTCAACGAGCTCGCTGCCGCCCTCGGGTCGCGCTCTCTTCCCGCTCGGCGCTGGCGCCGGACGGATGAACACGCCGGCCATCTCGGCTGCTGGCGAGGCGAGCTTGCCGGGCGCAGCGCTTACGTGCTCTGCCTGGAGCGGGACGGGAAGCCGACGCGCTGCAAGGTGACGACTGTCCACGATGTGACGCAGCGCCGCGTCCCGAACGGCTCGAGATCAGATAGCTCTAAGAATTGGCCCCTCGCCGTGCGCGCGACGATCGACAGGCTGTCCTGATTGGAGTCTTTGGGCTGTTGACGTATCGCGGATATCGCAGCACGTGACTTCTCTCGTATCGATGGGTGCCGTATTGCCGGCGAATCGCGATATTTCGAAACTAGGCGCTATCGCCGATTGCCCAACGGCCGCACTTAAGCGGACTATCGCATCGCCCTCGCCGCCTTCTTGCGTCAGGCGTCTGAGCACCATTGGGTTTGCCCGCGGCGGAGGGTCTCGTCCTACTGGCTCGTATCCTGCATCGCCGCCACGGGGTCTTCGTACTTCCGCGGATCGGACTCTCGCGCGGCGTTAAGAGCAGCCGTGATCCCCTCGATGCCGGTCCTCCACAGAAAGCCGCGAACGTGGTCCGAGGTGACTGCCAAGAGATCGCGCAACAGGTGTGCGCCGAGTTCGTACTGGCTGAACTGCTCCAGGCTGTGATTCGGCCGGGGACGCAGTCGCGCTGTCCATTCGGCCTCAACGTCGTACGCCAGGTCGACCGCGTATGTGGTGGCGTGCACCTCGGCGCGCGATTGCAACCGGTAGGCGAACTGATAGCCGAATGCCAAGTCGGCTTCTGCCGCCATCACCTCGACCTTGGGCACAGCCCCTTCTGGCTCTCCGACGCGACTGATCCACGCCTCACGAAATTCGGCTAGCTCTTTTTGCTGTCGCTCTAGTTCGTCGCGTCCGGCGAAGTCCGCCGGTAGCTCGGTAAGGATTTCGCGGAAGATGTGCGCCCGACTGTCGAGGTCCTTCAGACTCCAAGCCGCGAGACGATCGGGGTGGGCTCTCAGCCAGCTGCCCACGATCAGGTACTCCGACAAGATCCGCAAGAGCGGTACTGCCTCTGGGAAGTCGCCCTCGTCGAGCAGTCGGTATGCCGACCGAAGTAGCCGTCTGCCCCGAGCGGCGAATGCGATCAGCACCAGTCCAAGAGGGTCGACCTTCTGGTCGATATAGACGGCGTCGCCTTCAAGGATGCGGCTGAGGTGGATCAAGGCGAGGCCGCACCCGCGCGCCATCGTCTGCCTGGCCCCAATCTCCGTCTCTAGCTGAAACCTCGCAGCCTCGACAAACTCATCAGGAGGCGCACCCTCAACTTCGGTCACGCGGTCAATCCTATGAGCCAGCGGTCTATGCGCTGTCGGCGCCGTACTCTCGCGGATGAAGGGACATACCGTCGACTAGGTCGCTCAGCAGCGGCGAGAGGATATGGAACGCGGTCAGTCAGGCCTGCTATGGAGGGTGGGGCGGGGCCTCTGGTGACGATCGCACAGATTCACGCGCGCGCACGAAGTGGCGTAAGCAGTCGAGATCGTCTGGGGGCGCCGCAGCTCCGCGGGCGACAAGTTCTCCGCGTGCGATCGCGGCGCAGGCCGTTATCAGCGTGTTGTGCTGCTGCGGGCGTGGTCGCCTTCCCGCGCGGGCGTATTGGATTGTGCGTTCCGGGAGCCCGGATGCAGTGACGAGTCGTGTCATTGAGACAAGTCGCAGGGCTGGCAGTTCGACGGCGAGCCAGGTGTCGCGGTCGAGGTGTCGATACTCGGTGAGCACCTCGTCTTCGTCACCGATCAGCCCCGCTTGTATCTCGTCGAGCAGGTTGGTTTCTTTGCCGACGTGGGTGATCGAGAGCGCACGGATAGGCCTTGGGTCGAGGAGGCCGGTGGTGGCGCGGGTGCAGGGTCGGCCGTCGGGGGCGAGGCTTTTCGGTTCGGGGTGCGTTCGGTAGCGGTCGAGGACGTCTCGGAAAGTCCGGACGCCAACGACGCCAGCGGGGAGCGCGTGTCCGCCTCGGTCGATGAGGGACTGGTCGGTGATGCGGTAGGTCGGCCCCTCGGGGGCGTGGAGGTTCGTCCACGGGAGGCGCTGCCATTTAGTCGGGTCGGGTTCGTAGGGTGCGACGAGGATGAAGTGTTCTGGGTCGGTCCCTGCGGGGTGTCCGCCGGGTGTGATGTGTGCGATGAGGAGGAAGTTGCCGGGCTTCACCTGGCGGGCGTAGGGCTTCGTTCGGTTCCAGTGTTTGAAGGGGCGGAGCAGGCGGGGGTGGGTGGCCGTGAAGCGGCTGATGGCGGGGGTGTCGAGCCAGGCGGGCTCGGTCGTGTCGAGGCCGAGTGCTTGGCGGAGGATCCATTCCCAGGCCTGGCGGACCCAGTCGCGGTCGTCTATTTCGGGGTCGGTGGGGTTGAGGTAGAAGCCGCCGAGTGCGTGCTCTGACCACTTGACCAGCCGCGGCTCACCCTGCTCACTGAGGGTGTAGAGGCAGTAGCGCTTGGCGGAGATCGCGTAGCAGAAGAGCCGCCGCCGCTTGCCTGTGACGGGATCGAGGTTCTCGGGTTCGAGTTCGAGGATCGAGCCGGGAACGAATGCGGGGTCGTAAGGGTTGAGCGCGGTGAACCGTTCGATGATCTGGTCGACCTCGTCGCTGCCGAGGGCGCGGACACACTCTCGACCATGGCCGTCACGGGTTGGCCCCCCAGGGCACGGAATCAACCTGCTGTGGTCGGAGGCGACGATGGCGCCGCTGTCTGTGTCGCAGAACGCCCACACGCCGCCGGCATCGAGGACGAGGCGTTCGAGCAGGGCGAGCATCAGCCGGGCGCCGCCGGTGGCGAGAGACGCGAGTGGTGGGAAGTAGAACTCGCCGGGTTCCTCGACCGTCGACACTTCGCTTGTGAACCGGTCGAGTCCGTGCACCGTGACCGCGACCGGGTCGGCTTTTGGTTCTTGCCGGTTGAGTTCGGCGTGGATGCCGTAACTGGCTGAGTTGGTGGTCGGCTTGAGGGCGACCGCGGTAGGCGGCGTCTTCCGACCGGTGCCGACTCCCAGGCGTCGGCGCTCCTCGACCAACGCTTTGAACACGTCCTCGCGGCCGGGATCGATCGGCCGGGAGCCGCGAACCCGGAGCGTCCTCAGACCGCGCGTCTTTCCGACCGGCTTGAAGCGCAGCACTCGCAGCAGTCGCGGCGTCTGACCGTTGAGCCGTGCGGCGACGAGATCGGGGAGCGTGTACCAGAGCGGCTCGTCCGATGTGAGCGGGTTGACGCCGATCCCGTATGTGCCGCCGGCCGCGTAGCGAGCACGGACGGGCAGCATCTCCCCGGCCGGCTGGATCAGCGCCAGCCCGTTCAGCTTCGGCGACAGTTCTGGGTCGAAGCAGTCGTCGACCGTCAACGCGCTAAGCCACGCCTCCACCTTTGCCGGGTCTTCTTCGACGACGCCCACTCGGCGGCAGCTGAGTAGCTCCCAGAGCCCAATCAGCGTGCAGACGGTCGGGAACATGGAGGCGAAGTCGAGGTAGCAGACGGGTACCGGCACCTTGCGGATGCGGCACTCGGCCCGGCCTCCGTAGTAGGCGACCATCGCGTAGCCGAGCACCTCCTCGGGAAAATCAGGCTGCCGTCGCAAGACCGGTTGGACGTCCGCTTCACGAAGCATCGCCTTGGCCAGCGAGGCGGGCGAGTAGGCGCGGGTCGGAGGGAGAGCCAACCCCCAGCGCTCGTACTCGCTCGCGAGCGCCTGGTACAGGTCGGCGGTCGCGTCGACGTCCTCGCGGCAATAGTCGACGTACCGGGACGTGATCCTGCCGTGCGTGACCTTGCGCTTGCGGTAGGAGACGCCGAACGCCCGGCAGGCGGATTCGAGCGATTGTCCTTCTCCGCTGAGCGCGTAGGCGAGCGTGCGGCAATCCAGGAACCCGCCACCGGTGGCCTCGTCGGTGTCGGTGTCGGTTCCGCGGCGGCCGTGGCTGCGTCCGATCCGCGCGCGGCGCGAGTCGATCGGCTTCACGAGCAGGCGCTCGCGGAAGCTGTTCTCCCGGCGGATGCCCTGCTCGTCTTGCCATTCGGACACGGTCAGGCTGAACCCGCCCTCGAATCCCTTGCGGCGTGCCGCTCCCCATTTGACCGAGAGCCTGGTCAGATCGAACAAGGCGTTGAACGTGACCACGGTCGCCTCCGCCTTCAACGCGTTCCGCAGCACATGCTCGACGAACTCCGCCCGTGAGCGAAGCCGCAGATCGGGCCTCGGCTCAACCCCACCGACCGGCTCACGCACCGTCTCGGCCAGCTTGGTGGCGACGTACCGCTTCAGACAACGGAACCCGGCCGGATCGCGCTCAGCCAGATCGTCCGCGTAGAAGACACCCTCCTCCAGGCACGAGAGCACGGGGCCGCTCTTGCGCCAGCGCAGGCGGTAGAAGCGGTAGCAGCCAAACGTGAGGCCCTGGCCGGCGTCGACGCGAGTCTCGCAGTCGAACACGAGCAGGAACCGCGGCCTCCGCGCCGGATCGAGTCTTGGCTCTGGCCGCGCCTTGCGTCGACGTGGCCGTGTGCTCTTCGGCGTCTCTGGGAGTGCGTGGGCGCGGACGGCAACCGGCAGCGGATCGCTTCCGTTCACGACCCCAGCTCTCCCAGGTACTGGTCGAGGACGGCGAGTGCCTGCCTGTCGTCTCGGGCGGCGGCGAGCGCAGGCAGCAACGCCAGGAATGCGCGCTCGATGAGCGCAAGCTGGCTGAGCGCATCGGTCAGCCGGCCGAGCTGAGCGTCTGTCGGTTCAGGCAGATCGAGCTCGACCGTCGCCTCCACGAGTTCGGCCATCGCTGCGGCGTCGCGCTCGCTCATCCGCCGCAGCCGGTCGCCCCAGTGCCGCTCGATCGTCTCTAGCGACCGGGCGGCCTCGGCCGCCGAGTCAGAGGCCGCCGCAAGCGTCTGCAAGTAGGGGCGCTGATCGGGCGTCCTCTCCAGGCCCTCCCGGGCCGCCTGCGAGAGAAGCGCGAACAGCTGCGCGAACTGCGCCGCCGGGGCCACTAGCGGCCTGCCCTTCGGGTGCCTACCGCCTCGGGCCTGGCTGGCGCGCTTAACAGGCTCGGGGCCGAGTCGACGCTCCCCTGTCGGAAGCAGGGCGAGCAGCAGCCGACGCAGCTGGGCCGCCAGCCGGTCGACTACCAACGCCTGGGCGCAGCCGTGCTCCCCCGCCTCGGCGGTCGTGAGCGAGTAGACAGAGGTGATGCCGGCGATCAGCGCGTAAACGATCTCGGTCTCGGTCGGTGTTCGGTCGTGCGCGAGCGGCACACCCGCCTGGCGCAGGGCGGCGTCCAAGAGCAGGTGATGTCGGTCGCAGGCGGGAACGGTCAGGCTGGGAACGTTGACCACCCCCGCAAGATGATGCGAAACAGCCTCCTGCCCGCAGACGATGCAGCTGAGATCGGGCCGCGCGTTCACTCAGCCGGCCAGCTCGTAGATGTCTTCGACCTCGAGTTCGCCGCGCCTGGCCCACTCGTCGATCGCGTCCGGATCGGTCTCCAACCAGATCCCCGCCACCCGCTTGCCCTGGAAGCGGCGCAGCCGCCGGTCATCACCAGACCGCAGGTAGTGGCCGATCGCCGACCAGTGCGCGCCGATCAGCGACGCCCTACGTGATCCACGCACCGGCACCTGATGCTCAACACCGCCCTGGCCGAGCACGCTCATCACGCGCAACAACCGATCGCCCGGTCGTGCCCGGTAGCCGCCACCGTCCCGATCCAACGCCGGTCCCGCGTGGCGCAGCATCGCCGCCGGTGTCGTTCCCGCCCGCTTCGCCGCCTCCGTCAGCGTCAGCCCTTCCCGCCGCATGTACGCGAGCCCTTCTAGCGCCCGGCGCCTGCCTTCCAGTTCCGACGGATGCAGCGACCCAAGGACACCGGCGCTCGGGGCCGGTCGAGGCGCCCGCTGCTGCGCATACCAGGACGAGAATCCCTTCCGTCTGGCCAGAAAGTTCCGGTAGGCGCGCTCGCTGTGGAACCAGCGCCCGTACTTGCGCGACCAGTACGGGTTCGCGCGCGTGATCGGCGCCCGCGCCACTACCGCGACCCTCTCGGCCCGCGTCGGTCTGCGATCGCAAGGCGCTGCACCCGGACCGGAGGTGGATCCGGTGGTGGTTCAGGCTCGGCGTCGTCTAATCGGCCCGGCGAGCGCGCCCGAGCCGACGCGCCGCGACGAGCGACACGCCGACGAGCAGGCCGCGACCGCGCCGGCATCGGCCGAACTCGAACCGACAGAGGCGCAGATCGAACTCGAACGCCAACGTCGGCCCGGGAGGCGCGCGCTTGCTGCTGCCACCATCCAAGCCGCCAGGCGACACGAGCCGCTTGGTCACCGGCCACCATCCGTTCGCGAAGTCTCGCGAGACGGAGCCGTTCCTCGGCCTCGGGCGATCCCGGGTCCGGCCGCCACGGCGGCAAGTCCACCGACCGGTTGATACCGAGCACGTCGCACGCCAAATCCTCAAGCCCATCGCAGTAGCTGCGCAGCGTCCGCCGCAACCAAGCTGCCTGCAACTCGTCGCGTTCTGAGCAGTCGGAAAGATCGGGGTCGATAGTGCGCAAGAGCGCGTCGACCGCGCCGCACGCACGCGCCAACTCGACGACAAGCGCATCGCGCGCATCCGCGACACCAGTCTCGGATTGATCTTCCGAGACGTTGGCTAACCTGATCCTGTTCAAACCCTGCCGGGATCGTAGCGGGGGCGCAGGATGCTTCTCGCGCCCCCATTCCGGCTCTCATCTCCCGCGAAGTAAATGCCGCACTCGGGCGGTAATCGACGCCCTTGGCGTAGTAGAATTCGAACCCCAAACACAAAATGCCCCCGCGACGCTCGAAACGTCCGGGGGCCGGCACCAGGAGGTGAGTCCTGATGCAACCCCACCGTAACGCCCAACTGCGTGGCCTGGCTGTGAGCGCAGGTCGTGCAGCCTGGTTTCACCGTCGACGCATCGCCGCCACAGTCGGCTGCGTAGCGATCGCCGCCGCGCTCGTCGCCTCCGGCCCGCTGCTACTTGCCCTTGCGCTTGCCGAGCGGCACCAGACCAGGAGGCGCAGGAACCTGCTCGGGCTGATCATCATCGCCGCACTCGCGTTCGCAATCGCGTGGCTCTGGCGTGAGGCGCGGCGGCACCCCCTTGAGCCGCGCGGCCTTTGGCATCCCTGCCACCAGTGCGGCACACCGATCACCGACCGGTCACGAGCGCGCTACTGCTCCAGCCTCTGCCGCCGCCTCGCCCGTGCTGAAGCCCAAGCCAACGCGGGCGACCAGCGGGCGACGTCCCGGCTCTCGTGGCTCGCCCGGGAAGACCGCCACGACCCGGCCTGGGGCGAGGTGCCGTTCTAGTGGCCGCCGATCAGCGTCGCGAGCAAACCCGTGACTACCGGCTCGGCCCGCTACCGCTGCGCCGCCGCGGCAGCGTCCTGGTCGTCGACGGGTACGCGACCACGCTCCGCGTCACACGTGGCCGGCTCCACGTTCGCTCCGGTTCAGGCCCGCAGGTGACCGAGCAGGCGTTCACCCGCACCGACGGCCTGGCGCGGCTGGTTGTGCTCGGCCGCGCCGGCACCCTCACACTCGCCGCGTTGGGCTGGCTCGCCGACCTCGGAATCCCGGTCATCTGCCTCGACCGCGACGGCCGCACCCTCGCCATCTCCGGCCAGCTTGGCCGGGACGAACCCAAACTCCGCCGAGCCCAGGCCCTCGCCGCCGACAACACTACTGGCGCCACCATCGCCCGCACCCTGCTCACCCGCAAGCTCGAAGGGCAACTCCAGGTCGCCGCCAACCTGCCGAACCTCGACGCAGCGCTCACCGCCCATGCCGCGATCACGGCGGCACTCGCCGACCTGGAGCAGGCAGACACGATCGAGCTAATGCGCCAGGCCGAGTCACAGGCCGCACGCGGCTACTGGCAGGCCTGGACGTCGACACCGCTCACCTTCGCCCGCAGAGACACAGACCGTGTCCCCGACAACTGGCGGACGTTCGGCAGCCGCACGTCGCCGCTTTCGGGCGGGCCGCGCCTCGCGATCACGCCCGGCTGCGTGCTGCTCAACTTCCTCTACGCGTTGGCCGAGCAGGAAGCCGCGCTCGCCCTCCGGGCGGTCGGGCTCGACCCCGGCATAGGCATCGTCCACCGAGACCAAGCCGCCCGCGACTCACTCGCCCTCGACCTGCTCGAAGCGGTCAGACCTACGGTCGACCAGTACCTGCTTACGCTCCTGCGCGAGCGCACCTTCGCCGCCCGTGACTTCTACGAAACCCGCCGCGGCCCCGTCCGTATCCTCCCGCCGCTCACCCACCAGCTCGCGCAGACCCTTCCCGTCTGGGCGGAGCAGCTGGCGCCGCTCGCGGAGCGGGTCGCCGAGGCACTGCTCGCCGATCGACCCACCCCGCTAACGCAAGCCCGGCGAAGCGCCGGCCGCAACCAGCAGCGGCGGCGCAAGCCCGTTCAGCGACGCTCAGCGGCACGGGTGCCGTCGGCCTGCCGCACCTGCGGCGTAGTCCTCGACGACCCAGGTCGCACCCACTGCAACGACTGCCTCCCCGACTTCCGAACGGAGCAGCAAGCCGACTTCGCCGACGCCGGCCCGAAGGCGCTCGCGCAGCTCCGCCGGGCGGCCGCTGATCCGGCGCACGGAGGGAACGCGGGACGCCGTCGCGCGGAGACGATGCGACGTCATCACCGTGAAGGCTCCGAGCAGCACGAACCGACCGACCCCGAAGAGTTTGAGCGCGAGATTCTCCCCGCCATCCAGACGATCCCGCTCAGACGACTCGCCGCGGCCACCGGGCTCTCGCTCCGCTACTGCGCGCTGATCCGATCAGGCGAGCGCGTGCCTCGGCCGCAGCACTGGGCGGGGTTTGTCCGCGTCGCTGTGGACACACCTCGAACCTGAAGAAGTCGGCGGCCCGAGTGTCAGCCCGGGCCGCCCCGCAACGGTCAGACACCACCCAAGAACGAGCACATCAATCCTTTCAGCCGGTCCGGACGTTGGTCCCGTCCGACCCATGGCGGACACTTTCAGCACTCCAGGAGCGCATTACCTGTGTCAGCAGGGATCCGGGGTGAATCCGCAGGTCAGATAGGAGGTGAACGCCATGCCCACGACGGGACACAAGTGCGAGCAGTCCGGCATCTACGGAAACGACTGCCATGCCAAGCAGATCGCGCTCAGCAAGGGAGAGACCTTCCCCCCTTGCTCGCACTGCCACCAGGCCGCCAACTGGCGGCTGATCCGAGCAACGCAGTAGCAGCGCGTTATCCCCTAGAGGTCGCAGCCTCCTAACGGGGATCGCGTGGGGGACGATACCCCAGGAGCGGACCGGTGATGCGCTCCCTCAGCTCCTGGGAGCACCCCTAGATGACGCCACCCGCAAGGCTCTTGGTGCGGCGCTCGCGGCGGGTTGTTCCTGCTCGTGGGTCGATGACGACGTAGAGGATGTCGACGATCAGGTTTCCGACGACGACGATGACGGTGATGACGGTGACGACAGCGAGGATGAGTGGGAGGTCGAGGGCGTTCGTGCCGAAGAACGCTCTGACGGCGGTGTTTCCGAGTCCGTAAATTCCGAAGGCGGCTTCGATGTAGATGCAGACGCCGATCGCGGTTGCGATCTCCATGCCGATCATGGTCAGGATGGTGATGCCGGCGTTTGGTAGGACGTGGCGGCGCATGATCCGGTTTTCGCTGACGCCTTTTGCTCGGGCGGTGCGGATGAAGTCTTCCTGGAGTGTTTCGTGGACGCTGTTGCGGATCATGCGGACGTAGAGGGCGAGGAAGAGCAGCGCGAAGGTGATCCAGGGGAGGATGAGGTGTTCTGCCCAGGCGCCGGGGCCGCTACAAGGGTCGTTGGGAAAGTGGCCGAACTGGCAGTAGCCGGTCGGTGGTAGCCAGTGCAGTCGGTCTCCGAAGAAGGTGCGGAGCATGAGCCCGACGACCATCGGGTGGGTGCAGATCCCGATCAGCGCGATCAGCGAGATCGTTCGGTCGGTGATTGATCCGATGCGTCGGCCGGCGATGGCGCCGAGCGGGATCGCAAGCAGAAGCACGAGTAGGGCGCCGCCGAGGATGATTGAGAGCGTTTCGCGTGTCTCGATCATCAGGAACGGTTTGATGGGTGCTTCGAGCAGCTTCTGGTCGGCGGTGATGCTTGAGTTCTCCCAGGAGTTGCCGAAGTCGAGGTGGAGCAGGTGCCAGAGGTAGTCGCCGTACTGCGTCAGGAGTGGTCGGTCGGTGCCGAGCAGGTGGTGGGCGTGTTGGATTTCCTCATTGGTGAGGTGCTGGACTCTCGGATAGATAAACCTGGCGGGTTCGCTGGGGATGGCCCAGTAGATGAAGAAGGTGATCGTGACCATCGCCCAGACCGCGAACAGGCCGGCGGCCAGGCGACGGACGACGAAAGCGACCTTGCTCTTGATCACGTCGACCAGGGCTCCAGCGCCCGCCGGAACCCCTCCGAGACCTGGTTCAAAGAGACGACGGCGAGCAGGATCGCGAGCGTCGGCAAAAGCGTTTGCCAGGGCGTGTAGGTGAATGCGTTGTAGGTCTGCGGCTGGTAGATCGTTCCCCAGGTGACCGAAAGCAGCGATCCCCAAGTCGGTGTCGATGCTTGGACGCCGACACCGATGAAGCTGATCCCGACCTCAAGCAGGATGTTCGCTGCGCAGGCGATCGCCGCCCAGACGAGCAGCACCGGCACAAGGTGCGGCAGGACGTGCTTGCGCATGATCCGCAGGTTCGAGGCGCCGACCATGCGCGCCGCGTCGATGAACTCCGAGTCCCGAAGCACTCGCATGCGCGCGCGGACGAGCCGGGCCGGGTAGAACCACGTGAACAGGCCGATCAGTAGCGCGACCGCGAAGACGCCGGAGGGGGCAACCGAGCCGTAGCCGATCGGTGTCAACGTGTTGCTGAGCCGGACGCTGGCGAAGACGAGGAACAGAATCAGTGGGAACGCCATGACAATCTCCGTCAACCTCGCCACGGTCGAATCGGTCCAGCCGCCGAAGTAACCCGCCAGACAGCCGAGCGGCACCCCGATCAAGAGCGCGAAAACGACGCCACCGAGTCCGATCTCCAACGACGTCCGCCCTCCGTCCAGAAGCCTCAGTAGCTCGTCGCGGCCGAGCGGACCGTCGGCGCCGAGCGCGAACAGCGTCGTAGGCGTTCCTTTCGGAGCCGGCAACGTGTCGCCCTCGGCGTCGGTGGTCAGGTTGTTCAGGTCCGGGACGTGAGTCCAAGGACCGACGGGCTTGCCGTTGTCGTCAGCCGAATAAGGGAACTGGTCGACGCTCGTGTGCCCGAGGACTGCGCTCGCGATCGGCCCACCCGCAAACGACGCGAAGACGATCCCGGCAAACAGGCACGCTGCGACCAGCGAGAAGCGGTCACGGCGGAACCGGGCCAAGGTCAGTCGCCAGGGACCTCGGACGCGTCGAGGGCTAGTGGGCGCCGTCGACCCCTGCGGCTGGACGACTGCCTCCATCGCCAGGCCGTCTGTGGCTAGGGAAGGCCTCGAAACAGCTCGATCAGCTCATCCCGCCCGTATCCCTGCCGGCGGGCAAGCGCGAGCGTCTCTTTCGCCTGGGCGACGAGCGCCCCCTGCTCCGGCGTTCCGACGACGGTAATACCGCGGCCGCGTCGGAACTCCAGCAAGCCCTCATCACGCAACATCCGCAAAGCTCGGAGAACCGTGTTTCGGTTCACACCGAGCACCGCGGCCAGGTCACGCGCCGGCGGCAGCCGCTCGCCCGGCTTGGCTTCCCCTTCCGCGATCGCGCGCCGAATCTCCGCCGCCACCCTGTCATGAAGCAGCAGCCCAGACTCAGCGCGTTCTCGTTTGACGTCCCTCATAAAGCCAGGCATAGTAGCACTATGAACGGCGCCGCGTACAGCCCACGTCAACGACCGGCCGCTTGCCCGCTAATGAAAGAGGCTTGGGAGCGTCAACGCCGCCGGCAACTTACGTTCGCATGGACAGCCTGCGCTGTCCTCGCCGTCGCGCTCTTGGCGGCCAGCCTACGACCAACCGTTCCCTTCGTCGGCCACCACGCGGCCGTCGGCGGCGTCACTTCCGAGGCCACGATCGTGGCCGATGTCAATAAAACGATCACGACCTTCGACACCGCACTGGCGGCCGGCGACTACGCCGCTGCCTGCCGCTTGCTCGCGCCTGTTCTCGGCACGGCTAGCCTCGTCGCCGCCACCGACGCGGTCGGGATTTACGGCACCTGCCCCGAACGCCTCGCGGGCTTCGCCACCATCGTCGGCACCAAGCTTCTCAGGAAACTCAACCCAGCCTGGACGAAGTCACTGCGCTTCAACAGACGCTGGACGATCCAATATGCGCGGACTCAGTTGGGCGGCTTCAACGCCGCCGGGCTATTTCCGGTCGCCGACCGGACCCTTTCGAAGACAGTATCGATCCAGAGCGTCGGGTTCGAGCGTGCGAACCGCAACGCTCCTGTACTGATCACTTGCCCGCCCCTTGTCTGCGACTCCCGAGCGCCCGGAAGCAGCTCCCTGGTCGACTACCTCCGCTACAAGAAATTCGCGATGCGCCCTGCCGCCCAGTCCTCTCTCGGCTCCGCGTGAGATCGCCTCTACGCTACGTGCCGCTTGGGCTCCTGCTCGCAGGGACGCTTGCCGCTGTACTACCTGGAGCCGCTTGGCCGAACCAACGAGCCGCAGCGCCGAAGCGTGTTCGGTTCTTGTTCCACGTCAACGCCAAGCCCAGCGGGGGGAACTGGGGCAACTTCTTCACGGTCTCGGGAGGAACAAGCGGATCGTTTCTCGCGACACATCCCCACCTGAACCGCGACGGCACGCAGACCTGGCGAGTCACGAACCCGCAAGGAAGCATCACACTCGCGACTGTCAGCACATCGCCCGGCTCCCATGTTTTCCTCCAAGCCGACGTCGTCGGGGGCACCTACACAACAAAGAGGGTCAAAGGCGGCCTCGCCCAGACAGCCCAGTTGAAGCTCCAGCCATGGGTCGCACTCTTCAGCTGCAATCTCACCTCAACGACGCGATTCACACTCACGCTCGACGACCTGCCGACACGGAAGGGCAACCAGGACACGGCTGCGCTCAGCGCGTGCAAAGCCGACGGCAACATCCAGTGGAAAGGATCACCGCCTGCCCTCACGGTTCGGCTGACCCCAGCCTGAACTCAAGGCGCGTGGCCCACTTGTTCAGGGATGTCCCTTGAGCGCGACCCGTCTCGGCTCAGTGCTTGGGTCGGCCCTCGTCGTATGACGGAGCACAGTTCGGCCGCTGCCAGAACGGATCGTTATTCATCGACGGCGCGTTCGGAGCTGGCCGCTTAGGCGGTCGACCGACTACGCGTCGCCAAGCTCTCCGGAGTGAAGCGAGCATCGATTCCCCAGTATGGCTGCCGTGGCCCCGGCTGGTGCATCGGCGGCCGCGGCGAAGTTACTCGACCCCTGCCTGGGCCAGTGAGTTCAGGAATGTCCCTCGACGACCGCGGTGTCGCGCTTCCAGGCAAAGTGCGACGCGAGGCGCGAGGTCGTCAGACCCGTCGGGCGTCGGCGATGTAGCGAGTGTGTGGTTCGAGAGCCGTGTCCCGGATCAAGGAGAGTAACGCGGACGCCGAGACACGACGCTTCTCGCCTTGCGGGCGGAGGGTGGTGCGCCGCTCGGTTGAAGCGCAGATACGACGCGGATGAAGTCTCAGGAGCCGCTCGACCGCGGTCGTAAGTGGCTCGGCGATTTCGTCCAGCCTCGGCGGCATCTCTTCGAAGTCATGCTCGCCCGTCAACAACACGAACGACCACTGCACCGGGAACCACCGTGGCGTCGAGACAAGCGAATGGGTTACCAGGCGTTCGATACCAGGGCAGTCAGAGAGCAACTTCGTGAGGTCATCGTCTTCGACGCGGCGGCTGATCGTCAGGAAGAGCATGTGCGGGTAGTCGATCTGCCTAAAACGAACAGGCTTGGCGGTCACGTGACCGAGGTGCCGCCACCCACAACAAGAACACCTCTCGTACTCGACGTACCCGCCCGCGCCGCAGTGACGGCATCGGTTGCGCAGCCCTAGCCAAGAGACAACACGGCGGCGCACGCGCCAACGCAGAGGAACTTCGATCACTTCCAGCGAGTTGTATAGCCGAGGCCCGAGCCCCCATGTCGTCCTTCCACCAGATCGCGACGGGTCCAGGCGACAACGCGGTGACCTGGGCCAGTATTCAGGAATGTTCCTTGGCGTGGGCTGTCCTGTGCCGCTGAGGGGGTCGAGTGGAGTCGAGACTCGGCCGATAGTAGAAGTGTGAAGGGGCGGGCTGTCTCAGCGCTTCTACTGGCGTTCCTGGTCGCGGCAGTAGCATCATCCGCGAGCACCGGCACGAGCGTCCGTCTCTTCAGCGCGAAGGCGACGTACAACTGCTTGAAGCATCGGCCCGAGTACCGCCCCCTGGACTGGGACCCAACCAAGCCGGGTGTTCATCGGCCTCCGCCCTTGGCGTTCCAGTTGCTTGGCCCAGCCCCCTCGGGCTTCCGGAACAGAGGCGATTTCCCCTTCAAGGGATCGAAGGTAGGCCCTAGCCGGAACTTCGGTGTTGACTGGCTCGACTATAGACTCGGCAGGCCCGTCTGGGTCTTCATCTTCGACCAGTCGGCGTCGGCGCGAACGACCTATCGCTACGCCCTTCG
This sequence comes from uncultured Actinomycetes bacterium, assembly GCA_963776735.1. Classification (GTDB taxonomy): domain Bacteria; phylum Actinomycetota; class Thermoleophilia; order Gaiellales; family Gaiellaceae; genus PALSA-612. The sequence goes on from CAVZNV010000017.1 coordinate 28,223, forward strand.
CAACTCCGACCCGGCACTACTGGCGGAAGCCCGGAAGGAGCATCGCGTCGAACGGAACGCCTACATCGTCTGGGACAGTCTCGATGGCCCTAAAGCATCGGCTCGCTCGCTCATCCTCAGCTGTCTACGCACGGCCTGATGACAGTCAAGCTGCTCGTCTTCGCCGCCCTGGTGTCGGTGCTCGCCCTGTTGATGTCGGCGTGCGGCGGGAGCGGGACGAAGCTGTACGACGCGAAGGCTACGTACACGTGTCTCACGAGGTTGCCCGAGTACCGCCCACCGTCGGCGATCATCAAGACGGTACGTGAGTCGAGGTCGGGCACTTTCCTCATGCCGGGGAGACCGGCTCGCATGACGAGCATGTCGTGGGGAGGGAATGTCAGCCGAGAGCCGTTCTGGTTGATCTCGTTCTTCGTGGCCACACCAGGCGCGCACCACTTCGCGGACGTCCAAATCTACGACGACGCCAGGGCGGCGGCCAAGTCGCTTGCCATAGCGAACCGATCCAAGGGCCGCGGAGACTTCGTCCTGCGGAACGCACTGGTCGACGCGGTAGCCGACGTCCCGAAAAAGGCCCGCTCGCTCATCCTCGGCTGTTTGCGGACCGCATGACCGGCTACAGCCGCGACTCCCGTCACCAGCGCTCCCCCATAGAGCGCCAGTGCATCCGCCTGACGAGAGCGCTGCTGTTAGCGGTGGCTGTGCTCGCGGCTGCGAGCGCCCTGGCCGGGTGCGGCGGCGGCGAGAGGGTCATCTCCACACCATCGGTCGTGACGGCGTTACGGCATGTTGGTTTCCGCAACCTCGCGGTGTTCTCGAGCAAGAAGGCGTACGAGCAGCTAGACCGCCGCCTTGGCCGTCCACATCCCAAACAGGATGCAGCCCGGAACGCGGCCGACGAGGACGTGATCTACGTGCAGGTCAACGGCAACCCCTACCTGACGCTCGGCCCGCTCGTCGTCGCCCGAGCACCATCAGCCGCCATCGCAAAGAAGGACTACGACCGGGGCTACAGCCCTTCGACGATACGGTCGACCATCGCCCAACTCCGGAAGCAGCACGTGCATGTGCTGCCTCCTCACTTCGACCTCGCCAAACTCACCACCACCCGCATCTGCAACCTCATCCTCGCCTCGTACAACGCCGCAGACGACCCAGCGTTAACAGCCCGCTACAACCGCGCCGTACGCCTACTCCGCTCAGAGTGTTAACCGACTAGAGGTCACGCATGCACAAGACGTCGCAGCGAGTCCGGGTATGTCACGGTCGAGGGGCAGTGAGAGCGGCCAGGTGTCGGGCTACTTGAACTTGCCGAGAACGCGGGTGGCCGCGTTGTCCCCGCACATCGATGGGCCGCGTGTGATTCTGATCGCGTTTCCCCTGCGATCCGCCCACCAGATGTAGGCGCAAGCGCTTGACCCTGCCGAGAAGAAGATGAAGCAGGCGGCGGTGTGGGCGCGGGCGAAGCGATACCCGCGAACGCAGAGGGCATCGACGACACGGTGCTTCGTCAGCTTTTCTGTCTGAATCTTGACCGCCTGGTTGAACGTTGGAGACGTGGACCGGACACCTGGCGGGACACCGGGAGTAGGTGCGGCTGTGATCGGTGCGTAGGTGAGCGGCGTGGCGCTGGGCGATCCTCGGGACACGAGCGCGAGAACCACGCCGAGCGCTACCGCGCCGGCAACCGCAACCACCCATGCACGCCTGCTTCTCACCTGGTCTCAAGGTAGTCGGCATCGAGGGTTGCTCGCATGACACCGAAGTCGGGGAAGTAACGGGTCGTTCCTACGCCGGGAGGTCGGCGTACTTGAGCTGGTCGCTGAGCTTGGATGACCGTTCGGCGTAGCCGCTGGGGGCGTAGCCGTGAGGATGACGCAGTCGCCGTCGTCGCTGTGGGTGCCGGTTGGGTCGAGGCCGGAGTTGAGGACGTATTCGCGGGTGTCGGGGGTGAGCGACTCGCCTAGGGTCCTCTTCCTCGACCGCCGAACTCAACTCAAGCACGGAGAGGTGAGCTTGTCCGGGATTGTCACGGTAGGCGGCGCGTGCCCACCTATCCCCGTAGCCGTTTGACCACTTTCGCGCCGGGGCCGTATACAACGCGCGGAGGGGTGCCGCTTCCGAACCCTCTGTCTCTTATCCCGTCAAACGGGGCCGGGGATAGGTGGGCAGGCGTCCTCGACCGTGACATTCCCGGACGCGTCCTTCGCTCGGGTGCTTTGAGTCTGGCGCTTGAGGAAGAGGACATTCGCCCGGTCGGTCGTGTCGCCTTTCGGGACTGCTCGCCCGACTCCGGTCTCATGCGAGCAACCCTCGATGCCGACTACCTTGAGAAGAGGTGAGAAGCAGGCGTGCATGGGTGGTTGCGGTTGCCGGTGCGTTAGCTCTCGGCGCGGTTCTCGCGCTCGTGTCCCGAGGATCGTCCAGCGTCACGCCGCTCACCTACGCACCGATCACGGCCGCACCTACTCCCGGCGTCCCGCCAGGTGTCCGGTCCACGTCTCCAACGTTCAACCAGGCGGTCAAGATTCAGACAGAAAAGCTGACGAAGCACCGTGTCGTCGATGCCCTCTGCGTTCGCGGGTATCGCTTCGCCCGCGCCCACACCGCCGCCTGCTTCATCTTCTTCTCGGGAGGGTCAAGCGCTTGCTCTCACATCTGGTGGGCGGATCGCAGCGGAAACGCGATCAGAGTCAAACGCGGCCCATCGATGTGCGGGAACAACGCAGCCACCCGCGCTCTCGGCAAGTTCAAGTAGACCGACACCTCGCCGCTCCCACTGCCCAGGACGCGACCCGGGTGGCCAAGGTAGGGGGAGATTCCGTCCGGTCTACCGCGCGCGCAACGCGACCCGCAGGGCCTGCTACTCCTTCGGTGGCAGGCGGCGCAGAAGATGCAGCGCTGCCTCCAGGGCCATCAGCGGCAGGCCTGCAAGAACGAGCTGGGCGTTCCGATCAACGGCACCGAAGAGGAGGAACGCCGCGCCGATGCCCATCCAGACGACGTCGCTTCCGAACCGCCGCGTCCGTCGCCGCTCGGCGTCGCGTCGGACGAGGTCGGGATTGTGGCTGTAGCGCCACGACATTCGAGCGAAGATCAGTCCGCATCCGACCCCCAAGAGAATCGTGTAGCCGATGCTCTGATCGAAGCGCCAGTAGCCGATCACGGCTCCGGCGACGAGGCCGCCCACGAACATGTAGGCCGTCGTCCTGCGCGGGTGCTTGGCCGCGTCCTCCCACCTCCCCGAACCCCGCTTCACCATGGTCGACCCTCCGCGCGCCACACGAGATGCCCTACCAGCGGTGGAGCAGAAAAGCACAGCCAGAGGACGCCCGCGGCGATCCCCAATGGGCCGCCGAGGAAATACGCGACGCAAGCCCCAAATCCCACTCCCTCGACAAGCGCGTAGAGGCTGAGCGGCAACGACGGAGTCCAGTAGCGATCCTGCCGGACAAGCTGCCGCATCCACCTCTGCCGGAACGATTCGACGAGAAATGCGAAGCCCATCACCACGAGCAGCTCCTTGAGTGGAGTCCCGAGCTTGAGCCAGTCGCCAGTAGCCAGGTTCACTACCCCAGCCGACAGCATCAGGACACCGCCAAGGGTCGACAAGGTAATCGTCCTGGACAGGCCGCTTTCGAGCCGTCGGAGCCGTTCAGGATCGCGTCGTGTCACCACAGTGATGATCGGACGTGCGCACGGTCGCCATTAGCCTCAGCCGGCCCCAAACCGGCAACACCCGTGCGAGGTCTATCGCAGTGTCGCGCGAACCGATACAACGGGAACGTGCCGAAGTTGCGGCATGTCGCCGGGCTTCGCTGACGACCTCGGCGGCGTTCGCGAACGCCTCCCGCGACCTCGTAGGCAGCTTGGCCAGGTCGCGCGGCCCGCTGATCCGCACCCGGCGGGCCATTACTGCTCCTCCCCGCGGTAGCCGAGTAACCGGGCGACCGCGAGCAGGTTGCTGGCGCCGGTACCGATCCGGGCGGCCAGCTCGGCCGCCTCGTCTGGGGAGAGTTGTTCGCGGGCGGCGGCGGCGAGCTGCTCGGCGCCCGGCTGCGCCAGCTTGAACTGCTCCTCCAGCGAGATCGCGATCCGTCGCAGGTAGGAGACGGCGCGGCGGCGAGGCCGCTACCTCGCTGCCGCCGAGTGCGCCTGCCAGCTTGTCCTGCAGCCAGTCGGCGCCGCTCTGCTCGGGTAGTTCCCCGGCCGGGCGGGTGCGCGGTCGGTAGGTGTAGCCGCCCTCCCTTTCACCTGCCCGTGTGTCGGTCTGGCGGATATCGCCAGATGCCGCCAAGGCAGTGCGGAGCCGCTCGACCGTCTGATGGTTCAGCCCAGAGGCCGTGCCGACCGACCGGGACGAACGCTCGGGCTGTTGGCGCAGCTGCCGCATTGCCTCCAGCCGCCGGTCTGAGCGTCAACGGCCGGCCGTGCTGCGCGTTCAACTGGAATGCGAACGACCGGAGGTCCTGCCCGGGCTCGGGACTGACTCGCCTGACCTGGATGTGACTGAACCGCAGCTGCTGTGCGGCGGCGAGGCGGTGGAAGCCGTCGATCCCCCAACCGACGATAACGCGGGGGTGGCGCATTTTCGCAAGGGCCTAACTCTCTTCCCGTCAAACGGAGCTGACGCCGCCTGAGTGGCCGTCAGGAGCCGAGAGCGTCGTACGCGGACGGATAGACGATCCGACCGGCGAGGTCCGGGCGGTATCCCGGGAGCCGCTTGACCATGAACGCCTCGTCGAGCATCAGGTACGGAGCGACGAATCCGAGCGCACTCGCCCGCTCGAAGCCGAAGCGAGGGTAGTACGCGGGATGGCCCTGGACCATCACGGCAGGCTCGCCCGCTTCTTCGGCGCGGCCGAGCGCGTCCCGGATCAGCCGTGTCCCCACACCGATGCGCTGGCGGTCGGGCCGAACCGACATCGGCGTGAGATTGAGGACCTTCGTACGGGATCCGCCTTCGACGCCGACCCAGCTCAGCATCATGTGCGCGATCACACCGGAGGAGTCCTCGGCGACCAGCGCCAGCTCCGGAACGAACTGCTCCGACACCCGGATGCGCTCGACGAACTCGGCGACGTCGTCGGCTTGACCGGCAAATGCCGCGCGGACCACCGCTGCGATCGCGGGACCATCCGCGTCGCGTTCCGGACGGATGACGACGCTCTCCGGCACGGGTGGCGATGGTACAGAGAGGGGTAGGCTGACCCCGTGGGACAGGCCGAACGCCTCCTTCTCAGCTCGTCGTTCGGCGCCGCGGCGACTGCCTACGCCGAGCACCGCCCGGACTACGCGCACGCCGCCGTGCGCTGGGCGCTCGAACGCGCGCCCGGCCCGCGGGTGCTCGACCTCGGCGCGGGAACCGGCAAGCTGACCGCCACGCTGGTCGCGCTCGGCGCCGAGGTCGTCGCGGTCGAGCCCGACCCGGCGATGCTGGCCGAGCTGCGCCGAGCCGTGCCGGCCGTCCGCGCCTCGCCGGGCAGTGCCGAGTCGGTGCCGCTGCCGGATGGGTCCGTCGACGCGGTGGTGGCCGGCAATGCCATGCACTGGTTCGACCTGGACGTCGCGGGACCCGAGCTCGCAAGGGTTCTCGTACCCGGCGGGACTCTGGCCGGCCTGTGGAACGTCTTCGACGACCGGGTCGACTGGGTCGCAGGACTCGAGCGGGTCGGCGGACGCGCGGCGATTGGCTCGCGGGACACGTTCAGCAGCTGGCGCGCCGACGCGGCCGAAGCGCACTTCCCGGACCTCGGCTCCGTGGCTCGGTTCGGCTCGCCGGAGCGGGCCGAGTTCGAGCACGGGCAGCGCCGGACTGCCGACTCCCTCGTGGCGACGCTGGGGACGAAGGCGGGAATGCTGGTCATGCCGGAACGGCAACGCGAGGCCACGCTCGCCCGGATCCGCGCGTACCTCGCGAGCAGACCGGAGGCGGCGAGCGGCGAGTTCACGCTGCCGATGCTGACCGTCGTGCTCCGCGTCCGGCGGGGTCGATGAGTTCTCGCTGATCTGCCGGTCTCTAACGCGTACGGATCCGGACAGCGCCGAGAACTCCAGGAGGCAGGATGAAGCTTCTTCTCACTTCAAGCGGCATCAGCAACGCGAGCATCCACGACGCGCTGGTCGACCTGCTGGGCAAGCCGATTGCCGAGTCCAGCGCCCTCTGCATCCCCACAGGGGTGCAGCCCTTCCCCGGCGGGCCTGCACACGTCTACCGGTTCATCAGCGGAGCGACCCTCGCCCCGATGTGCGGACTCGGCTGGAAGTCCCTGGGCGTCCTGGAGCTGACCGCGCTTCCCGGCATCAGAGAGGAGCATTGGGTTCCTGCTGTCCAGGAGACCGATGCGCTGCTGGTCTGGGGCGGCAGTCCCATGTATCTGTGCTACTGGATGCGGCAATCCGGGCTGGCCGACCTCCTGCCGTCCCTGCGGCCCGACACGGTCTATGTCGGCACGAGCGGCGGAGCAATGGTCGCGACTCCCGACTTCGGAGGAACGACATACGACGACAGCGATCTGCTCACCGCCAGCGACGACGCGCTGGGTCTGGTCGATTTCTCGGTGTTTCCGCACCTCAATCGCAAGGACGGCCTTCCCCCGTGCCCCCTGGAAGAGATCGAAGCGTGGGCCGCGGGGCTGTCGGTGCCGGCGTACGTGATCGACGACGACACGGCGATCAAGGTGGTCGACGGCTCCGTCGAGGTCATCTCCGAGGGAACCTGGAAGCTGATCGGCCGGTGAGCACTCGACAGGCTGCGTGCAGCTGCGGGCAGCTCCGGCTCACGGTCGAGGGCTACCCGACGGGATCGAACACGAGGCGTAGCCGAGGGAGAGGCGCGGTCACGCGGCGACGCGGAAGGCGAAGCCTGCCTCGAAGCGCTTCCCGTGCGGCGGCGTGACCTGCAAACTCGCGCGCCAGCGGCCGACGGTCAGGATCGGCGTCGTGTGCGCGTAGACACCTGGCACGGTCGGCCGGAGCGGTGTCGAGAGCCCGCGCATCGCCGGCATCGCGGGCATCGCGAACGTGACCCGAACGCGGGCGCCGTCGACCGAGCGGCCGTCCCGGACCAGCTCGACGGTCATCGTCGTCTGCCGACCGATGCGCTTCGGGAGCGCCCGAACCTGCAGCTCGTAGGCGCCGGCGTGCAAGAGCCTGATCCCGGCCGGAGAGGCCGGTCGGGCCGCGGCCTCCGACGACCCGAAGACCTGGCTCCGGGAGGCGAGAGCGGCGACGGTCACGAAGACGAGGGCGACGACAAAGCCCGCATACGCGGCGGCCCAGAAACGTGCAGGTACCGGATCCGTCGCGTGAGCCGGTGCGTGGAGCTGCATGTGCGCACGATGCCCGCCGGCGGGCTACGCGGAATGCGTTGTTCCTCCGATCGGCGGTGCGGAAAACCACTGATGCCCTGCGGCTCGCCGTCGTGCGACTCTGAGATCGCGTAGCGACCACGAACCACCTCGTCGCTAGCGCGAACATAGCCCTGTTTGAAGGCAAGAAGACCCCCGGTCGTCCTTCCCAGACCAGCCGGGGGTCTTCGCTTTGGGGGCACTAACTTTTTGCGCTTTCTCCAGTCTTTTGTGTCACGTGTTGGCAGGTCTCCGGAACTCGCCGCGGCGGCAACGACGACTCTTCTTCGCCAGCCTCGTCTTGCTCGCGGCCGGAATCGCAGCGCTGCTCGCGGTCGTCGTGCTGCCGAGCAAGCAGAACGCGCTCGACACGCCGATCTCGAGCGTCCCGGCGCAGGTGGTGAAGAAGGATCCGGTCGCGCCCGTCGACCCGGTCGCGATCGCGATCGGCCGTGAGTTCCTGTCCACGGCCGTCGTCCGCAAGAACCTGGACTGGGCGTACGACCACGTGCACGCGGACATGAAGGGACGGATGTCGCGCCGGGAGTGGGACAGAGGGAACATCCCGGTCGTCCCGTTCGACGCCCAGAACGCGAAGACGACGGCCTTCATCCCCGTCTTCCACCTGCGGGAGGAGGTCGAGTTCGTCGTCTTCCTCGTCCCGAAGCGACACGCGGTCTACGCCGGTGATCAGCCGCGCCAGTTCTTCATCGCCTTGCGTCGCGAGCGCGACGCTCCCGGCGGACGCTGGCTCGTGAGCTACTTCGAGCCGGACTGGAAGCCGCCGCTCCTCCTCCAGCAGTAGCGGCGCCAATCGTCAGTTCACAGAACGTCCGTCGCTACGGAGTCAACCTCGCGAAGTAGACGTCCGTCGGGTTGCCCGGCGTCGTCGTCGCCTGGTCGAAGACCGAGCCGAACGCCGCCCCGTCCGTGACCAGTCCCTCGTAGTCGCCGAAGAAGTAGCCGCCCGCGAACGGCGCCTGCTCGAGATCGCTCGGGCCTGCGACGTGGGACTCCGTCCACGAGGCCGGGCTCGTGCAGGCCGCGTGGCAGGCGACGAACCACTGATCGGTCGGAAGGCCCGGCGCCGGCGTGTTGTTCCGGAGGTCGTAGTACGTGACGCCGACCGTCCCGTCCGAGGCGACCTTGACGGTCGGCGTGAACGCCTGCTGGTCGTCGAGCGGGATGTTCGTCGGCGTCTTGTCGATCTGCACGGGGCTCGACCACGTCTGGCCGCCGTCCGTCGACTCCGAGAACTGGATCGCGTCGATACCCGGAGTCGGGACGTCGTCCTCCCAGACCGCGTACATCGCGCCAGAGCTTGCATCGACGGCGAAGTCGGGCAGCGCACCGCTGCGGATCGGGTTGCCGTTGTCGGGATCGAACGGGCCGAGGAAGCTCGGATCGAGCGTTGCGACCGTGACCGCGTGCTTCGACCACGTCACGCCGCGGTTCCCGGAGAAGATCACATTGACGCTCAGCCCGGTGAGATCGCCGCCGGGCGTCTCCCCCTGCTCGAACCCGTCCACGAGTGTCTGGTTGGGAAGCACGTTGACGATGTTCCCGATCGTGAAGTTCTCCGAGCTGGGGTCGTAGACGGAGCGCGCCGGCGACCACGTCGCCCCGCCGTTGGTCGTCCGCGAGAACCACGTTTGCTGGACGTTGACCGGCCCGCGAAGCGGCTGGGCGTCGTGACCCGATCCGCCCTGCACGGCCACGAAGCGGTCCCAGACCACGTAGACGACGTTCGAGTTGTAGGGGTCGGCCGTGATCGACTGCTTGTCGTCGCCGTCGGTGTTGTCGACGACGATCGGCGTCGGCTTGCTCCAGGTGAGCCCGCCGTTGCTCGAGCTCGACACGAGCACGCCGTTGTGCTGGTCGAAGGCGTCGAAGACGAGCCAGGCGCCGTACAGCTTCCCGTTCGGGGCGAAGCTGACCCAGGGATCGGAGGCACGGTCGAAGGTGCCGCCGGAGCATTTCGTGATGCCGGGAACCGGCATCGGCGTCCACGTCGCGCCACCGTCGAAGGTGGCGCTCGAGCCGAGGCCGCGACCGCCACCGCCCGCCCAGCGATCCTCCTGGTAGACGGCGAGGATGTTCCGAGGGTTCGCCGGGTTGATCGCCGCGCGAGGCTCCGGTTCCGTCAGCGGATACAGGGTGTCAGACGTCTCCTGCTGAGCCGCCCGGTCGGCGGTGCAGGCGGCGAAGGGATCGGTCGACGGCGAGACGTCGACTGCGGGTCCGGCGGTGTAGGTAGTCGCGGCGGCGATCCCACCGGCGAAGAGGAGCGCACAGAGCGCAAGCGTCGGCAGAGCCAGCCGGCGAACCGGTGTCTTCATCCTGTCGCGCGTTTCGCGCTACGGGCCGTGCGGTGGCCCACGGACGCCGTTCGGCACCAGTGGGCCGGCCTTGAACAGCCTGCGCGTGTTGGTGATCGTGCAGTAGGTCGTACTGCCGTTCGTGACGTGGATGCCGCTCAGGCTCGTTGCGTAGGCAGCCGAGCCGTCGGAGCAGGAGATCCGCGCCTGGTAGTTGCCCAGGTTCGCGTTCGTGCCGGCCGTCTCGGAGACGGTGTGGGTCCCCTGGGTGACGGCGACCGCGCCCGTGGTGCCGTTGTTGCCGACATTGGCCGCGTACGTGGTGCCGTCGATCTTGAGGTTGAACTTGGCCGGGTCGGCGGAGTTCGAGATCAGCTTCTTCGTGACGACGAGGTTTCCGGTGACCGGGAAGTTCGCGATCTCACCCTTCTCGGTCGGGGTCATGCAGTCGAGCGCATGGGTGTCGGCGAGCGAAGCGAGAGACGCCGACTTGCTCATCGACGCCGCCTTGGACGGCTGGACAGCCGCAAAGTTCATGAGGATCCGGGTCTGCCCGGGCTGCAGCGTCAGCGTGTAGCCCCAGTACGGGTTGTCGTCACCGTTCGCGAAGTTGACGCCGGCGAGGGGCACCGACGCGCCCGCGCCCTGCAAGACATGACCGAGCCGCGGGTCGCTCGAGGTCGTGCCGGAGTAGTTCTGGAACGTGGACACCCACGTGTCGCTCGTCTGCGCGGCCTGATCCCCGGACGAACTGCCGGTGATGACCGTGTTCGAGTCCGAGCCGAGGTTGTTCGCGATCACGAGGGTCTCCGTGATCGGCGACCCACCAGTGTTCTTGAGGACGTCCAGCCAGCGCGCGAAGGCGTCGTTGTCGGGCACGAACACCTTCCGCGACATCTGGAGATTTCCGACTGTCTGGACCGGGAAGTCGACCTGGCGGTTGACGCCGCTGATGCTGCCCAGGCACTCGGTCGTCGCCGGCCCGTTCTTGTTGTAGATCTGGAAGTTCGCATTCCCGGTCTCGCACGTGGCAACCGTGTTGTTGTCCGAGATGCACATCGTGTTGTAGCCGTCGTAGGCGTCGTTGAGCGTCGACTGGGTGGTGCCGCCGTTGAGCGTTGACGCGCTCACGGCGTGGGTGTACGACGCCTCGCTCATCGCACCGCTAGCACTCGAGCTCGTCGAGAACGTGATGTCGGTGTTGATGAAGTATTTGACGCCCGCGTTGTCGATGAGCGGTTGCGAGCCGGTGGCGAACGGGTTCACGACGTTGTCGCCGCGGATCTCGCTCGAGCCGAGCTTGTTCTTCTCGGGCTTGCGGGTGTGCGGAGCCGTCGGCGCGAACGCGGCGTTGTCACCGGCGATCTGCGCAGCAGAGAGCGTGTGGCCCGCGCCGAAGTCCGGCAGCGCAGCGCCTGCGCTTCCCGCCTGCACGGTGGCGGCGGCGATGCACGGAACCGCGATCGCCGCGGCGGCCCCGATCCTCGCGACGCTTCGCTTCGTCCGGCCGCGCTCGATTCCTGCGGGCGCCGCCAGCGGCGACGGTGAGAGGATGCGATCCCGGTACCACGCGGCGAGCCGGTCGATCTCGTCCTGCGGCTTGCTGACGACATCGAGTTCGGCTCGGTCGAGCCGCCTGCTCGCGACGCGTGCCACGAAGAGGTTCCACGGCATCCCCGACTCGCTCTCGTCGACGACGAGCAGCGACGGCACGGACACCTGACCGAGCTTCGACCAGGCCGAGCCGATCCGCCCGTTCCAGGCGATCATGCCGTCGAGATCGCCCGACAGGGACGCGACCCAGCCGGCTGCCGCGGCCTTGCCCTGGCCGAGGTAGGCGACGGGAATGTCCCCGATCTCGCGGCGAATCTCGTCGGCTGCGGCTCGGACGCACTCTGCGGCTGCCGATCCGCCCGACGGCAGGTCGACCGTCAGCGTCGCGATGCCTGCGTCATGCAGAGCCGAAAAGGTCTCGACGAACGGCGACCCGTCGTCCTTGCTCGGACGGCGCCCGACGAGGAGCCAGGCTTCGGGTCGTGTTCGCGGTCCAGGAGTCACGCGAACGACCCTACGCGTAGAGCGTGCCTCACGTCAAACGATTCTCGGAACGGTCACGAGCTCCTGCACGTCGTCCCCCATAAAGGGGACAGCCGCCGCAGAGCCCACGCCGGGCAGAAGCGCCAGTGCGTGGACCTCCCGCGACCCTCCCTTGAACTCGAGCGAGTGCTCGACGCGGCCGGACGAGAGCTCGACGACGTAGATCCCGGTGCGGCCTTCGGCATCGGCGCCCGAGAGGCGATCCGCGAGCGGCAGGCTCGCGAAGCTCTCGTTCCGCGCAGCCCGGGACGTCGCCACGACTGCGCAGTCTCCGTGGAGGGCCAGCCCGCGCGCGAATCCGGCCAACTCCGTCACGCGCGTGACGGCTCCGTCGGCCGGATCGACGGTCGCAAGCTCCCCGGAGCCGCCGAGGCAGAGCCACACCAGCCCGTCGCGCAGCACCGGCGAGAATGGCATCGAAAGACCGCTCGCGACCACGTCGCCGGTCTCCACCGCGACGACGACGCCCCCATCTCGCTGCACCGCCTGCCAGCCAGCAGGCTCGTCGCTCCGGCTTCCGCTCGTCACGAACGCCGGCTTCCCGGCGGCCATTGCGAGACCGCTCAGCCCGCAGCGGTCCTCCGGTGCGAGCTCGGAGACGAACGGCGGAGCCCAGGTCGCCTCGAAGCTCAGGCGCGAACTGGGAATGCTCAGGCACGAGAAGAGGCCGTTGACGAAGACGACGCTCTCATCGTCCGTCACGGCCAGGTCCCGGACGAAGAGCTTCCCTGTCGTCCACGCCGTCTGCGGCAGAAAGAGGTGGTCGTGCCCGTCCTCGGTTCGCTGCCCGGCGGGAAGGCCGTTCTCGAGGCGCCAGATCTGGTAGCGCGTGGCCAGGAACAGCGTCGTCGAGCCGACGGCGGCCAGGGCCAGGCACGTGCCGAACTGCCGGTCGACCACGGTGAGCGACCCGTCCTCGCCGCGCCCTGCGAAGCAGAGGCTGTTGCCCTTCGAGAACGCGATGCACAGCTGCTCGCGCTCGAGCCACTCCGCGAAGCCGGGCGACGCCTCGACCTCGTCGAACTCGAGCCTGACGAGTTCGAAGTCGCTCATGACGCGGCCGCCGACTGGAGCCGGCTCGCGTCGTACCAGAGCAGGTGCTCGATCTCGTCGGTGATCAGCCCGAGCGCGCTCGGACGGCGCACGCCTTCCATCAGGACGACGTCGAACAGCTCGTGCATCGGGCCTTCGACGAGCAGCCATTCGACGATCGCGCCGCTCTCCAGCGAGACGATGAAGACGCCGAGCTTGGGTTCCCCGCCGGCCTTCGCGAGCTTCTCGTCCAGCGGCAGCCCCGAGTAGAGGCCTCCGTCGCGGAACTTCGACGAGCCGACGACCGCGTAGTCGCCGACGAACGCGAGACCGCGGAGGAATCCGGGCGCGAACGTCATCGGTTCGAAGCGCCCGCCGGAGAGGTCGACGCGGCCGAGCTCGCCGGTGCCGGAGTTCGTCAGCCAGAGATCTCCGCGGTAGAGGCGCGGCGAGTGGGGCATCGACAGCCCGTCGCAGACGATCTCCCCGCTGTCGACCTCGGTGACCACGCCGCCGCTGGTCCGCTGTTCCCGCCACGAATCCAGCTCACCCGTGCGGCTCACGCTCGTCACGTACGCAGGTCGTCCATCGGCGAGCACGACGCCGTTCAGGTGACAGCAGTCGCCCTGGCGCCGCCGTGACTGGAACGGCGGCCACCACAGCGGCTCGAAGCTGTAGCGGTCGCTCACCGTCGCCAGGCAGCCGAAGCGGGTGTTGACGAAGACGATGCCGCCCGAGTCGTCCACGGCGACGTCGTGGCAGTTGAGATATCCGGTCGTCCAGACGCGTTGCGGGACGTACAGGCGGTCGTAGGCGTCCTCGTGGAGCATGCCGGCAGGCAGCACGTTCGCGAGCCGCCAGAGCTGGTAGCGAGTCCCGAGGTAGATCGACTCGGAGCCCGACCGGGCCAGCCCCATGCACTTGTTGAACGTCCGTTCGAACGCCGACAGCCGGCCGTCGTCACGGAGCCCGATCAGGAACAGCTTCGCGGGCGGAACGGCGAACGCCAGGCTCACCTTCTGCTCGTCGAGCCAGTGCTCGAGCCCCGGCGAGTAGCTGATCTCGAGCTCGCCCGGCGCCTCGGTCACGGGCGCAGCATAGTCCGGGTCAGTTCGGGCGCGGGGTCAGCCGGCCGGCACCTGGAGCTTCGTCGAGCGCAGCATGGCGAGCACCTGCGCCTCGAACCGGGGGAAGTCGGAGGTGTTCGCGCACGCCGTCATCACGACCCGGTTCGCGAAGTGCACCTCCACCGCGCCACTCGTTCCCGACGGGACCGGGCAGTCGTTCGGGCCGAGCGCATGAGGGTCGACCTTCAGCTTCGCCGGCATGCCGGCGATGGTCGTCCGAATACCGAACGTGTCCGCGAGGCCGGGTGCGACCGGCCCGGTCTGCATCCACGAGACGTAGACGCCGCCTCGAGGAAGCGGCACCGGCGACAGACCGCAGCCGGGAGTTCCGTCGCCGCCGCAGAGGGCATCGAGACTCTCGTTGCTGAGCACCGCCAGGACCACGACTCCCATCGACATCGGGGCGTTCTCGAACTGGAGCCGCCAGCCCGCCGGATAGGAGAACGAGATTCGACTGTCTTGGAAGCGAGCAGTGGCTGCGCCGCGTCCGAACGGCTCCGACCCGCGGCCGTTCGCGACGAGCGCCAGCGCGACGGCGCCCAGCAGAGCCGCGGCGAACGCGAGTCGCCGCCGGCGCTGGCGGTCGCGCGCCTCGGCGACCAGCGGCGAGACCTCGACTGCGGCCGACATGAAGCTAGCTTAGCTAGCGTCATACAGGAACGCCAGCGGAAACGCGAAGAGGCGGCCCCCAGGACCGCCCCTTCTCTCGGTTCCGGTCGGAGTCCCCCCGACCGCGGCTTGTCAGTGCGTGAAGCTGTGGTTGACGATCGCGTCCAGGTGCGTCTTCAGCTGCGAGAGAATCGTCTGCTCGCGCGTGGACGTGATCAGACCGGCGGCGGCCGCCTTGTCGAGGCGCGCCTTGACCGCCGACGTGATCGCCTGCTCGAGCCCGGCGACCGTCTTGCCGTGCTCGGTCGCGACCTGCGCCAGCGTCTTGCCGCCCGTGAGCTCCGTCTTCAGCTGCTGGGCCGTGACGCCGAGGTAACCAGCGACGGCGGCGACGATCCCGCGAGCCCTGAGCGCCTTTGCTCGCGCGCCGAGCGCGGAGCGAAGCGGATGCGGCGTGTTGACGAGCGTGTCGAGCCGCGACTGGAGTCGGTTCAGCAGCGTCTGCTCCTGCGTCGAGGTGAGTTTCGCGGCCGTCACGGCCTTGTCGAGACGAGCCTTCACGGCGGTGCTGATCGACTGCTCGAGCCCGCTGACCGTCTTGTGCTGCGCGGTCGCGATCTGGGCCAGGGTCTGGCCCGACTTCAGGTCGGCGCGGAGCTGCTGTGCGGTGAGGCCGAGGTAGCTAGTGACGGCCTGGACGACGACGACGACGCGCCCGCCCTTGGCCGCGGCGGATGAGCCGCTCGCTGCAAAGGCCGCGCCGCCGCCGGCGACGAGCGCGAGCGCCGCGCCGGTCGCGACGAGCTTCCGGGTCTTGTGCTGCATCTTCGTGGTTCCTTTCGTCGGAGAGCAGAAAAGAAGAGGGAATCTGTCCTCGTACTCAAGACGACGCGCCTAAGACGGGCCTGAGAAGGGCGCAACCCGTGCGTAAAACGCGAAACCGCGATCGGCCGACTCTCGTAGTCCCCGGTGCAAACGCACGACAAGGGGGTTTCTCACCATGCGTCTACTGAAGACGACGATGATCCTCGCCTGCTGCGCCCTGGTCGCCGCAGTCGCGGCGACGGCAGGCGGAACGAAGCTCACGGTTCACAAGACTCCGATCGGCAAGGTGGTCGCGAACTCGGCGGGCCTGACGCTGTACATCTTCCGGAGGGACACGCACGGCGCGAGCGCCAAGAGCGCGTGTTACGGCGCCTGCGCATCGGTCTGGCCGCCGCTGCTGACGAGTGGCAAGCCCGTCGCCGGTCCCGGCCTCGAGAAGTCGCTGCTCGGGACCGCGAAGCGCAAGGACGGAAAGCTGCAGGTCACGTACAAGGGCTACCTGCTCTACCGCTACACGGACGACACGAAGCCGGGCACGACGAAGGGTGAGGGCTCGAAGGCGTTCGGCGCGGGCTGGTACGCCCTGACGCCGAAGGGCATCCAGATCGATCGCGACTAGATCGCGAGCCTGGGGGGCGTGCCGCCGTCAATCTCCGGCGGCTCGCCCTCCGGCTCTCTCCGGAACGGGAACCGCAGGACGACGGCCGGCGGCCCCTCAACCGCGTGCTCGTCCGGGTCGGGGCGCTCCGGAAGCGGGACGACCTCGTGCTCGGCCATGGCTCAGGCGACGCGGCGCGGCGCCGGTGCGACGGCCGGCGCGGGCTCCAGCACGCCGACGGCGAAGAGCAGGCGCAGCGTCGAGCTTTCCAGCGTGCTCTCCACGCGCTCACGCGCCGTCGGGCCGTGCCCGACGAGCCGCCCGAAGCGGCCGAGATCCTGTAGCAGTCGACGATCACCGTGTCCCATCGAACCCTCCTTCTCTCCCACGTGGGCTACACGGGAAGACGCAGCCTCGCGGCGGAACCCGTCGCGCCGGTCGCCGAATCACTCGATCGAGGGAGTCGCCGGCTTCGGCATGACAGGAGTCGAGGGCATACTGGCTGCGCGTGTTTCGCAAGGCGGTCGTCAGCTTCTTTCTCCAACTCGCGATCTGCCTGGCCGTCGCTGTCGTCCTGTCGGGGATCTGGGCGCTTGCGAAAGGCGGGAGCTACGGGCACTCCCTCCGCCTCGGCCTGTTCCTGATCGGCGCCGTCGCGTTCGCCTTCGGCGCCCTCGGCGTCGGCGGTATGTCGCCGTCGCAGGGATTCATCGGCGGCATGGGCCGGATCCCCGGCGTCAGGGCTGGAACCCGCGTCTCACCGGACGGCACGGCGGTCAACGCGACGCCGATCTTCCTGCTCACGGGCGCGGTGATGATCGTCATCGCAGCCGTGATCTGACGTGCGCGGCCAAATCGTCCTCCCCTTCGCCGTGCTCGCCCTCATCGGCGCCTCGGTCTCGATGGGCTCGACCGGCACGAGCCGAACCGTCGTGCGGGTCACGCCGTCGGACGCGCTGATCGACCGGAGGGTCTCGATCGTCGTCTCGGGACTACGACCGGGTCAGCAGACAACGGTAAGCGCCACGACAACCGATGGATATGGTCACCGCTGGGTGTCGAGCGCGACGTTCCGCGCGGACGCGAACGGCCACGTGGCACTCGCACACTCGCCCGCGCTCGCCGGTTCCTATCGCGGCATCGATCCGATGGGCCTCTTCTGGTCGATGCACGAGGTCGGGACGAAGACGCCGCGCGACCAGCAGGCACAACGCCTTCCATTCGTCTCGACCGCAACTGTCAAGGACGACGGTGCCAAGACGACGATCACCCGCCGGTGGCGCCTTCCGGGCGTGACGCTCCACCGGACCACGGTCGCGCACGACGGCTTCGTCGGCTGTTACTGGGCGCCGCCGTCAACCAAGCACCGGATGCCGGCTGTCCTTTTCTTCGGCGGCTCGGAAGGAGGCCTCCCCTGCTACCAAGGCGTGTTGCTCGCCTCACACGGCTACCCCGAGCTCGACCTCGCCTACTTCGGCGCTAAGGGCCTACCGGCCCAACTCGAACGCATCCCGCTGGAGTACTTCCGTCGTGCGCTCGTATGGCTCGCGAAGCAACCGGGCGTGGACCCGCAGCGACTCGTCACATGGGGTGTCTCGCGCGGCGTGGAAGCCTCCCTTCTCCTCGGTACGAACTACCCGTCGCTCGTCCACGGCGTCGTCGGCTACGTAGGTGACAACGTGGTCGGCACCGGTCCGCATGGGAACTACCCGGCCTGGACGGTTCACGGAAAGGCGATCCCCATCGGCTCACAGATTCCGGTCGAGAGGGTCAATGGGCCGCTGTTCCTCGTCGGTGCCTGGAACGACTCGCTAGGCCTTTCCGCCTCCGACGTCGAGAACATGGCGGCCAGGCTGCGAGCGCATCACCGCCACGACTTCACCGCTCTGACGTATCCGAACGCCGGTCACGCGATCGGCTTCGGCATCCCGAACGTCTCCGACGGAGACACCCTTCTCCACTTCGGCGTCCCGGTGCCTCTCGGCGGCACGATCGCGGGCGACGCGCACGCCCGCGAGGACTCGTGGCCCAAGCTGCTCGCGTTCCTGGCGCGGCTCAGGGCTTCGTCTTGATCACCTTCCCGGCCGGCGAGAGCACGTACCAGAGCCCGCCGTTCAGGTTCAGCGCCTGACCCTTCGCCTGGCCGGGCTTCGTGTCGACGACGTAGGTGTAGAGCGGCCACTTGTTGTACGTCACGACCTTGCCGCCGGGCGGATTCTTGTCGCTGCCGATCAGCTTCTGCTTCGCCGATCCGGTCGCGACGGCCTTCTGACCCGCCTTCAGCTTGACGGGCGGCCAGACGGTTGCACAGATCGTCACGCACGTGACCTTCTTCTGCTTGTCCGGGACGAACATGTAGAGCGTCAGCCCCTTGCCGTTCACGAGCACGGTGCCGAGCTTCGGGATCTTCCGGGTGCCGATCTTGACAGTCGTGGCCGACCCCATCGCCAGAGTGGCCGTGGCGAGGGCGAGAGCGGCAAGAACTGCCGCGACTCCGAGAACGAGTGCCTTTCGCATGTAGTACCTCCTCGCCTGCCGATTGCCGTGGCGGGAGCCTGCGAAACGTCGAAAGAAGGCTAGCTGGCTGGCTAGGTCTGCTTGACGAAGAAGACCTGGACGCCGAACGCGCCGACCGCGCAGACCTTCGAGGAGCAGTCGTGCGCCGTCGTCAGGTTGAACGAGCACTTGCTCGTCTTGCTCTTGCAGTAGCCC
This sequence comes from uncultured Actinomycetes bacterium, assembly GCA_963776735.1. Lineage (GTDB taxonomy): Bacteria > Actinomycetota > Thermoleophilia > Gaiellales > Gaiellaceae > PALSA-612. The sequence goes on from CAVZNV010000017.1 coordinate 46,890, forward strand.
GCGAAGCTGACGGTGCGCCAGCCCGGCGCGGCGTGCGCGGTCAGGTGGACGAGGCCGTCCTTCGGGAACTGGCCGCGGCACTTTGGCGGGCAGGAGATCCCCTTCGGCGTGCTCGTGACCTTGCCCTTGCCGTTGACCACGATCAGCGCCACGCGCATGATCGGCGCCGAGGAGCTGCCCGTGCCCGCCCAGACCGAGGCGGCAAGGAGAGCCGCGAGGAACGCGACCGCGAGGCGCCGTCCCGTCACGATTGGCAGAGGATAGCGACTCGGGACACGATGTACCTTCATACGGACTGCGAAGCAGTTCGGATTTTGCTCACGGGCGGCCGGTGCTCGTGCCAGTCCGTGACGCGCTGGAACGTGTGCGCCGCGCTGAGAACGGTCGCGTCCTCGTTCCACCGGCCGATCAGCGCAAGCCCGACCGGGAGTCCGTCGACGAACCCGGCCGGAACGCTTGCCACCGGCAGCCCCGCGAGGCTCCAGGGCGAGTTGAACGGGATCAGCGACAGCCGGTACGGCATGCGGACGCCCTGCAGCTCGACCTCGTCCGCGCCGATCTTCGGCGGCACGATCGGCATCTCCGGCGCGACGAGCAGGTCGAAGCGCTCGAACACGCCCTTGAGCTCGTCGAGATACCACCGCCGGGCTCGCAGCCCGGTCACGTGCGCCGTGCCGGGCAGGAGAAGACCCGCGAGTGCGCGCGCTCGAACATCAGGCCCGTAGTCCGCGAGCCTCGTCCGCAGCCAGGGGAGGTGGATTTCCGCCGCCTCGGTCAGCATCAGCAGCTGGTTGATCGTCCCGGTCTCCTCGAGCAGCGGGATCTCGACCGGCTCGGCGGTTCCGCCCAGCGCCTCCACGGCCGTGCGTGTCTGCGCCGCAACTGCCGGCTCGGCACGCGCGAACAGCTCCTCGACGACGCCGATGCGAAGGCCACCGACGCCGTCGCCGAGATCGACCGGCTGCGCGGCGATCGCCGAAAGCAGCAAGGCGCAGTCCTCGGCGGTGTGGGCGATCGGGCCGACCGTGTCGAGCGCCCACGAGACGGGCACGACGCCTTCGGTCGGCACGAGGCCGGTGGTCGGCCGGAGCCCGGTGACGCCGCAGAAGCAGGACGGGATGCGGATCGAACCCGCGGTGTCCGTGCCCAGCGTGCCGGCGGCGAGGTCGGCGGCGGCCGCCGCGCCACTGCCGCCGCTCGAGCCGCCGCAGATGCGGTCGAGCGCCCACGGGTTGTGCGCGGGGCCGAAATGGGGGCTCGTCGTCGAGGCGCCGAAGGCGAACTCGTGCGTGTTCAGCTTGCCGAGGACGATCGCGCCCGCTGCGCGGAGCCGTTGGACGCAGACCGCGTCGTGTGCTGCCACGTTGTGGGCAAGGATCTTCGAGCCTGCAGTGGTCGGAACACCGGCGACGTCGATCACGTCCTTCACCGCGACCGGAACCCCGTGCAGCGGCCCGTCGGGCGCCGAGTCGGCCTCGGCCAGCGCCTCCTCGGCGCGCACCGAGATGTACGCGTTCAGCGCCGGATCGAGCTCCTCGATCCGCTCCAGGTACGACGCGACGGCCTCGCGCGGGCTCAGCTCGCCGTCGCGAATCTGCTGGGCCAGCGCGGCGACGGTCACGCCGGTGTCCCCGGTGGGATCCGCGCTTCGAGCTCGGCGAGCCGCGGCAGGACGACCTCGAGGAAGCCGAGGACCGCCGTGAGGTCGTCGTCCGTCGGCGAAACCCCTTGCTGAGCAGCGACTTCGCGGAGGAAGTCGATCGACGGGGCGTTCGCCTGGGGGTTAGACTCGGTCACGATGCCGATCTACGAGTACCGCTGCGGGGCCTGCGACGAGAAGTACGAGGAGTACCTGTCCACGTCGGACAAGCCGACACCGCCGTGCCCGAAGTGCGGCTCGGCCAAGGTGGAGCGGCTGTGGTCGACGATCAACACCGAGTGGCTGCCGAGCGACGTCGCCTGGGACCGCGTCGGCCGTTCGTGGGACTGATCACGGCTCCGTAGCATGCCCTACGCGCGGCTCGCAGACGAGACACGGATCTACTACGAGCTGACGGGGCCCGAGGACGGGCCGGTCGTGATCCAGTTCGGCGGGGGGCTGTTCGGGCGGCACAACTTCGGCGCGGTCAACGACGGCTTCCGGGAGGCGGGCTTTCGGCTGCTCGCGTTCGACGCACGCGGCTATGGCGCGTCCGACCACCCGCACGAGGAGTTCACGATCGAGGGCTGGGCGCACGACGGAGCGGCGCTGCTCGACGCGGTCGGGCTCGACCGCGTGCTCGTCCACGGCACGTCGATGGGCGGGATGATCGCGATCGCGTTCACGGCGCTCTACCCGGAGCGGACGATCGCCGCCTGCGCCGACGTCGCCTTCGCGAAGCCGGACGTCTACCGCCGGACGCTCTTCCGCGTGTGGCGGCGGATGGCCGAGACGATGCCGTGGGACGACTTCTCCGACCACGTGACGACGCAGGCGGTCGGCGCGAGGTTCCTCGAGAGCGAGGAGGGCAAGGACACGTTCCAGCTCGTTCGGACGGTGATCGGCTGGAACGACCCGTACACCGTGCGCCAGGCCAACCTCGCCATGGAGAACATGGACCTGACCGAGCTCGTGCCGAAGATCGACCGGCCCCTGCTGATGACGAACGGGACATACGACATCCTCTGCCCGCCCGAGCTGGCGCCGTCCGGGCTCGGCGCCCGGCAGATGGCGGAGATGAACCCGAAGATCACGACACACGAGTTCCCGGACATCGGCCACGCCGACCTGCTCGAGTGCCCGGCGGACGCCGTGCGCATCGTGACCGCGTTCTTCCGCCAGGCGCTCGGCGACGAGAGCTTGATCTGAAACTCCACGCCTGAGCGCATGGGCTCGGGATCGAGCGGACGACGTTTGTTTCGTGGCCGACGCGAGGTCATCTTGATGCGGAGCGCACTGATCCTCGACATGAACCCGATAGCACCACCTTCACGCATTCAATCGTCTAGCCGATTCGGACTCGGAACGGCTTGACGACCCGCGTTCCGCGATACGCCTCGCCGACCGAGCCGGTGAGGAGCTTGCCCTTCGACGTCGCCGGGAGGGCCCAGGTGCAGGTGACCTTCCCTGCGGTCGAGACCGAGTGCAGGAGCGGCCGCAGCGGAGAGCGCCCGATCCTCGCAGCGCAGACGGCGGTGCCCCTGGCCGGCTTCCCCGTGGACGCGTCACGCACGACCACGGAGACCGTCTCGTGCTTCCCGGCCGCCGCTCTCCCGATCATCGGCTTCGACGCGGTCAGCTTCGGGCGGCTCGGCGGCGGCGCGGGCGGAGGGGACGGGGGAGGCGGAGCCGCAGGAGGAGGCGGTGGTGGTGGCGGAGGAAGCGGCGGCGGCGAAGGAGGCGGCGGGGATGGCGGTGGAGGCGGCGGAGGTGAACCGCCGGCGGTGACCGTGAGCGGAAGCGACGAGGTGTTGTTCGCCGGATACCGGTCCCTGATGCTGCTCTGGAGCATTGCGTCGACCGTGTAGGTCCCGGCGGTCTTTCCACCCACGATGAAGTCGATGGTGCGCGGGGGCGAACCGATCTCCAGCAGCCCGATGTCGCACTCGTGCTCGTACTCGTCGAGAGGGTGCTCGATGGTCGTGCACTGACCCCACTGGTCGTGGATAGGCCCGATGGCGAGGCCGTCGGGGATATGGAAGAAGAGCGTTCCCGAGGTCAGGAGCGGCGGCCCGAGGTTGTCCGCGGTGTACGAGAAGGTCGCACCGGAGTCGCCTCCCGCCGGAATCGACGAAGGCGAGACGGTCGCGGACGTGAACTCCGTATCCGTCCAGGTCTGGTCGTAGATGTGTGCACGATCCGACGAGACGTTCTTGCCGTCCGACGGGTCGAAGAAGTACACCCCGATGTCCTCGTCGTTGGTCGGCGTAAAGGTGTACGTGGCGGTGCCGGAGCTGTCCGTGTTCACCCAGGCGCTCTCCGTGGACTCGTCCGTCCCGTAGATCTCGAAACGGACCGGCACGTTCGCCACGCTCGGCTCGTCGCCGTTCGTGATCGTCGCGGTGAAGGTGACGCTGTCGCCCTCCCACGCGGACTCGACCGAAGGCGAGATCGAGATCGTGTCGTCCGCCGTCGCTCGTCCCGACGCACCGGTCACACCGAATACGGCGCCGGCTGCCAGGATCGCCAGCGCCAGTCCGATCGTATTCCGTCCTTTTCTCACCGGGCCAGGGTAGCTTGAGGATAATGGGACAGTTGACCCGCCGACGAGTCGGGATCGTCCTCGGAACGGCGGCGCTGCTGCTCCTGGCGGCGCTGCTCGCGCTCGAGCTGAGCAGCTCGTCGTCCCACGATCCGTGGGCGCAGACCGAGAGCAAGCGCCCCGTTCACGTCGTCGACACGCAGCACACGTACACGTTCGCCCAGGCGGTGGCGCACGGCGTCGTGCCGTCCCTTCAGTCGGAGCTGCTGGAGTCGGGACTTCCTCTCTGCGGGACGAAGGGCCCGACGAGCGCGAAGGCTCGCGCAGCCCTGAAGAAGGTGGTTGCCCGCAACGACGGCGACACGTGCATGGCGGACCCGCGCATGGCGACGTACGGGGTTGGAGGGCTCGAGGACCTGTACGCGCTCAACTCGCGGCCTGCCGGGTCGGGTCTGGTGCGCTACGTCGACTCGGCAGGCTGGTCGGTGACCTACCCGCGATCGTTCCACGGCGCCGCGTACCTGATCGACCCGGGCTTTCACGGCAGCACCGAGGGCGCGTCGTTCGCGAACTTCTCTCCGGTGACGACGCCGTTCGACACCGGCGGCGATCCCGGTGCCGGCACGCGCGTGCCTCCGGACGGAGTGCTCTTCCAGGTAACCGCGTCGCTGGGCGGCTTCGGTCCCGTCGAGCCGGCCGCGCGCGACTCGCGCCTGCCGCTCTCGCTCAACCGCTCGATCGACGTGGACGCGACGTCGCCCCAGACGGGCTCGGTCGACTTCCAGGCCCTGGGCGGGCAGTACGAAGCCATATTCGTCACCGGCGCGAAGGCGAGCTGGCACGACCTGGCAGCCCTGCGCCGGATGGTCTCCTCGCTGGCGTTCCGGCCGCTCGGCAGGGGAGCACAGGTAGGACAGTACGTCGTCCTCGGCCGCACGTCGGCGTATCCGACCGGCTCGGCGACGCACCTGAATCCGCAGTCGTCCTCGAGCGTTCGCTCACCCTTCGAGCTGATCCACGACCGATCAGGGTTCCACGCGATCGTCGTGCTCCCGGGCCTACACGTGGGCGGGAAGCCGTGCATGGTCCGATTCGACGCGGCGAAGGATCAGCTCGTCTGCGCGGCAGGCGCGCGCTGGGACGACCAGGGCCGGCTGGTCGCACTGCCTCGCTACACGAGCCCGCCCGATCTGAAGCACTTCGGGACACTCGTCTCGTTCGACGGCCACGTGCTCGTCGACGAGAGCGAACTGGAGCCGACTCCGCCGCAGTAGCGCTATTTCAGGTCGAACCCCTCGTCCCAGAACATCGACCAGCCGTCTCGCGGCGGAAGCGGGCGCGAGTCGGGCTCGCTTCCGTCGAGCCACCAGAACTCGACCTCGGCGGAAGCTCTCGCGAGGTGCAGATACGCGTGAACCAAGATGTCGTCCTCTACTTCGAGATGTCCCGGCAGCGGCGCCGTTCGCAGCTCTCCGATCCCGGACAGGAACGTGTGCGGCCACGTCGCGGGTGTTCGAGCAGGGTCGAGCCTGACGGTGAAGCAGCCCTGGCCGCAGGTGCACTCGGCCACGACGACCGGATCGCCGAGCGCGTCCCGTATCACGTCCGCGTGTTTGCGGTTCGCGTCGACGAGCAGGTCGAGCGCAGCCCGCTCGCCGGCCGTCCGCTTGCGGAACTCGACGGGCACGATCGGCATCGACCTAGCCCGGCGGCGGGTGATGCTCGTGCCAGTGCCGGGCGATCTCGGCGCGCGTCGTGACCCAGACGTCGTCGTGCTCACGCACGTAGGCGAGGAACCCGTCGAGCGCCTTCGCGCGGCCCGGGCGGCCGACGATCCGGCAATGGAGGCCGACCGACATCATCCGGCCGCCCTCGTCGCGCAGCGTGTCGAAGGCGTCGACGAGGTATTCGTAGAACTGGTCGCCGGTCACGAAGCCGTTCACGAGCAGGAACTTGAAGTCGTTGTTGTCGAGCGTGTACGGGATCACGAGGTGGTGCCGGCCGGCGACCTCGACCCAGTAGGGCAGGTCGTCGGCATAGGAGTCCGAGTCGTACAGGAAGCCGCCCGCCTCGACGACGAGCCGACGCGTGTTGTCGGAGATCCGGCCCGTGTACCAGCCGACCGGCCGCTGTCCGGTCGCCCGCTCGATCGCACCGATCGCGTGCCGGATGTGCGCGCGCTCCTCGTCCTCGGGCATCTCCATGTAGTCGATCCAGCGCCAGCCGTGGCTCGCCACCTCCCAGCCCGATGCCACCATCGCGCGCGCCGCGTCAGGGTTGCGCTCCAGCGCCTGGCCGACGGCGTAGACGGTCATCGGCAGCCCGTGCTTGTCGAAGATCCGGTGCACGCGCCAGAAGCCGGCACGGCTCCCGTACTCGAACATCGACTCGGTGTTCAGGTTTCGCCTGCCGACCGTGGGCGGCGCGCCGACCACCTCGTGCAGGAACGCCTCCGACGCCGGATCGCCCTCGAGCGGCGTATTCTCGCCGCCTTCCTCGTAGTTGAGGACGAAGTTCAGCGCGAGCCGCGCGCCGTCCGGCCACTGCGGGTCGGGCGGCTGCGCGCCGTAGCCGACGAAATCTCTCATGCCGTCACCTCCGCTGTTCCGAAGACACCAGCCTCCTCGAGCTCCGCGATCCGCTCCCGCGAATAGCCGCACAGCTCCGCGAGCACCTCCTCCGTGTGCTCGCCGCGGAACGGCCCACGCGCCGGGTCGCGCTCGCCGTCGGAGACCCTCAGCGCCGTGCGGATCGTCCGCACCGTGCCGAGCGTAGGGTGCTCGTGCTCGACGACGTCCCCGCGCGCGCGCGTCTGCGGCTCCTCGAGTGCCTCCGTCACCGTGTTGACCTTCGCCGCCGGGATGCCTGCCGGGACGAGTAGCTCGAGCCATTCGGCGACCGTCCGGCGAGCGAAGAGCTCGTCCAGGATCGGCACCAGCTCGTCGCGGTTCTCGTCCCGGTCGGCCATGGTCGCGAAGCGCCGATCCGCCGCCAACTCGGGCTGGTCCGCGACCTCGCAGAGCTTCTCCCAGAACTTCTGCTTCGCGCCGCCGATCACGATCCAGCCGTCCGAGGCCGCGAAGTTCTGGAACGGCACGATCGACGGGTGCGCCGAGTTGCGGCGCCGAGGCGGCACGTACCCCTTGGTCGCCGCGAACGTGCCGACGTACATCAGCTCCTGCAGCGCCGTCTCGAACAGCGAGACGTCGCAGTCGCAGCCGACACCGTCGCGCCGCGCACGCCAGAGCCCGGCCAGGAGCGCGATCGCCGACGCGTAGCCGCCGGAGAGGTCGACGAGCGAGAGCCCGCTCTTCGTCGGCGGCCCGTCGGGGTCACCCGTGAGCATCTGCCAGCCGGCGAGCCCCTGCATCATGTAGTCGTAGCCGCCCTCCGCGGCCCGCGGCCCGGTCATGCCGAAGCCTGAGAGCGAGCAGCAGACGATCCGCGAGTTCACGCCCTTCAGCTGCCCGTAGGTCAGGCCGAGCCGCTCCGGCTGGTCGCCGCGCAGGTTCGAGTAGACCGCGTCGGAAGCGCGTACGAGGTCCTCGAAGACCGGCCGCGCGTCCGGGTGACGCAGGTCGAGCGAGACCGACTTCTTGTTGCGGTTGAACGTCTCGAAGAACAGCGAGTCCTCGCCCTGCTGGAACGGGGGCACGTAGCGGCACACGTCGCCGCCCGACGCCGGATCCTCGATCTTGATCACCTCCGCGCCGAGGTCGGCGAGCTGCAGCGTCCCCCACGGACCGGCGCCGAACTGCTCGACCGCGATCACCCGAATGTCCGCAAGCGGCAGCGTCATGACCTTGCAACACTGTGTTGCAAGGAAGGACAGGTGCCGGACGGACGGGTTGTTCGGCTCATGCCTCCTCGGCGGCGCGGAGCGCGTACCGCCACGTGCGCTCGTAGTGCGGGCGCAGGAACTCCAGGTGCAATCGCATCTCGCGCTCGGCCCGCTTCGCGTCGCGGGCGCCGATAGCGGAGACGATCTTCTGGTGCTGCTCGTTGATCCCGCGGTGGAAGCGCGCACCAAGCGACGAGCGCGCGAGCTGGGTCTGGAGGATCGTGAACAGCGGCTGGGCGGCCATCATCAGGAAAGCGTTGCCGGTTGCGGCGATCACCGACGTGTGGAAGTCGGCGTTGTACTCGAACTGCTCAGTCGGCCCGAGGTCGCCCGGATCAGGCGGGATCGCCGCGTGCAGGTGCCCGAGCGTCTCGTCGGTCCGCCGCAGCGCCGCCAGCCGCGCCGCCGGAACCTCCAGCGCCTCGCGCGCCTCCAGCAGCTCGTCGAGCGTCACGTGCTCGGCTGCGGCGAGCAGATTGAGCGCCGAGTTGAGGAACTCGGAGATGTGGTCGACGCTCGGCATCGTCACGTATGTGCCGCCGCCCGCGCCCTTGGCCGTGCGGACGAGGCTCTGCGCCGTCAGGAGCCGCAGTGCCTCGCGAACGGTCGCGCGGCTGACACCGAACTCGCGGGCCAGCACCGTCTCGTTCGGCAGCCGCTCGCCGCGAACGAGCTGCCCCGAGACGATCAGGTCGCGCAACTGGTCGGCCACCTGCTCGTACGCCTTGCGGACGCGCCGGACCGCCATCGCGTCCGACGCGCGCTCCACAGGACGTAACGGCGAGGTCACGCCGGCTCGATCCCGAACTCGGCGTTGCCCGCGATCGAAACTGGCGCGTTGTACGGCACAAGCCGGTCGCGGAAGTACTCCGTCAGCGAGCTGACCTCGCGTCCGGCCCGGAGCTCGGCTCGCTTCGCCTCCGTGGCCGCCGCGTCGATCTCGAGCGTCCGCTCGTCGGCGAACACGACCCCGTACGCGTCGCGGGCGAGCTCGATGGTCGTGAAGTCGTCGAGCACGTCCTCGCGCACCTGCTCGGGCGCCCGCTCGAGCGGGTCGCCGTAGCCGGCCGCGTTCGGCTCGCGGAACTCGATGAACTCGCCGGCCGCGAACGGGATGCCCGTGACCTTCGCGGGCAGCAGCTCCTCCTGGGCCGTGTCCGGGTTCTTGCGGCACGACGCGACGAGGCCGTCCCAGCCGCCGAACACGCCCTTCGGGGGATCGGTCTGCCGGTCGCCCTCGCATGAGTAGGTGCCGTCGACGAGGAAGCGGTTGCGACGGATGATCCCGATCCCGCCGCGCCACTTGCCCGGCGCCGCCGGCTCCGGCCGCAGCTCGTAGTGGTCGCAGCGCATCGGAAAGCGCTGGTCGAGCTCCTCGATCGGGTTGTTGCGCGTGTTCGCCATCAGGTTGTCGACGGAGTCCATCGCGTCTTTCCCGTGACGGCCGCCGTACGAACCCTCGTTCACCTCCAGGTAGAGCCAGTACTCGCCGGCCGCGTCGTCGAAGCCGGCATAGGCGCAGAAATGGATCCCGGCCGAGTTGCCCGCGGTGGTCTTGTCCGGCAGCGCATCCGAGAGCGCGAGGATGACGTTGTCGACAACGCGCTGCGTCTGGCAGAAGCGCGAGAAGCAGGCGCGCGGGAACGTCGGATTGAAGATCGTCCCCTTGGGCGCGATCACCTTCACGGGCCGGAAGACGCCGTCGTTCTGCGGCACGTGCTCGGGGAAGGTCGTCTCGTCGAGCAGGATCGTGCGGATCGCGTAGTAGCACGAGACGAGTAGCGAGCCCTCGAACGGCACGTTGTAGCCGGTCGGCACCTCAGGGTGCGATCCGGTCAGGTCGATCGTCACCTCGTCGCCCTCGACCACGACTCTCGTCTCGACACGGAGCCGCGTGCCGCGGTTGCGCGCGTCGTCGTCGAGCCAGCCGACGATCGGGCCGTACGTGCCGTCCGGGATCTTCGCGATCTCGGCGCGGAGCATCCGCTCGGAGTAGTCCATCCAGTCGTACGCGGCGCTCATCACGACCTCGATGCCGTACCGGTGGACGAGCCGCAGGAAGCGGTCGCGGCCGAGCTGGCAGGCGGCGAGCATGGCGTTCATGTCGCCGCGGTTCATCGTCTCGGTGCGGACGTTGTCGAAGATCATCCGGTCGACGTCCACGTTCAGCTCGCCGCGGCGGTACCAGCGCAGGCCGTTGTAGAGCTTGGCCTCGGCGTAGACGTCGAACGCGTCGGCGTTGATGCCGGGGAACGAGCCGCCGACGTCGAGCACGTGCGCGGTGACCGCCGCCCAGCCGAGCAGCTCGCCGTCCGCGAAGATCGGCACCGCCACGGCCACGTCCGGCGAGTGCGAAGCGCCGAGGTACGGGTGGTTGTGGACGATGACGTCGCCTTCCTCGACGTCGTCGCCGAGCCGGTGCAGGAAGCCGCGGATGTACCAGGGCAGCGAGCCGATGTGCATCGGCGTCGAGTCGGACTCGCACAGCTCGCGGCCCTCGGCGTCGAAGATGCCGGCGCCGAGGTCTTCGGACTCGCGGATGATCGAGCTGTACGACATGCGGAAGAGGACGCCCGCCATCTCCTTGGCGATGGCGTGGAAGGCGCCGCCGAGGACGCGGAGGGTGATCGGGTCGACCTCGACCCGATCGCGCGTCGGCGGCCCTGGCGGGCGGCCGACCTCGTAGTCGACGACGCTCATGCCGCCACCTCCATCTCGGTCGTCTCGGGCTCCCGCCGGGCCGCCTCGGCGATCGCGATCACGATGTTCCCGAAGCGGTCGACGTGCGCCGTCAGCCCGGGCGGGATCACGGTCGTCGAGTCGTACTGCGTGACGATGGCCGGGCCGACGAGGCGGTTGCCGGACTTGAGCGCGCCACGCTCGTAGTAGCGCGTCGGCACCTCGCGGAGCTCGCCGCCGACCCGGAACCACGCCGAGCCTTCGTGGCGCAGCGCCGCGTCTGGCGAGTCGTCCCCGGCCGGGATCTCCGGCGTTCGCAGCGCCGGAGTCAGGCCGATGCCGCGGACCCGGATGTTCGGGATCTCGATGTCGGACTCCTCGAACCGGCGTGAGTACTCGCGCTCGTGGACGTCGTGGAAGTCGGCGCGAACCCTCTCTGCCCAGGCGTCGTCGATCACGCCTGCGGCCGCGTCGACCCGCAGCTCGTAGCCCTGCCCGAGGTAGCGGCAGTCGGCGATCCGCTGGACGACGATGCTCTCGGCCGCGATCCCATCCTCCACGAGCTGGTTCACGGCCAGCTCCTCGAGCTCCTGGAAGCGCTTCTGCAGCACGGCCGCGTCGAGCTTCGAGAGCCGCTGGTGCGTCGTGGCCACGTACTCGTAGACCATGTCCGTGGCGAGCAGGCCCATCGCGGCCGCAATCCCCGGGTAGGGCGGCACGACGACCGTCGGCGTCCCGACCTCGAGCGCGATCTGGGCTGCGAACAGCGGTCCGGCGCCGCCCTCGGCGACGAGCGCGAAGTCGCGCGGGTCGTAGCCCTTGCGCACCGAGTTCTCCTCGATCGACTGCACCATCGAGTGCGTCAGGATCTGGACGGCGCCCATCGACGCCTCCTCGACCGTCATGTCCAGCGCCGGCGCAGGCCCGTCCTCGAACGCCTTGCGGGCCAGGTCGGCGTCGAGCGCCATGCCACCGCCGAGGAACGCCTCGGGCGAGAGCCAGCCGAGATTCACGAGCGCGTCGGTCGCAGTCGCCTCCGTGCCACCGCGTCCGTAGGCGGCCGGGCCGGGGACCGCGCCGGCAGAGCGTGGCCCGACGCGGAAGATGCCGCCCTGGTCGACGTACGCGATCGAGCCGCCGCCGGCGCCGATCGTGTCGACGTCGACCATCGGGATCATTGCCTGGTACGGCCCGACCTTCGTGTCGAGCAGGTGCTTCATCCGCAGGCGCCCCTCCTGCGCGAGGCCGATGTCTGCAGACGTCCCGCCCACGTCGAGCGTGATCACGTTCTCGAACCCGGCGTGCTTGCCGGCCCAGATCCCGCCGACGACGCCGGCGACCGGGCCGGACATGAGCAGGTTCACGGGTCGCTCGACCGCAGCCTGCGCGGTGGCAACGCCCGACGCGGAGGTCATCAGGTGCACGCCGGTCTGGACGCCGAGCGCGGTCAGCTCGTCCTGGAGCCGCCGCACGTAGCTCGCGACCTTCGGGCCGATGTAGGCGTTCAGGCCGACGGTCGAGAAGCGCTCGTACTCCCGGTATTGCGGCAAGACCTCGGACGAGACGGACAGGAAGGCCTCCGGGAACTCCTCCCGCACGATCTCGGCCACGCGGCGCTCGTGCGCGTCGTTGACGAACGAGAACAGGAAGCAGACGGCCACCGCGTCGACGCCGGTCTCCTTCAGCTTCCGCACCTGCTCGCGCGCCTTCTCCTCGTCGAGCGGCACGAGCACCGAGCCGTCGCGCGTGACGCGCTCGGGCACGGTCAGCCGGTAGCGGCGGCGCACGACCGGGTAGCGCTGCCACGGCAGATCCTGGTAGTTGGAGAAGTTGAGCGGCTTCTTGTGCCTGGCGATGTGGAGGATGTCGCGGTAGCCCTCGGTCGTGATCATCCCGACAGTCGCGCCGTTGTGCTCGATGACGATGTTGGTCGCGATCGTCGTCCCGTGGAAGACCGAGTCGAGCGCCGACGGGCTCTCGCCGGCGGCGCTCGTCACCTCCTGGATGCCCTGAACCGTCCCCTGTGACGGATCGGCAGGCGTGGTCGGAAGCTTGTGGACGCGGATCACGCCTGCCTCGTCGTCCACGTAGATCAGGTCGGTGAAGGTGCCTCCGACGTCGACTCCAACGCGCTTCATGCGCCTCCTTTACGGAACGAGGACGAGCTTGCCGAAGTGTTCGCGCCGCTCCATCGTGGCCATCGCTTCGCGCGCGTCCTCGAGCGGGAACGTCTTGTGGACGAGCGGCCGGATGCGCCCGTGGGAAGCGAGCTCGAAGGCCTTGGCGACCTCCTCGCGCGTGTAGGTGAACGAGCCGATCACGCTGTGCTGGCCGCGGAAGAACGGGATGATGTCGAACGGGACGACCTCGCCGGAGTGGCCGCCGCAGATCACGAGCCGCCCGTCCTTCGTCAGTGACTCGAGCCCCTTCTGGAAGAGATCGCCGCCGACGTGTTCGTAGACGAGGTCGACGCCGCGCCCGTCCGTGATCTCCATGACGCGAGCGGCGACGTCCTCCGACTGGTGGTTGATGCCCTCGTCCAGGCCCAGCTCGCGCGCACGCGTCAGCTTCTCGTCGCTCGACGCGTTGCCGATCACGAAGGCGCCGGCGATCTTCGCCAGCTGGACGGCGGCCGAGCCAATGCCGCTGCCGACCGCGTTGACCATCACCGTCTCGCCGGCGACGAGGCGACCGCGCGTGAACAGCATGTGCCATGCCGTGGCGAACGCGACCTGGAGGGCGGCGGCGTCCTCGTACGACACGTTGTCCGGGATGCGGGTCAGGTTCCGCGCCTTGACGACGACGCCCTCGGCGTAGCCGCCGCCGGTCGAGAAGCTGATGAAGCCGGGCGTCAGGCAGAGGTTTTCGCGGCCCGTGCGGCAGTACCGGCAGTCGCCGCACGTGTCCATGATGTACGGGTTGACGCGGTCCCCGTGCTGCCAGCCCTCGACGCCTTCGCCGACCTCCTCGACGTCGCCCGCGACCTCGATCCCGAGCGTATGCGGCAGGTTGACCGGGAAGCGCGAGATGCCCTCGCGCACGTCGACGTCGAGGTGGTTGAGCGCGCTCGCCCGGATGCGGACGAGCACCTCGCCGGGACCGGGACGCGGCTCGTCGACCTCGTCGACGCGGAGGACGTCGACCCCTCCGAATTCGTGGAACCGGACAGCTTTCACTCGGTCAGGCCTCCTTGCCGGTGGGACGTCACCGCGTTTATGTCTGACTTTCGGGAGCCTGTCAAGCAACGAGCAGCACCCGCTCGGCTCGGCGGTTTGACACCCGTTTGGATGTCTGACATAACCGCTGGCACGTCGATGGAGCTCCCGCACCTGCGCTCACTCCTCTTCGCGCCGGGCAGCGACGCGCGCAAGCTCGAAAAGGCATTCGCCTCGGCCGCCGACGGCGTCGTGTGCGACCTGGAAGACGCCGTCGCACCGCCGGACAAGGAAGCCGCGAGGGCCGTGACGGCAGCGGCCGTTCGGGCCGTGTCCGAACCGGCCCCCCACCCATCAGGGTGGGGAGACGTCCCGCCTCCCTCGCCGTCGAGCGTACCGCCGAAATCCGCACCGGGAGGTGACGATTCTGTGCCGATTCGTGCGCGGCCGGCGCGGTTCGTGCGCGTCAACGGTGCCGGCACGGACTGGTTCGAAGGCGACCTTGCGCTCGCGGCCACGCTCGAACTGGACGGGATCGTTCTGCCGAAAGCGAGCCCGGAGGCGCTGGACGCGCTCGGCGCGGACGGCCCGCCGGTCGTCGCGATCGTCGAGACGGCGGTCGGGCTCCGGCAGGCGTTCGAGATCGCCTCGAAACCCCGCGTCGCGGCGCTGCTCCTCGGCTCGGTCGACCTCGGCGCCGAGGTCGGGCTCGAGACACGCGCCGACGGCCAGGAGCTCCTCTACGCGCGCTCGAAGATCAGCTTCGACTCGGCCGCGGCGGGCCGACGCGGCCCGTTCGACGTCGTGCACCTGGACTTCGCGGACACGGCCGGGCTCGAGGCCCAGTGCCGGCTCGCCCGCTCGCTCGGCTTCCGCGGCAAGGCGTCGATCCACCCGGGGCAGGTCGAGACGATCAACGCCGTCTTCTCGCCGAGCGAGCAGGAGGTCGAGTGGGCGCGCGCCGTCGTGGACGCGTTCGAGGGCCAGAGCGAAGGCGTGCTCGCGGTCAACGGGACGATGGTCGACAAGCCCGTCGTCGACCGCGCGCGGCGCATCCTGGCGGAGGCCGACCGGTGACGGCGCCGAAGGAGTGGCACGGGCGCTACTTCGAGGACTTCACGGTCGGCGACGTCTTCCGCAGCCGCTTCGGCCGCACGATCACGGAGACCGACAACATCTGGTTCACCTGCCTGACCATGAACACGAACCCGATGCACTTCGACGTGCCGTTCACGGAGCGGACGCGCTTCGGGCAGCCGCTCGTCAACAGCGCGTTCACGCTCGCGCTCGTGACCGGCTTGACCGTCCCGGACACGTCCGAGAACGCCGCCGCCAATTTGGCCTGGACGGACATCAAGCTCCCGAAGCCGGTGTACGTCGGCGACACGCTCTACGCCGAGAGCGAGATCCTCGAGTTGCGCGAGTCGCAGTCGAACCCGAGCGTCGGCATCGTCTCGATGCGCTCGCGCGGCGTCAATCAGCGGCACGAGGTCGTGATCGAGTTCAGGCGGACGTTCATGGTCTACAAGCGCGGCGCCCCCGAGGTGCAGGACACGTTCCCCGATACCGACGACGACTGGACGGTGTGAGATGACGGCAGCTCAGAGGCTGGCCGAGTTCGCGACGACGCTGACGCTCGACGACGTGCCGGGGGACGTCGCGCACCAGGCGAAGCTCCACCTTCTGGACACGCTCGGCTGCGGCCTGGCCGCGCACGCAACCGGCACGGCCGGCGAGGGCCGGACCGCGATGGCCGAACTCGGCGGCGAGACGCAGGCGACCGTGATCGGCCTCGACGCGCGGCTGCCGGCGCCCAACGCGGCGTTCGCGAACGCGATGCTCTGCCACGGGCTCGACTTCGACGACACGCACTCCGACTCCGTCAGCCACGTCTCGACGGTCACCTGCCCGTCGTCGCTCGCCGTCGGCGAGGCCCACGGACTCGGCGGCGCGGAGGTGCTCGCGGCAATCGTCGCCGGGAACGAGGCGATCACACGGCTCGGCATGGCGGCATCGGGCCGCTTCCACGCGCGCGGCTTCCACCCGACCGCGATCTGCGGCATTTTCGGCGCCACCTGCGCAGCGGCGCGACTGACCGGTTCGGGCACGGCCGCGACCGCGAGCGCGCTCGGCATCGCCGGCTCGATGGCGTCCGGCCTCTTCGCTTACCTCGAGGACGGCACGGCGACGAAGCCGATCCACCCGGCCTGGGCGGCGCACGGCGGCATCCTCGCCGCGCGGCTGGCGCAGCTCGGTGCCGAGGGGCCGCCGTCGGTCGTCGAGGGCAAGTTCGGGCTCTACCACGCCTTCCTCGGCGCCGAGCCGGACGAGATCGACATCGACGGGCAGCTCGCCGACCTCGGCTCGCGCTGGGAGACGCCGCGGATCGCCTACAAGCCGTTCCCGGTCTGCCACTTCATGCACGGCTCGCTCGGCGCCGCGGCGGACGCAGCCGACGGGCGCACCTTCGCGCCGGACGAGATCGCCGAGGTCGTCGTGACCGTGCCGGCCGCAGGCGTCTCGCTCGTCCTCGAGCCGGCCGGCCAGAAGAAGCTGCCGCGCTCCGACTACGAGGGCAAGTTCTCGCTCCAGTACTCCGTCGCATCGATGCTCGTCCGCGGTCACGTCGCAGTCTCGGACTTCTCGGACGAGGCGATCGCCGACCCGGCCGTCCTGGCCGTGGCCGGAAAGGTCACGTACGAGACGCCCGAGTACCCGACCTACCCGCAGGCCTTCCCGGGCGGCGTGCGCGTCACGCTTTCCGACGGCACGACGCTCGCGCGCGACTTCCCGCACCAGAAAGGCGGGCCTGAGAACCCGATGTCCGAGGACGAGGTTCGCGAGAAGTTCCGCCACAACGCCTGCCTTGCGCTCACGGCGGATCTGGTCGACGACCTGGAGACGGCGGTCCTCGACCTCGAGGACGTCCACGACCTCACCGCCGCGCTCGCACCGCTGACCGCGGCCAGGCAGCCGGTCGCCGCGTGACGCTGACCGAGACGTCGGTCGAGCAGGAGATCGTCGCCGTCGTCCGCGAGTTCGTCGACCGCGACGTCGTCCCGATCGCGTCAGACCTCGACCACCGCGACGAGTTCCCGGACGGGCTCGTCGAGACGATGAAGGAGCTCGGCCTCTTCGGCACGACGATCCCGGAGGAGTACGGCGGCCTCGGCCTCGGGCTCGACACCTACGCGCTGATCCTGATCGAGCTCTCCCGCGGCTGGGTGAGCCTGCCCGGGATCATGAACGGCACCTTCATCGCGTCCTGGATGCTGCGAAACGACGGGACGGAGGAGCAGCGCCAGACCTGGCTGCCCCGCCTGGCGAGCGGCGAGGTGCGCGCCGCGTTCTCGATGACCGAGCCGCACGCGGGCTCTGACGTCCAGGCGATCCGCACCCTGGCCGTTCGGGACGGCGACGAGTACGTGCTGACCGGCCAGAAGATGTGGGTGACGAACGGCTGGCGTTCCGGCCTCGTGATGCTCCTCGCCAAGACCGATCCGGATGCGTCGCCGGCGCACGAGGGCATCACCGGCTTCCTCGTGGCCAAGGAGCCGGAGACCGAGCCTCCCGGCCTGAGGATCCCGATGCCGCCGCTGAAGAAGCTCGGCTACAAGGGCGTCGAGTCGACCGAGCTGCTCTTCGACGGCTTCCGCCTGCCGGCGTCGGCCGTGCTCGGAGGCGAAGCCGGCGTCGGACAGGGGTTCAAGTACTTCATGAGCGGCATCGAGGTCGGGCGCGTGAACGTGGCCGCGCGCGGCGCCGGGCTGGCGAAAGCGGCGCTGGACGACGCGCTGCGCTACGCGAAGGAGCGCGAGGCGTTCGGCAAGCCGATCGGCGGCCACCAGGCCGTCCAGATGATGCTCGCGAAGATGGCGACCCGAGCGGAGGCGGCCCGCCTGCTCGTCGTCCAGGCCGCCCAGGCCAAGGCGAGGGGCGAGCGGGCCGACCTCGAAGCCGGGATGGCGAAGTTCTTCGCCACCGAGGCGGCGCAGGAGAACGCGCTCGACTGCATGCGCATCCACGGCGGCTACGGCTACTCGCTCGAGTTCCGTCCGGAGCGCTACTACCGCGACGCGCCGCTGCTCCTGATCGGCGAGGGCTCGAACGAGATCCAGCAGCTGATCATCGCCCGGCGGCTGCTGGAGCGCGTCTAGTGGACTTCGAGCCCCCTCCGGAGCTGGCAGAGATCCGCGCGGTGGTGCGCGAGCTCTGCGACGGATTCCCGGGCGAATACTGGCGTGGACTCGAGCCCGATCGTTATCCGGAGGAGTTCGTCGCCGCCCTGACCGAGCACGGCTGGCTGGCGGCGCTGATCCCGGAGGAGTACGGCGGCGCCGGGCTCGGTATCACGGCGGCAAGCGCGATCCTCGAGGAGATCAACGCGTCGGGCGGTAACTCGGGCGCCTGCCACGCGCAGATGTACACGATGGGGACGATCCTCCGGCACGGCTCGGACGAGCAGAAGCAGCGCTTCCTGCCGCGGATCGCATCGGGCGAGCTCCGCCTGCAGGCGTTCGGCGTCACCGAGCCGACCGTCGGCTCCGACACGACCTCGATCCAGACGTTTGCCGAACGCGTCGACGGCGGCTACGTCGTCCGCGGCCAGAAGATCTGGACGTCGCGGGCGCTCTACTCCGACCTGATGCTGCTGCTGGCGCGCACGACGGCGGCCGACCAGGTCGAGAAGCGCACCGAGGGGCTCTCGACCTTCATCGTCGACATGAAGCAGGCGCTCGATGCCGGCACGATGACGATCCGCCCGATCCGGACGCTGATGAACCACGCGACGACCGAGATCTTCATGGACGGCGTCGAGGTGCCGGCGGACGCGCTCGTCGGCGAGGAAGGGAAAGGCTTCCGCTACATCCTCGACGGCATGAACGCCGAGCGGATCCTGATCGCGGCGGAGTGCATCGGCGACGGACGCTGGTTCACGGAGAAAGCGACCGCGTATGCGTCGGAGCGGGTCGTGTTCGGCCGCCCGATCGGCGCGAACCAGGGCGTGCAGTTCCCGATCGCCCGAGCCTACGCTGCGCTCCAGGCAGCCGATCTCGTCCGTTACAAGGCCGCCTGGCTGTACGAGCAGGGCCTGCCCTGCGGGGCCGAGGCGAACATGGCCAAGCTGCTCGGCTCCGAGGCGTCGTGGGCGGCCGCGAATGCCTGCCTCGACGCCCACGGCGGCTTCGGCTTCGCCGAGGAGTACGACGTCGAGCGCAAGTTCCGCGAGACCCGCCTGTACTCGATCGCGCCGGTGTCGAACAACCTCGTGCTCGCCTACCTCGGCCAGCACGTGCTCGGCATGCCGCGAAGCTACTGATATCGCTTTGATATCATCCGTGCGTGGCCGCCTTCCACGTGCGCGACATCCCGCCCGAACTGCTCGAACGGCTCCGCCAACGCGCAGCGGAAAACGGCCGGTCGATGAACTCCGAGCTGTTGTCGATTCTCGACGACCAGCTCTCCCGCCCGACCCCTGAGGAGTGGCTGCGCCGTCTGGACGAGCATCGTGCGAAATACGCGACTACGCCCCTCGAGCCTCCACCCGAGATCCTCATTCGCGAGGACAGAGATTCCCGGTAGCGCGGTCCTTGACGCGAGCGCGCTCGTCCACGTCGCGCGCGAACCCGACAGCGCGGCACTTGCCTGGTTGCGCGCCATTCACGACCGGCAGATCGTCGCTCTCGTCCCCGACTTCGTGTACCTGGAAGTCGCCAACGGCTTCCTCAAATACGTCCGCCAGGGGTCGATGGCGACTTCAGAGGCAGATGCTCACCTCGATCTTCTTCTCGAGGCTCCACTGGTACGAGTGCGAGTGCCCCTTCTGGCCCGTCAGGCTCTCGGGCTGGGCATTGTCCGAGGGCTCAGCGCGTACGACGCCTCCTACCTCGCTCTTGCCCTCGGCACCGACGCGATCCTGGTCACCGCCGACCGGCGCCTCGCCGCGGAAGCCGACAAGAGCGCGCTCCTCCCCGACGAAGGGCCGCCGGGCTAGTACAAGCGGTCGTCCGGGTGCTCGCGGTGCTGTTCCTCGCGCCACTTCTCCTGGTACGCCTCGGCATCCGCGAACTCTTGCTCGTACTCTGCCTGCTCCGCGGACGCGGCAGCCGGATCGACCGCCTCGGGCCGCTCGCCCGCCGTTCGGCGACGAGCGACCGCGGCGAACGCGATCAGAAGCAGCGGCACCGCGACCGCGACGAAGATGATGACCGGCAGCACGCGTCGAGCTTAGACCAGTTCGTTCCAGCGCAGCGGCTCGGCGCCGGGGACGGCCAGCGCCACCGCCTGCGAGGCGAACATCGTCACCCAGGTGTTCAGGTGCACGTCCGGCGAGCCGGGCTGGTACGGCATCGCCAGCATCCTGTCCCGCTCGCGCGCGACCTCGAGCAGGCGCTCGATCGCGCGGTCGACCGCCGGCGTGCGGACGCCGAGCAGCAGCGCCATGCGGACGGCCTGCGACGTGACGTCGAGCTGCTCGATCGGCTCCGGCCGGCCGACCGCGCGCGGCAACCCGCCCGTGGAGAGCTGGTGCGTCCAGACCCACTGGACGTTCGCGCGGGCGCGGTCGATCGCGTCCTGATCGTCCGTCGCCGAGCCCCACATCCACAGCCCCTCCGCGCCGTACAGGTGCGGGTGGAGCATGGTCACCGGGCTCTCGGGGTCGGTCGGCATGTGGCCGTCCGGGCCTTGCACCTCGCGGGCGGCTTCGATCAGCCGTTGGGCCGGCTCGCGCCGGTCGGCGAGCAGGAAGCACTGGGCCAGCTTGGCCAGGTGGACGACACCGCGGGTCGACCAGTTCGTTCGCTCGGACCGCGGCCCGCTCGAGGCAACCGGGCTGAGCTCGCGCGACAGCTCGCGCTCCAGCAGATCGACGAGCTCGAGTCCGGCCGCGATATAGCGGTCTTCACCGACCCGGCGGCCGAAGGACTGGAGCCCGGCCGAGATCATGCCGAGGTCGAAGAGGTACACGGCGTCGCCGTCCCAGCCGTCGCGAGCCGCGAGGCGTCGCTGCTGGACGCGGCTGACGAGCCACTCGGCCGCGTGGCGGCCGACCGCGACCCCGTCGTCGTCCAGGCCGGCGTTCGCGGCGAGGTGCGTCAGCGCGTAGCCCGTGATCTCCGCGTAGTCGTACGCCTTCTCGCCGCTCGCCAGCTCCACCCAGGCGGCGAATGCGCCGCTCGAGCTCTGGCAGGCGCCTGACGAGATCCAGCGCGACAGGCCCTCGGCGCCCCAGCGGACGACCTCGGGGTCGATCCGCGCCGGACCGCCCGAACTCGAGCCGGAACCGCTCACCGCGCCAGGTCCTGCCGACCGCACGGCCAGCACGTCGACGATCTTCTTCGCCGCATCCCCCTCACCGTACGGGTTCGTCGACCGCGCCATCGCCTGATACGTCTGCTCGTCGGCGAGGAGCGACGTCGCCCAGCTCTCGAGCGCGGCGCCGTCCGTGCCGATCAGCACCGCGTTGCCGGCGTCGACCGTCTCCGGACGCTCCGTCGTCCCACGCGTGACGATCACCGGCTTGCCGAGCGCCGTGACCTCCTCCTGGAGGCCGCCCGAGTCGGTGATGACGAAATGGCTGCGCCGCAGAAGCCAGATCATCGGCTGGTAGTCGAGCGGCTCGAGCAGCGCGATGTTCGAGACGTTGCCGAGATAGCCGTGGATCGGCTCGCGCACCTTCGGGTTCCGGTGCACCGGGATGACGATCTGCACCTCCGGGTTTGCCTCGGCGACCGCCCGCAGGCCCGAGCAGACGTCCTCGAGCGCCTCCGCGGTCATCTCGCGCCGGTGCATCGTCGCGACGATCAGCCGTTTCCCGTTCAGGCCGATCTTGTCCAGGATCGACTGGTCGGGCTCGAACGGCATCCCGGCGACGGTCTGCAGCGCGTCGATGACCGTGTTTCCCGTCACGTAGACGCGATCCTTGGAGACGCCCTCGCGGTAGAGGTTCTGCGCGCTCTGCGGCGTCGGCGCGAAGTGGACGTCGGCGAGCACGCCGGCGACGCGGCGGTTCATCTCCTCGGGCCACGGGTCCAGCTTGTTGAACGTGCGGAGACCGGCCTCGACGTGCCCCACCTTCCAACCCTGCTGGAAGGCAGCGAGCGCACCCGCCATCGTGGTCGTCGTGTCGCCCTGGACGAGCACCCAGTCGGGGCGCTCCGCCTCGAGGATCGGACGCAGGCCGTCGATCACGGCCACCGTCACGTGGTTCAGCGACTGCGCATGCTGCATCACCTTCAGGTCGTGATCCGGCTCGATCTCGAACAGCTCGAGCATCTGGTCGAGCATCTCGCGGTGCTGCCCGGTGACGCAGATCCGCGACTCGAACTGGTCCGCGCGTCGCTCGAGCTCCTTGATGACGGGAGCGAGCTTGATCGCCTCCGGACGCGTGCCGAAGACGGTGAGAACCTTGATCATGAGCCGGGAGTCAGGGAGGTGTCGTTCGAGGACCAGGACACGGAGATCGCCCTGCAGCCCGATTCTAACCCGCCCGCGCCACCACCGACTCGTAGATCTCGGCCAGCCGCTCGGCGATCTTCGCCCAGCCGTATCGCTCCAGCGCACGCTCGCGGGCGCCTTCGCCGAGGCGCTGGCGGCGCGGCTCGTCCTCGAGCAGCTCGATCAGCGCCTGGCCCAGCTTCGCCGAGTCGCCCGGCGGCACGGTCAGTCCGACCTCCGGCGCCATCACCTGGTCGTAGCCGGGGATGTCGGAGGCGACGACCGGGGTGGCGCAGCCGAACGAGCGGGCGAGCACCATGCCGAACGACTCGCCGCCGAGCGAGGGCGCGCACAGGAGCTTCGCCTTCGCGAGCTCGTTCGTGAGCGGGTCGCCGACCATCACGCCCATCAGCTCGATGCCGTCGTCCGAGAACTTCTGGCGCGACATCAGCAGTCGCACCGCCCGCGGATCGGCGCCGATCACGAGCAGCTTCGCGCCCGTACGCCTCCGCACCTCCGGCCACGCGCGCAGGAGCACCTCGAGCCCCTTGCGCGGGTCGTGGCGGCCGATGAAGACGACGATGTCCTCGCGGCCGCCGGGATCGGCGTGCGGGGGCAGCGTGATCCCGTTCGGGATGATCTCGAACGGGCCCGGGAGGTAGCGCGCCGCCGATGCCCGGGCCACCTCCGAGACCGCGATCCGGTAGTCGATGCGCTTCATCAGCATTCCCCACGCCGGCATGCCGGCCTTCATCCAGCCGAGCTCCCCGGTGGCGTGCCAGGTCCCGACGACCGGCGAGCGGGTGTGCGCGAGCGCGGACACGCAGAGCGCCGGCGTCATCGGCTCGTGGACATGGATGATGTCGAACTTCTCCCGTTTGAACAGACGCCTCAGGCGCTGCTCCGCCCGATGGCTGAGGACGATGTGCGTCCGCGAGTGGTTGGCCGGCACGGTCACGGTCGTCCCGATCGACAGCACCCGCGAGGGCCGCCGGTCGAGCCGCCCCGCGTCGGGGTGCAGGAGGCGCCAGAACGAGTTCGGCGGATCGTCCCCCATGACCAGCCGCGTCTCGAATCCGCGCCGCTCGAGCGCTTCGGCCTGCGCCTCGGCGTGCTCGCTCACGCCTCCGATGTAGGACCACGAGAACGGGACGACGATGCCGACCTTCACGCGCTCAGAAACTCCTTGAAGCGCCTCGCCTGGTAGCCGGCCGCGTGGAAGTACGAGCTCCACGCCGTGCAGCGGCACATGCGGGCCGCGAGCGAGCCGCCCTCGCGCCTGTCGCCGCGCCGGATCGCACCTGCTTGCCCCTTCGCGTCCGGCAGTGCCCAGGCGGCGGGCTTGCCGTCGTACCAGTAGCCGAACTCGGCCGTCGTGAACGGGCTCTCGACGAGCGAGGCGCCGAACCTGCGGATCCACTGCTCGAGCGTCCCGCCGTTCGCGACGTAGTAGCCCTGGCGCATCATCGTCGCCCCGAAGAAGCCGGCGTGGAGCCAGTTGAGGTACGCGTAGCTCCGGTCGAGGCCGGCCTGCGAGCGCACGTGCGCCGCGATCCCGACCGCGCTGCACGATCCGCGGTAGCCCTCGGGCGGCACCGCGTAGCGAACCCGGACGCCTTCGGCCGCGACCCGGGCGACGGCGGACGGCCAGAGCGGCGCGATGGCGACGTCCTTCGAGGCGACGAGGTTGACCGAGTCGTTGAACGTCGACCACGCGGCCCGGAACTGGCCCTGCTTGCGGTAGGTGCCGAGGACCTTCGTCAGCAAGTCGACCTCGGGCACGGTCATGCCCGCGACGTTGCCGAAGCTCATGATCCCGAGCGACTGGGCGGCACGGCCGAGGTCGACGAGCGCGACCGCGGGATCGTCCTGGATCGCGACCCTCCCTTTCCAGCGCCCGTTCAGGAGCTCGGCCCACGAGACGTGGCCGGGCGCGCGCAGGATCACCTCCGGCAGATAGGCGAGCGACTCGGCGGCGAAGTGCGCCGGCACGCCCGTGGCGTAGCGCGGCATCGGAGCGTCGCCGTGCGCGCGGCCCGTGCGCTCGTCGATCCATTGCACGATCTCGTCGGTGCGGGTCGGGTCGGCGCTCGAGCGCGGCAGCCCGCGCGTTCCCTTCCGGACGAAGAGCGCGCGGAACGGCGCGTCTCCCACGCCGTACGGACAGCGCGAGGCCGGGTTCAGTCGGCCCCAGGCGAACAGCTTGTAGAGCTCGCTCCAGGCGGCGATTCGGCGGGTGTCGACCGGCTGAAGGTGCCCTGCGAACCAGACGCGGGCCGCCTGGTAGCCGTAACCGCCGAACACGTCGAAGCTCTTCGGGTCGGCGAGCACGGCCTCGACCTCCTGCACCGAGTCGAGCACCTGGAGCTGGATCGGGAAGCCGAGATCGAGCTGAGCCTGGTCGTGGACGCCGGCAGGCCATTCGATCCCGAGGGTGACGACGCGCAGCGGCAGCTCGGGGGTCGGCTTCGGCGACAGCGCAAGGTTCAGCGCAAGCGGACCGGACGCGGCTGCGAGTCCGGAACGCTCGAGGAGCTCGCGTCGCGTCAGAAGCACGTCGGTCAAGGGTAATTCGCGGCAGCGTCGAACGCGAGCAGCGACCGCTCCACCTCGGCCCGCTCGAGGCCGCGCCCGATGAAGACGAAGCGCGACCGCCGGTCGTCGTCCGGCCATGCGTCGAGGTGCTCGGGTGGATGGACGACGTGCTGGACGCCGTTCAGGAGCACCGGCCCCGGGCCGCCGGTGTCGATCAGGCCCTTCACTCGCAGCAGATCGGAGCCGCGGGCCTGGAGCAGCATCGTCAGCCAGATCCCGAACGCGGTCCAGTCGAGCGGCTCGTCGAAGAAGAGGCAGAAGGGGCGGATGTCCCCCTCGTGTGGATGCCCGGACAGCTCGACCTCGCGCGGGTCGCGAGCCGGCCGGTCGAGCAGGTGCACCGGATCCACGTCGCCGAACGACGCCTCGACGATCTCGGCGGCCGGGTTGAGCGCCCGCACGGTTTCCTCGACGGCGGCCGGGTCGGCCACGTCGGCCTTGGTCACGACGACGACGTCCGCGACCGCCACCTGCTTCACCGACTCCGGCTCGACGAGGCCGTTGACCGCATCGACGGTGGCGACGATCGCTTCCAGCTCGAAGTGGTGCCTGACGACCGGCTCGGCGGCGAGCGTGTAGACGATCGGCGCCGGGTCGGCGAGCCCGGTCGTCTCGACGACGACGCGCCGGAACGCCGGGATCTCGCCGCGTGCACGGCGGCTGTCGAGATCGCGCAGCTCGTCCGCGAGGTCGCCGCGGAGCGTGCAGCAGACGCAACCCGAGTCGAGCAGCACGGTCCGCTCGTCGACCCGCCGGAGCAGGTGGTGGTCGATCCCGACCTCTCCGAGCTCGTTGACGATCACGGCCGTGTCCCCGAGCTCGGGCCGCTGGAGCAGCCGCGAGATCAGCGTCGTCTTCCCCGAGCCGAGGAAGCCCGTGATGAGGGTGACCGGTGTCTTCCCGCTCAAGTCCGGCACCTGTCTTTCCTTGCAACACTGTGTTGCAAGGTCATGCGGTGATGGCCTCGAGGAGGTGCGGGTCGAGCGGGTCGAGCGGTCGGCCGGCCAGCTTCTCGGCCTCGCTCCAGAGCGAGCCGAGGTCCGAGACGACGGTGGCGCGGCCCTTCGCGTCGCGCAGCGTGTAGACGCTCCCGGCCCAGTCCGAGAGGGACAGCCCGTAGTGGCCGAGCACGCGGTTCAGAAGCACGACGCGGAAGCCGCGCGCCCGCCGCCCGCCGCCCTCCTCCGCCCAGTGCTCGTTGAGCAAGGCACTGCACAAGCCACACATTTAGGCTCCCTTCTTACCAGCGAAAGGGAGGAAGAATGGCGAAGGAGATCCTGTGCGCGTACGGCATCGACGTCGATGCCGTCGCAGGCTGGCTCGGCTCCTACGGCGGCGAGGACTCCCCCGACGACATCTCGCGGGGTCTCTTCGCCGGCGAGGTCGGAACGCCGCGCCTGCTCAAGCTCTTCGAGCGCTACGGCCTGCGGACGACCTGGTTCATCCCCGGCCACTCGATCGAGACGTTCCCCGAGCAGACGAGGATGGTCGTCGACGCCGGACACGAGATCGGCATGCACGGGTACTCGCACGAGAACCCGATCTCGATGACGCCGGAGCAGGAAGAGACGGTGATGCTCAGGTGCATCGACCTGATCGAGCGGGTCGCCGGCCGCCGCCCGACGGGCTACGTGGCGCCCTGGTGGGAGTTCTCCGCCGTCTCGAACGAGCTGCTGCTCAAGCACGGCATCAAGTACGACCACAGCCTGATGCACAACGACTTCACGCCGTACTACGTCCGGGTCGGCGACAGCTGGACGAAGATCGACTACTCGAAGGCGGCCGAGGAGTGGATGGTGCCGCTGCAGCGCGGCGAGGAGACCGACCTGATCGAGATCCCGGCGAGCTGGTACATCGACGACCTCCCGCCGATGATGTTCATCAAGGCGGCGCCCAACAGCCACGGCTTCGTCAACCCGCGCGACCTCGAGCAGATCTGGATGGACCAGTTCGACTGGGTCTACCGGGAGATGGACTACGCCGTCTTCACGCTGACGATCCACCCCGACGTGAGCGGGCACCCGCAGGTGCTGCTCATGCACGAGCGGATCATCGAGCACATCAACTCGCACGACGGCATCCGCTGGCTGACGTTCGACGAGATCGCCGACGACTTCAAGAACCGCTACCCAAGATGAGCATCGAGGGACAGTCTTCAGACTGTCCTGATTCCGTCTACATAGCCCGCTCCGACAACCGGGCCGTGTAGATCTCCTCGTTGAGGGTGCCGAGCCTGCGCGTGTCCGTCCAGATCGGGTGCGCGATCCCCTGCGACGCGGCGACGCCCTGGTAGAAGCCGTACTCGAACGCGGCGCCCTTCTGGGTCTCGTCCGAGAAGACGGAGGCCGCGTGGACGGTTCGCGACCACGTCTGCCCGCCGTTCCGCGAGACCGTGCAGGAGTAGCGCACCTTCTTCAGCGTCGGATCGCCGCTCGTGTCGTAGAAGCAGAGCCAGAGCGCCCCGTCCGAGCTGTCGAGGGCGGACTGCACCCAGAACTGGTCCGTCCGACGGGACATGGGCGCGATCAGCCGATGCTGGTGCGTTGCCGGATAGCCGGCGAGCGGGCGGAGCGCGCTGTCGAAGGTCGAGAGCGAAGCGCCCTCGTCGCCCGTGAAGTTCGTCCCCGTGTAGCTCACATAGACGCGCCCCGAGTACCGACCGCCCGAGGTGTCGACGAGCACCGTGGGGTCGGCCTGGATGCACGAGCGAGGCTCGGCGGGAACGACGATGCCGATGCCGCAGTACGGGATCGGGACGATCGTGAACGCTGCGGCGACGTGCTCCGCCCCGAACGTTCGGCCGCCGTCCGTCGACCGGACGAGCCTGACGCTGTAGGTCGTCTCGTCCGTCCAGGCCACGTAGACCGTGCCGTTGCGCGCCGTGGCCACGGAGGCGTACGTCACGTCGTGGCCGTCGTTCGGGCTCAGCGCAACCGGAGGCGACCAGGTGGCGCCGCCGTCGTCGGAGTGGCTGAGGACGATCCGCGAGCTGGTGTTCCGGGCGACGCGCGTCCAGGCGACGTACACGCGGTTCCGGTGCGGGCTCACCGGCGAGGCGTCGACCGCGATCCCGGGCTTGTCGTCGAACCTGGCGCTGCCGAGGCGGGCGACGAGGATCGGCTTCGACCACGACCCGGTCGGCCCGGCGCGCGTCAGCACGTAGATGCGCGACGAGCCCTGCGAGCTGCAGGGTGTCGCGACGTCGTACGAGTAGTACTGGCGCCCGTTCAGGTCGATCGCCGACGCCCGGATCGGACGGGCAGGCGCTGGCGATGTCGTCGGCGGGCTTCACGGTGATCGCGCTCGTCCACCTCGCGCCGCCGTCGGTCGAGCTGTAGATCAGCTGCGTGCCGTGGAGCACGTCGTTCGACCCGGCGAGGAGCACGTCCGGGTTGGTCGGATCGACCGCGATCGTCGCGTTCGTCTGCGGACCGGGCAGGTTGGAGACGTCGACCTCAGCGCTCCGCAGCGGCGAGGCCCGGACGACCGCCTGCGCCACCGCTGCGCCGAGCAGGAGCACGAGTGACGCAATCCAGACGAGCCGCATGCCGGTCAAGGTACGGCCGGACTCTTCGAGCGGTTTCGGACTACTCGAGGACCTTCTCGGCAGCATCGGCGTCGATGCCGCCGCCGATGCCGAACTCCTCCTCGACGCGGTGCACCGGCGTCGAGCGGAACTTCGTCCGCACCCAGATCACGAGCAGGAGGAAGAAGAGCAGTCCGAGCGTGACGATCGTCGTCGCCGTCCCGAGGGCGTAGAGATCCGGCCGCAACGCGGAGTTCTGGATCAGACCGACGATCTCGAGCGGGAGCGTCGGGTCGCCGATCACGTTCAGGACGGTCCGGTCGAAGTCGTTCCACGTCAGCGTGAAGCCGAAGAGGAACGCGCCGAAGATGCCCGTCCAGACAAGGGGCAGCGTCACCTCGGAGAACGTTCGCGCCGCGTTCGCGCCCAGGTCGCGGGCCGCCTCGTCGATGTGGTCGTCGTAGCGGTTCCAGATCGCGACCATGACCAGGAAGCCGAAGGGGATCCCCCAGACCGTGTTCGTCCCGAGCGCTGTATGCCAGAGCGACGTGTTCTGGTTGATCGACTTCCAGAAGATCTGCGTGCCCAGGCCGAGCAGGAACCCGGGCGCCATCAGCGCCAGCATGATGATGTAGAAGGCGATCCCGTCGCCCCGGAACCGGCGCCGGAAGGCCATCGACAGCGAGAACGCGAGCACGGCCACGACCGCGCCTGCCGCGAGGCTGAGCTCGAGCGAGCCCTCGGCCGCCGTTCTGATTCCGGCCGCGTTCGTGAAGACGTTTCCGACCTGGTTGTCCCAGATCGACCGCCACCAGATCAGGCTCACCGGGCCCTTGAACGGGAAGGTGACGCCGCCGTAGTAGCCCTGGAAGGACAGGATCGCCATCAGGATCATCGGCGCGTAGAGGAAGATCAGGAAGAAGAAGAAGTAGACGCCTAGGCCCCATTTCGCCCAGTCCCGCTTGACCTTGTGCTGGCGGCGGACGACCGTGTCCTGCGGACGGTCGACTACGGGCGGGACGGCGGCCAGGTACTCGCTCACGTCAGATCTCCTCGCGGAGGTTGGCGAAGCGCGTGATCACGAACACGCCCGCGATCAGGATCAGCACGAGCAGGACCGCCGACGCGGCCCCCTGCGGGTACTGCGTATTGACGATCTGGTTCTGGACGTAGACGCCGACCGTGGTCACGGCGCCCTGGCTGATCACCTGCACCGTGCCGTACTCGCCCATCGTCAGCACGAAGATGAAGATCGAGCCGATGACGATGCCGGGCATCGTCTGCGGCAGGATCACCTCGCGGAACGTCCTCCACCAGTTGCCGCCGAGGTCACGGGCGGCTTCGATCGCGTGCCGGTCCACCTGCGAGAGCAGGAAGAAGATCGGCGTCACCATGAACAGGATGTAGAGCTGGATCATCGCCAGCTGCACGGAGAGCTGCGTGAACTCCGTGTCGATCAGCGGGTGGTCGAGGTTGGAGACGCCGATGTAGGTGAGGAAGTAGTTCAGCGCGCCGTGGCTGCCCATCAACGGGTACGCCCACGCGACGGAGCGCGTGGTGAAGCTCGTCCAGAACGGCGCCAGCGCGAGGATGAAGAGACCGATCTGGTACTGGAGCTTCTGCACCTTCATCGCCAGGAAGTACGCGACCGGGAAACCGAAGAGAAGACAGGCCGCGACGGCGATGACGGAGATCTGGAACGACCGCCACATGTCCTTCCAGTAGGCGTTGCTCAGGTTGAAGGGATGGAGCAGCTGGCCGTAGTTCGCCCAGGTCCAGACCTTGCTGAACCCCGTCGCCGTGTTCGGCGTCCAGAAGCTCATCAGGAGGATGAAGACGAGCGGCGCGACCAGGAAGAAGCCGAGCCAGATGAAGCCGGGCGCCGCCCACGCGAACGTGACCCAGCCGCCTCCCTTCTCTCGACGGGCCGCTTTCGCGACGCCGAGCGCCCGCTCGTGCTCGTGCTCGACCTCCGCCTCGTCGGCCCGGATGTCCGCGAGGTCGAGGTGCGGGTCCTGCGGGTCCTGCGGCTCCGGAGGCTCAGGCGTGGAGGAGCTGGACATCCTCCTCCTTCCACGCGATCCGGATCGTCTCTCCCTCCCTGCCCCGGAAGTCGGGATACCGCTCGCCCGGCACCTTCGCGAGCATCCGCTCGCCGCCGGCGGTCAGGTGCAGCTTCACGAGGTCGCCGAGGAACTCGACGAACACGATCTCGCAGTCGGCGGTGTTGCCGGCGGTCTCGCCGCCGGTCTCGCCGACTTCGACGGCCGCGGCGCGGATGGCCACGAGCGCGGGGTCGCCGACCTTCGGAGCGACGGCACCGCCGGGCTTGACCGTCACCCGGACCTTGTGCTCGTCCTGGATCACGACCCGTCCGTTCCCGGCCTCGGTGACCTTCCCGCTGATGATGTTGTTGTCGCCCATGAACCGCGCCACCACCTCGGTCGCCGGCCTGGTGGCGATGGTCAGCGGGTCGGCGACCTGCTGGATGCGGGCGTCGTTCATGACCACGATCCGGTCGGCCATCGACAGCGCCTCTTCCTGGTTGTGCGTGACGTGGATGAACATCAGCCCGAGCTGGCGCTGGAGGTTGCGGAGCTCGACGCGCATCCGGAGCTGGAGCAGGCGGTCGAGGTCGCCCAGCGGCTCGTCGAGGAGCAGCGCCTTCGGCTTCGTGACGAGGACGCGGGCGAGCGCGACGCGCTGCTGCTGACCGCCCGAGAGCGCCGCCGGCTTGCGGCCCCGGAGCTCCGCCAACCCGACCATCTCGAGCGCCTCCATCGCCCGCTGGCGCCGCGCGGCCTTCGGCATCCCCTCCATCTTCAGGCCGAAGGCGACGTTGTCGAGCACCGACCGGTGCGGAAAGAGGGCGAAGTGCTGGAAAACCGTCGTCGTCGGGCGCTTGTGCGGCGGCAGGTCGACCAGCGACTGACCGTCGAGGAGGATGTCGCCCTCCGACGGGTACTCGTGGCCGCCGATCATCCGCAACGTCGTCGTCTTGCCGCAGCCGGACGGGCCGAGCAGCACGACGTACTCGCCGTGGTCGACGTGCAGGTTCACGTCGTCGACGGCGACCGTTCCCCCCGCAAAGACTTTGGTGAGCCCGACCAGATCGAGCCCTGTAGTGCCCGGAGGAGCGGAGGGGGCGGTCTGTGCCGCCCCCTCCGTACTCGTTTCTGTGACCCCCTCAGTCATCCAGTCCTAGGCGCTGAGGAAGTCGTTCCACCGCTTGATCTGGTACGCGGAGTTCGTGAAGTAGCTGTTCCACGAGGAGTAGTGGCCGATGCGGTGGGAGAACGATCCTCCGTCGCGCGTCGAGCCCTTCTTGATGTCGCCGACCTTGCCCGTGATGCCCGGCAGGTTGCGCGCCGCGGGCTTGCCGTTGTACCAGAAGTCGTACTCGTCGGTATGGAACGGGATCTTGCCGAAGGGGTCCGACCCGCCCTTGGTCGCAATCCAGTTGCGAAGCGTCCCGCCGTTGCCGATGTAGTAGCCCTGGCGCATGATCGCTGCGCCGAGCCAGCCGGTGTACATCCAGTTCAGGTAGTCGTAGCAGGCCTGCAGCTTCGCGGGGTCGCTCGCGACGTGCGAGGCGATTCCCTGGGCGCTGCACCAGCCGCGGTAGCCCGTCGGAGGATACGCGTACCTCACGTTGATGCCCTGTGCAACGAGCAGCGCGACCGCCGGGGACCACATCGACTCGACCACGACCGCCTTCGAGGCCATCAGGCTGACCGACTCGTTGAAGTTGGCCCAGTAGGCGCGGAACTGGCCGGCCTTCTTGTAGGTCGTCGCGATCTTGACGACCTTGTCGATCTCCGCGATCGTCATGTTGCCCATGTCCTTCGGCTTGAAGATGCCGAGAGCCTTGAGGGCGTTGCCGATGTCCTGCATGACGATGCCGGGGTCCTTCAGCAGCCCGACTCGGCCCTTCCACTGCTTGTTCAGCAGCTCTTGCCAGCCGACCTGGTTCGGCAGCTTCTTGATGACGTCGGCGTTGTAGCCGATCGAGTCCGCGTTGAAGTGGGCCGGCGTGCCGACGACGTAGCGGGGCATCGGGCCCTTCGTTGCGTTGGTGGACTCGTTGACGACCCACTGGACGATGTCCTTGTTGGACTTCGGCCCTTCCTTCGTCAGCGGCAGTCCGCTCGTCCCCTGCTTCAGGAACAGGGCACGGAACGGAGCGTCGCCGTCACCGTAGGTCGCGCCCGAGGAGCCGGGGTGCACCTTCCCCCAGCCGAACAGCTTGTACAGCTGCGGCCAGGCCGTGATCTTGTGGGTGTCGACCGGCATCAGGTGGTGCGACGACCACATCTGGATGTCCTGGTAGTTGTAGCCGCCGAAGATGTCGAAGGTCTGCGGCGCCGTGATGGCCTTCTGGACCATCGTGACCGGGTCGGACACGGTCAGGTTGAACCCGAAGCCGAGCTCCTGCTTCGCCTTCTCAGCCACCTCGGGCGTCGGCCATTCGACGCCGAGGGTGATGACGTTGAGGGTGCCGGTGAAGGCGCCCGTCTTGGCCGGACGGTCCGTCGCCGCCGCCGCGGCGCCGCCCAGCATGCCGGCACCTGCAACTGCCGCCGCTCCCACCCCGCCTCTGACGAGGAGGTCGCGTCGACTCATGCCCCCGCTGGAGTCCTCCAGCGGCTCGCTGAACTCGTTCCGGCCAAGCTCCCTGTTGGCCTGAAGGTCCCTTGCGAGCTCGAGGGCATCTTGTTCCTCGAAACTCATGTGCCGAACTCCTTTCTCCTCGCCGCCCTCTCGAGGATCTCGACTGTCCACACGGGCCTGTCACGCCGACCGGAGACGGCACCGGGATGCCGCGTATCGCCGCAAGGATGTGTGACTCCCGACCGTGGAATGGGAGTTGTATACAGTGGTTCCCCCTGCGAGTCAAATGTCTGACTCCGGCGAATGTCAGACAATAGGCAGAGCTAGCGGGGCGGCCGCGGAAAGCTGATCGATTTGCCGACTTTTCTGAGCGTTGGCGCCGGTGAGCACGTAGTCGACGTAGCCGGCTCCCATGCTCGCCAGGTCGGGCTCACGGGCGAAGCGCAGGGCACGTCTCAGGCTGGCGAGCGACCGGTCGTCGAGCTCGTGCCAGCGCTCGAGCTTCGCCTGCAGCTCGGCCGGAGCGTCGCGTCAGCTCTTTCGCTGAGGACGGGCTGCCGGATCGCCGAGGAGCGCGAGGAAGCGAACGACCACGTCGAGCGCGACCGCGACGTCCTGCCCGCGCACGGACTCGTCCGGGTGGTGGCTGATGCCGTCCTTGCAGCGCACGAAGAGCATCGCCGCATCCGTGAGCTTCGCGGCCGTCACCGCGTCGTGGCCGGCGCCGCTCGCGAGCTCGCGCGGCGGAATGCCCGACGCCGTGCAGGCGGCGGCGAGCACGGCGCGGAGCCGCTCCGACATCGGCACCGCGGACAGGTCCCAGCGCCGCGTCCACTCGAGCTCGAGCCCGCGACGCGCGGCGGTCTCGCGCGCGAACGCCTCGAGCGCGTCGCGGGCGCGGTCGCGCGTGACGTCGTCCTGGTGGCGGACGTCGTAGGTCATCGCGACCTGGCCGGGGATGACGTTGCCGACGTTCGGCTCGACGCTCAGGCGACCGACCGTCGCCGTCAGGCCTTCCGTCTCGCGGGCGAGCCGTTCGACCTCGAGCACGAGCTCGGCTGCGGCCGCCAGCGCGTCGTGACGCAGGCGCATCGGCGTGTTGCCGGCGTGGCCGGCCATGCCTCGGAGCACGATCGTGCCGCGGCTCTGCGCGGCAATCGCCGTGACGATGCCGACGGACAAATCCTCGTCCTGGAGCACGGGTCCCTGCTCGATGTGAACCTCGAGGTAGCCGAGCAGGTCACCTGGCGCGGAGCGCTCGCCGAGCCGCGCCGGATCGCCGCCCATCGCGAGGATCGCGTCACCGAACGTGCCGCCCTCCGAGTCGGCGAGCGCCGAGTCCTCCGGCGAGAGCAGCCCGGCCCACCCGGAGCTGCCGAGGTACGTGATCGTCGGGAAGGGCGCGCCCTCCTCGTCGATGAAGGCCGTGACCTCGAGCGCATATGGCAGCTCGCCGACGGCCTCGGCGGCCTCGATCGCGAGGATCACGCCCAGCGGGCCGTCGAAGCGGCCTGCGTCGCGCACGGTGTCGATGTGCGAGCCGAGGACGAACGTCCCCTCGCCGCGTCCGCCCCGCCGGCCGGTCACGTTCCCGACTGCGTCGCGCCTGACGTCCAGGCCGGCCTGCTCCATCCAGCCCGCGACGAGGTCGGCGGCGACGACGAGCGACCGCGAGCCGTACCAGCGCGTCAGCAGGCCCTGCTCTTCGCTGAGCCGGACGAGCTCGTCGCACCGGGCGAGGATCCGCTCCGCGTTCATCGCGGCAAGGGTGCCTCGGCCGCGGGTTGGCGCGCAAGCCCGTGCGCCCGGACGAGCAGGAGGTAGAAGCCCGCGCCCGCGGCGAGCCCGACCACGACCTTCACCCAGGCGGCAGGCACGGCGTAGTAGACGGCGACGGCTCCTGCGACGGCGACCACCGCCTCGACGTTGATGCCGTTCAGGTACCGGTAGCGCCCGTCCGGGTCGAAGAGCGCGTGCACGTCGAGCCGGCAGTGCTTGCGCACGACGTAGTCGGCGAGGACGACGCCAGTCAGCGGTGCGGCGACGTTGCCGAGGTGCGTGATCCAGCGCTGCGCGTGGTCGACGAAGTCGGGGAACGCGGAGAGTGTGATCGCGGCGATCGCGACGAGGATCGTCGCGCGCACGCGGCCGAGCACCGGCGCCGAGTTCACGAGCGAGAGCCCGGCCGTGTACACGTTCGTGATGTTGGCCGCGATGCCCTGGACGACGATCGCCGCCATCAGCAGGAGCAGGAGCACGCTGCTCGAGGTGAGGTCGGCGACGGCCACGAACGGGTTCGTCGCACCGGTCGCTGCCGCGGCGTAGCCGCCCACGAAGGTCGTGAGCGCAGTCGCGGCGAGGGCCGAAGAGGCCAGCCCGATCCGCATGTCGCGCCGCGTCGGTGTGTAGCGGCAGAAGTCGGCGATGTTCCCGACGAGCGTCAGTGACGAGCCGGCCATCACGGTCACGTAGGTCGCGAAGCCCACCCAGGTCAGATGCTGGTTCGGCGAGTCGAGGACGCGGTGGAGGCCGAAGCGCGGGTCGTCGGTCGCCAGGAAGAGTCCGAGCAGGATCGCCGTGAACCCGAGCGACACCGGCAGGACGATCCGGAGCAGCCAGCGCATCACGTCGAACCCGAGCACGGCGAGCACCGCGTGGAACACCGCGAGGCAGAGCGCTATCGGGACGAGGTCGAAGTGCGTGCCGGTCATCGCCTCGACGAGCGCCTGGATCCCGAGCGCGCCGGTCAGCGCCTGCGCCGCGAACCAGTAGGTCGCCGCGACGACGCGGTACGGTGAGCTGAGCAGGCGCGAGCCCCAGAAGCCGAGCGTCCCGCGCATCGCCACCTGGCCCTGCACGCCGTAGTCGACGCCCGGCTGCGCGACGACGACGAGGCACGCGTATGCAATCGCCTGGCCCGTGAGCGTGGCGACGACCGCCCACGGCAGCGGCAGGTGGCCGTCCACGACCGCGAACGCGCCGAGCAGGTACATGACCGGGTTGAGGAAGAACGTGAAGTTGATCGCGAACAGGTCGCGCCACCCGACCGTGCGCAGCTCGGCCGGGATCGGCTCGACGCCGTAGCCCTCAATCATGGGGAAACCCCTGGTTCCCCCATGAACCCCCTCCTTGACAGCGGGGGTCGTCGTGCGACCCACAGCGGAGCCGGCAACTGGCGCGCCAGGCAACACGTTGCCTCTCCGCCGCTTAGCCTCTCGCCGGGCAAAGCCCGGCTCCGGCGGCCAATCTCCGTGACCACAGCGGCGAAACCCAGGTACAAATCTTTCACTTAGGCCGTGGCCGTCGCCTCGGTGCCTGCCCGCGTAGCTCGCGCGTGCCGCTGGAAGAAGTCGAGCACGACGCGGTTGTGCTCGTCGGTCGAGTCGAAGATCGTCGAATGGCCGCCGCCGTGGATCACGTGCTTCTCGCAGCCGGCGATGCCCTCGTGGATGCCCTCCTGGCCGACGCCGTTCGGGCCCTGGTCCCACGGGGTCATGATGTCCTCGTCGCCTCCGAGGACGAGCGCGGGCGAGGTGATCTTGCCGAGCCACGGCGTGATGTCCATGTCGCACATGGCCTGGCAGGCGGCGGTGAAGACCTCGACGCGGTTCGAGTCGCGCAGGATCTGCTGGCAGTGGTCGACGATGCCCTGGCCGGCCTCCGACTCGAGCCACGCCTTCGAGACCGCCTGCCACGAGATCAGCTCGGCGAGGATGCGGCTCCCGGGCCCGTCGGGATCCATCTCCGCGATGTCGATCCAGTTCTTGAAGATCAGCCGGCCCGCCCGGCCGAGCTTGGCGGCGGCGCAGTTGATCACGACCGACGTCGTCCGCTCCGGGTACTTGCCGGCGAACGTGATCGCGATCATCCCGCCCATCGATGTACCGTGGATGTGCGACTCCGTGAGCCCGAGTGCGTCCTGGAGCGCCGCGATGTCGTCGGCCCAGACCTCCATGTCGTAATGCTGCAGCGGCTTGTCGGACGCGCCGTAGCCGCGCATGTCGAAGTCGACCACCTGGAAGTGCTGCGACAGGACCGGCGTCGCCGGGTCGAGGTTGAAGTGCCCGAAACCGGCTCCGTGGATCTGGATCACCGGCTCCCCTTCGCCCGTGATCCGGTGCCACAGATTGGCGCCGTTGACCTCGATCATCCCTTCCATGGAAGCCTCCTCGGTCGACTGGCCCGAGTTTGAAGTCTGACATTGGACACGTCAAACTCTGACGTCATGGAACGGACTCGCGCCCGCGGGTTCCTCAGGCGCCGCTGGTGGTGCGGGGCCGGAGGTCACAATGTGAGCTACACGGGGCCGGAGAGCACCGTGCCGCCAGCGGCGTCAGGCGGCGGCGGGGCTTCGCCCGGCGGAAGTCGCAGCCGGTGAGGGATGCGCGACGTGACCGAACACCTCATCGAGCGGATGACGTGGCCCGAGGTCGATCAACGCATCGGCGCCGGGGTCGACGCGGTGCTGATCCCGATCGGGACGACGGAGCAGCACGGTCCGCACATGCCGCTCGACACGGACTGCTTCATCGCCCGCTCGTTGTCCGTGCGCACGGCAGAGCTCGGCGAGCGCGAGGGCGTCTCGATCCTCGTCGCCCCGACGCTGAACATGACGCTGTCCTGGTACCACATGCAGTTCCCGGGCACGATTCGCCTGTCGACGACGACCTTCTTCGACGTCTTCCGGCAGGTCTGCGACTCGCTCGAGCGGCACGGCTTCGACAACCTCGTCGCGGTCAACGGCCACGGCGGCAACGCAGCCGGGCTGACGGTCGCCGTCAACAACTACCTCGAGACGACCGGGCGTCGCGTGTTCCTCGTCCAGTGGTGGGATCTCGCCGCCGACGCGCTCGCCGACATCGAAGGGCCGATGATCCACGCTGAGGAGGCGGAGACGTCGCTGGCGATGGCGCTCGGCCAGCGAGTCGAGCTCGACCGCGCGACGAGCGACGCCTGGGACCGCGGGCAGGCGGTCAAGGACGCGGGCTTCCAGTGGACGTCGTTCGGCCAGTACGGCATGCGCCACGGCGGCCCGAAAGTCGTCGTGCCGATGGACATGCTCCGCGACATCACCGAGTCGGGCATCGTCGGCGACGCCACCCGCGCGAGCGTCGAAACAGGCGAGAAGATCGTCGAGGCGCTCGTCCCCCGCATCGTCCAGGTCTGTCGAGAGATGGCCGGAAAGGAGCAGCAATGAAGGTGATCGACCTGTCCCAGCCGCTCTCGCGCGAGTCGCAATTGCACCCGTTCTTCGCGCCGACGCAGATCATGCGCCACATCGTCCACGCCGACGCGCCCGAGGGGCGGCCGTCGTTCAACGCCGAGGTGATCATCACGTCGAACCACGCGGCGACGCACGTCGACGCGTTCGGCCACTACGACAGGCAGGGCGAGACGATCGCGGACATGCCGCTGGACACGTTCTGCGGGACGGCGATCTGCGCCGACATCCGGCAGTACGAGCGCGGCCACGACGTGACGGCCTCCGAGCTCGAGCAGGCGGTCGCCGACTCGGGTCAGGAGCTGCGCGAGGGCGACATCCTGCTGCTCTGCTCCGACCACTACAACCGCACGGCCGGCACGCCGGCGTTTCTGGACGGGTTCTGCGGAATCTCGGCCGAGGCGGTGCACTGGATGGCCGACCGCGGCGTGAAGATCTTCGGCGTCGAGACGATCTCGCCCGACCTCGTCTACCTGACGGACGAGTACCCGACGCACAAGGCGTGCGCCGAGCGACGGGTGACGCACTACGAGAACCTGAACAACCTGAAGGACGTCGTCGGGCAGCGGTTCCTGTTCATCGGCCTCCCGCTCAGGCTCGTGCCCGCGTACGGCTCGCCGGTGCGTGCCGCGGCGATCCTGGACGAGTAGTCCGCGACAGACGAGCTGCCTCCAAATCGGCGCAGAATTGTCACGGTCCGGTGCGCCTCCGCCGGGTACCTTCCGAGGCGGGTGGCGGGTGGAGAGGGGGTCTTCCCCACCCTCGATGGGTGGGGGCCGTTTGGGCCACGGCCCGCTTGGGCGTGGCCGGGTGCACCGTAGGCCGCCTACTCGATTGTGATTTCGGCGCGCTCGGGGCCGGTTTTGCGCAGCTCGCGCTGGAGTTCTTCGCTCGTCCGGTCCCGCTTCGGGAGCCTGTAGCCCAGCAGCGAGAAGCGCGCGGGTCGCTCGGCGAACGGGAACGGATCGAGCCGCACGTGCCACGGGCCGACGGGCTCGATGGTGAAGCCCTGCAGCTCCGCCGGCTCGCCCTCGCGCAGGCAGAAATAGAGCGAGAGCCGGTCGTAGAACTGGAGCAGGTCGTAGTCGGCGCGGCGGTCGCCGGGATCGCCGCCGAACTTCGCCTCCTGCTCGGCGACGAACGCGTCGACCTCGTCCTGCACCTCGGCCGCGCGCTGCAGTCCGAGGCCCGGATCGAGGCCGTACCGCTGCTTGTAAATCCCGGCGCCGTGCATCGAGACGAGCAGGCCTGCGTCGGCGTCCTGCTCCGCGATCGCCGCGATGCCGGCCCGATAGAAGGCGAGGTGCGAGCGGACGTCGACGTCGAGGAAGTTCACCGGCTTGCCGGTCTCGCCCACCTGCGGTGCCTGCTCCCAGACGGCCCAGCCGTCGTCGTGCCTGCGCGCGGCGAGGGCGAGCGAGTCGTGCCCCGCCCCCTTGTCCGCCCAGGCGTCGGCCGCGTCTCCCGAGAGGTCAGCGTGGTCGGTCTGGAAGACGACCTGCCACGCGTCGCCGAGATCGCGGACGATCACGCGACGACCCCCGCCAGTGCTTCGAGCACATCCTCGACCGAGACGACGTCGGCGTATTTCGTGTCCAGGTCGTACAGGTTCGCCTCGTGCGCGGCCGGGTTCCGGTCGCCGACGGCCTCGCGCGGCACGACCACGCGGTAGCCGTGCTGGAGCCCGTCCAGCGCCGTCGCGCGCACGCAGCCCGAGGTCGACGCGCCCGTGACGACAACCGTGTCGCAACCCGCCGACGCGAGCACCGAAGCGAGCGTCGTGCCGAAGAACGCAGACGCGAAGTACTTCGAGAGCACCGACTCGCCGTCGAGGGGCGCGATGCGCGGGTCGATCTCGACCCACGGCGAGCCCGGCTCGAGCACGAGCAGCGCCGGCACCTTCTCGATGAAGACGGCCGCCGCCTGCTTGCCGAACTCGTCGTAGCAGACCGTCGTGAACACGACCGGCAGCCCCGCATCGCGGAATGCCTCCAGGAGCCGCGCGATCGCAGCGACGCAGTCGTCGAGGTCGCAGACGAGCGGGGAAGCCGGGTCGGTGAAGCCGCGGTTGACGTCGACCACGACGAGGGTCGGCTTCTGCCCCATGCCGGCCCGTCCATGAAAGCCTTCGAAGCGCACGGCTCGACGCTATCGAATCGCCACGCGATGCCAGCTCAGGCCCGCATCCGTCGTCTTCCACAGCTCGGTCGTTCGTGGGAAACCGACGAGTGCCAGCCCGACGCGACTATCGACGAACGTGATCCTGTAGGTGGCGTTGATCGGGGCCTGCGCGGACCGCCACGTCGCGCCGCCGTCGGTCGTCCGCATGATGCCCCCGCCGGCGCCGTTCGGCGCGACTACACCGACGTTCGCCGACGCCGGGGCGAGACTCGCTCCGTTGGGACAGCAGTGCGGAACGGAGAGCGTGGTGAAGCTCTTGCCTCCGTTCGTCGACCTGAACGGAGTCCCCAGCAAACCGGTCGGGCAGAAGGCCCAAAGCACGCGCGACGAAACCGGAGCGAGCTCGGCAGCGAGGTCCGCGAAACAGGGGGCGGAGCCGATCACGAACGTACGTCCGCCGTCCGTCGAGCGCGCGAGCAGGTTCCTGAGTCGGTACCGCCCTACGGCGGAGCCGCCGAACAGCCAGACGGCCGAACCCCGTGCGGCGAGGTCGAAGCCGGGCACTGCGTGTGGGAACGGGATCGGCGACGAGACCCATGCGTCGCGCGAGACCGGCGAGCGCTCGAATCGGGCGCCGCGGCAGGACCCGTCGCGCGAGCAGACACCCGTCACGGCATACGCCGTGCCGTCCGCAGCTGCGAGGGCGAGAATGTTCCGACGCCCTAGGCGATGCCAAGCTCTGCCGCCGTCGTGGGTCGCGTAGAGCGGCGTCCGCCAGCCGAACGCGTAGCCGTTCCGGCTGTCCGCGAAGGTCGCCTGGCCCGCGGCCGGCGGCACCGGGAGACGGTTGAAGTGACGGCCACCGTCGGAGGTATGCAGGACCGCACTCTTCCCGCCGAGCCAGAACTCGTTCGCGCTGACGGCCGCTAGCCACTGAGCCTCGAACCGCGGCGCTGCTCCGTGCGCACCGAGAGCAGCGACCAGGCTCGCGAGCCCGATCGCCGCTCCTAGCGCGAACTTCACGCCTTGACCGGCTCCGGGAGGTCGTCTTTCGCCCGCACCTGCGTGAGCGCCTCGCCGCCCGGCTGCAGCGGCGACCACCGCAGCGGCACGGCCGGCTTCGGCGGCGCCAGGCCGGTCTCCGCCTCGCAGCGGTCGATCAGCTCCTCGAGCGGGGGCCCGAAGTCGAACGCCGGCGCCTCGCCGCGCTCCTCCCGCTGGCGCGCGCGCTCGGCTTCCGTCCCGGCCGCGTCACCGACGACGACGCCGTACCCCTCCTTCGCGAACTCGGCCGAGACAAGCCCGAACGAGACGTCGCGCTCGACGGCCTCGACCGGCCGGTCGAGCCGGTCCTTCCAGCCGCCGCCGCCCGCGGTGCGGTAGACGAGCATGTCGCCGGGCTGCACCTCGACGCGGTCGCACTTGGACGGCAGCACCTCCTCGGTCCCGTCGGCGCGCTTGAGCAGCTTCGACGAGCGTGCGCCCGGCCAGCCGCCGAGCACGCCCCACGGCCGCGTCAGCCAGCGGTCGTCGTGGATCGAGACCTCGCCGGGCTCGAGGTAGACGTAGCGCTTCTCGACGCCGTTGCCGCCGCGGTGGAAGCCCGGCCCGCCCGAGTCGGTCACGGTCGTGTAGCCGTCGATCCGCATCGGGTAGTACGCCTCCAGGTACTCGGTCGGGATGTTCTCGAACAGCGGCCACCAGGAGTGCCCGTCCATCCCGTCGCCGATCGGCCGGCCCGGGATGCCGCCGTAGAGGATCTCCATCGAGTAGAAGAAGTCGCCCTTCTCGTCCCAGCCCGAATAGAGCATGTACGGGCTCGTCCCGTACCCGGAGGCCGTGTTCAGCTCGGGCGCGTTCTTGCATAGCGCGCCGCCCAGCACGTCGAACAACCGTGCCAGCGCGTGCGTGCGGCACCCGAGAGCCGACGGATAGCGCGGCCGGAGCAGACAGCCCTCCGGCAGCACGATGTGCAGCAAGGGGTAGAAGCCGTCGTTGAAGAGGATCTGGGGGTCGTTGACCATGATCAGGTAGACCCCGATGAACATCTTGAACATGCCCTCGGAGAGGTAGAAGTTGATCGGCCCGAGGGCCTGCGGGTCGGTGCCCGTCCAGTCGAAGAAGGCGTGGTCGCCCTCCCGCCAGATCGTCAGCTTCATCTTGAACGGCCCGTTGCCGAGCCCGTCGTCGTCGACGTAGTCCTCGAACGACTGCGGCTCCTCCGGGATCGCGAGCTGTATCAGCGTCCGCATCGCCTCGTACGTCCGGTCGAGCAGCGCCTGGCAGGCGGCGAGGTACGTCTGCTTGCCGAAGCGCTCACAGAGCTGCTGGACCCGCTTCTCGCCCGCGCGGCAGCCGGCGACGATCGCGAACAGGTCGGCCCGATTCATCTCCGGGAGCCGCATGTTGTTGAAGATCAGCTTGAGGACGTCCTCCTGCTCCTCGCCGCGCTCGATGATCTTGAGCGGCGGGATGATCAGCCCCTCCTCGAAGATCGTCCGCGCGCCGGTCGGCAGCGAGCCCGGCAGCGGGCCGCCGCAGTCCATCTGGTGGCCGAACTGGCTCGACCAGCCGACGAGCTCGTCCTCGAAGAAGATCGGCACGAGCACGAGCCAGTCGTTCGTGTGCGAGATCGAGGCCGAGCACTTGAACGGGTCGGAGGTCAGGATCACGTCGCCCGGGTAGATGCCGCCCTCCCAGCTCTCCATCATCTCGTTGATGTAGGCGCCGAACTGGCCGACGACCATGCGGCCGTTCGGGTCGGTGATCATCGGGAACTCGTCGTGCTGCTCCCGGATCACCGGGCTCATCGCGGAGCGGAAGAGCACGGCGTCCATCTCGAAGCGGGCGCTCTTGAGCGCGCCTTCGATGATGTCGAGGGTGACCGGGTCGACCTCGAAGTCGGTCGGGATCTGCGCGATCCGCGGCTTGTCAGACGACACGGCCATTGGTGCTCCCTCCCATCGGCGTGATCAGGATGTTGAACCACTTGTCGACCTCGGCCTGGTAGCCGGGCAGGACGACGGTCGTCGAGTCGAACTCGGTCACGATCGCCGGGCCGGTGAAGTGCGCGCCCGGCTGGAGCTTCGAGCGGTCGTAGATCTTCGTCGCCACGCGCTCGCCGCGGAAGACGATCTCGTGCGTGTCGACGACCGCGCTCTCCGCGCCGTCGCCGCCGATCTCGCCCTGCGGCAGCTCCGGCTTGGGCGCCGCACCGAACCCGACCGCGCGCAGGTTGACGATCTCGGCGCGGGTCGCGTGCATCCGGAACCCGTAGAGCTGCTCGTGGAGCGCGTTGAACCGCTCTTCGAGCTGCCCGAGGCCGCTGTCGCGCACCTCGTCGGGCGAGAGCGCGACCGGGATCTCATAGCCCTGTCCGTGATAGCGCATGTCGGCGGTGTACGTGACGCTGCGGGCCGCGGGGTCGATGCCCTCGTCCTCGAGCCACTGCTGCGCGCGGCCTCCGAGCTCGTCGAGGATCGCCGAGACGTCGGCCGGATCGGCCTCGTCGAGCACGCGGATGTAGGTGCGGGCGAACTCGTCGCGGAAGTCGGCCACGATGTCGCCGAGCGCGCAGAGCAGGCCGGGAGCCGGCGGCACGATGACGGGGAACGAGCCCATGATCTCGGCGACCGCGTTCGCATGCATCGGCCCGGCGCCGCCGTAGGCGACAAGCGCGAAGTCGCGCGGATCGTGGCCGCGCTGGACCGAGACGACCCGCAGCGCGCCGGCCATGTTCTCGTTCACGATCGCCAGGATGCCCTCCGCCGCCGCTTCCGCCGACCGCAGTCCAGTGGCGTCCGCGATCGTCTGCACCGCCGTCCGCGCCGCGTCCACGTCGAGCTCCATCTCGCCGCCCAGGAGCCGCGGCGGCAGGTGCCCGACGACGACGTTCGCGTCGGTGACGGTCGGGTCGGTGCCGCCCTTGCCGTAGGCCGCCGGCCCCGGTTCGGCGCCGGCCGACTGCGGGCCGACGCGGAGCGCCTTCGTCAGCTCGGGCACGTGCGCGATCGAGCCGCCGCCCGCGCCGACCGTGTGCACGTCGACGGACGGCACGCGCAGCCGGAAGTGCGAGATCGACGTCTCGCGGCCGATCGTCGGCTCGCCCGCCAGGCAGAGCGAGACGTCGGTGGACGTGCCGCCCATGTCGAAGGTGAGGATGTTGTCGAACCCCGCCTGGCGAGCCACGTAGAGCGCGCCGGCGACCCCGCCGGACGGCCCCGAGAGCACGCCGTAGATCGGGTTGCGCCCTGCCTCGCGCGTCGTCATCAACCCCGCGTCCGAGCGGAGGATGTTCACGTCCGCGGTCGCGCCGATGCTCTTCAGGTCCGCCTGCAACTGCTCGACGTAGTTCGCGACGCGCGGCCGCACGTACGAGTTCATGCACGCGGTCAACGCGCGCTCGTACTCGCGGAACTCGGGCAGCACGTGCGACGAGAGCGTGACCGGGAAGCCCGGGTAGAGCCGCTC
This sequence comes from uncultured Actinomycetes bacterium, assembly GCA_963776735.1. Taxonomy (GTDB): domain Bacteria; phylum Actinomycetota; class Thermoleophilia; order Gaiellales; family Gaiellaceae; genus PALSA-612. Next base: position 91,729 of record CAVZNV010000017.1, read on the forward strand.
GACGATCGCCCCGACCTGCTCCTCGTGCGCCGGCGAGATGTACGAGTTGATGAACGCGATCGTGAGCGTCTCGACGCCCGACTCGACGAGGTCGCGGATCACCTGCTCGGCCTGCGCCTCGTCGACCGGCACGACCGTCTCGCCGCGTGCGTCCATCCGCTCCGTGATCTCGCGCGTGTCGCCGAGCGAGGCCGGCGGATCCGGCTTGATCATGATGATCCAGCCCGCGAGCGGCCCCGGCGTCTGCGAGCGCGCAAGGTGCAGGATCTGCGCGAAGCCCTTCGTCGTCAGGAGCCCCACGCGCGCGCCCTTCGACTCGAGCACCGCGTTCGTCGCCACCGTCGTGCCGTGGAGGATGTTGCGGATGTCGCCGACGTCGGCGCCCGCCTCGCCCGCGATCCGCTTGACGCCGGTGAGCACGCCCTGCGAGGGGTCGGACGGCGTCGACGGCGTCTTGACGCGGTGGAGCGAGCCGCTCTCGTCGTGGACGAGCAGGAGGTCGGTGAAGGTGCCGCCGACGTCCACTCCCAGTCTGTAGGCCATTCGGTTCCTTTCGGGTCCTAGATCACGTTCTCGGCCTTCAGGTCGGCCAGGTCCGAACGGGACAGGCCGAGCAGGCCGCAGTAGACGTCGGCGTTGTGGCTTCCTTCCTCCCAGGTCGCCGACCAGCGCACCGCGGACGGCGTTTCGGAGAACTTGGGGACGAGCCCGGGGCCGATGTAGCGCCCGAACTCGGGATCCTCGTGCTCGAGGAGCATCTCGCGCGCCAGGTAGTGCTCGTCCTCGAAGATGTCGGCGATCGTGTAGATCGGCCCGCAGATCACGCCCGCCTCGTTCAGCTCCCGGTCGATCTCGGCCGCGGAGCGCGCACCGGCCCACTCGGCGACGATCGCCTCGATCTCCTCCTGGTGCTCGCCGCGGGCGAGATGGGTCGAGAAGCGCCGGTCGTCGGCGAGCTCCGGCTGTCCCATCGCCTCGCAGAGCCGCCGGAAGACGCCGTCGGCGTTCGCCGCGATGACGATCCAGGTCTCGTCGCTCGACTTGAAGATGTTCGAGGGCGCAACGCCCTTGAGGCCGGTGCCGCTCGGGCCGCGCACGATGCCGAGCCTGTCGTACTCGGGCACGGTGCTCTCGAGCAGCGAGAACGCGGCCTCCATCAGCGAGACGTCGATCACCTGCCCCTTGCCGAAGCCGAGCGCGTCGCGCTTGTAGAGCGCCGCGAGGATGCCCTGCGTCGCATACATGCCGGCGAGCGAGTCGCCGAGGGAGATGTGCATGCGCGGCGGCGGCTCGCCCGGAAAGCCGTTGACGTGGCGGATGCCGCCCATCGCCTCCGAGACCGAAGCGAAACCGGCACGCGGCGCGTACGGCCCGGTCTGGCCGTAGCCGGAGATGCGTGCGATCACCAGCCCTGGATTCGACTCCCACAGCTGCTCCGGCGCGAGGTTCCAGCGCTCGAGCGTGCCCGGGCGGAAGTTCTCGGTCAGGACGTCGCAGTGCCGGACGAGGTCGAGCAGCAGCTTCTGACCGCGCTCGGTGCGCAGGTTGAGGGTCACGCACTTCTTGTTGCGCGACTGCACCGGCCACCAGAGCGAGCGGCCCTTGTAGCGCGACTTGCCCCACTCGCGCATCGGATCCGGCTGGCCCGGCGGCTCGACCTTGATCACCTCGGCGCCCATGTCGCCGAGCAGGCGGCCGGTGAACGGCCCGGCGAGGAGCATCCCAAGCTCGACCACGCGTACGCCGGCGAGCGGCCCTGGGCCGCTCGTGTCGCGCTCCTGCGCAGTCGGGCCGGGCGCGACCTCGGTCACGGCTGTTCCTCCTGCTCGCGGACGTGGCTGACGAGGACGTCGCGCGCCTCGAACACGTGCTCCTTCATCACCAGCTCGGCCCGCTCGCCGTCGCGCGACTCGAGCGCCTTCGTGATCTGACGGTGGTAGTGCGCGGAGATGCGCCGCTGGTCGACCGAGTACCAGATGTAGGAGCGGTAGACGAGCGGCAGCTCGATCACCTTGCGGATCTGCTCGGCCACGCGCCGGCTCTTCGCCGTGTCGAGGATCGTGCTGTGGAAGAACAGGTTCTCCTTGACCAGCTCCTGCACATCGCCGTCGATCAGCGCCTCGAAGCGCTCGCAGCTGGCCCGGAGGTCGGCGATCGTGGCTTCGGTGACGTTCGCCGCGGCTCGGCGGGCGGCGTAGCCCTCGAGTAGCGCGCGGAGCTGGTAGAGGTCCTCGAGGTCGCCGGCGTCGTGGCTGCGGACGACCGCGCCGCGGTTCGGCTCCGCGTCGACGAGCCCCTCCGTCTGGAGGATCAGCAGCGCCTCGCGCACCGGCGTACGGCTGATGCCGAGCTCGCGGGCGAGCTCCTCCTCCTTCAGGCGCTGCCCGGGCGGCAGCCGGCCGTCGATGATCGCCTCCCGGATCAGCTCAGTGGCCGCGGCACTCGCGTTCCGCACGAGCGGTGCGCGGTCCTGGACGATCCTCGGCACGGTCGCGACCATACAGTATGCAATTTGATCATGGGGAAAACGGCCGGTTTCCCCTATGAGCCCCCTTCCCCTTCGCAGCGCGTCTCCCGCGGCTCGAGCTACGCCCGGGCAAAGCCCGGGCTTCGCGGCGATTGAGGACGTCACGCGGATGTTGCGGGAACGTCTCTCGCACGCAGCCCTGATGCGGCGAGCGCACCTAGACCGGACAGCACGGCGGCGGCGATCCAGAAGACGTCCCAGCCTGCGTGGTCTGCCAGCGTGCCGAGCAGAGGCGTGCAGGCGGCCGAGATCAGGAAAACGACGGTCGCCGCAACCGCGACCGAGCGGCCGGCGAGCTCCGGTGACGTTCGCTCGCCGGCGCTGACGTAGAGCAGCGCGTTCCAGCCGAGCGCGCCGAAGCCGAACAGCACTGCGGCCGGGAGGACGAGAGCCGGGCCGGCGTGGAGCGCCAGCGCGAAGACAAGCCCGCCGATCGCGCCGACGACGCCGGTCTCGACGAGTGTCCTGACGCGCCGCGAGCCGCCGCCACGGTCGGCAACCTTGCCCCAGACCAGGCGGGCGACCATCGCAGTGATGTTGAAGGCGAAGAAGGTGAATCCCGCCCAGAACGAGGACAGCCCGGCCGCCCGCGCAGACGGCACCGTGTAGGAGAGGATCGCCTGCAGGACGACGATGTAGAGCGCGGCGACGACGAACAGCCGCAGCATTCCCGGCGCACGGACGATGCTGCGGAACGCGCGCTCGACTCGTTGTCGCGCCGGGCCGGAGCCTTCCTCCGGGACCAGCCCGAACACCGTCCCGGTGACGGCAACGCCGGCCGCTGCGACGGCGAACGCGAGCTCGACGCCGCCGAGCCGAACGAGGCCGGGCATCGCGAGCGCGGCGATCGTTCCGCCGAGCGGCACGGCCATCTGGCGGACGCCGAGGGCCCACCCACGCTGCGCCGCCGGGTAGACGCGGAAAAGCGCACCGGCGCCCGCAACGGGGACGACCGAGGAGCCGATCCCGGACACGACGAGCGCGACGAACAGCACCGCTTTCGACTCGGCCGCGGCAGCGGCAGCGAGCCCGACGGCGGCGAGCGCCGTCCCGGCGAGCGTGGGCGCGCGGGCGCCGAAGCGGTCGACCGCGGCACCGACCGCGATCAGCGCCACGCCCGACCCGAGCAGCGCCGCGGTCAGGACGGCACCGAGCTCGGGCAGCGTCAGCCCGTAGTGGTGCCGCAGGTCGGGGCCGATCGACGGCAGCCCGAAGTTGACGAACGAGACGGCGGCCTGAGCAGCCGACGCGCTCGCGAGGACGACCTTCGGACTGCGCGCCGCCGCCACGGGGCGATTATCTTTGCCCCGTGGACAGAGATGCGATCGCACGGCAGGCCCGTCGCCGGCAGGTGCAGGACGCGCTCGAGTTCGAGCGCGACCGCGAGAAGGCGATCTCGGACCAGATCGCGATTGCGATCGGAGACGTCGACGGCCCGAAAGTCGACGCCGCCGTGTTCGCGCGCATGTCGCCCGAGGACGCCGAGCTCGTGCGCGCCGAGCTGAATCCGACCCCGTTCGCAGCCGAGGACGACGACGGCCCCGGCTTCGTCGAGCGGGACGACTTCGTCGATCTGGACGACCTCGACCTGGGCGACCCGCACGCCGAGGAGCTCGCGAGGCTGAACGAGGAGCTCGCGCTGAGCCGCCGCCGCAAGGAGGCGTTCGAGGCGTACCTGACCGCGCTCGGCCAGCCGGACGCTGACGAGCTGACCATCTAGGCCGCCCGGGAACGAACGGGGTTGCCGCGCGCCGTGCTCTTGCCTTGCGCAACGTCTTCGGAGCAGCGGCATCGCCGCTGCAAGAAGAATCACGCAATCGTCACGGTTCGGACACAGACACGTGCGTGTTTGCTCGGCACGCTCACCGCGGGTGGCGGGTGGTCTTCTTCCCCACCCAGGGCGGGGCGATGAGCGTGCCACCCCGGCCGAAACGGGCGCGGCCGGACTAGCCGTTATCTCGTCTGCGGGAAGCCGAGGTTGACCTTGCTCGTCGCCGGGTCGGGCCAGCGGCTCGTCACGACCTTGGCGCGGGTGTAGAAGTTCACGCTCTCCGGCCCGTACGCATGCGTGTCGCCGAAGAGCGACGCCTTCCAGCCGCCGAACGAGAACCACGCGACCGGCACCGGGATCGGCACGTTGATGCCGACCATCCCTGCCTGCGCCTCGAACTGGAACTGCCGCGCGACGCCGCCGTCCCGCGTGAAGATCGCCGTCCCGTTGCCCCACGGGTTCTCGTTCACGAGCTTCACCGCCTCGTCGTACGTGTCCACGCGCACGACGGACAGCACCGGCCCGAAGATCTCGTCCCGGTAGCAATCCATGTCGGTGGTGACCTCGTCGAGCAGCGACACACCCAGGAAGAACCCGTCCCCGCCGGGCGAGCTCTCGCGTCCGTCGAGAACGACCTTTGCGCCCTGCTGCGAGCCCGAGTCCAGGTACGACGCGACCTTGTCGCGGTGCACGCGGGTGATCAGCGGACCCATCTCGGAGTCGGGCTTCGAGCCGTCGCCGACCGTGATCTTCGTCGCGCGCTCCTTGATCGCATCCACGAGCGGATCGGCCACCTCGCCGACCGCCACGACGACGGAGACCGCCATGCAGCGCTCGCCCGCCGAGCCGTAGCCCGCCGAGACGGCGGCGTCAGCCGCCATGTCGACGTCGGCGTCTGGCAGCACGATCATGTGGTTCTTCGCGCCGGCGAGCGCCTGCACGCGCTTGCCCGCCTTCGTGCCGCTCTCGTAGACATAGCGCGCGATCGGCGTCGAGCCGACGAAGCTGATCGCCGACACGCCCGGGTGCTCGAGCAGCGCGTCGACCGCCACCTTGTCGCCGTGGATCACGTTGAAGACGCCGTCCGGAACGCCCGCTTCCTTCAGCAGCTCGGCCACGAAGAGCGCCGCGGACGGATCCTTCTCGGACGGCTTGAGGACGAACGTGTTCCCGCACGCGAGCGCGGGGCCCCACATCCACATGGGCACCATGGCCGGGAAGTTGAACGGCGTGATGCCGGCGACGACGCCGAGGGGCTGGCGGATCGAGTAGACGTCGATCCCGGTCGACGCCTGCTCGGAGAACTCGCCCTTGATCAGGGACGGGATCCCGCACGCGTACTCGATCACCTCGAGCCCGCGCGCGACCTCGCCCAGCGCGTCGGAGTGCACCTTGCCGTGCTCGCGCGTGAGGATGCGGGCGATTTCGTCGCGGTGCTCGTCGAGGAGCTGGCGGACTCGGAAGAAGAGCTCGGCGCGGCGCGAGACGGAGAGCGCGCGCCAGGCCGGGAAGGCGGCTGCGGCCGACCGCACAGCGGCGTCGACCTCTTCGACCGACGCGAAGTCGACCTCGGCTGCGACAGCGCCGGTTGCCGGGTTGTAGACCTGCCCGGAGCGGCCCGACGTACCTTCCACGGTGCGGCCGTCGATCCAGTGGCTGATCCTCGAAAGCTCCTGCGTATCGCCCTGTGCGGGCGCGGTCACGACTTCGGTCATCTCGCCTCCTCGGGTTTCGCCCTGAGCGTAGCGCGAGTACGATGAGCCGATGGCCGTCGCGGAGAACAGAACCGCTGAGGGCGACAAGGTCCTCGCCGACGACAGACAGCACCTGATCCATTCGTGGTCGGTGCAGTCGGCGCTCAACCCGATCCCGGTGGCGGGCGGCGAAGGCCGCTACTTCTGGGATTACGAGGGCAAGCGCTACCTCGACTTCGCCGCGCAGCTCGTCAATCTCGCGCTCGGCCACCAGCACCCGCGGCTCGTCGCTGCGATCAAGGAGCAGGTGGACACGCTCTGCACGATCGCGCCGAGCCTCGCGAACGACAAGCGCTCGGAGCTCGGTCGTCTCGTCGCCGAGGTGATGCCCGGCGACCTGAACCACACGTTCTTCACCAACGGCGGCGCCGAGGCGAACGAGAACGCGATCAAGCTCGCGCGCTGGGTGACCGGCCGCAACAAGATCGTCGTGCGCTACCGCTCGTACCACGGCGCCACGGCCGCCGCAGTCAGCGCGACGGGCGATCCGCGCCGCTGGTTCGCCGAGCCGGGCGTTCCCGGCTTCGTGCGCATGTTCGACCCGTACACGTACCGCTGCCCCGCCGGCCATCCGGATCCGTGCCCGGTCTGCACCGGCGCGCCGCACCTCGAGGAAATTCTCATGTACGAGGGACCGCACACCGTCGCCGCGGTCATGCTCGAGACGGTGACCGGGACGAACGGGATCATCGTCCCGCCCGACGGCTACCTGCAGGCGATTCGCGCGACGTGCGACAAGTACGGGATCCTGCTGATCACCGACGAGGTGATGGCGGGCTGGGGCCGCACCGGGCGCTGGTTCGGCGTCGACCACTGGGGCGTCGTGCCCGACATCATCACGACGGCCAAGGGGATCAACTCCGGGTACGTCCCGCTCGGCGCGATGACGGTTCGCGACCACGTCTACGACGCGATCAAGGACAAGTTCTTCGCCGGCGGGCTCACGTACTCCGGTCATCCGCTTGCGTGCGCGGCGGGGGTGGCGTCGGTCGAGATCTTCCGCGACGAGGGCATCGTCGAGAACTCCGCTGCGCAGGGCGAGTACCTCCGCGGGGCGCTCGGCGAGCTGGCCGACAAGCACCCGTCGATCGGCGAGGTGCGCGGCCTCGGGCTCTTCTGGGGCCTCGAGCTCGTGCGCAACCGTGACACGCGCGAGCCGCTCGTTCCGTTCAACGCCGGTGGCGAGGCGGCCGAGCCGATGACGCGGATCATGAAGACCTGTCTCGAGCGCGGCCTCTACCCGTTCGTGCACTGGAACGTCTTCGCGATCACGCCGCCGCTCAACATCACGCGCGAGGAGCTCGACGAGGGCCTCGTCATCCTCGACGACGTGCTGAGCATCGCCGACGAGTACTACGTCGCCTGACCTCCGAACGCTCGCGGAGGACATCGAGGTCCTCCTCCCGGACGCGCCCGGCACCGCCCGGCTCGAGCAGCCCCACTGCGTCCTCATCCATCAGCCCGGACTGTCGTTTCCTCCCGCCGGCGGCGCCTACCGGCTGAGATTCGAGTCCGAGACCGCCGACGGGCGCATCGAGGCCGTCCGGACCTGGTTCCGCAAGCAGGAGCGCGAGCAGTTCCTGTGGTGGATCGGACCGTCGGCGACGCCGTCCGACCTCGAGGCGCGACTGCTCACGGAGGGCGCCACGCCCTGGGAGGACGGCGTGATCACGGTGATGGTGACCGAGCAGGCGCCGCCGGCGGCCCCAGAGGTGGAGGTGCGGCGAGTCGAGCGGTTCGAGGACTTCTCTCTGGCAAGGGAGATCGCCTGGGAGGTTGCCGACTTCACGGAGCAGCAGGCGGCCGAATACCGTGCGACCCTGCCGGCCAAGTGGGAGGAGCGGCTCCACTCCGGCAGCGGGGCCACCTACATCGCGTACGTCGACGGTCAGGCGGTCGCGTCCGCAGACATGATCTTCCTCCCGTTCTGCGGCTTCCTCTCCGGCGCGAGCACGCTTCCCGCCTTCCGCGGACGAGGCGTGTTTCGCGCGCTCGTCCGGGCACGCTGGGACGAGGCCGTGGGGCGAGGGACACCGGCGCTCGTGGTCGGAGCCGGGAGCATGTCGGGACCGATCCTCGGGCGGATCGGCTTCCGCGCGGTCGCCGAGCAGCACTTGCTGCTCGACCGCAGCGGCTTCAGCACGTGAACGTGCCGGAGATGACGCCGTGCGGATACGCGGTCGTCGGCCCGCGGAAATGGCCGCCGGTGCGGTTCTCCCAGAGGACGATCCGCACCCAGCCGGAGATGTCCCAGGCACCGCCGTGCCAGCGGATGACGACGACGCCCAGGTGGTAGACGCCGTCCGTGCCCGCGGGCTTGCGCGTCTTGGGGGCGTTCGGATACTGGCCGACCGTCAGCCCGAAGTAGGGGACTCTCTGATTCGGTGCGACGACCGCTGTCCCGACGTTGACGGTGAAGAACTTCGACGTGCCTGCGCACGAGCCGCCGGTCAGCCTGAACCAGTGCTTGCCCGCATGGATCGCGACGGTGGCGGAGCCGCAGAACACCTCGGCCTTCTTCCCGCCGACCTTCGTCGGGCCAGGTTTGCATCCGGCCGTGGTCGCCCCGCCGACACTCGGCGGCAGCGAGACCGCGAGCAGAAGGGCGATGCAGGCGGTGAGAACGATCGGCAGCGGTCGTCTCAGAGGACGGCCATAGTGCCAGGACCCGCGGCGGGTCGCTAGCAGCTGAAGGAGCCGGTGACCTTGACCTTCGGCGGGATGAAGGTCGTGCCGGAGAACGTGCCGGCCGTGCGGCCCTTTTTGAGCGTGATCTTCACGTTCGGGTCGCCGGCGCCGTTCAGGATCGAATCCTTGCCCTTCCAGCGAACGGTGACGAGCCCGCCCGTGTAGGTGCCGTCTTTCGGCGACGCCTTCGTTCCCGGGTTGGCGCCCGGATACGCGCCGACGAGGAGGCCGAAGTAGGAAGAGGTGCCCTTCGGGCCGCTCAGGACCTCCGTGCCGAGGTTCAGGTAGAGGTACCTGGCCTTGCGGCCGCACGTGCCGCCCGTGAAGGCGTAGGTCTTGCCACCGACCTTGGCCGTTGCCTTCGCCGGCCCGCAGAACACGAGTCCCGACGCGCCACCTTTGCTGAACGTGCTCGCCGGCGCGCAAGCGGCGTGGGTCGAGGGCGCGGCCGTCGCGATGCCCGCGACGAGCGCGCAGATCGTGCCGAGAACGAGAAGCCTGCCCATAATCCGGTCGTGAGTATCTACCACGAGGGCAATCGCCGCTATCAGGAGCGGTTCGACACGCGGCGCCTCGCCGACCGGCTCGAGGAGCGGTTCGTCGAGCGACGGACGATCGACGACTCCGACCGCGCCTTCATCGAGGGCTGCGACATGCTCTTCATCGCCACGGCCGACGCGGACGGCAGGCCGCAGTGCTCGTACAAGGGCGGCGAACCGGGCTTCGTGCGCGTCCTCGACGAGCGGACGATCGCGTTCCCGAACTACGACGGCAACGGCATGTTCCTCACGGCCGGCAACGCGCTCGTCAACCGTCACGTCGGGCTGCTGTTCGTCGACTTCGAGGAGCGCCGCCGGCTGCGGCTGAACGGCGTCGCCGAGCACATGGACGACCACCCGCTGCTCGCTTCATACCCGGAGGCGCAGTTCCTGTGGGTGGTCGAGGCGACGGAGGTGTTCCCGAACTGCCCGAGGTACATCCACCACTACCGGCTCGTCGAGCGGTCGCGCTTCGTCCCGAAGTCGGACTGCCGCACGCCGGTGCCCGGTTGGAAAACGCGGGAATGGGCGAGCGACGTGCTGGCCACCGACGATCCGGCTGGCGAGCCAGGCGCCGACGTATTGGACCGTTAGGGAAACAGTGGAATCCCGAGCTGGCGGCAGATCGCTCTCGCGGTCGCCATCGGAACTTGTCGGTGACGGGGCACCGTCGTAAGGGCACCGTCAGGGCCTTGCCAGATTCCGTGTTTGGCGCCTTCCCTCCGCAACGCGCAACGGTGAGCCCGCAAGTGTCGTTCCAGGTCGGCCCGCTTGACCACTCGCCCTACTATCGGCCCTCGGCGCGCCTCCGCTCCGCATGTGGGTGGGATTGGCGCACATTCGGCACACTTCGGACACACGTAGTGTGGTTGGCTCGCCTTGGTGACGCGGACGCTTTCGCTTACCGGTCTCTATCAACCCGTCGAGGGAGGCTGGGTGCAGGCCCGAATCGAGGAGCTCCCCGGCGTGATCACGGCGGGTAAGACCTATGAGGAGGCACGAGAGCTCCTTCTCGACGCACTCCGCGAATACCTGCTTGCTTGCAACGACAGGTCAGACGAGCCCGAGGGCAACGTTCGTCGTGAGCCGCTGCACATCAGCCTGAGCGCGTAGTGACAGCGCGACCTCGGGTGTTCGCGAGCCGCCGGTTTCCGGCGCGGGTGCGGGAGGAGCTCGAGCGGTCGTTCGAGCTCGACGTGCACGACTCCGAGTGGCCGCCGTCGCGGGACGAGCTACTCGCGCGGGCGGCCGGGCGGGACGGGTTGATGACGATGCTCACCGACCGGATCGACGACGAGCTGCTCGACGCCGCCGGGCCGCAGCTCCGCGTCGTCGCCAACTTCGCGGTCGGGTTCGACAACGTCGACGTGCCGGCCTGCACGCGGCGCGGCGTCATCGTCTCGAACACGCCCGACGTGCTGACGCAGGCGACCGCGGAGCTGACGATCGCGCTGATGCTCGCCCTCGTCCGGCGCGTGGCCGAGGGCGACCGGCTCGTCCGTCGCCGCGAGGACTGGATCTGGGCGCCGAACATGATGCTCGGCCGCGGCCTCACCGGCCTCGACCTCGGCCTCGTCGGCTACGGCCGCATCGGACAGGCGGTGGCGCGGCTCGCCGAGGCGCACGGGATGACCGTCGTGCACAGCACGCGCAACAGCGGCGTTCCGCTCGACGAGCTGCTCGCACGCGCCGACGTCGTCAGCCTGCACCTGCCGCTCTCGGCGGAGACGCGGCACCTGATCGACGCCGCCGCACTCTCCCGCATGAAGCCGACCGCGGTCCTCGTCAACACGAGCCGCGGCCCGATCGTCGACGAGGCCGAGATCGCGCGGGCGCTCGCGGACGGCACGATCGCCGGCGCCGCGCTCGACGTCTTCGAGCGCGAGCCCGAGGTGACGGAGGCCCTGCTCGGGCTCGAGAACGTCGTGCTCACGCCGCATCTCGGCTCGGCCACGCTCGAAACCCGCGAGGCAATGGGGATGCTGTGCGTGCAGGCTCTGCGTGCGGTGCTGCTCGAGAATCGCGTGCCCGCGAACGCCCTAAACTCGGAGGCGTGGTCCGGCTCGTAGCGCTTGTCGCTTGCCTCGTCACGGGAGCTACGTCGACGGCGCTGGCCGGTTCGGCATCCCAACCGCAGTACGTCGGCCCTGCACAGCTGCTCTCTCCCACATTCGGCTATGCCGCGACGGCCGACGCCGTGTACATCTACCGCGCCGGGCGCTGGACGAAAACGCCGCTGAGGGCGGAGGGCGTCATCGAGGACGTCGCTTTCCCGGACCAACGGCACGGCTGGATCGCCGCCTACGACTGCGCCTTCGCGCGCGTCAGCGTCTACCGCACCGAGGACGGCGCGGCGAGCTGGCAGCGCCTGCCGATCCGGACGACCCACAGCTGCGGCGGCGGCCCGACGTACCTGAGCTTTCCGAACACACGAGACGGCTGGTTGGAACCGGTGAGCCCGAACGGTCCGAGCGGCCTCCTGTTCCGAACGACCGACGGCGGCACGACCTTGCCCTCGGAATGGGGCGTTGGCGAGGGTGACTCGTGCCTGAACCGGATCACGGCGATCTCTGCAACGGTCGCCTGGATGTCGTGTGATCGACTCCTCCGTACAGTCGACGGCGCCCGCACCTGGCGTCCACAGGCGCTCCCGCTCCCGCTGCGATGGAGACAACACACCGTCGCGAGCGCCGGCGACCCGCGCTTCTTCGGCAACCGCGGCGTCGTCCCTGTCACTGTCTGGAGCCGCCACGGCAAGGCCGTGCTCTTCTACGCCTCGACCAACGCCGGCGGCACGTGGTCGTTCGCGGGCAGCCATCCGACCGGCGGATTCTGCGCCCGCAGCTTCCCCTGGCCCAGCGATCCCAGGGCGACCGTGTCGATCGCGAGCCCGACGACCTGGTTGGTCGTGTCCAACCGCCTCGGGCGCGTCGACGTCACGAGCGACGGGGGTCGGCATTGGAGGTCGCACGGGTCGCCGCTCAACGGCTGGTGCCAGGTCTCGGACCTGACGGCCGGGAGGGCCGCGCTTGCCTGGATCACCCCCAAGCAGTCGCGCGGCGCTCCGCTGTTCGAAACGCGCGACGCCGGCCGCATCTGGCGGCCAGTGACCTTCCCGCTGCGCTAGGCGGCCGGCGTGAAGCGGTTGTGCACCGGCACGACCCGGGTCTGCGCGTTGCTCAGGTCGTGGCCGGCACTCGCCGCGGCCGGACCGACCTGCTCCTCGACGAAGTTGCTCGCCGACTCACCGGAGTCCCAGACGTCGACGAAGATCATGCCGTCGTCCGTGATCGCCGCCACGTGCGACACGGCCGGATGGCCCGAGCCGTCGGCCGCGTGCGAGTCCATGTTCGCGGTCACCTCGTCATAGTGCTCCGGCCCGAAGCCGGGCGCCTCGATCAGGAGGATGACGTTGCCCTCGGTGCCGCTGCCCTGGAAGTGGTTGTGCACCGGGTGGACGCGCGGCTGCGCCTGCGACTCGACGCCTGCCTTCTCCATCGCCGGGCCGATCCTGTTCTGCACGAAGTGCTCGAGCTGCGCCTCGGACTCCCAGACGTCGACGATCAGCAGGCCGCCGTCGTCGGTTGGGCCGACCGCGTGCTGCACCAGCCCGTCGGGCAGGTTGTCATCGTCGATGCCCATCGCCTCGTTGACCGCCTCGTAGTCGTCGGTCGTCATCCCGTCGAGCTCCATGATCATCAAGACCGCCATTGCTGCTCCTCTCGGTTCGGAACCTGCCGCCGTTCTTCGCTCCCGAGTCTAGAGCGGTTCAGGCCCGCCACTCGGACCGTCTCTGAATCGTCACCAGGACGAAAGGCCCCTGCGGCGGCCGCTCCCGGTACTGCTCGTACTTCGCCGCCAGCAACTCGAGCGCGCGCGCGTCGTGCTCGACCACGCGCGCGATGCCGGAGAGGCGCACCCACCACAGGCGCGTCCAGTCCTCGTCCCAGTGGTCGATCACGACCTCGACGCGCGGATCCGCCTCGATGTTGGTGAGCCGCCGCAGGGCGCGCGTCGACTTCGGCTTCTCGTCGACGGCCGTGTAGAGGGTGTCGCCGTCGAGCGCGAAGCAGATCGGAACGACGTGCGGACGGCCGTCGGCGCCGACCGTGGCGAGGTGTGCGACCCGCGCGTCGGCCGGGCTCACCACGGCGGCGTGTCGTCGACGCGCTCGAACAGCCGCTTCGCCTTGCCCGTCTCGGTGCGCGGCAGCGAGCCGGGTTCGTGCGAGACCACGAGGCAGCGCAGGCGGAGACGGTCCTGGAGCCGCCGGTCGAGCCCTTCGGATGTTCCCTCGACGTGAATCTCGAGCTCCGGCAGCGCCGCACGCCGGTCGACGACGATCGCGTACTGGCCGCCGAGCCGCGGATCGTCGAGCACCACGGACTCGATCTCGCTCGGGAAGACGTTGATGCCGCGGACGACCAGCATGTCGTCGACCCGGCCGCTGAAGCGGGCGATGCGCCGGTGCGTCCGGCCGCACGGGCACGGCCCGTCGACGAAGCTCGTCACGTCCCCGGTGCGGTAGCGCAGCACCGGAAAGGCCTCCTTCGTCAGCGTGGTGAGAACAAGCTCGCCGCGCTCGCCGGCCGCGACCGGCTCGCCGGTGTCCGGATCGACGATCTCCGGCAGGAAGTGGTCGTCGAAGACGTGGAGCGCGCCCTTGCCCTCGCGGCACTCCGCGGCCACGCCCGGGCCGATCGCCTCCGACAGCCCGTACATGTCGCAGGCGTCGATGCACCAGGCGGCTTCGAGCTTCGCGCGCATCGCCTCCGACCACGGCTCGGCGCCGAAGATGCCGTAGCGGAGCGAGATCCGCTCGAACATTCCGGACTCGGCGGCGCGCTCGGCGAGCAGGAGCGCGAACGACGGCGTGCACGCGAGGCCGGAAGCGCCGAAGTCGGCCATCAGCTCGAGCTGCAGTGCCGGATTGCCGCCGGAAGCCGGAACGACCGTCGCACCCAGCCGCTCGCCGCCGTAATGGAAGCCGAGGCCGCCCGTGAACAGCCCGTAGCCGTATGCGACGTGCAGCACGTCGGTCGGGCGCGCACCGGCGCAGGCCAGCGAGCGCGCAGTCACTTCGGCAAACAGCTCGATGTCGGCCGCCGTGTACGCGACGACGAGCGGCTTCCCGCGCGTGCCCGAGGACGCGTGGATGCGCACGGTCTCCTCGAGCGGAACGGCCAGCGTCCCGAACGGATAGTGGTCGCGCAGCTCCGACTTGACCGTGAACGGCACGTCCTCGAGCCGCTCGACGCCGCGCAGCTTCTCGTGCCAGTACTCGTTCGCCGAGCCTCGGAGCCGTTCGAGGAGCTCGCCCAATCGCCGGTCCTGGAGCGCGCGCCGCTCCTCCTGCGGCATCGTCTCCAGCTCCGGCTGGAAGATCACGCGATAGCGAGCCCTGGCCGGATCAGCCGCGCCGGCTTGCGCAACCCGGCCGTGTCGACCGGCGGATTGAGCGGCTCGGCGAGCGGTGCAGCGCCGAACGACGCGGCCACGCGCTCGGGATCCGGCGTGCCGTAGAGCGTCGTCCGCTGCCGAGGAGTGCGGCCGGCGGCGCTGATCATCGCCTCCATGCGCTCGGGCGGCATCTCCTGTCCGAACCCGGCACCGGCGGCGCGGGAGATCGACTCGTTCATCAGCGTGCCGCCGACGTCGTTCACGCCTGCGCGCAGTGCCGCAGCGACGCCGTCAGGCCCCGCCTTCACCCACGAGATCTGCACGTTCTCGATCCAGGGGTGAAGCGCGAGCCGTCCGACTGCGTGCATGAGCAGCATCTCGCCGAACGTCGGTCCCTGGCGCGCGCGTCCCTTGAGGTACAGCGGCGCCTCCATGTGGACGAACGGGAGCGGCACGAACTCGGTGAAGCCGCCGCTGCGCTGCTGCTGCTCGCGCACGCGGACGAAGTGCCGGGCCCAGTGCACGGGCGACTCGACGTGGCCGAACATGATCGTGTTGTTCGAGCGCAGACCGACGCGGTGAGCCGTGTCGTGCACCTCCAGCCACTGGTCCGTCGAGACCTTGTCCGGGCAGATCACGGCGCGCACCTCGTCGTCGAGGATCTCGGCCGCCGTGCCGGGCAAGGACGACAGCCCCGCGTCGCGCAGCCGCTCCAGGTACTCGCCGAGCGGCAATCCGAGCGTGGCGGCGCCCTGCCAGATCTCGAGCGCGGAGAACGCGTGCACGTGGATGCCCGGCGCGGCCTCCTTCACCGTCCGGACGACCGACTCGTAGTAGTCGCCGTCGAAGGACGGATGGATGCCGCCCTGCAGGCACACCTCGGTCGCGCCGCGTTCCCACGCCTCGGCGACGCGGCGCGCGATCTCGTCGTGCGGGACGAGATAGGCGGGTCCGCGGAGGTTCTCGGCCAGCTTTCCCTTCGAGAACGCGCAGAAGCCGCACTTGAAGTAGCAGACGTTCGTGTACTGGATGTTCCGCGTGACGACGTAGGTGACGACGTCGCCGTTCACCTCGCGGCGGAGCCGGTCGGCGGCCGCGAAGACGCGCTGGCGCTCCTCGCCGCGCGCCCGGAAGAGACGGACGATCTCGTCCTCGCCGAGCTCGCCGGCAGTGTCGATCGGCAGGACGTCGCGCGGGACGAAGGGCACGGGCCGCTCCTCGCCCGGGCTCCACCCGTCCTCGCGCGCGAGACCCATCGAGTCGGAGGCGCGCAGCACCGCCGGCAGCACGCGCGGGTCGAGCCACTCGGAGTCGAGGTACTCGGGGTACACCGGCAGGCGGGGCGCCAGCTCCAGCCCGGCCGCGCGTGTCGCCGCCGAGAGCAGCTCGATCTCCGGCCACGGCGCCTCCGGGTTGACGTGGTCGATCGTCACCGGCGAGACACCGCCCCAGTCGTTGATGCCCGCTTCGAGGAGCCGCGGGAAGTCCTCGTAGCTGAGGTTCGGCGGGCACTGGAGGTTCATCTCGGCGCCGAGCACGAGCCGCGCGGCCGCCGCCGTCCAGAGCAGCTCGTCGAGCGACGGCTCCTCGCGGTCGGCCATCAGCGTCCCCGGCTTGGCGCGGAAGTTCTGGACGATCACCTCTTGGATGTGCCCGAAGCGCTCGTGCAACTCGCCGATCGCGAGCAGCGCCTCGATCCGCTCCTGCCGCGTCTCGCCGATCCCGATCAGGATCCCGCTCGTGAACGGGATTCGCTCCTCGCCGGCCAGCCGCAAGGTCTCGAGCCGGACGGCGGGCACCTTGTCCGGCGAGCCGAAGTGCGGGCCGCCGCGCTCGGACAGCCGGTCGGAGGCGGTCTCGAGCATGATCCCCTGCGACGCCGTCACCTCGCGCAGCGCACGCAGCTCGTCGCGCGTCATCACGCCCGCGTTCGCGTGCGGGAGCAGGCCGGTCTCGTCGAGCACGAGCCGGCACATGCGCACGAGGTACTCGATCGTCGTCTCGCAGCCCAGCGCCGCGAGCTCCTCGCGGGCGGCCCGGTAGCGCCGTTCCGGCTTGTCGCCGAGCGTGAACAGCGCCTCCTTGCAACCCGCCTCGGCGCCCGCCCGTGCGATCGCGAGCACCTCGTCCGCGGACAGGTACGCGCGCTCGCCGCGCTTCGGGGGCGCCGCGAACGTGCAGTAGTGGCAGACGTCGCGGCAGAGCTTCGTCAGCGGGATGAAGACCTTCGGCGAGTACGTGACGAGGCTGCCCTTGCCCTCGGCCCTGAGGGCCTGCGCGGGCGCGAGCAGATCGGCCGCATCGGCCTCGACGAGCGCGAGAGCTTCGTGCCGGGGAAGCACGCGGTGAGGATACGTCGCGGGGCTAGGCTGCCGCGGTGGCCGCCGACGCGCACGTGCTCGTCCCGCTCAAGCGCCTTGACGACGCGAAGAGCCGACTCGCGGGCGTGCTCCCGATCGGCGAGCGCTCGGCGCTGATGCTCGAGCTGCTGAGCGGCGTCCTGGCAGCCGTGAAGGAGGCCGGCGTCGGACCGATCACGGTCGTGTCGGCCGAGGAGCTGTCGCCGAACGGCGTGGGCGTCTTCGACGACCGCGGGCTGGCGTGGAACGAGGCGCTTGCGGCGGCGATGCGCGAAGTCGTCACGGAGCCGATCGCGGCAGTCGTCTCGGCCGACCTGCCCACGCTGACGCCGGAGGACGTCCGCGCGCTCGTCGCGGCGACCCCAGAGCGCGGGATGGCGATCGCCCGTGCGCTCGACGGCGGAACGAACGCCGTGTCCATGCGTCCCGCGGGCGCCGTGACGACCCACTTCGGCGAGCCGCAGAGCGCCGCCGTCCACGCCTTCGCGACCGCCGAGGCTGGGCTGGCGGCGCGGATCCTCGACATTCCCGGCCTTGCGTTCGACATCGACACGCCCGACGACCTCGAGGCGCTGCGGAAGGGAGAGTCATGAGCCTCGTCCTCGGGTACAAGGCCTCGGCGGAGCAGTTCGGCCCTCGCGAGCTGCTCGACTTCTCGGTCCAGGCCGAGCGGCTCGGGCTCGACTCGATCGCCGTCTCCGACCACTTCCAGCCCTGGCGCCACCACGGTGGGCACAGCCCGAACGCCCTCGTCTGGCTCGGCGCGGTCGGCGCGCGCACCGAGCGCGCGCAGCTCGGCACAAGCGTGCTGACGCCGACGCTGCGCTACTCGCCTTCGATCGTCGCGCAGGCCTTTGCCACGCTCGCCTGCCTCAACCCGGGCCGCGTGTTCCTCGGCGTCGGAACGGGCGAGGCGATGAACGAGACGCCGGCGACCGGCGCCGAGTGGCCGGGCGCCAAGGAGCGCCGACTGCGGCTGGCGGAGGCGATCGAGCTGATCAAGCGGCTCTGGCACGACGAGCGCGTGACCTTCGAGGGCGACTACTACCACACCGTCCGCGCGACGATCTACGACCGCCCCGACGAGCCGGTGCCGATCTACGTCGCCGCCTCCGGGCCGCTTGCCGCCAAGCTCGCCGGTCGGGTCGGCGACGGCTTCATCGCCACGAGCGGCAAGAAGCAGGAGCTGTACGAGGAACTGCTCGCCAACCTGGCTGACGGCGCCGCGCAGGCCGGCCGCGACGCCGCGAGCCTGCCGAAGTTCATCGAGATCAAGGTCTCTTACGACCACGACCTCGACTTCGCCTACGACGCCTGCAAGTGGTGGGCGGCCCTTGCGCTGACACCTGAAGAGAAGAGCGGCGTCGAGGACCCGATCGAGATGGAGCGGCTCGCCGACGAGGCCGCCGACCGCGCGCACACCCGCTTCATCGTCTCGAACGACCCCGACGAGGTCGTCGAGAAGATCGGGTGGTACGTCGGGCTCGGCTTCGACCACCTCGTCTTCCATGCGCCCGGCGAGGACCAGAGCCGCTTCCTCGAGCAGTTCTGCGCCGACGTGCTGCCGAAGCTGCGCGAGAAGTTCTAGCTCATTGCATATACTGGGACGTACTTCCCAGTATATGCGCACCTCATCTCCTCGACTCCTCGACATCTTCCGGTCACGCGGGCTCGTGAACTTGCTCGTGCACCTGTTCGTGGTACTCGGATCGGATGACCACGCCAGCGCCACGGGGCTCTCGGAGGCGACGGGGCTGTCGGTCTCGACGGTCCATCGCGAGCTCGATCGTCTGAAGACGACTGGGCTCGTCGAGTCTGAATTCCGCGGCAACGTACGCATGTCTCGAGCGAACCCGACGTCGCCCTACTACGACGACCTGCGAAAGCTCCTGCTCAAGGCGTTCGGCCCGGCCGAGGTCTTGGCTGAGGAGCTGAAGGACGTCGAGGGGATCGAGCAGGCGTTCATCCACGGGTCGTGGGCGGCTCGCTACCTGGACGAGCCCGGTCCCCAGCCGGCGGACATCGACGCGATCGTGATCGGCCGCCCCTCGGCCCGCGACGTGGATTCTGCTGCCGCGCGAGCCGAGCAGCGTCTCGGGCGCGAGGTGACGTCCACGATCGTCGACCCGGAAAGCTGGGAGCAGGCGGACGACGGCTTCATTCGCACCGTGCAATCCCGCCCGCGCGTCGAGATCCCCCTTCACGATGCCGAAGAGTGAGCTCGAACGCCTGCTGGCCGGGCGCGGAGTCGAGCCTGTCGTCGCCGATCCCGAGGCAGCAGCCGTCTCCCTCGACGAGGCCGGGAGACATCTGACGTCGGCCGCCGCGATTCTCGAGACCGACGCCAACGGCGCGTACCAGCTCCTGTACGACGCCGCGCGCAAGGCCGTCACCGCCCACATGCTCGCCCGCGGCTACAGACCGCGAAATGCGCAGGGTTCGCACGCCTTCGTCGCCCGGTATGCCGCTGCCGCGCTCGGGACACGCACTCCCTCCGCGGCAGACCTGGATCGACTCCGGCGGCGACGCAATCGATCCGAGTACTCGGCCGCGTTCTTCGAGCCGGCCGAGGTACGCGAGGCCCTGGGCCACGCGGAGGCGATCGTGCGAGCGGTCGAGGAAGACCTAAGCGTCTAGACGAGCGGGCGGCCCTGTCGCGAGCCGCCCGCTGCTCGTCACCTCAGTGGACGGTCGCGATCTTGGTCGCGTCGAGCTGCCAGTTGGTGGCGTTCGTGTTCGAACCAGTCGTGAAGCACTGGAGGTCGATCGACTGCGGTGTCGCGAAGGTCACCACGCCCTGGACCGGCACGGTCGTCGTCTCGAACGAGCCGTAGGTGTTTCCGTACACGTCCTCGACGGTGCCGGCCGAGTCGTACAGGCGGCAGAGGAACTCCTGCCCGCCGGTCCCGTCCTCGAGGGCGACAATGCCGGAGACGTAGAAGTTGCCTGCCGGGAGCACCAGCTGCTCGACACTCGTGTAGGTGTTCTGCACGAGGCTGACGTGACCGGCCTCTCCGTCGGCAATCCAGATGTCAGACGGGCCGGCCGTACCCTGCTGCCCCTGGGCTCCCTGGGGGCCTTGCGGTCCCTGAGGACCTTGCGGACCTTGCGGCCCCTGAGATCCCTGCGGCCCTTGGGGACCCTGCGGTCCGGTTGCACCCTTCGGGCCCTGCTGGCTCCAGCTCAGCGCGTTCTCGTTCGGCTGGCAGGTCTGACCCATGCCCGTGTCGATCACGCGGAGCGCACCGGCCTGGGCCTGGCCGTTCGAGGTCTTGGCGTAGCAACCGTGGATCACGCCGGCCGAGTCTGGCACCGTCGCATAGGCGACACCGCCTGCGAGCAGTGCGCCCGCGGCGACCGCGACCACGAGACCGGAACGGAGGGGGAACCGTCTCATTTTCGACTCCTTTCACGTCGTTGACTGACGCGATCGAAGCTAGGCGGCCCGCCCCCGAACGGCAGCGGTCGATTCCCTACGTTTCGACGGCCTGCTCCCTCTCCGCCATCGCTCGGCCGAGCTCGGCCCGCGAGTGGATGCCGAGCTTGCGGTAGACGCGGGCGAGGTTGGCCTCCACCGTCTTCGGGCTGACGAAGATGCGCTCGGCGATCCTTTTGTTCGTCAGACCCTGGGCGGCGAGCGAGGCGATCGTCTCCTCCGTCGCCGTGAGGTCGGCAGGAGCGCGCCGCACGGGAACTCGTGCCAGCTCGGCGTCGACCCGCGCGCGCCACACCGCGGAGCCTGCGCGATCGAATTCGGCCACGGCCTGCTCGAACGCGGCCCGCGCTCGCCGCCGCTCCTTGCGTCTGCGCAGGACCTGGCCCAGCGCCAGCTGCGTCCGGCCCCGCTCGACCGGCATCGACAGCTCTGCCTGGCTCTGCAGCGCCAGCTCGAACGCGGCCAGCGCACCGTCCAGGTCGCCGTGCGCCGAGAGCAGCAGTCCGCGGGAGCGGGCGGCGACGGTGGCGATCCACGGCCGCCGGATGCGCTCGGCCCGCTCCTCGAGACGCCGCACCAACTGCTCGGCACGCTCGAGCTCGCCCAGGCAGATGACTGCCTCGGCATGATCCGCGTGGAAGCGCTCGGCGGCCGGCTCCCGGACGTGGAGTTGCTCGTCAATCGCGTCTGCCCGCGAGAGCTGGCGATCGGCCTCGTCGAAGTCGGACTCCGCGAAGGCGGCGACGCCGAGAGCGTCCCGCGCCATGCGCTCGATCGTGATGTCGGGGTGCAGGTCGAGCCGGCAGAGCAAATCTTCGGCCGCGGTCCTGGCAGCCGCGGGATCGCCGCAGAGTCCGTCCACGCGGCTGGAAGCCCACTGCGCGACGTTGACCCAGGTGTCCTGCTCCGTCTGCTCGGCGAGCTCGCGCGCCTCGGCGGCAAGCTGCCGCGCCCGTTCGGCTCCGCCGGTCATCGCCTCGATCACCGCCAGGTGCGCGAGCACGGCGCAGCCGTGCGCGTCGTCGCCGCGCTCGCGAAGCGTCCGGAGGAGATCCTCGAAGCGGCCTTTCGCCGTCTCGAAGTCGTCGAAGTCGCGTGCCCAGTAGGCGGGAACCGCGCTGACCTCCCACGCCTTCGCCTCGCGCTGGAGCTGCATGCCGCGCTCGATCGCGTCGTGATCCGCACCGCGACCGGCGTACAGCTTCCAGCGGGCGAGGTTGTGGAGCGCGAACGAGTACGCGAGCGGGTCGTCCTCGACGTCGAGAAGGGCGACCGCAGCCTCGCCGTGCTCCAGGCCGAGGTCGCAGTCCTCAGCGAAGAGGGAGATACGGGAATGGATGCGTGCCTGCAGCGATCGCGAGTCGGTCTCAACCAGCGCGTCGCGGATCAGCGTGAGACCGCGCTCGCCCTCGCCCTGGGCCCAGAGGACGCTGCCGAGCTCGAGCAGGGCTTCGGCGCGGCGCTCGCCGCGCGGCAGCTCGTCGCGCAGCCCCTCGAGCTCCGTGCGCGCCCCGGATGCGTCGCCCGCGAAGTAGAGCGAGCTCGCGAGCTCCTGCCTGCGTCGAAGGGCCGCGTCGCGGTCGGCGGGCGGCGTCATGCGGATCGCGAGCGCCTTCAGCTCCGCCGCCGCGGCCGCGGCACCTCTCGCCGAGACCGAGTCCGCGGCGCGATCGAGTGTCGCGGCGGTCTCCTCGTCCGGACCGTCCGCGGCCAGCGCGAGGTGCCGCGCCTGCTCCTCCGGCATATCGAGACGACCGGCGACGAGCCTGTGGGCGCCGCGACGCATCGCCGCGGGCGCGGACTCGTACACCGCCGAGGCAAGGAGCGGGTGCGTGAAGCGAATGTCGCTCCCGG
The DNA here is from genome assembly GCA_963776735.1 of uncultured Actinomycetes bacterium. Taxonomy (GTDB): domain Bacteria; phylum Actinomycetota; class Thermoleophilia; order Gaiellales; family Gaiellaceae; genus PALSA-612. Next base: position 114,058 of record CAVZNV010000017.1, read on the forward strand.
CGACCTCGACGATGCCGGCACGCTCTGCCGGCCCCATGGAATCGACGTCGACGAGAGACGTCGTCGGGCGGGCGAGGACGGCAGCCGCGAGCAGCGCCTCGAGGGTCGCGTCGGGAAGACCGTCGAGCCGGCTTCGCGCCAGCGACTTCACCTCCCGCGGCACCGGCAGCGGCGCGCCGGCCGCCGCACCGGCCCGGTCGAGCTCGCGGGCGACCTCGAGCGCGTAGAACGGGTTGCCGCCGCTCGCCGCGGCGATCCTGACCAGGACGGGCCGGGCGAACGAGTGGCCGAGGCCCGCCTTGAGGACGCCGTGCAGGGACGCGAGCGCGAGCCCGCCGGCCTCGAGCTCCTCGAAGCGATCGGGTGAGACCGCACGCTCGAACGTGGCAGGCCGGTCGTCTTCGGTGCGGACGGCGACGAGCACGCCGACAGGTCGATCCTCGAGCCGGCGAACCGCGTATTCGAGCGCCGCCGCAGTCGCCCGATCGAGCCACTGCGCGTCGTCGACGGCCAGCAGCACGGGCTCGGCCGCGAGGACGCGGAGCAGCGACAGCAGACCGGCCGCGACGACGTGTCCGTCCAGGCTTCCGGCTCCGGCGTCCTCCCGGAGCAGGGCGACGTCGAGCGCTCGTCGCTGGACGTCGGGAAGCTCGTCGTAGACGCCGTCCGCAACGCCGTCCAGCAAATCCGCGAGAGCCGCGTACGAGAGGGTCGCCTCCGCGCCGCTCGGCCGAGCCGTCAGGACCGTCCGTCCCTGCCGCGCGGCCCGGTCGACTCCCTCCCGCCACAGCGTCGTCTTCCCGATGCCGGCCGGCCCGGCGATCGCGAGCACGCGAAGGCCCACCCGCGCTGCGTCGAGGAAGGAATCGACGCGCGCCAGCTCCGTCCCGCGCCCGACCGGCCCCACGTCCGGCACGTCGACAGCGTGCCACAGGCCGCGTCGATACGTAGGGAATCCCCCCTTTCGAGCGCTTGCGGGCGGAACTAGCGTCGAAGCGATGACCGACGGGCGCCCGAACGAGTACCTCGCCGAGTGCTTCTGGCCGGGCGTCACCGACCGCGACCTTAGGCCGCTCGACGAGCGCGCGACGGCAGCCGCCGTCCGGCTCACGGGATCGGGGCGCCCGGTGCGCTACGTCGGGTCGTTGCTCGTCCGCGACGACGAGGTCGTGCTGTGCCTGTTCGAGGGCGCCGAGGCAGACGTCCGCGCGGCGGCGGAGCTCGCAGGAATCCCCTTCGAGCGCGTCCTCGAGATGGTTCGTTCCCCCTGGCCCGCAAGCGACGGGTCGTGAGCAAGGAGGTTTGTTCGATGCATCGCCCTTCCCTCAGACTCCTGGCAGTCTTCCTCGCCCTCGTCTCGACGGCCGGCGGAGTTGCTGCTGCAGGCGCAGCGTCTTCGTCAGGCTGGACACGGATCAGCGGTCCGGCCGCTCCGGGCGCACAGCTCGGGCTCGCCCGCACGGCGGACGGCGTCCTCCACGTGATCTGGAACCGCGGCGCCACCGGCACGTCGATCTTCGAGACACGACTCTCGGCGGCGGGCAAGAGCACAGGCACGTCGACGGTCGCGACCGGCTGGAACGGCAACGTCGGGCTCGCCCTCGTCACCATGCCCGACCGGACGCTGCGCCTGTTCGCCGCGGGCACGGACGGAATCCACACGTTCACGGCGCCGGCAGCCGGCAAGCACTGGGCTGCCGACTCCACTGCACCGTGGGGCGGCGCGGTCGCCGAGGCGTCGGCCGTGATCGGGGCGACCCTGACGAAGGACGGGCAGCCGGTGACGGCCTGGCGCGGGACCGCCGCCGAAGGCGTGCCGCCCGCCTCGATCCCGCAGAACGGCTACGAGGGCGGGATGGGCGAGTCGTTTCTCGCCACCGACGCCGCCACGGGCGCAGTCGTGCTCTCCGGCGAGACGAACGCCGGCCAGGGCGGCGCCTACATCCAGCAGGTCCTTCCCAGCCCGGGACCCAAGGTGCTCGCGACACCGCTGGCCAAGGACTGGAGCGTCAGCTCGAGCGGTCGCATCGGCGCCGCGGGCGTCTATCTCGCGAACGCCGACGGCAAGAACGTGCGCCTCTCCAGGTACCGGGGCAGCTCGAAGGCGCTCGCGACCGGCCCGTACTTCAGCGCGTCACTGTGCGCCGGACCGCAGGGGCGGCTCTGGGTGGCCTGGGGCGACGCGAGCGACGGCCTCTTCGTCACCCGCTCGAACCGCGCCGCCGGAGCCTTCGAGCCGGTGCAGAAGCTCCGCGCTCCCTCGAGCAACGGTCTGACGTACCTTCAGTGCGAAGGCTCGACCGGGCCGGTCGACCTCTTCGCGGACGACGGCACCGGCTTCTGGCACACCCACCTGCTCGCGCAGCTCTCCGTGCGTGCGGCGGCCTCGCACGGGAAGGTCACCGTCTCGGTCCGGGACGCCGGCGACGCGGTCGCGGGAGCGTCGGTCTCGATCGGCGGTCGCCACCTCAAGACGGGCGCGTCCGGGACGGTGACGCTCACGGTGCGGCCGGGCTCGTACTCCGCGAGCGTCTCGGCGCCGGGCTACGCCACTTCGTCCGCGGCCTTCCATGTCTAGGCAGCGCACGAGGGCGCTCGTCGCCGCCGCGGCAGTCATGGCGGCGCTGACGGCGACGGGGATCGCGTACGCCACCATCCCCGACTCGGCCGGCGTGATCCACGGCTGCTACTCGAAGACGTCGAGCACGTCGCTGCCGCCGGGAAGCCTGCGCGTCGTCGACACCGGCCTCGGCCAGAGCTGCGGCCAGAACGAGGTGGGGCTGAGCTGGAACCAGCAGGGCGTCAAGGGCGCGACCGGCGCGCAGGGGCCGCAGGGCCCGGCCGGTCCGCAGGGTCCCGCCGGCTCCCAGGGTCAGCAGGGGCCTGCGGGACCGACCGGCCCGTCCGGAACGAGTCACGGCTACGGCCACGCCACCGGCGGCATCGCGCTCGACAGCGCCGGCTACAACCAGGTCGACTCGATCTCCAGCCTCGCGACCGGGCGGTACATGGTCTGGGCGGCCGGGAAGATCGGCGACAACGGCGGCGACTCCCATGCGTCCTGCGAGCTCGTCACCGGCGGAAGCCCGTTTGCGGAGACCGGCACGTTCCCGACGCACGGCGCGAGCTACGACGCACCGTTCTCGCTCGCAGGGGACATCGTCGTCACGCAGGGGTCGATCGAGGTCGACTGCCATTCCGACGACTACCAGTCGAAGAACTCGTTCGCGTCCGTCGATCTCGAGGCAATCAGGGTCGACGCCTTCAACTGAGAGCCGGCTATCCGAGAGCGTCGCGGAAGGCCGCGGCGCTCTCGGCGCCGAAGACGGCGAAGACGACCCGCTCCAGCGACTGCGGCTCGTAAGCTCGAGCGACGCCGACCATCAGCCCGGCGCACTCGTCGAGCGGGAATCCGCCGACGCCGGTGCCGAACGCCGGCAGCGCCAGCGACGTGCAGGCGAGCTCGTCGGCGAGCGCGAGACAGCTCTGTGTCGTCCGCCGGATCAGGTCGGCGCTCGTCCGCAGGTCCTGGCCCATGACGGCGCCGTGGATCACGTGGCGCGCCTTCAGTGCCCCGGCGCCGGTCGCAACGGCGGTGCCGACCGGAACCGGGCCCTTCGCCATCGCTTCACGCTCGATCTCCTCGCCGCCGGCCCGCTTGATCGCGCCGGCGACGCCTGCTCCCATCCAGAGGTGGTCGTTGGCCGCGTTCGCGATCGCATCGACCCCGAGCGCCGTGATGTCGCCTTCGACGACCGATAGCTCCAGCATCCGCACCATGATCGCAATGTCGTGGTGGTCACAGGACATACGTGATTCGCGCGAAGCGAGTGACGCCGCCGATGCCGGCTTGGCCGGCGTCGGCCGCTACGGCTGTTGAGGCGCTGCCAAGGAGGGGGCGCACGGGGGAACCATGGGTTCACCCGTGCTATCAGCGCGCGATCAGCAGCGCGGCCTGGTGAGCCATGCCGGCGAGGAGCCTGAGGTCGAGGTCCTCGAAGTCGTGCTCCGCCGAGTCGGACGCGGCGATCAGGAAGCCGAGCCGCTCTCCCGAGAGTGCGAGCGGTGCGATCGCGAGCGGCGACGGCGTGCGCGTGACGTCGATGCCGGCCTGGGCCAGCACGTCCATCACCTGCTTGTGCCCGAGCACGAACGCCTCGTCGCCCCCGGCTGCGAGCTCGCGCATGAGCCGGGACGGGAAGCGCAGGCCGCCCGCAGAACCGTCGGTGCCGAATGACGCGCCGATGCTGACGTCGCCGCCCGAGGAGTCCTCCAGCAGCACGTACGCGCGCGGCGTGCGCAGCATCCGCGCGACGAGCTCGCACGCGCGCGAGAGAGCGTCGGCCTCGCTCTCGGCCGGCGCGAGCTCGCGGCCGAAGTCGAGCAGTGCGTTGGCGACGTGGGCGCTCTCTCGCTGCTCGCGGTAGAGCAGCGCCTTCTGGAGCGCCATCGACGCGCGATAGGCGAGCCCGTCGAGGAGCCGCAGGCGGTCGTCGGTGAAGTGGTCGAGGCCGATGATCTGCGGCGCACGCACGGTGATCCATCCCTGCACGCCGTGACCCGTCGGCAGCGGCGCAGTCGCGACCGGCCGGAGTCCGTCGATGTCGATGTGCTCGAAGAACCAGCCGTGGAGCTGCTCGGCCGTCATCAGGAACGGCGTCTTGCGGCTCTGGATGAACTGCTCCGCCGCCTCCTCGGTGATGTGCGTCTCGGCGATGACCGCGCCCGTGGGATCCTCGACGTACCCGTGCGACGCGGCGCAGGAGTAGCCGCCGGTGACCGGATCTTCGAGCCAGAGCGAGCACTGCTCGACCTCGAGCAGCCGTGCGACCGTCTCGACGACCGTCGCGCCCATCCGCTCGACCGACCCGGCGGCGGACACCTCGTCGGCGAACTGCAGCCACGCCTTCGCGTGCTCGGCCTCGCGGCGCAGGCTCTCGTAGAGGCGCGCGTTCTCGAGCGCGACAGCGGCGTAGCCGGCGAGCACCTCGAGCAGGCGCACGTCGTTCTCGTCGAACCGGTCGACACCGAGCTGGGAGAGGAACACGACGCCGTTGACGCGCGCGTCGTAACGCAGCGGCACGGCGACAATCGACTCGTCGACCGGATCGGTACCCGGAACCATCTCTCCGAAGTCGCAGTCCTGGGAATTGGAGAGCAGCACCGAGCGGCCCCGTTCGGCGACGCGGCCGGTGATCCCGAACCCGAACGGGACGCGCAGCTCCGACAGCGTCTCCTGCTCCGACTCGACGTCGCCGCGGACCGCGATCGGGACGAGAACGTCGCCCTCGGCCAGGTAGACGCGGCAACTGTGGTAGTCGACGAGCATCCGCAACTCGGCGACGATCGCCTCGCCGATCTCGCGCACGGTGTTGAAGCCGTTCAGCCGCGCGGCGACCGATTGCAGCATCTTCAGGTGCGCGATCGAGCGCGCGTCGCGGGTCGGGTCGACGGCGGTCTCGGGACGCTCGGCGACGCCGTCGCTGAAGACGACGATCCGGTTCTTGCCGCGGGCCTTGCCGGTCATCATCGCCGCCTCGGCGCAGGCGACGAGCTCGCGCGGGTTGGTCGCGTGCTCGGGGCCTTCGGCGACGCCGATCGAGAACGTGATCTCGCCGGCGGCGTCGATCGGCTGCTCGCGGATTCTGTCCATGAGGCGCCGGGCGAGACCGAGCGCGTCGCCGGCGCCGCAGGACGGCATGATCACGGCGAACTCCTCGCCGCCGATCCGGCAAGCGACGTCGCTCGCGCGTACGAGCGACGTGAGCGCGTTCGCGATCGCCCCGAGGATCTGGTCGCCGACCGCATGCCCGCAGATGTCGTTCACGCGCTTGAAGTCGTCGATGTCGAACATGAGCAGGCCGACCGAGTCGTGCGACCGCGCGGCCCGGGTCAGCTCGGCCCGCAGGCGCTCGTGGAAGAACCGGTGGTTGTAGAGCCCGGTCAGCGAGTCGGTCTGCGCCTGGTGCTCGAGCGAGGCACGCACCTGCACGTTGTCGAGCGCGAGCGCGGCGGCGTCGCCGAACCATTTGGCCAGCTCGAACTCCTCGGTCGCGAACGACGCGTCCTCGCCGATTCGATAGACGTTGAGCGCGCCCTTCAGCGAGCCGCGCGCGATCAGCGGTATCGAGATCAGCGCCTCCGGGTCGACAGGCGTGCCGGGGACCTGCACGACGCGCGGGTCGAGGTGCGCCTGGTTCGTCAGGACGGGTCGCCGGTTGGCGACCGCCCACCCCGTGATGCCCTCGCCGAAGACGGGCCGTGTCCGCATGACCTCCTCGGCCCACTCGGTCCGCGCCAGGCGCGGGACGAGCCGGCGCGCCGGGACGTCGGCCTCGTAGAGGTGAAGCGCGTCGTAGGGGACGAGCTCGGCGAGCGTGTCGGCGACGCGCCCGAGCAGGTCGTCGAGGTTCTGCTCGGAGAGGACGTCGTGGAAGATCTCCGCCAGGCGGCGGTACGACTCGACGAGCGGCGGAACGGGACCAGTGCGGAGCCCCTCGTCGGGGACGGGAAAGATGGCAGGGGAAACTGCCCTACGCGCGCTCACATGCCGGATATCGGCATGTCCGAAAGGGCCGAGAAGTCAAGAAAGCACCCGAACGGGTGACTCGAAAGGGTGAGTAGAGGCGATTCGCCGCCGCAGGCCGATTCACTCGGCCGGAGGCTCAGGGCGAACAGCGATGCGCTGCGAAGAAGAAGGGGGCAACGGGGGAAACATGGTTTCCCCCGTTACTCCTCGCCGTCCCAGTAGTCGAGCTTCTCGACGCGGGTAATGACGCCGACGCCGCCGAAGTAGATCTTGTTCGAACGCGGGTAGTAGATCGTGTCATTCGCAATCTTCGGCCCGTAGGCGAGGTACGTGAGCGGCCCGTCACCCGCGCGGAACGCGTGCGCGACGCCGGTGCCGGCGGGGCGGGCGATCACGTCGAACGGCTTCACCGCGACCTCCTCGTCGCCGAGCAGCAGCGTCCCCGCCCCGGCGAGGATCACGAACAGCTCCTCCTCGGCCGCGTGACAGTGCGGAGGCGCGCCCATCTGGCCGGGCTCGAGCGTCACGTGGTTGAGCCCCGTGCGCTTCGCAACCGCACTTTTCGCCAGCGACCACTGCTGCCACCGGTGGTTCTCACGATCCGAAATCCTCGGCTCGACCTCGTCGACGTTGACGATCGACGACGGCCGCGGGCTCGCCTCGGGCACGTCGGGCGGGCCGAGCTCGGCCTCGCGGTCGAACGGCGACTTGCCAGCGCCGGTCTCGAACCACGAGCGGGCCGACCAGGTCATCCCGACGCGGGGCAGCCGCGCGCCCGAGCTGCGCTCGTGCGACACGCCGAGGGCGAGCACGTCCAGGCCATCGTCGCCGGCACGCAGCGTGTGCGCCTCGCCCGCCTCGCGGTGGACGATGCAGTCGCCGGCGCGAACCTCGTATGCCTTGTCGTCCTGGACAGACAGGCCGGAGCCGGCCAGGACGAAGAACGTCTCCTCGTCGTGGGCGTGCACGTGCTGCGGCGTCGAGAAGAAGCCGGGCCGAACCTGGAGCCGGCGGACCCCCACGTCCACGCAACCCGCCGCCGGGCCGACGAACGTCCAGTCGGCACGCAGATGACCCACGTCCACGGTGCGCGGCTCGAGCTCGGCGAGGTTCACGAGTGGCGGTTCCACTAGCGGAACATATCTCTCTCGGGCGGCATGATCAGCTCCTGCGCCGCCCCTTCGCCGGCGACGTCCAGGCCACGTACGACGACCGCAGGCACGCCCGCTGTCTTGCCCCGCACGAGGTCGGCAGCCGCCGCGATCTCGTCCGCCACGGCCACGACCGTCGCGCGCAGCTCGTAGCCGTTCGCGTCGACGTGCCCGCGCCAGTCCTCGAGCGGTCGCAGACCGGCGACGCCGATCGCGACGTCGACGATGCCCATTCGCCAGGCACGGCCGAACGAGTCGCTGACGATCACGCCGACGTCCACGCCGGTCCGCTCGCGCAGCGACGCGCGGATCGCACGCGCGGACGCGTCCGGGTCGAGCGGCAGCAGGACGACCGTGTCCGGCTCCGGCGCGTTCGACGCGTCGACGCCGGCGGAGGCGCACACGAAGCCGTGTCGCGTCTCGGCGATCACGAGCGGCGGGCGCGTCCGCACGACCCGCACGGACTCGCTCAGGATCACCTCGAGCTGGCGCGGGTCGTGGTCGACCGCGAGCTCGCGGGCACGCTCCGACGCCTCGACGTCCACGAGTCGTACGACCCGTCCCTCGGCCTTCGACACCGCTTTCTGCGAGACGACGACGACGTCACCGTTCTCGAGCCCGACCCGCTCCGCGATCAGCGCGCCGAGGTCGTCGCCCTCGGCGATCGCGGGCATGCCCTCGACGGGAATGAGCCGCAGCTCAGGCACAGCCGAGCACGACGCGGGCGAGATTCTCGGCGGCCGCGGCATCCGTCATCAGCGTCGGCGCGACGACCGGCCGCACTCCCTGCAGCTCGACGCGCTCCGCCTCGCCCGCCTCCGACTCGTCGAAGACGAGCACGTCGATCGTGCCCGGATAGCAGGTCGCGACCCGGCCCGGGTCGGTGCCGCCCGCCAGGTGCTCGAGCATCCGGTCGGCCGGCCCCTTGATCGCGCGACCGGCGACGAGCGGGCTGACCGCAACCGACGGCACGCGCCGGCGCTCGAGCGCGAAACGGATCTCCTCGACGGCAAGGATCGGCCAGATGCTGATGAACGGGTTGCTCGGGCAGATCACGATCAGCTCGGCCGCCTCGATCGACTCGATCACGTCGGGGGCGGGCTGCGCAGCGTCCTCGCCCTCGAACCGCACGCGGTCGACGTCGTCGCGGTGCCGGCGCGCGACGAACCACTCCTGGAACGGAAACGACCCGGCCGGCGTGTCGACCCAGGTGCGCAGGCGGTCGTCGGTCGCGGGCAGAAGCCGGGCGCGCACGCCGAACGCCGCCGCGAGCCGCGCCGTCACCGCCGACAGCGGCTCGCCGGCCGCGAGCGCCTGCGTCCGCACGAGGTGCAGACCGAGGTCGCGGTCGCCGAGCATGAACCAGCCCTCGCCGCCGAGCCGCTTCGCCTCCTCGAACGCGACCCAGGTCTCGTCGGCCCGGCCCCAGCCGCGCTCCTCGTCGGACACGTCTGCAAGCGCGTAGAGGATGCTGTCCAGGTCGGGCGAGACATGCATCCCGAGCACCTCGACGTCGTCGCCGACGTTCCCGACCACGGTCACCCCGGCCGGGTCGGTCGCGCGGACGAGCCCACGCAGGAAGCGCGCGCCGCCGACACCGCCGGAAAGGGCGACGATCCTCATCGCGCGGACCCTACCGGCGCAGCCCGGGACCGAATCGATACGTTGAGGCGGTGAGCGCGAACCCGGATCCGCGCCGCTGGCAGGCACTCGGACTGATCTGCACGGCGGTGTTCATGACGGTGCTGGACATCGCGATCGTCAACGTCGCGCTGCCGTCGATCGGCGAGAAGCTCCATTTCTCCCCGGACAGCCTGCAGTGGGTGATCACTGCGTACGCGATCACCTTCGGCGGCTTCCTGCTGCTCGGAGGGCGTGCGGCCGACCTGCTCGGTCGCCGCCGGATCTTCATGGTCGGCCTCGCGATCTTCACCGGCGCCTCGCTCGCGTGCGGCCTCGCGAGCTCGGAGGCGTTCCTGATCGTCGCGCGCGGCGTCCAGGGCTTCGGCGCGGCGATCGTCTCGCCGGCGGCGCTCTCGATCATCTCGACCACGTTCGACGAAGGCGCGGAGCGGAACAAGGCGCTCGGCATCTGGGGCGCGGTCGCGGGCAGCGGCGCGGCGGTCGGCGTGCTGGCCGGCGGCGTGCTCACGACCTATCTCGGCTGGGAGTGGATCTCTTCGTCAATGTGCCGATCGGCGCCGTCTGTTTGCTCTTGACGCCGTTCCTCGTCCACGAGAGCCGCGTCGAGTCGGCGGAGCGACGCTACGACGCGGCCGGGGCGGTCACGGTCACGAGCTCCCTGATCCTGCTCGTGTTCGCGGTCTCGAAGGCTCCCGACGTGGGCTGGGCCTCCGCGCGGACGATCGGGCTGCTGGCCGGCTCAGCCGCGCTCTTCCTGGGCTTCCTGGCGATCGAGACCCGGGCGAGAAAGCCGCTGGTGCCGTTCAGCATCTTCCGCGTTCGCGTGATCACGGGCGCGAACGTCGTCGGGTTCCTCCTCGGCGGGGCGATCTTCGGCAGCTTCTTCCTGCTCACGCAGTACATGCAGCTGATCCTGGGCTACAGCGCGCTCAAGGCCGGGGTTGCCTTCCTCGCCACCGCCGGGACGAGCGTCGTCGCGGCCGGGTTCGCGCAGGCCCTCGTGACGCGCGTCGGCGTGATGAAGATCCTCGCCACCGGCATGGCGATGGCGGCAGTCGGGCTGTTCCTCTACACGCGCTTCCCGGTCGACGCGAACTACTGGACGGACGTGTTCCCCGGCTTCGTGATCAGCGGTGTCGGAATCGCGTTCGCGTTCGTGCCGGTCTCGATTGCGGCGCTCGCAGGCATCACCGCCGACGAGGCCGGGCTCGCGTCGGGCCTGATCAACACGAGCCAGCAGATCGGCGGCGCCATCGGCACGGCGATCGTCTCGTCGGTCGCGATCTCGGCGCTGTCGTTCCAGAAGCACCTGACGCCGGCGCAGGCGCAGCAGGTCGTCCACGAGTACTCGCGCGGCTTCTGGGTCGGGTTCGGCTTCGCGGTCGCCGCGGTCGCCGCGACGCTTCTGCTCATCCGAGAGAAGGACGTGCCCGTGCAAGTCGAGGAAACCGTCCGGGCCGCCGCATGAACCCGGAACGCTTCGCCGCCGAGCTGCCCGGCCTGTTCGACGACTTCCCGCGTTCCGAGCATCCGCGCGGCCGGCGATTCGACGACCTCGTCGGCGGCCTGCCGAACCTCGCCACCGAGAACACGCTCGCGGTCGTCAACCTCGCGGCCTCGCTGCTCGGGCCGGGCGAGAGCTACGTCGAGGCGGGCACGTACATGGGCGCAAGTCTGCTCGCCGCGGCGCGCGAGAACGACGGCGCCGACCTGGTCGCGATCGACGTCTTTCGCTTCGGGCCGACGACCGTTGCCGGCCGTGAGCTCCCGGCCGCGAGCCGGGCGGCACTGGAGGCGAATCTCGAGCGGTTCGGCGTCACCGCGACGATCCTCGAAGGCGACACGCTCGAGCAGCTCTGGAGCGGCGCGCTCGACGGACGCACGGTCGGCGTCTTCTACTACGACGCCTGCCACGACTACGAGCCTCAGCTGGAGTCGCTTCAGGTCGTCGAGCCGTTCCTGGCCGACCAGGCGCTGCTGATCGTCGACGACAGCGACTGGCCGGAGGTGCGCCGCGCGATCGACGACTATCTCGCGGGCCAGCCGCGCGCGAAGGAGCTGGTCGCGATCGCCGGCTCGACGGCCGGTCAGCCCTGGTGGTGGGAGGGGATGTCCGTGCTGGCCTGGGGAACCTAGGAACGACCGGCCAGGAGTCTGCGGGCGGCATCCAGATCGGATTCTCCTACCAGCACCTCGCACCACCCTCCGGGGTATGCATTCGCGGGTCCCAGCGGCCCGGTCGAGCGTGCGGTCGCCTGGACGTTGTGCGAACGCAGCATCGCGCAGATCATCTCGGCTTCCATCTCGCTGGCGACGACCGTTAGGTGGACACCAACGTCCACGTCAGAGCGTGTCACCAGGGTTCGTGGGGGAAACCGGCCGTTTCACCCATGCTCAGTAGGCCTGCGCTGCGCCCGGCCCCGAGGTGCGCCACTCCTCGAGCTCGAACCAGTGCGAGCCCTCGAGCGCCTCGACCACGCGCGGCTCAGTGTGTGCCGCGTAGTAGACGTGCTTGTCGGGGTCGGCGCAGACGTTGACCTCGTCGAGCGGCACCTCGCCGATCGCGACCAGCACCTCGGAGGGCAACTCGAGCTCGCGCACCGTGAAGTGCTTGAACTGGAGCTCGGGGGCGAGCTCCATCAGGTCGGGCCAGTCGGGGCAGGTGCGTGAGCTCATCGCTCGTTCATTCAAGCAGCCGCGTCGAGTCGGCCCGCGAGCCTACTGCGACAGCGACCAGCTCGCGTGCAGGCTGACGAGCCCGGTCTCGCCGTTCATCGGGTAGACGACGAAGCGCGCGGCGTCGTCGAGCCAGTGGTACAGGTGTCCGGTCGACCCGTCCGCGAGCTCGAAGCGAAAGCGGAAGCGGCCGTCCGCGAGCGGGAGGCCGTCGATCTCGAGCCTGAACCGGTGCTCGGGGCGGTTGTCGTCCCAGCCGAGCTCGGCCGTGTCCTTCACGCCGCCGCCGAGCTGGAGCCCGGCCTGGTCGTGCAACTCGTACGAGAGCCGCGGCGCCGGAACGGGTCGCGCCGAGGCGATGCGCAGCTCGACCGCCAGCGTCTCGCCCGGCGAGAACTGGCTGCGCTCCTCGCCGTCGGGCCCGAGCAGCCTCGCCTCGGCGATCCGCACCTCGCCGCTGCCGTACTCGTTCAGACCGGCCCCGCGCTCCTCGGGGTTGCGCTCGTCGGCGAGCATCGCGTGGTAGCGCGTGATCGCCTCGCGGACAGGTCCGTCGTAGACGAGCTGCCCCTGGCGCAGCAGCACGGCGCGGGTGCAGAGCCGCTCGACTGCGGCCGCGTCGTGAGAGACGAAGACGATCGTCCCGCCGCGCTGCTTGAACTCGTGGATCTTGCCGAAGCACTTGCGCTGGAACTCCTCGTCGCCGACCGCGAACACCTCGTCGAGCAGCAGCACGTCCACCTCGAGGTGCGCGGCGACGGCGAAACCGAGACGCATCACCATTCCGGACGAGTACGTGCGGACGGGCAGCTCCATGAAGCGCTCGAGCTCCGAGAAGGCCTCGATCTCGGCCATGTGCCGGCGGATCTGCTCGCGCTTCAAGCCGAGGATCGAGCCGTTCAGGTAGACGTTCTCGCGGCCGGTGAACTCGGGGTGGAAGCCGGCGCCGAGCTCGAGCAGGCTGCCGACCCGGCCGCCGACGGCGACGCTGCCGCTGGTCGGCTTCATGATCCCGGCGACGACCTTGAGGAGCGTCGTCTTGCCTGAGCCGTTGCGGCCGACGAGCCCGACTGCCTCACCCGGCTCGACCGCGAAGGACACGTCCGTGAGCGCCTCGACGTCGCGGCCCTGCGAGCGCCCGCGCGTGACGAGCATCTCCTTCAGCGTCCGCACCGGCTGTGGATAGACGCGGAAGCGGCGGCTGACGTGGTCGACCAGGATCGCGCCCGGTGCCGGATCGCTCATGCGCCGAGGGTAGCGCGGCCGCCTGCTGCGGTCACGGGCAGCCGCGCGATACCGCGCCGAACACCTGTCTCAGAGCCTGGCGCTGAGACTTCCTCTGAGACCGGGCGTGGCCGGTCAGGACAGATCGATCTCCAGGGACTCGTCCGCCCAGGACACGAGGAGCGGGAAGATCGCGAGCCAGCGGCGGCCGATCTCGTCGTCCGGGCCGCGGGCCAGAGCCGTGCCAGGGATCCACGCGAACTTCAGCGCGGTCGCGGCGAGGAAGACATAGCGCACCTCGTCGGCGTCGACCGCGACTCCGGTCGCCGAGAGCCCGCCGATGTAGCCCTCCCAGACGGCCTCGCGCACGCTGTCTGCCTCCCCGAGCGCGACGAACCCGTCGAAGATCGCGTCGGGCACGAGATTGCCCGCGTCGATCCCGAGCGCGCCGAGACCGCAGTACGCCCAGTCGATCACGACTGTCTCGTCTTCGCCGAAGAGGTTCGCCGGATAGAAGTCGAAGTGGCAGAACGTCTGCGGCGCGTTGTCGACCCGGGCGAGAATCGCGTCCCGCCGCGCCCGGATCCGCTCGACCTCGGCGGCGTACGGGCCGTCGCGATAGCCGTCGATCCAGCGAGCGCGCAACTCGAGGTAGCGGCGGAACCAGCCACGGCTGAGCCACGGATCGGCCGGTGGATCGGCTGCGAGCCTCCCCTGCATCCGGCCGAGGTCGTGCGCGATCGTCCGAAAGCGCTCGACCGTCCACTCGGGGTGGGCGCCCGCGTCGTCGAGCCAGAGCGCGACCGTCCCGTCCTCGCGCCCGTGGCAGAGGCGGCACCGCGGCGCTCGCAGGCCGCCGAGTCCGTCGAGCAGGCCCGACGAGTACGCGAGCGGCTCGCGCCGCCAGTAGTACGGATCGGACTCGTCCTCCGAGGAAGGCCAGCGCTCGTTTCCGGAGGGGTCGTGGCGGACGACCTTCAGGATCGCCGTGTCGTCGGCCGTGCGTACTCGCCAGACGCCCGCCGTCGCCGCCGGCGTCGCGTGGCCGAGCGGCTCGACGGAGACGACCTCGGCTCCGCCGAACACCGTCGCCGCCTCGCCGGCGGGAACGCTCACATCCGGACGAGCTCGACGAGCCGGGCCAGCACGTCCGGGTCAGTTGCGGGCAGAACGCCGTGGCCGAGGTTGAACACGTGGCCCGGCCGGCCTCCGGCGCGGCGAAGCACGTCGCGCGTCCCGGCTTCGACGCCTTCCCACGGCCCGAGGAGCAGGGCGGGATCGAGGTTGCCCTGGATCGCCCGGTCGCCGATCCTGGCCCAAGCGGCGTCGAGCTCGATGCGCCAGTCCACGCCGATCACGTCGCCGCCCGCGGAGACCATGCGCTCGAGCAGCCCCGCGGTGCCGGTCCCGAAGTGGATCGTCGGGGCCTCGACAGCAGCCAGGATCCGCGCCGAGTAGGGCGCGACGAAAGCGTCGTAGTCCGTCGGCGAGAGCGCGCCGACCCAGGAGTCGAAAAGCTGGATGACGTCCGCGCCGCTCTCGACCTGCGCCCGGACGTACGCGGCGGAGGTCTCTGCGAGCTTCTCCATCAGCGCGTGCCAGACGCCCGGCTCGCGATACATGAGCCGCTTCACCGTCAGGAAGTCGCGGCTCGGCTTGCCTTCGACGAGGTACCCGGCGACGGTGAACGGCCCCCCGCAGAAGCCGACGACGGCTTTCTCCGGCGGCAGCTCGTTCCGGACGAGGCGGATCGCCTCCATGATCCGCGCCGGCGGCTCGCCGAGGCTCAACCGCTCGACGTCGGCGCGTGTTCGAACCGGCTCCGCGACGACGGGGCCGACGTTCTCCACGAGTTCGACGCCGACCCCCATCGAAAGGACGGGCGACATGATGTCCGCGAACATCACGGCCGCGTCGACGTCGTGCCGCCGAACAGGCTGGAGCGTGACCTCGGCGCAGAGCTCCGGCTGCTCGCCGACCTCGAACAGGCTGTGGCGCTCGCGGATCGCGCGGTACTCGGGAAGCGACCGACCGGCCTGCCGCATGAACCAGACCGGCGTGCGCTCCACCGGCTCGCAGCGGCAGGCGCGGACGAGCAGCGGATCCTGCGCGGGCACCGACCTAGACTAGTGCGGTGCCCGGGCCGCTCGTCGCACGCTGGCTGACCTGGATGCTCGACGAGCCGCGGGCCGGAGCGCTCGGCGGCGCGAGGATCGAGGTCGAGAACGCCGGCGCGGCGACCTGGGGCGCCGACGTCTCGTGCTCGTACCACTGGCTCGACGCGCTCGGCAACCCGATCGTCTGGGACGGCATCCGCACACCGCTGCCGCGACCGGTGGCGCCCGAGGAGCGGATCACCCTGCGCATCGCCGTCCGCGCGCCGATCCCGCCCGGCTCCTACCGCTTCGGGCTCGACCTCGTCGCCGAGCACCGCGCGTGGTTCGGCGAGATCGGCCCCGGCGGGCCGGAGGAGGAGCTCTTCGTCGCGCCGCGAGTCGACGGAGACCGGCTGGAGGACGTCGCGGACGTCCACGTTCCGGCCGGATGGCGGCTCGCACCCGGCTCGGCCGAGCTCGCGCTAGCGGCGCACGCCGAGGGCTACGCGGTCGTCGCGCCGTCGATCGAGCCGCCGCGCCGTTCGCGGCGCGCGCTCGCGCCGTGGTCGTACCGCGACGGCCGCGACCCCGGCTTCGCCGAGCCGCTCCTCTGCCCATCGGTGCTCCGCGGGATCGAGCTCGAACGGCTCCCGGACGTCGAGGGCCTTCCGGCCTTCGCGCCGCCGCGCGACGACCCATGGATTTACGACGGCCGCGTCACAGTCGAACCCCTCGGCTGACCAAGCAACACTGTGTTGCAAAGTCGGCTCCGTTCGGAGCGAGACACGGCACGCGTTCTCGGGCACGCTCGTCGGATGCGCCGGACGTCTACCTCGGCTCCTCGAGTGGACTCGCGTCTGGTAGCGGCGCTCCGCCGCCTGGACGACGGCGAGCTCCCCGCCGCCGAGCTCAACCGGCGGCTCGGGGCTGTGGCCGAGCGCCTCGGCCTCTCCCAGCCGAGCTACCAGTGCGTACGGCTGCTCGTCCGCGAGCTCCGCACCGGGCGCGAGCGCCCCGCGTCGGCGAACTCCTGCTCGACGTCGCGCTCCGCACCAGGTCACCCGACGAGATCCTGGCCGAGCCCTCGGACCGCCCGCCTCGAACCTTGTAACACTGTGTTGCAAGGTCGGGACGGCGCCGGGACCTCGCTAGAAGCGGTCGAGCGCGCCGGTTCGGCGGCCTTCGCGCTCGAACAGCGTCACGAGCACGAGGCCGATCGCGAGATAGACCGCACCGATCGCGATTTCCTTGCCGAGCAGCCCGCCGACAGACTCGATGCCGGCTCCCGCCGCCACCTGGCGCGCCGCCTCGATCCCGTGGGTCAGCGGGACGAACGAGGCGAGCGACTGCACGACGTCGGGCAGCCGGTCGAGCGGCACGTTCGCGCCCGAGATGATCAGGAGTCCGCCCGCGATTACGTCCGCGAACATGCCGACGGAGCGGCCGCGCAAGCCGAGCGAGCCGATGCAGAGCCCGAGGCCGGCGCACGTGAAGCAACTCGCGAGCAACGCGAGCACGAGCGCCGCCGCCTCCTCGTCGCTGACGTGGACGCCGAGGATCGCCGCGCCGCACGCGAACGCGATCGCCGCGACGAACAGCCCGAGCACCACCGTCGGCACCGCCCGTCCCGTGTACATCACGAGCCGGTTCACCGGCGAGGCGAGCAGCACCGGCAGCGTCTGGAAGCGCCGCTCGCCGCCGATCGCCTGGCCCATCCCGAACATGGCCGCGACGGACGCCGCGCAGAACGTGTTTCCGATCAGGAAGAACCCGTCCGACGCCACTCCTGCCGACCGGCCCAGATACGAGAAGAACAGGATCTGCGTGATCGGATACACGACGAGGATCGGCACGAACACGTACGGGTTCACCCAGCCGAACAGCGCGCGGAAGCTCGTCACGCCGCACGTGAAGAAGACACGCACGTCGTTCATGCGAGCCTCAGACTGGCCCGGGAGCGCGCCAGCCGCTCGAAGTAGGCGAGGCAGACGAGCGAGATGGCAAGATAGACGACGCTGACGACCGCGCACATGCCAATCGAGGACCAGGGCGAGCCACCGAACGACGCCTCCTTCAGCGCGCGGAAGCCCCAGGTCGGCGCGAGCAGCCACGAGATCGGCCCGACCCAGGCCGGCAGCAGCGAGAGCGGGAAGAGCAGCCCGGTGACGATCCAGACCGGATACTGCATCGCGATCCCGAGCGCGAACGCCGACCGGTAGAGGACGAACGTCGACGCCGTGATCAGCCCGAGCAGACCGATGGCGATGATGCACATCGGCAGCGCGACCGCGAACGCGAACGGAT
Source organism: uncultured Actinomycetes bacterium (assembly GCA_963776735.1). Taxonomy (GTDB): domain Bacteria; phylum Actinomycetota; class Thermoleophilia; order Gaiellales; family Gaiellaceae; genus PALSA-612. The sequence continues at coordinate 131,682 of CAVZNV010000017.1, forward strand.
CGTGGATCGTGATCGGGATGCCGAACAGCAGCCGGCCCCAGACGATCGTCGTCACGAGGCCGTAGACCCCGAAGGCGCCGGCCCCGATCATGATCGGCGCGATCGTCGAGACGAGCGGCACCGGCGCAGCGACGAGCAGCTCGAGCGTTCCGAACACGCGCTGGTTGTCGAGTGCGCCTCCGGCCCCGACGACGACCTGCGCCCACATCATCATCACGGCCGTCCCGAGCGCCGCCGCGAACAGCAGCTCCGGCGACTCCTTCCCGTCGAGCAGGTAGAAGGCGATCGACGCGAGGACGATCGGCCAGATCAGCATCGCCGAGATGTCGAAGCCCGAGCGCATGAGCTGGAGGAGCTGGAGCCGGACGCCGGTGACGAGGACGCGGATCACGCCTCTTTGACGAGCTCCACGTAAGCGTCCTCGAGTGTCGGCTCGCGCATGGCGACCTTGCCGATCTTGCGATTGCCGAGCGCGGCGAGCAGCGGCTGGACGAGCGCGGCGCCGGTCGCCGCCTGCACGACGATCAGCTGCGCCTGGTCGTGCGTCTCGACGCCGACCGCCGCGACGCCGTCGATCGCGCGCAACCGGGCGAGGTCGGCCTCGTCGACGCCGTACGCCTCGATCTCGATCACCGTCCGGTCGGAGATCGCGGCCTTGAGGTCGTCCGGCTTGCCCTCGGCGACGATCTGGCCGCCCGCGATCACGGCCACGCGGCCACACAGCTCGTCGGCCTCGAACATGTAGTGCGTCGTCAGCAGGATCGTCTTGCCCTCGCGCTGCAGGCCGGCGACCGTGTCGCGCAGCTCGCGCGCGCCGACCGGGTCCAGGCCGATCGTCGGCTCGTCGAAGAACAGCACCTCGGGGTCGTGCAGCAGCCCGCGCGCGATGTGCAGCCGCTGGCGCATGCCGCGGGAGTACGTTTCGACCCGCTCGCCCTCGCGTCCTTTCAGGCCGACCAGCTCGAGCAGCTCCTCGATGCGCCGGTTTTTCTCGCGGATCGGCACCCGATAGACGTCAGCGAAGAAACGGAGGTTGTCGAGCCCGGAGAGCCGGTCGTAGAGCCCGCGGTCGCCGCCGAAGACGTAGCCGATGCGGCTGCGCAGCTCGCGATGCTGGGTCGCCGGGTCGAGGCCGAGGACGCGCGCCGAGCCCGAGGTCGGCAGCAGCAGCGTCGTCAGGATCTTGATCGTGGTCGTCTTCCCGGCGCCGTTCGGGCCGAGGAGACCGAACAGCTCGCCCGGCTCGACCGAGAAGCTGATCCCGCGGAGGGCCTCGACCTCCTTCAGTCCGCGCTTGAACGTGCCCGTCCGCGAGCGGTACGTCCGCCGGAGCCCCTCCACCTCGATCACGCCCACCGCCCCTGACGGTAGTCGAACGCCGTTAGGGACCTTGCAACACTGTGTTGCGAGGAAGGGCAGTGACCCGACGACTCAGATCGGTTGGTGTCTCGCTCCTCGTTGCGGGAGCGATCGTCGCCGCCGTCTACTGGACATTCCACACGCAGTCACGGCGGGCAATCTACGACGGCCCGCCCGGACGGATCCCGACGAGGGTGTCACCCGTCTACGTGCAGGTCACCCGCTAGAGCTCGACCGCGATCCGGTCGTCCACCCTCGCGAAGATCCAGGCGCCGAGCGCGAGCGCGCCGACCGTGACGCCGATCGTGTAGAGCACGTCCGTCCAGTGCGGGAGCGTGCCGGCGTAGAGCGGCCCGCGCATCGCCTCGATCGGCGGCGTGATCGGGTTCGCCCAGCGCAGCAGCTCCTTGAGCGTCGGGTGCGAGTCGAACTGGTCGAACGTCCACAGCACCGGCGTCAGGAAGAACCAGGGCAGGAGCGCGGCCGAGACGATGTGCTCGACGTCGCGGAAGACGACGTTCGCCGAGGCGATGGCGAGCGCGAGGCCGGCGACGAAGCAGACGATCAGTGCCGCGAGCGGGATCGCGAGCCAGATCACGCCGCGCGTCCGCGGCAGCACGATCAGGTCGATGACGAAGAGGACGCCGAGCATGGCCGCGAATGCGACGAGCTGGGTCGCGACCGTCGAGAACGCGACGAGCTGCCGCGGGAAGCGCACCTTCCGGATCAGCTCGGAGTAGTCGACCATCGACCGTGACGCCTGCTGCAGCGAGGTGGCGAAGAACACCCAGATCGCGAGGCCCGAGAGCAGGTAGAGCGGGTAATGGTCGATGCCGTTGGACACCTGCAACAGCACCGAAAAGAGCAGCAGGTAGACGCCCAGCAGGATCAGCGGATTGGCGAGCGACCACGCGACGCCGAGGATCGATCCTTTGTAGCGCGCGCGGAAGTCGCGGCGGAAGAGGCTGCCGAAGAGCTCGCGGTACCGGAGGACGTCGCCGTACGTGTCCACGCGATGAGTGTAGGAGCCGGGGCCGCGGTACCGTGCCGACAAAGGCCGAGAGGGGCGCGGGCCTGCCACCGCACCCCTTCGTCCGAATGCGAGCGGCTAGTCGCCGCAGAACTGAAGCACGTAGTTGAGACCCCCGGCGTGGATGACGTGGCATCCGTCGTTACCGGGGTCGGTGATGGCGGCCGAGGCGGTCGTCGCAACGACAGCCGCGATCACGAACACGAGAGCCACCAAGCCAATAAGGCGCTTCCTCACAATCACACCTCCTCTCGTCTCCCTCGAGATGAACCGGGCGCCGAGATACTACGCGGAGCACCGCAGGACAGCCGAAGGGAGGCGCACACTCGCCGCAACCCGGCAGTTCGTGCCTAAACACTCCGCTAACAGGGCATCAGTAGCCTTCATGCTCGTGCCGCTGTGCATCAGGGATGGAGCGGTGCGGTGAGCGCCAGCGCGGTCGTTTGTGTGGTCGCTACGCCGATCGCCGCGCTCACGATCTGGGGACTGCTGCGCTCGCCGCTCGCGAGACGGTTCGTCGCCGCACCGTCGCGCGACCGCTGGCACGAGCAGGCGACCCCGACGCTCGGCGGCGTCGGCATCTTCGCCGGCTTCGCCGCAGCCGTGCTCCTGGCCGTCGCGATCAGCGCCGTCGGCGGCAGCTCGGAGCTCTTCGGAATCCTCGGCGGCGCGGCTATCGTCTTCCTCGCCGGGCTGGTGGACGACCTCCGCTCGCTCCGGCCGCTCGTGAAGATCGCGACGCAGGTCGCCGCCGCCGCCGTCGCGCTGATCGGCGGGCTGCGCGTCGAGCTGATCCACAACGGCGTCGCGGCCGCGCTCGTCGGCGGACTCTGGCTCGTCGGCATGACGAACGCCTTCAACCTCCTGGACAACATGGACGGGCTGGCCGGCTCGCTGTGCGTCGTGGCAGCGACGTTCTTTGCGATCGACGCCGTCTACCTGCACAAGGAGAGCCTCCTGCTCGTGCTTTCGCTCTCGATCGGTTGCGCGGCCCTCGGCTTCCTACCTTTCAACCTGCGTCCGCACAAGCCGGCGGCGGTGTTCATGGGCGATTCGGGCAGCCAGGTGCTCGGATTCGTCCTCGCGGCGCTCGGCCTGGCGACGAGCTGGAAGGTGGCCGAGTCGACCGTGGCCACGCTGCTGATCCCGGTGCTCGTCCTCGCCGTGCCGATCCTGGACACGGCGCTCGTCACGGCGTCTCGCGCCTTCGAGGGCCGGCCGATCACGCAGGGCGGGCGCGACCACACCTCCCACCGGCTCGTGCGCGGCGGCCTCGGGGAGAAGAGCACGGTCGTGCTGCTCACCGCCGTCGCCGCGGGCCTCGGCGCCTCGAGCCTCGCCTACTCGGCGATCGGCAACCCGCGGATCACGCTCGTCGGCGTCCTCGTCACCTTCGTCCTGCTCGTGCAGTTCGCCGGCTTCCTCACCGACCTCGACCGCGGCGCGACCGACGAGGACGGCTCTCACGGGCCGGTTCGCCTGAGCCGGATCCTGCTCGCACCGAGGCGGCTGATCGAGGTGCTCGCCGACTTCGTGCTCATCTCAGTCGCCTTCGGCGTCGCCTACCTCCTGTTCACGACCGGCGACGGGACGACGAACCAGAAGCACATCTTCCTCGTCTCGATCCCGGTGATCCTCGCCGCGCGCTACGTCGGATTCATCGTCTTCGGCCTCTACAACGGCGTCTGGCGCTTCGCGGGCGCGCGCGAAGCGGCGGCGATCACGGCGGCGGTCGTGCTCTCCGAGCCGATCGCGGTCGGAATCATCTGGATCAGCTTCGGCCCGTTCATGGACTTCCCGGCGAGCATCTACGTCGTGGACGCGATGCTCTGCATCGCGCTGATCGGCGTCTCGCGCTTCGGCGAGCGGGCGCTCTTCCACGGCCTGCGCTCGCTGCGCGACCGCGAGGCCAGAAAACGCACGCTGATCGTCGGCGCCGGACGCAGCGGCCGCAGCCTGCTGCGCGAACTGCGCGAGACGCCGGGCGAGCACGTCGTCGGCTTTCTCGACGACGACCGCCGGCTGCGCCGCCGCCGGATGCAGGGGGTGCCGGTGCTCGGCGGCCTCGACGAGGTCGACCGCGTCATCGCCCTCGCGCGGCCAGACGTCGTGCTCGTCACGATCCCGGATGGGCCGCGCGAGCGGCTGGACGCACTCGTCGCCGGCTGCGAGCGTGCCGACGTCTCCTGCCGCTTCGTCCGGCGCGAGCTCGACCTCGATCCGCTCGTCGTGATGGGAGCGGCCGCCGAGTGACGGACGGCGCCGCAGGCGCCGTGACGACGGAGCAACCCCCGCGCGCGTGGTTCGACCGTGTGTACGGGGCGATCCCGCTCGCCACGGCCTTCATCGCCCTGCTTGCCCTCTACTCGTGGGAGGCGGCTCGCCACTCGTCGCCGTGGCTGTTCACGGACGAGCTCGAGCTGTCGCAGAATCTCGCGGGCAGTCGAGGCGACCGGACACGGCGCCCGGCGCGGAGAGCCGTACTTCTGGCAGACGCTCTACACCTGGCTGATCGCGCCCGCGTGGGCGATCTCGTCCACGACCACCGCGTACACGGTCGTGAAGTACATCGGCGTGATCACGATGACGCTGGCGATGTTCCCCGCGTATGTGCTCGCGCGGACGGTCGCCTCCCCGCGCGCGTCGCTGGTCGCGGCAGTCGGCACGGCGGCTGTGCCCGCGCTCGTCTACTCGCCGATGATTCTCGAGGAGCCGCTCAGCTACCCGTATGCGGCGCTCGCCTTCCTGACGATCGCATGCGCGCTCGCGAAGCGGACCTGGTACTGGATTGCCGCAGCCGTCGTGCTCTCGCTCCTGGGCGGCTTCATCCGCGGCGAGCTCGGAGTGCTGCCCGTGGTGTTCGTCCTCGCGGCCGGCCTCTACGTCCTTTCCGGCGAGCCGGCGCGCCGCTGGCGGTCGCGGTTCACGGCCTGGGACTGGGTCGGCGCGGTCGTGCTCGGGTGCGGGCTCGTGATCCTGTTCAGCGGGCTCGTCGGCAAGTTCTCGACGAGCTGGGCGATCGCGACCGGGTTCTACCGAGGGCGCATGATCGACTACGGGCTGCAGTCGATCGGCTCGCTCACGATCGGGCTCGGGCTGCTGCCGGTCGTCGCCGCGCTCGCGACGCTGGCCCGCTCGAAGGGCGAGGAGCGGACACCGGAGCGGCGCGCCTTCACGAGCCTGTTCGTCGCGGCCGCGGTCGGCTTCGGCATCTACACCGCCGTCAAGGCCGCCTACCTCTCGACGGTCGCGTTCACGCGGGTCGAGGAGCGGAACGTGATCTACCTCGTCCCGCTGATCTTCGTCGGCCTCGCGCTCTGGATCGACCGCCCGCGTGTGCGCTGGGTGCCGCTCGCGGCGGCCGTCGGGTTCGTCGCGTATCTGATCGTCGCCACGCCGTACCAGCTCACGACGGTGCCGGCGAGCGATTCGCCCGGCGTCTCGATTGCGCAGATGGCGAACCGCAACCTGTCCTTTGCGGACAGCGGGATCACGACGGCCTTGATCGTCGCGCTCGTGATCGCGGTCGCACTTCTCGTCGCACCGCGCTTCTTACGCGGCCGCCGGCGGGCGGTGAGCGCGATCGTCGCCGCCGCGTCGCTGCTCGTGATCGCGTGGTGTCTCGCGGGCGAGATCTCGGCGGCGAACTACTCGAACGACGAGTCGCAGGGCATAACGGCGAACTACCCGCGGCCGCTGAACTGGCTCGACAAGGCGACGCACGGCAAGCCGACGCTCTATCTCGGCCAACATCTGAACTCGGGCGCCGACCTCGGGATCTGGCTGACCGAGTTCTGGAACCGCTCGCTCAAGTACGTCTGGTCGGTTGACGGCTCCGCCCCGGGCCCGGGGCCGACGCAGACGCCGAACACGCACTCCGACGGCCGGCTCTACCCGACCCCACCCGGCGGAGTCGACTACGTGCTCGCAGAGCCCGGCATCCAGATCGACGGGACTGTCGTTCTGCGGCCGACGAAGGTCAACCGCTGGTTCCTCTACAAGGTCAAGCAGCCGCTGCGGTACGCGCACAACGAGACAGGCGTCTTCTCGGACGGCCAGACCGGCTGCAGCACCGCGCCGTGCCCGGAGGCGGACAGCGCCTACAACCAGTTCTCGACACCCGGCAACAAGCCCGGCTACGCGGTCGTGGACGTTTCGCGCCTGAACGCCTGCGGTGCTCCGGTCGGGCCGGCGGGTGTTCGCGTGACGATCGGGAAGCTGATCGAGGGGAAGGACAAGGAGCCGCACATCGGACAGGTGACCGACGTTCAGCGCTGGACGCTGCGGATCGGGACGGCACGGCGGTTCGTGCTCAGGGCACCCAAGCCGCCGTTCCGAGTCGAGGTGCGGATCGCACCGACCTACTCGCCTTTGCACTTCGGCGGCTCCGACCAGCGCCTCCTCGGCGGCCAGGTCGGCTTCAGCTTCTCGAAGAAGCCGGTGAAGCCGACCGTGACGCCGCCACCATGTAGCTGAACCGGTAGCGGAGCGCGAACCGGGCCAGCGGGCCGGCTCGCTCGGCAGCGCGGAGCGTTGCGGCGACCGGTCCGGGCAGCGCGACCCGCTGCGGGCTGAAGAACGGACGCAGCTCGACCCGGTCGAGGCCGGCGGCGACGAGGTCGGCGCGAACGTCGTCGACCCGGTACTGGCGCGGGTTGAGGTCGAAGACGAGCTTCTTCTCCGTGTAGGACGCGACGTGGCGGAAGAACGCGCGACGGTCGGGCGCGTAGTAGATCGCCCGGAAACACGTCGTCGCCTGCACCGGCTCAGTGGCCGCGAACGTCGTCAGGTCGCCCTCGCGGATCTCGGCCTGGTCGCCGACGCGCCGGCGCGCGGCATCGACCATCGGCTGCGAGAGGTCGACGCCGAGGTAACGGAGCCCGGCGGCGAGTAACGGCTCGGCCAGCCCGGCGTCACCGCAGGCGAGGTCGAGCACGGAGTCGCCGGGCTCGAGCAGCGGCCCTAGCGCGACGATGAGCTCGGTCCGGTGACGGAGGTACGACTCGGAGTCGGCGTACTGCTCGTCGCTCCAGCCCGCAGCCGCGACGTCGTACTTATCAGTTCCGGTCACGGCCGCACGGGCGGCCACACTCCCCCACCCACGCCCAGGGTGGGGAAGCCACCCGCCTCCCGCTGACACCGACGATACCGGCGAAAGGCGCACCTGTCTGAGCCGATTTTGTGACGATTTCGCCCCGGCGGCGTCCAGTGTCGTCCCGAGGGGACGGTCATCGCAGCGCTCGCAGACGCTCGGGGTGCTTGCGCACGAAGCGCACGATCCCGCTCCAGTGCCACAGCGTCCGCCGGGTCAGGAAGCGCCGGTCGGTGAGCGCGTCCCACCGGTGCCGCACGACCGCTGCGGGCACGTACCACCGCTCCCAGCCGGCCTTTGCGAGCCGGTAGCAGAAGTCGATCTCCTCGCCGTACATCCGGAAACCCTCGTCGAAGCCGCCGACCTCGTCGAACGCCGCGCGCCGGACGAGCAGGAAGCCGCCGAGCATCCAGTCGGCCTCGACCGGCTCCGTCGGCCGCTCGTCGAGGAGATAGTGGTCGCGCTGCCGCTCGAGCGGAGGGAACGCTCGCCGCAGCGGCGTCCGCCGGACGAGAGTGCCGCCGACGGTCGGAAAGCGGCGACGAGACGGCTGCCACGCGCCGTCGGGATCGAGCATCTGCGGACCGGCGACGCCACACCGTGGATGCGCCGCGACGAAGTCCCGCAGAACGGCGACCGCACCGGCCTCGGCGACCGTGTCGGGATTCGCCACGAGGAGCAACTCGCCGCTGGTAGCCGCGGCCCCGGCATTCACGTTCGCGGCGAAGCTGAGCGGCCGCGGCTGCTCGATCACGCGGGCGCCGAGCGGGCCGGCCGGTTCGCTTCCCGGCAGGTTCGCGATCACGACCACCTCGTCGACTTGCGGGACGAGCGCCGGCAGCGACACCGCCAACTCCTCGCGATGGCCGTGCGAGATGACGACCGCCGAGACCTTCACGACAGCCCCAGTACCTGACGGTAGACGGCGAGCGTCCGCCTTGCCGTCTCGTCCCACGAGAACTGCGCCGCCCGCTGCAGGCCCGCCGCGACGAGCCGGTCGCGATCCGCGAGCGCGCGCCGGACACCGTCGGCGAGCTGGCCCGGCTCCGCGAAAATCGCCGCGTCGCCGGCGATCTCCCGCACCGCCGCGTCCGGAGCGGCGACGACCGGCGTGCCGCTCGCCATCGCCTCGACGACCGGGAGGCCGAAGCCCTCGTACCGCGACGGAAAGACCAGCGCCGACGCACCGCGGTAGAGCTCGACCAGCTGCTCCTTCGGCACATACCCGCGGACGTCGGCGCCGCGCTGCTCGAGCGCGCGCACGAGCTCGGGGTCGCGTCCCGGCCCGACGACCACCAGCCGCAGGCCGAGCTCGTCCGCGGCATCGGCCGCAGCCAACGGGTTCTTCCGGGGCTCGACGGCGCCGACGAGGAGCAGGTACGAGTCGGCGGCGGGCTCACCCGGCGTGAACGACGCGTCGACGCCGTTCGGAGTGACCGTGACGCGCTGCGGATCGACGGAGTACAGCTCGACGAGGTCGTCCTTCGTCCGCTCGGAGACGGCGAGCACGTGCGCAGCGTGCCGCACGGCGTACGGCACGGCGAAGCGGAAGACCGCGCGATGACGGCGCCGCATCACCGACTGGTCGCGCTCGAACGAGAGGTCGTGCACGGTGACGACGGCCGGGCACGGACAGCGGAGCGGCATGGCGTGCTGGAAGTGGGCGAGTGCCGCATCCAGCTTCCGCAGCGCGCGTGGGACCGAACGCAGCATCCGCGCCTCCTGCGAACGGGCCGGCACGTGGACAGGTTCGACACCGGCCGGGACGAGTTCGGGGCGGCGGGTCAGCGCCGCGAAGCGGAGCTCGTCGCCGGCGAGCCGCGGCAGGCAGGCGAGCAGGTTCTCGACGTACGTCTCGTCTCCCGTGCGCTGGCGGCCGAGGACGTCCGCGTCGACCACGACCAGCGGAGCGGTCACGCCGCGGCCTCGCGGTACACGTCGGCTGTACGGCGCGCGGTCTCGGTCCAGTCGAACGCGCGGGCGCGCTCCAGACCGAGCCGGACGAGCTCGTCGCGTCGGGACGCGGCCTCTTCGATGCCGGCCGCGATCGAGGCCGGGTCGAGCGGGTCGACGAGCACCGCCGCGCCGCCGGCGATCTCCTCGGTCGCGCCACCCCGCGAGGTGACGACCGGCGTGCCGCTCGCCATCGCCTCGACGATCGGAATCCCGAAGCCCTCCTCCAGCGACGGGTAGGCGAGACAACGCGCGCCGCGGTAGAGCCGGGCGAGCTCATCGTCCGAGACGCGGCCGAGCCGCCGAATCAGGTTTCCGTCGAGCCGCACGTCGCCCCAGCCGGCATCGCCGGCGACGCGGAGCTCGACGCCGAGCCGCTGCGTCGCTTCCGCCAGTCGCGCCAGGTTCTTGCGCGGCTCCAGCGTGCCGACGGCGAGCACGTAGTCGCCCGCCTCCGCTGGACCGTCCGGCGAGAACAGCCTGGACACGCCGTTCGGCACGACGCGGATCTTCTCCTCGGGCGTCCCGAGCAGCTCGACGAGCTCGTGCTTCGTGTGCTCGGAGACGGCGATCACGAGCCTCGCCGCCCGCACCACCCGGGACACACACAGGCGGCTGTACTGCCGCGTCCACTGGTTGAAGGTCTCCGGGTGGCGCAGGACGGCAAGGTCGTGAACGGTAACGACGAGCGGGCACGCAGGTGACGCGAGCGGGCCGCGAAAGGTCGGGCAATGGAGCACGTCGAGCCGCTCGCGGCGGGCGAGGCGCGGGAGGACGAACGGGTACCAGACCGTGTCGCGGTAGACCGTGTCCGCGCGGCTCCGGCCGCGGTGCGCGAGCCGGACGAACTCGACACCCTCGATCCCGTCGAGCGCCTCGATGTACCGCGCCGTCCCGGCCGCGGTCTGCTCGAGTGCGGAGACGTCGAGCCCGACGCGCATCAGCCCGCCTCGGAGTATCCGGCCAGGAACGCCTTGCCAGTCCCGAGCCAGGTGAAGCGCGACGCATGGGCCAGGCCGCGCTCGACGAACTGCGCGGGATCGGCGAGCGCCTGCTCGAGCGCCGCCGCGAACGCGTCAGGACTCTCCGGATCGGCCCGCAGAGCCACGTCCCCGCAGGCCTCGTCCATCGACTCGTGCGACGACGCGACGACGGGGACGCCGCTCGCCATCGCCTCCACGATCGGGATCCCGAAGCCCTCGAACCGCGACGGATAGGCGAACACCGCAGCGCCGCGGTAGAGCCGCGCCAGCTCGTCGTCGTCGACGAAGCCGAGGCGGACGATGCGCGGGTGGTCGAGGCTGGGCTGCGCGCCCCAGCCTGCAGCGCCGACGAGCGCCAGCCGCAGGTCGTCGCGGTCGAGCCGGTGGAACGCGTCGACGAGCACGCCGAGGTTCTTGCGCGGCTCGAGCGTCGCCACGCTGAGCACGTACGGACCGCCGAGATCGGCGCGCTCGCCCTCGGCACGAAACTCCGCGTCGACGCCCGGATACGCGACGCGCACGCGCTCCCGCGCGACTCCGAGCAGCTCCACCACGTCGCGCGCCGTGAACTCCGAGTTCGCGAACACGACGTCACACCGCTGGGCATCCCGGTACTTGGCCGTGTGCATCGAGTGCGTCCGCCCCTGCACCCACTCGGGGAAGCGAACCGGCACGAGGTCGTGCACGGTCGTCGCGCGCAGCCCGGCGCGTTGCGGCGGGAACATCCAGTCGGAGTAGTGCAGCACGTCGAAGTCCCCGAGGAAGCGCTCCGCCGGCGGCCAGCCCGCGCGACTCCACGCCTGCCGCCACGCGTGCGCGAAGGGAAGAAACTGGAGCCGCGGCTCGACCGGCATTCCGTTCAGCGCCGCCGGGATCGCCTTCAGCCCCTGCGGGCTCGTCGGTGCGAACGGCACCACCTCGTGCTCGTCGCCGCCTGCCTCGACCAGACCGGCGAGGGACCCGCGCAGATACCGGCCGATGCCGGAGCGCGGATGCGACAGCGGCGAGACGTCGAACGCGATCCTCACTTCGGCGGGACGTAGACGAAGCTGTTGAAGTGCACGCCGAGCTGGCGCGTGTCCGTGACCGGCGGGCCGAGCACGACCGCCGGCACCGCCAGGTTCGCGATCCGGAAGTGGGCCGTGCATAGATTCCCCTGCGGTGCGAGCGGAACGCGCATCGTCGTCGTCCCGCTGGGGGAAACGAGGGCACGAACAGCCCCCGATGTGACCACGTTCGGCGACGTGAACAGGTTCGGGTCGCTCTCCAACTGGACGACGACCGCGCCGCCCTTGCAGTCGAAGCGCGTGTACGTGGCTGTCCGCCCCGACCAGGTGTCGCCGTACAGCCCGGTCGTGCGCGAGACCTGCTCGAGCGGGCCGTTCACCCGGTAGAGCACCATCCGCTTGTTCACGTCCTGCGCGAGGATCTTCCCTTTCAGCATCAGAGACGTGTCGGTGAGCGCGTAGCGGGCGCGGATCGGTCGGCCGTTCGGCCCGAGGAGCTTGCCCGTCCGGGCGCTGATCGTCACAGGCGTCTCCGCCAGGTCGCCCGGGAGCGGGGCGCCGGTCACGTAGACGGTGCCGACGCTGCGGCTGAAGATCTCGTTCTCCCAGATCGTGAACTTGTCGGTGTTGCCGGTCCACACGGCTGCGACCTTCGCGTCGTAGCCGACGGTGCGATCGATCCAGTTTCGCGGCAGCGGCGGCGACGAGATGCCGCCGAACAGGGACTCCAGCGACTGCTGGTGATGCTTGGCCTGGATCGACGCGGTCGAGACGCAGAAGTAGGCGAGCACGAGCAACGGCAGCACGAACGCATACCGGCGCGGGGCGAAGAGGAAGAGCAGCCCGGCCGCCGCACAGGCGAAGACGACGACGAGGCCGACGTCGTCGAGGTCGAGCCCCTGCTCGACGAGCCAGCCGAGCGGGATCAGCGCGATCGTGTCCGAGAGCGCGTTCAGGCCGATGAAGCTCGCGTACGGCAGCGCGCCCGGCAGCGCAGCGGCCACGATGATCGCCGCGGTCGCGAGCGCGGTTCCCCGCGGCAGCCCGCGTTCAATCCAGACGAGCAGCGCGATCAGGAACAGCGGCGCGACATAGAACATGTTCCGCTCCTCGACGCGGAACGACTGCTCGGACGCGAAGATCGCCACCTCGAGGACGAGCCAGAAGCTGACGGCGACGGTCGCGGCGACGAAGATCCGCTCGGCCCGCGGCAGCGACCGCAGCCCGAGCGCGAGCACGAGCAGCGCCGCGAACGGCAGCACGCCGAGGGAGAGGTCGAGCTCGGAGACGTGGTAGAGGAACCAGCGCGTCACGTCGCCTGCCGAGTAGTGCGACGTGCTCGCCACCTGGTAGGCGCCGAGGATCCCGAAGATCGACCGCCCGCGAGCCACTTGCACGAGGATCACGAGGGCGGCGCCGCCCGCGGCGAGCAGGTACATGAGCCGGTAGCGCCTGAACGCCTCACGGCCCATCATCAGGAGCGGTGCGGTCAGGATCGCCGGCGCGATCGCGATCGCCTGCGCTCGGGTCAGGAACGCGAACAGGCACGTGCCGACGAGCACGGCGGTGTTCGCGAGCGTCGGCTTGTCGAGCCAGACGAGCAGCGCGAGGACGGTCGCCAGGAAGATCGGATAGAACGCGTTCTCGGTCATCAGGGTGCCCGTGTAGACCATCGACGGGACCGCAACCGCGAATGCCGCCGCCGCGATCGAGAGCCACGGGCCGAGCATCCGGCGGGCGATGAAGTACGTCGGGATCGCGGCCAGCGACATGACCAGCGAGTTGATCCCCTTCGCAGCCGCGTACGCGTCCGGGATCGACCGGAACGCCGCCCAGGCCGGGGAGATCAGGATCGGATAGACGTAGCCGTAGGAGCCGGTCGACACGTCGCGGACGAGAAAGTGGCCGCCCGAGGCGAAGCTCTTGGCCAGCTCGGAGTAGATGAGCTCGTCGACCATGATCCACGGCGCGACGATCTCGCGCGTGAGCACGTAGCGGACGCCGGCCGAGACGACGACGATCGCCGTCAGCCAGGCCCAGACGGGAATCGCACGCGCGCGCGCCCAGGCGCGGTCGCGGGCGCGCCCGGCGACGGCTGTCTCAACCGCCAAGCTCGACCTCGTCCAGCCGTGCCTTCAGCTCGCGCGCAGCCGGGTCGTCGGCGCCGATCCCCACGTCGGCGGCGGCCTCGGCGACCTCGCGCAACGTCGCGTCGCGAACGGCCTCGCCGCCCGCGGCCTGCTCGAGCGCGGCCACGTACAGATCGGCCACCCTTGGCAGCGCGTGGTCGCGCTCGACGAGCTCTCGCGCCGCCCTGCCCATGGCCTCGCGGCGGGCCGGATCGTCTGCGAGCGCTTCGAGCGCCGCGGCCACCGTCACGACCTCGCGCTCGTCGACCGGCACCTTGATCGCGACCGAGTCCGGCAGCTCGGAGAACCAGCCGACGTCGGATACGACGAGCGGCTTGCCGAGCGACAGCGCGCGGATCGCCGAGCCGGACGTCTCGCCCATCGTCGGCGAACGAAGCGAGACGATCGCTTCGCACGCCGCCATCAGCGACCAGAGCCGCTCCTCCGTCACGTAGTCGTCGCGGATCACGCCTTCGGGGAGGTCGAGCCCGGTCAGCCGAGACGAGAGCGCGCCGACGAGCAGCAACCGCGCGCCCGGTCGTGAGGCGTGCACGCGCGCGAAAGCCGCGAGCAGCTGCGGGATCCGCTTGCTGTCGTTCAGGTGCCCGAAGCAGCCGAAGAGCGGATCGCCCTCCACCTCGGCAGGAGCGACGGTGGGCAGCGGCCAGGCCGGGTGCGGAATTCGGTGGATCGGCCGGTCGAAGCCTGCGGCTCTTGCGCGCTGCTCGACGAACTCGGAGTGCACGATCAGCGCGGTCGCGTTCGCGAGCACATCACCGGCCAGCGGGAACGCCTCCGGGCGGTTCTCCCAGAGCGGCGGGATGCGACCGTCGATCACGCCGTATGCGAGTAGTCGCCCCGCCAGGCCATGGCCGCGCTCCATGGCGTCGAGGTAGCCGCGCGCGTCGCCGCGGGCCAGCGTCAGCCCGGCGACGAGGTGGTGGAGCACGAACTCGTGCAGGACGACGACGCCGGGCCGCGCGGCGAGCTCTCGGGCGATCCAGCCGTGCGCCTCCGGGTCGTTGCCGATGTGGTAGAGCGAGACGTCGGCGCTCGGCGCGCGGCGGAAGCGTCCCGGCCGGGCCAGGACGACGTCGATCCGCTGCTCGAGCTCGGGCAGGAGCAATGCGCTGTAGTCGGCCACCCCGGAGCGCGAGGGCGGCAAGGGCGAGTAGTACGCGACCTTCACGCGAGCAGCCTGTCGATCGCGCGGTCCCACGTGACCTGCTCGGCCAGGGCCTTGCCGGCCTTGCCCCAGGCGCGCGCCTCGTCCTCGCCGATCGCGAGCGCGCCGGCGATCCCCTCGACGGTCGGCTCGACCACGCGCCCCGTCTCGCGCTCGCGCACGACGTCGAGCGGACCGCCCGCGTCCGTCGTCGTCACGACCGGCTTCTCGGACAGGAACGCCTCGAACGGCACCATTCCGAAGTCCTCGTCCACCGGCGCGTAGTAGACGGCCCGGCAACGCGCGTACAGGTCGGCGAGCTCGTCCTCCGGGATCCGACCCGTGAAACGCACCCGCCCGTTGGCGAGCGCTTCGAGCCGGCCGCGGTCGGGCCCGTCGCCGACGATCACGACCTCGACGCCCTCACGTGCCGCCGCCTCGATCAGCAGGTCGATGCGCTTCGCCCGGTCGAGCCGGTTGACCGAGAGGACGAACGGCTCGTAGCCGTCGGTGCGGTAGGCGAGCTCCTGCGGCGGGTGCGGGAGCACCTCTGCCTCGAGCCCGGTCGAGCGGCGAAGCCTGGCCGCGACGTTCCCGGACGTCGCGAACAGCTTCCGCGCCTCGCCGAGGGCCACTTCGTCGAGCCGCTGGATGCGCCGCCGCAGCGCGCGGTCCTCCGCCGACTCCGAGAACTGCCCGAGGTCCGTGCGGTCGAGCTCGTACGCCTGCCGGAACTGGTGGAGCAGCCAGACGACCTTGTTCGGGTGGCGGACGCAGTAGGACGGGAACTTCGTGGCGACGACCAGATCGATCGGCCTCCCGTCGGTCTCGGTCAGATCGAGCAGCCGCCAGAGAAATGCCTGCGTGAGGACGCGCGGCCCCGGATACCACTTGAACGGCACGGAGACGATCTCCGCCTCGTGCCCGCGCTCGCCGAGCCTGCGCACGAGCTCGTCCGTGAAAATCTCGGCACCCCCGCGCGCGAACGGCACCTGCGGGCGACACACGGCGATCCTCATCGCCGTGCTTCACGGGGGAAACAGCCGGTTTCCCCCGTGTGCCCCCTTCCCCTTCGTAGCGCGTTTCCGACGTCCCGAGCTACGTCCCGGCCAAGCCGGGACTCCGCGGCAACTCGACGAGTGTGGCCGCTGACGAGCGGGTCGAGCGTCGTCATGTGCGCGCCAGGATGGCGTAGTCCAAAGGAGCGAACAGGATGTCGTTCAGCTTGCCGACATTGGCGGCGATCACCGGGTCGTCCGGGAGCGCGAGCCGCTCGGCGGGCTCGTTCAGGAAGCGCGTCTCCACCTCGCGGAAGCCGGCCTGCCGCGCGAGCAGGACAAGCGTTTCGGGCACGAGCGGCTGCGAATGGGTGAGGTCGGCGAAGTAGTTACGGAGCGCGAGCGGCGAGAGCGGGTTGATCGTCTCTGCGACGAGCAGTCCGCCCGGCCTGAGCTTGCGTGCGGCCAGCTCGAGCACGCGCACGAGAGCCGTAGGCGGCAGGTGCTCGACCACCTGCGCGGCGAAGACCGCACCCAGCGAGCCGTCCTCGAGCCCTTCGAGATACGCGACGGCGTCCGCCTGCTCGACGTCGAGCCCCTCGCCGCGCGCGTACGCGACCATGTCGGCGTCGGCGTCGATCCCGCGCGCCTCGACGCCCGCCTGCTTCAGCACCGACAGCAGCTCCCCGCGACCGCAGCCGACGTCGAGCACCGGCGCGGCGTCGCGCAGATCGTCGAGGTAGGCGCGCTGGCGCTCGCGCACCGACTCCGTCGAGCCGCGCATCTTCGCCTCGTACGCGAAGTAGTCCGGAAACGCTGCCGCGGCGGGCTGGGCGGCGACCGTCCGCGGCACGACGATGCCGCTCGGCGTCACCGGACGACGCTCGACACGCGCGAGACGCTCCTCGAGCTCGACGGCCGCTCGGTGAGCCGCCTGCTCGGCGGTGGAGGCGCGATCGGCGCGCTCCGAGAGCTCGTCGACGAGCTTCAGCAGCGCGTCGTTGTACCCGCGCTGCTCGGCCGCCAGCGGCTCCACGTACCAGCGGAGAAAGGGCCGCAGCGCCTTCTTGACGCCGTAGGCGACGAAGCCCCTGGCGCCGGGCCGGCGCCGCAGCGGCCGCTCGGCCGACACCGGCCACAACCGCTCCGCCTGGTTCCGCCACGCGATCCGCCCGTCGGAGCCGTTCGAGGGAGGTGCGCCGCCCCAGCGGACCTCGTCCTGAAGACGGGCGAAGAGCGCATCGACGTCGACTTCATCCTGCGGCAAAATCCCCGCAGGAGCAGGGATTTTATCTGACTCGGAGGGCACCCGCGAATCATAGCCGGGGCCTGTTACGACGTCGTTAGCGGACGCGGTACGCTCGTGGGGTGAGTCACCACACGCACGCCCACTCACACGGCCGACACGGGCACTCGCACGGCGTCGTGGATCCGGCGATCGTGCGCTCGCACGCCGGTGTTCGTGCGGTCGCGCTCAGCCTCGCCGTCCTGGCCGTAACGGCAACTGTCCAGACGGTGATCTACACGTTCACGTCGAGCGTCTCGCTGCTCGCCGACCTGATCCACAACTTCGGCGACGCGTCGACGGCGATCCCGCTCGGCGCCGCGTTCCTCCTGCGCAGCGCGAAGGCGGAGCGCTGGTCGGGACTTGCAGTCGTGATCGCGATCTTCGTCAGCGCGTGCGTGGCGCTCGTCCAGACGATCATGCGCTTCATCCACCCGCAGCACCTCACCCACCTCTGGTGGCTTGCCGCCGCGGGAGTGATCGGCTTCGTCGGGAACGAGGTCGCCGCACGCATCCGCACGCGCGCGGGAAAGCGCCTCGACAGTCCCGCCCTGCTCGCGGACGGCGACCACGCGCGGGCTGACGGCTATGTCAGCCTGGCGGTGCTGGTCGTGGCCGGCGCCGCCGCGATCGGCTGGGAGCGGGTCGACCCGGTGATCGGGCTCGTGATCACGCTGGTGATCCTGCGGATCACGTGGCAGGCCTGGCACACGATTCGCGGCCACGACCACCACTAGTGCGCGTCGGCATCTCGCTGCTCACGCTGGTTCCCGGCGTCGTCGGCGGATCGGAGACGTACGCGCGGGAGCTGACCCGTGCGCTCGCGCGCACCGGTGAGCTCGAGTACGAGGCCTTCGTGCCGGCGATCGCGCCCGACGCCGCCGACGGGCTCCCGACCCGCGTCGTGTCCGAGTACCGGGCGAGCACGTCGACGGCCGGCCGCGTCGCGGCGATGGCTCGCGCCTGGCTCACCCCCGGCCGGCTACGCCGCGCGATGGGCCTCGACGCGCTCGACGCCGTCCACTACCCGCTGAGTGTGGTGATCCCGCCCGCCGGCACCCGCCCGCCTGCGGCCGTGACCGTCCACGACCTCCAGCACGAGCTCTACCCGCAGTTCTTCACCCGTCCCGAGCTCGCCTACCGGCGCCTCCTCTACAAGCAGGCCGTGACGTCGTGCCGGATCGTGATCGCGATCTCCGGGCACGCGCGCGAGACGCTGATCGCCCGCTATGGGCTCGATTCGTCGCGCGTCGTCGCGATCCCGCTCGGCGTCGACCACGACGGGCTCGACGCCCGGAGAGGAGTCGCGCGAGCCGTTCCTGCTCTACCCGGCGAACCCGTGGCCGCACAAGAACCACGCGCGCCTCTACGAGGCGTTCGCGCGCGTGCGGCGCAACAGGCCGGAGCTGCGACTCGTCCTCACGGGGACGGGACACGCAGCGCAACTCCCGGACGGCGTCGAAAGCCGCGGGCGCGTGCAGTACGACGAGCTCGTCCACCTGTACCGGACTGCCTCAGCCCTCGTCTTCCCGAGCCTCTACGAGGGATTCGGGCTGCCGCCGATCGAGGCGATGGCGTGCGGCTGTCCGGTCGCCTGTTCGAACGCCACCTCGCTGCCCGAGGTGTGCGGCGACGCTGCCGAGCTCTTCGATCCGCTGTCCGTCGAGGACATGGCCTGCGCGATCGAAGCCGTGCTTGCCGATCCCGAGCGGTACGCCGAGCGCGGAATCGCTCGCGCCCGCGCCTTCAGCTGGGGCTCGACTGCCCGAGCGCACGAGGACGTCTACCGGCGCCTGGCCGCCGAGGGATGAGCCGCTTCGTCGGTCGCGCGAACGCGGCCAAGCGCCTTGCGCCGCTAGACGGGACACCTGGCCGCTCGGTCTACGCGGACGGCGACGTCCGGCTCGAAACGGAGGGCGAGACGCTGGTCGTACGACCGGCGTTTCCGCTTCACCACGAGGCGGAGTACGACGTCGTCCGCGTCGCGCCGCTGCTGGACGAGATCTCCGAGGATCACCTCGTCGGCGTCGTGCTCGTGCGGCTCGGCGGCTACGCAGTCGGCGTGCTCGACGGCGAGCGCCTGGTCGCATCCAAGGTCGGGCAGCGGCTCGTCCACGGCCGTCACCGCGCGGGCGGATCGTCGGCGAACCGCTTTCGCCGGCGGCGCGAGGAGCAGGCGCGCGTCTTGCTGCTCGACGCCGGCGAGACCGCGGACCGGGTGCTCCAGCCGTTCCGCGACCGGCTCGACGCAACCGCTCTCGGCGGCGACCGAACGGCTGTGCGGCGGATGATCGAGTTCCGGCCGGAGCTCGCGTGGCTCGACGGCCTCGCGCTCCCACGCTTCCTGACCGTGCCCGATCCACGCCGAGCGGTACTCGACCGGATCGCCTACGACGTCTACGCCGTCGAGATCGAAGAACAGCCAGAGCCCTGAGCCCTGGCTGTGCCCCGCGCGGTACCCGACCGGGCAGCGCGGTGGGAAAGGCGGCACCAGGCCTGCGGCGAACCGGCGCCCCTTGCGCCCGGCCGAGTCTACAAGAGACGTGTTCCTAAAGTCAACGCCGCTGCGCCGTATGATCCGGCGCATGCTCACTGCCCAAGGCGGGCTCTTCGCCCTGGGAACCGCCTCGCACGCATACCTCGAGTTCGATGCCGCCTCCGGCCGCAAACCGGAAGAGCTCGTGTTCGGGATCGCCTCGCTGCGCGAGCCACGGACGACGATGGGCGGCGTCAACCTCGTCGCCGGCTTCCGGCCGGAGACGTGGCGGGCGGTCGTGCCGGACGACGCTCCTGTCGATCTGAATGGGTTCAACGAGGCCGTCGCCGGGGTCGACGGATTCTCAATGCCGGCCACCCAGCACGACGCAGTGCTCTGGCTCTCGGGCGCGGCGTACGACGTGGTGTTCGACGTGGCGCGCGGCGCGATCGCCGAATTGCGCGGGCTCGCCGTCCTGGCCGACGAGACGTCGAGCTGGCCCTACCGGCACGACCGAGACCTGACCGGCTTCATCGACGGGAGCGAGAACCCGACGCTGATCGAGGCGCCCGAGTACGCCGTCGTGCCCGAGGGCAGCCCCGGCGCCGGCGGCTCTGTCCTGCTCCTGCAGAAGTGGACGCACGACGTCGCCGCCTGGGGGTCGCTCTCGGACGAGCAGCAGGAGCAGGTGATCGGCCGAACGAAGCCCGACAGCATCGAGCTCGACGACAAACCGGCCGACTCGCATGTGGCACGCTCGGACCAGGACACCTTCGGGCACATCTTCCGGCGGAACATGCCCTACGGCACGGTGACCGACCACGGGACGATGTTCGTCGGCTTCTGCTCCGAGCAGCGACCGCTGCAGACGATGCTGGAGAGCATGGCCGGCCTGGCCGACGGCCCGCGCGACGCGCTCACCCGGTACACGACGCCGCTGACCGGCGCCTACTACTTCGTCCCGTCGACCGAGGCGCTCCGCCGCCTGATCGGCGACGAGCCGTAGTTCACCGGATCGTCACCCGAACCTTCGGAGTTCTACCGATGCCGTCTACCGACCCCGGCGCGATGCTCGGAGACATGAGCCTGGCGCTCGACGACGATATTGCCGCCCGGCTCGAGACGACGCGACGGGGGATCGAGGACGAGTTCGAGCATCTTCCGGCTGAGCAAGTCACCGCCCGGTTCGACCAGATCGTCGCGCAGCTGCTCTCCGAGGCGACCTTCGGTGACTTCATCCCTGTGCTCGCGTGGCGCTACTCGCGGGAAGAGCTGCGGATGGTGGAGTACCTGCCCGCCGAGTTTCGCGGTTGACGAGAGCCGGTCGCGGCTCTCCCCTCGGAACCCGCGACCGGCGACTCGTCGTCGAGAGGACTCGGAGGGCTCAGCTCGGAAGAAGTCTCTCGGCCGGCACCGTACGGGCGCAGGCGGTGACGGTGTGGTGACCGGACGGAGTCGTGCCGGCGCGGATCAGGCTGCCGGGCGCCACGCCGGGCTGCCGTCGATCGCACTGGCGGCCGTCAGCCGGCGGACGTGACTGCCGTCGCGGTTCATCAGGTAGAGCGTCGCATCGCGGACGAACGCGATCTGCCGTCCGTCCGGTGACCACGAAGGGTGAAAGTCGAGGGCTTCCGGCGTCAGCGCCCTGGGCCTGCGGCCGTTCGCACCGACGACGTGGATCCCGAAGCCGCTGCCCTTGCCGCCTGAATACGCGAGCTGCGCTCCGTCGGGCGACCACGCCGGCTCCGTCACGTTGCTCGAGAACGGCGTCAGCTCACAGAGCCCGGTGCCGTCGGGCCGGATCAGGAACAGGGCCGAGCCGGTTCCCGCCTCGCGGCGCACGAAGGCGATCCGCGTGCCGTCCGGAGACCAGGCCGGATCGGTGTCCATGGTGTTCACGTCTCGCGTCAGCATCCTGGCGCCGTGCCCGCCGGGGCGAATGACGACGAGCCCCTCGCCGGCGCGCGAGAAGACGATCAGCTTGCCGTCGGGCGACCAGGACGGGCTCGAGTCGGGCGGCCGTCCCGGAGAGAGCCGCCGCGTGTGTGTGCCGTCGGCCCGCATGACGTAGATCGCCGCATGGCCGGTCCGGTCGCTCTCGAACGCGATCGACCGCCCGTCCGGCGACCAGCTCGGCTCGTCCTGGAAGTTCTGGCGCGGGACAGGCACCTTCCGCGGCGGCGCCGGGCTGAGCCGATGCGCCGCTCCTCCGCGAGCCGTCGTCAGGAAGATCGCATAGTTCCCGGCCTGGTAGCGGACGAAGGCGATCGTGCCGTTCCCGGCACTCTTGGTCGTGACTCGCGTGCCTGTCGACGTGCTGCACGCGCTGCTGATGTGGGCACGAACCGTCACCGCACCGGCACCGCCGACTCCTGCCGTCGCCACGGCCACCATCGCGACGCAGACGGCGAGCCGGCGACGAGCTCTCATCCTCAAATGTGTCACCTGTAGCGAGGTACGCCAAACGCGGGCGAGTGGATGCGGCCGATTCAGTCTCCGTCAAGCGAGTTCGCGTACTCGGCGTGCGGCGTGGTGAACAGCTTCTGCTCCGACCGCCCGCCGATCGACAGGGTCCCGTGCCCGAACGGCGCCGTCGAGGAGGAGGGGCAACCGGCGCATCGTTCTGAGATTGTGTCCGCATGCGGATCGCCGTCGTCGGGGCAGGCGCGATGGGCTCGGTCTACGCCGCGCTGCTCGCATCCGCCGGCAACGACGTCTGGGCCGTCGACGTCGACGCAGCGCACGTCGAGGCGATCCGCGCCCGGGGCCTGCACGTCGAAGGAGCGAGCGGCAACCGCACGGCGCGCATCGGCGCGACGACCGACCCGGCCGAGGTCGGCGGGGCCGAACTGGTCGTGATCGCGACCAAGTCGATGCACGCGGCCGACGCCGCGCGATCCGCGTTGCCGCTCGTCGGCGAGGAGACAACCGTGCTGACCATCCAGAACGGGCTCGGCGCGTCCGACGCCGTCGCGGAGATCGTCGGCAGCGCGCGTCTGATGGTCGGCGTCGCCGGAGGCTTCGGCGCGTCGATGCTCGCTCCCGGACACGTCCACCACCACGGCCTCGAGCTCGTCCGTCTCGGCGAGCACGAGGGCCTGGCGACCGGGCGCACGGAGCGAGTCGCCGATCTCTGGCGCGGCGCCGGCTTCGCAGTCAGGACGTACGACGACGTGCCGCGGCTCCAGTGGGAGAAGCTGATCTGCAACGCCTGCTACTCAGGCCTCTGCGGAGTGCTGGAGCTGACGATCGGCGAGGTGATCGACAACTCGCACGCGTGGGCGATGGCCTCGCGCTGCGCCGAGGAGGCGCTCGACGTCGCCCGCGCGAGCGGGGTCGAGCTCGAGATCGACGACTGCGAGCGTTTCGTCCGCGAGTACGGGTCGGCGATTCGCGACGCCCGGCCGTCGGTGCTCCTCGACCTGCTCGCCGGACGGCCGACCGAGGTCGAGTGGATCAACGGCTCGGTTCCGCGCGAGGGCGCCAAGGTCGGCGTGCCGGCACCGACCAACGAGCTGATCACGACCCTCGTCCTGGCGAAGGAGCGTGCGGGCGCTCGCTGAAACGCTCGCCGCGTCGCTGGCCGAGCGGGGCGCCGTGGCGGTGGCGGTCGTCGGCAGTCACGCCCGCGGCGACGCAGGTCCCGACTCCGACCTCGACCTCGCGGTCGTCGGCGTGGGCCCGCACTACCGCCTCGAGGCGCACGACACCACACTTGTGTCGATCGGATGGGCGACGGAGGACGAGCAGCGGCGGCGGCTCTACGATCCGGCGTGGCTCGGCACGCACGTCACGGGCTGGCGGGAGGCGGTGGCGGTGTTCGATCCGGACGGCATCGCCGAGTCGATCCAGGCAGAGGCGACCGCCTGGACGTGGGACGGCGTCGCAGCGGAGTGCGACCGCTGGGCGGCGGACGAGCTCACCGGCCTCGCCGAAGAGGTTTTGAAGCTCCGCGCGAGCCTGCGCGAGGGCCGGGTGACGACCGCGAGCGTCCAGCGCTCGATCCTCTCGTTGCGGCTGGCGAAGCTCGTCGCCGTCCGCCGCCGAATCCTCTACGGCAGCGAGAACGGGCTCTGGGACGAGGTCTCGGCCGCGGTGGGCGCCGAGTGGACAGCCGCGCAACGCGCCGCACTCGGCCTCGACGGAGCGACATGGGAGTCGAGTTGCCACGCGGCGCTCGATCTCTACGCGCAGGCCGTCGCGGAGCTCGCGACGGTCCTGGACGACGATCAGCGCGAGGTAATCGCGCTCAGCTCTCCGCGAGCACGATGACGCGGTCGGCGTCGGCGAGCGTGACCTCGCTCGATTTCGACGGGTTGACGACGACGCCGAAGCCCTGGGCCGCATCGGTCGAGATCGCCGCCCGCCGGTAGCCGATCGCCACCTCGCCGCGCCGGCGCGACGCCTCGAGGATCGTCGCGAAGCTGACCGGCCGCCCGGTCTGCACGTACTGCGCTGCGGGCTTGAGGTAGATCTCCGAGCCCTCGGCGCCGAGCAGATCCTCGAACACGGGCGCGAGTTCCCGGTTCTCCGAGATCTGGGCGATCATCAGCGCCACCAGCTTCTCGCTGACGATCACGTCGTCCACCTTCGTGACCTGCGCGAGCTGGCGGTTGCGGTCGTCGAGCATCTCGCTGACGATCGTGAAGCCGGCGTTGTCGCGGCTCGCGATGTCACGGAGGTGGAGCAACGTCATCAGCGTCCGCGCGTCGGCATGCTGGGGATCGGCGTCGTCGGAGCAGGAGACGATCACGCTGTCGTACGTGCCCGGCTCGAGAGCCTCGAGCGTGCGCCGGTCGGTCGTGTCGCCGTGCCTGAAGCCCAGCGCGAGACCGTTGGACACGAACCCGGCCACCGCCCCCTCGCCCTCGCCGGAGTCGGCCGCGATCGTCACCGTCGAGCCGTCTGCGAGGTATTCGCGAAGCTCACGGACGACGCTCGGCGAGCGAGAGTTCCAGCCGAGCATCAGCACCCGCCGGGGCCGGTCGTCGGCAGGCGGCTCCGCGACGATCGCGTCCGTGTCGACCGTGCCGCGGCTCGCCGCAGCCGTCGCGAGCACCGAGTCGTCCTCTGCGATCACGACGACGCGGTCGCCCACCTCGATCAGGGTCTCCGCGGGCGGATTCAGCTTGACGACCCCTGCCGCCGATGCGACGCCGATCACGGAGCAGGTCTCGTAGCCGAAGAGTGCGTCGGCGAACGTCCGCCCGACGAGCGTGGGGTTGTCGTGGAAGTAGATCTCGTCGCCGCCGAAGTCGAGGAGCTCCGTGTAGACGATCGACAGGCCTGACTGCCGCGACGCCTGGACGAGCAGCCGGGAGATCGTGTCGCCCCGGTCGATTAGCACGGCTTCCGAGCCGCCGACGAGACGCGCCGCCTCGAGATTCGAGGCGTCCTGGATCTCGGCGACGATCGAGTACGCCTCGGGCCGCCGGTCGGGCGCCTGCGTCAACGCCAGGATCGTCTTGATCACCTCCGCGTCGGGGTGATCGGAGCCGCCCGAGAGCACGATGATCGACCTCGCCTCCTGCGGGTTGACCATGGCCAGGTCGCTCAGATCGATGGGGCTTCCCGTCCGGCAGACGACGCGCGTCTTGCCGAGGTCGCCGCACCGCTGGCGGATCGCATCCTCCATCTCGACCTTGTCCTGCTCGGCCAGGACGACCGCGACCGGCTTGCGCTCGCTCTCGTTCGCGATCGCGAGCTCGGAGAGGATCGTGAAGATCGAGTCCGACCAGTCGAGGATCAGCGTGTGCCCGTGCTCGATCACGAACGAGCGACCCTTGCGCAGGTCGCCCAGCTTCGAGTCGAGCCCGGTAGCGATCACGCCGATCAGCGCGCTGACGATGAAGATGCCGCCGAGCGTGACGAGCAGCATCAGGATCAGGAAGGCCCAGCCGCCGACGTCGTTGCCGATCGTGCCCGGGTCGAGCGTGTGCAGCAGGACGAGGTAGAGCTGCCGGAACAACCCGACGTGGTGGCCGGCGGTGTTCTTCGGGCTGAGCCCGGAGAGGAGCACGATCACCGTGAAGACGACGATCAGGACGACGGTCGCAAGCCCGAGCCAGGCGACGAGCGCGACCGTGCCCTTCGACATGGTGTTGTCGAAGGCGTAGCGGAGCCGCTCTTTGCGAGTCGGGGTTCTCATCGGTAGGCCCACCTGCGGGCCGGACGATCCTATGACCTGAACCGGATCGTCACGCCGCGAACCAACATTCCGCCACGTACCGCGTCGCATCCGACATGATCCGGTTCCGGCTCACCCCGGCACGGCCGGCCGACTGCATCGCCTTCGAGTACTCGCCTCTCGTCGAGTGCCTGATGAGCCTCCACGTCCTCGCCAGGCCGCGTGTGCACGCACTGCGGCACGGGTGGGTACGTGAGATGCGCTCTCTCGACCGACGGCTGCGCCGGCGCATCGACGCCTTCGCGTTCGCGTTCGCCCAGCCGGCTCCCGACCTCTTCCTCCTCCGGGCCGGCGAGGACGCACGGACGCTCGCCGACCAGCTGGCGAGGATCGACCGGCACCCGGCGCGGACGATCCGGGAGGGATTCGGGCTTGGGCCCGGCAGCCTCTACGGCGAGACGCGGGAGCAGGCGCTTGCCTGGGCGGCGGCGAACGAGCCAGGCTCGCTCGAGGCGATCGCTCTGCTCGCTGACGACCCTCGCGAGTTCGCCCGGCAGTACGCGGAGCTGGTCGAGGCGTACTGGCGCGCCGCGTTCGCCGAGGAGTGGCGGCGCGTCGAGCCGCTCCTGCAGGACTCGGTGGCGGAGGACAGGCGGTTGATGGCGAACTCGGGCGTGTGGCCGTTCCTCGCACGGCTGCCCGGCAAGTGGCGGATCGCGCCGGAGGCGGCCGAGCTGCAGTGCTGCTGCGACGTCGAGTCCGCGCCCGAGCTGCATCCGGGCTCCCGGCTCGTTCTCAGCCCGAGCACGTTCATCTGGCCGCACTCGGCCGCCAACGCGGATCCGCGGTGGCCGAGCTGGATCACGTACCCGGCCGTATGCGCGGTCCGGGGGTCCTTGCCCGATCGCCCACCGGCCGGGCTGGTCGACTCGCTGCGGGCGCTCGGGGACGAGACTCGTCTGCGGGTGCTGAAGGCGATCGCCGCCAGCCCGCGGACGACCCAGGAGCTCGCGCCGATCGTCGGTCTGACGGTCACCGGGCTCTCGAAGAGCCTGCTCCGCCTCGCGGATGCCGGCCTCGTCGAGGGCCGGCGCGAGGGCAAGTTCGTCGTCTACAGCCTGACGCCCGAGTGCGTTGTCGCCGCGTCGCCTGCGCTCCGCAGCTTCCTGTTCGCCGACGGACCGGCGCCCGACCTCGCCGCTTGATCCTCTCTTCGGAGGATCGTCCTATCCGTCTCTGAGCCGTTCCGTCTGAGTTAGCGCCACGGCGGGCCGCCACTTCCCGGAAGACGCGGCCGCGCCGAGGCGCTGAACCGTTCGCAGGTAGGGGCGTGGCCCTCCCGCGCCCTTACCCGTCCCATCGAAAGGAGAAAAGGGCATGACAAGACGGATGGGCCTCTCGGCCTTGTTTGCCGCGATCGGCGCTTCGTTGCTGCTCGCGACGGTCTTCGCCGCCACCGCGGCTTCGGCGCCGCGGAGCCCGGCTGCTCCGCACTCGGCAAAGGCGCTGCGCGGAGGCACGCTGCGCGTGAACGCCTCGAACAACGACTTCGAGTTCACCGACCCGGGTCTCGCCTACGACACGCTCTCCTGGTCGATGCTGTACACGACGCAGATGCTGCTCGTGAACTTCCCGGAGAAGAACGGCCAGGCGGGAAGCGTGATCTACCCGGAGGCCGCGACGTCGTTTCCGACCGTCTCGAAGAACGGGCTGACGTACACGTTCCACATCCGGCCGGGCCTGAAGTTCTCTGACGGTTCGCCGGTCACGGCCGCGAACTTCCAGCGGGCGTGGGAGCGGAACCTGAGCCCGAAGATGGGTTCGCCGGTCGGCGTCAACGACCAGTTCCAGAACGTCGTCGTGGGCGCGCAGGCGTTCCTCGACGGCAAGGCCCAGAAGATCAGCGGTATCTCGGCCAAGGGGCTGACGATCACGTTCCACCTCGTCAAGCCGAACCCGACGTTCACCTCCTATCTCGGTATGCAGTGGTTCGGTGCCGTAAAGACGACCATGCCGTACACGACGTCGGGGATCACGAACTCGTATCCGTCCGCCGGCCCGTACTACATCGCCGCGCGTGACGTCGGGAAGTCCCTCGTCGAGAAACGGAACCCGTACTACCACGGTTCCAGGCCCGCCAACCCGGACGAGATCGTCTGGACGATGAACACCGACCAGGACCAGTCCCTGCTCCAGGTCAAGGCCGGCCAGGCCGACATCGACGCTGCGTACACGCCGCCCTCGTCGAACGCGTCGCTCGCGGCGCAGTACGGCGTCAACAAGTCGCGGTTCTTCGTCGGGGCCACGAGCTGTGTCCTCTACTGGGCTCTGAACACGTCACGGGCGCCGTTCAACACCCTCGCGGCGCGCAAGGCCGTCAACTGGGCGCTCGACCGGCCTGCGATGGTCCGCCTGTTCGGTGCGTTCGGCGCGAGACGGTCCGACCAAATCCTGGTACCGGGCGTTCCGGGCTACAAGCCGTACAACCTCTACGCCTTCCGCGGAGCCAACCCGACGATCGCGAAGAAGATCGATCCGGCGCTGGCCGGCAAGACGGCGGTTCTCTTCCATTCGACGAGCTCGACCGCCGTGAACATCTCACAGGTTGTGGCGTACAACCTGTCGAAGATCGGGATGAAGACGGTCGACAAGCCGGTTCCGGGCGCGATCTACTACAAGACGCTCGGCACCAAGGGAGTCGACTTCGACATGGCCCGCGCCGGCTGGTGCGCGGATTACTTCGACCCGTTCGACTACATCAACGTCAACCTCGACGGGCGGTCGATCCAGGCGCAGAACAACGTCGACTACTCGTACCTGAACAGCTCGAAGCTGAACGCGCAGATGGACGCGGCGGCGAACCTCTCCGGCGCCGCCCGGACGCAGGCGTACCAGAAACTCGACTACACGATCATGCAGAAGTACGCACCCTGGGTTCCGTACGCGATCGTCAACGACGACTTCCTCGTGTCGTCCCGGGTGCACAACTACGTCTACTCGACCTACTTCGGAGAGCCGGCTTTCAACGCTCTCTCGGTCGGCTGAGGCTGTGACCAGCGGAGGGAGGGCGCCGGCCCTCCCTCCGCCAACCCCCTAGTAGGGCGTGCGGCAAGATTGCGCCATGTTCGCCGGGCGGGACCCTTCCTCGAGTGCGCTGGTAGGCCATTGCCATGACCGGAATCGAGGCTTCGACCTCTCCCTCTGGGTTGCCGCGCTGGTTTGGACCTAGAGCCAGCGCGGATGATCCGGCCGTCTCGGCCTTGATCGCCCGCGTCGCCCGCGAGGCCGGATGGGCAGACATTGGCGGCGCGTTCAACCTCAACGTGCGGATAGATGCCGAGCCGCCAGTTGTCCTCCGGATTCATCGGCCCTGGGTCCGCCGCGGGCGGGTAGCGGGATTGCGGCGCCTGCGGGAGCGACTCCAGGGGACGCAAGTCCGCGTCGCTCGGCCGATTCCGATCTCCGGCGGGGACATCCTGAGGGTCGCTGATCGTTGGGCTGAGATTGAGGAATTTATCGACCACGTCCAGCCATCGGCGGGCGAAGACTCCTACGTGCGCCTATTCGAGGAGCTCGGACGCTTTCACACTGCGCTCAAAGCAGTCTGGGAGCCCAGTCCGCCCGAACCCCTCGACGACCACAGAACGTTCGGCCAACTGCGTTACTCGATCGGCTTCACACGCCGCAGGCTCGGACCCCGCAGCGAGCCGGTCGTGCATCGGATGCGCCAACTGACCGGCGAGCTCTCCAAGCTCCGAAAGGGCCTCGAACTGCCATGCGCTCCGATTCATGGGGACTACAAGCTGAGCAACGCGGGAGAACTGTCAGACGGCTCGTGGGCCACCTTTGACCTGGATTTCGCGAGGGTCAGGGAGCGGCTGTACGACATCGCGGGCACCCTGAACC
This sequence comes from uncultured Actinomycetes bacterium, assembly GCA_963776735.1. GTDB lineage: Bacteria > Actinomycetota > Thermoleophilia > Gaiellales > Gaiellaceae > PALSA-612. Next base: position 161,192 of record CAVZNV010000017.1, read on the forward strand.
ACGTCGCACAGAGCGGTCCCGATGGCGTGGGCGCGTCCGTTGAATTGCTCGAGCCGCGACGACTGCTCGTCGCCTATGAAGGCACGGCTCCGGAACCGTTGACTCCCGACGAGCACCGTTGGCTCCCCGGGGCGCTGGCCCTTGTACCCCTGCACTGGGCTGCCACCGCGGGATTGGTCGGCAACGACATAGGCCAGGCTGAGAGCGCAATGGCCGCCGCCGAGGCCTGGTGGTCGCGCCGGGCTGAACTGTTGTCGTAGTCCGCCGGCTTCTACGCTCGTAGTAGCAGCAGCAGCTAGGCGACGATCCGGTAGACCTGGAAGCACTCCGCGAACTCGCGGTTCACGTTCACCCCGTGGATCCGGGCGACGTTCCAGACGTACTCGGGATCGGCGTAGCGGCGATGTTGCTGCGACGCGTACTTGGCGAGCGCGGCGACCTTCCGCTCGATGTGACCCCGCTCGAGCGCGACGTACGCCTGGTACGAGAAATCGAAGTTGTTCCAGGGGATCTCGTAGCCGAGGATCGTCGTCCGCTTGAAGGCGCGCAGGCCCTCGGCGGCGATCACCTGATGGTCCTGGTGGATGTCGTGCAGGCTCGGCTGGAAGACGACGTCCGGCTTCCACTCCTCCCAGAGCCCGATCAGGAGCTCGAGGATGGCCTGGCGGTGATCGGGGAACGTTCGCACCTCGAAGTCGTGCACGTCGAGGCTCGACTCCGGGATGCCGAGCTCCGTCGTCGCCTCGCGCACCTCGCGGGCGAGGGTGTCCGGCGGGAAGCCCTCGGGCAGCGACTTGGTCGCGATCGAGAACGCGACGTAGCGAACTTCGACGCCTGCGTCGGCGAGCCGTGCCATCGTCCCGCCGCAGCCGAACTCGCCGTCGTCCGTGTGCGGGGCGAGCACGAGCGCGCGCTTCCAGCCGGCGATCACGTCTTGCTCCTCCCGGGCGCGGCGGCCAGACACGCCGCGAGGCCGAGCGCGCCCCACCCCATCGGGTCCTCGAACAGCGAGTTGTAGCCCAGGCTGTGCACGGCGATCGCGAGCAACGTTAGCCCGAAGGCGAGCGCGGGCACGCCGGCTCCGACCAGCGAGGCGCGCCGGAAGACGAAGACGAAGCCGGCGATCGCGAGCCAGCAGAAGAGCAGGAAGCCCGGCACACCGGTCTCGGCCGCGACCGTCACCGGCGTCGTGTGGGAGGCCGCCTTCTTCGCCGCCAGTCCGAACAGCGCGTGCCGCTGCGCGTACGACTTGGTGAAGCCGCCGATCCCGACGCCGCCGAGCGGATGGTCGAGCGCGATGCGGATGCCGCCTTTGACCAGGCTCGCGCGGCTGCCCGCGTTGCTCGACGCCGCCACGACGCCCGGCGACGCGGCGGAGGTCAGCGGGTGGTAGCCGGCCACACCCATCACGAGCAGCGCCGCGGCCGTCGCGACCGCCGTCGGCTTCGGCCGGATCGCGAACCCGCCGGCGACGAGCAGCCCGACGAACAGCGCCGCGAAGCTCGACTGCGAGTACGAGAAGAACAGCCCGACCCAGCTGAGCGCGATCACCGCGACGGCCGCCCACTGCGTGCGCCGGTCACGCGTCGCGAGCACGACGACCACGCTGACGAGGATCACGATCACGAGGAAGCGCCCGTAGATCGACGGGTCCCAGAACAGCGAGTTGACGCGGAAGTACGACTGGTAGGCGTTGCCGACGATCACCTTCGCGTTCCAGAACACGTGGTGGGCGGCGCGCTGGTAGAGCCCGACCACGGAGAAGAGCACCCCCATCGCGGCCAGTTCGACGTAGAGCGCAGGCAGGAGCTTCGGCCGCCACGGCAGCCGCGCGAGGCAGAGCGCGAGCAGGCCGAACGGCAGGTAGAAGAACAAAAGCTGCACCGAGCCCTGCTTCAGGTCGATCGTCCACGAGAGCGAGAGGCCGGTCCAGGCGACGAAAGCGGCGAGCGGCAGCGCGACCGGGCCGAGCTCTCGCGAACGAACGTCACCCTCGATCAGCTGCCAGCCGAGCAGCGCGAACACGGCCGCGACCACGACGTAGAGCGGGATCAGCAGGTTCGCCTCCGTCGAGCCGACCGTCACGGGCACGCGCGCGGGGGCGAGCAGGAGCGTGGCGAAGACAAGCAGCCACGGCCAGCGGCGGAGGAGCCAGGCGCCGGCGAGCGCCGCGACGACACCGAAGACGGCCGCGCCCGCGTAGGCGGCGTGGTGACCGTGCGGCGCGAGGTAGACGACAAGACCGAGCGCCCCGAGCCCGACCGCCGCGAGGCCGGCGATCCGCAGCCAGCGACTCGTGCCGACGAGCAGCGCCGCGAGTCCGAAGCAGCCGAGCGGCCCGCCGATGTGCGCGAGGGTGCTCATCCGCTCGCCTTGATCCGCTTCTTCAGCACCCGCAGCTTGCCGACGTTCCCGGCAAGATCTTCCGCTCCGACGGCGATCTGCCCGGAGAGACCGCGCTGCCGTAGGTAGGCGAGCGGCACCTGCATCTTCGACCGCAGCTTGGAGGAGTTCGTCTTCACCACTCGCTGCCCGTCCACGAACAGCAGCCCGTGCGCGCGCTCGCTCACGCTGTAGGCGACCGCGAGCAGATCCTTGCTCAGCCGCGCTCGCGCACCGGTGACGCGCGGCGGCACGGTGTCGAGCTGGATCTTGTTCGGCAGGGTGATCGTGCGGTCGGCGTCGTCGAGGTCGACGCGTGCGTGATAGACGCCGTCCCTGGCGAGACGCCCGTCGTCGGTGCGGCCGTCCCAGCTGAAGCCGTGGAAGCCGCTCTTGACCGCCTTGCTCGTGAACAACGTTCGTACGACGTGGCCGCCGGAGTCGAGGATCGAGATCGAGACATGGTCAGGCTTGCGCAGCCCGAACCTGATTCGTGCGACACGGGTCAGGCAGTTGCAGACCGGCGAGAACGGCTTGACGACCTTCGTCGCGACGATCGGGCTCTTCGTCTGCTTCAGCCCCTGCGTGTAGACGAACGCGGCCGCCGTTCCGCCGAGAAGGAGCACGACGACGATCACGGCCAGGCGGCTCAAAGCCCGCCGATTCTAGTTCGGTGACGGCTTCAGACCGGCTCGGAGCCGACCCGGTCGGGCACGGCGGCCACCCGCGCACGCGAGTAGCGCACCCAGCTGTGTCGTCCGATGTAGACGAGCAGCGCCGTCATCCCGATTCCGAGCACGACGACGATCGCCACACTCGTGCCGGGGACATCGATCAGCTTCAGCCCGGAGAGGCCGAGCACGGTCGCGAGCGCGAAGCGCAGCAGGTTCTCCGGGATCGACAGCGACAGCCGCCCGCCGATCAGCACGCCGGGAATCGACCCCAGGAGCAGCCAGCCGACGATGCGCATGTCGACGTTGCCGGCGATGAAGTGCCCGAAACCCGCGACGTACAGCAGCGCGGCCGCGTGGAAGATGTCCGTGCCGACGACCTTGTGCGCGCGGAGTGGGAAGACCACGAGCAGCGTCAGGCCGAAGAACACGCCGCTGCCCACGGACGTCAAGCCGACGATGAAGCCGCCGAAGAATCCGATCAGCACCGCCGCGAGCTTGTCGCGGCTCGTCAGGACAAAGTCGTCGTCGACCTCGGCCGACTTCGCGTGCACGAAGCTCTTGGCGAGGAGCCCGACGCAGCCGAACAGCAGCGCGCCGCCGAGCACGCGCCCCATCGTCGACTCGACCCCGTCGCCGTACGTGTCCTGGAGCCAGTTCGCGAGCCAGACGCCGACCAGCGACATCGGCGCCGAGCCGAGCAGCATCCAGCCTGCGAGCTGTGCACGGACGTTGCCCATCTTGCGGTGCTGGACCGCGCCGACCGTCTTGAAGATCGCGCCGTGGGCGATGTCCGTCCCCACGGCGACCGCGGGGTTTACGCCGAAGAGGATGACCAGGATGGGCGTCATCAGCGAGCCGCCGCCCATCCCGGTCATGCCTACGAGTGCTCCGACGAGCAGCCCGGCCAGCACGAACTCCCACCACATGCGTTAGGTCTGGTACGCCTCGATCAGGGCCTGCGCGACCTCGGGCCGCGAGAACTCGACCGGCGGCAGCTCGCCGTTCTCGAGCATCTCGCGCACCTTCGTCCCCGACAGGAACACGTGGTCCTCGGCCGGGTGCGGGCACGTCTTCGCCGACGCCATCGCGCCGCACGTGTTGCACCAGAACGTGTGCTCGAAGAACATCGGCTCGATGTCGAGCTCGTGCGGCTCGAAGTCGTCGAAGATCAGCTGCGCGTCGTAGGTGCCGTAGTACGAGCCGACACCGGCGTGGTCGCGGCCGACGATGAAGTGCGAGCAGCCGTAGTTCTTGCGGCAGATCGCGTGCCAGATCGCCTCGCGCGGACCCGCGTAGCGCATCGCGGCCGGGAAGGCGGCGACGAGGACGCGGTCGGCCGGGTAGTAGCCGTCGACGAGGATCCGGTAGCACTCGACCCGGGTCGCAGCCGGCACGTCGTCCGACTTCGTCTCGCCGACGAGCGGGTGGATCATCAGCCCGTCGACGGTCTCGAGCGCGACCTTGGTCAGGTACTCGTGCGCGCGGTGGATCGGGTTGCGCGTCTGGAAGCCGACGACGCGGCGCCAGTTCCGGTCGGCGAACGCGGCGCGGCTCTCGGCCGGGTCGAACGCGAGCTGCGGGAAGGCCGGCTCGGCGCGTTCGAAGACGGTGACGCGGCCGGCGAGGTAGAGCGGCTTCTGCCCGTAGAGCCGAGCCACGCCGGGATGCTCGTCGTCGGTCGTGCGGAAGCACTGCTCGGCCTCGCGCTCCTTGTCGTACTCGAACACGTCCTCGACGTCGAGCACGGCGAGCGGCTTGCCGGCCTCGCCGGTGAGCGCGACGCGGTCGCCCGTCGGTGCCGCGTCGACCGCGAGACAGACGGGAAGCGCCCACGGCAGGCCGTTCGAGAGCCGCATGCTCTCGACCACGCCCTCGTAGTCCTCGCGGCCCATGAAGCCTTCGAGCGGCGAGAGCGCGCCCGACGCGAGCATGTCGAGGTCGGACAGCTCGCGCGAGGTCAGCGCGACGTGCTCGAGCGACTCGACGCCGTCAGGCCGTTCGCCCGTCCGGTCGACGAGCGTTCCGCCGTGCGGCTTGATCAGATGGTCGGTCGTCGTCACGGTGCTCACGCGTTCACCGCTGCCGGGACGAGTCCTAGCTCTTCGAGCTTGGCGACGACGAGCTGCGCGCTCTCCTCGGGGCCATACGCCTCGGTGTCGAGCACGAGCTCGGGCGAGGAAGGCTCCTCGTACGGGTCGTCGACGCCGGTGAAGCCTTTGATCTCGCCCTTGAACGCCTTCTCGTAGAGGCCCTTGACGTCGCGGCGCGCGCACTCCTCGACCGACGCCTGGACGAACACCTCGACGAACGTGCCCCACTCCTCGACCAGCTCGCGCGCCTTCGCACGCGTCTCCGTGTACGGCGAGATCGCGGCCGTGATCACGGCACCGCCCTGACGGGTCAGCCGGGAGGCGACCCAGCCGATCCGCTCGATGTTCGTGTCGCGGTCCTCCTTCGAGAACCCGAGGCCCTTCGACAGGTGCTGGCGGACGTTGTCGCCGTCCAGGTACTCGACGACGAGCCCGCGCCGGTCGAGCTCGGGCCCGACCAGGTGCGCGATCGTCGACTTCCCGGCTCCCGAGAGGCCGGTGAACCAGAGCGTGAAGCCGCCCTCACGACGGCTCTCGGTCTCCGGATGGTCGTGCGCATAGATGTGATCGGTCATGCCTTCCTTTCCACGTGAATGCCGCATTCGAGCTTGTCCGAGCCGGCCCAGCGGCCGGCGCGTTCCTCCTCGTCGGGCGCCACCGGCCGGGTGCAAGGGATGCAGCCGATCGACCGATACCCGACGTCGTGCAGCGGGTTGTAGGGAATCTCGTTGACCTGGATGTAGGCCCAGACGCGCTTCTCGTCCCAGTCGGCGAGCGGGTGCAGCTTCCAGACCTCGTACGCGTCCGACCATTCGATCTTCGGCGTCTCGGCGCGGCTCGGCGACTGGTCGCGGCGGATGCCGGAGATCCAGGCGTCGTAGGGCGCGAGCGCCTTCAGCAGCGGCTCGACCTTGCGGACGTGGCAGCAGCGGTCGGGGTTGCGCTCCCACAGGTTCGGGCCCTCGTCGCGGTGCTGCTCGGCGACGGTCGGGATCTCCGGGCGCAGCAGGTTGAGGCCGTAGCGCTCGACCAGCCGGTCGCGCGTCTCGTACGTCTCGCGGAAGAAGAGGTGCGTGTCGAGCTCGATCACGTCGATGCCGAGGCCGAGCTCGGAGACCATGTGCACGAGCACGGACGACTGCTTCTGCCACGAGCAGGTCAGGCAGAGACCGTCGCCGAACTCGCCGGACGCCCAGCGGATCACGTCCTCGGCGGACATGGCCTCGAGGTCAGGCAGGGTCAGGCTGGGCGTCGCCAAGCAAGACCTCCTTCAGCGTGTCGCCGCGCAGGCCGAGCCTGAGCGTCTCCAGCGGGATCACCTCGTCGGGCGCGATGTTGCCGAGGTTGACCGAGGCGCCGAACTGGCGGATGAACCACGCCTGCGAGGACTTCGACGGCGCCTCGAAGATCAGTGACTCGACCGGAATCTCGTGGACGATCTCGTCGACGAGGCCCGTGCGCATCTCGCCGGTCGGCCGGTAGATGCCCGCGGTGCCGCCCTCGCGGCCCTCGGTGATCACCTTCCACGCGCCGGCGTCGAGCTCCTCGCGAATCCACTCGACCCACTGGTACGGTGCGTAGACGACCTCCGCGTCCTTGGAGCCGACCTCGGAGAGGACGGTGAAGTCGCGGGCGAAGTCGGCGATCAGCTCCAGCTTCCTTTCGCGGGGGAGGTCGATGACGCCGTCCGAGATCTCGACGTGCGTCAGGCCGAGACCGGTGATCCACTGCTTGTACTCCTCGACCCGGTCCTGCGCGATCACCGCCTCGAGGAAGGTGCCGCCGATGACGACGGGCTTCTCGCGGAGCACCTCGAGCTTGCGCGCGAGGTTGGGCGTGACGTACGCGGTGCCCCAGCCGAGCTTGACGATCGAGATGTAGTCGCCGCAGGTGTCGAGCACGTCCTCCCACGCTCGCGGGCCGAGGCCCTTGTCGATCACATGCGTGAGGCCGTTGTGCGGGCGGGTCTCAAAGTTTCGCAAAGAGCTCCTTCAGCTTCTCCTGGGCCGCGGCCTGGACGTCGTGGTAGAGCGAGTTCCCGTGCGCGTCGATGCCGACCGTGAGCGGGCCGAAGTCCTTGACGCGGAACTTCCAGAGGCACTCGGGCATGAGCTCTTCCCAGGCGACCTCCTCGATCTCCTCGATCTGGGTCGTCTCGAGCGCCGCGGCGCCGCCGACGATCGCGAAGTAGACCATCCCGAGCCGGCGCATCGGCTCGATCGCCTCGTCCGGGAAGCCCCCCTTGCCGCAGATCGCGCGGACGCCGTACTGCTCGCCGAGCGGCTCTGTGAACCGCACCATGCGCGCCGACGTCGTCGTCCCGATGCAGACCTTCTCGTAGCGGCCGTCCTCGAGCTTCCGCACGCCGGGCGCGGTGTGGAGCAGGAAGGCGCCGTTCAGGTCCATCGGCGGCGGAACGCCCTGGTCGAAGATGCGGATCTGCGTCCGGTCGCGGATGCCGATGATGTGCCCGTCGACGGTCACCTCGTCGCCCGCGCGCAGCTCGCGGATCTGCTCCTCGGTCGTCGGGAAGGTGAGTCTGTGAACCGCCATCAGCACTCTCCTCCGAGCCCAAGTAACACTGTGTTGCAAAGTCGGAGGTGCACGGTCACGCCTCCCGGTCGTAGTCGACGGAGCCGTCCGACCCGATGTGGGCCGACGCGCGGCGGGCAGCCCAGCACTGGTAGTTGACGGCGACGGGGTTGAGGGTCATGTGCGTGTCCGCGTGCTCGATGTGGCAGTTGAGGACGGTGACGTCGCCGCCGAGCCCCATCGGGCCGATGCCGGTCTCGTTCAGGAGCCCGAACAGCTCCTCCTCGAGCTTCGCCACGTGCGGGTCGTGGTTGCGCGTGCCGATCGGCCTCGCGATCGCTTCCTTCGCCAGGTACATGGCGTAGTCGGCCGAGCCGCCGATGCCGACGCCGACGATTCCGGGCGGGCACGGCTTGCCGCCGGCGCCGACGATCGACTCGAGCACGAATTGCTTGATTCCCTTCACGCCGTCGGCGGGGACGCACATCTTCAGGAAGCTCATGTTCTCGGAGCCCGAGCCCTTCGGCACGCACTTGACGTCGAGGCCGTCCCAGTCGGGGATGAACTCCCAGTGGACGATCGGCAGCCGGTAGCCGGTGTTGGGGCCGGTGTTCTCGCGGGTGAGCGTGTGGACCGCGTTCGAGCGCAGCGGATGCTCGATCGTCGCGCGCTCGGTCCCCGCCTTCAGGGCCGCGTAGATGCGAGTCGGGTGGAGCGGGAAGTGCTCGCCGACACGGCAGGTGTAGACGGCGATGCCGGTGTCCTGGCAGACGAGGTTCTTCTCCGAGTCCGCGACCTGGACGTTCTTCAGGATGGTGTTCAGCACGCGCTGCCCGGGGACGGACGTCTCTCTGGCGGCCGCGTCCGCGAGCGCGTCGCGGAGGTCCTGCGGGATGTCCTTCAGCGCCCAGACGTAGAGGTACGCGGCGGCGTCCTCGACGGCGCCGTAGAGGTCGGTGTCGACGGTCGTCGTCATGCGCGCGCCGCCTCCGCCGCGGCGCGCCCGGCCCGGCGACCGAAGACGCAGCACTCGAGCAGGCTGTTCCCCATCATCCGGTTGCGACCGTGCGTCCCGCCGGCGATCTCGCCGCAGGCGTAGAGGCCTTCGAGCGTCGTGCGGCCGTCCGTGTCGATCACGAGGCCCCCGTTCTGGTAGTGGAGCACGGGATAGGTGAGGATCGCCTCCGCGAGCGGGTCGATCCCGGCGGCGCGGTAGCGGCGGAGCATGTACGGAAGAGACACCTCGGCGTCGGCCGGGGCGATACGAGTCGTGTCCAGGTAGACCGCGGGCCGGCCGTCCGGAGTCGTCACGCCCTTGCCCTTCTCGACCTCGTCGAAGATCGCCTGCGAGACGGCGTCGCGCGGGCCGAGCGAGTCCGTGAACTCCTCGCCGTCCGCGTTGACGAGCACGGCGCCGTAGGCGCGCGTCGTCTCAGGGATCGAGTAGCCCTGCGTGTTCTGCGGCCAGGCACCGCCGTTCGGGTGGTACTGGAGCGCGTCCAGGTCGCGAGACCCGGCGCCGAGGTCCAGCGCGATCTGCGTCACCTCGCCGGTCGCGCCGGGATGGTTGGTCGAGAGCTCGCCCCGCTCCTCGGCCTCCCGGTAGCACCGGCCGCCCGCCGCGAGGACGACGGTCGCCGCCTCGAGCTCGTGCTCGCCGCAGCGCGCCTTCCAGCCGGGCGACAGCTCGAGCAACGGCGACTTCGGGAAGGTCTCGACGCTGGACGCCTCGACGGCATCGCGGAGCGCGGTCGTGATCGCGTGCCCGGTGCGGTCGCCGACCTGCAAGAGCCGCTGCCGGGTAGAGCCGCCGCAACGGGCGAGTCGGTAGCCGCCGTTCTGCCTGGTGAACTCGACGCCGAGGTCCTCGAGCCAGTGGATCGCGCTCTGCGCCTCGCCGGTCAGCACCTCGACGAGCTCCCGGTCGGCCGTTTCGTGCGACGAGCGGACGACGTCCTCGGCGTGGATCTCGGGCGAGTCGTCCTCGCCGAACGACGCCTGGATCCCGCCCTGTGCCTTCGCCGAGTTGCAGGACTGGAGCGAGCCCTTCGTCGCGAGCGCGACCGTCGCGCCGGACCGCTCGGCGAAGAGCGCCGCGGCCAGCCCGGAGGCGCCGCTGCCGACGACGAGCACGTCGAAAGGTCCGCGAGCGGTCATGCCCCGGAGTCTACCTGGCTTGACTAATGCCTGGGATTACGAAACGAAATACAACAGGCAGGCGAGCCCCGCGACCGCGCAGTAGATCGCGAACGGCGTGAGCCTGTTCGTCTCGAAGTACTTCATCAGGAACCGAACCGAGAGATACGCCGTCGCGGCGGCGCAGAGCGAGGCGACGAGCGCCTGGCCGCGCACTCCGTCGCCGTCGTGGCCCATCAGGTCCGGCAGCTTGAGCAGTGCGGCCGCGCCGATGATCGGCGTCGCCAGCAGGAACGCATAGCGCGCGGCGTCCTCGTTCGACAGCCCGACCAGCAGCCCGCCGCCCATCGACGCGCCGGAACGCGAGAACCCGGGGATCAGTGCGAGCGCCTGCGCCGCGCCGACGCCGGTTGCCCCTTTCCAGCCGACCTCCTTCGCGATCCGTTCGTCCGGGTCGCCTTTCTCGGGCGCGGGCGCGCGCCGCCGCAGGAGCTCGGCTCCGTAGAGCATGAACCCGTTCAGCATCAGGAAGACGGACGCGGAGGTGGGCGAGGCGAAGACGCTGCGCAACTTGTCCTGCAGCGCGATTCCGAGGATCCCGGCCGGAATCGTGCCGACGATCAGCAGCCAAGCGAGCTTTGCGTCCTTGTCGTCCGGCGCGATCTCGCGGTCGCGGAGACTGCGTCCGAGGCCCTGAATGATCCGCACCCAGTCGCGCCAGAAGAAGAGCAGCAGGACGATCGCAGTCGCCAGGTGGGTCGCGACGAGGAAGCTGAGGAAGTACTTGTCGTTCTGGTGGATGTTCCAGCCGAGCAGGCTGGGCAGGATCACGGCATGTCCGAGGCTCGAGACCGGGAAGAGCTCGGTCACGCCCTGGACGAGCCCGAGGACGATCGCCTGCGGGTAGGTGATCAGCGAGGCGAGGATCACGTCTCGGCGGACTTGCTCTTCGACCCGCCCGTCTGAAACCAGGCGAACGCAAGTAGGGCCACGCCGCAAAGGAATGCCGCAACGCCGTGCGTCGTGTGGTGATGGTTGGAGCCGTTCTGCTGGCCCGGGAAGAAACCGGGGAGCGACTTGGCCGGCTCAACCCAGTAGACGATCGCGATCGCGATCAAGACGAGGCCGACGACGACGCAGGGAATGATGAGTGCTGGGCGTTTCTTCACGGAAGAGATATTCGCGAGGCGGCCTGACGATACCTTCGCGAAAGGTCGGTTTGGATGAGAACCGGCTCAGGCTTCATGAGGCTCGTGCCGATGACGAACGTCATGGACCCCGAGCCGCTTCGGTCGGGGCCGCGCAGCTGGCAGGCACGAATCGGAGTCGCGCTGTCACTCTCCGCGCTCGGGTTCGCGATCGTCTCGCTGGTCGGCCCGCACGGACAGGCATGCCCGACGCCCGAGGGCTCGGCGACGCTCGACCTGACGGGGCTGTTCCTGTTCGCGCTCGCGACGGCCGCGTGCGTGTTCGACGTCGGAGCCGTCCGGCGCGGTGACCCGCGCTGGGGCCGGATCGGGCTCGCGATCGTCGCGCTCGCGTCGATCCTCGGGATCTGGGCCGCGGCGTCCGGGTTCTTCCAGCCGGGCTGCGGCTAAGGGAGCCGCTCGCGCGCGAAGGCGAGAAAGGCCTCGGCGACGCGGCTCGGCGCGCGTCCGACCGAGCGCACGAGCGCGATCTCGCGAGCCGGCTCGAGCCCCTGCACACGCGCGATGGCGAGTGTGCCGGCCGCGAGCTCCGACTCGACGGCCGTCCGGGAGATGAACGTCACGCCGTAGCCGGCGACGACCGCGCTCTTCACCGACTCCTGGAGGCCGAGCTCGAGGTGGATGTCGAAGTCGCGGAGCCGCATGCCGGCGGCGCGCAGCTCCTCCTCGATCACGGCGCGAACGCCGGCGCCGGCCTGCATGACGATCAGCGGCTCCCCGCGCAGCTCGTCCAGCGTGATCGTGGTCCCGGCGAAGCGGTGGCCCGGCGGGCAGACGAGGACAACCTCGTCGCGGAAGAACGTCTCGAACGACACCGACCGCTGGCGCCGCGCCGCGCCGACGACGCCGAGCTCGAGCTCGCGCCGCGCGACCAGCTCGACGATGCGCTGCGTGTCGTGCACGGAGAGCGCAACCGTGAGCTCCGGGTTGCGCTGCTGGAACTCGCAGAGGAGCAGCGTGACGACGTTCGCGCCCGGCCCGGTCGAGGCGCCGATCTCGAGCCGGCCGCGAAGCGCTCCCTCGTCCTCGGCGGCGACGCGCTCGAGCAGCTGTTCCTCGAGCGCGAGCAGCCGTTGAGCGCCGTCGTACAGGCGCAGCCCGGCTTCGGTGGGGACGACACGCCGGCCGGAGCGGTCGAGGAGTTGCCGCCCGACGCGCTTCTCGAGCGCCCGCACCTGCTGGCTGACAGCCGGCTGTGTAACGCCGAGCCTGACCGCAGCTTGCGAGAAGCTCTCCCGCTCGACGACCGCGCAGAACGCCTGGAGCTGCCGCGTATCCATCACCGATACTTATAGCCGAGGCCGCCACCGATTAGGACTTTGCCGTCTACAGTGGCCCGAATGGACGGCCGCGCGGCCCAGGCTCTCTTGCTTTCCCCCCGGGGCCTCCGGCCCTGGCCCCCCTGTTTTCAGGGTAGCTCGGAAATCCGCACGCGTGTGAAGCGCGGGTGTTGCGAATGTGTGACGTTTCCGGCGAACGGGGCCGGATCAGGCGGGCGCTCGTGAAGGTCTGGATCGACATCACCAACTCGCCGCACGTGCTCTTCTTCCGGCCGCTGATCCGCATCCTGGGCGAGCGCGGAGACGACGTCGCGGTGACGACCCGCGAGTACGCGCAGACGATCGAGCTGCTCGAACTGCACGGCATCGAACACACGGTCGTCGGGCATCACGGCGGCGCATCGACGTTCGGAAAGGCGCGCGCGATGGCCGAGCGGCTTCCGGCGCTCCACCGCTTCGCGCGTGGCCGCGGTTTCGACGTCGCGCTTGCGCACGGGTCGTACGACCTCACGCTCACCGCCCGGCGGCTCGGGGTTCCGAGCGCGACCTCCTTCGACTACGAGTTCGCGTGGCTCCAGCACCAGCTCGGGTGCCGCGCGGCGAAGCGGGTCGTCGTGCCTGACGTGATTCCCGCGGACGTGCTCGGCGGGTACGGGGTCGGACCGAAGAAGCTCCGCCGCTACCCCGGGCTGAAGGAGGACTACTACCTCGCCGACCTCGAGCCGGACCCGGCCGTGCTGGACAAGCTCGGTGTCGACCGCAACCGGGTAATCGTCGTGCTGAGGCCGCCGCCGGACGTCTCGCTCTACCACCGTCACGCGAATCCGCTCTTCCCCGAGACGCTGCGCGCGCTCGGTGCGCGTGACGACGTCCATGCCGTCGTGCTGCCGCGGGTCGAGGGTCAGCGCGAATTCGTGCTCGGACTCGGCCTGCCCTCCGTGATCGTGCCCGAGCATGCGGTCGACGCGCAGAGTCTGATCGCATTCGCCGACCTCGTCGTCTCCGCCGGTGGGACGATGAATCGCGAGGCCGTGGCACTTGGCGTGCCGGTCTACACCGTCTTCGGCGGCAGGCTCGGCGCCGTCGACCGGCATTTGATTCGCGAGGGCAAGCTGCGCGCGCTGACCGATCCGGCGGCCGTCGAACTTCGGAAGAAGGATGAACTCGGCTGGTTCGCGCAGACGCCACGGGATCCTGCCGACCTGCTCGACCTGCTCCTGTCGGTGCCGTAGGATCACGAGCCGTGCGGGCGATCATGGTCGCAGCGGCGGCGACTCTCCTGGCCGGCGTGCTGACCGGAACGGTCAGCGGAGCGCAGGCGGGCGCGAGCCGGATCGCGTTCACGAACAACCGGTCGATCTGGGTCATCGGCTCCGACGGCTCCAGGTTGCGGCAGGTCACGCACGGCGCGTACTCGGACGCCGGCGTCGCCTGGTCCCGCGACGGCGCGCTGCTCGCCTTCACGCGCTACACGCATCCCCCGTGTCCGGAGGACCAGACCCAGGGAGACCTCTACCTGATCGGCTCGAACGGCAAGAACCAGCGCCGCCTCACGAAGACCGGCTGCATGTTCTCGCCGCCCTCGCACCCCGCGTTCGCACCGAAAGGCCAGAAGCTGGCGTTCGACGACGACAAGGGCATCCACGTCGCTCAGGGACCGGGCTGGACGCCTCGGTCGGTCCTGGCTCACGGCCTGTTCCCGAGCTGGGCACCCGACGCGCGGCGGCTGGTCGAATCGAGCACGCCGAACAGCATCGAGGTCCTCGACACCGTGACCCACGCGACGCGATCGCTCGGGCAGGGTGACTTCGCCCAGTGGTCGCACGACGGAAAGCACATCTCCTGCGTGTTCTCGGAGAACCAGATCTGGACGATGGATCTGACCGGCGGCCACAGGGTGCACGTCACGACGGCGAAGGGCCACATCAGCAGCCTCTCCTGGTCGCCCGGCGATGACCGGCTCGCCTTTTCGGCCGGCGGCAAGACGAGCACCTCCTGGGTCGTCCGGTCGGCGGGCGGAACGCCGGTGAAGCTCGGAGCCGGGGCCTTTCCGGCCTGGGCGCCGGACGGCACCGAGCTGACCGTCGAGGTCAACGACGCCCTGCTCTACCTCGTCCGCTCCGACGGCAGCGGCCGACATTTGCTGACGAAGGGCTTCAGCGCGGCCTGGGCGCCGAACTAGGCGCTCGCGAGCGCTTCCAGCACACCCTCGCCGTAGCGCTCCAGCTTCGCCGGCCCGACGCCGGGCACGGACGCCAGCTCGTCCAGGCTCCGCGGCCGGCGGGAGGCGATCTCTTCCAGCGTCGAGTTGTGGAAGACGAGGTAGGCAGGCACGTCGTCCTCGCGGGCGCGGGCGAGCCGCCATGCCTTCAGCGCGTCGAAGCCGGGCGGCGGCTCGGCGCGCGCCGCACTGACGCCGAGCTCCTCGAGGAACCTGCTCGGCTTCTTCACCCAGGTCACGACGAGCTCGCGCTTCGCGCGCGTGATCCCGACGTAGAGCAGGCGCCGCTCCTCGGCGATCTGCTCGTCCGTCTTCGCCTGCTTCGTGGGCAGCTCACGCTCCTCCAGGCGAGGCAGGAAGACAAGGTCGAACTCGAGACCCTTGGCTGCGTGGTAGGTGAGGAGGTGCACGCCGCGCCGGTCGGCGCCGCCGTCGCCGAAGCGCCGCTCCAGCTCCGCCTTGAACCCGGCGACCGACGCCGGCGCGAGCGACTCGGCGAGACGGACGAGCCGCGTCAGATCGTCCTGACGGATCTGCTCGCGCTCGCCAAGGCCTTCCGGCGACTCCTCCTGCCAGCCCTGCGCCAGCGCCTGTTCGCGCACCTGCTGCGCGACAGGGCTCCCGTCCTCGGCCAGTCGGCGCAGGAGGAACCGCGCCGCCTCGCGGCCGAGGAACGCGGCGCCCTGGAACGGGATACCCGCCTCGTGGAGCGCCTGCTCGAAGTCGGCCAACCGGGCGTTCGTGCGGCAGAGGATCGCGACCTCCTCGAGCGGGCACGACGCCGCGCGGATCCGCTCGACGACGAGCTCCGCCTCGACCTCGACCGACACGACCGGCCGGACGTCCGGCTCGGGCCCGTCCGGCAGCTCGGTGCGGAGCGCAGGCGCGAGCCGGTTCGCGAGCGCCAGGATCTGCGGGGTCGAGCGGTAGTTCTGCTCCAGCCGCACGACCGCGGCGCCCGGGAACCGCTGCGGCAACGCGAGCAGATAGGACGGGCTCGCGCCGGTGAAGCCGTAGATCGCCTGGTTGTCGTCGCCCACGGCGCACAGCTCGGCGCGTTCGCCGAGCCAGCGCTCGAGCAGCGTCTGCTGGAGCAGGTTGACGTCCTGGTACTCGTCGACCGTGAACGCGAGATAACGCTCGCGGAACGTCGCGGCGGCATCCGGGCTTTCGTCGTAGAGGCGGATCGCGAGCTCGAGCAGATCCTCGAAGTCGGTCAGGCCCTGGGCCTGTTTGAGCTCGTCGTACTGCCGGTAGACGCGGAGCATCAGGTCGGACGGGATCGGCGGCTCGTGGTCGCCGAGCGAGTTGCGGTAGCGCTCGGGCGTGATCCGCCGGTTGCGCGCCCATTCGATCTCGGTCGCAAGATCACCGGCCGGCCGGAACTTGAACGGCGCCGGCAGCGAGTTCGCGATCCGGCGGAGCGTGAGCGCCTTGGACGGCAGGATCCGCCCGACCGCGCCGGGCGCGAAGTAGCGGAGCTGCGCGAGCGCGGCGGAGTGGAAGGTTCGCGCCTGGACGCCGTCCGTGCCAAGCGCCGCCAGCCGCGACCGCATCTCGCCCGCCGCCTTGTCGGTGAACGTCACCGCGAGGATCTGGTTCGGAGCGAAGGCGCCGGTCGCGACCTGGTTCGCGATCCGCCGCGTGATCGTCGTCGTCTTGCCGGTGCCCGCACCGGCGAGGATGCACACCGGTCCACGGACGTGCTCGGCCGCCCGGCGCTGCTCCGGGTTCAGGCCGTCGAGAACGCGCGCAGGGTCCACCCGGCCATGCTACGAGGCCGGTCCGCCGTCACTCGTGACGGATCTGCGCCGATTCCTGCGCAGCAGGCGCGCTCACGCGGCGCGGCTCCTTGACCATCGCACCCAGCCTGGACACGAGCTCGAGCGTCTCGCCGTCCGCAACGAGGTGTTCGAGCTCGGCCAGCTCCTCGTCCAGCCAGGCCGAGTCGATCTGCGGCCGCGTCAGACGCATGATCTTGGGGTGCTTCGTCGCGTGGACGGTCTCCCCGTCCGACCACAGCTCCTCGTGGAGCTTCTCGCCCGGCAGCGCGCCCGTGAACTCGATCGGCACGTCGCGGTCGGGCTCGAGGCCCGAGAGCTGGATCATGTTCCGAGCCAGGTCGAGGATGCGCACCGGCTCGCCCATGTCGAGGACGAAGATGTCGCCGCGCCCGCCGATCGAACCGGCCTGGACGACGAGCGAGACCGCTTCCGGGATCGTCATGAAGAACCGCGTCATCTCGGGGTGGCGAACCGTCACGGGGCCGCCGCGCTCGATCTGGCGCCGGAAGATCGGGATCACGCTGCCGGACGAGCCGAGCACGTTGCCGAAGCGCACGCCGACGAAGCGCGTCGGCACGTCGGCGCGGTGTCCGAACGACTCGACGATCCACTCGCAGAGCGCCTTCGATTGGCCCATCAGGTTCTTCGGGTTGGCCGCCTTGTCGGTCGAGATGAGGACGAAGCGCTTGGTCTCGAACTCGACCGCGACCTCGGCCACCGTCCGCGTCGCGAGCGAGTTGTTCCGCACGGAGGCGAGCGGGTTCGCCTCGAGCAGGCCGACGTGCTTGTACGCCGCAGCGTGGAAGACGACGGCGGGCCGGTAGCGCTCGAAGACCTCGCGCAGCTTCTGGCGGTCGCCGACGTCGGCGAGCACGGCCGCGCAGGCCTGGAAGTCGCGCTCGCCCACGAGCTCGCGCTCGATCTCGAACAGCGCGCGCTCGGAGTTCTCGACCATCACGATCCGGGCCGCGCCGAGCCTGGCGATCTGGCGGCAGAGCTCCGAGCCGATCGAGCCGCCGGCGCCCGTGACCAGCACTGTCTCGTCGGCGAGGTAGGACGCGATCGACTCGAGGTCGACGTCGACCGGCTCGCGGCCGAGCACGTCCTCGACCTGCACCGGCCGGATCTGCACCGCCAGGTCGACGTCGCCGGAGATCAGCTCGTACAGGCCGGGCAGCGTCTTCACGGGGATCGACTCGGCCCGCGCCATCTCGACCACCTTCGCGCGCACGGCGCCCGGGGCGGACGGGATCGCGATCAGCACCTCGTCCGGCCGCTGCTCGCGGAGGATCCGCGGCAGGTCGTCGGTCGTGCCAAGGACGCGAACGCCGTGGACGCGCAGGTTCTTCGTCTTCGGGTCGTCGTCGACGAGGCCGATCGGGGAGTAGTGCAGCGACGGCTGGCGCAGCATCTCGCGGACGATCAGGTGGCCCGCGTCGCCGGCACCGACGACCACGACCTCCTTGCCGCGGGCGACGATGTCGCGCGCCGCCGGCCGCTCGATCAGCGTCCGAGCGAGCATGCGCGAGCCCGCGACGAACGCGAGCAGGAGCAAGAAGTCCGTGATCGCGATCGACCGCGGCAGGCCGACCTTCGGCACGAGGTCGGCGAAGTAGAGAACGAGGCTCGACAGCACGCAGGCGACGGTGACGCCCCGGGCCGCTCCCCACATGTCCCTCGTGGACACGTAGCGCCACCAGCGGTTGTAGAAGCCGAAGAGGACGAACGTGACGAGCTGGATGCCGATCACGATCGCCACCGACCGCTCGTACAGCGTGTTGTAGTAAGGCGGCAGACCGTGGTCGAAGCGGAGCTGGAAGGCGAGGTACCAGGCGGCCGCGATCAGGACCGCGTCGACCGCCAGCTGCCACAGCCGGTGCTTCGAGATCGGCATCACGCGACGCTCACCCCGAGAGCTTCGCGCACGGCGTCGACGACCTGCTCCTGCGTGTCCGCGTCGATGCCGGCCCAGAGCGGGACGGAGAAGTTGTCGCGCGCGAGCTGCTCCGTCACGGGCAGCGAGTCGAGCCCGTAGTCGAGGTAGGCGAGCGCAGGCTGCAGATGCAGCGGCGGCTCGTAGTAGGTCGCGGTCGCGATGCCGCGCTCGGCCAGGGCCGCGCAGATCGCGTCCCGCTGCGGTGAGCGGCAGACGAACAGGTGATAGACGTGACCCGACTCGTCCTCGGGCACCTCGACCAGCTCGCCCAGTCCAAGCTCGCGATAGCGCGCGGCAG
Organism: uncultured Actinomycetes bacterium; assembly: GCA_963776735.1. Lineage (GTDB taxonomy): Bacteria > Actinomycetota > Thermoleophilia > Gaiellales > Gaiellaceae > PALSA-612. Next base: position 179,733 of record CAVZNV010000017.1, read on the forward strand.
CCTCGCGGCGCTGCACCGTCCACTCGTCGAGATGGCGCAGGAAGATGCGCAGGAAGGCGGCCTGCATCTCGTCGAGACGCGAGTTGTAGCCGATCAGCTCGAAGGTCTTCTTCGCGCGCGAGCCGTGGAAGCGCAGCAACCGGATCCGCTCGCCGAGCTCGGGGTCGCGGACGCCGACGAGCCCCCCGTCGCCGAGCGCGAACAGGTTCTTCGTCGGGTAGAAGCTGAAGGTCGAGACGACGCCGTGGCCGGCGATCCGAGGCGAGCCGAACGCCTGGGCGGCGTCCTCGATCAGCGGCAGGCCGAGCGAGGCGAGGTCGTCGAGCCGGGCCGGGCGGCCGAACAGGTGCACCGGCATGATCGCGCGCGTCTTCGGCGTGATCCGGGCGGCGACGTCCTGCACGTCGAGATTGAACGTCTTCGGGTCGACCTCGGCGAACACCGGCGTCGCCCCGCGGCGGGCGATCGCCTCGGCGGTGGCGAAGAACGTGAACGCCGGGCAGATCACCTCGTCGCCCGGGCCGATCCCCATCGCGTCGAGTACGAGCACGATCGCGTCCGTGCCGTTCGCGACCCCGATCGTCTCCGGAACTCCGAGGTAGGTCGCGGCTTCCTGCTCGAAGGCGGCCACGTTCGGGCCGAACACGAAGATGCCCTGGTCCAGCACCTCGGCGAACGCCTGCTGGAGCTCGGGGATCAGCGGCGCATACTGCGCCTTGACGTCAACGAGCGGAATCTTCGGCACTGTCGGAAATGGTAGAGGAGCGCTTCCGGTACCAGAGGTAAGCAACGGTTACGGCAATAACAGCGATCAGCGCGATGCCTACGTACGTGAGCGCGTCGTGGAGCGAGTTGTAGCTCGATCCGAGCGCCCAGCCGCCGGCCGCGAGCCCGAAGCAGAAGGCGGTCGAACCGACCACCGCGAGCGGCACGAACAGCGGCAGCGGCTCCTTGAACAGCCCGGCTGGAATGGCGACGAACGAGCGGATGATCGGCGCGGCGAAGCCGAGCGGCACGGCAACGCGGCCGAAGCGCGCGAACCAGCCCTCCGCCCTGCCCATGCGCTTGTCGGTCACGTGCAGCCACTTGCCGTAGCGCTCGAGGAGCGGACGGCCGCCGTAGAAGCCGATCGCCCAGCCGCCGGCCGCACCGACCGTGTTGCCGAGCACGCCCGCGACGCAGACCGTGACGTAGGCCCAGCCGGTCGAGTGGATCGGGTGGCCGAACAGCGACACGTGCGCGGGCGCGAGCGCGCCGGAGGCGAGGGCACCCGCGTAAATCATCACCAACTCGCTGGCCGCGGGCAGCACGGCCGAGACGGCCATGAGCAGGAACACGGCGTAGACGCTGTGGTCGCCGACGAACGAGGTGAATGAGGCGACGACCACGAGGCTCAAGCCTACTTTCGGCGGACGGTGAAGGTCGCGCTCAGGTCGCTCGTGCCGATCGAGCTCTGCGCGGTGACGTGCGCGACGTACTTGGCCGAGTAGACGCTCGCGCCGGACGCGACCTTTCCGTCCCAGGCGACGGTCAGCGCGCCCGGGCCTGTCGTGACCGTGCCGAGCTTGCGGACAACCGCGCCGCCCGTCGTCTCGATCCTCTCGGTGACGCGGGCGCGGCGCGTGAGCTGGAAGATCGCCACGCCGCGCGGCTTCGCGCGCGGCACCGCGAGCGCGGGCGAAACCGGCGCTGGCGAGCCGAGCGTCAGGTCGAGCGTGAAGTCGCGCTCCATGCTCGACGCGCGACCGAGGTCGTCCGTCGCCGAGACGATGAATGCCCACGCGCCCTCTTGCTCCGGCGTCCCGTTGGCCTTGCGCGCGTTCCACGGCAGCGTGTACGTGCCCGGCTGGAGCTGGCTCTGCTGGTTGACGCGGAAGACACCGTCGGGGCCGCGGAGCTGGACGGTCACCGAAGACGGCCGCACGACCTTGTAGGTGAACGTCTCGTTCTCGGCGACGCCGTCGCTGTTCGGCGACACCACCGGTGCGGACGGGAGTGCGGCGTAGACGCCCGCGTACTCGAGGAGGAGCGCGTCGGCGAGCGGCTGCTCGGTGCCTTCGGGCGTGCTGAGCAGGTGCCCGTCGAAGGCCATCCCGCTCGTCGAGCCCGCGGCGAGCGCCGAGGCGTTGACCGCGCCGAGCCTGACCATCTGCTGCGCGAGCTCGAAGTTCGTCAGCCCGGAGCCGGGCAGGCCGCCGTCGACGGTGACGAAGAGGAGGCTGCCGTCGGCGCGCTGGCCGACCGCCGTGCGTGGCTCTCGCGGCGCCAGGTCGGTGACGGACAAGGACTCGTTCGCGTTCAGGACGGCCTTGCCGTTCTTGACGAGCAACGGCCCGCCTCCCAGTTCGGCCGAGACGCCGGCCGACGGCCAGTCGGGCTGCTCGGCGAACCGCACGTGGACGCTCTGCCCGGCAGGCGCTTCGTTCTGGAGCGCCGTGCCTGCGGCGCCGCGGCCGACCAGGACGGCACCGTCCGGCGGGATCGCCGCGGAGCCGCCCGGGACGACCTGGGCCGACGTGCCGACGAGATCGATGTTCGGTGCCGCAGCGGGGAACGGACGCAGGACGACGGCGACGCTGCCCGCGGTGGCCGGCGTCGACGGTCCCCAGGCGGGCGTGTAGAGCGTCGTGCCGCCGGCGAGCGGCGGCTCGTTCACGTCTGCGAACACGTGCCGCGTCTTCGCGCCCTGCCAGTAGCCGTAGAGCGAGATGCGATCGAAGTGGAGCACACCGGCGCCGTCGATCCCGACGCTCGTGCGAGCCGTGCGCGGGTCGTGGTCGAGCACGCCGTTCCGCTCGAGCAGGCCGTCCGGCCGGCCGCCAGGGCCGACGACGTCGCCGTTGACGCCGGCGGTCGTCGCCGAGGGCGAGAGCCGCTGCTCGATGGCGGTCAACTTCTCGGAGCCCTGGATCAGCTCGTTCGAGAGCACGGGCTGGAGCGACCAGAGCCCGCCCGGCCGCGGTGCCGTCATCACGTTCAGCCCGACGAGGCCGTGGATCGTGAAGATCGCCTGCTTCTGGTACGTGAGACCGGGCGCGCCGGGAATCAGCAGCACGACCGGCTGCGCACGCGCGGGCGCGGTGAACACGCCTGCCGCCAGCAGCGCGATGAGGACGACCTTCCGCGACACGACCCGCGGGTCAGGGTATCGAGCCCGACGGCCGCCGGACCTACTATGTGACACGTGTCATTCCGCCGCTACGCAGCCGAGCGGGCCGGCATCACGGTGCTCGTGCTCTTCCTGTGCGCGTGCTTCTGTTACGTCTGCTTCCACGTCATCGGGATCGACACCAGTGGGTCGCGATTGGACCCGGACGTGCTTGCACGACTCCATCGGTTCGAGAACCAGGGCTTCGGCAGCTTCCTTTGGCAGTTGGTCGGCCACGGCTCGCTCGGACGCGGCGTCGTCTACGGCGAGAGTCTTTCCGGCCTCGTCACCGATGCCGCGAAGGTGTCGATCTCACTCGCTTCGGTCGCGCTCGTCACGGCTCTTCTCGTCGGAGTGCCGCTGGGCTATGCCTGGGGCCGCGGAGTACGAGGCGTTCGGTTTGTCGCGTCGCCGCTCGTCTATCTCGGTCTCTGCCTGATCCCGATCTGGGTCGGAATCTTGCTGCAGTACTGGATCGGTTATCGCGCGGACGAACTGCTCCCTACCAGCGGCTACTGCGAGTTCCTCTCGTCCAGCGGGCCATGCAACGGGCCGGCGAGTTGGCTCGAATACCTGATCCTCCCCGGTATCACGCTCGGGCTGGTGTTCGCGGCGATCTACGCCGGCGTCACTCGAAGGCTCACCGCAGGCGTGGTGCGGGCGCGCAACGAGCCGGTCGGAGCGCGGGCCGACGCGGTGGCGGCGGCCAGAAGGCACGCCCGGGTTGCCTTCGCAAAGCTCGTCGCCCGCAACTGGTTCTGGCTGATCGGCGCGACCGTGTTCGTCGAGGCCGTGTTCGGGCTTCCGGGGCTCGGCTCGCGGATGTTCCAGTTCGCGAACGCTTCCGACCTCGCCGGCGTGCAAGCCGTCCTCCTCTTCGCCTCGTTGCTCGCGTTTGGCGGCTGGCTGGCGATCGACCTGATCTGCGCGGCGATCAGCCCGCACTGGCGCGAGCTCTGACCGCGACCGGCGCGGCCGACAGGGACGGCACTCGGACGGGCACGTCCGAGTGTGTCTGACACCGCACTCTGGACGTGTCCGATTCGCCGCTGCGAAAACCCTGCAAATATGACATTTCGACCGGTTCGAAAGTCGATCGCCTCGCGATGCGGTGTCAGACACCGGGGTTCGGGTGTACGTTGCGGCCATGCTCGTCTCGCCGCTCGCCGGACAGAGCGCCGGCTCGGAGAGCTCGTCGTTTCAGGTCATCGACTGGACCGATCCGGGCGGGACGACGAGCCGCGCGCGACCGATCGCTCCGCTTCACGTCCACCACGCCGACGACGAGTGCTGGTACGTGCTCGACGGGCGGCTCGGGTTCCTGCTCGACGGCGAGGAGATCGAGGCCGGGCCCGGCGACGCGGTCTTCGTCCCCGCCGGCACGGCACACGCCTACTGGAACGCGCAGGACGGCCCGACGCGCTATCTGCTCGTGATCCCGCGCCGGATCGCCGACCTGCTCCACGAGCTGCACGCCGACGGCGCGACCGATTTCCCGGCGATCTTCCGCAAGTACGAGTCCGAGCTGCTCTAACCGGCGGCGTCGCCGAGCAGAAGCTCGACGATCACCGTGTCGCGCCAGACGCCGTCGAGCTTCGCGTGCCGCCGGTACGTGCCGACTTCGCGGAATCCGAGCGACCGGCACAGCGCGAGCGACGCCTCGTTCTCCGGGAAGATGCGACTGACGAGCTTCCAGTAGCCGCGGCCCTCCGCCTCGGCGATCAGCGCCGCCAGCGCCGCCCGGCCGAGGCCGCGACCCCGCGCCGAACGCGCCACGTAGATCGAGAACTCCGCGACGCCCGAGTACGCGGGCCGGTGGGCACGGTACGGCGGCGCGGATGCCCACGCGACGACCTCGCCGCCGTCCTCGCCGACGACGAGCGGATAGCCCGACTCGATCCAGTCCGCCACGTCCGCCTCCGGCCGTAGCTCGGTCTCGAACGTCCCGACACGGTCCTCGATGCCCTCGTTGTAGATCCGCGCGATCGCCGCCGCGTCGCCCGGCCCGGCGAGCCGCGTCCTCAACGTGCGAGCGCTGCAGGACGCTCGGCGCGGCGGTACTCGACCGTGTAGCCGAGCCGCCGCGGCACCTCGAGCAGCCGCTCGAGGTCAAGGTCGATGCGCGCGCCCGCCTTCTGCGTCACCTCGTCCTCGATCGGCAGGTCGAAGTCGTCGGCGCCGAAGTCGAGCGCCCGAAACGCCTCCTCGTTCTGCGTCAGCACCGATGTGCGCACGTGCCTGACGTTGTCGAGGAAGATCCGGCTGAGCGCGATCCAGCGCTGGTACTCGTGCGCCGAGATCTCCTTGCCGCCGAGGTCGGTGCCGTACGGTTTGTACGTCCAGCACAGGAACGAGAACAGACCGTCGCCAGAGTCAGCCAGCAGAGCGTCCTGGAAGTCACGCGTGCGCTGCAGGTGCTCGAGCCGCTCGTCGAGCGTCTCGTCGAAGCCGATCACCATCGTCGCCGTCGTGCGCATCCCACTCTCGACGATCGCCCGCTGCGCCTCGAAGTAGTCCGCGACCGTGTACTTCCACTTGGCGTGCCGCTTCCGGAAGTCCTCGGTGAGGATCTCGCTGCCGCCGCCCGTGACCCAGTGCACGCCGGCATCGCGCAGTCGGGCCGCGGCCTCCGCGTACGAGAGCCCGGCGCGGTCGGCGAGGAACACGAACTCCGCGACGGTGAGCGCGTAGAACTCGACCTGCTCGCCGTAGCGCTCGCGCACCGAGTGGAAGAGGTCGCAGTAGTAGTCGAGCGGCAACTTCGGGTTGAACCCCCCGTTGAAGCCGACGAGGTCGCCGCCGACCTCGACCAGTTCGTCGATCTTCGCGAACACGTCCTCGCGGGATAGCACGTAGCCGCCGTCCTGGTTCGGGAGCACGTAGAAGGCGCAGTAGTCGCACTGCGCGACGCAGACGTTCGTGTAGTTGACGATCCGCATGACCATGTAGGTCGCGTGATCCCGGCGATGCCACTTCGCGCGGACCGCCTGCGCGCGCTCGATCAACTCCTCGTCCGGCGCATCGAGCCAGAGCCGGCGTGCCTCGTCGACGGTCACCCGGCTCATACGGGCACCGCCGCGTCCAGCGTGTCCATGAACGAGCTGACCGAGAAGACCGCGTTGCCGGGCCCCGCCGGGCCGTACCCGGGCGGCGGCTCGAGCCCGTGCCGGTCGAGCGCCGCCTTGTAGGCCTCGAGCAAGTTGACGTGGTATTCGAGCGGCGCGCCCTCCGGGTTGTCGCGGCCGAGCGGCGTCGCCGGCTCCGGGCACCAGTTCGTGAAGCGCGGCGTGATCCCGCGGCTCATGAAGAAGTCGAGCCCCTCGACCGTGCTTGCGATCGCCTCGTCCACGGTTTCGAACCCGAACGGCCGGGCCATCTCGACGCCCGCGACGAAGTTCGGGATCACGTGCCGCGGCCCGAAGACCTCGGCCGCGTCGAGGATCCGCCGGTGCCACTCCTCGCGCCCGACGTAGCGCTCCTTCCCCGGGCAGATCAGGGAGAAGAGGCGCTTGTCCCAGACCTCGTAGTTCGGGTGGTAGATCGAGATGCCGTAGTCCTTGAAGCGCTGGACGTCCTCGCGCGGCAGGGCTTGGGCGACGATCTTGCCGATCCAGCGGCCCGGGAAGCGCTCCTCGATTGCCTGCGCATAGCGGCCGTAGAAGTCGGCCTCCTCGAGCCCGTCGACCTTCGACGTGACGGAGCCGCCGGTGAGCGTGTAGGCCTGCGAGACACCGTCGGTGTCGAAGCGGTCGATCAGCGTCATCGCCTCGAGCACGTCCTCGACCGGTTTGATGCCCGTGTACGGGCGACCTGCCTGCTTGTGCTGGCGCCAGTTGTGGTTGATGTCGCAGAACTGGCACTCCTCGTGAGCGCCGAAGTACTGGCAGAGCCGGAGCACGGTCAGGTAGATCAGGTAGCCCCACTGGATCGTCGGCGCCGTCTCCATCACCGTCTTGCCGTTCGCGAGCGTGTGCCGGTAGTACTCGGGCATCGGCGGGAGCGTCACGTCGGCGAGCGACTCGCCCTCGACGGTCAGCCCGAGGCCCTCCTCGACCCGGTACGGCGAGTCCGGGTTGACGCGGACCGAGACGATCGTGCGGCGCAGGCTCCACGGGCCGCCGGTGAGCGCGATCTCCTCCGGCGGTCGGCGCGTCGCCGCTTCGCCGAGCTTCGCGAGCGGCTGCTGGTCGAACGAGAAGATGAAGTAGGACTTCGGCTTGACCGCGCCGTCGAGGTTGTCCGAGAGGGCCGCGTCGGTGAAGGCGATGCCAGTCCGCAGCAGGTCCTCCTTCAGCACGGCCTCGCGAGGCACGCTCGTGAAGCGCTCGGCCAGCCCATCGAGCATTGCGAGGCGCTCCGTCACGCCGTCACCGGCTCCTCGTGGACGAAGCGCAACTCCGGCACACGATCGAGCTCGCCCGCATCGTGCGCCAGCTCCAGGAACGTGTAGAGACCGGCGCGCTCGCGTGGACCGAAGCGGTAGCGCAGCTTCTCGAAGTAGCGCGCCAGGAACCCGGCCGGGTAGCCGTAGCGCTCGCTCGCCTCGTAGGCGAGCTGCTCGGGCTCGGCGCGGGCGAGCCGCACCGACTCGACGAGCGCGTCCTCGAGCTCGGCCGTTCCCGGCACGGGCGGATCGGGCGCGGCCCAGACGGCGAACACCATCGGCAGGCCCGTCCGCTCGAGCCAGAGGCGGCCCAGGTCGTGGTGCGGCGTCGGGTCCTCGAACGCGCTCTTCAGCGCCGCGTCGCCGATCAGCAACTTGGCCTCGGCCTCCTCCCCCAGCGGCACGTGCGCGGCGTCCGGAAGCAGCACCTTCGTCAGCACGACCGAGGTCGCGCTCTCGGGCGTGACCGCGACCGTGCGCACGCGCTCGAGCGGCACGCGCGAGACGAGCTGGATCGAGTCCACGGCGCCCTCGGACGAGACGCAGAGCCTGGGCAGGATGCGCAGCGTCGCCGCATTGCGCGCGTACTCGATCGACGAGATCGGCGCCAGGTCGATCTCCCCGGCGACGAGCCGCCGGTTCAGGTCGGTCGGCACGCCCTGCACCTCTTCCACCTCGGCGTCGAGCCGGTAGAAGACCGGCGCCATGTTCACGTAGCTGATGCGGCCGAGGCGGATCACTGCGTCCTTCCGGTCGCGAACACGAGCGCGACGAACGCCGGCACGAAGAACAGGCCGATCGACAGCGCGCCGAGGATGCAGAAGCACGTCATCACGATCAGGCAGCCGATCAGGACGTCTCGAACCGGCGCAAGGACGGCGACAACGCACGCGCCGACGGGGAACGCGAGCAGCCACCAGCGCCAATCGAACGTTCCCTGATCGGAGGACACGACCGCAAAGCTGGCGGCGACGGCCGCGAGGCAGAACGCGAGCGCGACGAGGCTCCAGCCCCGGCCGCAGAGCCCTCGCGAGCGGACAAGGCCGAGCGCGGTCACGAGTGCCGGTGCACCACGAGGTCGGCGAGAGCCTCGAGCTCGTCGCGGTGGAGGTGGCCGTCGAGGCAGCTGCGGGCCCGGCAGGCGTAGTCGAGCGCCGCCGCGCGCGAGCGAGGCAGCGCGTCCGTCGCCGCGACACGGACGAGCGCACCGTCGATCGGCCCGCCGGCGAGCGCGCTGCGCACGACCTCGTCCTGCTGCGCGGCGAGGAGCAAAGGCAGCGTCGGCGTGCCTTCGCGGAGGTCGACGCCGGCGATCTTGCCCGTCTCCAGGCCCTCGCCGGTGCAGTCGAGGATGTCGTCCGTGATCTGGAAGGCAATGCCGAGTGTGAGTCCGAAGCGGCCGAGCGCGGAGTCGCGTCCGCCGGAGCCGAGCAAGCATGCGGCCTCGAACAGCTTCGCCGTCTTCAACTCGCAGCGCGCGAGATAGCTCTCGACGGTCGTGTCGGGATCGTGGGTCTGGTGCCGCTGCAGCGCCTCGCCGCGCGCGAGACAGAGCGTGGCGTGCGCGAGGAGCGCGACGGCGTTCGGATCGCCGGCCGCGGTCAGCTCGGCGAAGGCTCGCGCGAACAGGTAGTCGCCCGCGGCGCGCGCGGCGCCCGGCCCGTAGGCGGCCCACGCGGCGGCACGGCCGCGGCGGAACTGCGCGCCGTCGATCAGGTCGTCGTGGACGAGCGTGGCCATGTGGATCAGCTCGACGGCGACCCCGGCGGCGAGCGACGGCTCGGAGCCGTTCCGCGACGAGAGGAAGACGAGCATCGGCCGCACCCGCTTGCCGCCCGCAGCGAGCGCATCGGCGCCGACTGCCGCGACGACGCCCGGGTGGCTCGCAACCGTCTCCTGGAGGCGTTCCTCGAGCTCGTCGAGATACGACTCGAGCCCCGGCGCCTCGCGGATCGAGGCGAGCACCGTCACCGGACGAGACCCGTGTGCAGTGCGACGATCCCGCCCGCGAACGTGCGGTAGGCGACGTGCTCGAACCCGGCCGACGTCATCTGCGCGGCCAGCTCGTCCGGACCGGGGAAGCGCCGCACGCTGGCGGGAAGGTACGTGTACGCCGCGCCGCCCTTCAGCACCTTCCCGAGCAGCGGCACGATCCGGTCGAACCAGAGCCGGAAGAACGGGGCCAGGAACCCGGTCGGCGTCGTGATCTCGAGGATGCCGACGCGGCCACCGGGCTTGACCACCCGCACGAGCTCGGCGAGCGCGACGGAGAGGTCGGAGACGTTGCGCACACCGAACCCTACGGTCGCCGAGTCGAACCGGTCGTCCGGAAACGGCATGGCCATCAAATCCCCGTCGATCCAAGTAACACTGTGTTGCTTGGCCCGGGCGCGCTCGAGCATTCGCGGCGAGAAATCGAGCCCGGTCACCTCGCCCGCACCTGCTTCGACAGCAGCCACCGCCAGGTCGCCCGTGCCGCAGCAGCCGTCGAGTACCCGGTCGCCGGGGCGCACGACCGCCTTCACCGTCTCTCGCCGCCAGTGCTGGTCGAGCCCGGCCGTCATCACGCGGTTCATCACGTCGTAGACCGGTGCGATCCGGTCGAACATCGACCGCACCTCGGGCGCAGCGAGCCTGCCCGTCTCGATGCTCAAGCTTGCCCCCAGCGGCGAGTCAGCGAGTGCTCGAGACCGAGCTGGTCGAGACAGCGCGCGACCACGAAGTCGACGAGGTCGTCGACGCTCTCGGCACCGTGGTAGAAGCCCGGGGCGAGGAAGAGGATCGTCGCGCCGGCGCGCCGCAGGCGCAGCATGTTCTCGAGGTGGATCTCGGAGAGCGGCGTCTCCCGCGGCATCAGCACGAGTCGCCGTTCCTCCTTCAGCGCGACGCTTCCTGCCCGCTGGATCAGATTCGACATCACTCCGGAGGCGAGGGCGCCGAGTGTGCCCATCGAGCACGGGCAGATCACGTACGCGTCCACCTTGGCCGAGCCGCTCGCGTAGGGCGCGCGCCAATCGCGCTCGTCGTACAGCGTCACCTGACCGTCGCGCGCGTGCTCGAGGAAGCGCGCGAGCGTCTCGTCGCGCGAGAGCCGCGCGTCGCCGTACAGCTCGGTCGCCAGCACCTCGATCGCCGCGGACGACGCCGTCACGCCGACCTCGCAGTCGGCGGCGGTCAGCGCCTCGAGCAGCCGGGCCGCGTACGGCGCCCCCGATGCCCCCGTGATCCCGAGGAACACGTGCACATGCAGAGCCTACTTCCGCCCGGCTACCCGCCGCCCTTCGACGCCTCGAGGAAGATCGCAAGCCGACGGATCCGTGCCGGGCCGAGCGCCGTGAAGCTCGGCATCGGCGAGCCCGGCACGAGACAGCCGGGGCATTTCAGGTGCCTGATCTGCCAGCTGACACCGCGGTTCTTCAGCCCTTCCGCAGTCAGATCAGGAGCGCCCTTGAAGCCACCGCCCACGCCGAGGTAGCGGTGGCAGTTCAGGCAGCCGATCTTCGCGAACAGCACTCCGCCGGGGACGGCGGCGGGCGGAAGGTGGTTCTGCCTGACCCAGTCCGGAACGCGCTGCAGATTCTGGCTCTTGAGCGATTCCGTCGAGTTCACGGGCGGGACCGAGCCGGACGAGCCCGAGCCGCCGCCGCACCCTGCCGCAAGGCCGACGAGGAGCACGGCCGTGAGTCCAAGTCGAACGGCCACGCGATTCATCTGCCGTGGAGCCGTGGCTGTGCCACGGCGTAGCTCAAGCGGCTCGAGACGCGATCACAAAGGGAAGGGGGTTCGTGGGGGGAACCGGCCGTTCCCCCCACGTCACTTCCCGCCCTTGCTCGCTTCCAGGAAAACCGCGAGGGCGTGCAGCCGGGCGTCACCGAGGGCCTGGAACGACGGCATCGGCGACCCGGGGTTCACAGATGAGGGAGCCTTCAAGTGCTGGACCTGGAAGGCGATCCCCTTGCCCTTCGCGCCCTCCGCGGAGAGGTCGGGCGCGCCCGCGAAGCCGCCGCCCGTGCCGAGGTACGAATGGCAGTTGAGGCAGCCGATCTTCGCGAACAGGATCGCCCCGGGCACAGCCTTCGCCGGCAGCTTGTTCTGCTTGACCCAGGTCGGCACCTTCTGGACGTTCTCGCTCGCCAGCGACTCGGTGGCCGTCGCGCCCTTCCAGGTCAGCACGCCCATCGAGATCACGACGAGGATCGAGGCGACCACCGCGACGGGCCGCCGCGAGAGCCGCCGCTCGGTGCGCCGGTCGATGAACGGCACCGCGAGCAGCAGCACGATGCAGACCGTCGGGATCCCGACCGTCCCGATCACGACCGACCACGGCCACTTGAAGATCCGCAGCAGATAGAAAAGGAAGTAGAAGTACCAGTCCGGCCGCGGGACGAACGAGAACGTCCCCGGGTCGGCCGGCAGGTCGTAGACCTTGCCGAGGGAGCCCGTCGGCGGGTTCCCGGTCGCCGTCTCCTTCCAGATGATCGCGAGCACGATGATGATCACGACGACGACGAGGCTCATCACCGTGTCGTGGAACATCGCGTTCGGGAAGAACGACTTGCCCCTCGTCTTGACGTCCTGCTTGTACCTGGCGAACAGCTCGCGGCGCTCGTCGATGTTGCTCACTTCGCGGCTCCTCCACGCGGCGACGGCGAGACGAGGCCCTTGCGCGCCTCGGACTCGTGCTCGTCCTCCTCGAGCCACGGCGCGCCTGCGGCGGTCTTCGACCACGGCGGCGAGGTGACCCCGAGGCGGATCACGAGGTAGAGGTGCAGCCCGATCAGCGCGAAGATCGCGCCCGGGAGGATCAGCATGTGGATCGAGTAGAACCGGGCGAGCGTGTCAGGCCCGATCTCCGACCCTCCACGTAAGACGTACGACAGGAAGGGCCCGACGATCGGCCCCGTTCCGTTCAGGTTGATTCCAACGACGGTGGCCCAGTAGGCCGTCTGGTCCCAGGGCAGCAGGTAGCCCGTGAAGCCCTCGAGCATGCCCATCAGCAGAAGCAGCACGCCGATGATCCAGTTCAGCTCGCGCGGGTACTTGTACGCGCCGAAGAGGAAGACGCGGGCCATGTGGAAGAACATCAGGATGATGAACAGCGACGCTCCCCAGCGGTGCATGCCGCGGACGAGCCAGCCGAGCGTCACGTCGTTGGTGATGTGCCTGATCGAGTCCCATGCGACCGGGGTGCCGGTGGCCGGGTTGATGGTCGGGTCCGGCTTGTAGTACATGGCCAGGATCACGCCGGTGATCGCCTGGACGAGGAAGGCGGTCAGGGTCGCCGAACCGAGCGTCTGGAACCAGTTGATGTCACCCGGGACCTTGCGGAAGAGGAAGTACTTGACGCCGCCGACGAGGCCGGAGCGCTCCTCGAGCCAGTCGAGCGGGTACAGCGCAGCGGCGGTCGCCTTCTGCGTCTTCGTCTGCTTCCGGGGTTTCGACGCGACGGCCATCTAGGAGGGCGGCGTGAGCGGGTAGAGGATCTGCTCGAGCCCATCGACGTGCTGGCCCGGCCCGTAGAGGTCGTACTTGTGGATCTGCGCGTTGGCGCCCGAGCCCGTCACCTCGCCGACGCTGTAGTTCTTGCCCAGGATCAGGTGGCCGTTCTTGATCGAGAACTCGTAGCGGTCGAGGGCGCGCACCGGCGGCCCCGCGATGCGGTTGCCCTCGGTGTCGTAGGCGCCGCCGTGGCACGGGCAGCTGAAGCCGGAGACCGCGAGCACCTCCTGCGTCGTGACCTGCTCGCCCGGCGTGGTCGTGATCGTCTTGGGCTTGCCGTTGACGAGCCCGAGCGGCTGGACCGGGCAGCCGAGGTGCGCGCAGCGGTTCGAGATGATCGTGAAGCTGGGCGACTTCCCGAGCAGGCCGTTGTAGCGGATGTACGCCGTACGCCTCGTGACCTGACCCTCGGAGGGCACGAGGACGAAGGTCGTGATCTTCCACTGGTTCTCGGGCCACTGGCTGATCGGGCCGAGGTCGACCGGCTTCTTCGACTGCTTCAGGAACGGCGGGATGAGGGCGAGGAAGACCGGCGGAATCGTGACCAGCGCGCCGATGACGCCGCCGAGCGCGAGCGTCGAGCCGACGAGGAAGCCCTGGCGCGAGCTGGTCGCCGGGACGGCCTCGCGCTTCTCCGCCGTGGGCGGGCCGGACGCCGGCGCAGGAGCGGCGCCCGCGGGCCGCTTGACGATCGGGTTGCCGGACAGCTCGGCGAACCAGAGGAACGCGAAGACGAGGGCGATGGCACCGCCGATCGCGACGATCCACCAGCTGACCACGAGCCCGACGAGCAGCGCGGCGATGCCGATGGCGAGCCCGATCGGCCACACGCTCGGCCCGGGCACCTCCGGCTTGTGCTGCCCCTGCTCAGGATCCACGCTGGCTCCGCCCCTCTCTCACTTTGCGGCGCCGATTCAACCGACGCCGATCCCCGGTGTCAACGACGTAACAGGTGACGCGACGGGGACTATAGACGCCGGGTGCGGCCGTCAGAGGGGGATGCCGTACTCGGCCCAGCGCTCGTCGACCCGCGCCTTGATCTCGGGGCTCATCTCGATCTCCTCGGGCCACTCGCGTGCGCCCTCGGGCGGGCTCTTGTGCGTGGCGTCGATGCCGAGCTTGCCGCCGTAGCACGGGATCGTCGGCGCGTGGTCGAGCTGGTCGAGCGGGCCTTCCGTGAGCATCACGTCGCGCTTCGGGTCGACGTTCGCGCAGACCCGGAAGAACACCTCGTCGTAGTCGTGCACGTTCACGTGCTCGTCGACGACGACGACCGACTTCGTCAAGCTGAGCAGGCCGAGACCCCAGATCGCGTGCATGACCTTCTGCGCGTGTCCCGGGTACGCCTTGCGGATCGAGACGATCGCGCAGCCGTGGAACGCGCCAGAGACGGGCAGGTCGTAGTCGACGATCTCGGGGACGCTCATGCGGATCGCCGGCAGGAAGATCCGCTCGGTCGCCTTGCCGAGCCACGCGTCCTCGGCCGGCGGCTTGCCGACCACGATCGACGGATAGATCGCGTCGCGCCGCATCGTCATCGCCGTCAGGTGGAAAACCGGGAACGCCTCGGCGGGCGAGTAGTAGCCGGTGTGGTCGCCGAACGGCCCTTCGACCTCCTCGTCGCCGGTCTGGACGTAGCCCTCGAGAACGATCTCGGCGTTCGCCGGCACCTCGAGGTCGACCGTCTTCGCCTTCACGAGCTCGACCGGCTCGCCGCGCAGGAAGCCGGCGAGCATCAGCTCGTCGATGTGCTTCGGCAGCGGCGCGCTGGCCGAGTAGGCGGTCACGGGATCGAGCCCGATCGCGACGGCGACCTCGAGCCGCCCGTCGGTGGCGAGGTAGTCCATGCGCCCGTCCTTGTGAACCTGCCAGTGCATGAACGTCGAGCGGCTGTCGCGCTTCTGCATCCGGTACATGCCGACGTTGCGCGTGCCGTTCGTCGGGTCCTTCGTGATCACCGCGGGGAGCGTGATGAACGGCGCCGGGTCGCCCGGCCAGCAGCGCTGGATCGGGAGCAGGTCGAGGTCGACCGCGTCGCCCTCGAGCACGACCTCCTGCACGAGGCCGGAGCGCACGGACTTCGGCAGCGAGTCGGCGATCGACTTCAGCTTCGCGAGCCCCTTGACCTTCTCGACGAGGCCCTGCGGCGGCTGCATCTCGATCACCGCCTGGAGCCGGGTCGCGACCTCGTCCAGGCTCTTCGCATCGAAGGCGAGGCACATGCGGCGCTCGGAGCCGAACTGGTTGATCAGCAGCGGGTGCTCGGATCCCTTCGGGTGCTCGAAGAGCAGCGCCGGCCCGCCCGCCTTGACCGTCCGGTCGACGATCTCGGTGATCTCGAGGTCCGGGTCGACCTCGGCCGAGATACGCACCAGCTCTCGCTCCCGTTCGAGCAGGGCGATCCAGTCGCGGAGATCGCGAGGTGGGGCCATGGCGTGTGTGAGTCTATGGCGGTCGTGCGGGTCTACGTCACCGGGGCGAGCGGGTTCATCGGCGGGCACGTCGTTCGCGAGCTGCGCAAGGCCGGGCACGAGGTCGGCGACGAGTGGATCGACCTGCTCGACCGCGAGCGGCTGCGGGCCGGCGTCGCCGGGTGCGACGCCGTCTTCCACCTCGCCGCGCTCTACTCCTACGACGCACCGGCCGCCGAGCACGAGCGCGTGAACGTCGAGGGCACGCGGGTCGTGATCGAGCTCTGCCGTGAGCTGGGTGTCGGCCGGCTCGTCCACACCTCCACGTGCGGCACGTGCGGGCCGGTTCCCGGCCGGCCGGCGACGGAGGAGGACGCACCACCCGCCTACGAGCTCGCCGTGCCGTACAAGCGGACGAAGCTCGAGGCGGAGCGGCTCGTGCTCGCCGCAGCGCGCGACGGGCTCGACGCCGTCGTCGTCAACCCGACGACCCCGGTCGGCGAGGGCGACCGCTTTCCTACCCCGACCGGGCGGATGATCGAAGGCGTTGCGGCGGGCCGCTATCGCGGCTTCGTCGACACCGGCGTGAACGTCGTCGACGTCCGCGACGTCGCGCGCGGGCACCTCCTCGCGCTCGAACGGGGCCGCGCGGGCGAGCGCTATCTGCTCGGCGGCGCCGACCTGACGTTGCGCGAGCTCTTTTGCGCGGTCGCCGACCTCGCCGGCAAGCCGCGCCCGCGCGTCCGCGTGCCCTACCGCGCCGCACAGGCGCTCGCCCGCGCAGGCGTCGCGAACGCCGAGGAGGTCGTGCTCGCACGCTTGCCCATGTACTTCTCCTGGGACAAGGCGGCGCGTGAGCTCGGATACTCGCCCGGGCCGGTGTGGCCCGCGCTTGCGCGCGCGGTCGACGACGCGCTCGACCGCAACGCGACCTTCCGCATCTGAGCGACCTCGCGGAACCGGGCCACGGTCACGGCGCTTCTTGCTCTCGCGGACGACTGATCCGGTCAGCCGTACCGCTCGGCGGACACGAGCACGCGGACATCCGCACGGCAGTGGGGCCGCGCGACGACGACGAAGTCCGCGTAGGTCGTCCCCGCCTCTCCCCCCGGCTCGACGACGAGGTGAAAGCTGCCCCGGCCGAGCCG
>CAVZNV010000018.1:0-532500 GCA_963776735.1 uncultured Actinomycetes bacterium
CTGAGGGCGCAAGGTCGCGCACGACGACGCCTGGTCGCGAACCGCATTACGGAGCTGGTTGCCACGCTGGCGGCGTTCGGCGCGGTAGCCGTGCTCGCGATCGTCGTGTTCAACGTGGTACAGCGTGCGATACCGGCCCTGAACCTTGACCTGTTCACCCAGGTGCAGGCGACGTTCGGGGAGAGCGGTGGCGGCATCAAGAACGCCATCATCGGCTCCGCGATCATCGTCTCGATCGCCACTCTGTTCGCGCTGCCGACAGGCGTGCTGGTCGCGATCTACGTGTCGGAGTTCGCGCACGAGCAGGTCAGGCGCTACGTCAGGCTCGCGCTCGACGTCCTGAACGGCGTGCCTTCGATCGTGATCGGCATCTTTGTCTACGCCCTGCTCGTGGTCGGCTCCGGCCAAGCGGCCTGGAAGGCGTCCTTCGCGCTCGCGATCGTGATGCTCCCCCTCGTGTCGAGGGCGACGATCGAGGTGCTCAACCTCGTCCCGAGCTCGCTTCGCGAGGCCAGCTTTGCGCTCGGGGTCGCCAAATGGCGCACCGTGCTCTTCGTGATCCTCCCGACCGTCCGCGGGGGCGTGCTGACCGGGGCGACCTTGGCCGTTGCGCGGGCGGCCGGCGAGACCGCGCCGCTCCTGTTCACGACATCGATCTTCCTGAACGCCGTCGTTACCGATCCCCGGCAGGCCATGGCGACGCTTCCGTTCACGATCTTCACGTACTCGGAAGCTCCGGACAAGACGCTGAACGAACAGGCATGGGCGGCCGCGTTCATCCTCATGGCGTTCGTGCTCGTCACGAGCCTCACCGCACGGTTCTTCCTCTCCCGGAGCGAACGGAAGCTCCGAGGGCGCTAACTCGCGTTCACCGGCTCGTCACCAGACCGTCACCCCAACTCAGCCCACTGGACACCGCGGCCTCGTCAAGCTGGGACCGACCCACCGTCAAGGGAGAGAAACGAATGAAAAAGCACGTCTTTGGAGGGCTTCTTGCGGTGCTCGTGGCCGTTTCGGCGATTGCGGCCACGACCGCTGGCGCGAGCCCCAAGGGTGACCAGCTCGTCGGCGCAGGTAGCACCTTCGTCTCGCCGCTCGTCTCGCAGTGGCAGAAGGACTACCCCTCGAAGACGGGCGTCAACATCGTCTATCAGCCGATCGGCTCCGGCGGCGGCATCGCAGCGATCCAGGCTCGAACGGTCGACTTCGGCGCCTCTGACGCGCCGTTGTCCCCTGACCAGTTCACCGCCTGCAAGGGCTGCTATCAGATCCCCTGGGCGCTCGGTGGGATCGCCGTCATGGTGAACGTCAAGACCAACGCTCACGCGCCGCTGAAGATGTCGGGGCCGGTGCTCGCGCAGATCTACCTGGGCGGCATCAAGACCTGGAACGCGCCGGCGATCGCGAAGTTGAACCCCGGCATCACGCTGCCCAACGAGCCGATCGTGCCTGTGTACAGGTCCGACGGCTCCGGCACGTCCTACGCCTTCACCGACTACCTCGCTGCAATCAGCGGCACCTGGAAGTCGAGGATCGGCGTCTCGACTCAGCCGTCGTTCCCGACGGGCGTCGGCGCGAAGGGATCGTCTGGCGTGTCCGGCGTCGTCTCCAAGACGGACGGTGCCATCGGCTACGCCGACATCGCGTTCGCGGTCACGAATCACATCCCGGTCATGGCAGTGAAGAACGCGGCCGGGAAGTTCCTGACTCCAGGGCTCGCTTCGATCGGCGCGGCGGCCAAGACGATCAAGTCGGTGCCGGCAGGCGGTGAGATGCACATCGTCAACCCGCCGAAGTCGTCGCCTGCGGCCTATCCGATCTGCACGTTCACCTACGTGATCGTCCCTCAGCAGACGGCGAAAGCCGCGCTGCTGAAGAAGTTCATCTTCTACGCAGTCACCACCGGCCAGAAGTTCGGCATTCCGCTCCGGTTCGTGCCGATCCCGAAGGTCGTGCTGGTCTACTCAGAGAAGGTCATCGCCAAGATCCACACGTAGTCCGACGTCGCTTCGGAGTGGGTGGAGCCGGGCTCAGTCCCGGCTCCGCTCGTTCTAGAGCGTGAGCGGCAGCACGCAGCGCACCTCGAGCCCGCCCTCCGGGCGGTTGAACGCCTCGGCGGTGCCGCCGGCCGATGCGACCACGTGCTTGACGATCGCGAGGCCGAGGCCGGTGCCGCGCGAGGCGCGGGCTCGGTCGGAGCGGTAAAAGCGCTCGAATAGTCTCGGCAAGTCGTCCTCGGACACGCCGGGCCCGTCGTCGATTCCTGTCAGGATCGCGGTCTCGCTCTCCCGGCGCACCGTGAGCGTGAACGTCGCGTCGGGGCCTGCGTAGCGGATCGCGTTCTCGACGAGGTTGGTCGCGACGATCTCGATCATCCGCTGGCGGAGCGGGAGCTCGATCGACGCGGGGCAGTCGAGCACGAGTGTCACACCGGCGTGGTCGGCGCGCTCGCGCAGCCGCTCGAAGACGCCGTCGAGCACGGGCAGCGCGGGCGTCGAGCCGAGCGAGACGACCGCCCGCCCGGTGTCCAGCTCGCTGAGGAAGAGCACGTCGTCGATCAGCTCGCCGATCTGCTGCACCTCGCCGCGCGCCTGCGCGACCAGCTCGTCCGGCCTCGCGCCGGGCAGCGAGACGCTGTCGAGCAGGATCATCAGACGGGTCAGCGGCGTGCGCAGCTCGTGAGACACCGCCGCGGTGAAGCCGGCCCGCAGCTCCTCGTAGGCGGCCCGGTCGCCAGGTGCGCTCAGGTAGAGGAGCGTCTCGCGTCGTCCGTCGGCCTCGTACGGGATCTCGAGCGGCTCGCGATCCTCGCGCGCACGCATCAGCCCCGCGGGAAGCGTGGCGCCTTCGTGCAGCCCTTCGATGGCCTCGCGCGCCCGGCGGCTCGCTGCCACGACACGGCGATCCTCGTCGAGCACGAGCACGATCTCACGGCTCTCCTCGATCAGCTGGGCGGCCCTGGCGGCTGCGAGTTGCATCTCCGCGGAGCCGTTTCCCCGCTCGGAGTCCTCCTCCCGGCGGCCGAACAGTCGTGTCACGAGATGTTCACCTGTCGTTCACCGATCGAATCCGGCACCCGGACTATCGTAGGTCGCGTGGCAAAGGTCCTGATCGTCGAGGACGACGAGGTCATCGCACGGGGAATGGCCGAGCACCTGAAGGCGGCCGGGTTCGACCCGATCGCCGTCGGTGCCGGTGAAGTCGGTCTCGCCCGGCTGCGCTACGAGAACCCGGACGTCTGCGTGCTCGACCTGATGCTGCCAGGCATCGACGGCTGGCGGCTGATCGAGGCAGCCCGCAGCGAGGGAATCGGCACACCGATCCTCGTCGTCAGCGCGCGCGGCACCGAGCACGACCGCGTGCACGCACTCGAGATCGGAGCGGACGACTACCTCGTCAAGCCGTTCTCGATGAAGGAGCTCGTCGCGCGCGTGAAGGCTGCCGTCCGCCGCGGCGTCCGTGCGCAGGATCCTCCTCGCGGCGACGCGATCGAGATCGAGGAGCTCCGCATCGACCCGCGCGAGGTGCAGGCGTTCGTCGACGGGACAAGCGCCGAGCTGACGCCGACCGAGTTCAAGCTCCTGTACACGCTCGCACTCGAGCGCGGCCGCGTCGTCACCCGCGACGAGCTGCTGCAGCGCATCTGGGGCCGCCGTCAGACGCACCGCGACCGCACCGTCGACGTGTTCGTCCGGCGGCTACGCGACAAGATCGACAAGCGGTCGACCGAGCACACCTTCATCCAGACGCGCTACGGCGTCGGCTACAAGCTCGACCCGCAGCTGAAGTAGCGCGGCCGTCGCAGCCCGCGCCGTAGTGTCCCGCGCGTGGACACCGCGATCGCCGCGCTGCACGTGCTGGCCGCCGCCGTCTGGGTGGGAGGCACGGTGGCACTCGTCTTCATCGCAGTGCCGATGGCGCGGCAGTTCGAGGGCGAGAACCGGGCCAAGGCGCTGCGCCGGCTCGGGCAAGGATGGCGGCCGCTCGGCTGGAGCATGCTGGCGATCCTCGGCGGCACCGGCCTCGTCCTCGCCGGGCACGACGGCGTCTATTCCGGCGACGCGTCGGCCGAGTTCTACGCCGTCTTCGCGGTCAAGGTCGCGCTCGTCGCGGCGCTCGTGATCGGCGCGGCCGTGCACGACTTCTGGCTCGGGCCGGGACTCGCGCGGCAAATCCGCGAGAGCCGGCCTCAGACGCTGCGGCGACCGCTCGTCGTGGTCGGCTGGTGCAACTTCGCGCTCACGCTGACGGTGCCCGTGCTGGGGACCGTCCTGGCCCATCTCGGATAGATTCGGCCCGTGCAGTACGCGTTCTTCGGCAGTGCGACCTCTGAAGAGCTCGACCGGTTCGCGCATCTGATCGGCTCGGCCCTCGAGGGCGTCGGCTTCACCTCGTCGAACGGCGACGCGCAGGATGCGAACCTCGTCCTCAGCCTCATGGATCTCGACGATCCCAAGCCGTTTCGCCGGCGCGGCAAGGGCACCTACGTCGTCGGCGTCTTCGAGCGGCCGGAGCATCCGGAGCCGATCGAGGAGTCGCTTCGCGCCGATTACCCGCAGCTCCTCCGCGGCCTCGCGAACCTCGTGCTCGACTACGTGCCGGGCCGGGGCGCGTGGTTCACGACGATGGAGCGCGGCCACTACGGCATCTCCGCGAGCGACGACGAGAAGCTCGCCGAGCTCGTGGTGCAGCGGCTCGTTCCCCTCGCGAGCTCGCGGCTCGTGATCGACAACGAGTTCCGTACGGACCTCGAGCCGGAGCTCTGGAACGGCGACGCGATCACCGACTCGATCCGCGCCGCCGGCGTGCGCCTCCAGGAGCTCGACCTGCTGCCGAACCCGTTCCCGATCGAGGATCTGCTCAACGAGCGCGAGCTGCGGCACGTAAAGCGGCTCTACGGCATCGGCGGGCTCTCGTACGGGAACCTGTCGGCGCGGAAGGACGAGCGGCGCTTCTGGATGAGCGCGAGCGGCGTCGACAAGTCCCGTCTCGAGATTCCCGGCCGCGACATCCTGCTCGTCTCCGACTACGACGCGGAGAACGGGTCGATGGTGCTGAGCGTGCCGCCGAACGTCGAACCGCGCCGCGTGTCCGTCGACGCGATCGAGCACTGGATGATCTACCAGGAGCACCCCGCGGTCGGCGCGATCATCCATGTCCATGCGTGGATGGAGGGCATTACCGCGACCGACGTGAACTACCCCTGCGGCACAGAAGAGCTGGCGCGCTCGGTCGCCGAGCTCGTCCGCCAGGCGCCCGACCCGAACCACGCCGTCGTCGGCCTGCGGAACCACGGCATCACCGTGACCGGCCCGAGCCTCGAGGAGATCCTCGACCGCATCGAGCCGAGCGTGCTGCGCGAAATCCCGATGACCTAGGCCCTTCCGGCCACCGGCCCGCCGTGCGCCCGGGTCATGGCCCCACCTAGCCCAACGAGCCATGGCCGAGGGACAGTCACTCTCGTCGTCAGCCCGCTCCCAGCCTCAACGGCTGTCCTAACCTCGGGCGTCCCTTCGAGCCATGTCCTAGTGACTGTCCCATGGGACAGTCACTAGGACGCGTCCGAAAGAGACATGTTGGCCGGCTATTTGACGATGAGCTTGCCCTTCATCCCGGCGGCCTCGTGGCCCGGGACGGTGCAGTAGAACGTGTAGACGCCGGGCTTGAGGTTGGCCGTCACCTTCGACGTGCCGCCCTTGCCGACGACCTTGCCCTTCACCTTGACGCCGTTCCCCTTGATCGCGACGTCGTGCGACAGGAACGATGGGTTGCTCATCACGATCGTCATCTTGCCGGCCTTCGCGGTCAGGACCTTCTTGCTGTAGGCGAGGCTCGCCTTCGACGCCGAGAGCTTCAGCGTCGTGCTCCCTGCGAACGCGAGCGAGACGGCCGTCAACGCCGATGCGGCGACGACCGCGATTCCGACCACCCACTTCTTCATCGAGTACCCCTCCTTGCTCCCTGCGGGCGATGTCGAGCTGACGATAGCCTCACGACGGCGGCCGCAGCACGGCGAACTGGTCGGTGATCGCGAGCGCACGCTCCCTGAACCGGTAGAGCTCTGCGGGCCGGCCTCCGGTGCGTCCCGGGGCGCGACGGTCGCCGGTCGGCTCGAGGACGCCGCGGCGGAGCAGGACTCGCTTCAGGTTCGTCGCAGAGACCTCGTGACCCAGCGCCGCGGCATAGAGGTCGCGGAGCTCGGCCATCGTGAACTCGGGCGGGGCGAGCGCGAACCCGAGGTTCGTGTACGAGAGCTTGGCGCGGAGCCGCTCACGGCCGGCCATCGCGACCTGGCCGTGGTCGAACGCCATCGGCGGCAGGGCGTCGAGCGGATGCCAGCCGGTGTCAACGGGCACCGATGGGTCGACGCCCGCGGGGACGAGCCCGAGATAGGCCGTCGCGAGCTGCCACTCGCGCGGGTGCCGGTCCGGGTCGCTGCGCGTCTCGAGCTGCTCGAGGTGGGAAAGCTCGCGGACATCGACTTTCGCGGCCAGGTGTCTCCGGATCGAGTCGTCGAGCCGCTCGCCGGGGGAGAGGTAGCCGCCCGGAAGCGCCCAGCAACCCTCGAACGGCTCCTTGGCCCGCTGCCAGAGGAGCACCTGGAGCACGCCGTCGCGCACCTGGAGGACGACACCGAGCGCCACGTGAGCCGGGCGCGATGTTTTCGCCTCGGGGTCGGTGACGATGCTAGACTGTCGCGGAGGTTTTAGACTCACAGTCGAAAACTAGCAGATGAGCGCTCAGCGAACAGGATTGGTGGTCGTCGGCGGAGGGATCGCCGGCATGTACGCGGCCCTGTGCGCGGCCGCCGAGACCGACGTCGTGCTCCTGACGAAGGGGCCGCTGCTCACGTCGGCGAGCTACCTCGCCCAGGGCGGCGTCGCTGCCGCAGTCGGGGAGGACGACTCGCCCGAACTGCACGCCGAGGACACGCTTCGCGCCGGCCGCGGGCTGTGCCGGCCGAGGGCGGTCGCGGTGCTGACCGAGGAGGCCCCTGCGCGCGTGGCCGATCTCGTCGCGCTCGGCGTTCCGTTCGACGAGGAGCTCGGGCTCGAGGGCGGCCACTCCCGGCGGCGCGTCGTGCACGCGGGAGGTGCGGCCACCGGCGCGGTGATCGCGCGCGTGCTGGCCGGGCGCGTGCTCGAGCACCCGCGCATCCTCGTCCACGAGGGCAAGCGCGTCCGCGAGCTCGTGAACGGCGGCGTACGCACCGACTCGGGGCTGACGCGCGGCCGGGCGACGCTGATCGCCACAGGCGGCTACTCGGCGCTCTGGGCGCGGACGACGAATCCGCCGGGCTCGGTCGGCGACGGGATCGTGCTCGCCTACTTCGCCGGCGGGCCGATTGCCGATCTCGAGCTGGTGCAGTTCCATCCGACCGTCGTCGCGGGGAACGGATTGCTGCTGACCGAGGCGCTCCGCGGCGAAGGCGCGCTGCTGCTCGACGAGCGCGGCGAGCGCTTCACCGACGAGCTGGCGCCCCGCGACGTCGTCGCACGCGCGATCGACGCGCGCGGGACGGCGCTGCTCGACCTCCGCGCCATCGACCGCGACCGCTTCGCGGGCTTGATGGACGAGCTCGCATCCCACGGCTTCGATCCAGGCGCCGAGCCGATCCCGGTCTCGCCAGCAGCCCACTACACGATGGGCGGGATCGTCACCGACCTCGACGGTCGCACCGGCGTCCCCGGCGTCTACGCGGCGGGCGAGTGCGCGTGTACGGGCGTCCACGGTGCGAACCGACTCGCCTCGAACTCCTTGCTCGAGTGCCTCGTCTTCGGCCGCCGAGCCGGCCTGGCAGCCCTCTCGGATCCTGCGCCGGCCTTGCAACACAGTGTTGCTTGGAACGACAGGGCCGGAATCGACGAGGTGACGCCCGAGCTGCGCGGGGCGATGTGGCGCGATGCCGGTTTGATCCGCGACGCGGCCGGGCTCGAACAGCTCACGCACACGCCGCACACGCTGGCACGGCTCGTTGCCCGGGGCGGGCTTGCGCGCGAGGAAAGCCGCGGCGGCCATTTCCGTGCCGACTTCCCGTTCGAGGACGAGGCGTTCGCCGCACACACGGTCATCCGGCCGGGCACGGGCGAGCGCGTGGAGCTGGAGCGATGGAGCTGACCTCGACCGACGCGCAGCGCTGGATCGCCGAGGACGTCGGCACCGGGGACGCGACAACCGACTCGATCATCGACGAGGACGCGGTCTGCGAGGCGCGGATCGTCGTCAAGGAGCCGGGCGTTGTCTGCGGACTTCGCGCGGCCGCAGAGGTCTTCGAATTGCTCGGCGCACAGCTGGAGCCGGTCGCCCGGGACGGCGACCGCGTCGAGCCCGGGCCGATCGCGCGAGTGGACGGTCCGGCCAGGGCAGTGCTCACCGGCGAGCGGCTCGCGCTCAACCTGATCGGCCGCCTCTCTGGCATCGCCACGCTCACGCGCCGCTACGTCGACGCTGTCGACGGCACCGGCGCCACGATCCTCGACACGCGGAAAACCACGCCGGGCCTGCGCGACCCGGAGAAGGAGGCCGTGCGGTGCGGCGGTGGCACGAACCACCGGCGCGGCCTCGACGACGGCGTGCTGATCAAGGACAACCATCTGCGGATCGCGCCCTCGATCGCCGCGGCCGTCCGCCGCGCTCGCTCGACCGGCCTGCCCGTCGAGGTCGAGGCCGACACGCTCGCCCAGGTCGCCGAAGCAGTCGATGCCGGCGCCGACCGCGTGCTGCTCGACAACATGACGCCGGACGAGCTGAGTGCCGCGGTCGCGCTCGTCGCCGGGCGCGCCGAGACCGAGGCCTCCGGCGGCGTGACGCTCGACACCGTGCGTGCGATCGCCGAGACGGGCGTCGACTTCGTCTCCGTCGGCGCGCTCACCCATTCCGCCCGTTCCCTGGACGTCTCGCTGGAGGTTCTGTGACCACGCTCGAGATCAGCCGGATGCAGGACGAGGTCAAGGCGCTGGCCCGCGAACGCGGCGCAGTCATCCTCGCCCACAACTACCAGGTGCCGGAGGTGCAGGACGTGGCCGACTACGTCGGTGACTCCCTCGGCCTGTCCCGCGAGGCAGCGGCCACGGATGCCGAGGCGATCGTCTTCTGCGGTGTCCACTTCATGGCCGAAACGGCCGCGATCCTCTCCCCCGGCAAGACCGTCTTGATCCCAGACCCGGACGCAGGCTGCTCGCTTGCGGCGTCGATCACGGCCGACCAGCTCCGCGCGTGGAAGGCCGAGCATCCCGGCGCCGTCGTCGTCTCCTACGTGAACACGACTGCCGAGGTCAAGGCGGAGACGGACTACTGCTGCACCTCCGGGAACGCGAAAGCCGTGATCGAGGCGATCCCGGACGACACGGAGATCCTGTTCTGTCCGGACATGTTCCTCGGCATGTGGCTCGAGAATGTGACCGGTCGCAAGCTCCACGTGTGGCTCGGCGAGTGCCACGTGCACGCGGGAATCCGCCCGGCCGACATCGAGCGCTGGCAGGGGGAAGCACCTGACGCCGAGCTGCTCGTCCACCCGGAGTGCGGGTGCGCCAGCCAGTGCATGGCGTTCGCGAACGGCCGTACGCACATCCTGTCCACGGAGGGCATGGTCAGGTTCGCCAGGCAGTCGCCGAAGGACCGGTTCCTGATCGCCACCGAGACGGGGATCATCCACCGGCTGCAGAAGGAAGTGCCGGAGAAGCGCTTCGAGGCCGTCTCTGAACGGGCGATCTGCCGGTACATGAAGATGATCACGCTCGAGAAGCTCCGCGACTCGCTGCGCGACTGGAAGCATGTGGTCACGGTCGAGCCCGAGATCGCCGACCGCGCGCGCGGAGCGATCGAGCGCATGGTCGCGATCGTCTAGCTCGGCCCTGTCCCGACCGGCACCCCCACCCTCATTGGGTGGGGAACCAACCCGCCACCCCCGCCGAAAGCGTAACCCGCTCAGGCCCGCGCAGGTGTGACCGGATCGTGCCGATTCTGGGAATTTTCGGCGCCTAGACCGCGGGCAGCAGGTCGACCCGGTCGAGCCGCCGCTGCAGCGGGAGGATCGCGTCCGCCGCCTCGATCAGCACCGGGTCGTGCGTCGCGCACACGACTGCGAGCCCGTGCGTCCGCGCTGCGCGGCCGAGCAGCCGGACGACGGCGTGCGCGTTCTCCTCGTCGAGCCGTGCCGTCGGCTCGTCCATCAACAGCAGTTCGGTGCCGGCGGCCAGTGCCCGCGCGACGGCGAGCCGCTGTCGCTCGCCGGCGGAGAGCTTGGACGCCGGAATGTCGACGCGGTGCTCGAGGGACACGTCGGCAAGCACCCGCGCGACGAGCTCCTCGTCGTCGTCCTCGCGACCTCTGAGCGCGAGCCCGAGCCGCGTGTTCTCGGCCGCCGTCAGGTACGGGATCAGACCCGGCTCTTGCGTCACGAGCGCGACGTGCAGTCGCCGCAATTCCGCCAGGTCGGCCCGGCCGACCTCGTCGAGCGTCCGCCCGAGCAGGGTTACGGAGCCGCTCGTCGGCCGGTCGAGGCCCGCGAGGAGGTGCAAGAGGGTGGTCTTGCCGCTCCCCGAGCGCCCGACGAGCGCCGTGAACGTCCCGGCGGCGAACGTCGCGGTGACCTCTCTCAGCACCTCGGCCTCGTCGGCGCTGCCGAAACGCCTCGACACGCGATCGAGCGCCGCCACGATCGCTCCGGGCTCTTCGCCGGCCGGCGCCTCGGCCTCGGCTGGAGCGGCCGGAGCCTCGCCGAGCGGGCGCAGCACGATCTCGCCGCCCTCGGACGCGACGGAGAACTCTCGCGGGTGGCCGGCCTGCCGCAAGAGCGGCTCGGGAATCCGCACCCAGCCGTGCGACGCGATCAGCGACCGCGGCTCGTCCGGACGCGCCTCTTCCACGATTCGCCCGTCACGGACGTAGACGAGCCGGTCGGCGATCTCGGCCGCCGCCGTGTCGTGACTGACGATCACGGCCGTGCCCTCGGACTCGCGGACGAACTCGGCGATCATCTCGTAGACGACGCGGGCGTTCTCGGCGTCGAGCTCGCCTGCCGGCTCGTCGGCGAGCAGGAGTTGCGGGCGGTGCGCGACGGCCGCGCAGACGGCGACGCGCTGCTGCTCGCCGCCCGAGAGGACGCCCGGACGCTCTCCGGCTCGATCCGCAAGCCCGACCCGCTCGAGCGTCTCACGTGCCCGTTCCTCGGCCTCGTCGCGCGACCGCCCGAGGATCCGGAGCTGGAGCGCGACCGACTGCAGGCAAGTCAGGTCCGGTGAAAGGAAGCGCGCGTAGTGCTGGTCGAGCAGTCCGAGGTGCCTCGCGCGGAACGCCGCCGCGGCGCTCCCGCTCAGCCGGCCGATCTCGACGCCCTGGACGCGCGCCGTGCCGGCCGTCAGCTGCTCGAACCCGGCGAGGACGCGGAGCAGCGTGCTCTTCCCGGAGCCGCTCGGTCCGAGGACGACCACGATCTCGCCCGGCTTGACCGTCAGCGTCAGTCCCTGCAGCGCGACGGTCCCGCCGGCCTCGGAGTCGAAGATGCGGAACGCGTCGTGCGTCTCGACCGCCGGGGTCATTCGAGGCTCCAGTTGGCCCGCGGAGGGAGGTCCTGCGCGAAGGCCCGCCGCGCGGTGAGCTCGACCAGCACGAGCAGGACTCCGATCAGGATCGCGACTGCCGCCAGCCCGATGCCCCACGCCGGCACGAGGCGCAGCGGCGGGTCGGGCACGGTGTTCGCCGCGGACACCTGCACCAGTGCCACGACGAGGCGCGACAGAACCAGCCCGAGGACGATGCCTCCGACGACGCCGAACGCGACCAGGACGATCGAGCGGATCTGGAACTGGCGCCGCAGCACCGCGGGTGCGACGCCCTGGGCCTCGAGGTCGAAGAGGTCGCCTCGTTCGTCGCGGAGGTCGCTGACGAGCGCGACCAGGAATCCGGCGGCGGCCAGGACGAGAGCGGCCAGTGCGGAGACAGTCAGCGCGATCTCGATCGCCCGCGCCAGCGGGTCGCCGGCGAGCCCTGAGGCCGTCGCCCGTCTGGACGCGACCTGGAGCGCCGTGAACGGCGGCGCCGCCAGCGCCGCGGCGGTTCGCGCATCCTCCGAGTCCGGGGCCGAAAGCCAGAGCTCGGTCGGGTCGCCACGTCCGGGCAGGCGCCCGTCGAGCGCGGTCGACAGCGCCGACTCGTCGGCGATCACGAATCCCTCGCCGAACTGCTCGGCGTCCGGGAACCGCGACGCCACGCCCACGACCTCTGCCGTCACCTGGAAATCGCCGAAGTCGAGCGGAAAGCGGGCGCCGGGATGGAGGGAGCGCCCGAGGTCGCTGCTGACGACAACCGGCAGCGGCCAGCGATCGGTCGCCTGCGGCTCCCGGACGAGCACCGTCTGGCCCGTGTCGAACGCGTAGCGCAGCGTCCCCGCCGCCAGGCTCGCGCCGCCCTTCGCGACCCAGTTCCGCCAGTCGGTCAGCACGGTGTTGCCGGCCCGCAACGGTCCGAGCAGCATGCTGCCGGACGGGATCGTGGTGGCGCCCGCCTCGGCGTCCCGGTGGGAGAAGCCGTACTGCTCGCCCGTCGAGAGCGACACTTCGAGTCCCGTGAACTCGCGAATCCCGGCCGGCAGAGCCACCCGCAGGTCGTGGCGTCCCGGCGCCTGGTTGCCGAGCTGGACGGTCACCGTGCGGCCGCGTGCGTCCGTGCCGGCGAGCGCGAGGGCGAGCGCGACGCCCCGAATCCGCACGGGCAGCGTCAGCACACGCGCCGACGCCGGCAGCGTCACTCCGTGGAGCGCAACGTGCCCGTGCGCTGCGAGGCGATCGGCGATCTGGCCCCTGCTCAGTGACGAGAAGTCGGAGCGCCAGTGCAGGTTGCGAATCGCCGCCGCCGGGATACCGAGCACCGCCGGGCTGGCCGCGCTCGAACCCTGTCCCGGCGCGGTGCCGATCTGCCGGACGATCGGGTAGGCCTGCACGCCGGGCGCGATGCGGTCGTACGAGCCGAGCGGCGCCGCGTCGAGCGGGAGCACGAGCCGTGATGCCTCGGTCACCGCGAAGTCGAGCGGAACCGAGAACGCGGCCTCGTCCTGCGCGCCCTGGGCCAGCGTGGCGCGATAGCTGGAGGCGAACAGCGCCAGTCCGAGGCTGATGACGAGGAAGGCGCAGATCGCCACGGTTCGCCGCCGCGCCCGCGTGAGCGCGAGCGTGGCCAGGCGGAAGGGCAGCGCCGCGCTCCGAGACAGCCGCTCGACGCCGCGCATCAGCGGCCCGAGCAGGCGTGCGACGAGCACGGCTGCGACGAACGCGACGAGACCGGGGAGGAGAACCATCAGCGTCGGGTCGCCGCCGGAAGCGAGCGTGTCGGCGTCAAGGCCGCCGCGGGCGACCTCGAGCACGACCGCGACGAGCGCTCCGGCGGCGGCGACGTCGAGCAGGCCGATCCGGCGGCGGCGGCCGCCGTCCTCCGACGACGCGACGACGGCGAGGATCGCGATCGTCGCTGCGAGCCAGGCTCCGATCGTCGCGACCAGCGCCGTCCAGCTCCACAGCGTCTGCGAGAGGACGTCTCCGGCCGGCAGGTCGAGACCGTCGGCGACGAGCGCGACCACGACGATTCCGCCGATCAGACCGAGGGCGAGTCCGGCGAGCGTCATCGCCGAGATCTCGCCGGCGAGCGCGAGAGCCAGCTGCGGCCGTCGCGCGCCGCGCTGCGCGAGCCGCCGTTGCTCGTTCGCGAGCCCGCGGCGCAGCCCGATTGCGGCGACGAGCGCGAAGCCGAGCAGAAGCGCGCTCAGCTCCCCGCCGATCAGCACCATGCGCGCGCTCGTCGACCGACCGCGCGACTGCGCGTCCAGGAGCGCCGCGTCGGGGCCGCTCAGCTCGTAGAGGTCGCTGATCGCCGACAGGCGCGTCTGCTGCTGCGATTCGCGTGCGAGCAGATTCGAGATCTCCCACGACTGGATCCCGTGCGGATCGATCGGTGCCAGCCAGCTGTAGGCGCGGTAGATGCCGTCGAAAGCGGGCAAGCGGTCGAAGGCGGCTGCGCCGGAGGCGAGCAGGATCGTCGGCCGCTGACCGTTGTTCTGCGCCGTCGGCTGGAGCGTGTCGCCGAACACCGCGCGGTCGGGCAGGTCGACGATGCCGACGCGCACGAGGTTGATGCCGCCTTCGCTCCACGTCGTCCGTGTGCCCGGACCGAGCTGCACGACCTCGCACGCGGCGGGCGTGCAACTACGCGGAAGTCGGCCGGATTCGAGGCGGGCGATCCGGACGAGCCCTTTGACGCTCGCGAGCTGGACGAGGCCGCCGCCGACGCGCAGCTCGCGGAGGAACGTGCCCGACAGGAGCTGCGCCTTTGTGAGCTTGGCGAGTGCTCCGCGGGCCGTGGCATCCGCCTGGGCGTAGTTCTGGCCGAAGGGGAGGTTGAACAGGTCGACGCGGAAGGCGCGCTGCGAGAGCGGCAGGTCGGCGATTGCCTGCTGGACTGCTCGGTCGCGCGCCTCGACGCTGCCGCCGACGGCCGCCGTCAGCATCGCGACCGCCACGGCGAGCCCGCCGACGATCAGCGCGGCCCGTCCCGGCTGTGCGCGGAGACGTGCAGCGACGACGGAGAGGACGGCGGTCGTTCGCCGGACGCCGACGACGAGGAAATGGCGCATAACCGGCAAAGAGTTTAGACTGGTGTCGCAGGCAATGGCAAAGAAACCGCCACGTTACGACGTTCCAAACGCTGCGCCGGAGCCGCTGCGCCAGGTGCAGCTGTTCGTGAACACGGTCAACTGCGAGAGCGGCGAGGACTGGCTCGCGTCCTGGCTCGAGTCGCTCGACGTCTCGGGTTCGGCCGAAGAGCTCGACCGGGCGCGAACGGTGCGCGAGGCGCTGCGCGAGCTGCTCTACGCGAACAACCTCCAGCCGCTCGAGGGCAAACCGCTGCCCGTGCTCGCCGGCGCCGCCGAGCGCGCTGCGCTGACGATCGACTTCTCGCGGCCTGAGCTCGTGGCGCGTGCGGAGGGCGTCGACGGCGCCGTCGGCCGCGTGCTTGCGATCTCCTACCTGGCGATGCTGGACGGGAGCTGGCCGCGGCTCAAGTGCTGCCGCAACTACCACTGTCGCTGGTCGTTCTACGACTACTCGAAGAACCGCTCCGCGAGCTGGTGCTCGATGCAGCTCTGCGGGAACCGCCGCAAGACGCGGGCCTACCGCGCGCGCCGGGCGGAGCTTCCTAGCTGACGGAGCCGACGACGCCGTCCGCGGCGAGCCGCTCGATCTCCTCGTCGGAGTAGCCCAGCTCGGCCAGTACCTCGGCCGTGTCGGCGCCGAGCTCGGGCGGGGCAGACGCGTGGCGCACCCGCTCCCCGTCGACGGACACGGGGAACGCCGGAATGCGCAGGCCGGACAGCGCGGGGTGGGGGAGGTCCTGCAGGATCTCGAGCGCATCGGTCTGCTCGGCCGCGGCCACCTCGGACACGTCCTGCACCGGCGCCGCCGGAACGTTTGCCTCGCCGAGCACGGCCAGCCAGTGCTCCCGCGACTCTGCGGCGAACCGCTCGGCGAGTACCGGCACGAGCTCGTCTCGGTTCGCGACGCGGTCGGCGTTCGTGGCAAAGCGCCGGTCTTCGGCCAGCTCGGGCAGCCCGAGCGCGGAGACGAGAGAGGCGAACAGCCTGTCGTTCCCGGCCGCGACCATCAGCCTGCCGTCCGTAGCCGCAAACGCCTGGTACGGGACGATCGACGGGAAGGCCGTGCCCCGGCCGGAGGGCACGGCGCCGGAGCCGAAGAAGCCGGTCAGGTGGTAGGCCATGAACCCGAGCGCCGTTTCGTAGAGGGACACGTCCACCTCACGGCCCGCGCCCGTCCGCTCCCGCTCGTGCAGCGCCGCCAGGATCCCGAGCGCGGCCCACATGCCGGTGCCCTGGTCGGCGATCGAGACGCCGGCCCGGACGCCGTCGCGTCCCGGCTCGCCCGTGACGCTGATGATCCCGCCTGCTGCCTGCGCCAGCGGGTCGTAGCCGGGCCGGTCGCGCCACGGACCGGTCGGGCCGAACGAGCGGATCGAGCAGTACACGAGCCTCGGGTTCCGCTCGCGCAGCGCCTCGGCGCCGAGCCCGCGCTCGTCCGCTAGCCCCGGCCGCAGGCTCTGGACGAAGACGTCGCCGCGGTCGACGAGCCGCAGCATCACGTCGTGGCCGCGGCGCAGGTCGACGCAGACCGAGCGCTTGCCCGCGTTCACCGTCAGGAACAGCGTGCTTTCTCCGTCCCACCACGGCGGCCCCCAGGTACGCGCCTCGTCGCCGCCGCGCGGCGGCTCGATCTTGACGACGTCGGCGCCCAGCCCGGCCAGCACCTCGGTGCAGTACGGCCCGGCGAGGGAGGTCGTCACGTCGACGACGCGGATACCTCGCAGCGGCAGGAAGGTCACGCCGCGATGCTATTCAGAGCCGCCCGGCGACGACCCTGAGATCGTCGACCAGTGCGGCGAGCACCTTGTCCTTCCGGTCTCGCGCGCGCGGCGTTTTCGCGCAGCGCGTCAATCGGGCTCACGCCACTCCGGTTCCCTAATCTCAGGTCATGAACCGGCTGGCGCAAGCGACGAGCCCGTACCTGCTCCAGCACGCCGAGAACCCGGTCGACTGGTACGAGTGGGGCGATGAGGCCCTCGCCCGCGCGCGCGACGAGAACCGTCCGATCCTGCTCTCGATCGGCTACGCGGCCTGCCACTGGTGCCACGTCATGGCGCACGAGTCGTTCGAGAACGCCGAGACGGCGGCGCTCCAGAACGAGCTCTACGTGAACGTGAAGGTCGACCGCGAGGAGCGGCCCGACCTGGACGCGCTCTACATGGACGCCGTCGTGGCGCTGACCGGGCACGGCGGCTGGCCGATGACCGTCTTCCTCACGCCCGAGGGCGAGCCGTTCTACGGAGGCACCTACTTCCCGCCGGAGCCGCGGCACGGTCTGCCGAGCTTCCGGCAGATCCTCCAGGCAGTCGCCGACGCCTACCGCGAGCGGCCCGCGGACGTGGCCCGGACGGCAGCCGAGCTCGTCGGCGCGATTCGCCAGGGTGCCGACAAGGCGCCGTCGAGCGAGCCGCTGACCGAAACGATCCTGTTCGAGTCCGTGCGCGGACTCGGCCGCCTCTTCGACCCGGCCTTCGGCGGCTTCGGCTCGGCGCCGAAGTTCCCGCCGGCGTCCGCGCTCGAGCTGCTCATGCGCCGCGGCGAGCTCGACATGGTCACGGCGACCCTCGACGGCATAGCCGCGGGCGGCATGTACGACCTCGTCGGCGGCGGCTTCCACCGCTACTCGGTCGACGACCGCTGGCTCGTCCCGCACTTCGAGAAGATGCTCTACGACAACGCGCTGCTGGTCCCCGCGTATCTCCACGGCTGGCTCCTCACCGGGAGGGAACGGTATCGCGAGATCGTCGAGGAGACGGTCGAGTACATGCTCCGCGACCTGCGGCTGGCCGAGGGCGCGTTTGCGTCGTCGCAGGACGCGGACACGGACGGCGTCGAGGGACTGACGTACACGTGGACGGCGGACGAGGCCGGTCCGGACGTGGCGCCGTTGCTGGAGCCGTTCGAGCACGGCCGGTCGATCATCCGGGGCGAGCTGACGGCAGACCAGCGGACGCGACTGCTCGCGATACGCGCCCAGCGACCGCAGCCGGGGCTCGACGACAAGGCGATCGCCTCCTGGAACGGCCTCGCGCTGGCCGCGCTCGCCGAGGCGGGGCGGCGGCTCGATCGCAGCGACTGGCTCGACGCGGCCCGCGCGCTCGCCGAGTTCCTGCTCGGGCCGCTCTCCTCGGAAGGCCGTCTCCACCGCAGCTACCGCGCCGGCCGGGCGAGCGGAACCGGGTACCTCGACGACTATGCGAACGTCGCGCACGGCCTTTACGAGTTGCACGTCGCGACCGGCGATCTGCGCTGGCTCGAGGAGTCGCACCGGCTCGCGCTGCTCGCGGTGGAGCTGTTCGTGGACGACGCTCGCGGCGGCTTCTTCATGACGCCGTGCGACGCCGAGCAGCTCGTTGCCCGAACGAAGGATCTCGACGACAGCCCGATCCCGTCCGGCAACTCGATGCTCGCGTACGTTCTGTTGCGCCTGGCGCGGATTTACGGCGGCGACGAGCTCGAGCATCGTGCCGTGTCGGTACTGCGTATCGTCGGGCAGTCGCTCTCGCGGAGCCCGTCGTTCTTCGCGTGGGCGCTGTGCGCGCTCGACCTCTACCTGTCGCCGCCGCGCGAGGTCGCAATCGTCGGCTCGCCGGGCGACGACGTGGCGCGCGCGGCATTGGCCGGCTGCGAGCCGAACACGGTGGTCGCCTTCGGCCCGGCGGACGGCGTACCCCTGCTCGAAGGCAAGACGGCAGTCGACGGCCGGCCGACGGTCTACGTGTGCGAGCGCTTCGCCTGTCAGGCGCCCGTCACGGATCCGGCGGCGTTCCGCTGAGCTGCTCGAACGCGCGCTCGAACACCGCCTGCGGCTGCGCGCCGAGGACGAGCAGGCGCCGGTCGATCAGGAAGCCGGGCACGCCCGTGATGCCGATCGAGACGGCCTGGGCCGTCAGCCCGTGGACGCGGTCGCGATACGCGTCGCCCGCGAGCACCTCGTCCACCTCGGACCCGTCCAGCCCCGCCTCGACCGTCAGCGAACGCAGCACCTCCGGATCGCCGATGTTCCGAGCCTCCGCCCAGTAGGCGTCCATCAGCCGGTCGTGCACCGCGGCGTGCAACCCCCGTTCGCGCGCGAGCTCGGTGACCCGCAGTGCACGCATCGTGTTCGGCACGACGTCCGGCGGCGGGTTGTACGCGAGCCCTTCCTCGACGAAGCGCGCGCGCAGCCGGTCGTGGAAGCCCTCGCCGTACCGCGCGTGCAGCTGCTCGCGCGGAATGCCGCCCTTCGAGTACTCGGGATGGAGGTCGAAGGGCAACCACGTGACCTCGGCACCGAACCGGCGCGGGATCCACTCGGCCGTCGGCTGGCCGAGCCGGCAGAACGGTCAGATGTAGTCCGACCAGACGAGGACGTCGTGCTCGGCCACTACGCGGACGCGGTGATCGTGATCCCGCCGCGTGCCTTCTGCGTCAGCGCGACGTCCACCGAGTCCGGCGCGACGCCCAGCGCATCCGCGACGTCGTCCCTGATCCGCACAGCGAGCGCCTCGCAGAAGTGCTCCTCGTTCCGGAAGCCGCCCAGGTACTGCTTGAGCGACCGGGTCTCGAGACACGTCTCGCCCGGCCGGTAGCGAATCGTCAGCGCATACCAGTCCGGCTGGTGCGTGAGCGGACAGACGGCGGTCAACTCGTCGCCGGTCAGATCCACCTCGCGCACGCCGGGGTTCGGGAACGTCTCGAGCGCCGCCACACGCGTACTGTAGGCGCGCGATGCCGCACCGCGTCTACCTCGCCGGGCCACCGTTTGCCGAGGAGTACCGGCGCCGCGCGACCGCGCTCGCCGAGGCCGCCGGGTGGGAGCCGGTCGACCCGATGCGGCGCGACTTCCGCGGCCGCACGGAGGGGAACGAGGCCGAGATCGTCCAGGGAGACCTGGCCGAGATCGACTCCTGCGACGCCGTGCTGGCCGACTTCACCCGGCCCGACGAGGGCACTGCGATGGAGGCGTGGCACGCGCACGCCCAGGGAATCCCCGTCGTCGCGTACACAGGTGGCACGCCGCCGCATCCGTGGACGGTCTACGTCGCCGAGGCCGCCTGCGCCGACCTCGAGGACGCAGTGCGCGTGCTCAGGCCTCGAGGCTGAGCAGGTCGTCGAGCGACTCCCGTCGACGGATCAGCCGCGCAGAGCCGTCCGCGACGAGCACCGCCGCCGGCCGCGGCACCGCGTTGTAGTTCGACGCCATCGCCAATGTGTACGCGCCCGTCGCAGGCACCGCGAGCAGGTCGCCGCGCGACGGCGCCGGCAAGGGCGCACGCTCGACGAGCACGTCCCCCGACTCGCAGTGCTTCCCGCAGACCGTGTACGTGCCCGCCACCGGCTCGTCCAGACGGTTCGCGATGCGGGCCGTGAACCGCGCCTCGTAGAGCTGCGGCCGCGGGTTGTCCGACATGCCTCCGTCGACGGACACGTACGTCGTCGTCTCGCTCGCGCGCTTGACGACGCCGACCCGGTAGAGCGTCACGCCGGCCTCGCCGACGAGCGAGCGGCCCGGCTCGAACACGAGGTGCGGCGCCGGCAGCCCGTGCAGCGCCCACGCGCGCGCGACGCGCTCCACGATCGTCCCGGCGAAGTCGGCGATCGAGGGCGCCGAGTCTCCCTCCACGTAGCGGATGCCGAGCCCGCCGCCTGCGTCCACGACTGCGGGCGTCCAGTCCAGCTCGGCGCGGCACTCGGCCGCGAAGCCGGAGAGCCAGTCGACCAAGAAGCGCGCCGGCGAGACGTCGAGGAGCTGCGAGCCGAGGTGCACGTGGAGACCCTGGACGTCGAGGCCGGTCTCGCGCGCCCGACGAATGGCAACGAGCGCCTGCTCCGGCGGCAGCCCGAACTTCGAGCCTCGGTGCCCGGTCTTGATCGCGTCGTGCGTGTCCGGGTCGATCCCCGGCGTCACCCGCACGAGCACGCGCTTCACGCCGGCCGCAGCGGCGCGCTCGACCTCGTCCGCGGCGTCGAGCACGACCAGCCACGCGTCCTCTTCGGCAGCGCGGCGCAGCTCGTCGTCCGACTTGTTGTTGCCGTGGACGACGATGCCGCCGGCGGGAACACCCGCGCGAACGGCCAGCTCGAGCTCGCCGAGCGTCGAAACGTCCGCTCCGACGTCCTCCTCGGCGAGCAGCCGCAGCATCGCCAGATTCGGGAACGCCTTCGAGCCGTAGAGCGTGACCGCGTCCGGCGCCGCCTCACGGTACGCCCGAGCCCGCGCGCGCGCCGTCTGCTCGCAGTAGACGACGAGCGGCGTCCCGAACTCCTCCGCGAGCGCGCTCGCGGGCACGCCACCGACCACGAGCTCGCCGTCCTGAACCGTGGCGGAATCGGGAAAGAGGTCGAGCCCGGACATGACGCCGACGCTACCACTCGCTAGACTGCGAACACTGTGCAGGAGCTCCTTGCATAGCGAAGGAAGCCAGTGCGGCCCCGCCGCGCCAGCTTCCCACGGCCTCTCGATCGAGAGGCTTTTTTGTACCCCCAATGCCGGCTAACACCGGCGCTAGGAACCGGTGATGGAGAAGTACGACCCGACGGCAATCGAGGCGAAATGGCAGAAGGTCTGGGCCGAGACGGGCGCCTTCGAGGTGGCCAACCCCGAGCCCGGCGACGAGCCCGCGCACAAGAGCTACGTGCTCGAGATGCTGCCGTATCCCTCCGGCACCCTGCACATGGGGCACATCCTCGTGTACACGATCGGGGACGTCCTCACGCACTTCCGCCGGCGCAACGGCATGCACGTGCTTCGCCCGATGGGCTACGACTCGTTCGGCCTGCCCGCCGAGAACGCCGCCATCCGCGACGGCCGCCACCCGCGCGAGAGCGTCGAGAAGAACATCGAGCACATCCGGTGGGAGTTCAAGCGGCTCGGCTATGCGTTCGACTGGAGCCGCGAGCTGTCGACGCACGAGCCCGAGTTCTACCGCTGGACACAGTGGCTGTTCCTGAGGCTGCTGGAAGCCGGCCTGGCCTATCGCAAGGAGGCACCGGTCAAGTGGTGTCCGAAGGACCAGGTCGTCCTGGCGAACGAGCAGGTCCGCGACGGCCACTGTGAGTACTGCGGCACCGAGGTCGAGGCCCGGATGCTGGAGCAGTGGTTCTTCCGGACGACGGCCTACGCCGACGAGCTGATCGACTGCCTGGCCGAGATCGACTGGCCGGAGCGCATCGTCGCCATGCAGCGCCACTGGATCGGGCGCTCGCACGGAGCCGAGGTGACCTTCCGGATCGAGGAGCTGGACCTGGACGTGCCGGTGTTCACGACCCGTCCGGACACGCTGTTCGGAGCGACGTTCTTCGTCGTCGCGCCGGAGCATCCGCTGGTCGAAGAACTGGCGGCTCGCGCCTCGAACGGCGAGGAGATCCGGGCCTACGCTCGCATCGGAGCCGCCAAGCGCGGCGAGGAACGCGCGGCCGCGGTCGAGAAGACCGGTGTCGCGACCGGTTTCGACGTCGTCAACCCCGTGAACGGCGAGCGGCTGCCGATCTACGTCGCCGACTACGTGCTCATGGACTACGGCACCGGCGCGATCATGGCCGTCCCGGCCCACGACGAGCGCGACCACGCGTTCGCCGAGGCGTTCGGCCTGCCGATCCGGACCGTCGTCGCGCCCGCGGACGGCGAGGAGCCCGAGCCCGGCGCGTTCTCGGCCCACACCGAGAACGAGGTGCTGGTCAACTCGGGCGAGTTCACCGGACTGCCCGCGCCGGAAGGCGCCGAGGCGATCGTCGACTGGCTCGAGCGCGAAGGCAAGGGCAAGCCGACGATCAGCTACCGCCTGCGCGACTGGGGCTTCTCGCGCCAGCGCTACTGGGGCGCTCCGATCCCGGTCGTCTACTGCGACGGCTGCGGGATCGTGCCGGTGCCCGACGACCAGCTGCCGGTGCTGCTGCCGGATATCGACGACTACCGCCCGCGCGGCGAGGCTCCGCTGGCCCAGGCCGTCGACTGGGTGCGGACGACGTGCCCGGCGTGCGGCGGCGAGGGCCGTCGTGAAGTGGACACGATGGACACCTTCGTCGACTCGTCCTGGTACTTCCTCCGCTACTGCGACCCGCACAACGACACTGAGGCGTTCGACCGGCGGATCGTCGACTACTGGTGCCCGGTCGATCACTACACGGGCGGCG
Source organism: uncultured Actinomycetes bacterium (assembly GCA_963776735.1). Taxonomy (GTDB): domain Bacteria; phylum Actinomycetota; class Thermoleophilia; order Gaiellales; family Gaiellaceae; genus PALSA-612. The sequence goes on from CAVZNV010000018.1 coordinate 22,760, forward strand.
TCGACCACGCGGTCATGCACCTGATCTACGCGCGGTTCTTCATGAAGGCGCTGAACGACCTCGGACTGCTCGGCTTCCGCGAGCCGTTCGCGAAGTTCTTCGGCAACGGCTGGGTGCAGCTGGGCGGCTCGAAGATGTCGAAGTCGAAGGGCAACGTGCTCAGCCCGGACGACCTGATCGACACGTACGGTGCCGACACGCTGCGTCTCTCCATGATGTTCATCGGCCCCGCCGACCAGGACATGGAGTGGAGCGAGAGCGGGATCGAGGGCATGTCCCGGTTCGTGCGACGCCTGTGGAGGGCGGTCGGGGAGGTTGCCGGGCGTCCGTCGGCCGGCGAGCCCGCGAACGGGCCGCTGGCGCGGAAGGCGCACGCGACGATCGCGCGCGTCACCGACGACATCGGCCGTCGCGAGTCGTTCAACACGGCGATCGCCGCGGTGATGGAGCTGCTGAACGAGCTGTCGCCGCGGCCCGACGACCCCGACGCGCGCTTCGCCGCCGAGACCGCCGTGAGCCTGATCCAGCCGTACGCGCCACACCTGGCCGAGGAGCTCTGGGCGACGCTGGGCAACGAGAAACTGTGGGAGACGCCCTGGCCGGTGCACGATCCGGCGCTGCTCGTCCGCGACACGTTCGAGCTCGTCGTGCAGGTGAACGGCCGCGTCCGGGACCGCTTCGACGTTCCTGCCGACCTGCCCGAGGACGAGCTCGTCGAGCGCGCGAAGGCGTCGCCGAAGGTGCAGGCGTTCGTCGACGGGAAGCAGGTGCGAAAGGCGATCGTCGTCCCGCGCAAGCTCGTCAACCTCGTCGTCTAAGCGGCCTTCGGCCGACGTTGTCTGAGCGGCCTTCGGCCGACGTTGTCTGAGCGGCCTTCGGCCGACGCCGTCTAGGACCCCGTCGCTGCGCAGAAGTCGTCACGAAGTTGGCACGCGCGTCTGACGGGTGGGTTGTCACCATTGACGACATGCCAGCGCTCCCGCTCTCTCGACGCCAGGCGCTCGTGGCCGCGGGAGCACTGGCGGTCGTCCTTCTCGTCGCGGGAAGGCTGCTGACCGGCACTGCTCCGGCGCGGCCGGTCCCGACGTTTCGAGCCGCTGCGGCACCGCCTGCTCCGCCCCCGCAGCTCGTGATCGACGTCGCCGGTGCCGTGCGCCGTCCCGGTCTCTATCGGCTGGCGCAAGGATCGCGGATTGCCGACGCAGTTGCGCGCGCCGGCGGCGCGACCGGCAAGGCGGCGCTCGACGGCGTCAACCTCGCAGCACCGCTCGCCGACGGCGAGCAGGTCGTCGTGCCCGCGCGGATACCGGGCGCTGCATCGTCAGCTGCCTCTGCCGCTCCGGGGACGCCGTCGTCGGGCCCCGTCAGCCTCAGCACGGCGACCGCCGAGCAGCTCGACGCCCTGCCGGGAATCGGGCCGGTCACCGCGCAGAAGATCGTCCTCTCTAAAGGGGGGTCAGGTCAGGCCGGACAGCGTGTATTCAAGCGGCTTCGCTGTCCTGAGATTGGCTGAGATCATGTGAGATGGGTACAAAGTTGGTTCCAAGATTCGCGCCGAGGAGTCGTCGCTCGAGCGCCTCAGCCTCATCACGGAACACGACGCCCGCCAAGTGCAGGTAGATGTTCGTGGTCTTCATGGTGCGGTGCCCCGCTTTCGCCATGAGCGCGATCGGGCTCGACCCCGCCGCTGCCTCGTTCGTGATCGACGAGTGTCGGAGGTCGTGGAACGGCCGGACGTAGTCGTGGATGCCTGCTTCGGCGAGCGCCGTGCGGAACTGCTCTGCGAATAGGTGCTCGCGGTAGACGGTGCCTCGCTCCGGGTGGCAGAACACGAGCTCGTCGTCGCCGTTGAACGCGCTGGTGCGGCGGTGCTGCCAGAGTTGCTCGGCGAGCGTTGGGGGGATCGCGATCGACCGGATGCCTTCCTCGGTCTTTGCGTCGGTCACGCGGAGCACGTTCTCCACGAGGTCGACGTCACGCCACCGGAGCCCTTGTAGCTCGCCGCGGCGGATACCGGTGACGACGAGTGTGAGGAAGATCGTCCGTGCCTGCTCGTCCGTGAACGCCTGCCGGACGCGGGTCACCTCGACGGGTTGCAGGATGCGCCACTTCCGGCGTGGCAGTTTCGGCCGTTCCGCACCCTCGACTGGGTTAGAGTCGATCAGCTCCTCCCGCTTCGCCGACTTCATCACGTCGTGGAGCAGGTCGACGTCACGGCCGATCGTGGACGCCCCGTGCGTCTTGAGCTGCTCCGAGATGTACGCGGACACGTGCCGCGGCCTGACCTCGGCGAGCGGCATGTCTCCGAAGGTGCCGTCGAGCCGTTTGAGGATCGAGCGGTACTGGATGACGGTCCGCGGTCGCCACGCCCGCCGTGTCTGGCCTTCCTCGAACCACGTCCGGGCGTATTCGCCGAGGGTGAGAGGGGCCGGCTTGCGCCAGCCCCTCCTCTCGACCTTGACGAGACGCTCGCGCAGCTCGGCCTCGGCCTTCTGCTTCGTCCAGCCGTCCTGCTCCGGGCCAAGCGTTTCCTGAATCTGCCGGCCGGTGGAGTCGACGTATCGGACGCGCCACACGACGCCTCGTGCGCCGACGTACCGAACGACACCCGCGCCCCTAGGCATCTGCCACCTCCCTGAGCGCGGCCGAGCGATGCTGCTCCTGGAGATAGTGAAGGTCGTTCGTCATCGTGAGCACGTGGAGCTCGAGGCACTCGCAGAGGACGGAGAGCCGTCCGAGGTCGGCGACGGTCGGTGTAGGGCACCCCTCGTCGCGAGGCTCGCCGTCCAAGTCCAACGGCATCTTGTGGACGTGGAAAGCGTCGAGGGCGTGTACCGCGTCGGCGACCGCCTTCTCGACCCTCGCGTAGTCGGCCTGCGTCGGCCAGGACGTGGCTCGCTTGGTGCTTGTGGCCATTACGGCCTTCCCTTCCGCGCTATGGCCCCCAGGCGCGGCGATAGTGGCGCCGGCCCGGGGGCCATGCGCAGTCTCGCAAGTACAGCGGAGGATGCGTGCCACTATCACGCATGCGGGCATGCTCGCACATCGTGCGGACCGCGGCAAGGTCACGCGACGTCTCTCCGAAACGCGATCGGTCGGCCGGGCTGCTTGCACGAGGCGAGCCACGCGTCGACGTCGGCCTGGTCGAAACGCACGTAGCGGCCGAGCCGCACGCATGGCAGTGCGCCGCTGCGGGCCGACTCGAGTACCCAACTCTTCGGCACAGAGAGAAACGCGGCGACCTCGACGGCGTTCAGCAATCTGTCTTCGCCGCTCATGCCGCGCCTACCGCGTAGGGCAGCCATTCCTCGCATCGAGGGCAGCCGCAGCCGGTGAGTTGTTCGGGGGTGAGTCGTGAGCGGTCGCAGCCGTCCCATTCGCAGGGGCCGCCCTTGTCGGCGAGGTCTTGGACGCGTTGTTTGAGGTATCCGGGGAAGTCTCGGTCGCGGCCGAGTCGTTTGACCGCGGCGAGGATGAGGTCCTCGGGATGTTTCTTGGCGAGCTCGGTTGCTTGGCTGAGAAGAGACCCGCGCCACGAAGGGTTGAGGTCGAGGTTGCCGCCGGTCGAGACGTACGCTTCGACTACCTGGTTTTGGAAAGTCTTCGTGCCCGCAGGGCGCTTTTGATTTACCCCTTTAACCCTTGTGTGTCCCGTAGACGGGACAGGTTTTGACCCCTTCTGCGGGACAGGTTTGGGCTCCGAGGTGTCCCGTGGGTGGGACAGGTTGACCTGTCCCGTAGAGGGGACAGGTTCCCAGGGGGTGTTGAGGTTGAGCGAGATGGTGGCGGCGCGTCCCTTGCATCCGCCGTGCCGGGTGATGATCCCGCGGGACTCGAGCCTCACGAGAATCTCCGTGACATGGGTCCGGCTGATGCCGGTGAGCTTGGCGATCTGGCTGGCGGCGATCGTGTCGCCTCCGGGCTTCCGATAGCCGAGGGTCTTCCGGGCGATCGCAGCGACGACCCGGGCTTCCCTGCCGGTGACGTTCGCGGCGGCGAGCTTGTCCATCAGCACGTTCCAGTCACTGGCCACCTACAGCAACTCGCTCGGCTCATACAACTGCCTGGACTCGTCACGGAAGCGAAGGTCGACGACGCGGCCGTCCAGGCCTTTCCGGTTCTTCAAGAGTTGGACACGCATCACGTTGCGGAGGTCGATCGCGTCGGGTGGCGCCAGGTTCGCCGCTTTGCCCGGCCGCCAGCAGCCGATCAGGAAGTCGAGGCTTTCCTCGAGCACGCCCGAGTCGCGGAGCATCTGCAGGCTGACCGGCTCCGACCCGTCCCCGCCGGCACGGGACAGTTGCACTGCGACGACGATCGCGACCTTCTCGTCCTTCGCGACGCGTTTCAGGCCTCTTCCAACGGCGCTCGCGCGTTCATAGGCGTCTCGTCCCGACGCCTCGAGCAGGCCGAGATAGTCGATCAGGACAAGCCGCAGCGGCACGCGCAGCCTCGCACGCGCCTCGGCGAACACGGCCGGCAACTCCTCGAAGCTAACGGACTCGTCAACGACCAGCGCGTTTTGCATGCGCTCAAGGAAGTCCCGGGCTTGCCCTCCGAGCTCGCCCTGTCTCGCCCAGCCCTCCACAACCTCCGGAGCCACGTCCCGGTCGATCGCGACCGCTCTCTCGGCCCACTCAGGACCGGGCATCTCGAGCGACAGCGCCAGCGACCCTGCATCCTGTCGGGCTGCGAAATTGTGCTCGACCGCCAACGTGGCCCAGGTCTTCCCGACCGCGGTCCGGGCGGCGATCCCCAACACCTGGCCAGCGGAGATTCCGCGGATGTCGGCGTCGAGGGAACCGAACCCGATCCGGACAGGCTCATAGTCGTCCTGGCTGCGCTCACGCGCGTACTCGTCGAGCAGCTCGTCATAGGTTCTGACACGACTCTGGCCCCCCAGCATCACCGGCCGGAAGTCGTCGACACCGAAGCCAGCCGCGAAGTGGTCATCGGCATCCTTCCCCTCGGCCGCTTCGACTACCTCGGCGTGAATACCGACCGTTGCCAGACTCTTCACGACCTGGTCGGCGTGGCGCCGGCCGGACTCGTCTCGGTCCGCGACGACGACTACGCGGCGAGCGCCCTGCAGGGACTCCGCGTAGTCGTCAGTCCACTTCAGAGCTCCGCCCGGGTTGCATGTCGCACATTCGCCGGCTGCCTCGAACGCCTCAACGTCCTTCTCGCCTTCGCAGACGTAGATCGGGTCGCGGCCGTTCGTGGCTACGTGCGCGAGCACCTCCGGAAGTCGGTAGAGAACTCGGCGCGTGCCGTCCAGGGTCCACGACCATGAATCCCCGACAGGACGCCGTTGCCGAAACGTCTTCGGATGCAGACGACAGACCTGAAAGAGCAACTCGCCGTCCTCGTCCGTGTAGTCGTACCTGGCCACGATCTGAGGGTCACTCACGCAGCGCGCTCCTGGCGATCAAGCACGTCAAGGTCGTCGAGCAGTCTGGCCACCTCGGCTGGCAAGCGCCGAACACACGAGGAGTGGCGAAGCCAACTGCGGATTCGGAGCTCGTCCTCGGCAGAGTCAGCAAGGAGTTGGAGAGTTCCTTCTCCTTCCAGCGGCACACACACAACGAGCGCAGGCGCTCGTCTCTCTTGCGGCTGTCGGCTCGTCATCGCGATACCACCATGATCGCGTGGCGCCGCAGCCCGTTAGAAATAACGAGAGGCTACGAACTTATTTCACGGTTTTGCAGGTACTTTATGCCTTGGCGAACGCGCTTCACTGCGGCGCCGAACACCTCTTGGTCCATGTCCTGAGCGTCATCCTCGCTGGCGGGGTAACGATCACGCGGCCACGCATCTGGGTTCCGTTGCCAGTCGATTAGCGCGACCTCGCCAAGGCGACTGTTTTCTGAACGCTCAGGATGCTTCGCTCGGAGCTCGTTCGCCATCTCGCGCCAGCGAACATGGGTTGTTTCCGCGGGGTGTCGGCCAGCGCGGAACGCCGCGTACCTTTGCCGCCGGCGGCGACACCTGCCCGCCAGACGGTCTGCATCTCGCTCTGTCCACCCCCGGGCAATCGCCCATCGATAGACGAAATCCGGGTCGCGGTGGATTCGGTGGTCCTTCGACTTCCAGACTTCCCGTGCCAACGTCTTAACGGCGGCAGGCCAGAAGAGATTGGCCGTGAACGGAGCGCCAACGTAGACGTCAGCAACCGTTAGGAAGCCACGATCGACCCAGTGGCTCACCATTTTCTCGTCGACGAGCAACTCTTTCGCCGCTCTTCGCCCGGTCCAGAAACCGCGTTCCTCACAGAATCGCTCAAGGGTCGCTGCCTCGTCACGGGCCGGCGTTCCGCGCGGGACAGGAGCCCGCGTGCGCCGACGCTCGACGATGCGCACACGCGGCGCCGTATCAGTGAAAAGCGCCTCGAGCGGCACCTCAAGCGCCGCCGCGATCCGCTTGGCCTTGGCCGCCGCCGTCAGCCGACCGGCGACGCCTTCGAGTTCCGAAACTAGATGACCGTCCACGCGAGCAGCGCGACCGAGCCCCCGTTGACTTAGGCCTCGTGCCCTCACGAGCCTCCTTGAGCCGATCACCGCCGTCGCGCGCTGTCACGTAACCCGCTGGGTTCGACCAGCGCGCCTCATTAACCCGGCGAGCGACCTCCGAGCGGCTCAGTAGTCTGGCCCCTGCGGGTCCCTCTGTGCAGCAGCGATCTGCTCCATTAAGGCAACGGTAGCGGCCGACCCGGAAGCACCGATTGGTTGGGGCCGCCCGGGCCAAACCCCTGCTACTACCTAGCCCGCGCCAGTTCGTCACACTAACGCGCCCTCACCGTCACCGCTCGCACGGTTACGGTCACGGCCAGAGTTCCTTTCGCTGGACCGCCCGCAAGGAAGCTCTACGGGAAAGGCGCCAAGCAGTCGGACCGGATTCCGAGGGGGGAACAGGATTCGACCGCCTGGCCCCTAACCCGGCAGGTAGAACACAAGCAGCACCCGCGTCGAACTAGGCCCTCTAGCGAGGCAAGCCGGCGCGGGTGCAATACGCACCGTCCCACACGCCGGACCCGAATTCATCCCCCATCCGGCATGAGCGGCCAGGAGGGTTCCGTCGCCCCGGCTCGCCGAGACGGATCAGCCGCGCCGACCAAGCCGAGCTAGCGGCCGAACTCCTCGAACCGCGTAAACACCTGGCGAGAGCTGCGCTCCTCCTGAGCCCGCAAGGCCGCCTCCATCTCAGCCCGACCACGAATCGCCGACTCCACCCACGCACCCAACGACAACGCAGCCGCACCAGCCGCCTCCACCGCCAACGCATGAGCATCTGTAGACACCGCCACCATCATCCGATCCTTAGCCACGACCAACCCCCCGATCCCCCGCCACTAGACCAACCATGCCGTAATTGAAGCAGCCACCCGAGTTAATTTTGGGCCAGAAATTGGGCTGGACGGATAGACTCAATTCTTCTTACTACCATTAAAAAGCCCCCGCCTCGGCCTGGCGCCGCGCCGCGATCCAGCTCCGATCCGTGCCGCCGGCCCGACGTTTCCTCTTCGCATCGGCAGTCCCTAGCCCCGGCTCGTTCGGGTAGTTCCTTGCTTTTGACAGCCACGCGACCAAAGGTAGAAAAGCCTTTAACCATGCGTGTTTGCGGCTAAATCTGTCAAGTACGTTGTAACGAGCATGACAACGAGTCGACGATCGAGAGAGTCGAGCTCGTCCCGGTCGAGAGGTCGCGCCCGGAAAGGCGGAAAGCAGGCGGAAACGCATCATCTGTCTAGCTTCCCTCGAGAAAATAGGAACGCCGGGCGGTCGGGGCTGACCTGTCTGCGTCAAGCTTCTATGGTAGTTGCTTGACAGGAGGTCTTGGGTGTTGTAGAAACGTGGTGCAACGTAAATGGGCTGGCAGCGCGACAACGCTCCAGCCCCGGACACGGGAGGTTCGTCCCATGTCGTCTAGTACCGTAGCCGTCCCTTCGAGGCGGCAAGAGGCAGCCGAGCAGGCTCTCAGTGACGTGCTCGGGCTGTTCCGCGACCCGGAGCGGCTGCCTGACGCGATCGCTCAGACGGTGATCGCGAGGAGGTCGGGGGATTCACCGATGGGCGCCTGGTCGTTGCCGAACCAGCTGCTTTGCATCCTCGCCGGGACGGCTGACGCGAGGGGTTATAGGCAGTGGGAGGAGGCCGGGCGGCACGTCACCAAGGGGTCGCGGGCGGTGCGGATTCTGGCGCCGCGGACCCGCAAGATCGCCGAGACCGACAGGGCGACCGGCGAGCAGAGTGAACGGGTCGCGGTGGTCGGGTTCCTTGGCATCCCGGTCTTTCGGTATGAGGACACGGATGGGGCGCCGCTCGAGGTTGCGGACTATCGGCCGGCGGTGTTGCCGCCGCTCGCCGACGTCGCCGAACGGCTGGGGGTGTCGGTTGCGTGGGCGCCTTTCACGTCTCGGTATCGCGGGGCGTATGTTCATGGCCGTGACGCGATCGTGCTTTGCAGCCATGACGAGAGCGTGTTCTTCCACGAGCTCGCGCATGCTGCTCATCAGCGTGTCCTCGCGAGCCGCGGAGCGTCGCTCAGGGGTGGCCAGGTCGCGAGTCAGGAGGTTGTCGCGGAAGTGGTCGCGGCGGTGTTGTGCAAGCTTTTCGGGCTCGCCGGCCACCTGCCGCACTCGGTCGACTACGTCGACCATTACGCGGGCAGCCAGGGCGCCGGCAAGGCTGCGGTGAAGGTGCTCGGCGACGTGCAGGCCGTCCTCGCGATCCTCCTCGACGATTCTGAGGGTGGCGACAAGTGACGCGCCGCGAACAGACAGCCGATCAGGCGAGAGGCCCGGGAAACCGGGCCATCGCCTACCTTCGCGTGTCAACGGTGCGGCAGGCGGAGCGAGGGATGAGCTTGGCCGATCAGCGCGACCAGGTGCGTGGGTACGCGGCGGAGAAGGGGCTCGTGGTGTTGGACGTGGTCGAGGAGGCTGCGAGCGGCGGTGTGCGGGATGGGGAGGAGTTCAGCTGGGAGCATCGGCCGGCGTTGCTCGCGTTGATGGAGCGGGCGAAGGCGGGTGAGTTCGACGTGTTGGTCGTTGCGAGGTTGGACCGGTTGTCGCGGGATCATCCGACGTTGATCGTGCTCGAGCGGCGGCTGTTGCGGGTTGGTGTGAGGGTGCTGTCGGTTGCTGAGGAGAACGGGGACGGGCCGGTCGCGGAGTTCATTCGCGGCCAGTTGGCGCTGGTCGCTCAGCTGGAGCGGGCGATGATCCTCACGCGGGTGTCGGCGGGTAAGGCGAAGCGTCGGCAGGAGGGCCGTCATTTGGGCGGCCGGGCACCGTTCGGCTACCGGCTCGGCACGACTGGCCGGTTCGCGGTCGACGAGGCCGAGGCGGTGGTTGTGCGGGACGTGTTTCGGCGTGCCCGGGAAGGGTTGGGGCCGGGCCCGATAGCGCGGCGGCTGAACGCTGAGGGTGTTCGGGGGCCGTCAGGGAGGCCGTGGAGCCGTCAGACGGTGACGAACATGCTCCGGAACCCGGTGTATTACGGGGAGCTCCACAGCGTGCCGAAGGCGCAGCCGGCGATCGTCAGCCGCCGGGCGTGGAACGCGGCGCAGCTGGATTGAGTCCACAACAGGTGACCGGTCGGTGCCGGAAACCCTCCAGACGGCAACCGGCCCCAGGAGGAGCGTAGATTCGCTCAACCATGCGCGCTAGGGTCCCTTTCGGGCAGGACTGCTCCGGCTGGACGTGTAGATTGCGACTGTGGCGACTGTCTCGGCACACACACCTCGTGGTGGTCCGGCCCTTGAAGCTGAGCGCCTCAGGACACTCGTCTGGAAGCCTGACCGATTCCCGGTTGACCCCGTGGCTATTGCGCAGCGGCTGGGCGTCGATGTACGACAGGCTGTTCTTTCGTCGAACGTGTCGGGCGCCCTGGTCAAGAAGATCGGAGAGGACCCAACGATCCTTCTGAACGCCGAGGACTCAACCAACCGCCAACGGTTCACGTGCGCCCACGAGTTGGGCCACTACGTGAGTCGCGAGAGCGATCCGAGCGCCTACGAATACATCGACCTGCGCGATACGATTTGGTCCGCCTCCAGGGTCGATCCGCAGGAGATTTGGGCCAATGCTTTCGCGGCAAATCTCTTGATGCCTGAGACGCGCATCCGAGAGCTTGTGGCCGACGGGTCCACACCTACAGCGCTTTCTGTTTACTTCGGCGTATCGCAGGACGCCCTGAAGTTTCGGCTCGACAACCTCGGGCTCCTTAACGATTCGTAGCGTTCCATGGCCAACGTGCCTCGCACGCCGGGCGCTGCACCGGAAGACGCCGAAACCCGCGCGGCTGGAGAAGAGGTGCGTCAGGTTCTCGAAACAGGCGCGTCTCAGCCCGTTGCGCCTCTGGGGCCGTTCGACGACATTGAGAGACAGCGCCGTGGCCAGAATGTCCGACTCCAAAGGTTGTACGCCTTCTCGATCCTGGGCGGCCTCGGGATACAGCTCTTGGTTGTGGACTTCGTACTCGTCGCCTACGCCTGGAAAGGCGTGGGGTGGGACGTAAACCCAAATGTGTTCTACGCGTGGCTCAGCGCAACCGTTGTCGAGGTGATCGGCGTAGTCCTGGTCGTCACGCGTCACCTCTTCCCAACGGCTCCGTCGACTGATTGAGTGTGAGGCGCAGGCATCGGCTGCGCGGCCAGTGAGCGACGGACGGGGCAGCCCGCGGCCCTGCGCGTAATGAGTGCTTAAAGAAACATGCTTGTGGATCAAAAGCCTCTAGATAGGCTCAGCGGGAAGAGTTGTCTGTGAGTTCGCTCCCGATACCGACCGAACGAGAGCTAGTCGCTGCTTTCATTGCCGCTGGGACACTTCGGCTTGCCCATGAAGTTCGTCGTTCGAGCGCGCCGGAGCGGCCCGCAATCTGCACTTTGGCTGGCCGGGGACTCGAGCCCCTCGTGATCCCTCGAGACCGACGCGTGGTGTGCGGCCGCTCGAATGGGTGCGACCTTCGCGTAGCGGACCACACCGTCAGCCGATACCACTGCGTCGTCATCCGCGAGGGCAACATCTGCCGCCTTGCCGATGAAGGCAGCACGAACGGAACGTTCGTCAACGGGCGACGCATCACGGGCGCCGTCGAACTCGAGCATGCCGACAGGATTGAGATCGGAGAGACCACGTTCACGTTTCTTTCGCGGGCAGCGGAGACTCGGGCGCCAGTTCGATCACAGCGCAGGCTTGCTGCAGCGGCCTAGCTGGTTCTCCGTGCAGCGTTGGAGCGCGGCGTCGCGCCGTTTCTAACCCTCGGTTACCCTCGCGACCTGTGAACGTGGTCTGCGCCGCAACTTGGACTGATCCGACCGTCCTCGCGACTTTGGCGCTCGCCCTAGTTGCGGCGGCCTCGGCAGTGGTGGCCGCGTGGTCCGCCTATCTGGCAAAGCAAGGCGTCGAACTCACAGCCGAGGAGGTTGCAGCGACGAAACGGAGCGTCGAGGTCGCAGCGGAGGGCGTCGACGCCACTAAGCAGAGCGTCGAGATCGCGACCAGCAGCCTGCAGACGACGATCCGGGCGGTTCTGGCAGACGTCCCAAGAGGCCAGTTCTTCGAGGACGAGCTGAGCTTTGGCGAGCCGACCGGCACTCGAAGCGACCTCGGCACGATCAAGGTCTACCCTCACGGACCCGAGGGCCAGGGTGCTCTCTGCCTTGTCCCGATGAGGAACGTGGGTAGCGGGGTCGCAGTGGTTCTCTCGGCAAGCCTTCAAATGGACGCTGATCTCACATGGCACACAGGTCGATCGAGTGTTCGTCTGGTCCCGCCTGGGGAACTCGTGCGGCTCGCGTTCGAACTTCCTCGAGTACCGGAGGAGCATTTCGACGCGAGAGCTCGCTACACCGACATTTCAGGCGGCCAGACAACGAGAACAAGCCTTCGTTTCGAGCAGAGCTCTGGTCGATTTCTCGTGACCGGAGTAGAGCTTTTTGAAGGCGAGTCGCAGACACCGTTCGTCTCGGCCGGCCGTGGCCTAACTAGTTGACTTCGCTCTAGGATTCAGCGCGTGACCACCGGCGATTGGATCAGTGTCGCAGTGGCGGTGGGGACGATCGGCCTCGCGTCCGCGGCATTCTGGCAGATCATCCGCGGCGCGATGTCTCAGCCAAGACTCTCCCTAGAGAGGGAAGAGATCAGAATTCACACGAGGCTAGAGGGCGAGCCCCCCGTATTGCCTTGGATTCGGCTTGTGGTTCGCAACGCCGAGGGTCGACGCGTGGCCACGGGCACACGCGTCCTCGTCGATCAATATCGGCAGACGACGTACGACACGCCACCGGTCAGCCTCGGTGGCCCCGAACTTGGCTGGCCGAGCACAGACGTTCCGCTCGGTGGGGGAGCCATCGTCTTCGGCGGTACAACGCGGCCACTCGACTTCGGTGCTTTAGGTGTCGGACCCATTCAACGCCCACAAAGCTTGATTGAACTGATGGGAGGTCGCGAGGCGCTCCCCGCTGGGCATCAATGGTGGTTTCGCTTCACGCTCGCCATGCACGGAGGGAACAGGTTCATCGGGCGCGAGTTTCTCCCACCGGTGCCCGGCGGGTACACCGCGCGTTTGACGGTAGGCGCGGACGAGGGACGGGCCAGCACGTTCGATGCGGTCTTCAGTTGGGTGGGCGATGCGCCGACTGCCGAGTCCGCCCTCGGTTCCTTCCTCATCACGATCGAGCCTGTTCGACCCCGGCCGGGCTTGAGGCAACGAATCCGCGCGGCGCTCTAGCCTGGGCCGCGCGCGATTAGCGTGGGACAGTCGATCTGCCGCACATTCCAAAATGCTCCTTGCAACCCCGTCCCGCCCTGCGGATCGCCGCTGAGGTCTGCCTGATAGAGCCACTCACACATAGCCGCGACTGTATTTCGCCCGTCGACGAGCGAGCCGAGTAGATGCTTTCCGAAGCCAAGCTGTTGCTGCCTTTCGAAAACCACTTGTTCAAGACAGGCGACGTGGTCGGCGAGACTCGAGCTGTAGGAGGGACCGTCGTAGCGACACTTATGCGGATTCGCCACGGCTGGCTTCGCACCAGAGGTGCCGCTGGTCCCGCCCGCGAGCGCCAACGAAGTCGAGCCCAAGGAGACTCCGATGAAGAGAACGGCGGCATGGGTGAGTATGGACCTTCGCATGGGCTTGCCCCTTTCGAGTTGGTGTGGCGCCGAGGGTAACGAGGCGTGAGCCGATCAGCGGTTTTGGCAGTGTGGCGAACAAGTTCGTGTTCGCCACGACTCCGTAGCGACGGGCTTTAAGAGATCGTCCCGTGCATTTTCTGTGTCGCCGTCCAATTGCTCCCCATCCTCACCCGCCCGGACTTGAAGGCACGGAGAGCGAGATAGTGAAGCTTCTTGTCCAGGATGTGCCCATCAATGGTGTCGATCGGCCGCCCATCGCGGAGCAGCGGGCGAATGAGAGCTTGGAGCGGCCGCATGTCGCCTCGATACTTCGGCCTGACGTAGATCGACCAGACGAGGATGTCGTCCCGCGACCGGGACGCGTCGTACATGATCGACCCGACGAGCTCGCTGCCTTTATAGACGTTGCGGAACCTCGTGACGTCGTGGTCGTCTATGTGCTCTTTGCCGGACATCAGATGACCGGTCAGGACGTAGAAGGAGGCTCCCTCGTTCTCTCGCCCGAGACGGAACGTCGGGGCTCGGTCAGTCTTGTGGACGGTCACGACTCCCTCCTTCGTGTCCTTACGAGACGAGGTACTCAAGGTAGGAACCTGGGCGCACGTTCACGTTGGTGACGTTGGAGGTGTTTTGCGCCCAACGGATTGAGAAGGTGCCGGCGTTCGAGCCGTTCTCGATGATGAGCTCGAAGTGGACGACGCCGGGCACGTTCCCGGTCGTGGTCGCGAGCGTGTGCGCGTTGTTGAGGCTGTTCTCGGTCGCGATGAATCCGGGCGTGCTGCTCACGGCAGCGTCATAGGTCACGGCAACGACTCTGGTCGGCGCGGCTGGTCCGTCGTAGTCGAACTTGAAGCCAGGCGTCGCCGAGGTCGAGTCGTATCGGAGCAGTCCGCGGATGATGTAGTTCGTGTTCGCCGCGACTGCGAACTGGAGATCGGGGTCGGCGGCAAGGGTGACGGTGCTGGCACGCGATGTGACGGCGGTCTTGTTCGCGATCGTCCAGGTGGTCGGGACGGCGGCGATTGGGCCGTCCCAGGCGAGGATCGTGTCCTGCGCGGTGTTGGTCAGCGGCGGCGCGGTCGACCCGGAGCTCGAGTAGACGACCGAGACGCCAAGGTCGTTGTAGACCAGCGGCCCATGGTCTGTTAGCGACGTGACCTTGAGCAGCATCATGTTCGCCCGGTTCGCCCTCGAGAACACCCGCAGGTAGTACGGGAGCGGCATCGCCCCAGTACCAGCGGTGCCGCCTCCTCCCGCACCGAGCCAGGTCTTGATCGAGGCGCCTGTCGTCGCGGACAGGTAGTTGAGGTACAGATGCGCGATCGTTGTGACGTTCGCGGTGTCGAAGCCGAGGCTGCCGGTGCCCGGGTCAGTGTTCGACTGCGAGCCGGACAGGAAGGAGTACGCCATCGTGTTCGCTGGCGCCGGCAAGAGCACCGGGTTCGCAGACTGGGTGGCCTGCGCCACCTGCGGGTACACATACGTGGATGTGATCGTGCCGGTGTAGTTCGGGTCGCCCTGATTCACGACGTAGACAAGCGCCAGCAGCGTGTAAGCGGACGAGTCCGGCGGCTGTGCGTTGAAGCCTGCCGCAGGCAAAGTGCCTGCCAGTGCTGACACCGTGGCCGGCTTTGTCGAGGTGTCCGCGACGACCGCGTCCATCCGGTCGAACGTCGTGTCCGCAGCTGTGATCGTCACGTTCTGAACCAGCACCGGCGCTGCCGCGTTCTGGAAGAGCACGTTGCCGGCCGCTACAGCGACAGTCGAGTCTGGGATCGCCTGTGCCGTCACCTCGCACCCCGTCACCACTCCGGTTTGCAACAGCGCCGGGCTCACGGTCTCGTTCCCCGGTAGATGAGGTTCCTGTAGGTGGCTGCCATCGTCCTAGCTCACTGTCAGCCGGACGGGGGATGCACAGATGTCCTCGGTCGGGCCTGGTTCGCACACGTCGTAGACGTGGGTGCCGCTCGAGACGTTCTCGAGTTGAGTGCTACCCGTGTTCGGCCGTAGCGTGTCGAAGCCGTCCTGCCAAAGGATCACGTAAGGGCTCGGGTAGGGAAACCGCGACCAATCGAGCTCGACAACCCCGGCGCTCGGATTCGTCGCTGTCAGCGTCGGCATCGTGAACACGTCCGCCTTCGCGCGTGCGGCGAGGCTCGCCGCGGCGACCATGATTCCAAGAACGGGGTACAAACACCGGTGAAACCGTGTTGTAGAGCCGTTTCGCATAGAAGATCGTCGACTACCGGACGCAGCACGGCGCCTTCCACTCGGTCGACGAGCTCGACGCCATCTCCGGCATCGGGCCGGCGAAGCTCGACCAGCTGCGCGGCCTGGTGGTGCCGTGAGGAATCTCGTCCGCCTCGCCCACCCTTCCCAGCTCGCGGTCGGCGCGGCATGTACGGGGATTGCCGCAGCCAACGTCGTGCGCATTCACTGGCCGGGGATCGTCGGCGTCGTGGTCGGCTCGTCCCTCCTGGTCGCGGTCGCCCGTCCGGAGCAGCGGCTCGCGGTGATCGTCGTCGCGTTCGCGCTCACGGGCTGGTGGTGGGGAAGCGCACGGCTGGACGCCATCGACCGCAGTCCGCTCAGCCGGCTGCTCGGGACGGCGGAGAGTGCAACGGTCGTTGTGACCGCGCCCCCGCGGCGCTCGAGCTTCTCGATCCGGGCCGAGGGTGGCGTCCGCCGGTTCGGTCGATTCCGCGTCTCCGAGCCCGTGCTGCTCGAATTCCCGGCCGGCAGAGCTCCTGCGCAGGGTGACGTGCTCGACGTCCTCGGCGTGCTCGCTCCGCCTCGGGGGCCCGAGCACGGGTTCGACGAGCGCACGTACCTTCGTCGCCACGGCATCCATGTCGTGCTCCGCGTCGACCGCTGGCGCGTGACGGGCCGGCGCGGCGGGCTCGGAGGCGTCGCCGACAGGTTGCGGTCATTCGTCACGCGCGGCCTTTCCCGCGGCGCTTCGGGCGAGCACCGCGCCGTCCTGCTCGGCGTCGTCCTCGGGGCCGACGAGGGCCTGTCACAGACGCTTCGCGACCGCTTCCGAGCCTCGGGGCTGTACCACTTGCTCAGAGAGTTGCAAGTGTCCTAACTACTGGAGGCGATGCCTAACGGGGATCGCCCACCGGGACAACTTCGGCAAGAGCCGGCCACGTGGAAGGCGACGTCGACCAAACCCGAATACGCTCACGTTCCGACGGTCTGCCCCGTAGAGCAGTCTGGCAGCCTCGGCAAGACGCGAACGCGAGCGGCCCCAACAGACGTCCCAGATCGAGCGGGGGAATCGTGAAGCGTGACGCTGGCACCCGAAGCTATGTCGCCTCCCTGCAGGGTCGGGAGGCAGAGGCAAGGCCCCTTCGGGGGGAGGAGAGACCTATAGCTCGAGCAAGCGATCAAGTATCTGGTCAAGCGCGTAGTTGTCGAAGTCGTCGCGGGCGAGCGGAATCTCACCGCCGCGACGGTCCGGATGCATGTATCGGACTGTGAGTGTGTGGCGCCGCGCAGGCTCTCCACGCTTCACGCATGAGTCGAGGTCCGCCAACTTCCAACAGCCGTCAATCCGAAGGATGTTGTTCGGAGCGATGTCGCAATGGATCAGCTCAAGGTCGTGAAGCACGCGGAGCGCCGCGGCGACGTTCTCGCGAACGGCTTCGGCGACCAGTCGCGGGTCATCGTCACGCGGGCACTGGATGTAGTCGTCGAGCGAGAGGTCCGCCCATTCCCAGATTGCGAACAACGCACCAGGCGCCGGAAAGTCCCCGGCCGTAGGCTCCGACTCTGCCACGTCGAGTAACCGGCAGATCGTCGACGCTGCTCTGACTTCCGGCCGACTCGCGATCTCAATCGCGACGCGCAGACGGTCGACTTCGTCGTCCCAGTACGTGCCCTTTTCGCACCGGTGGATGCATGCCAGTGATCCGTCTTTGGCTGTCGCTCTCCATCGCTCGCCGCCTGGGGCTTCAAGGCGATCGACTGAAGGCCGGTAACTCCAAACCCGACCGGTTCTGTCGCCTGTCACGGCCCATCGCACTGACAGGCAGTTTGGCGCCTAGATCGGCGGCCAGGACCGGAGTTCGGCGAGCGTGAAGCGGGCGAGCCACCATCGCCGCATCTGAGCGACGAGCCTCGGGTCGACCGTTCGCGAGGTTCGGCATTCTCGGCAGCGGGGCTCCGCGCCTCGCCGACGCGCCGCGTACTCGTTCCGGACTGACAACTCGAACCGGCCGCCGCAATCGCCACAGGAGACGGTGACGCTCGAGCACGTCCTGGCCACGCCGCAAGCATAAGCGAAACGGCATCGTCCGACCTATCAGATATAAGTATTGCTTATGAGCGCCACGGCACCGCCAAAGCTGCTGACCGTCGAGCAGGTCGCCGACCGGCTCCAGGTGTCGCGCTGGTCCGTCTATCGCCGCGTCGCGGAAGGACAGCTCCCGGCCATGAAACTCGGCGACGGGCCGCGCTCACCGATCCGCGTCGACGCCGACGAGCTCGACCAGTGGCTCCGGTCCGACCCTCACAAGGAGAACCTATGAGCCCGCGAGTCAAACCGCGCCGGACCCTGAGCCCGGCCATGATCGAGGCTGCCGGCCGACACGTCAGCGTCCGCGATCGGCCCGTCTACGGTGAGGGCTCCGAGCACTCGTGGGTGATGGACCAGGCGAGGCAGACGCTGCCGATCCCTGACCACCAAGCCCGCGACAGGCTCAGCCGGGGCGCCGGCTCGGAGCGGTACGCGGTCGCCACAGGCACCTTGGGCGGCTTGATTCCTAGCAAGCTGCCGCCTTGGGTCGCGGAAGCCGTCGCCTACGGGATTCACCAGACGGCGCCGTTGAGCTTGGCGCTCGAAAGGTTGCCGTTGCCGCCTGTCGGCATGAACGCCGCCTGGGCGAAGGTCACGACTGCCGCGACCGTGACGAACCAGAGCGCGCAGAACGTCGCGCTCACCGCCTCCGCGGACGTTGTTGTCGATTCGACCACCGACGCGCTGCAGACGGTCGGGTCGTTTGCGGACTTCTCCGCACAGAGCCAGTCCCGCAGCGGCGGCTGGTTCGACCGGGTCATCGGCGAGGAGCTGGGTCGCGCCTTCGGCGCCAGGTTGGAGCAGCAGATTTGGGCGGGTGCCGGTAGCGGCGGCGAGTTGACCGGGTTCGCGGTGATGAGCGGCAGCTCGAGCTCGACCGTCGCCGGACAAACGCTCGCGAACCAGACCGCGAAGATCGCCGCGCAGTTCTCCACGGTCACCGACAACCTCGGCTCGACACCTGACCTGATCGCGATGGGTAATCGACGGTACGCCGGCTTGCAGTCGCTCACCGCGACGCTCGGGCTACCCGTCGAGAACGTACTGCCCGGCCCGGTACGCGGGAACGTGATCGTCTCACCGGCCGCACCGGTCACGCTCGGCGGCGGAAGCGAGGACTGGCTGCTCATCCTGAACCGGGCGGCCGTTCCGCTCGTCGCCGACCCGGAGCCGACCGTCGAGTTCCAGCGCCAAGGCCCGTCAGCGGGGACCAACTTGACCTTCCGCTGGCTGATTTTCGCGTACGTCACGCTCGGCGTGTCCCGTCGACCCGAAGGCGTCGGCCTCGTCAAAGGCCTGACCGCGCCGAGCTTCTAGGAAGGACACATATGCCAATCCGCACGGAAACCTGGGACAACGGCGAACTCGCCGCCTACTACTGGGCGAGAGACAACGAGACCGGGCTCCGCTACGCCAAGACCTTGCAGATCAGCGAAGAGGAACGCGAACGCGCACACTACGCGGCGCTCCGCGAGGAACAAGCCAGCGTCGCCCGGCGGCTCGAGCAGCTCGACCAGCCGACCGCGAAAGGGTGGACACCGGAGGACCCGCGCCTCGTTC
Source organism: uncultured Actinomycetes bacterium (assembly GCA_963776735.1). Classification (GTDB taxonomy): domain Bacteria; phylum Actinomycetota; class Thermoleophilia; order Gaiellales; family Gaiellaceae; genus PALSA-612. The sequence goes on from CAVZNV010000018.1 coordinate 41,755, forward strand.
AACTCCGCCGCGACGAACTCAAAGAGACGGAGCAGGCCGTGACACGGGCGCTCGCCTATTCCGCCGTCCGACTCGCCGAACTCAGCGGCGAAACCGGCGAGAACATGCTGCCGAAACGCGGCCGAAAGTGAACATCGACCGCACAGCCGTCTGCACCGGGCACGGCGCCGGCATGCCACCCTGCGAACGCCACCACCCTGACGGCTACAACGACGTCGCCTGGCGCCGCCAAACGACGGGTGAAAGCTATGCCGTCACCAGGACGCGGCACGTCGCCAAGCGACCCAGCCTCACCCTGTACGAGCTCCAATGCCGAACCGCGATCGCCGACCAGGCGTACCGCAAGCGCCAAGCCAAGCACGCGCTCGCCCAACCAGTCCCGGCACCCAAGGTCTTCGCCCTCCGACACCGCTGATGAGCGACACGGCCACAGCAAAGATCGAACTAAGCGGCTACACGCTGACTCCGCGCGAACGCTTCAACCACATCCTCGAAGCCGAAGCACTCCAAACCGAATACGAGAACCGCCAAAAGCTGCAAGACCCCAACGCCGACCCGATAGTCGTGTTCACAGCACGCGGACAGCAACTCCAACTCCGCAAGAACGGCAACGCCTGGCAACTCGAACTCGACGGCCAAGAACTGATCGCGTTCTCAGGCAAGAACATCGACTACAACAAGGCACTCCAACACGCCGGCGTCGCCCTGATCCAATTGCTAACGATGCAGCGATAGGTCTCCTGAAGCGGATGCGTGCGAGTAGGGCCGGGAACGAGAACGAACGACGGCAACTCGATCCCGGCCCGCTAAGCCAGTGACCGCCCGCATCCTCAAGGTCTGCACCGTCTGCGGCCAGCTATCGGATTGCTCGCGCTGCCCATCGCACCGGCTGCCGCCACGCGGCCGACCGGATCGTCGCCTCCGCGCACAAGTCCTCGCCGAGGAGTGCCGCTGCTGGCGATGCGGGAAACCCGGCAGCGACCACGACCCGCTCGTCCTCGGCCACGTCATCGCACGCGCGCACGGCGGACCGCTCGTCCGCGAGAACCTGCACGCCGAGCACGCGAGCTGCAACTCGAAAGCCGGCGCACGGTTTGACGGGGGGCTGTTTTCGTTCGAGGCAACGACCCCCCGGCTACCCCGCAGGTCGCTGAGCAAAAAAAATGGCTGAGATGAGTTTCACCGCGTTTTGCCAGCGGATCGGGTTCACTCCGGAGCCGTTCCAGAAGCGGATCGCGAAGGTGGCGTTGGAGGGGCCGCCCGAGACGCTGATTCTGTTGCCGCGCGGGCAGGGGAAGACGACGCTCATGGCCGCGATCGCGGTCTACCACCTGTTGACGACCGAGAGGGCGGCCGTGTATTGCGCCGCGTCGTCGAGGGATCAGGCGCGCATCCTGTTCGAGGCTGCGGCGAGGTTTGTGCGTGAGCTCGACCATCCGAACCTGCTCGCCCGGCACCTGGAGATTCGCCACTGTCCCGATCCGGAGCGGTTCAAGGAGTTCGACCGTCATCTGCGTGTGTTGGCGGCCGACGCGGGCCGGCTGCAGGGCTTGTCGCCGACGTTGGCGATCGTGGACGAGCTGCACGCGCACCGTGACGCATCCGTGTATGTCGCGTTGAAGACGGCGCAGGTGAAGACGCTCGGCTCGAGGCTGGTCACGATCTCCACCGCGGGCCATGACACGCGTTCGGTGCTCGGCCAGTTGCGCGAGAAGGCGCTAGGCGCGCCGAAGGTGACCCGCCGAGGGTTCATGACCGAGACCCGGGCGCCTGACCTGGCGATGCTCGAGTGGACCGTCCCGGAAGGGCAGGACGTCTCCGACATGCGAACGGTGAAGCGTGCGAACCCGGCGCCTTGGATCACGACGGCCGCCTTGGGCGCTCAGTGGGCGTCGACGGTGGGCGAGTTCGCGTTCCGCCGCTACCACGCGAACCAGTGGACGACCGCGGAGGAGCAGTGGCTCCCCGCCGGCGTCTGGCCACGGCTCGCTACCGCTGAGCGGCCCGAGCAGGGCGCTGACTGCTGGGTCGCGGTCGACGCCGCGCTGAAGTACGACACGACCGCGGTCTGCTGGGCGCTGAGGCTTCCCGACGACCGGATTCTGCTTCAGGCGCGAGTCTGGTCGGCGCGTGCCGCCGCGCCCCATCACGTCCTCCACCAGGGCGGCCGGATCGACAACCGCGAGGTGGCCGAGTTCATCCACGGCACGCTCGGGCACCGGTACACGATCCAGGAGGTCGTCGCCGATCCGCGGTTCTTCGACGCCTTCCTCGCCCAACTGGCCGACCTCGGCCACGTCTGCGCCGAGTTCACGCAGCAAGGGGCGGCGATGAAAGACGCGTGGGCGCACCTCTATGCGGCCGCGACGGAAGGCACGATCGCGCACGACGGCGACCCCGTCTTCGCCGCGCACATCGAGGCGGTAGCAGCGAAACCCGCCGTCTACGGGTGGAAGATCGAGTCGCTGGCCTCCTCAAGGCCGATCGATGCCGCATGCGCGGCCGCGATGGCGCGAGAGCGCGCCGCGACCGCTGAGCCTGCGGCGGAGCCGTTCATGCTTGCCTGGTAGGTCGCGGCGATCAGTCGTCGTCGGAGCGTTCAAGGTCGAGATTTAGGTCCTCGAACGCTTTCCAACTCGCTTTGATACTCCACCGCTTGTTCAGTTTCAGAAGTGTTAGCGCGGCCTCGTCACTCTCGGCTTCAAACCTGAAGCGGTTTGCCCGTACGCTCTTGAGCCCTTCGGCTGCCTGAGCTTCCCAATAGTCGTACTTCGCCCGCTCGGTCGGAATCGCCCAGATGTAAGCGCCGCTCGCTTCGTACGTGCCGTAGATCTCATAGGCAACGATGAACCACTCTTCGCGCGAGAGGCCCGCCAACTCGTAAAGCGTGTCCTCTTGGTCTGGCCGATCGATAGAGACGGTGCCGCGCAGGTCGCCGTATTGAACGGATGCCTTTCCAAGTTTCTCTCCCATCATCCGTGACCCTACAGCGGCAAACTCCATGACGCGATCGGAGGCACCGCCATCCTGCCTCGCCCGTAGAGTAGAACCGTCACCACCGCGGCACCAGCCGCATCCATATGCCGCCCGCGCCCCGTAAAGGGGCGCTTGGCGTTAGGGGGTCTGTCCACCCCGGCATTTAGGCTTCGTCGTGCATATGGAGACGGTGACATTCCTTCTGATCTGACTGAGGCCGAGGCCCTCGCGGAGTTGCGCGCGGACGTCGTGGTGTTCGCCGTCCCGGAGCCTCCCCGACAGGTGTCCTGGGGGATGCGTCACGCGCTGGATCTGGGAAAGACCGGCGAAGCCGCACGAAGGCACGCGCAGCGGATCGGCGCGTGGGAGCGCGAGGCCGGTATCTACAGGCCCGGCCCGCAGGCGCGGCCGATGGTCTGTCAGGTCGTCCGCCGCACGCAGCCGCGGCATCCTCGAGGGCGCCGTCGCGCCTCGTCGTGCCGCTCCCGGTCGCCTGGCCGAAAACCTCCGCAAGACCCTGACGACGATGACGTAATTCGCTGCGCCCTCCGGGGTGCGGCATGACGGCGCTGCAGGACCGCCTCCGTGCGCTCGCGGAGGACGTCGGTCGCCTACGTCGCCTCACGGACGCGGACACGTATGGCGCGTTCATTCTCGAACGGGCGGCCGGGCACCTCGAGACGATCGACAACATTCTCTCGCCGACCGCGGGCCAACTCGTCCACGACCTGAAGGCGTTCGGCGTCGACGAGGACGAGGCTGTCGCCGAGGCCCTCGCCGAAGTCGACGCGCGAGCCCGCGCTCTCCATCTTCTTCTGGATGACGGGGCGATCGTGTGAACGCGCCAGCCCTCGTCATCCGGATGGAGCTCGAGGAGTTCCCGGTGATCCTCGTCCAGGCGGACAGCTTCGAGGACGAGCTGCGGCTCCGCAGGTGGCTTCGCCGAGCGCGTGCGTTTGACTCGCTCCGGGAGCAGCTCGAGGACGTTCTCGACCGGCTCGACGGGCTCGAGGAAGCGGCGTGAGGGACCTGTCGACGGTCGAGGCGAATCCCTGGCACGAGCAGGGGCGGCCCGTTGTGCTTCCTCGACGGAAGTACAAGCCGAAGCGGCCGGCGCTCTTCAATGCTTGGTGGCGCGACCTGGCGACCGGGGCGAGGACGCGGGCGACCCGCGACGAGTTACGGGAGGCGTATCGGCTCTACGCCGTCCACCGCGATATCCGGGAGCAGCGGGCGTGACTCCGCAGGCGCGATCGGCGCTCGAGGCGGCGTGGCTGAGAGTGCTACGCGGCCGCCACCCCGACGTCCGCTGGGCTCTCATCCGGGAACGGGAACGAGGCGAGCGGGACGCGATAGCCACGGCGGGGCAGGCCCTCGGGCGCTTCGCCGCGCCAGAGCACGAGCGCGCGAGTGCCGACAGGGACGTTCGCGCCTGTGCGACGGACGAAGACAGCGTCGAGGGAGGACGTCAGTAGCGTGCGCTTTTCCGAGACCGTCAGCCCTGGCCATGCGTCCGTAAGTCCGCCCGGCGTGAGCGGGACGGCTGCGCTCAGCGAGTTGTGCTGGCGTGCCTCAGAGAGCTTCTCCTGCGCCGCGTCGACCGCGGCGGCGCGGAGTTCGGCGGCGCGCTGGTACCTCGCTTCTCCGACCGTCTCGCGGAGCGCCGTGTCTGACAAGAACACGTCGAGCTCGTGTTCGGCGGCTTCGACCTCGCGGAGCGCCGCGTCAACGGCCACGCTCGCGTCCATCGCCTCGGCAAGCGGCCCGTTCGGACCAACCGCGTCGAGGAAGAGCGCTTCGACGTGGGGATCGAGCACGCGGGCGAGCACGCTTGAGGGCGCGGGGCACTTCCCGGCCGAGTGGCGGCCGCGGCAGCGGTACAGCCCGAGGCGTTCCCCGTTCCGGCCACGCATCGAGTCCGGCTTCATGAGGTACCGGCAGCCGGCGCAGCGGACGAGCCCGGCGAGCAGCAACCCGTCGCCAGCGCGTGGGGTAGAGACGTGACGCGAGCCCTGCGCTGCCTCCCATTCGGCACGCGGCACGAGCGGCTCGTGCGCGCCGTCGTTCACCGTGCCGCCGCTCCGCGCCTGCCCCAGGTAGACGGGGTTTCGGATGATCTTGGCAACCGCCGAAGGCGTCCAGGCGCCGTTTCCGTACGGCCCGCGCACGCCGGACGAGTCGAGGAACCGCGCGAGCGCCGTCCAACCCTCACCGCGCGCACGGCGCTGGAAAAGCTCTCTGACGACGTGAGCGGCTGCGAGGTCGGGCTCGAGGCGTCTGTCTTCGCGCTTCCGGTAGCCGGTAGGCGTCCGACTCGCGACGTGAATCCCACGCCCGACCGCCTCGGCCTGTGCGAGTTGCCAGCCCGCGCGCCGCTGGTCGAGTTCCCATTCCGCGACGGCGCCGAGGATGTTCCCGACGAGCGCGCCGCCGGGCGTCTTCAGGTCGAGGCCGTGGTCGACCGCAACCAGCGTCCAGCCTTCGTCCTTTGCTTGAGAGACCAAGTGTGCGAGCCCGGAGAGGGAGCGGGCGAGCCTGTCGAGTTTCGCGGCGATGATCCCGTCCGTCTCACCGTCGCGGCACCGCTGGAGCGCCCGGTCGAGGCCCTCGCGCTGGAGCGTGCCGCCGGACACGTCGAGATCCTCGTGCCACTCCGCGATCGTGGCGCCGCGCGCTTTCGCGTACGCGGTGATCGTGTCTCGCTGGAGCTTCGGAGAGATGAAGCCTTCGCCCGCACGGCCTGCCACGCGGGACACCCGGATGTATCCGTCAAGTCTCATGTAGGACACTCTAAACCATCTACTCGCCGTGTCGGGTCAGAACGTCGCCCTCGTGGCCGGCGGCGCGCTGCTCCTCGCCTGGCTCGCGGGCATTCCGCGCCTCCTCGGCGAGCTCGGAGCGTTGGCCGCGATCGGAGCGTACGTGCTCGCCGTCGGGGCGCAACCGTCGGTCGTCAGGGCCGGAATCGCAGGAGCGCTCGGCTCGATCTCCTGGCTGCTCGCCCGCGAGCGTGATCGCTGGTGGTTCCTGCTTGTCGGAGCTCTGGTGCTGCTCGCCTGGAACCCGTACACGCTGCTGGACGCCGGGTTTCAGCTGTCGTTCGCAGCCGTGACCGCGATCTTCCTGCTCGCGCCGCGGCTCGGCAGGGCGCTCGAGGGCTATCCGTTCCCGCAGCAGGCGGCGGGGTTCCTCGCAATCTCGACGGCCTGCGGTCTCGCAACCGCGCCGATCCTCTGGCTTCAGTTCCATGCCGTCCCGCTGCTCGCCGTTCCCGCCAACGCGCTCGCCGCGCCCGTGGTCGGGCCGATGCTGGGCCTCGCTCTCACGGCCGCGGCCGTCCATCCGATCGCGCCGTCCGCTGCGGCCGCCCTGACATGGCTCGCCGGTTGGTGCGCGGCATACCTCGCGTTCTGCGCCAGGCTGATCGGCGGCCTTCCGTTCGCCCAGATCACGTCCGGCTGGGCCGCTGCCCTGATCGGCGTCTGCGCCGCCCTGGCCGGAACCTATGCTTGGAGGCGATGCCGGAGCAGAGCCTGAAACCCGTCTACCTCATCTCCGGTACCGACCGGCCCAAGGTCGCGCGCGCGGTCGAGCGGCTGCGGTCGCACTTCGATCCGGACGCGGTCGAACGGCTTTTCGCAACCGATGCGACCGGCGAGGACGCCGTCGCTGCCTGCAACGCTCTCGGGCTGTTCGGCGGCGGCGGTCGGCTCGTCGTGGTCGAGGGCGTCGACCGCTGGAAGGCCGACGACGCGAAGGCGATCGCCGCCTATCTGAAGTCGCCCACGCCGGAAACGGTGCTCGCCCTCGTCGGCGACGAGTTGAAGAAGGAGTCGCCGCTCGTCAAGTCGTGCGGAAAGGACGCCGACGTCCTCGTCTACGACACGCCGCGTCGCAACCTGTCCGCCTGGGTCGCCGAGCAGTTCTCCCGTGCGGGCGCGAAGGCGCAGCCGGAGGCGTGCCGTCTGCTCGTCGATCTCGTCGGCGACGATCTCTTCGACCTGTCGAGCGAGGTCGACAAGCTGGCCACCTGGGCAGGCGGAGACGAGATCCGGGAGTCCGACGTCGAGGCGCTCGTCGCCGGGCGCGCCGAGACGCCGCCGTGGACGCTCACCGACGCGTGGGGCCGGCGCGACCCGGCGGGCGTGCTCGTAGCCTGCGAGCGAGTCCTGACTCGCGGCGACAAGACGGTGAGCGGCCTCGTCTGGCAGCTGGCCGACCACGTCGCGCTCGTACGCGCCTGCGCCGGCTTCGCGCGCGACGGCGTGCCCGTCGCCGAGGCAGCGAAGCGGCTTCGCAAGAAGGAGTACCCGGTGCGGAAGGCCTACGCCCAGGCCGAGGCGTTCAGCGGTGCCGAGCTGGACGCGGCCGTCACGAAGCTCGCCGACCTGGACGCGGCGGTCAAGGGCGGATCGAGGCTCCCTGACGACCTCGAGCTCGAGCGGACGCTCGTCGAGATCACGAAGACGCGCGCCGGTGCGGGTCGGCCTACTGCGGCCGCGAGGCGCTAGGCGTTCGCGCGGTCACCGGCGACGAGGCTGGCAGCCTGCGCCTTCTTCCGCGCCGCCGTGTTCCGGTGCAGGGCACCGCAGCTCGCTGCCCGGTCGATGTAACGGACGAGCGCGGCGTACTCGGAGGCGACCTTCTCCGCGTCGCCATCCTCGACCGCCTCACGGAGACGCCGGGTGAGCGTCTTGACCGTCGAGCGGTAGCGCAGGTTCTCGAGCCGCTGGCGGGCGGCACTGCGGACGCGCTTCTTCTGCTGGCGGATGTTCGGCATTCGTTCCTTCTCGAGGCGTGAAAACGCCCGCGCTACCGCGGGCAGAGACGATCGTAGCAAACCGGCCGCAGCCCTATGCTCTTCCACGGTGATCCGGCCGTGGTGACATCGAAGGCATCACGGGGCGGCGGCCGGGGCGAAGCTGCGGAGCACCACCGCAAGCGGCTCGTCCGCTCGACCGCGATCTTCGGAGCCGCGACGGGCGCGTCGCGGATTCTCGGACTCGTTCGCGAGGTCGTCGCCGCCTACTACTTCGGCACGAAGGGCCGGATCAACGCCTTCACGGTTGCGTACCAGGTCCCGAACCTGATCCGTGCGCTCGTCGCCGACGCGGCCCTGTCGTCCGCGTTCGTGCCGGTCTTCACCGAGCTACTCGAGAAGGGCGACCGCAAGCGCGCCTGGCGTGTCGCGTCGTCGGTCTTCTTCCTGATGCTCCTCGGGCTAGGCGCACTGACGGCGCTCTGCATCCTCTTCGCGCCGCTGATCATCGCCCCGTTCGGCAATCCCGGCGGCGACAAGGAGCTCGCGGTCACGCTCACGCGCATCCTCTTCCCGACCGTCGTGCTCCTCGGCGTGTCGGGGGTGATCGTCGGGATCCTCAACAGCTACGACGAGTTCACCGTGCCGGCGCTCGCGCCGATCGCGTGGAACATCGCGATCATCGCCGGGCTCGTGATCGGCGTCCCGCGAGCGAACTCGATCGACACGAAGCTCTACGTGTACGCCGTCTCGATCCTGATCGGGACGGTGATCCAGGTATTGCTCCCGGTTCCCTGGTTGCGCGGGCTCGACGGGCGGCTCCGGGTCGTGGTCGACTGGCGCGACCCGGCCGTGAAGCAGGTGTTCGTCCTCATGGTCCCGGTGACCCTCGGGCTCGGCCTGATCAACTTCAACGCGATCGTCGACTCGCTCTTCGCCTCGCGTCTGATCGATCCCGAGCAGGCGCCGACGGCGATCGACAAGGCGTTCCGCATCTACATGCTCCCGCAGGGGATCTTCTCCGTCGCGGTCGCCACGATTCTCTTTCCGACCCTGGCGCGCCTGGCGGCACGCAACGACATGCCTGCATTTCGGACGACGTCGGCGAGCGGTCTGCGCCTGATCGGCTTCCTGCTCTTCCCGGCCAGCGCGGCGACGGCAGCCCTCGCGACCCCGCTCGTCCGGCTCATCTACCAGCACGGCGCGTTCACGCCCGACCAGACGAAGGTCGTCGCGCAGTGCCTCGCCGCGTTCGCGCTCGGCCTCACGTTCAACGGCTACATGCTGATGCTCAACCGCTCGTTCTTCAGCCTGCAGTCGCCGTGGGTGCCGACGACCGTCGCGCTCCTCAACCTCGGGCTCAACGCCGTGCTCGACGCGGTCTTCTACCGCTTCGGCACCTGGGGCATCCCACTGTCGACCTCGGTGGTGAACATCGCCGGGACGGTTGCGCTCCTCTGGTTCCTGCGACGGCGGATCGGCCGTATCGAGCTCAGGGAGACCACCCGTTCGACGGTGCTCGTGCTGGTCGCATCGGCCGCGCTTGCCGTCGTCTCACATGAGGTGTGGGCGGCTCTCGACTCCGCGCTCGGCAGGGCGGTCGGCGCGGAGATCGTCTCGCTCCTCGTCGCGCTCGTCGCCGGCGCCGCGACCTACCTCGGCGTGTGCCTGCTCCTCGGCGTGCGCGAGCTCAGGCCGCTGCTCTCGGTCGGCGGCGGCGACCGGTAACGTCGAGCGCGCCATGGAGCAGAGCCGGATCCGCAACTTCTCGATCATCGCGCACATCGACCACGGCAAGTCGACGCTCGCCGATCGCATCCTCGAGCTGACCGACACGGTGTCCGGCCGCGAGATGCGCGACCAGTTGCTCGACTCGATGGACCTCGAGCGCGAACGTGGCATCACGATCAAGGCGCAGGCCGTGCGCGTGATGTGGAAAGGGCACGAGCTGAACCTGATCGACACGCCCGGGCACGTCGACTTCACCTACGAGGTGTCTCGGTCGCTGGCCGCCTGCGAAGGGGCGCTGCTCCTCGTCGACGCCTCGCAGGGCATCGAGGCGCAGACGCTCGCGAACGCGTATCTGGCGATCGAGAACGACCTCGAGATCGTCCCGGCGGTGAACAAGATCGACCTGCCGCAGGCGAGGGCCGACGACGTTGCGGCCGAGATTGCCGAGCTCGTCGGTGAGCAACCCGAGCGCGTGCTGAGAATCTCGGCCAAGACCGGCGACGGTGTGGGGGAGGTGCTCGACGCGATCGTCGACCGGATCCCGCCTCCGTCGGGCGACGCCGACGCGCCGGCCCGCGCGTTGATCTTCGACTCGTCCTACGACCAGTACCGCGGCGTCGTCGCGTTCGTCCGCGTCGTCGACGGGGCGTTCAAGCGCGGCGAGCCGGTCAAGGCGATGGCGCAGGGGACGGAGTTCGAGGCAGAGGAGCTGGGGTTCCTCACGCCGACGATGACGGCGAGCGCGACGCTCGGAGCCGGCGAGGTCGGGTACGTGATCACGGGACTGAAGGACGTCAGCCGCCTGCGCGTCGGCGACACGGTCACGTCGCTCCGGCGACCGGCCGCCGAGCCGCTGCCGGGTTACAAGGACGTCAAGCCGATGGTGTTCGCGGGTCTCTTTCCGACCGACTCGGACGAGTACCCGGAGCTGCGCGATGCGCTCGAGCGCCTGAAGCTGAACGACGCCGCTCTCTTCTACGAGCCGGAGACCTCGCAGGCGCTCGGCTTCGGCTTCCGGTGCGGGTTCCTCGGGCTCCTGCACATGGAGATCGTCCGCGAGCGGCTCGAGCGCGAGTTCGACCTCGATCTCCTCGTCACCGCGCCGAACGTGGCCTACCGGGTGACGCTCCAGGGCGGCGAGCAGGTCGAGGTGCACAACCCGGCCGAGATGCCGCGCGAGTACGAGTTGATCGAGGAGCCGTACGTGAAGGCCCAGGTGATCGTCCCGAAGGACTTCGTCGGCGACGTGATGGGGCTCTGCAACGAGCGCCGCGGCCGGTTCGACCACATGGAGTACCTGTCCGAGCAGCGCGTCCTGCTCGCATACGAGCTGCCGCTCGGCGAGATCGTCCTCGACTTCTACGACCAGCTGAAGTCGCGCACGCGTGGCTACGCGAGCTTCGACTATGACCTGATCGGCTTCCGCGAAGGCAACCTGACCCGGGTCGACGTCCTCGTTGGCGGCGAGCTGGTCGACGCGCTCTCGCTGATCGTCCACCGCGACGCGGCCTACGAACGAGGCAAGCAGCTCGTCGAGCGGCTGCGCGAGGAGATCCCCCGCCAGATGTTCGACGTGGCGATCCAGGCGGCGATCGGCTCGCGCGTCATCGCGCGCGAGACGGTGAAGGCAAAGCGGAAGGACGTGCTCGCCAAGTGCTACGGCGGCGACATCTCACGAAAGCGGAAGCTGCTGGAGAAGCAGAAGAAGGGCAAGAAGCGCATGAAGCAGGTCGGCGGAGTCGAAGTGCCGCAGGAGGCCTTCCTCGCCGTCCTCAACCTGGAGCGGAAGTAGTGGCGCTCGAGCTGAAGCCCGCCTGCGAACGGTGTGGCGCGGCCCTGGCGTCCGACGGCGACGCGGAGATCTGCTCGTACGAGTGCACGTTCTGCGTTGCCTGCGCCGTGTCGCTCGACCACGTGTGTCCGAACTGCGGCGGCGAGCTCGTCCGCCGGCCGCGGAGGAACGCGTCGTGACGGGCGTCAGGCACCTCTACGTCCACCTGCCCTTCTGCGCGCACCATTGCGGGTACTGCGATTTCGTCACGGTTGTCGGCCGCCGAGGCTCGCACGCTGCGTACGTCGGCGCGCTCCTCGCCGAGCTCGACCTCGAGCGTGATCTGCTCGGCGAGGACCTCGAGACCATCTACCTAGGAGGCGGGACGCCGACGTTCACCGAGCCGGCCGAGCTCGAGCGGTTACTGCGCGCCTTCCCACCGGCAGCCGAGGTCACGGTCGAGGCGAACCCCGAGACGGTGACGCCGGAGCTGGCCGCGCTTCTGTCGCGAAACGGTGTCAATCGTGTGTCGATCGGCGCGCAGTCGTTCCGGGCGCCGCTGCTCTCCGTGCTGGAGCGCCGTGCGCGTCCGGACGACGTCCGACGAGCCGTGCATCATGTTCGTGATGCCAGTATTGACAATATTTCGCTCGACCTCATCTACGGCATTCCCGGCCAGAGCCCCGCCGACCTCGCGCGCGACCTGGCCGAGGCGCTCGCCCTCGAGCCGCAGCACCTGTCCTGCTACGAGCTCGAGGCCAAGCCCGGGACGCGCTTCACACATACCTTCGGGGATGAGCTGGCTCGCCAGGGCGACGCGCTGGAGGGCTACTTCGAGCAGGTCGTCGACACGGTCGAGGGCGCCGGCTACCGCTGGTACGAGACGGCGAACTTCTGCCGGCGGCCCGAGGACGCAGACGGGCGCGACCTTCGCTCCCGGCACAACCTCGCCTACTGGCGCGGTCGCGACTACCTCGGGCTCGGCATCGGTGCCGTCTCGACCGTCGGCGCCGCGAGGTGGAAGAACGCGCCCAAGCTGCCGGCCTACGTCGAGTCGCTCGCGGCAGGTGAGCGGCCGCCGCGGGAACCGGAGCCGCTCGAGGCCGACGTGAAGCAGCGCGAGCGCGTCATGCTCGGGCTGAGACTCGACGAGCCGCTCGCGCTCGCCGGTCTCGAGTCGGCGCTCGACGAGCCTGCCCTGGAGCGGATGGTCGCGCTCGGTCTTGCCGAACGGCGGAGCCACGGCTCGCTGACTCTCACGGCCCGGGGCAGGCTGCTCGGGGGCGGCGTCACGGCAGAGCTGCTCGCGTAAAGTGCCTGCATACATGCGGATCGAGCTCACCGAGCGTCAGCGCGAGATCATCGTTCGGGTCGTCGAGGAATACGTCGCGACAGGGCAGCCGGTCGGGTCGAAAGGCCTCGTCGAGCGGGCCGGGATGACCGTCTCGCCGTCGACTGTGCGCAACGAGCTCGCGGAGCTCGAGCAGGTCGGGCTGCTGACGCACCCGCACACGTCGGCGGGCCGAGTGCCGACCGACGAGGGCTACCGGTTCTACGCGAGCACGCTCCTCGAGCGGCTCGAGCCGCAGCCGGCCGCGTTCGAACTCGACCTGTCCGAAGCCAGGCGCGAGGTCGAAGCCGCGCTCCAGGCGACCACCGAGATGCTCGCGCAGGCGACGCGACTGCTCGCGCTGGTGTCGGCGCCACCGCTCCAGGCGGAGACGGTGCGGCACGTCGAGGTGCTCCTGTTGCAGCCCGACGTGGCCATGGTGGTCGTGATCACATCGGCCGGTGCGGTGACGAAGCGCATGGCGACGTTCGACGCGCCGGTCGATCCCGGACTCGCCAACTGGGCACGTCAGTACCTGAACGAGCAGCTCGTCGGTGTCCAGCTCGGGACGCAGCTCATGCGCCGGCGGCTCGACGATCCCGGCCTCAGCCCGGTCGAGCGGGAGTTCGTCGAACGCCTGAAGCCAGCATTTACCGAGCTCGTCGGGCACAACGAGCAGCGGCTGTTCGTCGGCGGCGCCGCCGGCCTGCTCGACGACGTCCGCAGCGACGAGGTCGTGGCCTACCGCGGCTTGCTCGAGCTCCTCGAGCGCCGCCGTGCCCTCCTCGACGTCCTCGCCGAGTCGCTCGACCCTCGCCGGCGGCCGTTCGTGCGCGTCGGCGTCGACATCAGCAATCCCGCCCTCCACGAGCTCGCGCTCGTCGGTGCGGCGTACGGCCTCTCGAACCGCACGCTCGGCGCCGTGTCCCTTGTCGGCCCGATCCGCATGGACTACGAGAAGGCGATCCGCTCGGTCCGCGCTGCGGCGAGCGAGCTGAGCCGCTTCTCCGAAGATCTGTTCGGCGACAACTGACCCCTGGCGGCCGTGTCACGGCCTGGGGCGGGGTTAACCTTGACGCGTGGCCACGACCCGGCGTGATTACTACGAGGTGCTCGGAGTCGCGCGCGGCGCGTCGGACGACGAGATCCAGCGCGCGTTCCGCTCGCTCGCTCGCGAGGTGCACCCGGACGTCTCGGACGCGCCCGACGCCGAAGAGCGTTTCAAGGAGGTCGTCGAGGCATACGAGGTCCTGTCGAGCTCGGAGCAACGGGAGATTCTACGACCGCTTCGGGCACGAAGGACTGCGCAGCGGCGGCTTCACGCCGAACTTCGACTTCGGGAATCTGAACGACCTCTTCTCCGCGTTCTTCGGCGACGACATCTTCGGCGGGGGACGCGGCCGCCGCGCTCGACGCGGGGCCGACGTCGGAGCCGAGATCGAGATCGAGCTCTTCGAAGCGGCGAAGGGCGTCAAGCGGCAGGTTTCCTACGAGGTAGCGGTTCCCTGCCCGGGTTGCGAGGGAAGCGGCGCCGAGCCCGGCACGAGCCCGGTCGAGTGCTCCGACTGTGCCGGGAGTGGCCGGCTGCAGCGGGTCTCGCGCACCGTCTTCGGCGAGTTCATCCGCACGCAGGCCTGCCCGCGCTGCAACGGCTCCGGCCGCGTGATCGAGTCGCCCTGCAAGGCGTGCCGCGGCAGCGGGCGCATCCTCGAGGAGCGCCGGCTCGACGTCGACGTCCCCGCCGGTATCCACGGCGCCCAGCAGATCCGCATCACCGGCGAGGGCCACGCCGGGCCGCCCGGCGGCGACGCAGGCGACGTCTACGTTCTCGTCCACGTCAGGCCGGACGAGCGCTTTGCACGCGACGGCGACGACGTGTTCTCCCAGGTCGACCTGACGATGACCGAAGCCGCGCTCGGTGCATGCATCACCGTGCCCACGCTCGACGGCGACACGGAGATCGAGTTCGCCCCCGGGACGCAGCCGGGCGAGGTGCACGTGCTCGGCCGGCGCGGTATGCCCGTCCTCCACGGATCGGGTCGCGGCGACCATCGGATTCTGGTGAACGTCGTCGTGCCTCGGCAGCTCGACGACGCCCAGCGCAAGCTGCTCGAGGACTTCGCCGAGTCCGCCGGCGACCAGACGTACGCGCCCGAAGGCGGCTTCTTCCAGCGGCTGAAGAGCGCGTTCCGCTGACGTGACGGACGAGCGCCCGCTCCGGCGCGTGTCGATCACCGTTCCCCGCAGACGTGCCGAGGAGGCGCGCGCGACGATGATCGAGCTCTTTCCCGAGGGGTTCGAGGAGATCGACGACGCCGAGGACGTCCAGCTCGCCGCCTACACCGACGCATCCGGGGAGGAGCGGCTCTGGAGCGCCTTCGGCGGGGTTCGCGGCACCGACGTCGAGGCCGGGTGGGAGGACGGGTGGCGGCGCTTCCACCAGCCCGTCACCGTCGGTCCGCTGTGGGTCGGCCCGCCGTGGGAGGAGCCGCCCGTCGGCCCGATCGCGGTCGTCATCGATCCCGGCCGGGCGTTCGGCACCGGCGCCCATGCGACCACGCGACTGTGCCTCGAGGTGCTGGCCGGACTGCCGCGCGGCTCGCTGCTGGACGTCGGCTGCGGCTCGGGGGTTCTCGCGATCGCAGCGGCGAAGCTCGGGTTCGCGCCGGTGAGCGCGATCGACAACGATCCCCTCGCTATCGATGCGACGCGGCGGAACGCCGAGGCGAACGGCGTGTACGTGGACGTGAAACTGGTCGACGCTGCGACCGATCCGCTGCCGGCGACCCGGATCGCCGTCGCCAACATCTCGCTCGACGCGGTCGCGGACGTCGCCCCTCGGCTCGACTGCGACCGGCTCGTCACGTCCGGCTACCTCGTCTCGAACCGGCCCGAGCTCTCGCGTTTCTGGGCATCGAGGCGCGTCGAGGACGAGGGCTGGGCGGCCGACCTCTGGGAGGTCGTGACCGAGTAAGGTCCGCGGGCGATGGCGACGTTCTCCGCCGGGTTCCTCGGGTGCAAGGTCTCGCACGCGGACGCGCAGGCCGTGCGCGAGCAGCTGCTCGCGCACGGGCATACGGAGCGCGCCGGCGGGGCCGACGTCGCGGTGCTCAACACTTGCTGCGTCACGCACGAGGCGATCTCCAAGTCGCGCAAGGCTGCATCGCGGCTCGCGCGGACGCACGGGCGCGTGTACGTGACCGGCTGCGGGGCGAATCTCGCCGGCGACGCGTTTGCCGGCCTGCCCGAGAACGTGGTCGTGATCGCACGGTCGAGCGAGGAGACACCGGTGGCGGTCGCCGGCGACGTCGGCGCGATCGGCTGCGTCCAGGCCGACGCCCGCCTCGACCGCGTGCGCGCGTTCGTGAAGGTTCAGGACGGCTGCAGCTTCTCGTGCTCGTTCTGCGTCATCCCGCTCGTCAGGGGTGCGTCTCGAAGCCGGCCTGCCGGCGCAGTACTGGCGGAGGTGCGTCGCCGCGTGGCCCAGGGGCATCGCGAGGTCGTGCTCACCGGGATCAATCTCGGCTGCTACCGCGATCGCGACGCGGGCTACCGGCTGCCGCGTCTCGTCCGCGAGGCTGGCGCCGTCCCGGGCCTGGCTCGGCTGCGGCTCTCGTCGATCGAGGTCAACCACCTCGACGAGGAGCTGCTGGCGGCTCTGCGTGAGACGCCGGTGGCGTCGCGGCACCTGCACGTGCCTCTGCAGTCAGGCGACGACGAGGTGCTCCGGGACATGGGCCGCCGGTATCGCGCATCGACGTATCTCCGACGCGTCGGGCTCGCCGGAGACTTCAACGTGACGACGGACGTCATCGTCGGTTTCCCGACGGAGGACGAAGCCGCGTTCCGCCGGACGTTCGAGATTGTGGCCGCCGCCGGTATCACGAAGGTGCACGTCTTCCCGTATTCGCCGCGACCCGGAACGCGGACGGCCGGTCACGACCCGGTGCCGAAGGCCGTCAAGAAGGAGCGCAGCGCGAGGCTTCGCGCGCTCTCGCGGGAGCAGACATTGCGGCGCTGGCGGGAGAAGATCGGCCGGCCGGATCGCGTGCTCGTCGACCGGCCCGGGCTCGGGTACGGCGACGACTACTCGCCCTGGCTCGTCGACGCGCCGGTGGGCGAGTTCGTCCGCGTGCGCGGCGCCAAGGTCACGGAGGAGGGGATCCTCGCTGCCTGAGCCCGCCTCTGATCCGGACTGCATCTTCTGCAGGATCGTCCGCGGCGAGCTGCCCGCGACGGTTGTCCACCAGGCCGACGGGTTCATCGCCATCGAGGACATCGCCCCGAAGGCCGACGTGCATCTCCTCGTCATCCCGGAGCGTCATCTGGAAACCTTCCGGGACGTCCCGACGATGGACGCGGAGGAGGGAAAGCGGATGCTCGATTTCGTTGCGGAGACAGCGCGGGTCGCCGGGCTCGACGAGTACCGGCTGATGGTGTTCGTCGGCGCGGGCGCGGGTCAGACCGTGTTCCACCTCCACTGGCACATCCTCGGCGGCGCGTTCCACCGGATGCCGGCATGACGCTGATCGCGCGCATCGAGGTCGAGCTGAAGGACGCGATGAAGGAGCGCGACGGCACGCGGCGCGACGCGCTGCGCCTGATCCTGAGCTCGCTCCGCTCCGCCGAGAAGGAGCTGCAGCGGCCGCTGTCGGACGACGAGGAGCTGCAGGTGCTCCAGCGCGAGCGCAAGAAACGGATCGAGGCGATCGAGGCATACGAGGCGGCAGGCCGCGACGAGCAGGCGGAGAAGGAGGAGGACGAGCTCGACGTGCTCGAGGAGTTCATGCCCGAGCCGCTGTCGGAGGACGAGCTCGAGTCGATCGTCGACGACGCGATCGCCGAGAACGGCGCGACCAGCATGCGCGACCTCGGCCGCGTCATGGCGGACGTGATGCCGCAGGTGGCGGGTCGCGCCGACGGCTCTGCGGTCAGCCAGCTCGTCCGCGAAAAGCTGGCCTGAACCCGGCCGAACCGGCCAGAACGGACAGTTGCGTGTCTCGAACGGCCATGTCTCCTTCGGCCGGCTCCAAGGTGCTCCCGGCCTCCTCCCCGCAGCAAGCGTAACCGGGAAATGCGCACGTGTCTGTGACGCGAATGTGAAAGAAGCTGCTCGGCCGCCTGGGCCGGATCGACGGGTGCCCGACCTACACTGAAGCCGTGCAGGAAGTGCTTTCCGTCTCCAACGACGTCGCCGCCGAGCTCGCCGGCGTCGGCGACGGCGTGCTCGACGCGCTGCGCGACCGGCTCGACTGCACGATCCTCCTACGCGGCAACCGGCTGACGATCGAAGGCGAGCAGGAGCACGTCTCCGAGGCGCGCGCTGTCGTCGACGAGCTCGTCGAGCTGGTCGAGGGCGGCCACGAGATCGGCCCCGGCACGGTCGACGCCGTGATCGGCGCGATCGACCAGGCGCACGACGTCCGCGAGATCTTCGAGGACGTGATCTGGCGTCACCGCGGCAAGAAGATCGCCCCGAAGACGGTCAACCAGAAGCTCTACGTCGACGCGATCCGCGACCATACGGTCACGTTCGCGATCGGCCCCGCCGGGACGGGCAAGACCTATCTGGCCATGGCTCTTGCGGTCAGGGCCCTGTCCGAGCGCGAGGTCGGCCGCATCATCCTCACGCGCCCCGCCGTGGAGGCCGGCGAGCGGCTCGGTTTCCTCCCCGGCGACATGCTGGCGAAGGTCGACCCGTACCTGCGCCCGCTCTTCGACGCGCTCTACGACATGCTCGACGCCGACCGGCTCACGACGTACATGGAAAAGGGCGCCATCGAGGTCGCGCCGCTCGCGTTCATGCGCGGCCGGACGCTCAACGACTCCTTCATCATCCTCGACGAGGCGCAGAACACGAGCCCCGAACAGATGCAGATGTTCCTGACGCGCCTCGGCTTCGGCTCCCGTGTGGTGGTCACCGGCGACGTCACGCAGATCGATCTCCCGCGTGAGCAGGCTTCCGGGCTCGTGTCCGTCCAGGACATCCTCGGCACGATCGAGGGCATCGCGTTCATCCGCTTCGGACACGAGGACGTCGTCCGCCACAAGCTCGTCCAGCGCATCGTGGAGGCCTACCGCCTGCACAGCGAGGAAACCGGCGCCGACCGCGGCCACTGAGCCAGTGCTCGAGATCGAGGTCGCCAACCGCAGCGGCGTCGAGGTCGACGAGGGCGCGGCCGTCGAGCTCGCCCGGCAAGTCCTCGCCGGGGAAGGAGTGGACGAGGGCGAGCTCGGCATCGCCTTCGTCGGGCCCGACGAGATCAGGGAGCTGAAGCGCGACCACCTCGGGATCGACGAGGCGACCGACGTGCTCTCGTTCCCGATCGATGGTCGCGACGAGCTTCCCTACGGCGTGCCTCGACAGCTCGGCGACGCCGTGCTTTGCCCGCAGGTGGCCGGCGCCGCGTGGCGCGGGCCGCTCGTGCACGGGCTGCTGCACCTGCTCGGCTACGACCACGGAGCCGAGATGGAGGCGCGCGAGGAGGTTTACGCGTGAGCCGGCGGCGCTCGGTGTCGCTGATCGACAGCTTCAACTATGCGATCGAAGGGCTGATCCATGTCCTGCGCACGCACCGCAACATGCGCATCCACTTTGCGCTCGCGGTCGTCGTCCTGGTCGCTGCTGTGTGGAAGGGCGTCAACCGGTTCGAGCTGATCGCGCTGCTCCTGGCGATCACCTTCGTGCTCGTCGCCGAGATGATCAACTCCGCGATCGAGCAGGCGATCGACCTCTCGACGACGTCGTTCGACCCGCTGGCCAAGCTCGCGAAGGACATCGCCGCCGGCGCAGTGCTGATCGCCGCCGTCAACGCTGTCGCCGTCGGTTACCTCGTCTTCTCGCACGCGTTCGCGACGTCCGCGTCGAGCGTGCTCGACCGCTTGCGCGACCTACCCACCGAGGTGACGCTGATCGCCCTCGTCCTGACCGTGCTGATCGTGATCGCGACGAAGGCCTGGCTCGGCCGCGGCACGCCGCTGCGGGGCGGGCTTCCGTCGGGCCACGCCGCGGTCGCGTTCGCCGGCTGGGTCGCGGTGACGTACATCCTCAGCCCGAAGGAGCACCGATTCCTCGTCTCGTCGATCATGTTCATCATGGCCCTGCTCGTCGCCCAGACCCGGATCGAGGCCGGCGTCCACTCGACGCTCGAGGTCGTGTACGGCGGCCTGCTCGGCGCGCTCGTGACCCTCGCCGTCTTCCAGCTCTTCTTCTGATGCGTTCGGGCTTCGTCGCCGTCGCCGGCCGGCCCAACGTGGGCAAGTCCTCGCTCGTGAACGCCCTCGCCGGCGGCAAGGTCGCGATCGTCTCCGACAAGCCGCAGACGACACGGCGACGGATCTTCGGGATCGCGAACGGGCCGGAGCATCAGCTCGTGCTCGCAGATTTGCCCGGGTTCCAGCGGCCGCGCGACCTCCTCACCGAGCACCTGCAGCGGACGGTCGATCGGGCGTTCGAGGAGATCGAGGCCGTGCTGTTCGTGCTCGACTGCCGCGAGCGGATCGGCGGCGGCGACCGCTTCATCGCGCAGCGCGTGTTCGGGCTCGGCGTGCCGGTCGTGATCGCGCTGAACAAGGTCGACCGGCTCAAGCCCGGACACATCGCGACGCAGATGAACACGGCCGCCGCGCTCGGCGACTTCAAGGCGCTGCACCCGGTCAGCGCCAAGACCGGAGACGGCGTCAACGAGCTGCGGGGCGATCTCGTCGACCTGCTGCCCGACGGGCCGCTGTACTTCCCGGCCGACGCGCGAACGGACGAGGCGGAAGACGTCCAGGTGGCCGAGCTCGTGCGCGAGAAGGCGCTGGCGCTCACGCGCGACGAGCTGCCGCACGCGATCAGCGTCGAGGTCGAGGAGATCGTCGAGAGCACGGTGCGCGCCGTCATCTACGTCGAGACCGAGTCGCAGAAGCAGATCGTGGTCGGCCGGGCAGGCAGCATGGTGCGCGAGATCGGCATGCGCGCCCGGCCCGAGGTCGAGGCGCTGCTCGGCCGCCGCGTCTACCTCGAGCTCCGCGTCAAGGCGCGCCCCCGCTGGCGCCGCGACGAGGCGATGCTCGAGCGCCTCGGCATCTAGGCCCCGGTGTCAGACACCGAAGAACGCGCCGTCCGCGCTCGACGTGTCCGGCTCCGCCGTCTTCCGTCGCGCGGCGAGAACACCAAACGGGCGCTGAGCAGGGAAGAACACCTGTGGACAAAAAGTCACGAAGTTGTCACACATTCGCTTTGACAAATTCGGTGTCTGACACCGCCGTTTGGCCGGCGCTCGCCGGACCGTGTCCGTCCGAGCCGGGAGAAAGCGTGTTCGGCCGGTCTCGCGAAGAGTGTGGCTAGCCGTATCCGGCTTTCGGCCGCCGAGTGGGACAATGAGAACGTGACAACCGTCTTGATCGTCGACGACCACCCGAGCTTCCGGGCCACCGCCCGCGCGCTGCTCGAGGCAGAGGGGTTCGACGTCCTCGGTGAGGCCGCTGACGGTGAGGCCGCGATCGCCGCGTGCGAGCAGCTCCACCCGGACGTCGTGCTCCTCGACGTGCAACTTCCCGACACGACGGGCTTCCAGGTCGCCTCCCGGCTGACGACGAACGGCTCCGGCCCGAGCATCGTGCTCGTCTCCAGCCGCGACGGTTCCGACTACGGGCCGCTCGTCGAGGAGAGCGGCGCCCGCGGCTTCGTCCCGAAGGGCGAGCTGTCCGGGGCCCGCATCACCGCGCTCCTCGAGTGAACGCGCCCAGGCACCGGGGCCTTCGCGCTCGGTCCCGGGGCTTTCGCCCGTGGCACGTCGTCGGCCCGCTGACGGTCGTCCTCGTCTCGCTCGCCCTCCTGTCGGCCTTCATGAGCCGGCAGACGGACAAGCCCGTCCTCTGGGGCTTCGTCACCACCTTCGCAGGAATCGCCTTCGTCGCCGCCGGCCTCGTCGCCTGGTGGCGGCGGCCCGGCAACGGCATGGGGCCGCTGCTCGTTCTCGGCGGCATCGCCTGGCTCTTCTTCGCGCCGCTCTGGACCGCGAACGACTCGCTCCTCTACACGAGCGGCGAGGCGTTCGGGAGCCTGCCGATCGCGATCCTGCTCCTGATCGTGGCGCTCTACCCGAACGGCCGCCCGACGACGCGGCTCGAGCGCTGGTTCGTGATCGTCGTCTTCCCGGTCGCGATCCTCTCCGGCCTCCTGCCGACGTTCTTCCAGGGCTCGTTCAGCTTCGGCTGCAAGAGCTGCCCGGACAACCGCTTCCTCGTCTCCGACTCGCCGCACGTCTACGACGCGCTCCAGGCGCTCTTCGGGATCGTCGGGATCGTCTTCTTCCTCGGCGTGGTCGTCGTCGCCGTCCGCCGCTGGCGCGCCGCGACGCCGGCGATGCGCCGCGTGCTCAAGCCCGTCTACCTGACCGGCGGCGTTTCCGTCGCCGCGATCGGAATCGGGTTCGGCGTCGGCTTCGGCTCCGACACGGCGGGCGGCGTCCTCTGGGTGGTCGCGCTCGTCGGCGTGATCGCG
The DNA here is from genome assembly GCA_963776735.1 of uncultured Actinomycetes bacterium. Lineage (GTDB taxonomy): Bacteria > Actinomycetota > Thermoleophilia > Gaiellales > Gaiellaceae > PALSA-612. The sequence continues at coordinate 63,812 of CAVZNV010000018.1, forward strand.
CTGCCGTTCGCGCTCCTCGCCGGCCTCCTGCAGACGAGCCTGTTGCTCGGCCTTCGGCGACTGCTCGACTATGCGGACGACCCGGGCTCGGAAGGAGCGCAGGACGCGATCAGCCGCGCGCTCGGCGATCCGACCGCGCGTCTCGGTCTCGCCGTCGAGCAGGGGTACGTGGACGTGCACGGCAACCCGTACCCGCTCCCTGCGGACGGCAACGGGAGGCAGGCGACGCGGATCGACTCCGACCACGGTGCGCTCGGCTTCATCGAGCACGACGCGGCCGTCGCCGTCCACACGCCGGAGCTCCTCGCCGAGGTCGTGACCGCGTGCCGCATCGCGTTGGAGAAGGATCGTGGCCGCCAGGCGCTCGAGCGCAGCCAGGCACGCATGCGCGCGCTCCTCGACGCGCTGCCCGACGTGATGATCCGGTTCAAGCGCGACGGGACGTACGTCGACATCCGCGGCAGCACGCGTGGGCTGGTTCGGCCGCGCGAGGAGCTGATCGGCCGCAACGTCCGCGAGTTCCTCCCCGAAGACGTCGTCGACGAGCTGATGGCGTGCGCGGAGGCCGCGCTCGAGACCGGCACGACGCAGACCGCCGAGTACGAGCTCGAACTGGCCGGCGAGACGCGCGTCTTCGAGGCCCGGATGGTGCCGAGCTCCGACGACGAGATCGTCTCGATCGCACGCGAGATCACGCTTTCGCGGCGACTCGAGCGCGAGCTCGGCGTGCGTCTCCAGGAGGTGCAGCACGAGCAGACGTTCACGCGCACCGTCGTCAACACCGCCCCGATCGTGCTCATGCTCTGCGACGAGAGCGGCGGGATCATCCGCTTCAACGACACCACCGAGCGGATCACCGGGCGGCCCGACGACGAGCGCGTCTGGGGCCGGAAGTTCTGGGACGTCTTCGTCCATTCCGACGACCGCGCGGCCGTACGCGAGGCGTTCGAGCGCGTCGGCCCGGAGACGCCGCCGGAGGAGACCGAGTCGCGCTGGCTCTCGACCGAGGGTGACGAGCTGATCCTCGACTGCACCTTCAACCACATCGTCGACGGCCAGGGGCTGCATCGCCGCATCGTCGCCGCACTCGACGTGACCGAGCGCGAGCGCAGCCGGCAGCAGATCGTCCGGCAGCGCGATCTGCTCGGCGTCGTCGCTCGGGCGACGCCGAACCTGCTGTTCGTCGCCGAGGCCGACGGGAGGATCGCCTGGGAAGGCGTCAACCCCGCGTTCGAGGAGGCAACCGGGCACGGGGACGCGACCGCGTGCGGCCGGCTCTTCTGGGAGCTCGTCGTCGCGCCGGAGGACGTGAGCGACGTGGGGGCCGAGTTCGCCGGTGCCGTCGAGACGCGGGACATCCGCGAGTTCCCGGCCGCGCTCGTCAACCAGGCCGGCGAGCGGCGGCTCGTCGACTGGTCGTGCCGCCCGCTGACCGGGCTCGACAACCAGACGAAGTACCTGCTCTGCGGGGTCGACGTCACCGAGCGCGAGCGGCATCTTCAGGAGATCCGAGCGTCGCGCGCTCGGCTCGTCGAGGCGCAGGACGCCGAGCGGCGCCGGCTCGAACGGAACCTGCACGACGGCGCGCAGCAGCGGCTCGTGTCGCTCTCGCTCGCGCTGCGGCTGGCGCAGGCGAAGCTGGAGGCGGACTCCGGCGGCGCCCGGGACATCCTCACCGCGGCCGGCGACGAGCTCGCGCTCGCGCTCGCGGAACTGCGCGAGCTCGCGCGCGGCATCCACCCGGCGATGCTCACCGACCGCGGTCTCGGGGCCGCCGTCGAAAGCCTCGTCACGCGTGCGCCGCTGCCCGTCGAGGTCGGCGACATGCCGGACGAGCGCCTGCCCGCGCCGGTCGAGGCGGCGGCGTTCTACGTCATCTCGGAGGCGCTCGCGAACATCGGCAAGTACGCGCAGGCGTCGCTCGCCCGCGTCAGCGTGTCGCGGGTGAACGGCTACGCCGTGGTCCAGGTCGACGACGACGGCGTCGGCGGCGCGGATCCGGCGGGCGGCTCCGGTCTTCGCGGGCTCGTCGACCGCGTCGAGGCGCTCGACGGCACCCTCGATGTCCGGAGTCCGGCAGGCGGGGGCACGCACATCCGGGCCGAGATACCTTGCCCGCGATGACGCAGCTGCCGAGCGGTCGGGTCACGCTCCTGTTCACGGACATCGAGGGCTCGACCGGGATGGTCCAGGCGCTCGGGACGGAGTACGCGGCCATGCTCGGCCGCCATCGCGACGTGTTGCGGCGGGCGGTCGAGAGCCGCGGAGGACGCGTCGTCGACACGCTCGGCGACGAGACCTCGAACGTGTTCGTCGACCCGTGCGACGCTCTGGGTGCGGCCGTCGAGGCGCAGGCCGAGCTCGGTTCCCACGGCTTCCGCGTGCGTATGGGCGTCCACACGGGCGAGCCTGCGTTGAGCGGTGACAGCTACTACGGCGTTGACGTCCACCGCGCGGCGCGGATCACGGAAGCCGGCCACGGCGGCCAGATCCTCGTCACGCAGCGGGCCTGCGAGGACGTGTCCGTGACGACCTATGAGTTCCGCGAGCTCGGCGTCGTCACGCTCCGCGGGCTCGATGCGCCAGAGCGGGTCTACCAGCTCGTCGCCGACGGGCTCGAAGCCGACTTCCCGCCGCTGCGGCTGATGCCGGAGCTGGCGAGCGCGGCGGAAAGCGGCGAGACTGCGGCCGAACCGTCGATGCGCGTCGTGCTGGCCGAGGACTCCGTTCTACTCCGCGAGGGGATCGCGCGGCTGCTCGAGGACGCCGGCTTCGAGGTCGTCGGCCAGGCCGGGAACGCCGACGAGCTGCTGCTGAAGGTGCGCTCGTACAGCCCGGCGGTGGCGATCGTGGACATCAGGATGCCGCCGACGCAGACCGACGAAGGCCTGCAGGCGGCGCGCGAGATCCGCTCGAAGTACCCGGGGACGGGCGTGCTCGTGCTGTCGCAGTACCTCGAGACCGCGTATGCGCTCGAGCTCCTGTCGGAGAGCGCCGAGGGCGTGGGCTACCTGCTCAAGGACCGCGTGGCCGACATCGACGCGTTCGTCGCGGCCGTGCGGCGGGTGGGGGAGGGTGGTTCCGCGCTCGATCCGGCGGTCGTCTCGCAGCTGGTCGGCAGGCAGCGGCGCGACGACCCGGTCGCCGAGCTGACGCCTCGCGAGCGCGAGGTGCTGGAGCTGATGGCGGAGGGCCGCTCGAATCAGGCGATCGCGGACGCGCTCGTCGTCACCGAGCGAGCCGTCGAGAAGCACGTCACGAGCATCTTCGCGAAGCTGCGCCTGCCCGCGAGCCCCGACGACCACCGCCGCGTGCTCGCGGTGCTCACGTACCTCCGCTCGGCCTGAAGCGGTAGCCCTTCGCCTCGAGCGCGGCCACCGCGTTGTCGAACTGCCGCTCGCCCGGGATGTCATTCGCGTCGAACTCGGCCAGTACGCGAGTGCGCGCAGCCTGCGGGGTGTGCGCCAGCCTGGTCACGAGGCGGTCCAGGGCCTTGGCCTGGGCCGACGCGCCGGCGACGAGCTCGTCGTGGAGTGTCTCGACCGCGGCGGGCGCGCGGATGCGTTTCAGCTCCGCCGCCAGCCCGGCGTAGGTCGCCGCGACGGCTCTCAGGATCTTCACCTGGTCCGTCCCTTCGTGATGGGCGGCACTCTCCGCTTCCAGCGCGGTGACGAACGCCGCGTGCAGCTTCGCCTGGTACGCGCTCTTCGACAGCCGGCCGCCTCCGCCGCCGCAGCCGGCGGCGAGCAGGACCAACGCCAGCAGGCACGCCGCGCGCTTCACGGCGCCAGGGTACGCCGGGCGCCGGTCAGGCCCTACACTCAGACCGTGGCGCAGGCGCCTGCACTTCCCGGCGGGTTCGAGCTTCCACTCGAGCCGCGGCTGTCGCGGATCGGCTCGGTCGACGAGGTCGGGGTCGAGGAACGGGCAGCCGCGCTCGCAAAGCGCTCGATCAAGAAGGACGCGAAGCTCTTCGCGCTTGATCTCGCGATCCGGATGATCGACCTGACGACGCTCGAGGGCGCCGACACGCCGGGGAAGGTCGCCGCGCTGTGCTCGAAGGGCGTGCGGCCCGACCCGTCCGATCCGTCGATTCCGTCGGTGGCGGCGATCTGCGTCTACCCGAACCTGGTGCCGACTGCGGTCGAGCGCCTGCGCGGCACAGGCGTGAAGGTCGCGTCCGTCGCGACCGCGTTCCCGTCCGGCCAGTCACCGCTCGACGTCAAGCTCCGCGACGTCGAGGACGCCGTCGCCATGGGCGCGGACGAGATCGACATGGTCATCGACCGTGGAGCCTTCCTCGCAGGCCGTTACGCGAAGGTCTACGACGAGATCGTCCGCGTGAAGGAAGCCTGCGGCGTGGCTCACCTGAAGGTGATCCTCGAGGTCGCCGAGCTCGGCACGTACGACAACGTGCGCCGCGCCTCGATCCTGGCGATGGCGGCGGGAGCCGACTTCATCAAGACGTCGACCGGCAAGCTTTCGGGCGCCGCGACGCTCCCGGTCACGCTCGTGATGCTCGAGGCGATCCGCGACGTCTACGAGCAGACCGGCCGCAAGGTCGGAATGAAGCCGGCCGGCGGGATCCGCCAGTCGAAGCAGGCGGTGCAGTACCTCGTCCAGCTCCACGAGACGCTTGGCCCCGACTGGCTCACCCCCGACCTGTACCGGCTGGGCGCCTCGTCGCTCCTCAACGACGTGCTCATGCAGATCCGCAAGGAGAAGACGGGCCGGTATCAAAGCCCCGACTACTTCACCGTTGACTGAGCTCGAGAAGAAAGAGGTGTCGATCGCCGCGCCGGAGGCGTGGGACTACGCGCCCGCGCCCGAGGCGCGCGACATCGTCACCCTGCGCGAGCGCTACGGGCTGTTCGTCGGCGGCAAGTGGCTCGAGCCGGCGGAGACGTACACGACGATCAGCCCCGCGACCGAGGAGCCGCTCGCCGAGATCGCGCAGGCGACGCCCGAGGAGGTGCACGGCGCGGTCGCGGCCGCGCGTGAGGCGTTCGAAAACGGCTGGTCGGCGCTGCCCGGCTCGGAGCGCGCGAAGTACCTGTTCCGGATCGCTCGCATCCTGCAGGAGCGCTCGCGCGAGTTCGCCGTGCTCGAGTCGCTGAACGGCGGCAAGCCGATCAAGGAGTCGCGCGACGTCGACCTCCCGCTCGCAGCCGCGCACTTCTTCTACTACGCGGGCTGGGCGGACAAGCTCGAGTACGCGTTCCCGAACCGCCGGCCGCAGCCGCTCGGCGTCGCAGGCCAGATCATCCCGTGGAACTTCCCGCTGCTGATGCTGGCCTGGAAGATCGCGCCGGCGCTCGCGGCCGGGAACACCGTCGTGCTCAAGCCCGCCGAGACGACGCCGCTCTCGGCGCTCCTCTTCTGCGACGTGCTCCGCCAGGCCGAGCTGCCGCCGGGCGTGGTCAACATCGTCACCGGCGACGGCCGAACGGGCGCCGCGCTGGTCGAGTCGGACGTGGACAAGATCGCGTTCACGGGCTCGACCGACGTCGGCAAGGCGATCCAGCGCCGGCTCGCGGGCCGGCCGGTGAAGCTGACGCTCGAGCTCGGCGGCAAGGCTGCGAACGTGATCTTCGACGACGCGGCGCTCGACCAGGCCGTCGAGGGGATCATCAACGGCATCTATTTCAACCAGGGCCACGTCTGCTGCGCCGGGTCGCGGCTGTTCGTGCAGGAGTCGGTCGTCGAAGACGTGATCGCGAAGCTGAAGCGGCGCATGGGCACGCTGCGCGTCGGCGACCCGCTGGACAAGAACACCGACGTCGGCGCGATCAACTCGCGGCAGCAGCTGGAGAAGATCCAGGAGCTGGTGGTGAGCGGGGAGGAGGAGGGCGCGCAGATCTACCAGCCGCCGTGCCGGCTCCCCGAGAAGGGCTACTGGTTCGCGCCGACCGTCTTCACCGACGTGGCGCAGAGCTACCGGATCGCGCAGGAGGAGATCTTCGGCCCGGTGCTGTCCGTGCTCACGTTCCGCACGCCGGAGGAGGCGCTCGAGAAGGCGAACAACACGCCGTACGGGCTCTCGGCCGGGATCTGGACGGAGAAGGGCTCGCGCATCCTCTGGATGGCCGAGCGGCTTCGCGCAGGCGTCATCTGGGCGAACACGTTCAACCGCTTCGACCCGGCCTCGCCGTTCGGCGGCTACAAGGAATCCGGCTTCGGCCGCGAGGGTGGCAGGCACGGGCTCGAGCCGTATCTGAGGTTCGACGACTCGGACGGGGCTTCCGGATGACGACCGTGGTCAGTCCCGGCGCCGAGGCCCGCGCCGGAGCGCTGGGCGCGCGCGCCGAGCGCGCACGAGACTGGCTCGCCGACCAGTTCGCGGCTCAGTTCTCGTTCGACCTCTTCGTCCTCGACGAGGACGAATGGGCCGATCACGCGGAGGTTCCGATCTACGCGATCCCCCACGCGCATCGGGACAGCGGCAAGATCGTCCTTGGTTCGCGGCCCGCGATGCTCTTCGACTCGGTGTGCACGCAGTTCTGGCCCGATTTCAGCCTGGAGTCGCGCGACGCGATGCACCGCGCCTACGGGGACCCGCCGCTGCTCGAAGCGTTCGCCGACCTGATCCTGGTCCACGAGCTCTTGCATCTCGTGCCGCGAGGGCAATCGCCGCCGAGGATGTGGTACGAGGAGCTGTTCGCCAATCTGGGCGCCGTCGGCTACCTGGCGAGCGAGGAGCCGGACGAGCTGCCGGTCTACATGACGTTCTGTCGCGCCGGCTGCGACGTCCCTCCCTCGCGGGTCGCCTGCTCGGCGCTCGTGGACATGGCGAGCAGCTTCGAGGCCGGAGGCTTTGCGAACTATGTCTGGTACCAGTGTCGGCTCATCGTCGCGGCCGAACGGCTCTGGAACGCTCACGGTGTCGAGGCGCTACAGGCGCTGCACGCAGGCGAAGTCGGCGTCGCCGCCGAGGTGGAGAGGAACTGGCCATGAGCGAGCGGCTGCCCGTCAAGAAGACGTACAAGCTCTACATCGGAGGCGAGTTCCCGCGCTCCGAGTCGGGGCGCACCTTCGAGGTCGACGGCGCCAACGTCGCCCGCGCGTCGCGCAAGGACGTGCGGGACGCCGTCCGCGCCGCCCGGGCCGCGCAGGCCGGCTGGGCTGCGCGGACCGCGTACAACCGCGGCCAGGTCGTCTACCGCATGGCCGAGATGATGGAAGCGCGGCGCGACCTCCTCGCCGGGCTGTGCGACGGCACGGCCGAGGTCGACGCGGCGATCGACCGCACCGTCTGGTACGCGGGCTGGGCGGACAAGGTCGCGCAGGCACTCGGGTCGTCGAACCCCGTCGCCGGGCCGTACTTCAACTTCACCGTGCCCGAGCCGACCGGCGTCGTCGCGATCCTCGCTCCCGAGACGCCGCCGCTGCTCGGCCTCGTCTCCCGCATCGCGCCGGCGATCGTCAGCGGGAACACCGTCGTCGCCGTCACGTCGGGCTCGCGCCCGCTCGCCGCGGTCGAGCTCGCCGAGGCGCTCGCCGCCTCCGATCTCCCCGGCGGCGTGGTCAACATCCTCACCGGCTCGAAGGACGAGCTCGCGCCCTGGCTCGCCGGGCACATGGACGTGAACGCGATCGACATCGGGGTAGGCGACGGAGCCGGGGCGGACGGGCAGGCGGCGGAGCTCGAGCGCCTCGCGGCCGAGAACGTGAAGCGCGTCGTCCACGGCACCGCCGACGGCCAGAGCCTCTGGGACGTCGCCGACTTCATGGAGTTGAAGACGGTCTGGCACCCGATCGGCCGATAGAGTCCGCTTCCACGTGACCGGCTCGCGACGCCTGAGCCAGGCCCTGGCGGAGGGGGACGGGATCTCCCTCCTCGTGAACGTCGCCGACGCGGCTTCGGCCGCCGCGGCCGAGGAGCAGGGCGCGGAAGGGCTCGTCCTTCACGGTCCCGCGCCGGGCGTCCGCGACGCGACCGGGCTGCCGGTGCTGTTCCGCGGCGACTCGCCCGACGCGGCCCGGGCTGCCGGCGCCGACGCCTGGGTGCTGATCGCGGAGCACCATCACGACGAGGACGACGAGCTGGAGGAGCACTACGCACGCGCGCTCGGGCTCGGGCTCGAGTGCGTGATCGACGTGCGCGACGAGGAGGAGCTCGAGCTCGTGCTCGAGCGCGTCGACCCGGAGATCTTCCTGCTCTCCTCGCGCGAGGCCCACGACGAGGAGGAGGCGCTCGACCGCGTCCTCGAGCTGCTACCCGACGTACCGGCCGGGAAGCTTGCGATCGCCGAGCTGCCGGCGTCGACGCGGGAGGAGGTCGTGTCGTTGGAGCGGGCGGGCGTCGACGCGGTGCTCGTCGGCGAGGGAAACATCGCGCACCTCGTCGGTGGCCCAGCTCTCGGAGTCTGACCCGGCCGCGCCGCCTTCCGAGGGCAGCGCGTCTGACGTCTCGCCGTCGCGGCCCCGTCCGAAGAGCAACTGGGGCGGCCCGAAGACGGCGCTCGCGGCGCTGCTCGGGCTCGCGCTCGCTCTGCGCGTGGTCGGTCTCCAGTACGGCCTGCCGTTCGCGACGATCCTCGATCCCGACGAGCAGAGCATCGTGCCGCGCGCCTGGAAGATGGTGCACGGCTTCGGTCTCGACCCGCACTGGTTCGACTACCCGACGCTCGTCCTCTACCTGCTGGCGCCGTTCCAGGCGTGGAACGACTCGCCGTCGATCCTGACCGCGCGGATCGTGATCGTGGCGATGGGTCTCGCCGCCGTCGCAGCCGCCTGGTGGCTCGGAAAGGCCGCGTACGGGTTGCTCGCCGGGGTCGTCGGCGGCGCGTTCGTCGCCGTGCAGACGACGAGTGTGGCCTACTCCCACACGGCCGTCACCGACGTGCCGCTCGAGGCCGGCGTCGCCGCATCGCTGGCACTGATGGTCTCCGACCGGCTCTACTGGGCCGGCGCCGTGGCAGGGCTCGCAACGAGCGCGAAGTACCCCGGCGTCTTCCTGATCGTGCCGCTCGTCGTCGCCGGCTGGGGACGGTGGCGCCATGTCGCGATCTCGATCGGGCTCGGCGCGCTGACCTTCCTGGCGACGAGCCCCTACGTGCTCGTCCACCCGCTTCAGGCATGGGCGGACGCGTCCCGCGTGCAGCGACTCGCGCGCGACGGCTGGCTCGGCTTCGAGCACGACAGCTTCGCGCTCTTCTCGTTCTCCGGCCGGTTCTGGCACACGCTTGGACCGGCGATCCTGATCGGCCTCGCCGGAATCGTCGTGGCGCTGATCCAGCGGAAGAAGGCGGACCTGATCCTCGTTTCCTTCGTCGCCGTCTATTTCATCGACCTGCTGACGATCCGGGCGCACTTCGACCGCTACCTGCTGCCGCTCGTGCCGGTCGTCGGCGTCCTCGCCGGCCGGATGCGTCCGCTCGTGCCCGTGACGCTGCTCCTGCTCGTCGTGCCGCTCACATACTCGATCCGCGACGACATGACGCTGACGAAGACGGACACGCGGGTCGTCGCGGCGCGCTGGATCGCGAGCCACCTGCCGGCCGGTTCGACGATCGCCGCCGAGTCGTCGACGCCTCCGCTCGCCGGCCTGCACGAGCTCCCACTGCTGCTCCCCGGACCGGGGCGGCCTTCCGACCCGAACCGCGACGTCGGTCGCCTCCGTAGTGAGAACGTGCGTTACGTCCTCGTCACCGGAGCGGTGGCCGATCGCGTTCTCGCCGCCGCCAAGGACTATCCGCGCGAAGTGCGCTTCTACCAGCAACTACAGGCTCACGCGAGACGTCTCTACTATGTGAAAGCGCACGACGGCCTCGCCGGCCCCTGGGTCGCCGTCTACCGGCTGTGATGAAGAAGCTGACCCTCGCATCGCTTCCACTCCTCGGCGTCATCGCCTTGATCGCCTCTGGCTGTGGCGGCGATTCGGCCTCGAGCTCGAAGGCGGCCCTCGCCAAGCCGACAACGCCGACCTGCCCGGCGGCGTGGAAGCCCGGCTGGCAGAAGCTCGCGAATCGGGTCGGCGCACCTGTCTACTGCCCCTCCTGGGTGCCCTCGCCGCTGACCGGGAAGATCACCGCCGGCGTGTCGTACTACGGCGGCGGCGGCCCGGCCGTCTCCGTGTCGCCCGACCACAGCTACCTCGTCAGCATGGCCTGGCAGGAGCCGGGAACGGGAGAGGTGCACGTCAACTTCCGCGGCTACCCCGGCCGGACGAAGGTGCCGACCTGCATCTCGCAGGACTACAACAACGGCAAGCTGACGAGCACGAAGGTGCCCTGCTTCGCCGACTCTCGCGGGACGGTCAGCGAGCGCGGCATCAAAGCGACCGTCTACACGGTCAACCAGGACGCCGACCTGTGGCACGTCCTCTACGCCTGGCACTACCGCGGCGGGCTCTACACCCTCAGCGAGCACCTCGCCGCACCGCTCACCTACGCGATGGTGATCAGGAACCTGCACCACATGCTGCGAGGGCTCGTCGTCGTGCAGCCGGCCGCCGCGACCTGATGGGCTTGACCAGGAAGCAGCTCGTGGCCAGGGCGGGCGCCGGGGCGCTCGGCGCAGCGGGCATCTACGGCCTCGTCGACAGGATCGCGCCGTCGCCGGCGCGCGCGGCCGTCCACGGGCCGCTGCCGCCCGAGCAGCACGTTCTTCAGGGCGTGCCGGTGATCCACGACAACGGCGTCGACGTCCTCGTTCCCCCGCGTCACCACCAGCTTGTGACGCTGCGGTTGCATACGGGGACGAGCAGGAAGAAGCTCGCTGCCGCGCGGGCGACGCTCGAGCACGAGCTCGCCTCGCTCGAGGCGGAGCACGCGCCGACGCCGGCAGGGCTCGGAGTCACGGTCGCGTGGGGACTGCCGTACTTCCGGCATTACGTCGGGAAGCCCGCGGCCGCGTATCTCCCCGTCGACGTGCGCGCGTCGAAGGCGAAGGGGCGGCGCGTCGGCGTGCTCCTCGACGCCGTGCGCTTTCCGAGCGATCCGTCCGCGACGATCCTGGAGCAGAACGACGCCGTGCTCCTGCTGCGCTCCGACTCGCTGGCGACGATCCAGGGCGCGTCGCAGCGCGTCGTTCGCGACCTCGACTTCTGGAAGCCGGTCAGCATCCGGCGTGGCTTCGTCGGAGGCGGCTTCGGCGGCGGAACGGGGCTGCCGAAGCGGATGGCGACGGCCGGGGGCGTGCCGGGTGCCCAGTTCATCCCCGCGTCGTCGGAGCTCTTCCTCGGCTTCACGTCGACGCAGAAGGCGAACCTGGGGCCGATGCGGATCGCGAACCTCGAGACGCTCGGCTACTCGGACGGCGGGCCGCACGGCTACTTCCGCCGGGGGACGCACATGCACGTCTCGCACATCTTCGAGGATCTGCTGCAGTGGTACGCCCTGTTCAGCCATTCCGAGCGTGTGGCGACGGTGTTCCGGCCGACGATCACTGCCCCTTCGGGCACGCTGACGGTGCCCCAGGGACCGAAAGACGTCGCGACGACGCAGGACAACCTCCGCGACTACCGCCGCTACCACGCGATCGGGCACAGCGCTTCGATCCAGACGACGTCGCGGCTGCTCGCGGACGTCAGGGGGCGCGACGGGACGCTGTACCCGAAGGGGACGGCCGTGCCGCAGCGGGCCGACTTCAACACGCTCGACAACCCGTTCTTCTGGAGCGCCCATCCGGAGGTGGACGGGATGACGACGGGTGCGGCGGCCGGCGTGCACTTCGTCGTCTTCAACCCGACGAGCGACGACTTCCACCGGAACCGCCTGGCGATGGACGGCGTCATGCCCGACGGAACGAAGGTGCCGCTCAGCCCGAACTCGCGCGGCCAGGGGATCAACGCGGTGCTGAAGACGACGCACCGCCAGAACTTCCTCGTGCCGCCGCGCCGGCACCGGTCGTTCCCGCTCGTCGAGTTTCTGTGACGGACGGCGGTTCGTCGCTGCCGGCGGTGCAGGCGCTGCTGCGCGTGCTGGCGTCGGGGCGCAGGGTCGCCGAGCTCGGGACCGCGTTCGGCGAGGGTGCCGCGGCGATGGCGGAGACGGCGCGCGAGCTCGTCACGGTGGAGGTCGATCCGGAGCGCGTCGCCGTCGCCCGGTCGCGGCTGGCCGGGCTCGGGAACGTCGAGCTGCTGGAGGGCGACTGGCGCGAGCTGCTGCCGCCGCGAGCGCCGTTCGAGCTCGTGTTCGCGGACGGCGGGCTGCGCTCGCGCGACGACTACGAGGCGCTGCTGGCGCTCGTGGCTTCCGGCGGGCTGATCGTCAAGGACGACCTGACGCCCGGCCGGCCGGTCGAGGGCGACCCGGTGCGCGAGTTCCTGCTCCGGGACGAGCGCCTCGCCGGCGTGGAGCTCTTGACCACGTCGGCCACGGCCGCAATCGTCGCCGCCAGGCTGTCCTGATCGCCCACACCGGACCTGTCTTCGGACACGTCCGTCGCAGCCAGCGCCGAACGGCGGTGTCAGACACCGAATTTGTCAACCGAAATGGGTGACGAAAGTGTGACTTTTTGTCCACAGCGATTTCGCCTGCTCAAGCGAGGATTCCGAGCCGAGGCGGACACGTTCGCACCGCCCGGCCCGGACATTGTCTCGCCCGTGCCTGCGGACGGCGTGTCTGACACCGGTGTCCGAGCGGCCGTCCGAACGTGACGGTTACTGCGCCCGCAGGAGGGGACGCGTCAGGCAGGTCGGGCCGCCGTCGCCTTTGGACAGCTCCTCGCCTGCGTAGACCGTCACACCGACGCCCGCGCGTTCGAGCCGGCGCCTCGTCTCGACGTTGCGCGCGAGCATGAGCGCGCGGCGCGGCCCGAGGGCCAGCACGTTCGGTCCCATCGACCCGAACTCCTCGTCCGGCACCTCGACGAGCTCGACGCCGCGCTCGCCGAGGAGCTGCACGAGGCCGACCGGCATCAGCGGCAGATAGGCGACGGCGAGGTCGCGGTCGATCGGGCTGAACAGCGACAGGAGGTGCATCACCTCGCGCGGCCCGTGGAAGTGCGGCAGGTCGAACGCGAACGGCTCGAGCCGGAGCGCACGCCCGAGCGCGCGAATCCCGTCGGCGTTCGTGCGATAGCCGCGCCCGACGAGGAACGTCTGCTCGTCGAGCCAGGCCGTGTCGCCGCCCTCGGCGAACGCGGGCGCTTCGAGCCGCGCGGCAATCGGCACGCCCGCCACGGCCAGGTCGGCCTCCATCGCATCCACCTCGGCCGCCCGCTCCGGCTTGCCCGGCCGCAGCAGCACGGCTCCCGAGTCTCCGACGATTGCCGGATCGAACGTGTAGATCGCGTCGAGCGTCGTGGGAGCGGCGGTCACGACCTCGGCGCCGGCCTCCTCGAGCGCGAGACAGAACCGCTCGTGCTCGTCCGCCAGCCGGGCCGCGTCGGGCTCGGCCCGCCAGCCATAGCGCTGCCAGTCGGACGTGTCGGCCGGCGGCCGCCGCACGAGAACGCGCCGGAGCGGCTCGACCATCGTCTGCCCGCCGTACGACCGCCCGGCCGCGACTGCCTCGGTCATGCCGGAATCGTAGACCGGCGAGCCTGCTACAACGCGGTCGTGGCCCGTCTGGTGGTGGAGGGAAGCGACCTCGTCGTCCGCCTTTCACTGCTGGAGAAGCTCGGCGCTCTGGCCGGCCACAACCCGCGCGTGCGGCTCGAAGCAGTCCAGATCGCCCGCGTCTCCGAGGATCCGTGGCGTGACCTGCGCGGCCTGCGGGCGCCCGGCACCGGGTTCCCGGGCGTGATCATGCTCGGCACGACCCGCGCCAGAGGCGTACACGACTTCGCCGCGGTCTACGGGCACCGCCGCGGCGTCGTCGTCGAGCTGAAGGACAGGCGCTGGACGCGCTTCGTGATCTCGTGCCGCGACGACGCCCCGGAGGACGTCGTCGCGGCGATCAGCGGCCGGGCGGGGTGAGGATCACGCGGCGAGCGACTCCTGCCAGGGGTCGACCGCGTGGGTGGGGAGATAGGCGTAGGGGTGATAGAAGGCGTCGAGCGCGTCCTCGGGCGGGATCCGCAGCTCGAACTCGACCCCGGTGGTGACCTCCACGAGGCGCAGCGCGATCGAGTTGTCGACGCGCCGCCAGAGGAGCGACACCTCGATGCCGGTTCCGGTGCGATGGGCGAGCTCTCGCACCAATGGCCTGGTTCGTGCCTGCGTGCCTGCTGTCATCGCCGTTGCCTCCTAGTGCGCCAGGGTGGGGGGAATTCCTTTGCCTATGAAGACGATCCGCGTGTAAGAGCGGATGTAGAACGGCGTGAAGGCTCCGTTACCCCTGTATTGCGTTTGTGTTGAGACGCACGCGCGTCTCGGGGCGCATCAGGCGGCCGGTTCGTCGGTGCGGCCGTGCGACTCGCCGAAATCGAGGCGTCCGGAGGCGACGTGCTCGGCGTGGTGGAGGTCGTAGACGAGGGAGTGGTGCTCCTTCGTGTGGTGGTGCGTGCAGACCTTCTGCAGCGTCCCGTCCACCGGGTGTTCGCCCATTCTCAAGCAGTACGGGACGGCGCACGTGCGATGCCAGCGCGTCCAGGCGGCGACGGCGAGCGCCGCGACCAGCGGCACCGTCCCGATGATCCCGAGGAGGTTGCTGCCCCCGCCGATGTAGTCGCTGCTGTTGAACGTGTGGGCCCAGATCGCGATCACGACCGCGACCCAGATCGCGAGGGCGACGCCGATCAGGACTGTTCCGAGTTCCTTCCGGTTCATGCGCGGTCAGTCTGCACGCCCTGCCGGATTGCGAGCGTCGAACGACCGTCCGAGGCTCGATGCCGAAGGTGGGACGGGAAGAGAACGTTCAGGGCGGCGAGAAGGCCTCGAGGCCTGTCGGGGGCACCGCGTTCGTCTTCATCCCACTGGTTGGGTGCAACAGCGAGGAATGGCGAATCGTGCAGTCCCCGGCCACTACCCCGAGGCCAGCATCGACTATAGCCCGGTTCGACGAATTGAGGGAGAGCGGCTAGGTGGTGGGTGCCGGTACGGGTGGTGTCGGCGTGGATTTGTGTGGCCAGAGGTGCCAGCGGGAGGCTGTTCGGGCGATGCGGCGCTGCCGGCGGCCGATGGGCGCTGAGAGCGGGCGGCCGCCCTGGTGTTTGAAGAAGAGCGCGACGCCGAGTTGGGCGAGGGCGAGGTACGTGATGATCATGCCGGCCAGGACGGCGAGGAACGAGACCGGTAGCGGCTCGAAGCCGAGCAGGTGGGCGACCGGCGGTATGTAGGGGATGGCGACGCCGAGGGCGGCGCAGCTGAGGGTGGCGATCAGCAGGGGACGGCTGGGGCGGCTCTTGAAGAAGGGGACGCGGCGGGTGCGGATGACGAAGATGACGAGCGTTTGTGTGGTCAGCGACTCGACGAACCAGCCGGATTGAAAGAGGCTGGGGCCTGCGTGGAAGACGCGCAGCATGATCGCGAAGGTGAGGAAGTCGTAGACGCTCGAGATCGGGCCGAAGAAGGCCATGAAGCGGCGGATCAGGCCGATGTCCCATTGGGCGGGGCGGGCGAGGAGTTCCTCGTCGACGTTGTCGGTCGGGATCGTCATCTCGCTGATGTCGTAGAGGAGGTTGTTGAGCAGGATCTGGGTCGGCAGCATCGGCAGGAAGGACAGGAAGAGGGAGGCGCCGGCGGCGGAGAACATGTTTCCGAAGTTGGATGAGGTGCCCATCAGCACGTACTTGATCGTGTTGGCGAAGATGCGGCGGCCCTCGACGACACCGTCGGCGATGATCCCGAGGTCCTTGTCGAGTAACACGACGTCGGCGGCGTCCTTGGCGACGTCGGCGGCGGAGTCGACGGAGATGCCGACGTCGGCGTCGTGGAGTGCGATCGCGTCGTTGACGCCGTCTCCGAGGAAGCCGACGTCGGCACCGAGACTTCGTTGCGCGAGGATGATGCGCGACTTCTGCTCGGGGCTGACGCGGGCGAAGATGGTCGTCTGCGGCAGCAGCGCGAGCAAGGCAACATCGTCCAACGTCGCGAGCTCGGGGCCGGTCACGACGGTTCCCGCGTCGAGGCCGACCTGTTGACAGAGATGGGCGGCGACCTGGCCGTTGTCGCCGGTCACGATCTTGACGGTGACTCCGAGTCGGTCGAGGCGTGCGAGTGACTCCTTGACGTCGGGTTTGGCCGGGTCGGAGAACGAGAGGAAGCCGTCGAGGGAGAGGTCACGCTCGTCATCCGGTTCGAGGCGATCGCTCGTAGTCGTGCGGCTGGCGACGGCGACGACGCGCGCACCCGAGGCGAACAGCCCGTCCAGGGTCGTCTGCGCCTCGGCAGGGACGTGGGTGGAACGCGCGAGGATGGCTTCCGGGGCGCCCTTCGCAATCAGCATCCGGCCCTGAGGGGAGTCGGCCAGGATGGAGGCGAGTTGCCGCTCGTGGTCGAAGGGGAGACGGTCGAGCGTTCGCCAACCCCCGTTGTCGGGTGAGCTCTCCCCGGCAGCCCAGAGGGCGCGGTCGAGTTCGTTGCCGGTCCTGTCGCTGCAGGCCAGGCCGAGCGCGCGCACGTGGTCGTCCGGGTTGCCGTGGCAGTCGAGCGGCTGGGTGAAGGAGATGTGGCCTTCGGTCAGGGTGCCTGTCTTGTCCGTGAACAGGACCTGGACGTTGCCGAGGTCTTCGATGCAGACGAGGCGTTTGACGATCACCCTGCGTTTGGCTAGACGCCGTGCGCCGGTAGCCAGGCTGACGGTGACGATCGCGGGCAGCAGTTGCGGGGTCAGGCCGACAGCGATCGCGAGTGCGAACAAGGCCGACTGGAGAATCGACCGTCCGAGGGCGGCGTTGATCACGAAGATCGAGCCCGCCAGCACCACGGTCACGATCGCGAGCAGCTTCGAGAACGCCTGCAGCCCTTGTTGGAACGCCGTCTGCCCTTGCCGCTCACCGAGGCGCAACGCGATCGCGCCGAACGCGGTGTGCCGGCCCGTGCGAACCACGAGCCCGCGCCCGTCGCCGCTTCGCACGAGCGTGCCCATGAACGCGCAGCAGGGCAGATCGAGCGACGACTCGCCGGGCGGGTGCGCGTCCGCGGTCTTGGCCGCGAGCTGAGACTCGCCTGTCAGCACGGACTCGTCGCACTCCAGGCCGTGTACCTCCAGCAGGCGCAGATCGGCCGGCACGACGTCCCCGACCCGTAGATGCACAACGTCGCCGGGCACGATCTCGGTGACTGCGACCTCCGCCGGCCGTCCGTCGCGATCGACATAGGCCAGGTGCCGGATCTGGGCGTGCAACGCCTCGACCGCCTTCTCGGAGCGATACTCGTTGAAGAAGCTCAGGCCGACGCTCATCGCCATGATGCCGACGATGATCAGCGCCTCCGTCCGGTCACCGACGACACCCGAGACGACCGCTGCGAAGAGCAACAACAGCAACAGATAGCTTCGCAACTGCCGGACGAGCACCGAGAGAGCGCTGACCCCGTGCGAGCGCAGCACGTTTGGCCCATACACTGAACGACGCCGCGCCACCTCGCCGCTCGACAACCCGCCGTCCGACGAGCCAAGCTCGCCCAGTACGTCGGCGACAGGCAACCCTGCAGCTACAGCCAGATCAAGCTGCTGAGGCTCATCCATCTGAGGTGCAGAGGAGCGACCGCTCGAACCAGACACGCAGACACCATCGCACGCGGCTCGGCCCTACGATTCGGGTGACGGCAGGCAACCGATACGGATCATGGAGGCGCCTTCGTGGATGCGGCCCTCGTCGTCGAACGTCTGAGCAAGCGCTATGCGGGGCCGCCCGTGGTCGACGCGGTGCGGGGGATCGACCTGGAGGTTGGGGAGGGTGGAGATCTTCGGTCTGCTGGGGCCGAACGGGGCCGGTAAGACGACCACGGTCGGCATGTGCACGACCAGGGTCGTCCCGACTTCAGGACGTGTTCGAGTGGCGGGAGTCGACGTACAGGCCGATCCGCCTGCTGCCCGGTGCCGCGTCGGTGTCGTCACGCAGTTCAACACGCTCGACCGTAGCTGCACCGTGTACGAGAACCTGTTCTACCACTGCCGTTACTTCGGCATGGGACGTCGCGACGCGAATGCGCGTGCGGGTGAGCTGCTTGCCAGCTTCCGATTGACCGACCGCGCCGAGGCGTCGGTCGACGCGCTCTCCGGCGGCATGGCACAGCGACTGCAGGTGGCGCGAGCCATCGCCCACCGACCCGAGGTGTTGTTCCTCGACGAGCCGACGTCGGGACTCGACCCGCAGAGCCGGATCGCCCTCTGGGATCTGCTCCGAGAGCTGCACGAGCAGGGAACCACGGTCATCCTCACGACCCACAACATGGAGGAGGCAGACCGGCTATGCCGGCGGCTGGCGATCATCGATCACGGTGAGATCCTCGTCCTGGGCGCACCGGACGAGCTCAAGCGCCAGGTAGGCGTCGAGACGGTCGTCGAACTGACGCTTGGAGGTGACCATGCGGCAGCAATCGACGCACTCTCCCGACTCCCCGGTGTCGACCGCGCAGACGATGTCGACGGCAAAGTGCTGGTCTACCTGGCCGAACGCTACGGGTCACTGCCAGGGGTCGTCGAGGTCGCAGCCCGCTTCCGGATGGCCGACCTGGCGCTCACCGAGCCGACGCTGGAGACCGTCTTCATCCAGTTGACAGGGCGGGCCTTACGTGACTGACTCGGCGCCACCCGTCGAACGGAACCTCCCGGTGGCGAACCGGCCTGCCCGCTCGGGCGCAGCCATGTACCGCGCCGCATTCTGGGGGCTGCTGCTGCGAGACGGGCGCGTCCTGCGGCGGGAGTTCGGCCAGTTCGTCCTGCGCGCCGTGATGCAACCGTTCCTGTTCGTGTTCGTCTTCCTGTACGTGTTCCCGCACATCGGGGCCGGCATTCACGGACCCGGCAGCGCCAGTTTCGGCACGATCCTCCTTCCCGGCCTGGTCGCGGTCGCGATCCTCCTCCAGGGCATCCAGGCCGTCGCACTGCCGCTCGTCAACGAGTTCAACCGCACGCGCGAGATCGAAGACCGGGTGATGGCGCCACTCCCGACCAACCTGGTCGCCTTCGAGAAGATCGTCTTCGGAGCAATGCAGAGCGCGCTCGCCGCCGCCATCGTTTTCCCGATGGTGCTCTTCTTCCCGTCCAGCCACGTCCACACGGACATCAACCCGCCGCTGCTCGTAGCGGAGATCGCCGTTGCATGCCTCGCAGCGGCGGCGCTCGGCCTCACGATCGGCACCACCTGGAACCCACGACAAGTACCCCTCATCTTCGCCGTGATCCTGATCCCGATCACCTTCCTCGGCTGCATCTACTACCCCTGGGCGGCACTCGAGAAGATCCGTTGGCTGCAGATAGCAACCCTCGCCAACCCGCTCGTCTACATCAGCGAAGGACTCCGTGGAGCGATCACGCCGAGCCTGGACCACATGCCCTGGCCGATCAGCATCAGCGTGCTCACCCTGTTCTTCGTCACGCTGACCTGGCTCGGCATGCGCGGCTTCCGCAGACGCGTGCTCGACTGACCCCGCAAACGCGCTGGTGGGCTGAGTGCCGAAGGTGGGAATCGAACCCACACGCCCTCTCGGGCACCGGATTTTGAGTCCGGCGCGTCTGCCAATTCCGCCACTTCGGCCCGCGGAGAGGATCGTAGCCCGGGCTCTGGCCCGCCCCGAGGTCCGTTGAGGGTTGCAACCCGATGGGGTTCGACCCATACTTGCCCTTCCACAGGGCGGAGTACGCAACAAAGGAGGAAAGAGTGAGTAAGCGGTTCTTCATGGGCGGGGCCGTCGCGGCGATTGCCGTCGGCGTGTCTCTCGCCATGGTGGGGATCGCCGGCAGCGCCACCAAGGGCGCAACACCGCTGCCTGCATCCTCGTGCAGTCCCGTGCAGTACAAGGGCTCGGGCAGCCCGGACTACCTCGTGGCGTCCGACCTGCCGCTGCAGGGCTCGAGCCGCACGCAGACGATCGAGATGACCAAGGCCATCGCGTTCGAACTGCAGTCGAGCAACTGGATGGCCGGCAAGTACCACATCGGCTACCAGTCCTGCGACGACTCGACGGCATCGGCGGGCAAGTGGGATCCGGGCAAGTGCTCGGCCAACGCCGGTGTGTACGCACGTGACAAGTCCGTCATCGGCGTCATCGGGACGTTCAACTCCGGTTGTGCCGAGATCGAGGTTCCGATCACGAACCGCGCGGGCCTGCAGTACGTGAGCCCGGCGAACACGTACATCGGCCTCACGCACAAGCCGGCGCTTCCGGGCGAGCCCCAGAAGTACTACCCGACCGGCAAGCGGACGTATGCCCGCGTCGTCGCGGCTGACGACTTCCAGGGCGCTGCCGACGTGCTGCAGCTGAAGGCACTCGGCGCCAAGTCCGTGTACGTGCTGAACGACAAGGAGGCGTACGGCTTCGGCGTCGCCTCTGCCGTCCAGAACGTGGCCAAGGGCTCCAAGGCCCTCGGCGTCAAGGTCCTCGGCTTCGAGGCCTGGGATCCGAAGGCATCGAGCTACAGCGACCTGGCGACCAAGATCAAGGCGTCGGGTGCTCAGGCCGTGTTCCTCGGCGGCCTCGAGTGCGAGAACGGCGGCAAGCTGATCAAGGACCTCCGCGCGGGTCTCGGCCCGAACGTGATCCTCGAGGCTCCGGACGGGTTCAGCTCGTTCAGCGACACGATCAAGGACGGCGGTTCGGCGTCGAACGGCATGTACATCTCGATCGCCGGTGAGCCGTACAAGAACCTGAACGCGGCCGGCAAGTCGTTCGACGTGAAGTTCGGCAAGGCGATCGGCAAGGCCCCGTCCGGCGTCAACCCGTATTCCAACTACGGCGCGACGGCGATGCTGGTCATGCTGCACGCGATTGCCTCTTCTCACGGCACGCGCGCAGGGGTCTCGAACGGCGTGTACAACCGCACGTTCCCGAACACCCCGATCGGCACGTTCCAGCTGAACAAGAACGGCGACACGAACGCCGGCGTGATCAGCTTCTACAAGGTCAAGGGCTCAAGCGCGCCCTTCCTGAAGATCATCTCCCCGCCGGCGAGCCTGGTGGCACTGGCGAAGCCGTAGGGAGTAGATCGAACGACGCAAGCCAACGGCGGGGGAGGACAGGTTCCTCCCCCGCCGAGTCTTAGCGCACAACTGTGGTCACCGAAGCCCGCACCGAACCGCAAGTCGTGAAGCGGCAGATCCGCTTCCCGATCATCCCCGTACTCGGGCTGACGATCGCCGCGCTGCTCCTCGTCTGGCTGGTCGTCAACCTCTACAAGACGCCCGACCTCTGGCTTCAGGCGTTCCTGATCGGGGTCACGCGCGGCTCGATCTACGCCCTGATCGCCCTCGGGTACACGCTGGTCTACGGCATCCTCGAGCTGATCAACTTCGCCCACGGCGACGTCTTCATGCTCGGCGGGATGATCTCGATCACGATGATCGGCGAGGTGTTCGGCCTCAAGGCCGGCGACGCCGCGCTCACGATCTGGCCGGCGATCATCGCGACGCTCGCGATCGCGATGGTCGGATGCGGCCTGATCAACACGACCGTCGAGCGAATCGCGTACAAGCCGTTACGCGGGGCGCCGCGACTCGTGCCGCTGATCACGGCGATCGCGATGTCGTTCATCCTCCAGAACATCGCGATCGCGTGGAAGGGCTCCGACTACGCCGTCATCAACAGCGGCACCGGCCGCTCCGGCGCCGCCGACTTCCTCCCGCAGGGCAACATCTTCACGTTCGGGATCGGCTACTACTCGTGGCCGGACCTGATCGTCGTCCTGCTGACCGCTCCCGTCCTGCTTGCGTTGATCTACTTCGTGCAGCGAACGCGGCAGGGGAAGGCGATGCGCGCGACGGCGCAGGACCGCGAGGCGGCGGCGATGATGGGTATCGACGTCAACCGCACGATCTCGTTCACGTTCCTGATCGCCGGCGGCCTGGCCGGCTCGGCCGGGCTGATCTACGCGCTCTACTTCACCGAGGTCAAGTTCGACCAGGGCTTCCAGCTCGGCCTGATCGCGTTCACCGCAGCCGTGCTGGGCGGAATCGGCAACCTTCCGGGCGCCGTGCTCGGCGGGATTTGCATCGGGCTGATCCAGGCGTTCAACAACACCCTGACCTGGCATGCGCCGGGCGGCGACTGGACCCAGTCGATCGTCTTCGCGATCCTGATCCTGATCCTCGTCTTCCGTCCCGAGGGTCTCCTCGGCGAACGGACACCGGAAGGGGCCTGACGTGCCGGACAGCTTCGGCGGCGAGCGGCACACGGGCGAGGACACGTTCGACGATCCCGAAGGCGGCGCCGTCCGCTTCAACGTCACGGACGACTGCAAGCCGTGCCCGGCTGACCGTCCTCTTCCGCCCCGATCCTCTACATCCCGCACGCGATCCTGCTGCGCCTCTGGGGCCTCGTCGCCTTCGCGAGCGTGGCTCGTCGCCTGGGTCTTCGGCATCGTCGCCGGGCGGACGCCGTCGTTCTTCGCGCCCTTCCTGACGAAGTTCGTCCACTACAGCCTGCACGTGCGCTCCTACCGGTCGCTCGCGTCCGAGCCCTATCCGGCCTTCAGCGGGGTCGCCGGCTATCCGGTCGACGTCGAGTTGCCGCCGCAGTCGCCGATGAGCCGGCTCGACTTCTTCCTGCGCCCGGTGTACGCGTTCCCGTTCCTGATCGCGCGCGATCTTCCTCAACCTGATCGGATTCCTGCTCGCGATCGTCGGCGGGATCATCGCGCTCGTGATCGGCCGGATGCCGCGCGACCTCCGGAACCTCGAGGTGATCTTCGTCGGCTTCGAGACGCAGATGCTCTCGTACGCAGGATTCCTCGACGACGCGATGCCGACGCTGTCGACGGACATCCAGTCGAGCGCCGCGGCGGGCCACGTCAGCAAACCGCGCGCGAGGGAGGTCTGGTGGCACTCCCTCGACGGTGTCGGCCTCTCGGAGTCGCGCTGGCAAGGCTTCACCCCGCTCGTGCGGCGCGCGATCATCGCCGGCGCCGTCGGCGTCCTGCTCCTGCTCGTGATCGGGCCGCTGACCGGGATCGACAGCGCCGCGGTGATCACGTACTTCATCTTCGTCTTCCTCTACGTCCCGAGCTGGGAGCGGCTCGGCCGGTTCGGCCGCTGGGTGCTGCCGCTCGCGTTCCTCGCCCTCGCGGCGACGTTCCCGTACTACGCCGGCTCGCTCTACACCGTCCCGATCCTCGGCGAGTTCCCGGACGTGCACACGGCGACCGTGATGCTCGTCTACGTGATGATGGCGCTCGGGCTGAACGTCGTCGTCGGCTACGCCGGCCTGCTCGACCTCGGCTACGTCGCCTTCTACGCGATCGGCGCGTACACCGCGGCCTCGCTTGCGTCGACGCAGTTCGCGGGCCAGCTCGCGAACGGCAACCCTGCCAGGTACTTCAACTTCGGCGGCATCGACGTCGACAAGAGCCTCGGCGGCATCCACATCAACGTCTGGCTGCTGCTGCTCGTCGCCGGCCTCTTCACCGCGTTGCTCGGGATGCTGATCGGCCTGCCGACCCTGCGCCTCCGCGGCGACTACCTCGCGATCGTCACGCTCGGCTTCGGCGAGATCCTGCCGCAGATCGCCCGCAACGGCGACAACTTCTTCAACACCGGCGATCAACGTCACGAACGGGCCCCAGGGCATCACGTCGATGGACGCGATCGGCTTCGGCGGCTGGCTCCACCGCAACCTCGGCCTACCCGAGAACTACCTCAACGCGGCGAACAGCGACAACCTGTTCTTCTGGACAGCGATCGTCCTCGTCTGCTTCACGCTGTTCTGCTGCCTGCGGCTGCGCGACTCGCGGCTCGGCCGCGCCTGGATCGCGATCCGCGAGGACGAGACCGCGGCGGCGGCGATGGGCGTGCCGCTGATGCGGACGAAGACGTTCGCCTACGCGATCGGCGCGTTCTTCGGCGGCATGGCCGGCGCCTTCTACGCCGAGCTGACGACCGGAGCCAACCCGGACAGCTTCCAGTTCCAGTTCTCGGTGCTGATCCTCGTCATGGTCATCCTCGGCGGCATGGGCAACGTCTGGGGCGTGATGTTCGGCGCCGCGTTCCTCGCGTACCTCGACCAGGCCGGCCTCGCCAACACGGGCGCCTGGCTCAACGGCCACCTGGGGACGAACTTCGACGTTCAGAAGTACGAGTTCGGGATCTACGGCGTCATCCTGCTCGTCGTCATGCTCTTCCGGCCGCAGGGCCTGATCCCGGAGAAGCGTCACAAGCTGGAGATGGAGCTCGGGGTGCAGGACGAGTACCTCTACGACGTGTCCGGAGCGCCGGTCTCGTGACGGACGTGCTCGTCCAGGCAGCGGCGCTGCGGAAGGAGTTCGGCGGGCTCGTCGCCGTCAACGACGTCGACTTCATCATCCCGCGTGGGGCGATCGTCAGCCTGATCGGGCCGAACGGCGCCGGGAAGACGACCTTCTTCAACATGCTGACGGGGATCTACAAGCCGACCTCCGGGGCGGTGATCCTCGACGGCGAGGACGTCACCGGCAAGCCGCCGCACGCGATCACGAACCGCGGCATCGGCCGCACGTTCCAGAACATCCGCCTGTTCAAGGAGATGACGGCGATCGAGAACGTCCTCGTCGGCATGCACGGCCACCTGAAGGGCGGCATCGTCCGCACGATCATCGGCACGCCCGGCCTGCGTCGCGAGGAGCGGGGCGCGCGCGACGAAGCCCGGCGGTTGCTCGCGTTCTCCGGCCTGAAAGGCCGCGACGACGCGCTCGCGGCCAGCCTCCCGTACGGCGACCAGCGCAGGCTCGAGGTTGCGCGTGCACTGGCGACCAGGCCGAAGCTGCTCCTCCTCGACGAGCCGACCGCCGGGATGAACCCGCAGGAGACGGCGGATTTCACGGCCTTCGTCAGCAAGCTGCGCGAGGAGCAGCAGCTTGCGATCCTGCTGATCGAGCACGACATGCGCGTCGTCATGGGCGTCTCCGATCGCGTGACCGTGCTCGACTACGGCGAGAAGATCGCCGAGGGCGCGCCGAAGGACGTGCAGAGCGACCCGCGGGTGATCGAGGCGTACCTCGGAACCGCGGCGGTGGCGTCATGAGCGTAGGCTCGACGGAGCTCACAAATGAGCGGAGGCGGCGGCCTTGCCGGCGCCGGGAGCGGGTATGACCGAGACGGCTGTGCCGCCCCCCGCGCCTCCGGCCAAGAGCGCGACGGACCGCAAGATCCTCCAGCTCGAGGACGTCCACACGTACTACGGGTCGATCCACGCGCTCAAGGGCATCAGCCTCGACGTCGGCGAGGGCGAGATCGTCACGCTGCTGGGCGCGAACGGCGCCGGCAAGTCGACGACGCTCCGCTCGATCAACGGCCTCAACCATCCGCGGCGCGGACGGATCCGCTTCCGCGGCGTCGACATCACGCACGCGTCCCCGCACTCGATCGTGCAACGCGGCGTCGCGCAGTCGCCCGAGGGCCGGCGGCTGTTCCCGCGCATGACGGTGTTCGAGAACCTGGAGATGGGCGCGTTCCAGCGCACCGACCGCACCGAGATGAAGGAGGACATCGACCGCGTGTTCACGCTCTTCCCGCGGCTCGCCGAGCGGCGGACGCAGAAGGCGGGGACGCTGTCGGGCGGCGAGCAGCAGATGGTCGCGATGGGCCGCGCGCTGATGGCCCGGCCGAAGCTCCTGATGCTGGACGAGCCGTCGATGGGCCTGGCGCCCATCTTCGTCGAGAAGATCTTCGAGATCGTGGTCGAGATCAACAAGCAGGGGACGCCGATCCTGCTCGTCGAGCAGAACGCGCTCATGGCCCTCGAGGTCGCGAACCGCGGCTACGTCCTCGAGACGGGCCAGGTCGCCCTCGCGGACGACGCGAAGCACCTCCGCACGAACGAGCAGGTCCGCAAGACCTACCTCGGCGAGGCCTAGGTAGCTCTGGCAGGGCCGTGAAAGCCTTGGGCCGATCCGGCCCTTCGGCTCACGGCCGAACACCAGCTTGAACGTGGCCGCTTGGCGGCCGCTCCATGTGCCCGCTCGTGTCCGATCAACCTACGCGGAGCGGGAAATACGGCGGCGCGAGGAGGAAGCCGATGCGCGGGCTGCCGCCGGCGACCTCGGTCGCCATCTCGAGCGCGGCGCCGACCGCGTGCGTCGGGACGAAGCCGAGCTGGCGCGCCGCCGCCGCGTCGCGGCAGGCCGCGACGAGGACGGCGCCGAGGTGCCGGACCTGGGGCAGGCATCCGTCCCAGTCGGCGAACGGGAGCAGCGGGTGGCACGTCTGCCCGGCGCGATATGCGTCCAGCGCGCGCCGGTCGGCGCGCGCGCTCCGCTCGGCCGTCGCGAGCTCCTCCGGGTCCGGCCCCGCTCGCGTGGCCGCGAAGAACGCGCGGTACGGCTGCTGCGTCGGGTGCGAGAAGTGGCGGTGGAACCGGTGGACGAGGATCGCCGTACCGCCGGCGGCGACGGCCGGCTCGTCACGCCACATGCGTAGCGCCAGCCCGAGCCCGAGATAGGCGGCGAGCAGCGGGTTCGGTCGCTCCCGCGGCAGGTGCGGAGTCGAGTGCGGGATGCCGAGGCAGATCGCGTCGAGCGGCCGGTCGAGCCGCGCCGAGCGGAACTCGACCGCTCGCAGCAGCGCCTCGGCGTGCGCGACCGAGGGCGGACCGGCGTACGCGGCGGAGGCGCCGAGTCCCACCGGCAGCGAGCGAATCAGCCGCATCCGGACCGGTCCCGGAAGGACGCGGAACATACGCGTGAACGGCGAGCGGACGATGCGCTCGAGCGAGGCAGGGTCGTAGGGATAGCCGTAGGCGGCCTCAGCGACTCGCAGCCGGTCGAGCGCGAGCGAGAGGCCGACGAGCGGCACGCGGCTCGCCAGCGCGCGCTCCATGGCGACCGCAAGGCGCCAGCCGGACGAGCTCGCCGGCTGGACGAGTGACTCGGCATTCGCGACGCGCAGAGCCTCCGGCCCGCCCGCGGCGAGCAGCGCCGCCGGACCGCCGTGCAGCACCGTCTCGGCCGCGGTGACTACGACGATCGCGTCGGTCTCGACGAGCGGACGCGCCGCCCGCAGCGGCACGCCGTCCGCGTCTCCGAGGTGCACGAGCCCCTCGTCCTCGACGTCGTGAACGACCACCTCGCCCCGGTACGTCCGCGCGAAGCGGGCCGACACGAGCCGCGCAAGCTCCTTCCGTCGGGGCCGGCGCGCAAGGCCCGACGCGACCAGGATCGTCTGGCGCTCGTCCGGCACTCCGAGGCGCCTGAGCTCGCCGACCGTGGCCTCGATCGCGTGCCGGCGAGGATCGATCGGCGCGCCGGGGAGCGGCAGCGTTTCCTGCTCGACGACGAGCGTGACGCGGCCGCCCCGCGTGACCACGTCCTCGAGTGCCGGCCCGTCGAGCGGAAAGCGGAATGCCTCGCGGACGGCGGCGGGCACGTCGACGACGGCGTGCGGAGGCGGCTGGGGAGGGGAGACCACCACGGCGTCGTCGGGTGCGCTGACGATCAGCAAACGGCTGCCCGAGAGGAGCGGGATCCGCGGCACGAGCTAGGGAATCGAGCGGTAGAGCCGCAGGAACGTCTCGCGGAAGCCGCGCCGCGGCCAGAAACGCGATGCCTCGAGGTTCGACATCCGCCAGTCCGTGGTCATCGACGTGTAGCCGTTGTCATGGGCCCAGCGCAGGCAGTGCTCTGTCAGCGCCACGGCGGCGCCCGACCCGCGCGCGGCCGGATCGGTCGCGGCGTTCGCCAGGTCGATGCTCCCTGCGGGCATGCGCAGGCTCTGCTCCGGACGGCGGTAGAGGAGCATGTGCCCGACGATTCGCCCGTCGCGCTCCGCCACGAAGTGCGTGAACTGCTCCTCCTGGTGCACGTTGCGCCAGTCGTCGAGGTACTCCTGCTCGGTGGGCATCGTGTAGAAGGAGAAGCTCGGCGACTCCTGCAGGTGCCGCGAGAGCACCTGGTCATACGCGGCGGCGACGGGCGTGTCCTCGGGCGTGCTCAGGCGCACCGAGATGCCTGTGCTCGTCGCGGGCGCGTCCGCGGTCTCCTGCGCGGCCAGAGCGCTCGAGATGCCGAACGACGTACGCAGCCACGGCTCGAGGAGGTCGCGCGAGGCGGGCACGAACACGAAGTGCCGCGTCAGTCCCTCGTCCACCCAGCGCGCCGCGGCAGCGCGATAGAGATCGCGCGCGAGCTCGGGGTCGCGCACCGCGTGCCCGGCCACATGGCTCCAGATGTGCGGTCCGAGGAAGTCCTCCTTGCGTGGGCCGAGCAGGTAGCCGACGACCGTGTCGCCGTCGATCGCGACGGCGCCGCTCGTCCCCTCCGTGCGCCATTCGGCCTCGACGTACGGCCGGAAGTCGTCAGGGCGCGCGAGCAGCGGTTCGACGGCGAGATGGGCACCGTGCCGTTCGGCGAGGAGTACCGCGGCGCCGTCCAGGTGCTCGTCTGCGAACGGGACGATCTCGGGTCTAGCCCACGGACGTAGACTCGCAGAGATGTCGCCGAAGACGCTGACGGGGGAGGAGCTCGACCTCGACGATGCCCCGGCGCGCGAGGCGGAGCTGTTTCTCGTCGACGGCAACAACCTCGCCTACCGCGCGTACTTCGCCCTCCCCGAGGAGCTGGCGACGAGCGAGGGCTTCCCGACCGGCGCGCTGCTCGGCTTCACGAACATGCTCTTCAAGCTGCTCTCGGACTACCGGCCGAAAGGCGTCGCCGTCGCCTGGGACACACGGCCCGTCCACCGCGCGGCGATCTCCGAGGACTACAAGTCCGAGCGGCGGCCGATGCCTGACCTCTTGCGGGAGCAGTTCCCGCACTTCCGGCCGATCGTCGAGGCATTCGGCTACCGAAACCTCGAGTTCGAGGGCTGGGAGGCGGACGACGTGATCGCCACGCTCGCGACGCAGGCCGACGAGGCCGGCGTCAAAACGTGCGTCGTCTCGACCGATCGCGACGCATTCCAGCTCGTCTCCGACAACGTCGTGCTGATGATGACCCCGCGCGGCGTCCAGGAGGTCAACGTCTACACGCCGGAGCGCGTCGAGGCGCGGCTGGGCGTACCGCCGGAGAAGGTGCCGGACCTGATCGGGCTCAAGGGCGACACGTCCGACAACATCCCCGGCATTCCGGGCATCGGTGACAAGACGGCCGCCGAGCTGATGGTGCGCTACGGCTCGCTCGAGGGCGTGCTCGAGCATGCGTCAGAGCTCTCGCCCGCCCGCGCCAAGAACGTGACCGCGCACGCCGACCAGGCGCGCGCGTCCAAGGTGCTGGCGACGATGCGGCGCGACCTCGAGCTCGACTGCGACCCGGCCAAGCTTGTGCTCGCGCCGCCCGACCGGTCGCAGCTCCGCGAGATGTTCCGCCAGTTCGAGTTCCGCGGCTTGCTGAGCCGCGTCGACCTGCTCGACGAGGCGATCCCGGCCGCGGAGCCGGTCAAGGCCGTCGGCGAATCACTTCCCTGGCGCCACGACGATCCAAGTAACACTGTGTTGCAAGGTCGAGTGGGGTTCGCGGTCGAGGCGGAGTCCGGGCGAGCCGCGGTCGCGACCGGCTCGGAGGCCGTCCTCCTCGCCGAACGGCCAAGTAACACTGTGTTACAAGGAGCCGAGCTGGTCGTGCACGATGCGAAGGCGCTTCGGGTCGACGCCGCGGACGACACGCTGATCGCGGCCTACCTGATCGAGCCCGGTCGGGCGCTCTACGAGCTCGACGACCTCGCGGCCGAGTACGGGCTCGAGGTGCAGCCCGACCCCGAGGCCGACGAGGAGACCGCTGCGCTCCTGCGGCGCGCCGCCGTGCCGCTCCGCCTTGCACCGCGTATGCGCGAACGGCTCGCCGAGCGGGGCAGCACCGAGCTCTACGAGCGCATCGAGCTGCCGCTCACCCGCGTGCTGGCGGCGATGGAGGACGTCGGTGTCAAGATCGACGACTACCGGATGGGCGAGATCACGGCGCGGCTCCAGGAGCGCGTCGAAGAGCTCGAGGCGAAGGCGTACGAGCTCGCCGGCGAGGAGTTCATGCTCGGTTCGACGCAGCAGGTGGCGCGGATCCTGTTCGAGAAGCTCGAGCTGACTCCCGGCCGCAAGGGGAAGACCGGCTACTCGACCGACACGCGCGTCCTGCGGACGATCCGCGGCGAGCACGAGATCGTCCCCGTGCTCGAGGAGTGGCGCGAGCTGACGAAGCTGATCAACACCTACCTCGGCCCGCTGCCGTCGATGATCGGCGACGACGGGCGGCTGCACACGACGTTCAACCAGGCCGTCGCCGCCACCGGGCGACTCTCGACGTCGAACCCGAACCTGCAGGCGATCCCCATTCGCACCGAGCTGGGCCGCGAGATCCGCTCCGCCTTCGTCGCCGAGCCGGGCTGGAAGCTCGTCTCCGCCGACTACTCGCAGGTCGAGCTGCGCATCCTCGCGCACGTCTCCGGCGAGCCGAAGCTGCGCGAGGCGTTCGCGCGCGGCGAGGACATCCACGCGGCCACCGCCGCCGAGGTGCTCGGCCGGCCGCAGGCCGAGCTGACGAAGGACGAGCGCAACATCGCCAAGATGGTCAACTTCGGGATCATCTACGGCATCTCGGCCTTCGGGCTCTCGGAGAACCTCGAGATCCCGCGCGAGGAGGCGCAGACGTACATCGACGCCTACCTCGCCCGTTTCCCGCACGTCCAGGACTTCATCGCGCGGACGATCGAGCAGGCGACGCAGGACGGCTACGTGACGACGCTGCTCGGCCGCCGCCGGCCCGTCCCCGAGATCCGGGCCTCGAACCGGCAGACGCGCTCGCTCGGCGAGCGGCTCGCGGTCAACTCGGTGATGCAGGGAACCGCTGCGGACGTGATCAAGGTGGCGATGGTGTCCGTCCACGATCGGCTCCGGGCGGAGGGCAGAGCCTCGCGGCTCGTGCTCCAGGTGCACGACGAGCTGCTGCTCGAGGCACCGGACGCCGAGCTGCCCGCGGCGCGTGAAGCGCTGCGCGAGGAGATGTGCAAGGCGTACCCGCTCGACCCGCCGCTGGCGGTCGACGTCGGGGCCGGGGACGACTGGACCCAGGCGAAAGCCTGACGCCGTTTTCCGCCGTCTTCACCCGAACGAGGGACGAGAGTCACTCGGTCGGGGGACGACAGGTGACGCTCATCCCACGATGCTGAGTTCAGTGGTTCCTACGACGAACTGGAGATTCTTTGTGAGCTCTCGACCGATGAAGTTCTTTTGCGCTGCCCTCGCTGCAGCCGCGCTCAGCCTGGCGGCCGCGTCGTCAGCGTTTGCTTCCAACGTGACGGCGACTGCCACGGTCACCGCCGGCACGCTGTCCCTGTCCTCGAGCGCGACCCCCAGCGTCTCGTCCACGCTCGACGGCACCGACCAGTCCCCGAGCTACACGCTCCCGATGACGGTGAACGACTTCACCGGCTCGGGTTCGGGCTGGAACGTGACGGTCACCTCGACGACGTTCTCGACCGGCGGCGGCTCTCCGCACCTGCTGTCGACGACCGCGTCGAACGCGACCGGAGCGACGGCCCTGTGCACCGGCGGTACCTGCACGAACCCGACGAACTCGATCACGTACCCGCTTGGCGTCCCCGCCGGCTCGTCGGCTCCGACCGCGGTCAAGCTGTTCAACGCGGCGGCCAACACCGGGATGGGCGGCTTCACGGTCACCCCGACGATCTCGGTGGCGATCCCTGCGAACACCTACGCCGGGACGTACACGAGCACGGTGACGGTCGCAGTCGTCAGCGGCCCGTAGATCCCTCTAAAGAGGGAACGGCAGTTCGCCGATAGCCGGACTGCATGCGACGTACTTCCTTTCTCGTGACGGCGGCCCTGCTCTGCGGGGCCGCCGCCGTTCTGCCTCTGCCCGCGGGCGCTGCCGGCGGGCAGGCGAGCTTCGCCGTCAAGCCGGTCAAGTACGACCCGGCGCTGTCGGCCACGAAGTCGTACTTCATCCTCCAGCGCGAAGCGCGGGCGCCGTGATCTCCGACCAGGTCAGGGTCGTGAACACCGGCTCCGCCACGGGAACCGCCTTCCTGTACCCGGTCGACGCGACCACGGGCCAGACGAGCGGCGCGGTTTACCTTTCGCGCCAGTCCCCGCGTCGTGACGTCGGCGCCTGGGTGCGCCTCGCGCGCGCTCGGGTGACGCTCGCGCCGGGCGCATCGGCGGTCGTGCCGTTCACGATCCGCGTGCCCGCCGGCGCCCATCCCGGAGACCATCTCGGCGGCATCGTCGCGGAGAACTCGCAGATCCAGGCGGGTCGCGGCAGCGGGGCATTGCGGATCCGCATCAAGCACCTGACGATCGCGGCCGTCGAGCTTCAGCTGCCGGGCCGGATCGTCGCAGGCGTCGCTGCGGGCGGCGTCAAGGCGGGCGGCCAGCAGGGCTGGCAGTACGTCTACATCCACCTCCGCAACACCGGCAACGTGATGATCAAGCCGTCCGGGAGCCTCGTGATCCGGAACGCTGCCGGCCGTCGCGTCGTCGCGCGCAAGCTCGTGCTCGACACGTTCGTGCCCGGGACGGCGATCGACTACCCCGTGCTGCTCCCGCACAGGACGCTCGAACCCGGCTCGTACACGGCGACGGTGACGATCCGGTCGAGCAATCGATCCATCGCCGGCTATCGCACCGCCGCGCCGCCCGCGTTCTCGTCGATGCAGGCGTTCCCGTTCTCGGTCTCAACGGCGCAGCAGAAGCAGGTCTTCTCGGGCGTCGCGCCGGTGACGGCACCGGCGGCACCTGCGGCGAAGAAGAGCGGCGGCTCGAAGAAGGCGCTCGTCGGGCTGATCCTCGTCGCGGTCGCACTCGGACTGCTCCTGTTCCTGATCTTCCACCTCTGGCGCAAGCGCCGGGCTGCGCGCCGCATGCGCCCGCCGACGACGTACGTCGACGCGGAGACCGTGAGCATGCTGGCCGCGACCGCGCCGAAGCCGCCCGTGCAGCCTCAGACGCCGCCGGTCGACGACGTTCCGACACTTGTCGTGCCGGTCGTCCAGGCGCCGCCGCCGCCGCTCGCCCTCGGCACGCTGCCGCCGCCGCGCGTCGAGCAGCGCCTCCCGGACCGCCCCGAGATCGAGAACCTGCCCGGCGCCGCGCTCGGCTCCGCGCTGCTGCGCACCGCGGCCTCCTTTGCGATGCGACCGCTGGGACACGACGCGTGATCCGCCGCGCTCTTCTCCTCGTCGCAGCGGTCGGCGCAGTCACATGCGCCCAGGCGTCCGCAGGCGTCGGCCAGGCCGTGTTCGCGCTGCATCCCGAGCACTACGACCCGAAGCTCGCCGTCACCGAGTCGTATTTCGTCGTCCAGGCGCAGCCCGGCGACACGATCACGAACTCGGTTCGCGTCGTGAACACCGGCACGCGGCCTGGAACCGTGCTGCTCTACCCGGTCGACGCCACGACCGGCCGCACGAGCGGCGCCGTCTACCTCGACCGGACGAAGCCTCGGCGTGACGTCGGGTCCTGGCTCGCCGTCGGCGCGCGTTCGCTGACACTCGCTCCGGGCAAGAGCGCCGTCATCCCGGTGACGCTTCACGTGCCCACGACGGCGAGGCCGGGAGACCACCTCGGGGGCGTCGTCGCCGAGAACGCCGCGATCACGCAGGGAAGCGGCAAGGGGTCGCTGCAGATCCGTGTCCGCCACCTGACGATCGTCGCGTACGAAGTGCAGGTGCCCGGCCCCGCCGCGGCCGCCGTCGACGTCAGCGGCGCCCGCTCGGCCGGCGAGAACGGCTACCAGTTCGTCGACCTCCATCTCGCCAATACCGGCGCGCTGACCTCGAAGCCGGTCGGGACGCTCGCCATCACGACGTCTGCCGGAAAGCAGGTCGCGACCGAGACGTTCAAACTCGACACCTTCCTCCCGGGCACGGCGATCGACTACCCGGTGCTGCTGCCGAAGCAGGCGCTCGCACCCGGCGACTACCGGGCCGCCGTCACGCTCACCTACGGCTCGGCGGCGATCGGGTATCGCCGGGCAGCCGGGCCGACGCAGACGATCAGCCGCACGTTCCCGTTCAGCGTCTCGGCCGGCCAGTACCGGAGCGTGTTCCACGGCGCTCCGCCGCTGAAGACGCCGCAGGCCGCCTCGAGCAGCTCCGGCGGAGGCATGTCTCCGGTGCTGATCGCCGGTATCGCGGCCGCGCTCCTCGCGTTCAGCGTCCTCCTCATCGTCGCTCTCCGCCGATGGGCCGTGCACTGACCGCCCGCGCGCTCCGCGTCGCCGCGTTCCTGTGCGCGCTCGTCGTGGCTGCACTCGCGCTGCAGGCCCGGCCCGCAGCGGCGACGATCGTGAACGTCCAGACGGGCACGCTCGCGACCGGCACCGCCGGCAACGTCACTCCGACGCTGTCTTCCGCGAGCACGGTCGGGACACTCCTCGTCGCCGTGCTGACGAACAAGACCAACGGCAACGCCTTCTCGGCGCCGGCCGGCTGGACCCAGGCGATCACCGGCAACAACTCCTGCTGCGGCCGCGTCGACATCTGGTACTACGTCAACAACCCGGGTGGGGTCACGAGCGCCGCATTCACGTCCTCCGGAGGTACCGTCGCCGGTCAGCTGAGCGAATGGAACGGCGTCGTGTCGGCCACGCCCGTCGACCAGACGAACCAGCAGAGCCACGGCTCCGGGAGCTCGTTCGGGGTGCAGACGTCGGGCAACCTGACGCAGTCGGGCGAGCTCGGCATCGCCGGCTGGCAGAACAGCGGTACGAGCGCGACCAGCCAGACGGCGACGAGCCCCTGGGCGCACCTGTTCAACGATCTGACTCAGAACCGCGCGGCGGACTACGACATCGGCCTCGCATCAGGGGCCAAGGCGACGGACACGGAGAGCTACGTCCCGAACCTCAGCTCCGAGGCCGCGATCGCCACGTTCAAGGCGGCCACGTGCAACGCCGGATCGCTCGGACTGACGGCGGCCGCATCGACGAGCTTTCCCGCCGTCACGCTGAACGGCGCCGACCAGAACGTGACCACGACGCTCGCGGTCAAGCCGGACGACGAGTCGGCCGGGCACGCGGGCTGGAACATCACCGAGACGTCGACGACGTTCAACGACGGCGCCGGCCACACGCTGCCGACCACCGCGACCGTGACGACCGGCTCCTCGACTGCGACGACAGGCGGCAACTGCGTGATGCCGACGAACTCGATCACCTATCCGGTGACGCTGCCCGCCGGCTCGACGGCGCCGACGGCCGTGAAGGCGTTCAACGCGGCCGCCGCGACCGGCCAGGGCCCGACGAACGTCACGCTCAACTACAAGCTCTCCGTCCCGGCCAACGCGTACCACGGGACGTTCACGTCGACGTGGACGATCGCGATCGTCAGCGGGCCCTGATCCCTCGAACGGGGCAGCACGTTCACCCATGCGGGGGACGACAACTGATCGTGGATGCACCTGACTGAGAACAGAGGTCCGATGAGAGCGCGCCGCACGCCCCACAACACATTCCGCTCCTTCTTCGGCCACGAGGAAGGCGGCCAGGTCATGGTGCTGGCCGCGCTCGCTTGCGTCTCGATCCTCGGGATCGCGGCCTTCGTCGTCGACGTCGGCAGCTGGTGGCAGGTCAGCCGGCAGGCGCAGGCCGCAGCGGACGCCGGAGCGACTGCCGCGGCGAACGACCTGCCGGGCAACGCGTCGCAGGCGGTCACGGACGCGCAGACGTACGTGAACAAGAACATCTCGGGCGCGACGACGACGACCGTGACGCCGTACAACAGCGATTCGGGTCAGGTGAAGGTGACGGTGACGCTGTCGGCGCCGACGTTCTTCGCCAAGATCTTCGGCATGAACTCGGTCACCGTCACGGAGAGCGCGGTCGCGAAGCGCGCGGTCGGCGCCACCAAGTACGCGATGTACGCGAACTCGAGCGCCTGCGGGAACACGATCACGAACCCCGGCAGCAACATCACCATCGGCGGCGGCGTAGTCTCGAACGGCGGACTGACGCTCCCGGGCAGCGGCAACTCCTACGGGATCACCACCTACGGCGGCCCTAACCACTGCACCGATTCGCCGGGCAGCGGCAACACGTTCAACGGAGCGTCGACACCGACGGCCGACTACACGAGCCACACCTGGCCGGAGCCGTTCTTCTCGTCGGCGCCGGGCGCCGGGGTCTGCACGAACTCCGGGACGAGCTTCTCCTGGAACACAGACGGCACCTCATCGAGCCCGTTTGTGATCCCGTCCGGCACCTACTGCGCCTCGTCCCAGATCACGATTAACTCGAAGTACGCGACCTGCCACTGCACCTTCATCGCGCCCAAGGTCTCACTGCCCGGGTCGAACATCACGATGACCCCGTACTACAGCGACCTGATCATCGACAACTACACCGGCAACTTCAACATTTCGGGCAGCGGCGACAGCCTCACGGGCACGATCTTCGTCCCGAACGGCACCCTCGGCATCTCAGGGTCGAACGGCTCGCTCTTCAACGTCTTCCTCGAAGCCGACACGATCTCGATCAGCGGCTCCGGCTGGACGATGAACGCAACCGGGCCTGCCCTGGGTTACTCGGGTTCTCAGCTGATTCAGTAGCCGCGGGAGCACGTTCACCCGTTCGCTGTACCGCGCCTCAGCGATTTGTGCTTGACCGCGTGCCGATAAGTGGGACGTGGGGTTCGTACGTCGCCAAGAGGGTGGCCAGGTTCTGGTTCTCTCTGCGGTCGCCATGACGGCGATCATCGGCATGTGCGCCTTCGTGATCGACGTCGGTAGCTGGTGGCAGGTGAGCCGCCAGGCGCAGGCGGCGGCGGACGCGGGCGCGACGGCGGCGGCGAACGACCTGCCGGCCAACCCGAGCCAGGCGACGACCGACGCGCAGACGTACGTGAACAAGAACATCTCGGGCGCGACGACGACGGTCACGACCCCGTACAACGGCGACTCGAGCACCGTGCACGTGACCGTGACTGTCACGGCGCCGTCCGTCTTCGCCAAGCTCTTCGGGATCAACTCCGTGCAGGTGACCGAATCCGCCGCCGCGAAGCGTGCGAACGGCGCGACCAAGTACGCGATCTTCGCCGGCAACACGACCTGCGGCGGATCGAACGGCTTCGGCAACACCGGCAGCAACGAGACGGTCAGCGGCGGCGTCCGAACGGACGGCCAGTTCAAGCAGACCGGCGGGACGAACTCCTACGGCACGACGACCTACGGCGGCCCGAACAACTGCTCCGAGAGCGACTCGGGCACGGGCAACACGTACGGGGGGCAGTCGACGCCGACGCGCGACTCCACGAACTACCCGTGGCCCGAGCCCTGGCCGACCTCCGCGGCTCAAATTGCGAGCTACGGCATCTCGTGCACCTACTCGGGCGCGACCTTCAGCTTCAGCACCGGGAACACGACGATCCCGTCGGGGACGTACTGCTACACGACCCAGATCAAGGTCACCGGCTCGAGCGACCACTGCACGTGCACGTTCATCGCCCCTCAGGTGTCGATCACGGGCTCCAGCGAGAACTTCCAGCCCTACTACCAGGATCTGCTGATCGACAACTACGGCGCTACCAACATCAGCCTCTCGGGGAGCAACCAGAGCTTCACCGGCACGGTCTTCGTGCCAAACGCCACACTGACCATGTCCGGGTCGAACAACGGGCTCTACAACATGTTCCTCGAGGGCCTGAACGTGTCGATCAGCGGCTCGGGTTGGCTGCTGACCGGCACTGGCCCGACCACCGGCTACGCCGGCTCGCAGCTCGTCGAGTGACGGAAACGACGAGGGGCCGCCGAAGCGACCCCTCGCGAGCCGCCGGTTCTCCTCCCCCTAGAAGACCAGCATGTTGGCGGTGAAGGTCCCGCCCTTGTCCAGCCGCACCTGACCGCCGTTGCAGAAGTTCGGCATCGCGAACGTGCCCTGCCACACGAGCGGGCTCTGCTGGTCGTTCGACGGGTTCCAGCCCGACTTGGTGACGTTGTACGTCGTGGTCGGCAGCATCGCCGTCGTGTACGTGCTCTGCGACGGCGCCGAGCCGTTGGCGCAGCGGATCGTGAACTTCACCTGCGCGTTCATCACCACCACTGTCGCCGGTGCCGAGACGTTGAAGCGGTAGCCGAAGTCGACGGACTGGCCCGGCGAGACCTTCAGGTCGCCTTCCATCGTCGACGGGCCGATCGAGATCGCGCCGGTGTTGCAGTCAGGCGAGATCGTCGCGCTCCACGAGCCGGAGGTGCCGTGCGAGCGGTAGTGCCACTGCACGTTCATCTTCTGCTTGCACTTGGGCAGCGGCTGGCACGCGTTCAGCACGATGTGCCCCTCGTGCAGGCCGTGGCTCGGCCCGAAGTAGCCGTCGACCGCGATGTAGTAGGTCGTGCCCATGACGGCGTTGAACGTCACGGAGCTCTGCGCGCCGGTGCCGTCGTCGTCGTTCGCGGCGACCTGCGTCAGGTTGCTGACGCTCGAGCCCGTGTAGACGCCGAGCAGCGTGTCGAAGTCGGAGCCGTCGGTCGAGACCGTGGCGGAGCCGGTGATCGGCGCGATCCACTTCCACCACACCGACGCACCGCCGACGTTGCCGGCGTGGTTCGGCTCGCCGGACTGCTTCGTCGCAGCGAGGTTCGTCCCGGTGACCGTGGTGCAGTTGCCGTTGATCGTGAAGGCGTTCGAGAAGTCGTCGTTGCCCGGGACCGGCGAGACTGGATTCTGGAGCCAGCCGAGCGTGACGTTGCCCTCGTTCGGGCCGCCGCCGCCGTTGTAGCCGTCGACCGCGATCCGGTAGACCGTTCCGCTCGACGCCGTGAAGGTGACGCTCGACCAGCCCGCGGGCGGATTGGCGTCGTCGTTCGCCGCGATCGCCGTCAGCGACGAGACGCTCGAGCCCGTGTAGACGCCGAGCAGCGTGTCGAAGCTCGACCCGAAGGTCGAGACCGTGACCGGCCCGGTCAT
This sequence comes from uncultured Actinomycetes bacterium, assembly GCA_963776735.1. GTDB lineage: Bacteria > Actinomycetota > Thermoleophilia > Gaiellales > Gaiellaceae > PALSA-612. Next base: position 102,610 of record CAVZNV010000018.1, read on the forward strand.
CGGGGCCGTCCACGAGTACCAGACGGACGCGCCGCCGGGATTTCCGGCGTGATTCGGCTCGCCCGACTCCTTTGTTGCGCCGACGTTCGTGCCGGTCGTCGAGCCCGTTGCCCCGGAGATCGCCTGCGCGGAGCCGAACATGTCGTTCGCCGGTCCGGCGCCGAGCGCCGTCGCGGCGAAGACACAGGCTGCGAGCGCCGCCAACCCGCAGACGTACAGGAAGCTTCTCCCCTTACGTGCCATCTGACCCTCTCTGTTCGCTTTCATGACTCATCCCATTGAGGGAGCCGTGAAGGCGTTGCTCAATCCCCTGTCCGGGCGATCTCGAAGGGACGTCGACACGGGTTCTCCCTCGAACGGGCGACCCGGCGTGACTGCGGCGAGAGAGCGACCCGCCGGCAGGCGATTCCGCTGACAGGGCTATACTGACCGGCCTTCATGACGAACGAGACGATCGAGCAACCGAAGAACGCGGCCGAAGAGCCAGGCGTCTGGATCACCGGTCCGGACGGCGAGCTCGTCCCCGACTACGAGTCGACCTTTCCCACGATCAACGAGGGTGAGGTCGTCCACGGCACCGTCGTCCGGGTCGACAAGGACGAGGTCCTGGTCGACATCGGCTACAAGTCGGAAGGCGTCATTCCCGTCGCCGAGCTGTCGATCCGCCGGTCGGTCAACCCGGCCGACGAGGTCAATCTCGGCGACGAGATCGACGCGCTCGTCCTCACGAAGGAGGACGCGGACGGCCGCCTGATCCTCTCCAAGAAGCGCGCGCGTTTCGAGCTCGCCTGGAAGGCGATCGAGAAGGCCGCAGATTCGGGCGAGCCCGTCACCGGCCGCGTGATCGAGGTCGTCAAGGGCGGCTTGATCCTCGACCTCGGGGTGCGCGGCTTCCTGCCGGCGTCGCTCGTCGACATCCGGCGCGTCCAGGATCTCGACGAGTTCCTCGGTACCGAGCTGCGCAGCAAGGTGATCGAGCTCAACCGGTCGCGCAACAACGTCGTGCTCTCCCGTCGCGCCGTCCTCGAGGACGAGCGCAAGGAGATGCGGCAGGCGATCCTCGACCGGCTCAACCCGGGCGACGTCGTCCCCGGCGTGATCTCGAACATTGTCGACTTCGGTGCCTTCGTCGACCTGGACGGGATGGACGGCCTGATCCACATCTCCGAGCTCTCGTGGAGCCACGTCAACCATCCGTCCGAGGTGCTCGAGATCGGCCAGGAGGTCCAGGTCAAGGTGCTCGACATCGACCGCGACCGCCAGCGCATCTCTCTCGGCCTCAAGCAGACGCAGTCCGACCCGTGGCAGCAGGTGCTCGACAGCTACTCGGTCAACGACGTCGTCCAGGGCAAGGTCACGAAGGTCGTCACCTTCGGCGCCTTCGTCGAGATCCTGCCCGGTGTCGAGGGCCTCGTACACATCTCCGAGCTCGCCGCGCACCACGTCGAGAACCCGCGCGAGATCGTCTCGCAGGGCGACGTCGTCAGCGTGAAGATCATCGAGATGGACGCCGAGCGCCGGCGCCTGTCCCTCTCGCTCAAGCGCGTGGAGGGCGAGGAGCCCCGGCCGCGGCCCGAGGGCGCGCCGCCGCTGCGCCTCTCCGAGGAGGTCTTCAGCGACACGCGAACGCCGATGCTGGAGGAAGGCTCTATGGCTGATGAGGCCGACGAGGTCGACATCGAGGCCGTCGAGGTCGAGCCCGGCGTGCTCGAGACCGATCCGGTCGCCGAGGCGCCGTCGGCTGAAGAGCCGGAAGCCGAAGAGCCCGAAGCCGAGGAGCCCGAAGCCGAAGCTCCTGCCGAGGAGCCGGAGGCCGAAGTTCCTGCCGAAGAGGTAGAGCCCGAGGCGGAGGAGCCGGAGGCCGAAGCGCCTGCAGAAGAGGTAGAGCCTGAGGCGGAAGAGCCGGTCGCCGAGGCGGCCGAGCCCGAGCCGGCTCCCGAAGCCGAGCCGGTTGAAACTCCAGAGGAGCCAGAGCCCGACGCATAGGGTTGCGCTGACCGGCGGTATCGGTGCCGGGAAGAGCGAGGCGTTGAAGGCCTTCGAGCGCGGCGGAGCTGCCGTGTGCTCGAGCGACGAGATCGTCCATCGGCTGATCGCGGACGATCCCGAGGTCGTCGGCGCGCTCGAGGTTCGGTACGGCACCACCGACCGCGCCGAGATCGCGCGCATCGTCTTCGCCGACCCGCACGAGCTGAGCTGGCTCGAGGCGCTGCTCCACCCGCGCGTCCGGCGCGACTACGGCGAGTGGCTCGAGCGGATCGACGGCTCCGCGGACGTCGCTGTCATCGAGATCCCGCTGCTGTACGAGACCGGCGGCGAGGCGCTCTTCGACGTCGTGGTGGTGGTCACGGCGCCCGAGGACGTGCGCGTGGCGCGCGCGGGGGAGAGAGTCGTCGAGCGCTCCGCACGGCTCCTGCCCGACGAGGAAAAGGTCAGCCGGGCGCACTACGCGTACGTCAACGATGGCTCGCTCGCCGAGCTGGAGTCGTTCGTCGAGCACGTGCTCGACGAGTTGCGCGCGTGAAACGGGGCTGGCTCGCCGTGCTGGTCGTCTTCGCCGCGATCGCCGGGACGGCCGGCGTGCTCTTCGCCATGAGGCCCGTCGACCGGCCGGCTTTCATCGATCGGATCGAATACCCGCTCGACTACGGCGGCATCGTCCGCAAGCACGCCGCCGACAACAGGCTCGACGCGGCGCTCGTCGCGGCCGTCATCTACGAGGAGAGCCGCTTCCGCCCGCATGCCGTCTCGAAGGTCGGCGCGATGGGACTGATGCAAATACAACCGGTCACCGGGGAGACGATCGCCCGCAGGACCGGCGGCACGGCGTTCCGGGACTCCGACCTCTTCGACCCCGAGATCAACGTCCGCTTCGGCACCTGGTACCTACATCAGCTGATCGACAAGTACGGCGACGAGCGGCTCGCGCTCGCCGCGTACAACGCGGGGGAGAGCACGGTCGACGGCTGGCTGCGTGACGGCCGAGGCATTGCCGCGCCGAGCGTCCAGGGCTACGTCGACAGCGTCGAGAGCACGAAAGCGATCTACCGACATGCCTATGGCAGCGATCTGCCGCAGAACTGACATGTAAAAGACGCTTGACAGACAGCAGTTATGATGTCACTATGACATCATGCAGACGACACCGTATGTCGACGCGCTGCTCTCCGACCTCGAGGCGATGGCCTCGCTCGGAGACCCGGCCGTCGCCGACGCCGCCCAGCGGCTGAGCCAGACCCTCCGCGCCTCGGCGAATCTCCGGCTTCTCGACCTGCTCGGGGAGGCCGCGCTCGAGGTCTCCGGGCAGCTCCCGTCCGGTCATGTGGAAGTCCGCCTGGCCGGGCAGGAGCCGTCGCTCGTGTTCGTGGAGGAGGAGCAGTCCGAGCCCGCGCCCGCCGCCGGCGAGGACAGCGCCAGCGCCCGCATCACGCTGCGGCTGCCGGAGGCGCTCAAGACGAGCGTCGAGGTCGCCGCCGCGCGCGAGGGCGTCTCCGTCAACACCTGGATCGTCCGGGCGCTCAACCGCGCCGCGAACGCTCCGACCACACCCACCCGCCGTTCCGGTCGCCGGTTGACCGGGTACGCGGAGAGCTGAGAAAGGAGCCGAGATGTCGTACTTCCCTACACCGTTCGGACACCTCAGCGACTGGCGGGTCGATCCCCGCAACCCGAAGCCGGCGGCGCGCCTGCGCCTCCAGGCCGAGATGGTCGCCCGAAAGGAGAGCTCCCGATGAGAACCGAGACGTTCGAGACACCCGTGCCACCGAGCCTCCGCGTGAACCTCCCGTCCGGCTCGATCAACGTCTACACGTCCGAGACCGCCGAGACGCGCGTCGAGCTGTCAGGGCCGAACGAGGACGACGCGCGCATCGAATTCCGGCGCGACGAGATCGTCGTCGAGATCGAGTGGAAGAAGCTGTTCGGCCGCGCCAACTTCGTGCGCGACCACCGACTCGACATCTACGCGCCGAACGGCTCCCAGATCGATGCCCACACGGCATCCGGCGAGGTCGAAGGTCGCGGCACGTTCGGCGAGGTCTCGATCAACTCGGCCTCGGGCGACATCCGTCTCGAGCGCGTCGAGGGCCGCTTCGACTGCAACACCGCGAGCGGCGACATCCAGGTGGAGTTCGTGGGCGATGCGCTGCGCGTGAACTCCGCGTCGGGTGACATCGAGCTCGGCGAGATCGAGGGCGACGCGAAGATCCGCACGGCCTCGGGCGACATCCAGATCCGGTCGGCGCTCAAGGGCAAGATCGACATCAACTCGGCGAGCGGTGACGTCGAGCTCGGGATCCGCCGCGGCTCGTCCGTCTACATCGACGCGAGCTCGATGAGCGGCGACATGACGTCCGAGATGGACGTGAGCGACGCGCCCCCGGTTTCCGACGGTCCGTCGGTCGACTTTCGCTGCCGGACGATGAGCGGCGACGTGACGGTGCGGCGCGCGTGAGCGTACTGGACGTCACGGCGCCGTTCCGGCGCGCGAACCCCACTCGGTACCTGCCGGCGCTGCTGCGGGAGAACGTCGAGTTCCGGCGCTTCTTCGCCGGGCAGTTCGTCTCCCTCGTCGGCGACCAGGTCTCGATGATCGCGCTGCCGCTCGTCGGCATCCTCGTGCTGCACGCCGGCGCGGCGCAGATGGGCTACCTGACGACGGCGTCGCTGCTGCCGAACCTGCTCTTCTCCCTGCACGCCGGGGCGTGGGTCGACCGGCGCGGCCGCCGCCGCCACGTCATGCTCGCCGCCGACATCGGCCGCGCAGCGGCGCTCTTCTCGATTCCCGTCGCGTACGGGCTCGGCGTCCTGACAATCGAGCAGCTCTACGTCGTCGGGTTCGTCGAGGGCACGCTGAGCGTCTTCTTCTACGTCGCCTACAGCGCGCTGTTCGTCGCACTCCTCCCGCGCGAGCAGTACGTGGAGGGGAACCAGCTGCTGAACGGGGGCCGCGCGCTGTCCTTCGTCGCGGGACCGAGCCTCGGCGGTCTGCTCGTCCAGGCCTTCTCGGCGCCGATCGCCCTGTGGGCCGACGCGGTGTCGTTCCTCGCCTCGGCGTTCTCGCTCAGCCGCATCGACCCGGTCGAGCCGCCGACCGAGACCGCCGAGCGCGGCCACCTGCGCGCGGGCGCGTCGTACATCAGGCATTCGCCGATCGTGCGCGCCTCGTTGCTCGGCACCGCGACGATCAACTTCTTCAACTTCGTCTTCTTCGCGCTCGTGATCCTGTACGCGAACAAGTACCTGGACATCCAGCCGGGTGCGCTCGGCGCCGTGATCGCGGTCGCGTCGATCGGCGCGCTGATCGGCTCGGTCGTCACCGGCCGGATCGGCCGGCGGATAGGGATCGGCCCTGCGTTCGTCCTCGGGTGCTTCCTCTTCCCGGCGCCGCTCGTGCTGATCCCGCTCGCGAGCGGCCCGCACTGGGTCGTCGTCGGCTGCGTGACGGTGGCCGAGTTCTGCTCCGGGTTCGGCGTCATGCTCCTCGACATCACGGGCGGCGCGATCAAGGCGGCCGTCGTGCCCGACAGGCTCCGCTCGCGCGTCTCGGGCGCGTACATGCTCGTCAACTACGGCGTCCGGCCGCTCGGCGCGCTCGCCGGCGGACTGCTGGGGGCCGAGATCGGCGTCCGCAACACGCTCTGGATCGCCACCGTCGGTGCGATCGCCGGAGTGCTCTGGCTGCTCCCGTCGCCGATCATGAAGCTTCGCGAGCTGCCGGAGACGACCGAGTGAACGTCGCTGTCGTCGAGGCCGGAGAGGTCGTCCCCGTCGAGGGCGAGCCGGACGAGCGCCTACAGGCGGGCTCCATCTCGAAGGCGGTCGCCGCGCTCACCGCGCTGCGTCTCGTCGCAGTCGGTGCGCTCGAGCTCGACACGGACGTGAACGGGCGGCTCGAGTCGTGGCGCGTCCCGGACGGCGAGGGCGTGACCCTGCGCCGGCTACTGGGCCACACGGCCGGGCTCGGCGTCCCGTTCTTCCCCGGCTATGCGGACGGCGAGGCGCTGCCCACGCTCGTCCAGGTGCTCGACGGCGAGCCGCCGGCGAACACTGCGCCGGTGGGCGTCGAACTGCCGCCGGGCGCGGGCTTTGCGTACTCGGGCGGCGGCTACGTCGTCGTCCAGCAGCTCGTCGAGGACGTCACCGGCCTGTCGTTCGCGGACGCGGCTGCCGACCTCGTCCTCGACCCGCTCGGCATGCGTGACAGCACCTTCTTCCAGGGCCGCGGCGGCCCGCATCGCTACCCCGAGGCGGCCGCCGCCGGTCTCTGGTCGACTCCGTCCGACCTCGCGCGCTTCGTGATCGCCGTGCAGCGCGGGGCGGAGGGCACCGGGCCGATGGCCGAGCCCCACGTCGAGCTGCCGGCCGAGGGCGAGTGGACGATGCTGCGCAGCCTCGGTGTCGAGCCGCCCGACCGCATGGGCCTCGGTCTCTTTCTCACGGCGACCGGCTGGTTCGGCCACCTCGGCGGCGCCCACGGAGCGTTCAGCGGACTGTTCGGCTCCCTCGCCGGCGGCCAGGGTGTCGTGGCGATGACCCGCGGCGAGGTGACGCCGGCGTTCTTCGAGCGGTTGGTCGCGGTCGCGGCCGAGCGCGGCTGGCCTGGGTTCACCGCGCAGGTTCCCGGGGCGTGAGGCCACGCCTGCCCGAAGCGCTCGGCGCGTTGCGCGAGCGCGAGTTCCGGCTGCTCTTCACCGGACAGGCGATCTCCCTGCTCGGGGACGGGATGGTCGGTGTCGCACTCGCCTTCGCCGTACTCGACCTGACCGGCAGCATCACCGACCTCGGCATCGTCTTCGCGGCGCGGACGATCCCGCTCGTCGTCTTCCTGCTCGTCGGCGGTGTCTTCGCCGACCGCCTGCCGAGGCGCGCCGTGATGCTGACCGCCGACCTCGTCCGCCTGACGACCCAGGGTGTCATCGCCGCGCTGCTCATCACCGGGCACGCTGCGATCTGGCAGCTGGCCGTCACGCAGGCGTTCTACGGCACCGCGACCGCCTTCTTCAACCCGGCCTCCACGGGGCTGATCCCGTCCGTGATCAGCCCGGCCCGGCTCCAGCAGGCGAACGCGCTGCGGGCTCTGGCGCAGGCGACCGGGAGCGTCGCCGGCCCGGCCGTCGCCGGCATCCTCGTCGCCGCCGCCAGCCCGGGTTGGGCGCTCGCCGTCGACTCCGCCAGCTTCGCCGCCAGCGCCTTCTACCTCGCGCGCCTGCACGTGCCCGAGCGGGAGAAGGCGCCCGCCCAGCCGTTCTTCCACGAGCTCCACGAGGGCTGGCGGGAGGTGATCTCGCGCTCCTGGGTCTGGTCGATCCTCGTCTTCGCCGGACTCGCGAACATGGCCGGGCAGGCATGGCAGATCCTCGGCGCGTACGTCGCCAAGCACTCGCTGGGCGGAGCCGGGGCGTGGGCGCTGATCACGTCGGCTGCGGGCGTGGGGGCGATCGTCGGCGGGATCGCCGTGCTGCACCTGCGCTTCCAACGTCCGCTGCGCACTTCGTGCCTCACCTTCGCGTTCTTCGCGCTGCCGCCGGCGCTGCTCGCGCTTGGCGTCCCGGCCGGCGGCGTCGCGGCCGGCGCGCTGCTGGCCGGGATCGGCGGGACGCTCGGCAACACGCTCTGGGAGACGTCCCTGCAGCGTCACATCCCCAGACGGTCGCTCTCGCGGGTGAGCGCCTATGACTGGCTCGTCTCACTGGCTCTCGCTCCGGTCGGGCAGCTCCTCGTCGGGCCGGTCTCGGCCGCGATCGGGATCGACGCGACGCTCTGGGCGTCGGTCGTCATCTTCCTCGCGGGTACGGTCGGGACGCTGTCGATTCGCCAGGTGCGTGAGCTGAACGGCGAGGTGGCCGCCGAGGCCGAGCAGTTAGCGTAGGGCCGTGCAAGAGCTGCGCTCGTTCGCGGAGGTCGAGGACGCCCTGCGCGGCGAAGGGTTCTTCGAGGGCGGCGCCGACGGGCTCGTCGCCGACGTCTATCTCGGCTACGGCCTCTCGTCGGCGATCCGCCGGAGCGCCGAGCCGGATCCGCCCGAGCCGTGCCCGCTCCCGCTCGCGGCGGTGAACATCCGTCGCCTCGAAGAGCCACGTCTTTCCAAGCAACACAGTGTTACTTGGGAGATCGGGGACTGGGAGCGGACCTGGTCCGACGCCGAGTACGGGGCTGCGGTCGAGGCCGTTCGCGACGCGATCGCGGCCGGGGACGTGTACCAGGTCAACCTCGTCCAGCACCTCTCGGCGCCGTTCCGCGGCGATGCAGCGGCGCTCGCCGGTGCTCTCGCACCGCTCCGTCCTCTCGCGCCCCGACCGCTCGCCGGCGACGGCTGGACGATCGTCTCCGCCTCGCCGGAGCTGTTCCTGCGGCGCCGGGGCCGGACGGTCTGGACGATGCCGATCAAGGGCACGCGGCCGCTCGGCGTGGCCGGTCTGACCGAGTCGGCGAAGGACGCGGCCGAGCACGTGATGATCGTCGACCTCGAGCGCAACGACCTCTCTCGCGTCTGCGAGCCCGGCTCGGTGCGCTGGCCGGAGCTGATGGTGCCGCGCGGCCTCGCCGGCGTCGAGCACCTCGTCTCGCGGGTCGAGGGTGTGCTGCGCGAGGGAGTCGGGCTGGCCGAGTTGCTCGCGGCGACGTTCCCGGGTGGCTCGATCACCGGTGCGCCGAAGATCGCCGCCGTCGACCTGATCGCCGCGCTCGAGCCTGTCGGCCGCGGCGCGTCGATGGGCGCCTACGGAACGGTCTGGCCCAACGGCGACCTCGAGCTCGCGCTCACGATCCGCACCTTCGCGGTCGCGGATGGACGCCTCCACCTCTGGGTCGGCGGCGGGATCGTCTGGGACTCGGATCCGGCCGCGGAGATCGAGGAGTCGTGGACGAAAGCGGCGCCGCTCCTGGCGGCGATCGGGGCGCCTATTGCCGCGCCCGCGGGCGTCCGGTGACGCTGCTCGCGCTCGCGGTCTCTGGCCGTGGCGTGGTCGACCCCGCCGAGCCCGCGGTCTTTGCCGACGACGAGGGCTTTCTCCGCGGCCGCGCGGCCTTCGAGACGACCCGCGTCTACGGCGGCAAGCCGTTCCGGCTGGACGAGCACCTCGATCGCTTCGCCAACTCGGCTGCCCGTCTCAACCTGCCACCGCTCGACCGTGACCTCTTCCGCGAGCTGACCGGACAGGCGCTGGCGGCCGCCGGAGAGCCGGAGTGCTTCGTCCGCCTCTACCTGACGCCGGGACGCGAGGGCGGAGACGAGCCCGTGTCGCTCGTTCTCGTCCAGTCGCTGCCGCCGCTGCTGGACGAGACGCGCGAGCACGGCATCCGCATGATCTCGCTCGAGCTCGGCGGCTCGTCGCTGCTCGACGGCGTCAAGTCGACGAGCTACGCGCTGAACATGGTCGCCGTCGACGAGGCGAAGCGCCGCGGCGCGGACGACGCCGTGTTCGTGAGCCCGCAGGGCGCCGTGCTCGAGGGGCCGACGATGAACGTCTGGTGGCGCCGCGGGAACGTCCTCGCGACGCCGGCGCTCGAGCTCGGGATCCTGCAGGGAGTGACGCGCGGCGTGGTGGTGGGGCTCGCGGCAGACCTCGGCTACGAGGTCGAGGTCGGCGTCTACCCTCTATCCGATCTGGCCGGTGCCGAGGAGGCGTTCACGTCGTCCGCCGTCCGCGAGCTGATGCCCATCGTCGCGCTCGACGGAGAGCAGATCGGCGACGGCTCGCCCGGACCTGCCGCGCGCGAGCTCCAGGACGGGCTACGACGTCTTGCGCGGTAGCGGGACGAGGCCGTACAGGCGGCCGAACCCGACGAGGTAGATCCGCTTCGCGTCGGCGACGACCGGCGAGTACTTGCCGTCGGCGAAGCTCCACACGAGCCGCCCTGTCCGCGCGTCGAGGCCGTACGTCCGCTGGTGCAGGGTCGAGAAGTACACGATTCCGGCGATCACGGTCGCCGACCCCGAGATCGGGCCGTTCGCCGCGAAGCGCCAGCGCACGTCGCCGGTCGCCGCGTCGAACGCGTAGAAGTGGCCGTCGTACGAGCCGACGAGGACGAGCCGGTTCCAGACCGCCGGCGACGCGTACACGTAGCCGCCGGTGGAGTGCGACCAGCGCAGCTTCCCACTCTCGGCGCCGAACGAGTAGACCTTCCCGTCCGTCGAGCCGACGTAGACGCGGTCGTACGCGACGGCCGGAGTCGAGTAGAAGCGGCCGGCCGATCCGAAGCTCGACTGCCCCGACGCGCGCCACGCGAGCCGACCCGTACGCAGCGACAGCGCGTAGACGTGGCCTCCGTACGAGCCGACGAACACGCGCCCGCCGGCGAGTGCCAGCGATCCCTTCACCGGACCGTCCGCGTGATACGTCCAGCGCGTACGCCCGGTGTGCGCGTCGAACGCGGTGACGAAGCCGTTCCAGTCGCCGACGAGTACGAGTCCGCGCGCGAGCAGCGGCGACGACTCGGTTGGCCCGAGCTCGCGGCGCCAGCGGATGCGGCCGGTCTTCGCGACGAACGCGACCACCTCGCCGCCGTGGTGTGAGGCGCTGACGCCGCAGTCCGTCGAGTCGAGGAACGTCTGGTACACGAGCCCGCCGCCGACGGCAGGCGACGCCCACGCGCAGCGGTGCGAGGCGTAGCTCCACTCGGTCTTCCCGGTTGCTGGGTTCAGCGCATAGAAGCGCCCGTCGAAGGTCGGCAGGAACAGGCGGCCGTAGGCGACCGCGGGCGGGAACTCGAGCAGGGCCCGGCCGTGGAACGTCCAGATGCGCCGGAATGGCGGCCGCAGGTTCACCGCCGGGTCGAAGCGGAGGCGACGCGCGTCGAAGCCGTACGTTCCCCAGCTGACCAGCGGGATCGGCCGGCGAACCGAGCGCGGAGGAGGCGGAGACGGCTTCGGCACTGCGGTCGGCTGGAACTCCACGGTCGGCGAGCCGCGGACGTCGGCGTCCTGCGCGCGCTGGTAGAGCACGTACGCGGTGCCTGCGCCCGCGACGAGCAGGACGGCCGCGCCGACCGCGATTGCGGCACGTTTCCGGGTCATCCGCGCGGGACGGGGAAGACGTCGAGGCCGCCGTCGCTGCCGACGTAGACGGTCGAGCCGACGACGGCGATCGTGTGCACGAGCGTGAAGCCGATCGTCCCCTCCGTCAGCACCGGATGCCAGGCGAGCTGCTTGCCCGTCTTCGCATCCACCGCGACGATGCCGCCGTCACCGCCGACGTAGACGAGCCCCGGCGTGACCGTGAGCGCGTAGACGCTGAGCAGGTCGGTCTTCGGCGCCCAGGCGGTGAGCTTGCCGGTAGCGAGATCGAAGGACGCGAGGTCGGCGCGTTTCGCGCCGCCGGCGAAGTCGAAGCTGCCGCCCACGAGCAGCGTCGAGCCCGACAGCGCGAGCGCCTCCGCCATTGGCTCGCCGCCGTCCTTCACGGCGAGGCGGGGGTTCCAGGCAGTCGCGGCGCCGTTGCCGGGGTCGAGCGCGGCCAGCGCGAGCCGTGGCTTCCCGCCGATCACCTCGTACGAGCCGCCGAGGTAGACGGCCCCGTGCGTAACGACGATCGCGTTGACGTTTGCCGTCTCTCCCGTCTCCGGCGGCGAGTTCCAGCCGAGCCGGCCCGACGAGTCGAACTGGGAGCCGGTCTGGAACCCGCCGGCGTAGACCTTCGAGCCTGAAAGCGCGAGCGCCAGCATCTGGTCGCTCTGAACGACCGGAGCCCAGGAGATCGCCCTGCCCGTCGTCGCGTCCACCGCTCCGATCTGGCTTCGCATCTTGCCGCCGAGGTTGTCGAAGACGCCGGCCAGGTAGACGACTCGACCGGACGGGGCGATCGCGTCGACCTCCAGGCCGTTCTGGGAGGACGAAACCTGCGGTGCCCACGCGGTCGGGCGCCCCGTCTGAAGGTCGAGCGCCGCCAGGCCGTCCCGGACGACGCCGCCCGTGCCGTTGAACGTCCCGCCGACGACGACGGCACCTGATGTTGCGGCGATGGCCGAGGCGGCGGCGTTCGGAGCGGCAGGGTGCCAGGCGACGCGATGGCCGGTGACGGCGTCGAACGCCTCGAGGCGGCTATCGGCGGCGTAGACGCGGCCGCCTGAGACGCCGATCGCGCTCACGCCGTCGGGCCCCACCGCCGGCGCCCACGACGCGCGCGCTCCGCTCTTCACGTCGTATGCCGCGAGAGCGCTTCTCAGCTCCTGGCCCACGTAGCGGGTGCCGCCGGCGTGGAGCCGATCGCCGGCGGCGGTCAGGGCCTGGACGGCTGAGAGTCCACTCGGCGTCCACGGCGTCACCTTCCCGGTTGCAGTGTCGAGGGCGGCGAGCCCGGTGCGTGTCCGGCCGTCGATGGTGTCGAAGCTGCCGCCGACGTAGATCGCCGAAGTCCCGGCGACGATCGCCGTCACCGTCGGGTCGCCGTGATCGTCCTGCTGCGCCTTCGGGGCCCAGCCCGTCACCCTCCCCGTCCGCTCGTCGACCGCGCCGAGATCGATCCGCTCCTTGCCGCCGACCTCCGCGAAGCCGCCGAGCAGGTACACGACGCCCTTCCGGATCGCGATGCTCGCCACGTAGTCGTCGACCTTCGGCTTCCAGGCGCTCACCCGGCCGGTTGCGGCGTCGAGTGCGGCCAGGTTCGCGCGTGCCGCGCTCCCGATCCGCCGGAAGAAGCCGCCCACGTACAGCGTCGAGCCGTCGATCGCCAGCGAGTCGACCGCGTCGTTCGGCCGTGGGCAGAAGCGCCGGTCGACGGCACGGCTCGCAGTCACGTGCGCGAGGTTCGGGCAGGCGGCACCGCCGATGCTCGTGAAGTCGCCGCCGACGAACCAGCCTCCCTTCCCGTCCCCGACGATCGCGTCCACCTTTCCGCCGTCCGCGACCGGGAACGCGAGCTGGCCGCCGGAGTCCGAGTACGCGACGAGCGGCCCCGTCCGCGGGCTGACCCGCGTGAAAGTGCCGCCGAGGTAGAGCGTGTGACCTGAGACTGCGAGGGCGTTCACCGAGCCGTTGACGACCCACGGCTGCGTGCCCTGCGTCCGCGCCTGCCCGGACCCGGCGAGCGCCGCGACGGACGCGAGTCCGGCGACGGCACAGGCGAGCGCGAGTTTCCGGGTCAAGGCCTGCTCAGCTCCTTCCAGAGGTTCGCCATCATCTCGCGGATGCCCGGCCAAAGCGAGGTCCCGCCGAAGTTGATCACGCCCGCGTCGAAGACCTTCGCGCCCGCCCGCGTCGTGTAGTAGGTCATCTCGGCCGTCTCCCCGGGGCCGAAGATGTTCGCGATCCGGGCCAGCACGCGGGTTCCGCGCGGCGAGGCCGAGGTCGGTGCGTCGACCTCGATGCCGTACTTCCCGAAGCTGCTCCCGTCGGCGAGGCCTGTGCCGCGGAACAGCCAGGGCGCGCCGGCGGTTCCGGTGACCACGTACGGACGGTTCCTGTACCGGTCCTGGTACCAGTTCACGTACTGCGCGCCGATCAGCGCCGCCTCGGGCCGGCCCAGGTCGCGCCAGCGGCCCTCGCGCGTGATCGTGTCGCCGCGGCGGATCACGCGGTAGAAGAAGTTGTTGGCCGACAGGAAGACGAGGTTGCCGCCGAGGTCTCGGAACCGCTGCACGGCGTCGTACTCGTGCGGAGTCACGTACTCCTCATGGCCCGAGAAGACGATCAGGTCGTACGCCTTCGCGAGTTGCTCGCCCGTCATCTGCTCGAGGTCGTCGTCGGTGAGGACGTCCGGCGTCTTGCCCTCGAGCGCGAGCCAGCGGACGAAGCCCCGGTCGTAGCCGGCCCAGTGCGGCGGCACGCCTGCGTCGATGAACGGGCGCGTCAGCGAGACCGTGGACGAGTCCGGGTTGGCGTACCAGGAGTCGGGCTTCCCGTCGCCGTTACCGTCGTAGAAGTTGTACGCCTGCCACGTGTTCGTCGGCAGGACGACGGCGACGCGGTGCTCGCCGAGGCGGCGCGGCCGGACGACGAAGACGGCGTAACCGAGCCGGCCGTGCGGCTCCGTCAGTCGCGCGTAGTAGAGGCCGCTGGGCCAGTCGCCGAGCCGCACGACCGTGCTCTGGCCGTCGAGGGGGACGGAGCCGGTGACCGGCGCGCCGTTCAGCGGCCCGTCGTGGCCGGCTCCTGCACGGAAGAACTGGATCGAGCAGTGGCTGAGACGCGTCACGACGGTCAGGCGGGCCGCGGCGCTCGGGAGGTAGCTGCGCCGGTCGAAGCTCGCCTCGATCGCGCCGGGCGGAGGCTTGGCGGAGACGGGGAGCGCGCTTCCGGGCGCATCGTCGTCGTCCGTCGCGGCCGAGCCGGAGGGGGGCGGGGCCGGGGAGGACGAGAGCAGGAGGAGCGTCAGGGCGGCACAGGCGCCGAGCAAAGCGAGGCGCAGTGCGGGGCGGAAGGAGGCGGCGAGAGCGGACATGCTCCGACTGTCGGAGCAGGTCCAAATCACCCGCTCACGGCGCGCTAACGGCTCCGTACCGCGGGTCCGCCGCAGGTGTTAGAACCCGCGCATGCCGGAGTTCCGCATCCTTGGACCGCTCGAGGTCGTCTCCGACGCGGGCGAGACGATCGCGCTCGGCGGCCAGAAGCAACGCGCGCTGCTCGGGCTCCTGCTCGTGCGGGCCGGCGAAGTCGTGTCGACCGACCGGCTCGTGACGGAGCTCTGGGGCGACCAGCCGCCGAAAACGGCGACGACGTCGCTGCAGAACATGGTCTCGCAGCTCCGGAAGCTGCTCGGTCCCGAGGCCGTGGAGACGCGGCCGCCCGGCTACGTGCTGCGCGTCGCCCCCGACCGGCTCGACCTCGCGCGCTTCGAGCAGCTCGTCGCGGACGCCCGCGCGGCGCAGCCGCAGGAGCGGGCGAGGCTGCTACGGGAGGCGCTTTCGCTCTGGCGCGGGCCGGCGCTCGCCGATCTCGCGTTCGAGCCGTTCGCGCAGGGCGAGATCCGGCGGCTGGAGGAGCTCCGGCTGGAGGCGGTCGAGGCGCGGATCGACGCCGACCTCGAGCTGGGCGCGGGCGGCGAGCTGGTCGGTGAGCTCGAGTCGCTGGTCGCGCAGTACCCGCTGCGGGAGCGCCTGCGTGGCCAGCTCATGCTCGGGCTCTACCGGGCCGGGCGTCAGGCGGACGCGCTGCAGGCCTACCACGACGCGCGCCGCGTGCTCGGCGACGAGCTCGGCATCGCGCCCGGGCCGGCGCTCCGCGACGTCTACACGTCGATTCTGCGCCAGGAGCGGACGCTCGCGACCGGCGCCGGAACCGCGAGCCCCGAGGACCAGCTCGCCGACATGGTCGCCGCGCTTCTCGCCGGGAGGCTGATCCCGGTGCTCGGCACCGGCTCCGAGAACGGCTCGGCGCCCGACGCGGCCGAGATCGCCGCGCGTCTGGCCGAAAGGTTCGACTGCCCGCCCGAGCACGCGCGCACGCCCGCGCGGGCTGCCGAGTACGCGCTCCTGACGCAGGGCATCGGCCCGCTCTACGACGAGCT
Organism: uncultured Actinomycetes bacterium; assembly: GCA_963776735.1. Classification (GTDB taxonomy): domain Bacteria; phylum Actinomycetota; class Thermoleophilia; order Gaiellales; family Gaiellaceae; genus PALSA-612. The sequence goes on from CAVZNV010000018.1 coordinate 118,053, forward strand.
CCACGCGATGTTCGACCCCGAACACGAGCCGGGGCCGGTGCACGCGTTCGTCGCCGGCCTGGCTCGCTCGCTCCACGGGCAAGGAAGGCCGCGCCCGGTCGTCGTCACGAGCGCGTTCGACGCGATGCTCGAGCGCGCGCTCTCGGACGCGGGCGAGGAGCCGGACGTGGTCTCGTACGTCGCGCTCGGCCGCAGCGGCGGCAAGTTCGTCCACCTGCCGGCGGGCGGCGGCGAGCCGGCGGTGATCGACCTCCCGAACGCGTACACGGGGCTCGCGCTGGGCGAGCGCACCGTCGTCCTCAAGATCAACGGCCGGGCGGACTCCCGCCCCGATCGCGAATGGGAGAGCTTCGTGGTCGCCGAGGACGACTTCGTCGACTACATCGCCGGCAGCGACATCGCCGGCGTCGTGCCCGTGACGCTGGCGGCGAAGCTCCGCCGCAGCCACTTCCTCTTCCTCGGCTACTTCCTCGAGGACTGGAGCCTGCGCGTGTTCCTCCACCGCGTCTGGGGACGCGAGAAGGTCGGCTACCGCTCGTGGGCCGTCGTGCCCGGTGCGGGGCGAATCGAGAAGGAGCTCTGGCGCCAGCGCGGCATCGAGTCGCTCGACGTACCGCTCGACGAGTTCGCCGGTGCGTTCGAGCGCGCGCTCGCGGAGGCGGTCCGGTGACCGACGTCGCTGCTCCGGGGCCGTTCAAGGGGCTCGCGTCCTTCCAGGACTCGGAGGCCGACGAGCGGCTGTTCTTCGGCCGCGCGCGCGAACGCGAGATCATCGTCGCCAACCTGCTCGCGTCACGTCTGACGGTGCTCTACGGCGAGACGGGCGTCGGCAAGAGCTCGGTGCTGCGGGCCGGCGTCGCGCGCGACCTCCGCGCGCTGCCTGATCCGCTGGTCGTCGTCGTCTTCGGCGAATGGCGGGACGATCCCGCGCGCTCGCTCGACACGCGGATCGCCGAGGCGGCGGGAGTCGAGCCGCAGGGCCGGCTGGCGGACACGCTCGAGCTCGCGTCGGCGATGGCGGGCGGAGAGGTCGTCGTCCTGCTCGACGGACTCGAGGAGGAGTTCCTCTACCACGGCGGCGACGAGCGGCCGGGCAGCTTCCTCGACGAGTTCTCGGAGGCCGCGACGCGGCCGGGTCTGCGCGCGAGCTTCCTGCTCGCGGTGCGTGAGGACGCGCTCGCCAAGCTCGACCGCTTCAAGAGTCGTATCCCGAACGTGTTCGGCAACTACCTGCGGCTCGAACACCTCGACCGTGAGGCCGGTCGCGAGGCGATCGTCGGGCCGGTCGAGCGGTGGAACGAGTCGGCCGAGAGCAAGGTCGAAGTCGAGCCGGACCTCGTCGACGCCGTGCTGGACCAGGTCGCGGCCGGGAAAGTCGAGGTCGGCCAGCCGGGCCGCGGCGGCGTGGAGGAGGACGGCTCCGGGCGGATCGAGGCGCCGTACCTCCAGCTCGTCATGGCGCGGCTGTGGGACGCCGAGGCGAGTGCGGGCTCAGGCGCGTTGCGGCTGGAGACGCTGCAGCGGCTCGGTGGGGCGGAGCAGATCGTCCGCGACCACCTCGAGGACGCCCTCGCAGCGCTCGAGCCGGCCCAGCGGGACCTGGCAGCCGGCGTCTTCAACCACCTGGTGACGCCGTCCGGCACGAAGATCGCGCACGACGCGTCCGATCTGGCGGGCTACCTCGGCGCGCGGCCGGACGAGGTCGAGCCGGTGCTGTCGGCGCTTGCCGCGGAGCGGATCCTGCGGCCGGTGCCGGGCGTTCGCGGCTCGGAGCTGCCGCGCTACGAGATCTACCACGACATCCTCGCTCCGGCCGTTCTCGCCTGGCGGACGCGTCACGAGTCCGGCCGCGAGGTCGAGCGCGTGCGCGAGGAGGCAGGCCGCCGGCACCGCCGACTCGTGTTCGTCGCCGCCGGAGCGCTCGTGCTCGCGGCCGCGATGGCGATCGTCACGATCTTCGCCTTCACCCAGCGAAGCGAGGCGCAGGACCAGACCCGCAAGGCCCAGGCGCACGCGCTGGAGGCGTCGGCGCTCTCCGAGCTGTCCACCGATCCGGAGCTGAGCGTGCTGCTCGCGGTCGATGCGGCGAAGCGGGATCCGAGCGGCCAGGCGGAGTCGGTGCTCAGGCAGGCGCTGCTCGCCGCGCACGAGCGCGCGATCTTCCAGGCCGCGGGCACCGTTGCGGCGGCTCACTGGAGCGCGAACGGCAAGCTCTTCCTCGTCGCCGGAGGCGATGTCGCGCGCGTCTACGACGCCCGCACGCACCGGCTGCTCGGAACCTTCCGGCAGCACGCGACGATCACCGCCGCCGACTTCTCACCGGACATGGCGTTCGTGATGACGGCCGGTGTCGACGGGCGGATCCGGATCTGGCTCCCCGACGGGCGACTCGTGAACACGCTCAGGCTCCAGCGGCCGATCCGCAGTGCGGTGTTCGACCCGGCCGCGTCGAGAATCGCGGCCGTCGCGGGCCGCACGCTCGCCGTCTGGCCGCTCGGCGACAACGGGCTCCCGTGGCGGCACCGATTCGCGTTCCCGGTGACGCACCTCGTCTTCAGCCCCGACTCGCGCGAGGTCGCGGTTACCGGCAACGACCGCCGGGCGCGGCTGTACGACGCCGACTCGGGCAAGCTCCTCCGGAGCTTCGACCAGGGCGACTTCGTCAAGGCCGTCGCGTTCAGCCCCGACGGCCGCCTGCTGGTCACGGGTGGCCGCAACGACACCGCGATCGTCTGGGACGCGGCGACGGGGAAGCAGCTTCACGTGCTGAAAGGCCACACGCAGGACGTCGTCGCGCTCGCGTTCACCCCGGACGGGAAGATGCTCGCGACCGGGAGCACGGACGGTACGGCCCGCACCTGGGATGTGGCGACGGGGACAGCGATCGGGACGTTCTCCGGGCACTCGAACGCGATTGCGAGCGTGTCCTTCAGCCCCGACGGCAAGGAGCTGCTGACGTCGAGCGCCGACCGAACGGCGCGGGTCTGGCGGAACAACGAGACGCCCGACGTGATCGCGCTTCTGGCCGGTCACCGAGGCTCTGTCACCGGCGCGAGCTTCGACCCGACCGGCGAGCGGGTGCTGACGGCGAGCACTGATCACACCGCGCGCGTCTGGGACGTCCAGCCGCCGACGCTGAAGGTGCTGGCCCGCTTCCCCGGGCCGGTGCTCGACGCCGGCTACATCGACCGCGCCGAGATCGCAGTCGCGGGACCTGAAAACACGATCAGGATCCTGCGTGGGGCCAACGTCGTCGACTCGGGCAATTCTCCAACCGCAGGGCCGCTGACGGCGGCGTCGGTTTCGGCAGTCCGGCAGGAGATGGCATTCGGGCTCGGGCGGGAGATCGGGTTCGTCGCGCCCAACCGTCATGTCTGGAGCACCGGGCCGAGACAGCGATCGGTCGTGACGAGCATCGCGTTGGGGACGGATGGCTCGATCGTCACCGGCGGGACAGACGGCATCGCCCGTCTGTGGGATGGCGAAGGCCGGTTCCTCCGGCGCTTCGCAGGCCATCATCGTGCGATCACGGGCGTCGCAATCAGCCCGGACGGCACGGTTGTGGCAACCGCGTCGAGAGACGGCACGGCGAAGCTCTGGGACGCGAGGACAGGTCGTCTCCTGCACACCCTCGTCGGGCACCACGCCGGGCTCACCTCGGTCGCCTTCAGCCCGGACGGGAAGGACGTCGTCACGGCCAGCGAGGATCACGACGCGCGGCTCTGGAACGTGAAGACGGGAGCGCCGCTCCAGGTGCTGCGGTGGCACTTCGGCACGGTGACGGACGCGCAGTTCAGCCCGGACGGCCGCTGGATCGTGACGGCCGGCCCACTGACCGCCCAGCTCTGGCAGCCGGGCGTCAGCCAGCCGCTGTTCCCACTCGGCATCGTCGGTCCCGCGAAGAAGCTGACGAGCGCGAGCTTCGACCCGACGAGCCGGATCGTCCTTGCGACGAGCGCTGACGGAACCGTGCGCACCTACCGCTGCGACCTCTGCGGCACGCTGCCTGAGCTTCTGAAGCTGGCGCACCCGGACCGGACGCTGACACCGGCCGAGCTCAGACGTTTCGGCGGCTAGTCCTCTCGCTACGCTGAGCCGATGGCCGACTTCAGGACGACGGACGTCTACGCGCCGACCGGCGACCAGCCGCAGGCGATCCAGGAGCTCGCCGCGAGCATCGATGCGGGCAACCGCTACCAGACGCTGCTCGGCGCGACCGGCACCGGCAAGACGGCGACGATGGCCTGGGTGATCGAGAAGGTCGGCCGGCCGGCGCTCGTGATCGCGCACAACAAGACGCTCGCCGCGCAGCTCTGCAACGAGTTCCGCGAGTTCTTCCCGGCCAACGCGGTCGAGTACTTCGTCTCGTACTACGACTACTACCAACCCGAGGCGTACGTGCCCCAGGCCGACCTCTACATCGAGAAGGACTCGTCCCAGAACGACGACATCTCACGCCTGCGCCTCGCCGCCACGTCGGCGCTGCTGACCCGCCGAGACGTCGTCATCGTCGCCTCGGTCTCCTGCATCTACGGCCTCGGCTCGCCCGAGGAGTGGCGCGAGCGTGTCCTCGTGCTCGAGGTGGGTGAGGAGCACGACCGTGACGCGGCGCTGCGGAAGCTGATCGAGAGCCAGTATGTGCGCAACGACTCGGTGCTCGGCCGCGGCCGCTTCCGGGTCAAGGGCGACGTCGTCGAGGTGCAGCCGGCCAACATCGAGACGGCCTACCGCATCTCGTTCTTCGGCGACGACGTCGAGGCGATCACCCACTTCGACCCGCTCACGGGCGAGATCTACGCGAAGCTCGACAACCTCGTCATCTGGCCGGCGACCGAGTACGTGACCTCGAAGCCGTCGGTCGAACGCGCACTCGGCGACATCCGCGCCGAGCTGGGCGACCAGGTGCGGCAGTTCGAGGAGCAGGGGAAGATGCTGGAGGCGCACCGGATCCGGCAGCGCACCGAGTACGACCTGGAGATGCTGAAGGAGCTCGGCTTCTGCAACGGGATCGAGAACTACTCGCGGCACCTCGAGGGGCGTCCGCCCGGCTCGCACCCGTTCACGCTGATCGACTACTTCCCGGACGACATGGTCGTGTTCGTCGACGAGTCGCACCAGACGGTGCCGCAGATCGGCGGGATGTACGAGGGCGACCGCTCGCGCAAGCAGACGCTCGTCGACTACGGCTTCCGCCTCCCGTCGGCGCTCGACAACCGGCCGCTGCGCTTCGACGAGTTCCTGGCCAAGGTGCCGCAGCTCGTGTTCGTCTCGGCCACGCCCGGCTCGTACGAGCTGCGCCACTCCGACGTGATCTCCGAGCAGCTGATCCGACCGACCGGCGTCGTCGACCCCGAGGTCGAGCTGCGGCCGACCAAGAACCAGATCGACGATCTCCTCAACGAGATCCGCCACCGCGAGGAGGTTGGCGAGCGCGTCCTGATCACGACGCTGACGAAGAAGATGGCCGAGGATCTGACCGACTACCTCCTCGAAGCGGGCGTGAAGGCGCGCTACCTGCACTCGGAGATCAACACGCTCGAGCGCATCCAGATCATCCGCGAGCTGCGGCTCGGCGAGTACGACGTGCTGGTCGGCGTCAACCTTCTCCGCGAGGGGCTCGACCTGCCCGAGGTGACGCTGGTCGCGATCCTCGACGCCGACAAAGAGGGCTTCCTGCGCGGCAAGACGGCGCTGATCCAGACGATCGGTCGCGCCGCGCGCAACGTCAACGGGAAGGTGCTGCTGTACGCCGACAAGGTCACCGAGGCGATCGCCGGCGCGATGGACGAGACGAATCGCCGCCGCGCGAAGCAGCACGCGTACAACGAGGAGCACAACATCACGCCGGCGTCGATCGTCAGGGACGTGTCCGATATCGCCGAGCTCCTCGCGCTCGAACAGCCGCATGTGCCGACCCGCCGCCGCCGGGGGAAGCGCGACGTCGAGGGCATGAGCCCGGAGGAGCTGCAGAAGCTCGTGATCACGCTCGAGGAGGAGATGTACCTGGCTGCCGAGGAGCTCCGGTTCGAGTACGCGGCCAAGCTTCGCGACGAGGTCAAGGAGCTCCGCCGCGAGCTCCAGGCCGTGACGGCTGCTTGAGCCGCTCAGCGACTTTTGGCACAGGCTGCTAGCGTCACCCGCCGTGCGCGCCCGGCGGCCGTGGAACCTCGTTCTCGTCGGTGTCCTCATCGTGCTGGTTGCCTTGCTCGTGTCTGGGTACGCGTGGGCCGACAGCTATCAACCCCTGACCGCAGGGAGCTACGGGCTCTTCCCGGCCGGATCCGTGACGGGGCGGAACGGGGAGACCTCGATCACGTTTCGAGCCGGCGCGCCGTTCGCGCTCGGCTTCAGCGTGCGAAACCAGGGTGGTTTCACCGTTCGCGTCGTGGGTGTTCCGCTGGTCGGAGCAACGCCCTTCTCGACGCGACTCCTCGTGTCGAAGCCACTCGAGCACCCTCGGGCCGTTCCGGGGCCGACGGCTCCCTTCCGGCCGTTCGACCTCGGGCCCGGGGAGGAACGGATGCTGATTCTGCGCGGTTGGTTCGCAAGTTGCTTCACCACCGGGGCCGGCACGGTGGCCGAGTTCACCGACCTGCCGGTTCGGTTTCAGTTCTTGTGGCGGGCGCAAACGATCTCTGTACCGCTGTCCAGCCCGCTGGTGATCCGGTTTCCCGCCGGCCCGCGCTGCGCCGGCTAGCTCGCCCGGCACGTCGCGGCTAGGTTTCCGGCATGTGCCGAAACATCAAGACGCTCCACAACTTCGAGCCGCCCGCGACCGAGGACGAGGTTCGCGCAGCGGCGCTCCAGTACGTGCGGAAGATCAGCGGCGCGACGAAGCCGTCCAAGGCCAACGAGGAAGCGTTCGCGCGGGCCGTCGACGAGGTCACGGCCGCGTCCGAGCGGCTGCTCGCCGCGCTTGTGACGCACGCGCCCCCGCGCGACCGCGAGGTCGAGGCCGAGCGCGCCCGCGAGCGGGCGCGGAAGCGCTTCCCGACCGCGGCCTAGAAACGCCGGCGGCCCGCTTTTCGAGCGGGCCGCCGGTTCACGCCGGGGTTCCGCGGACTACGCCGGGTCGGTCGCCGGCTTGGGCGCCGTGGACGGCTCGTCGCGGACGAAGAGCGCACGGCGCGTCCAGTGCGGCATCCACCAGTTCCACTCGCCGAGCAGCTTCATCAGCGCCGGGACGAGCAGCGCCCTGATCACCGTCGCGTCGAAGATGATCCCCGCCGCGAGACCGATCGCGAACAGCTTGATCTCGTAGCCGGGACTCGACGAGAGCACGAGGAACGCGAACATCAGGATCAGCGCCGCGCTCGTCACGAGCTTGCCGGTGCGGGACAGGCCGAGCTCGATCGCCTTGTCCGTGGAGCCGGTCTCGTCGTAGGCCTCGCGCATTCGGCTGAGCATGAAGACCTCGTAGTCCATCGAGAGACCGAACAGGAAGGCGAAGATCATCAGCGGGATCCAGGCCGTGATCGCCTGCGTGGCGCTGATGCCCCAGAGCGACGAGCCGTGGCCCTCCTGGAAGATGAAGACCACGATCCCGAACGCCGCCGTCAGCGACAGCAGATTCAGCAGCACGGCCTTGATCGCCAGGACGATCGAGCGGAACGCTCTCGTCAGCAGGATCAGCGTCAGGATCATCACGAACGCCAGGACGTAGGGGAAGCTCCCGTAGAGCGTGTCCTTGAACGCGCGGTCGACCGCCGCGACGCCGGTCAGCGTGCCGTTCGTGCCCTTGAGCGCCGCGTTCGTGCGGTCCATGATCCCGTCGATCCCCGGCGCGGAGCCGTCGAGCGCGGCGAACGCCTCGACCAGCGAGTCCGGGCCGTGCTGCCAACGCCCGCCCGGCGCGCTCGCGCCGACGATGCCGGGCACCTTCCTGAGCTTCGCCGCGATCGCCTGGGCGTTGCCGTTGTTCTCGACCAGCACGTTCAGCGGCTTCATCACGCCCGGGCTGATCCCGGCGGCTGCGAGCTGGCCCCGGCCGGCGATCGCCGAGCCCTTGCCCGGGAAGTTCTGCAGCTGCGCCTCGTTCGGGTTCAGCTGCACCCCGTACGAGACCAGCACGCCGACGATCGCGAGCCCGGCGAGCGCGACCGGCCACGGCCGGCGGATGACGAAGCGCGACCAACGGCCCCACATGCCGTCCTCGGGGTGGCCGCGGTCGACGAGCCGCTTCGGCATCACGCGGACACTGTTGATCTTCTCGCCCATGACGGCCAGCATCGCGGGCAACAGCGTGATCGCGGCGAGCACGGCCACGAGGGGGATCAGCATGCCGCCGAGGCCGATCGACCGGATGAACGGCAGCGGCAGGATCAGCATCGAGAGGAGCCCGACAGCCACCGTCGTCCCGGACACGATCACCGAGCGCCCTGCGTGCGTCATCGTCTCGACGATCGCCGAGTTGACGTCGCTGCCTTCCCGCAGCTCGTCGCGGAAGCGGAAGATCATCAGCAGCGCGTAGTCGATGCCGACGCCGAGTCCGACGAGGGCGATCAGGAACTGGACGATGATCGACACGTCCGTGATGTAGGTCAGGCCGAGGACCAGCGTGAACGTGTTCAGGATCGCCGCGATCGCGACGACCACCGGCATCAGCACCGCCGGCAGCGTGCCGAACACGAACAGCAGGATGATCAGGGCGCCGATGCCGCCGATCGTGGCCTCGAGCAGCACGCTCGAGGTACCTCCGCCACCGTTCGTCGACGCCTCTTCGAGCGGGTCGTGGCCGGTGACGTTCAGCTTGACGCTTGCGGGCAGACCCGCGGCCGCGGCCTTCCGGATCTTCTTGGCGCCGCTCGTCCCGTTGAACTTCGGGTTGCCGGGCGGGTAGATCTCGAGGAAGGTCGTGTGCCGGTTCTGCGAGACGTACATCGAGTTGTGCGTGGAGAAGTACGAGCTCGTCAGCGAGCCCGGTACCTTCGACACCGCGCGCGCGAACGCCGCCTTGATCGCGAGGCTCTTTGTTGCGTCGCCGTCCGTGGTGGCGACGACGACGACCGGTGGTTTCACGCCGACGTCGAAGGTGTGCAGCGTGCGCTGGCTCGCCTCGTAGGCGGACTTGCCGGGGATCGAGAAGCTCTGGTACCAGCGGCTCGACAGCTTTCCGGCCGAGATGCCGCCGATCACGGTCAGCACGATCCACGCCGCGATCACCCAGCGGCGGCGGCGAGTCGTGAAACGCGCGAGACGTGCGAGAAGTCCTGATTCCATCGTTCGATCCCCCTTTGCTTCCTTTTCCCGTCGGACCGGGATGCCTTCGGAATTTCATCGGAAGCCTGCCTCTCACATGCCTCCGCGTCAGTGGAGCGACCCCGAATCCAGAGGTACGGCCAGCCGCACCAGCTCGTCATCTGCGTGCTGTTCAGAATGATTCATATCAGAACAGTTCAGACCGGGATAGAATGACACACATGGGCAAAGCCGCCGAGACAGAACCGTTTCGCGCAGTCGCCTTCAACCTCTCGGCGCTCGGCTACGCCGTGTCCAAGCAGTTCACGCGCATCCTCGAGCCGTTCGAGCTGCATCCCCGCGAGTTTGCCGTCCTTCGGGCCGTCAGCGTGCAGGAGGGCCAGACCCAGCAGGCGCTCGGAGACCGGCTCCAGATTCCCCGCAGCCGCATGGTGTCGATCCTGGACGAGCTCGAGGCCCGCTCGTTCATCGAGCGTCGGCCGAATCCGGCCGACCGGCGCGTCCGGGAGATCCACCTCACCGACGCGGGCCGGAGCGTGCTCGAGCAGGCGTTCGAGCAGGCCGTCGCCTACGAGCGGGACGTCGTCGAGCCGCTCACGGAAGCCGAGCAGGCGCAGCTCCTCGGCTTCCTCGATCGCTTGTCGGCCGGTCTCGGCGTCGGCGACGGCGCCCACCCGGCGCTCCGCGAGCACGAGGACGAGCCCCACTAGGCTGCTGCGCCGAGCCGCGCGGCAAGCTCGCGCACGCTCGCGCGCAGCTCGTCGGGCGCGACGACCGAGAAGTCGCAGTCGAGCCCGGCCAGCTTCCGGGCCGTCCAGTCGAGCGAGCTGACCCGCATCCGCAACAGCGTCTTGTCGTCGCGGTCGATCAGCTCGGCCAGTGTGGGCGGAAGCCGCTGCACCGCCTGGTCGAACGGAAGCGAGAGCAGCACCTCCACCTCGAAGCGCCACGGCACACGGGCGAGCGCGCGCCCGATGTGCGCGACGACGTCGAAGCCGTCCGGCGGCGCGACCGCCCGCCCGTCGCCGACGACGGCGCCGTGCATGCGGTCGATCCGGAACGTCCGCATGTCGTCGCGCACGTGGTCGAACGCGGCGAGATACCAGCGGCCGTGGTGGATGACGAGCCCGAAGGGGCTCAGCTCCCGCTGCGTCTCCGCGCCCTCGAACGACCGGTAGCCGGCGCGGACGCGGCGGCGCCGGCGCACGGCGTCGGCGAGCAGCAGCACGGTCGATCCGGCGACCGGCGCACCGGTTGTCGGCGGCGAGGTGAACTCGAGCGTCGACTCGAGCGCCTCGACCTGGCGCCGAAGCGCATCGGGGAGGACGCGATGGATCTTCGCGGCGGCCCCGTCGACGGGCTGCGAGGCGGTGTCGAGCCCGAGGTGTCGTGCGGCGACGAGCCCGAGGGCGACGACCACCGCCTCGTCGTCGGTCAGCATCAGCGGCGGCAGGCGGTACCCCGGCCGGATGCGATAGCCGCCGCCGACCCCGCGCTGGCCCTCCACCGGGATGCCGAGTGCCTGCAGCGCCGAGATGTAGCGCCGAACAGTTCGCCGGTCGATCCCCAGCCTGTCCGCAATCTCCTGCCCCGTCGCGAGCGGCTGCGTCTGCAGCAGCTCGAGGAGCTCGAGCAGCCGTGAGGTCGGGGCGACCACGCACCGAAGTCAAGCACAGATAGAGGGCAGAATCCGCCCTATTTCCCCGCTAGCGTCCCGTCCATCGAGACGACGACGAGGAGGCGGACGTGAGCCAGACGGCGATCGCGACGGGGACGGCGAGGGATTTCGACTTCTGGATGGGCCGGTGGAAGGGGCACAACCGGCACCTGCGTGAGCGTCTCGCCGGCTGCGACGTCTGGGACGAGTTCGAGTCGAAGGTCATCGCCCGCTCGATCCTCGGCGGCGCCGGCAACGAGGACGTCATGCTCACGGACTGGAACGGCGGCTTCATCGGCATGTCGTTCCGCTTCTTCGACCCGGAGACGAAGCTCTGGTCGATCTACTGGGCCGACAGTCGCCGCCCGGGCAAGCTCGACCCGCCGGTCGTCGGTCGCTTCGACGACGACGTCGGGATCTTCGAGGGGCCCGACGAGTTCGAGGGCAGGCCGATCCTCGTCCGCTACGTCTGGTCCGGCGTGACCACCGCCGCGCCGCGGTGGGAGCAGGCGTTCTCGGACGACGGCGGCGAGACGTGGGAGACGAACTTCACGATGGACTTCACGCGGGACGAGGACGAATGAGCGCCGTCGTCGAGCGCGGCGGGCACGTGCGCGCCGACTACGAGCACGTCGCGAAGGTCGCTCACCCTGGGCCGATGCTCGTCGTCGACGACACGACCCTCAAGTGGTACGAGATCGCGCCCGCGGTGGCGCCGGTGCCCGCAGGCGTGCGCGAGCTCGCATACGACGCGGTGTGCCGCGGCTTCCGGACAGGTGAGCTCGACCTCGACGGCGACCTCGGCTTCGTCGTCCTCCACCGCTGCGGGCAGAGCTTCTACTTCCTGCTCGTGTTGACGTGGCGGAACGACAACGAGCTCTGGGAGACGGTCTGGGCGAAGGACGGCGGCGAGTTCGAGCGGTGGCCGACCGACGGCCCGCACCGGCCGACGTTCTGCGTGTGGGAGCTCGGCGCGGTTTGCCACGAGCAGCGAGCGTGGAGCCGGTATCTCCGCTCGCAGCGGGATGCGGAAGCGCGGAAGGCGTACCTGCTGGACAGCTACGACGGCGAGGTCTGAGCCGCGGGATAGGGAGCTCCACCGAAGACGACCGCGCTGCGGCGACGTACCGTCGGAGCATGATTCGCCGGCTCGGAGGGCTCGCCGTGATCGTGGTCGCCGCGGCCGTCTACGACCAGGTTCAGATCGAGCCGGCCGGTTTGTACTACGCGTACTCGAACAAGGCGGGCGGCCACGTCGTCTTCGTGCCCTGGAAGACCCTGCAGCAGAAGCTGCACTGATCCCCCGGCCCTGCCTCGACGGGCGGCTCGCCCTGTCCCGAGCAGCCGCGGCGGCCCCGGGGGTCTTAGAATTGTGAAAGTTGCTTTTTTCAGCTTTCTCCCTCTCACGCACTCCCCTCACTCATCTTCACTCTATCTTTTTGCGTCAGGCGGGCGGTTCGGGACGCGGCTGTCGCCGCGGGAACCGGCGTTCGGCGATGCGGGTGAACGCCTCGCCGTCGAAGGCCAGCGTCTCGATCGCGATCTCGTGCTCGTCCGCGTCGACGACGTGCAGGCCGCGCGCCTCGCCGCGCCGGTGCGGGCGCGGCTGCCCGATGCCGGGCGCGATCGCCGCGACGACCGACTCGTCCGGCCCGAGCCCGACCTCGAACTCGCGCCGCTCGCTCGCCGCCGACTGGTGGATGTGACCGGACAGGACCAGTTCCGCCCCTTCGCCGACAAGCGCCGCCAGCGCCTGCCCGCGCCGCACCAGCGGGCGCTTGCGCGACCTCCACGGCGCGCCGGTCAGGTGATGGTGCAGGCAGGCGACGCGCAATGCGCCGGGCGCCGCAGCGCGGAGCCGCGCGGCCGCCCGCTCGAGAGCCTCGGCGCCCAGTCCGCCCGACTGGTGCCGCCACGGCCGGGCCGAGTTCAGCCCGACGACGTGCAACTCGTCTGCTTCGAACACCGGCTCCGTCGTCCCCCAGTGGCGCTCGAACTCGGCCCACGGCCGCGTGAACCGTGCAGGCACCGTGTAAGGGACATCGTGGTTCCCCGGCACTGCGAGGACGGCAACCCCGAGCCCCTGGCAGCGTCGCCGCCCGCTCGTGCTGGTCTGCCCGCCCGCGGTGCGTCAGGTCTCCCGTGACGAGGACGAGCTGGGCCGAGCCGAGCCACGAGCTCGCCGAGCGCCGGCCCGAGCGACCGGTCGTCGCCGGCTCCGACATGAAGGTCTGAGAGGTGGACAAGCCGGATTGGCACGACCGGGCCACGCTATACACTCAAATCGAATGACCGAGCCGACCGAGCTCTTCGACGATCTCTACCTCGGCCTGCGCGCGGGCGGCGCGATCCGCAAGCGCCGCAGGGGCGAGTCGCTCACCTCCGAGGAAGAGGCAGCGCTCACACGCTGGCAGCGGCTCTCCCAGTGGCGTAAGACGATCGCGATCGGCGCCTTCGCCGTCGGCACCTTCGGCCTCGGCTTCACGCTCGGCGGCATCGTCTTCAGCAGCGCGGAAAACGCGAAGCCGTCTAGCGGGCGTCTCATCTTGTCCCACTCGCGACGGGCGAAGTACGCGCTCAGCCCCGCGAGCGGGAGCGTTCCGAAGATCGAGTACCAGTAACCCGCGGCAAGCAGCAGGATCGCGACCGCGACCTCGATCGTCCCGGCGACCACCCAGTAGACGAAGCCCGCCGACCAGCGCACGGCGAGGACGCTAGCTGTTCACTGGCTTCGGGAGCTGGCCCTCGGCCCACATCACGGCCAGCCCGACGCGCGGCAGCCGCCGCCGCCGCTCGAAGACGAGGTAGCGCGGCTCCCAGCGCGGATGGAACTTCGCGTTGAAGCGGTACAGGCTCTCGATCTGGAAGTACGGGTTCGCGAGCCGGGCCACGCGCCCGACCAGCCGCTCGGCCGGATTGCGCGGACGGTGCATGAACCGGGCGAACGCGGCGAAGTTCAGCGACAGCTCCTCGACGCCCTCCGCGCGCAACAGCTCGATCGCCCGGACGACGAGGAACTCCATCAGTCCGTTCGGCGTCTCGCGATCGCGCCGCATGGCCGAAAGGGACATGGCCGGTCGGCCATAGGACGGCACGAAGTGGATGAAGCCGCGGATCCGGCCCTCACCGTCCCGCGCGAGCACCACCTGCCCGTCCTTCCGCTCCTTGCAGCACACGGAATCGAGCGCCATCGAGAAGCCTCGCTCGGCTGCGCCCTCGCGCCACAGGCTGGACACGCGCTCGAGCTCGGTGGCGGTCTCGTCGTCGAGGTCTGCGACCGAGACGAGTGCGGAGTCGAAGCCCGCCGCCTCGAGCCGGGAGACCGACTGGCGCACCTTGCGGATCGACCGGCCCTCGAGCGAGAACGCCTTTGTGTCGACGATCGCCTCGTCCCCCACGTACAGCGTCCGCAGCCCGGCCTCGCGCCAGAGCGGCAGCATCCGCTCGCTCGCGCCCATCGCGGCGAGTTCCAGGCCGTGCTGCTCCGAGTAGCGGCACACCTCCCGGGCGAGAATCGGCAACGCGTCGTCCGGGCCGACCGGGTCGCCGGAGACGAGCAGCACGCCGTTCTCGATCCGGTAGCCGACGAACGCCTGCCGGTCGGGCGAGAAGATGTAGTGCGTGTCGCGCCTGAGCTTGAAGTAGGAGAGCGTGTCGGTTCCGTGCCGGCGGACGAGGTCGGCGGCGCTGCGGCGCACATCCGGAGTCCGGCAGGCTGCGCGGCGCAGCGAGCGGCCGGAACACGACGTAGGCGATTGCGACCAGTGAGAGGATCCCGAGGAGCGCCGCCCCGAGCGGTACCCACCGCAGATGGTGGTGGAAGTGGATCGGGCCGCTGTCGAGGAGAAGCAGGTCGACGGCCTCGCGGCGCACGGTCGCGAAGCCCGCGTTCGGCGCGGCCGCGAACGCGGCGATCGCCGTCAGGACGTACGCGCCGACGACGATCGCGGGCACGCGCCACGCAGCGCCGCGCAGGCGAATCGGATCGTGCCGGACGTAGAACGCGTCGCGGCCCCACCAGAGCAGCGCGGCGACCGCCCACGACAGGACGGCCTCCTCGATGTCGAGCCCCTTCAGCAGGTCGAATGCACCGAGCAGGAGCAGGAAGACGAGCGCCGCTCGGAGCGCCCTTTCGCGACGGCGCGCGAGGTAGAAGGCGGTCACGATCAGCGCCGCGCTGGCGGGAAGTGCAAGCGCGTGGAAGACGGGCACGGCCTCCATCGGTTCGAGGTTGAGCAGCAGGTGGCCGCGCCAGCGGACGTTTGGCGTCAGCGTCGAGCAGATATTGACGATGCCCGTGATCGCAGCGGCTGCTGCGGCCAGTCCCGGCAGCCCGTCGCCCCGGCGCACGTCGCGGAACTCGGCGACGCGCTTGTGCAGAAACGGGCGCCACGAGGCGGTGTCGCGGCGCGAGGGGAAGAGGTCGTGCCAGTCCTTGATCACGAGCCACGCGGCGAACGCCCCGATCAGCGCCGCGCCCGGATCGTCGATCACGTTCGCGAGTCGGAGCGAGGCTGCCAGACACCCGGCGGCGGCGCCGAGCTGCCACTCGTGGACCCGTCGCCCGAATACGCGCACGCGCGGGCCGAGCTGATGGCGTTCGAGGCTGATCACGTGTCCGGGTTCTGGGCGGCGCGGGGCGCGCCTACAGTAGCTTCAATCGGCGGACGGCAAGCCGCGCATTAGCCCGCGCCCACTCGGTTTTTCCTGTCGCCAGCAGGAAGCAGATGATCGCCAGCGGCACCTCGCCGATGACCGCGAGCAGGATCGCGAGCTCGAGGTCCCTTCCCGGAGACGACGTGAGCAGGTCGAACCAGGCGTCACAGAGCAGCAACGTGCCGCTGACCGCCGCGAGACCCTTGACCAGCTCACGCTTTCGCAGGTACGCCCAGGCGGTCGCCAGCAGCGAGACGGCGAGAATCACGTCGAACCCCGTCCAGGCGGCATCCCAGTGATTCGCGACATGCCTCGTAGGGAGCATCTGCCCGAGCGCGATCGCCCACGGGATGAGTACCAGGGCGGCGACTCCGAGCACCGCGGCGGGCCAGTTCCGCCGGAGATCGAGACGACGCGCCACTTTCCGAAGATAGCCGAAGCCCTGGCGGTGGCAAGCTCAGCCGACCCGGGCGGCCTCCTCGATCTCCCTCACGTGGCGGAGATGCCGCGTCACCGTGACGTCGACGAGTTCGCCCTGTTCGAGCGACCTGTAGAGCATCGGCTCGACCACGAAAGCCCGGATGCGCGGTGCAGTGCCGTCGTCGACGCCGACGTAGCGGCGCTTGTTCTTGTCGCCGTAGACGCGTAGCCGCAGGATCTCGCCGCGGACGGTCAGCGGCGAGCCGAACAGGTCGGCGACCGCGCGGCAGAACACGATCAGCGCGACGAGGAGAGCGACCGAGGCGACGACGAGGAACGGCAATGCGGCTCCGACGCTGGCGCTTGCGACGGGGCCGGCGAACACGGCGACGACGAAGCCCGAGAAGACCGCTGCGAACCCCGCACCGACGAACGCGGCCAGCGGGCTCAGGCCCCAACCGAGCGGAAACCCGGCCGGGTACTCGACTCGAACGGCGCGCCAGTGGCCGCCGTAGTCGCTCCAGGCGCGCGTGTCCGACTCCGCGCCCAGCGGGGTCGGCCGGACCGCTCCGGGCGCGACGCCGAGGGCGGCGCCGTAGGCGAGGTAGCGTTTCCAGAGCCCGACCGTGATCGGCGGCAGCGTCGAGAAGACCTCGTCCTGCCGCAGCGCTTGCCGTACTCCGAGCCAGCGTGAGGCGGACGCCAGGCCCTCGGGCGTCTCGCGCTGCGTGTGCCTGCCGAGGATGCCCGCGAGCACCAGCGCGCCAGCGACGACGAACGCGATGCCGGCCGTGGACGACCGATGCCACCAGAGCACGCCGGGAACGAGCAGTCCGAGAAAGAGGAGCCCGACGAGCTTCGCGTCGGCGATCGGCCGGCAGAGGCCGCGTCGCTGCGCGTCGGCGACGACCTCGCCCTCGAAGGCCTTCCGCCAGGCCTTCGCCTCCTGCTCCGGCCCGGTCGTCAGAGCTCCTGGCGGGACGAAGCCGTCGCTCGCCGTCCGCTCGCGGAGCAGCCCGACGACCCGCTGCTCGTACGCGGTCAGGCCGTCCGGGACAGCGCCGAGCCTGCAGACGAAGACGTCCGGGCCGCGGTGCTGGAGCGTCGCGACGCCGCGCGCGGCCAGGTCGAGCAGCGTCGCCGGCACGGCGTCGGCCGTGACGCGGAAGCCGTGCGTGAGGAGGTTGACGACGGCCGGCGGCTCCGGCGTGGGAGGGAGGTCGAGGGTCGGCGGCGCAGGTTGAGGCTTGCCCGGCCGTCGGTGGAGGGTGAGCGAGCGAGCGCGGCGATCGACGCTGCCGAGGCCGCGATCGCGGCGGCGAAGAGGCTCCTGTCCGTGGCGGCGAGACTAGCTCGGGCGTCGGCGGCCGCAGGAACCGCGCAGCCGCCGCCGAAGCGGTGCGGCGTGGGAATCCGGCCCGAGGAGCGCGTGTGTCTCGACGCCCGCCGGCACAGCGTCGTGCTGCTGCGGCCGCTCGTCCGGGCCGTGTTGCTCTCGCTCGCCGGGCTCGTCCTGCTCGCACTGCCCGGCCCGCACCCGTCGCCGGCGCCGCGCTGCAGGCGATCGCGGCGATCGGCGCCCTGGTTGCGGTGATCCGCTGGGACCGCACGCGCTTCGTGGTGACGACCGAGAAGGTCTTCCTCGTCCACGGCGGCCTGACCCGGCGCCGCGCATCCGCCGTCATGGTGCGCCAGGTCCGTCTCGTCGCGCTCGAGCAGACCCTGCCCGGACGCGTCCTCGGCTATGGGACGCTGCAGGCGGGGCCGCTCGAGGTCGCGTACGTCCCGCACGCGCGAGACGTACGCGACCTCATGGAGCGGCTTGCCGCCTGAGCGTCTTGCTAGGACGCCGGCGTGTGGATGACGCCGCCGCCGTCGGGGATGTTGCCTCGACGCCTGCCGCCGCCCCGAGCGCGCCGAGGACGACGGTGGTCAAGATCACGATTCTGCGCTTGCTCATTTCTTCTCCCTCGTTACTGGGTCGTGGCCGATCCCAACTGGACGGCTGTCATCTGGACGTCCTCGACGTGCGAGTGGGGTTGCGAGTCGCCGCAGACGAGGGTCACGTCGGCGGGGCTTGAGAGGGTCACCACGTCGGAGAGGCTGAACGCGAGCGGACCCCATCACCGTGGACGGTCGTGTACGGCTTGCCCCAGGAGAAGGCACGCGGGCCGAACCAGCAGAACAGGATGAGCGTGTCTCCTTGGTTGGTCGGGTCGTTCTCGCCCAGGCCGTGTGCGTCGACGAGGAACGAGCCGGCAGGCAACGAGAGCGTTCCGACCGTGGTGTCGATGTTTTGCGGTGTGTCCTGACTCTCCTGGTGTCTCGTCACATAGGCGTCGGGGCCGACGGGGTCGTCGTCCGGAATCGCGGCGCAGTTGAGGCTCCCGTCTTGCCCGAAGCCCGTGACGTAGTTGTCGTGGAAGCAGTTTTGGCCGCCGCCCACGGCGTTGAAGCAGCCCCAGGGATGGGTGAGCGGGAAGCCGAGCAGGAAGGGCGACTGGCCGGGAGAGCATCCCTGCGGAAGCTGGTAGCTACCCAGGATGTCGAACGCGTTGCCGGTGAGGCCGATCCCGGTGCCGGCGCCGTACGTCGGTCCCGGGTCGCCCTTCGGGCCTTGCTGCCCTTGCTGTCCTTGCGGGCCTTGCGCCCCCGCCGGCCCGGTCTGGCTCCAGTCGAGGGGACTCTCGCCGTTCGAGCAGTCTGCCCCTGCGCCGGGTCGATGACGCGCAGCGTGCCCTGGTTCGTCTTGTAGCAGCCGTGGATCACGCCGCCCGCGTCGGGGATGCTCGCCTGGACGGCAGCGGTGATCCCGAGCGCGGCTGCGAGTGCTGCAGCCGCGACGAGCAGGACGCGGCTCGGTCGTCTGATCGTGAGCATGGTTCCTCCTGAGTGGTGCGAGGGGCGCCACGCCCGGTGGCGCCCCTCGCGTGGGGTAGTGGACGGTTCCGACCGCCTGCGCGGTCATGACCGCGTCCGTGACGTGGTCGCTCCCGTCGTAGTCGAAGCACGTCCAGGTGACCGTCGTCGGCGCCGCCAGCGTGATCACGTCGTGGATGGCGATCGCCCCGGCGGCCACGTTGTTGTCGGCCTGCCCGCCGAAGTCGGTCATGTGTTGGCCGGTCGAGGTGTCGCAGCGCATGCCGTACTCGTCGCTCCCGCCGACGTCGTCCGCTGCCTCGCCCGTGATGTCGAGGAGGAACGCTCCGGCGGGCAACGACAGCCCCCCGATCGTCGTCGTCTGTCCCTGCGGCGTGTTGACGGTGCCGATGTCATTGACCCACACGTCCGGCAGCGACGAGCCGCCGGGAGGAGTTGCGCACTTGATGTCGCCGCTCGCGTCGACGCCGTTTTGGAACTTGCCGCTCGAGCAGTTCTCGTTGGCGTTGGCGGCCGTGAAGCAACTCCAGGGGTGGCTGAGCGGAACACCGAGCAGGAAGGGCGACTGTCCGGCCGTGCACCCCTGCGGGAGTTGGTAGCCGGCCGAGATGTTGAACGTGTTGCCGCCCGACAGGTTGAGGCCCGTCCCGGCGAAGTAGGCATTCGCACCGGGGTCGCCCTTCGGGCCGGTCGGCCTCGATCGCCCTGTGGCCCCTGCACACCCTGAGGGCCTTGCGGTCCGGGCGGGCCGGTCTGGCTCCAGTTGACCGCTCCCTCGGCGACGGTGCAGGTCTGGCCTAGCGCGGTGTCGATGACGCGCAGCGAGCCTGGCTGCGAGCCCGGCGCTGCGGACTTCGCGTAACAGCCGTGGATGACGCCGCCTCCGTCCGGGATGCTCGCCTTGACGACGGCGCTCGCCCCGAGCGCGCACGCGACGACCGCGAGCGCGACGACGATTCTGTGCTTGGTCATGCTTCCTCCTTCGTGACGCCGTAGACGCTCCGGCGGCCGTCGCGGCTGACGCAGGCGATCTCTCGCTTGCCCTTGCCTGCTATCTCGATGCACCGGAGCCCGAGGAACGTGCCGAGCTTCGTGTAGAGCGAATGCGGCTTCGCCGCGAGCTTTCGCACGAGCGGCTTGCCGGTCTTGCACGGGACTCCGGCGGAAACGACGCTCCAGGTCGCTCCCCCGGTTGTGACCGTCCCGCATGTCCGCATCGCGCTCGGCGCTGCGCTTGCGGACGCGGCCACGAGAGCCGCGAATGCCGCCGCGACGAGCAGTCTGATCGTCATGCGTCCTCCTTGCTGTCCAGGAACACGAGTCCGAGCTGGTGGTCCGTCAGCTCGCCCTCCGCCGAGATGAGGAAGTTCGAGACGATCCGGCCGGCGGCAGAACAGGCCCGACCCGCCGTCGACGACGCAGGGGCGGTGCCACGCAACCCGACCTGTGGCGACGGGCCGAGTGTCCCGAGGCCGACAGTCCGGAACCGCAAGGCGTTGCCCTCGCCGAAGCTGATCGTCCCGGCTTCCTCGAAGCTCGTCTCGCTGAGGAACGTGAGCCGGCGCTCGAGCAATGCCTCGCCGCCGTTCCGCGTCAGCTCGCCGCCGGAGCGCTTGCCCGAGCGGTCAGAACGCCGGGCGAAAGGGCGGTCGAGTAGCCGCGAAACTCGAGCGAGAAAGCGACCGGCTGCACGTCTTCGAGCCTGCGCGCCGCGGTTCTCGCTCGCCTCGGGTGTTTCCCTAGTCGGGATCCTGGCAGTAGATTCCGGACTGGTGGTCGGGCGTGACGCAGAGCGCGCCCGAATCGACGAACTGCTCGAGGCGGGCCGGCGAGGGCGCACTGGAGCGCTCGTGGTCGTGGGCGAACCCGGAATCGGCAAGACGGCGCTGCTCGAGGACGCGGTCGAGCGCGCGTCGGGGATGCGCGTGCTCAGCTTCACGGCCGTCGAGGCGGAGGCCGCACTCCCGTTTGCCGGGCTGCACGCGCTGCTGCGGCCTCTCCTCGAGCTCATGCCACGGCTCGAAGAGCCGCAGGAACGGGCGCTTCGCGTCGCGCTGGCGCTCGCCGCCGGCGACGAGCCCGACGCCCTCGCGGTCAACCCGGGACACTGGCCCTGTTCGCCGAAGCCGCGTCAGAGCGTCCGCTGCTAGTCGCGATCGACGACGCCCAGTGGCTCGACGTTCCCTCGGCGGACGCGCTCGTGTTCGCGGCGCGCCGCCTCCAGGGAGAGGAGCTCGTGTTCCTCGTTGCCGTGCGGACGGGCGAGTCGACGCACTTCGATCGCGTCTTCGAGCGGCTCGAGCTGCTTCCGCTCGCGCACGATCACGCACTGGAGTTGCTCGCCGTACGCCGCGACCCGGTCGAGCCGGGCGCCGTTGCCCGCATGCTCGAGCTTGCGCGAGGAAACCCACTCGCGCTCCTGGAGCTGGCACCCGTGCTTGCCGACGACACGCCGGTGGAGAGCGTGCCTGCGCACGACCGTGTACGGGAGGCTTCGCGGCCCGTCTCGACACGCTCCCGGGAGACTCACGTCGGGCGTTGGCGCTCGCGGCCGCAGAGCCGGACCCGGTGGCCGTGCGAATCGCCTCCGAAGAGTTGGGCCTCGGTGCCGGCGCGTTGGCTCCGGCCGAGGCGGCAGGCCTGGTCGAGTCGAGCCGGGCGGAGTCGTGTTCCGGCATCCGCTCGTCAGGTCGCTCGCCTACTCGGTGGTCGAACCGGCCGAGCGACGTGCTGCCCACAATGCGCTCGCCGACGCGCTGCGGGGCGACGCCGACCGGGACCGCCGTGCGTGGCACCTCGCGGCGGCGGCGACCGAGCCCGACGAGGAACTCGCGCGGCTGCTCGAGGAAACCGCCGCCGGCCGAGGCTGGTGGCGGCTAGGCAGCCGCCGGCGTGCGCTGGAGCGCGCTGCGCGACTGTCGCGTGACCCGGGAGCGATCGCTCGTCGGCTGACGAGGTCGGCTCGGCTCGCCTTCTGGGCGGGCGATGCAGACCGCGCCGTCGGTTTGGCCGAGGAAGCGGCCGAGATCGCTCCGGATCAGGGTACGCGCGCGAACGCGCTGCTCGAACTCGCCTCCGTGCGTGGTGCCCGGACGACCGGTCACGCGGATCACGTCCTCGACACGCTCGGTGACCCGGCGGAGCTGGACCCGAACGAGACCGTGCGTGTGCTGTTGAACCTGATCGGCCGGCGGAGTGCGGCCCTGGACGCGAGCGGCGCGGTCGGGCTCGCTCCTCGGATCGTGGATGCTGCACGGCGAGCAGATTCCTGGTGGAGGCCGAGAGGCTTGACCGTCGCAGCGGCCGCGCACCTCTCCGCCGGGGACGCCGAAGCGTTCGATCGCTTGCTCGAAGAAGTAGGGGATGACGACGCGGCCCTGGCCAACCACGCCCTCGACCTCGTGTGGGCAGAACGGTACGAGCTCGTAGCCAGGGTGCTCGACACCTCGCTCCGGGAGGGACGGCTTGCGGGAAACCGGATGCGGATCATCTGGAATCAAGCCTGCCTGGCGCATCTCGAGCTCGGATCGGGAGGCTCAGCCACGCGACGACGGCTGCGGCCGAGGCAATCACGCTTGCCGACGCGCACGGGGTGCGCAACTGGGCGGGGATTGCCCGCGGCGCGCTGGGCGGAGTGCATGCGTGGCGCGGCGACGTCGAAAGCTGCCGCAGCCTCGCCGCCGAGCGCGCTTTCGGCAGCACACGAATCGCTGACGCTGTGGGACCAGCTGTTCGCGCGCGGCGCGCTCGGACTGCTCCTGCTCGGGCTCGGCCGTCACGAAGAGGCTGCGGACGAGCTCGCACCTGCGGTGCGGCTCTGGGCCGGGAGCACGCACATCGAGCCGAGCAGCGCACCGTTCGTTCCCGATCTCGTCGAGGCTCATGCGCACCTCGGCGACGTCGACGAGGCCCGCCGCGTTCTCGCGGTTTTCAGCGACCGAGCGGAGAGGACGCACCGCCGCTGGGCGCTGGCGGCGGCGGCGCGGTGCGAGGGCATCCTTGCCGGTGTCGACGACTTCACGGAGCCCTTCGAACGCTCGCTCGAACTACTCGCTTCGTCGCCGCTCGCGCTCGACCGTGCGCGGACGCAACTCGCCTACGGCGAACGGCTGCGGCGCGCGGGGAGCAGGCGCGAAGCCCGGACGCACCTGCGCGCCGCGCACGCAGCCTTTGCCGCCGTCGACGCCGCCCCATGGACGGAGCGGGCGGCCGCGGAGCTGCGCGCGACCGGTGAGACGGTCGGACCGCGCACCTGGACCGGCGCGCGCAGCTCACGCCCCAGGAGCTCCAGATCGCCCATCTCGTCAGCGAAGGCAGGACGAACAGGGAGATCGCGACGCAGCTCTACCTGAGCCCGAAGACGATCGAGTACCACCTCGCCAACGCGTTTCGGAAGCTTGGTGTCCATTCCCGCGTCGAGCTGGCGAAGGCCGTTGACGAGCATACGTTCCCGTCCGACGGCCGCGGCTAAAAGTGGGGTCGTGAGCACGTCAGAAGAGCTCGTCGTCCACGGCGCGCGCGAGCACAACCTCAAGGACGTCACCGTCCGGCTCCCGCGGAACGCGCTCGATCTGCATCACCGGGCTCTCCGGCTCGGGAAAGTCGAGCCTGGCCTTCGACACGATCTACGCCGAAGGCCAGCGCCGCTACGTCGAGTCGCTGTCGCGCCTACGCGCGCCAGTTCCTGCAGAGATGGAGAAGCCCGACGTCGACTCGATCGACGGGCTCTCGCCGGCGATCTCGATCGACCAGAAGACGACGTCGCGCAACCCGCGCTCGACGGTCGGCACCGTCACCGAGATCTACGACTACCTGCGCCTGCTGTATGCGCGCGTCGGGCGGCCGCACTGCCCGGTCTGCGGCCGGCCGATCGCCGGGCAGAGCGGTCGAGCAGATCGTCGAGCAGATCCTCGCGCTGCCCGAGGGCACGCGGTTCACGGTCAACGCGCCGGTCGTCCGCGACCGCAAGGGCGAGTACGCGACGTCTTCGAGGAGCTGCGCGACGAGGGCTTCACGCGCGTCAGGGTCGACGGCGAGCAGCACCTGCTCGAGGAGCCGCCGCCGCTCGACAAGAAGTTCAAGCACACGATCGAGGTCGTCGTCGACCGGCTCGTGATGAAGGACGACCTGCGCACGCGGCTGACGGAGTCGGTCGAGACGGCGGTCGAGCTCGCCGACGGGCTCGTCGCGATCGACCGTCGTCGACGGCGGCGAGCAGCTGCTCGTACTCGCGAGAACTTCGCCTGCCCCGAGCACGGCGTCTCGCTGCCCGAGCTCGCGCCGCGCATCTTCTCGTTCAACTCGCCGCACGGCGCCTGCCCGCGCTGCACCGGCCTCGGCGCGCAGCACGAGATCGACCCCGAGCTGCTCGTCCCCGACCCGTCGCTCTCGATCGCCGACGGCGCGCTCGTGCCGTGGGCGGTCGGCGGCTCGAGCTTCTACGAGTCGGTGATCCAGGCGATCGCCGAGCGCTACGAGATCGACTCGACATGCCGTGGCGGGAGCTGACCGAGCGAGCAGCAGGAGCTCTTCCTCTACGGCACCGGCGGCGACAAGCGTCTACGTCCAGTACCGCAACCGGATGGGCCGCCGGCGCTCGTACATGCTCGCGTTCGAGGGCATCGTCGCGATCGCTCGAGCGCCGCTACCGCGAGACCGACTCGGCGCAGCAGCGCGAGCGGATCGAGGAGTACATGTCGTTCCGGCCGTGCCCGGTCTGCAACGGCGCGCGCCTGAAGCCCGAGGTGCTCGCGGTCACGGTCGGCGAGCACGAACATCCACGAGTTCACGCAGCTGTCGGTCACGCGCGGCGCTCGCGTTCCTCGACGGGCTCGAGCTGACCGAGACCGAGCAGCTGATCGGCGCGCGGATCGTCAAGGAGATCCGCGAGCGGCTGACGTTCCTCGACGACGTCGGCGTCGGCTACCTGCACGCTCGACCGCGCGGCGGCGACGCTCTCGGGCGGCGAGGCGCAGCGCATCCGGCTCGCGACGCAGATCGGCTCGCAGCTCGTCGGCGTGCTCTACATCCTCGACGAGCCGTCGATCGGGCTGCACCAGCGCGACAACGACCGGCTGATCGGGACGCTCGAGCGGCTGCGCGACCTCGGCAACACGGTGATCGTCGTCGAGCACGACGAGGAGATGATGCGCGGCGCCGACTGGCTCGTCGACATGGGCCCGGGCGCGGGCGAGCACGGCGGCCACGTCGTCGCCGAGGGCACGGCGACGAAGGTCGAGCGGAACGAGAAGTCGATCACGGGCCAGTTCCTCTCCGGCACGCGCGCAGATCGCCGTGCCGCGAGCGGCGCGACGACGACAACGGCTGGCTCACGCGTGCGCGGCGCGCGCAGCACAACCTGAAGGACATCGACGTCGAGTTCCCGGTCGGCAGGTTCGTCGCGTCACCGGCGTCTCCGGCTCGGGCAAGTCGACGCTCGTCAACGAGATCGTCTACAAGGCGCTCGCGAACCGGCTGCACCGGATGCGCGTCGAAGCCGGGCGACGCACGACGCGGTCGAGGGCATCGAGGCCTTCGACAAGGTGATCGAGATCGACCAGTCGCCGATCGGCCGCACGCCGCGCTCGAACCCGGCGACCTACACCGGGCTCTTCACCACATCCGCGAGCTCTACTCGCTGACGCCCGACGCGAAGGTGCGCGGCTACAAGCCGGGACGCTTCTCGTTCAACGTCAAGGGCGGCCGCTGCGAGACCTGCAAGGGCGACGGGCAGATCAAGATCGAGATGCACTTCCTGCCCGACGTCTACGTGCCGTGCGAGGTCTGCAAGGGCACGCGCTACAACCGCGAGACCCTCGAGGTGCGCTTCAAGGGCAAGACGATCGCCGACGTGCTCGAGATGTCCGTCGAGGAGGCGCTGCGCTTCTTCGCCAAGATCCCGAAGCTCCGCCGCCGGCTGCAGACGCTGCACGACGTCGGGCTCGACTACATGACGCTCGGCCAGCCGGCGACGACGCTCTCGGGCGGCGAGGCGCAGCGCGTCAAGCTCGCGACCGAGCTGTCGCAAGGTCGCGACCGGGCGGACGCTCTACATCCTCGACGAGCCGACGACCGGCCTGCACTTCGCCGACATCGAGAAGCTGCTCGAGGTGCTGCAGCGGCTCGTCGACGCCGGGCAACACCGTGCTCGTGATCGAGCACAACCTCGACGTGATCAAGCAGGCCGACTGGCTCGTCGACCTCGGTCCCGAAGGCGGCGAGGCGGGCGGCGAGGTGATCGCGGTCGGCACGCCCGAGGACGTCGCCGCAGGTCGAGGGGTCGTACACGGGCCGGTTCCTGCGGCCGCTGCTCCCGGCCCGCGCCGTCGCGGCCGCGTAACTCCTTCGTTTGACGCCAGAGCGGCGTCGTTCGATACTCCAGTCACAAAGTTAGGCGCTTGCCGTCAGCGACTGAGAGGAGAGGGATCATGGCCGACGCGTTCGAGGTCGAGGGCGCGAACGACGCTGCCGCGTTCACGCTGAAAGTCCGGCGCGGAGAGCGCATGGCACTGCTCGCGATGAACTGGAGGAACGGCACGCCGCCGGCCGAGTTCGTCGGCTTCGCGATCGAGTACCAGGAGCCGAACTCGACGATCTGGCATCCGCTGAAGAACCGCCTGAACTTCACCGACGACCAGAGCCAGGGCACCGGGCAGAAGACGTTTCCCTCGCTCGAAGCCCCGTTCCAGAAGTTCCGTTGGGTGCACTTCCCGTTCCACGCCGAACTGGAAGGAACCTTCAACTACCGGGTCACGTCGGTGTTCATGGACAACAGCCGGCACGCTGAGCTACGGCGACGTAGCAGACTGCCGGCGATCGAACTCGACGGCGACACGTACCCCGGTGCCATCAACGTGGCCTTCACGCGCGGCTTCATGATCGTCACAGGCGTTCGAGGACAGCTACGAGAAGGACAGCGTGCTGACCACCCGGATCTGCGGCCGGCGACCGCGACGGACGGCCTCGACTTCCAGTCCCACGCATCCCGACAGCCATAGAGGCATATCAGTGGATGGGCTTCGAGGCGCGCACGGCAATCCTCGACCTCCTGGACGCGCGGTCGCCGACCGGACGCAGGTCCGCCTCATCGCGTACGACTTCAATCTGCCCTAGATCGTGCGCGGCTCGTGCATCTCGGTGCCGCCTCCAGATCCTCATCGACGACAGCGGCTCGACACACGCGGACAAGACCTCAGCCGAGATCTTCAGCCGCTGAAAGCACGAGCGCTGCGTGAGCGCAGCGTCAAGCGCGAGCACATGAACGAGCCTCCAGCACAACAAGACGATCTCGGTCGCGGGCGGCGGTCAATAACGTCGTCTGCGGCTCGACGAACTTCAGCTGGCGCGGCTTCGACGTCCAGAACAACAACGCCGCGACGCTCCGCGGCGAGGCGGCGGTCAGCGCATTCAACGACGCGTTCCAGAGCTACTGGGACAACGACCAGACGCCTGCGAGCTTCGAGACCACGCTGTCGGCCGGTGACTGGATCGACCTCCAGCTGTCGGGCATCGACGCGCATGTGAGCTTCTCGCCCCATTCGGGAGCCAACGCGAAGCTCGACGAGATCATGGAGGACATCCAGAACGGCACGACGACGAGCCTCTTCTACTCGTTCGCGTTCCTCTACCAGACACCGGCGCTCGAGGCAGCGATCCAGCAGGTCTCGCAGAACAGCGCAATCTTCGTCTACGGAATCTCCGACCGAGACGGCCGGAGGCATCCACCTGCTGGAACCCGGCGGCAACCCGGAGCCGGTGTTTCCTGCTGCTCTGAGCGCGAACCTGCCGGCCCCTGTGTCCGCGGCAGCCATCGCTGCAGAGGGGGTGCAGATGCACCACAAGTTCGCCGTCATCGACTTCGACCTGCCGACCGCGCGCGTCTACTTCGGTTCGTACAACTTCTCGAGTTCCGCCGACACGAAGAACGGTGAGAACGTCCTGGTGTTCAAGGATCGCAAGATCGCGGTCGCCTACATGATCGAGGCGTTGCGGATTCTCCACCACTACTCGTTCCGGCTCGCACAGAAGAACGCCCAGACCGCGCAGAAGGAGCTCGGTGCCTGCACAAGCCGCCGAGCCAACCCGGGAGGGCCGCGGCGGCACGAGGACTGGACGAGCCCGGCGAAGAAGCGCGACCGGCTGCTCTTCGCCGAGCCCTCGCGGGCGCAACGCGTCTAAGCTGGCCCGGCGTGAGCGCGCCCGTGCGAGACCGGACGTCGAGGTACTCGAGCGCGAGTGGTGGGCGCGGATGCCGCGGGTGCTGGTACGCGCCCGCCGGGGTCTTTGCGGAATTGCGCGATGAGTCCGTGAAGCGGCGGATGCCCGCCAGGAGGCCTTGACGGCGCTCGCGTTCCTCGCGGGGATCGCGATGTTCCTCGGCTCGTTCGCCCTCGAACAGCCCTACAAGCGCTTCTACCGCGAGTTGAGCGCGTTCGGCTGACCGTCGAGACGATCTCCGGCGGCGCCGTCGGTCGCGATCACGAACTTCTGGGCCGGCGGCGCCGTCGTCTACTCGGCACGCGAGGCCTCGGGGCGCTCGACCGGATACCGGCCGGCCGGCACCTGGCGGGCTGGCCACGGCGCCGTTCGTGCTCGTGCTCGTGCTCGCGCTGCCGGTTCGGGTTGGCCTACGGCTTGCGACCTCTTCCACGCCGAAGGTTCCAACAACGGGGGCAGGTGGTGACGGACTCATCGCTATCGACGCACTGGCGCTCGCCTGGACCCTGGCCCTCGCCCTGATCGGCATCCGGACGACGCAGCGGTGGTCGTGGGCGCCGGGCGGCGGCGGCACTCGGGGTCACGGCGGCTGTTCGCGGTCCTCCCTGGCACGCTGGTCTTCTCGGTCACGCGCTAGTTGACGATTGTTATACTAAAGCTTTAGTATCATCGCCGTGCTCACCCGGCTGCTCGTCCTCTGGCTGCTGTCGGAGCAGTCGCTCCACGGCTACAGGATCAAGAAGATCCTCGACGACGAGGCGCTCCGCTTCTGGTTTCCCGTCGAGTACGCGTCGATCTACTCGGTGCTACGAAGTCTCGAGCGCGCCGGCTACGTCGAAAGCGTCGCGGTCGAACGCGACGGTCAGCGCCCCGAGCGCACGCGCTACGCGATCACGAGCGAGGGCCGTCTGCCATCTCTCCGAGCTGCTCGAGCGCGCCTGGCAGGAGCTGCCCGCAGTCGGCGATCCGCTTGCGCTCGCCCTCGCGGCACGGTCGGATCTCGAGGACGAGAGCCGCGTGCCCCAGCTGCTCAGAGGACACGGCGGGATGCTCTCCGCGAGCGGCTGGCCCGGCTCGACGCCCTGGCGCGGTCGGCGCCGGCTCCCCGAGATGGTCGACCGGCAGCGTGCGCTGGCGCGGGACCGAGCTCCGACTGGACAGGAGACCCTGTTGACCGAGGAGGAGGCGGTACCGATGGCTGACCGGCAGACCGACATCCAGCTGATCGCGAACCTCGTCGTCCTGCGGCCCGACGGCCGGGTGCTCTTCGTCCGCTACCAGCCGGACGACGAGCGCTGGTGGCTGCCCGGCGAGGATCTCGAGCCCTATGAGCATCCCGACGAGCGAGCCCGCGCGATCCTCGACGGGCTTCGCGGGACTGACCGTCACGTCGATGTCCATGACGGAAGTCGAGTCGTTCCGGGGCCGACGCGGCTGGCACGTGATCTTCACGTACCGCGTCGATGCCGACGGCGATCCTGCGAGGGCGACTTCCCGGCAGCATCAGTACCCGCCGGACGAGCTGCCGAGGACGATGCACGGCCGCTGGGAGCGCGACCGGGTCGGCAAGGTGCTCGTGGCGTCGAGGCCTAGTCGCGAACCTCGAAGGCGGCCAGCTCCTCGTCGGGCAGGCCGTAGGTGTGGCGCTCCTCCGGGAAGGCCCGGTTGCGCACGTCGGCGGCGTAGGCCTCGAGGGCGGCGCGGTCGTCCCCGGCGAGGTCGGCGTAGGCCTTCACGAAGCGCGGCGCCTGGCCCTGGGTCAGGCCGAGCAGGTCGTGCCAGACCAGCACCTGGCCGTCGCAGCCGGCGCCGGAGCCGATGCCGATGGTGGGGATCTGTGAGCCGCGCTGATGCGCGCCGCGACCGGCGCGGGACCGCTTCGAGCACGATCGCGAAGCAGCCCGCGGCCTGGAGCGCCAGCGCGTCGTCAAGGAGCCGCTGGCCTCGCCGCCGTGCGGCCCTGGGCCTTGAAGCCGCCCAGCATCGTCACGCTCTGCGGCGTCAGGCCGAGGTGGCCCATGACCGGGATGCCGGCCTGGGCGAGCGCCGCGCGCGCGACGACCGACGGGCCGGCGCCCTCCAGCTTGACCCCGTCGGCACCGGCCTCCTTGACGAGGCGGATGCTGCTCTCGATGGCCTGCTCGTCGGACGACCTGGTACGAGCCGAACGGCAGGTCGCCGAGGAGGAAGGCGTGCGCGTGCCGCGGCGGCGGCCCGCGTCAGCATGACCATCTCGTCCATCGTGACCGGCGTGGTGCCGTCGTAGCCGAGCACGTTGTTGGCGGCCGAATCGCCGACCAGGATGATGTCGACCCCGGCCTCATCGGCCAGGCGGGCGCTCGGCGCGTCGTAGGCGGTGACCATCACGATCGGGTCGCCGCGCGCCTTCATCGCGGCGAGCTCGGGGCAGCGGCGCTTTCCGGCGGGCGGCGTGCGTCATCAGTCGGGTCTCCCGTCTCGAGGGCGACATTATCGATGAGGCGGACGAGCCGACCCGCACGGCGGCAGCCAGGACGGGCGGGTCGACGGCGCCACCTCGACGTAGTCGGGCTCGAGGCCGCCGCGCAGCTGGCGGGCGGCCGCGGGGTCGCCCGTGGCGAGGGCGCGCGGCGAACGGCGAGGGCCCGCGTCGCGCTCGGCCGGCGAGAGGCGGGCGTTGCGCGACGAGAGGGCCAGGCCGTCGGCGTCGCGGACGGTCGGCACGACGCGCAGGCGGACGGCCAGGTCCAGGTCGCGCAGCAGCCGCCGGATGACGGCGACCTGCTGGGCGTCCTTCTGGCCGAAGTAGGCCACGTCGGGCGGACGATGTTGAACAGCTTGAGGACGATCGTCGCCACGCCGCGGAAATGCCCCGGGCCGGAAGGCGCCCTCGAGGATCGACGCCCAGCGCGCTCGACGTCGACCCAGGTCTCGAAGCCCGGCGGGTACAGCTCGCCGGCCGCGGGCGCGAAGAGGAGGTCCACGCCCGCCTCGGCCGCGCGCCAGGTCGTGCGGTTCGTCGCGCGGATAGCGCGCGAGATCGGCGGCTCGCCGAACTGGGCCGGGTTGACGAAGAGGCTCATGACGACCGTCGCGCACTCGGCCCGCGCCGCGTCGAGCAGGGCGCGGTGGCCGGCGTGCAGGGCGCCCATCGTCGGCACGAGCCCGAGCGCCGAGGCCGCGGCGCGCGTCGAGCCGGCGCGCACGCGCTGATCGTCCGGACCGTCGTCACGACGCGTCCGCTAGGGCGCGGTACATCGGCTCGAGCTCGGGCTTGCGCCGCGAGTGCCGCCAGATGCATGGCCTGTCGTCCAGTCGCCACGCGCGATCGGTCCGTGAGGTCGAAACCGTTTTCGATGGTGCGTCGCATCAGCGGAACGAGCGCGTCCGGCGGTGCGCCCGCCAGGTCGAAGAGCGGGAGGCCGCCCGATAGAGCGTCACGAGATAGTCGACGCGATGGTGGCGCCGGCATGATAGAGGGCACGGGGATCGTCAGCAGCTCGAACGCCCGCAGACCCAACGTCTCCGCCGGCGAAAAACCGCGCGCACGCGGCTTCGTCGACTCAGCCGTTACCGCGCCCCATGCGCCATCGACTGTTCGGCCCGCGCCACGCGTGAACGTCTGCAGCGGGTGGACGCCGAACGGCGCACGTGCGGCTCGAGCGCCGAAAGCGGCGTCGCCCCGCTGACGTGGGCCACCCACGGCCCCAATCGATGCGGCCTGCGACCTCGGCGATCGCGCCGTCCGGGACCAGAGCACCAACAGCTCGCCGTGCTCGAGCAGCGGACACGCCGCGCTCGCGCAGGCGGGCGCAGACGGCCGAGCCTGAGCGGCCGGTGGCACCGATCACCGTGACGCTGTCGAACATGTCGGGGGCTCCAGTTCCGTAGCGGATACCGGGCTGCCGGGAAGTCTAAGCGCCCGGGTCTCGCTCGTTCGGGTGTGGGGCCCGGCTTAAGGCCGTCCGACAGCCTGCCGAGGATATGTAGGGCTGAGTGGGTGCTTCGCCGCCTCGTCACTGCTGCCGTCGCAGTGCTCGCTTTGCACTACCGCCGCCGCGCGGAGAAGCGGGATGGTCGTCGGCGCTGGCGGCGCCGAAGGCGCGGGCCGCCTGGGCGCGGAGGCGAAGGCGAAGTGGCCCTGGCCAAGGTGGCGGGGCTCGACGCAATCCGCCTGACCGCGCAATGGCGCCCGGGCGAGACCGCGCCGCTGCCCTACGACCTCGCCTCGCTGACGAACGCGGTGGACGCCGCCGACCTCGACGGCGTCACGGTTTTCCTCTCCGTCTATCCGACCGGCAGCTCGGTGACGCCGCTGGCGGCGCAGGCGCGGGCCGACTTCGCCTCGTTCGCAGCCTCGCTGGCGAGATCGCTTCCGAGCGTGAGCCGGTTCATCGTCGGCAACGAGCCGAACCTGAACCGCTTCTGGATGCCGCAGTACGCGGACGACGGAAGTGACCTGGCGGCTCCGGCCTACGAGGCGCTGCTCGCGCAGACCTACGACGCGCTCAAATCCGTCTCGCCGGGGCTGACGGTGATCGGCGGCGCGGTCTCCCCGCGGGGCAACGACTCGATCATGTCGCGAAAGCATTCGCCGACGACGTTCATCGCCGACCTCGGCCGCGCCTACCGCAACAGCGGTCGCACCCGTCCGATCATGGACGAGTTCTCGCTCCATCCGTACGAGGACAACTCGAGCGTCCCGCCGGACTTCCTGCACCCGCGCTCGACGACGATCTCATTCGCCGACTACCCGAAGCTGGTCGCGCTGCTCGGCAAGGCGTTCGACGGGACGGCGCAGGCCGGATCAAGCCTCCCGATCGTCTACGACGAGTTCGGCGTCGAGTCGGTGATCCCGGCGAAGAAGGCCGCGGATTACCAGGGTGTCGAGCCGGTGTCGACGCGGCCGGTGAGCGAGGACGTCCAGGGCGTCTACTACGCGGAGGCGCTCGCGCTGGCGCAGTGCCAGCCGACCGTCACGGGCATCCTGCTCTTCCACGTCAGCGACGAGAACCAGCTCGACCGCTGGCAGTCCGGCCTCTACTACGCGGACGACACGCCCAAGTCGAGCCTGCCCGTCGTGGAGCGCGCGATCCAGTCGCTCCGTGCCGGGGGCGTCGGCTCCTGCAGCATCGCCGGCGCGAAAGCCTTCGCGGCTCGCTCGGCCGCCGGGCGCTAGCTTCGCTACCGTGTCCCCGTGCTCAGGGGGGTCGCGGCGGCGCTGGCCGTCGCCGTCGTCACGGCAGGCGCTTGGATCGGCGGTCGCGGCGGACGCGCGCGCTGCTGCGAGCCCGTTCGTCCCCTGTCACGGCGCCTCGGGGGTGCTCTGCGCGAACGTCACCGTGCCCCTCGACTGGACCGGCGCCGTGCCCGGAAGGTCACGCTGGCCGCGGAGGAGCTGCCTGCGAAGGGGACGCCGCGCGGGGTGATGATGATGCTGGCGGGCGGTCCCGGCCAGGCGAGCGCCGTCGCCTTCGACCTCGCCGACCTCGGCTCGACCTGGCAGCAGATGTTCCCCGGCTACACGCTCGTGGCCTTCGATCCGCGCGGCACGGGCAACTCCGGGTTCCTCGGCTGCCTCGTCGGCTCGGACCCGGTCGTCGCCGCCCAGCAGATCGCGACCTGCGGGCAGTCGATCGGCGCGGACCGCGTCTACTACACGACCGCGGCGAACGCCGAGGACGTCGATGCCGTGCGGGGCGGTCGGAGTGGACAAGATCGCGCGGTGGGGGACGTCGTACGGGACGAAGGTCGCGCTCGCCTACGCCCTCGCGCATCCGGACAACGTCGAGCGCCTCGTGCTCGACTCCGTCGTGCCGACCACCGGGCCGGAACCGTTCGGCCTCGACACCTTGCAGGGCATCCCGCTCGGCCTCTCGTCTCTGTGCGGGACCGCGGCGTGCCGGCGGATCAGCCCGAATCTCGCCACCGAGGTCGCGACGCTGGCAAACCGGGCGGCGGTGAGGCCGATCCGTGGCCGGGTGCGCACGGCGGCCGGAACGCTCGTGCCCGTGAGCATGGACGGGACGACGCTGCTCGGCGTCGTCGTGGCCGCCGACCTCAGCCCGGGCCTGCAGGCGGTGCTTCCGTCGGCGGTCGGTGACGCCGTGGCGACGCCCGCAGGAACTGCTCCGTCTCGCCGGCCTGTCGCAGGGCGGTTTTCGGTCGGCGGCGGACGCCTCGTTCAGCGAGGGCCTGTTCTACGCGACCATGTGCGCCGACGGCCGCTTCCCGTGGCAGCCGACCGACGACCTCCCCACACGCCAGCAGGCGCTGGACAGCCGCGGGGCTGGTTCCCGGCGCGACCGGCCCGTTCGGAAGCTGGGCGACGGCGCTCGGGCCGGCGGCTACTGCGTCGACTGGCCGTCGCCGTCAGGGAACGCCCCCCTCGCCGCCGGGCCGCTCCCGGACGTGCCCGTTCTGGCCATCTCCGGCTCGATCGACATGCGGACGCCGACCACGAACGCCTCCTCGGTCGTCTCGCTGTTTCCCCAGGGGCACCTGCTCGTCGTCCCCGGCGTCGGCCACAGCGTGTTGACCACCGACCCGTCGGGGTGCGCCGAGAAGGCGGTGCAGCTGTGGCTCGGGCGGCGCTCGCCGACGCGCTGTCGCGCGCCGCCCTACCTCGCCGACGTGCCCCGGATCCCGGCGTCCGTCACGGCCGCGCCGCTTGCGCCGAGGACGTCGGGCGTTCGCGGCCGGACGCTTTCGGTCGTGACGACGACCGTCCAGGACGCACTCGCGACCGAGATCGCCGCCGGTGAGGCCGATCGGCGGGCTGACGGGAGGCGGAGAGCGTCGAGCGGCCTGTCGACGCTCGTGCTGGCCAAGTACAGCGACGTCGCCGGTGTCGCGGTCAGCGGGTCGTTGCACCTCAAACGTGCGACGAAGGGCTCGTTCCTCGTGCCGGTCGGCTCCGTCACCGTAGCCGGCCCGAAGACCGCCGCGCACGGAGTCGTGACGTTCTCGACCGGCGGCGTGAAGGTCGTCTGGTCGAAGTAGACTGGGCCTATGCCGATCTACGAATACGTCTGCATGACGTGTGAGTCGCACTTTGAGGAGCTTGTGCGTGGCGACCAGGATCCGCCCTGTCCCGACTGCGGCGGCGAGGGTGGCGCGCCAGTTCTCGGTCTTCGCGACAAAAGCCGAGACGCCCCAGCCGAGCTTCCGCGGTGCGACCGGCGGCGGCGGCGGTTGTTGCGGCGGCTCCTGCGGCTGCGGGCACTAGAAGCCGGACGAAGGGATCAGCGCGGCCGGCGGCGGCGAACGGGCTGCAGGTCGAGGTCGCGCCTTCGTGCAGGTCGAGCGGACCCGAGCCTCCTGGGGTCGTCGCGAAACATGACTGGGGCCGCCGGGGCGCGCTGGACGCCGAGCTGCGAGGCGATCCTCGAGCGCGGGCCGCAGCGATCGCGCCCCGATCGAGACGCACCCGCAGTCCGCGAGCAGCTCGAGCAGAGCCTCGTCGGTCGCAGGCGGCGCCGCGAACGGCGACGGCGGCGAGGCCGTTCCTGATCCAGAGCGACTCGGCGGCGGCGGCCCGGTGGTGGGTACCTGCGACCGTCTCGAACGGACAAGGCGTGGCACGGCCTTCACGACGACCATCGCGCCCCGACGACCGAGCAAGCGTGCTCAGCCAGGCCCTCCTAGGCGGAACCGAGATCGGCGGCGACTTCTCGGCGACCGTCCGGCGCGGTGCTTCACGGCCGCGGAGGTCGGCGACCTGGCAGCCCTGCTCCGCATCCGGCCGTCGCCCGACGCTGCCGCGCGCTACGACGCTACCTGGATCACAGAGCTGCAGATCGACCCCTTCGGCTGGGACGATGATGATCGGGAGTGGCTCCGGAGCGCGCTCCGGGACTCGCGCGGCTTCTACGCCGACGCCGCGGGCAAGGGCTCAGCGGCTCCACCCGCCCGGTTCTGCAGCTCTCGTTCGCTTCCATCCGCGGAGCGTCGTAAACTCCGGCTCGTGGACGACCGGCTGTCGCGGCTCGAGCAGCTGAAGGAGGAGGCGTCCGGCTGACGCGCTGCCGCCTCGCCGAGGGCCGCACGCAGGTCGTCTTCGGCGTCGGCAACCCGGACGCCGACCTCATGTTCGTCGGCGAGGCGCCCGGATTCCACGAGGACAAGCAGGGCTTCCCGTTCGTCGGCCAGGCCGGCAAGCTGCTCGACAAGCTGCTCGCCGGCATCGGCCTGACCCGCGCCGACGTCTACATCGCGAACGTGCTCAAATGCCGCCCACCCGGCAACCGCGACCCGATGCCGGACGAGATCGAGCAGTGCGAGGGGTATCTGTTCCGCCAGATCGAGACGATCGAGCCGAAGCTCGTCGCGACGCTCGGCAACTTCGCGACCAAGCTGCTGTCGGGCAAGCCGCTCGGGATCACGCGCGTCCACGGGCAGGAGCAGGAGGTGACGCTCGGGGGAAACCGAGTGGTGCTCTACCCGCTCTACCATCCGGCCGCCGCGCTCTACACGCCGCGGATGCTCGAGGTGCTGGAGGAGGACTTCCGCCGCATCCCGGCGCTGATCAGCCGGATGCTGCTGGCCCCGGAGCCGGAGCGCGTGCATCCCGAGCTCGCGCTCGCGGCGCCGGTCTCCGAGCCCGCGGTCCAGCTGGGCTTGTTCTAGACGTCTGCGTGGACGTCGTCACGTCGTCCTCCGTCGAGACGGAGGCCGTTGCCGCTCGGCTCGCGGCCCGGCTCGTTCCCGGCGACGTCGTTTACGTCTCCGGCGAGCTCGGCTCGGGCAAGACGACGTTCGTGCGTGGAGCCTGTCGCGCCCTCGGCGTCACGGTGCCCGTGACGAGCCCGACGTACACGATCGGGCACCGCTACGACGGCGTCTCGCATCTCGACCTGTACCGGTTCGACCGGCTCACGGACGCCGACTGGGGCGCGCTGGAGCCGTATTTCGAGGATGCGATCGTGTTCGTGGAATGGCCCGAGCGGGCGGCGGGGAGACTGCCGCCGGCTCGCGTCACCGTCCGGCTCGGCCACGTCGACGACGAACGGCGGTCGCTCGAGCTTTCGAGCGGCGAGCCCGAGCTGCTGGCCGGGCTAATCTGAAGCGCATGAGCCGGGGCCTCGTCCTCGCCTTCGACACCGCGACGGCCGTCGCCACCTGCGCGCTCCTCCGGGACGGAGAGGTGCTCGGCGAGCGGACGACACACGCGGCCGCCGTGCTCGCCGGGGCGGACGAGCTGTTGCGCGCAGCCGGGCTCGAGCCGGCCGACCTCGACGGGCTCGTCGCCGGTACGGGGCCGGGGAGCTTCACCGGGATCCGGATCGGTCTTTCAGCCGCGCGCGGGCTCGCGCTCGCGTCCGCGTCCCGGTGGCAGGGGTCTCGACGCTCGACGCGCTTGCTGCAGGACGTCCCGAGGCGCTTCCGGTGATCGACGCCCGGCGGCGCGAGGTCTTCACGATCCGGGGGGGCGAGCCGATCGCCTGCCGGCCGGACGAGCTGGCGCTCGAGCCGGGCGCCGTGCTCGTCGGCGACGGTGCGGTCCGCTACCGCGCGGTGCTGGAAGCCGCCGGCGCCGACATTCCTCCCGACGGCGACCCCGTCCACGTTCCCCGCGCGAGCCTGCACGCGCGGCTCGCCACCGATTTCGGCGACGCTGACCTCGTCGAGCCGATCTACGTTCGCCTGCCGGATGCCGAGCGAGGGGCGCGCGTGAGCACGACCAGCGGGTTGGACATCCAGCCGCTCCAGCTCGACGACGTGACCGCGATCGAGGCGATCGAGCAGCGCTCGATGCCGGCGCCGTGGTCGCGGATGATGTTCGTCAGCGAGATCGTCAAGACGACGTCGATCTGCCTCGGCGCCTTCATCGACGACGCGCTCGTCGCCTACGTGATCGTGTCCCGCTACGTCGACGCCTGGCACGTGATGAACCTCGTCGTCGTGCCGGAGTACCGGCGGCAAGGGATCGCGACCCGGCTGCTCGCGACGCTGTTCGAAGGACCCCCGACGACGACCGGCGCGGGTTCACGCTCGAGGTGCGCGTCTCGAACGACGCCGCGATCGAGCTGTACGAAAGCCTCGGGTTCCGTGGCCAGGGCATCCGCCGCGGCTACTACACGGACAACCGCGAGGACGCGCTGATCATGTGGCGCGAACGCTCGAACGGTGATCCTCGGCCTCGAGACGTCGTGCGACGAGACGGCGGCGGCTCTCGTCACGCGCGAGGGCGAGATTCGCGCCAACGTCGTCGCGTCCCAGGCGGCGCTCCACGCGCGGTTCGGCGGCGTCGTGCCGGAGATCGCGGCGCGGCGCCATCTCGAGCTGGTCACGCCCGTGATCCGGGAGGCACTTGGCGAGGCGCGCGCGGCCTGGACGACGTCGAGCTCGTCGCGGTCACCGCGGGCCCGGCCTGATCGGCGCGCTGCTCGTCGGCGTCTCGGCTGCGAAAGCGCTGGCCTGGGGTAGGGGGCTGCCGCTGGCGCCGGTCGACCACCTGCACGGGCACGTCGCCTCGCTCTACCTCCGCGCCGGGCCCGCTCGAGCCGCCGTTCCTCTGCCTGCTCGCGACCGGTGGACACACGCTGCTGCTCGACGTGCGCGACCGCGGCGGATACCGGTGGTCGGGACGACGATCGACGACGCCGCCGGCGAGGCGTTCGACAAGGGCGCGCGCCTGCTCGGCCTCGGCTACCCGGGCGGCGCCGCGCTCGACCGGCTCGCGTCGGACGGCGACCCGGAGGCGTTCGACTTTCCCGTCGCACGGCTCGGCGGGCTCGACTTCTCGTTCTCGGGCGTGAAGACGGCGCTCCTCTACGCCGTGCGCGACCTGCCGGCCGGCGTGTTCGACCGGCGCCGCGCCGATCTCGCGGCGAGCTACCAGCGGGCGATCGTCCGTGCCCTCGTCGACCGTACGCTCGCCGCGGCAGAGGAGCTCGGGCATGAGCGGATGGCGGTCGTCGGCGGAGTCGCGGCGAACTCGGAGCTCCGGGCCGCGCTCCCGGATGCTGTGCTCGCGCCGCTCGCGTTGTGCACGGACAACGCGGCGATGATCGCCTCCGCCGCGCGTTACGTCACCAGCTCGATTCCCCGCGTATCTCGGTCTCGACGCCCATGCCGCCGCGTAGGCTCGCCTTCGCCGTCGTCCTGCTGGCCGGCGCGGTCGTCGCAGCCGCGGTCGTCGTCTCGGGTGGCCGCGCCTCGAAGCCGCGGGCGCCGAACGGCCCCGCCGAGAGCTGGCGTGGCCTCGTCGGCGGCCGGCGGACTCCAGTCGCCCTCGGCCAGCGCATGATCGTCGTCATGCGTGCGCCGTCGCTGGCGCAGCGCGTCCAACAGGCGGGCGGAGTCGCGAGCGACGAGCAGGAGCGGCGTGGACGGCGCAGGCGCTCTCCTCGCAGCAGGACGTCCTGCTCCAGCTCGACACGAAGGGGATCTTCATCAAGCCCGAGCTCCGCTTCACGCGGGTGCTGAACGGCTTCTCGGCTGCGCTCGACCCGAGCACGGTGGCCGTGCTCGAGCGGATGCCGCAGATCGCCGGGGTCTACCGCGTCCGCGCCGCCTATCCGGCAAGCGTCACGACGACGCCGCTGGCGGCTGCAGTGGGTGCCGGCTCGGCTCGATCCGCTCCTCGCTCGTCGGCCTGGACGGGAGCGGCGTGCTCGTGGCGCTCCTCGACACCGGCGTCGATCTCGATACGCCCTACCTGCACGCGCACGTCCTGACCGGGATGGACGTGGCCGGGAAGCGATCGACGGCCGTCCGCAGGCGGCCCGGCCGGCGCCGTCGAGCGCCACGGGACCGAGATGGCCGGGATCGTCATCGGCTCGGGACGCGACGGCCTCTCGGGCGTCGCACCCGGCGCGACGGTGCTCCCGATCCGGGTCGGGGGCTGGCAGCGGGACACGTCGGGCCGCTTCGCGGTGTTCGCCCGCACCGACCAGATCCTCGCCGGGCTCGAGCGGGCGGTCGATCCCGACGGCAACGGTGACGCCCACGACGCTGCCCGGATCGCGCTGATCCCGCTCGCGGAGCCGTTTGGCGCCTTCGAGGACGCGCCGCTCGCGCGTGCCGCCGCCGGGGCCGCGGCCCTCGGCACGCTCGTCGTCGCACCGGCCGGCAACGACGGGCAGGCGGGGCCTGATTTCGGGAGCCTCTCCGGACCGGGTGGCGCGCCGGCGGCGCTGACCGTGGCGCGGCCGATCTGCGGACGCGCACCCAGATGCCGGCTGGTCGTCCGCGACGGTCTGAACGTGCTGCTGAACCGAGACGTGCCCGTGCTCGGCGCCGTCGGGCCGGCGTCGTCGACGTCGTTGCCCGGTCGTGCTCGTCGCGGCGTCTGTTCACCCGGAGGGCTCAGCAGGGTGGCAGACCGGGCGGCGCTGGTCGCTGCGGGAGGCGACCCGAACCGACGCGGATGCGGCTGCATCGGCAGGAGCCTCCATCGTCCTGCTCGCCGGCGACGGACTTCCGGCCGGGGCGCTCGGCCGCGGGCAGGCGCTCGGCGTCCCGGTGCTCGGGGTGCCGCCGTCGCTGCTCAGGGCCGCGCAGAAGAGCAAGAGCCTGGTCGTCTCGGTCGGCCCGGCCATTCGTCGGCGGAGCAGCGTCCCGCGCACATCGCCCGGTTCTCGTCCTGGGGGCTGGGCTACGGCGGCGATCCGAAGCCGGAGGTCGCCGGGCCGGGCGTCGGGGTCGTCACCGTCGACCCGGGCACGGCGCACGACGGCTCGTCCCGCTTCGTGCTCGTCGACGGCGCCAGCGCCGCGGCGGCCGCGGTCGCCGGCGAGGCGGCGATCGTCGCGCAGGCGCGGCCGGGCCTGACGGCCGATGAGCTCCGCAGCGCACTCGTCGGCACGGCCGACCGGCTTCCCGACGCGTCCCAGGCGGCGCAGGGGAACGGCCTCCTCGAGCATCGGCGCTGCCGCCGACGCCGAGGTGGTCGCCGAGCCGCGGGCCTCGCGTTCGGTCGCGCGCGCGGCCCCGGATGGTCGGCGACCCTGGCGGTCGCGCTCAGAACATCTCGACCCGCTGGCTGCGCGTGTTCGTTGCCGTCCCGCCGCACGACCGGCGCGTCGCCGTCGACGTCGACCCGAAGGTAATGACGCTCGCGCCGGGCGAGACCGCCGACGTCGCGGTCACCGTGCAGCTGCGCAGGCGGACGAACGCAAGCGTCCTCTCCGGATCGCTCACGGTCGCGCCGCTGACCGGCACGCGCGTCCGCATCCCCTGGGCGGTCGTGACGCGCCCGGTTGCCGGCAGCCTGATCGGCTCGGCGCAGCTCTCCGCACGCGCCTTCAAGCCGTCCGACGTCGCCCCGGCGATCCTGCTCGTCGAGCTCGGCCAGATACAGACGGGCGAGGCAGGGCTCTCGATCGAGCCGGTGCTACGGCTCGACATCCGGCTCCGTAACGCGCACGGAAAGGATCTCGGCCTGCTCTCGAGGGTCCGCGACGTGCTACCGGCCGCTACACGTTCGGCCTCACGGGCCGCGGCCCGAACGGAGGAGTGCTGCCCGCCGGGCGCTACTCGCTCGGGCTGCTCGCCTTCCCGGCGGTCGGCGGTCCGCCGGTGACGAGATCAGTGGATTTCACGATCCGGTAGCGGTTTTCTCCTGTCGAATACCGTCTATACACCGGCGTATACTCGCCCCGGCAGCACCGGATCCCAGGTGGATCAGACGACCAAGGAGAACACGGTGGCAACAATCGATTCGACTGCCTCGCACCTTCGCGAGAACCCCTTCGAGATCGCCCGTCAGCAGCTCCGGCTCGTCGGTCAGACGTTCAACATCGATCCGAACCTGATCAACGTCCTGCAGGAGTGCAAGAAGGCGGTCGAGGTCGCGATCCCGATCTGCATGGACGACGGCTCGATCAGGACGTTCACGGGCTTCCGCGTCCAGCACAACATCGCGCGCGGGCCGTCCAAGGGCGGCATCCGCTACCACCCCGACGTCACGCTCGACGAGGTCAAGGCCCTGGCGATGTGGATGACGTGGAAGTGCGCGCTCATGGACATGCCCTTCGGCGGCGCGAAGGGCGGTGTCGTCTGCGACCCGAAGGCCATGTCGCGTTCGCGAGCTCGAGCGCATGACGCGCCGCTACACCTCCGAGATCATCACGATGATCGGTCCCGAGAAGGACATCCCCGCGCCGGACGTCGGCACGAACGCCGCAGAGATGGCGTGGATCTTCGACACGTACTCGATGAACAAGGGGCACTCGGTGCCGGCGTGGTCACCGGCAAGCCGCTGACCGTCGGCGGTTCGCT
This sequence comes from uncultured Actinomycetes bacterium, assembly GCA_963776735.1. GTDB lineage: Bacteria > Actinomycetota > Thermoleophilia > Gaiellales > Gaiellaceae > PALSA-612. Next base: position 160,285 of record CAVZNV010000018.1, read on the forward strand.
CGGGCGGCTCGAGGCGACGGCGCGCGGCGGGCTGTACTGCCTGCTCGAGGCGCTGAAGAAGCTCGACGTGAGCGCGGCGGCCAGCGCGTCGCGATCCAGGGCTTCGGCAACGTCGGCGGCTTCCTGGCGCAGTTCCTGCACGAGGAGGGCGCGAAGGTCGTCGCCGTCTGCGACTCGGGCGGCGGCATCTACAACGCGAAAGGGCTCGACGTCCCGGCCGCGCTCGCGTTCAAGCAGGAGACGGGCACCCTCGCGCGGCTTCCGCGGCGCCAAGCGCGATCTCGAACGAGGAGCTGATCCTGCTCGACTGCGACGTGCTCGCACCGTGCGCGCTCGAGCAGGTGATCACCGCCGACAACGCCGCCAAGGTGAAGGCGAAGATCGATCGTCGAGGGCGCCAACGGGCCGACCACTCCGGCGGCCGACGAGATCCTCGAGGAGATGGGCGTCCTGATCCTCCCGGACGTGCTCGCAAACGCGGGCGGAGTCGTCGTCTCCTACTTCGAGTGGGTGCAGGGGCTCCAGGAGTACTTCTGGAAGGAGGACGAGGTCAACGCAGAAACTCCGCGAGATCGTCTGCCGTGCCTTCGAGGAGACCTGGGCGCTCCGCGCGTCGCGCAGACGAGCATGCGCATGGCCGCCTACGGCGCTGCGGTGCAACGCGTCGCCGAGGCCACGACCACGCGTGGCCTCTACCCCTAGTACCACGAAGTCGTCCTCTACCACGCGCCCGACTGGACCGGGGGACGAGCCCCCGCGCCCTCCCCCCCCCCCCCCCCCCACCCCCCCAACCCGCCCCACCCTCGGAAAGCACAAGCCGGCCCGCAACCCACCTACCCCACGACTGTCACCTCTGCGAGCGAGCCCGATCGGTACTCGTCGCAGCGAGGGCCGAGCTCGGGTTCGAGTTCGTCGAGGTCGACATCTCGGGCGACGCCGGAGCTCGAGGCCGCGCATCGCGAGTGGCTGCCCGTGGTCGAGGTCGACGGCGAGCGCGCCTTCGTCTACCCCGTCGATCCGATCGGACTCCGAAGGAAGCTGGCTCGAGCGTCCGGAAACGACTGATCGCTGGAACTTCGCCACAAAGTCCGGGCACGAATCGACGCGACGGTTGGCTCGGCGGCCGGCGCGTGCGCGGGCTGGCAGACTGGGGGGCAGCTCTGATTACAAACCTCGACACAGGAGCTGGAGTGGCGGATCGCTTGACGGTAGGAGTCGCGGCGCGGCTGAGTCGGTACCTGCAGGTGTTGACCCAGGCGAAGAAGATGGGGAAGGAGCGGATCTCCTCGCAGGAGATCTCGGACTACACGAACATCAACGCGACGCAGATCCGCCGCGATCTCTCCGGGTTCGGGAAGTTCGGGAAGCGAGGCGTCGGCTACAGCTGTCGAGAGCCTGCTCGGTGAGATCCGGAAGATTCTGCGCACGCAGGGACAGCACAACATCGCGCTCGTGGGCGCGGGCCGGCTCGGCCAGGCGATCGGCGAGCTCGCCGATCTTCGCCGAGCACGGCATCAACATCGCCGCGGTCTTCGACCGCGATCCCGAGATGGTCGGCCGGGCGATCGGGCCGAACGCGGGCGGCGGTGCTCGACGCGAAATCGCTGCCCGACGTCGTCCAGGACAAGAACATCATCGTCGGCGTGGATCGCCATGCCCGCGACGAGCGCGCAGGGGCGGCCGACGAGCTGGTCGACTCGGGCGTCAGGATCATCTTCAACTACTCGGAAGCGCTCCTCGACGTGCCGCACGACGTCCAGGTGCACACGTCGAACCCCGCGGTCGAGCTGCTGCACGCGCTCTACTTCCACCTGGCTTAACAGCCGAAAGTCTCACGACTTTCGGCTGCAAAGAGCGAGACGCCAGGGCCGACGCGAGCCGCGCCCGCCAGGTCGGTCGCGGCTGCGGCTCTCCCCCCCAACCCCCCCCACTCTCCCGAGTCGTCTCATCGGCCTGGATAGCCCCCGGACACCTCCAGTAGAGCCCCGATATAACTTGGCAGGCAGAGCTCGCAGTGATCGTGGTCGGATTCGGTGCGAGCTGGTAGGGCTTGCGGAGGAATACGGTGCCCGGAGGCAGCCAGCCTCTGGCCCATGGCCTCCAATCTCCCCGTGCGGCACACCGCCCAAGCCAGACAGGTCCGAGGGACTGTCCCTCGGACGCGGCCGTCCGTGGACATGACCTAGGCTCGCGGCGTGCGCATCCTGCTCTGGCACGGGTATCTGCTCGAGGGGACCGGGTCGAACGTCTACACGCGCGAGGTGGCGCGCGCATGGGGGCGGGCCGGGCATGACGTCGTCGTCTTCTGCCAGGAGCGGAACCCCTCGCGGTTCGACCTCGGGGGCGCGGAGGTCGTCCGGCCGGAGCTGCCGGACGGGCTCCTGCCGGTGTTCGTGCTCGATCGTTACGAAGGGCTCGAAGCGCGGGAGTGCGGAATCTGACCACGATCCAGCTGGCGCGGTACGTCGACGCGAACGCCCGCGCCGTCGAGAGCCGGCTCCCGCCGACCTCGTCTTCGCGAACCACGTCCTTCCGGGCGGAGCGGTCGCGGCCGCGACCGGTGCGCGCTACGCGGTGAAGGCGCACGGTCCGAGCTCGAGTACTCGATCCGCGGCGACGAGGAGCTCGTGGCCGAGGCGCGGAGGCCCTGGCCCGGGCCGGCGCCGTGTTCGTCGGCTCCGGACACATTCGCAGCGTGCTCGAGGAGGTCGTCGGGCACGTCGAGGGCGTCCACGAGGTGCCACCGGGGGTCGACGTGGACGGTTCGGGCCCGAGAGCCGGGCCGAGGCGCTCGCCGACCTGCTCGCCGAGGGCCGGGGCGACCCACCCAACCCGGGAAACCGCGAGGAGCGGCTGCCGGACGAGGGCAATGCGGGCCGCTTCGAGCGCTTCTTCGCGCCAACGACCTGCCCACGGTCCTGTACTTCGGGAAGCTGCTCTACAACAAGGGCGTCCACCTCCTCGTCGAGGCGCTTCACGGCCTGGCCGCCAGGGCGGTCGTCGTCGGCTTCGGCGACTACCGGGAGCGGCTTGAAGGGCTGGCGCCGCGGCACACGCTCTTCCCGGGCCCGCTCGAGCACGTCACCTCGTCCACCTGCTGCCGCTCGCGGACGTGGTCGTCGTGCCGTCGATCTTCCCGGAGGCGTTCGGGATGGTCGCCGCCGAGGCCGCGGCAGCCGGAGTGCCTCCGCTCGTCGCCCGGCACTCGGGGCTCGCCGAGATCGCGGCGGGCCTCGAGGAGGTGTACCCGTGCGGTTCCGCCCACTGACCTCGTTCACGAGCGGCGACTCGATCGAGCTCGCCGAGAAGCTCCACGACCTGTTGCAGCTGACTCCCGAGGAGCGGCGCACCTCGGGGGCGCCGCCCGCAAGCTGGCCGAGGAGCGCTGGAGCTGGCAGAGCAGCGCCCGGCCGCTCTGCTCGACCCGTTTCGGCCTGAGTGTAGCCTTTACTTCAATGGGTGAAGCGCAGACCGTTCCCTGGCAGGAGCTGCTCCTCCAGGCACGCGAACGGTACGAGGCGGCCGATGATTTCACGGTCGCCGTCGAGGAGGAGTCGCGATCCTCGACCCGGTCACGCTCGGGCTCGTGGACGGCTTCGAAGAGCTTCAGGCGGCCTCCCGCGGAACCGACTCGAGCCGCACCTCGTCGGCGAGTTGATCGCGTCCGAGGTCGAGGCCCGCACGGGGCGCTGCGACTCGTTCGTCGAGGCCGCTGCTCGTATTGTGGAACGCCGTCGCCAGATCGCGGAGCTCGGCCGACACGCTCGGTTGACGCTCGGCTCGATCGGCGCGCACCCCTGGAGCTCGTGGCGCGACCAGCGGATCATCGACACGCCGCACTACCGGCGAACACGAGCTGCTGCGCTACGTCGTCTGGCGCAACAACACGTTCGGACTCCACGTCCACGTCGCGATCAACGGCGCCGACCGTGCCGTCGCCGTGTGCAACGGGCTGCGCACGTACCTCCCGAGCTGCTCGCGCTGTCCGCGAGCTCGCCGTTCGCCGAGGGCGTCTTCACGTACCTGCACTCGGCGCGGTCGCAGCTGTTCACCCGCATGTTCCCGCGCTGCGGCGTCCCGGACGCATACGACGGCTGGGACGGGTACAAGGCGTACGTCCGCGTGCTGTACGAGACAGGCTCGATCGACGAGCACACGCAGAATCTGGTGGAGCGTCCGCCCGCACCTCGCGTTCCCGACGGTGGAGATCGCATCTGCGACGCGCAGCCCGACGCCGCCGAGTCGCAGGCGCTCGCGGCGCTCTCGTACTCGCTCGCGGCGCGCATCGCGCGGGCTGTCGACGAGGGCGAGCCGGTGCCGCTGCCGCCGCACCGCATGATCGAGGAGAACCTGTGGCGGGCGATCAGGTACGGTCTCTCGGGGAGCTGATCGACCTGCAGACGCTGCGGGTCGGCCGGCGCGGGCGGCGCTCGAGGAGCTCGTCGAGTGGGTGCTGCCGGTGGCCGAGGAGCTCGGCGCCGCCTCGTTCCTCGCGATCCCGCCGGCCAACTCGGCGGAGCGGCAGATCGCACGTCATGCTGAGGGAGCGACGATGGAGCAGATCTACGCAGAGCAGGTGGGCGCGGGAGAGCGCGTTGGCTGAGGACGAGCAGCGCGCCGCCGAGGAGCTGATAAGGCAGATCAAGGTCTGGGACCTGCTGGTCGCGACCCTCACGTCGTGGGTGCAACTCGGCTACGCGAAGCTCGCCGACGGCGAGGCCGAGGAATCGCGGCTCGCGATCGAAGCGATGCGCGCGCTCTTGCCGGTGCTCGAAGGCTCGGCGCCCGAGGACTCGATCCGCGACCTGCGCCAGGCGACCGCAAACCTGCAGCTCGCCTATGCAGACCACGTCGTCAGGCCGCGCGAGGCCCCGCCGACGCAGGCCGAGCCGCAGGCAGCCCGACCAGCCGAAGGAGGAGACATGAGCGAGAAGTACGACGCGATCACGCTCGCCGAGATCGAGGACTCGCGGGGCTGGTCGCCGATCCGCAAGCGGCTCGGAGTCGAGTCCTTCGGGATCAACGCGTGGACCGGACACGCGGCGGGCGACCGGATCATCCCCGACCACGACGAGAAGCCGTCCGGGCACGAGGAGCTCTACCTCGTCACGGCCGGGCGCGCGGTCTTCACGGTCGACGGGGAGGAGGTCGACGCGCCGGCGGGCACGGTCGTCTACGTGCGCGACCCCTCGGTGAACCGCGGCGCGAGCGCGGGCGACGCCGGGACGACGATCGTCGCCGTCGGCGCCCGGCCGGGCGACGTCTACCGGCCGCGCTCCTGGGAGGCGAACGCCCAGATTCCAGCGCTGTTCGACAGCGGCGAGCACGAGAAGGCGAAGGAGGTCCTGACGAAGTCGCTCGACAAGTACGAGGACAACGCGGGGATCCTCTACAACCTCGCGTGCGCGGAAGCGCTCCTCGGCGACGCCGATGCTGCGCTCGGGCACCTGAAGTCGGCCCTCGAGGCGCACCCCGACTACAAGGAGAGCGCCGGGAGGATCCCGACTTCGAGCTGATCCGCAGCGACCCGCGGTTCGCGGAGCTCGTCGCCTAGCTCAGTCCGTCCACCAGCCGGGCACGATCTCGCCGTCGGATTGCTCGGCGATCGGCGCGCCGAAGGCGAGGATCTCGAGCCCGTCAGGCCCGGCCTCGAAGTTGCGCATGATCTGCGGCGGCACCCGGATCACGTCCCACTGCCGGATGTCGACGATGTCGTCGTCGAGCTTCACGCGTCCGTCGCCCGCGACGACGACGTACAGCTCCTCCTGCTCGTTGTGCTTGTGTCCGAACGGGGTGCGGAACCCGGGCGCGAGCCGCTCGAGCCCGACGGCGCCGATCTCGCAGTTCAGCTCTTTCCTCGGGAAGTGCGCGTTCAGCCCCTCGTCCAGGCCGAACTTCGGAGCGAAGTCCTCGCTCTCGCGGATGTTCACGATCGTGTAGTCGCTCATGCCGCGATTCTGCCAGCGGTAGGGTGCCGCCCGTGGCCACGGCCGAGATCGGCATCTTCGGGGGCTCCGGCTTCTACTCGTTCCTCGACGACGTCGAGGAGGTGGAGGTCGAGACGCCGTTCGGCAAGCCGTCCGCGCCGCTGACCATCGGCGAGGTCGGCGGCAAGCGCGTGGCCTTCCTCCCTCGGCACGGACGCAACCACGAGCTGCCGCCCGCGCAGATCAACTACCGCGCCAACGTCTGGGCGATGCGGGAGGTCGGCGTGCGGCGGATCATCGGCCCGTGCGCCTCCGGCGCGCTGCAGGCGGAACTCGAACTCGGCGAGTTCGTCGTCTGCGACCAGTTCGTCGACCGCACCACCGGCCGGGCGGACACGTTCTACGAGGGCGAGCCCGTCACTCACGTGTCCGCTGCCGATCCGTACTGCAGCGACCTGCGCCGCGTCCTCGTCGAGACCGCCCGCGAGCTCGGCATTCCGGTTCGCGACGGCGGCACGGTCGTCGTCATCCAGGGGCCGCGCTTCTCGACCCGTGCCGAATCGCGCTGGTTCCAGCAGATGGGCTGGGACATGATCAACATGACCGCGTATCCCGAGGGCTATCTCGCCCGCGAGCTCGAGCTCTGCTACGCGAACATCTCGATGGTCACCGACCACGACGTGGGCGTCGAGGGCGCCGAGCCGGTCTCGCACGAAGCGGTGCTGAAGGTGTTCACGGAGAACAACGAGCGCCTGCGCGAGTTGCTGTTCGCGGCGATCCCGAAGATCGGCCCGCAACCGGACGACGTCTGCGCGACGGCGCTCCGGACCGCACGCGCCTAGTAGCCTCGGCGGGGCCTCCGGCGATCTCTCGACATGCGTCGGGAAGGGTGTTACGTTCCGCACCAGCCCTGGCAGACGATCTGTTCCCGGCCCCGGTCCGCGGCAGGTCCACGTTCCGAAGGAGGCCGAAAACGATGAGATTCCAGATAGGTGCCCTCGCAGCAGGCGCGAGTGTTGCCGTTGCCATGGTTGTCGCCGGGCCGGCGTCGACGAGCGGTCGCTCGACCGCGGCGTCACCGGCTTCCGCGCAGAGTTCGAGCGCCTCGGTTTCGGCGTGGACCACGCGGAACCTGAAAGGAACCGTCCGGCTCGTCGGCCAGGTTCCGCTCCGGGTGAGCGCCGGCAGCGTGCCGTACCTGCGCGCGCATCCGAGCCGCGCGCAGATCACGCTCAACTTCGCCTTCCCGCTTCGCGACAAGGCCGGGCTGGACCGGTTGATCGCACAGCAGGCGCGCACGCATCAAACGCTCAGCCGCGCCGAGCTGTATCGGCGATTCTCCCCGCCGCAGGCGCAGTACGACGCGGCGGCGACATGGCTTCGCGCGAACGGCTTCACGATCACGCACGTGACGGCCGACCGTCTGTCGATCGGCGCCCGCGCCTCGACGGCGACGATCGAGAAGGCGCTACACGTCCAGATCAACGACTACCTCCGGCCCGCGTTCACCTTCCAGAACGTGAAGGTGCCGGCCTTCGGCTTCTACTCGAACACCAGGCCGGCGAGCGTGCCTGCCCGTCTCGGCATCCAGACCATCTCCGGGCTCGCTGACATCGACCGCTTCTTCACCGATTACCAGCTTTCGAGCGGAGGGCGGCAGGCGAAGCAGGTGCGAAGCGGCGGGTACTACCCGACCGACCTGCGGGGGCTGTACGACATCACCGGCCACCCGTTCGACGGCACCGGCCAGACCCTCGGCTTCACGCTGTGGACGGTCCCCGAGCGCCAGGCGGCGATGACGAAGTTCGCCACCGACACGGGCGACCAGCTGATCACCGTCGACCCGTCCTGCACGGCGACCGGCAACTCGCCGACGACGCCGAGCTCGTGCTCGACGCAGACGGTCGCGGCCGACCACCTGATGACGATCCTCGAGAACGGCAACAGCGACTCGAACACCAACTTCGGCTCCAACGTGGAGACGGCGCTCGACATCGAGGCGGCCCACGGCATCGCGACGCACGCCGGGCTCAAGTACTACGCGTCCGAGTGCGCCACCGCCCCGCCGCCCAACTCGGGTCTCGCCAACGCGGGCTGCAACGGCACCGACGTCGGCATGGAAATGGCGATGGAGGACGCGGCCAACGATCCCACGCTGCACAGCGTCTCGAACAGCTGGGGATACGGCGGCGAAGTGGAGTGGGGCGTCACGGATCCGTTCGAAGTCGCCACCGGAAACATCCTGGCACTCGCCGCGGCGGCCGGAACGACGTTCTACTTCTCGACCGGCGACGCCGGCACGTACCAGTCCGGCTACCCGAGCGACAGCCCCTACGTCGTGTCCGTCGGCGGCACGAGCACGTACTCGACGAGCGCTCCCGGCACGTACAGCACGACGACGGCGTGGAGCGGCGGCGGCAGCTGGTGCTCGAACATCATCGGCCGGCCGTCGTGGCAGACCGGAGCGGGCGTCACGGCCAACGCGGCGTGCCCGGGCCGCGTCATCCCCGACGTCTCGGCGGTCGCGGACCCGAGCACGGGCGTCCGCTTCACCGCCAGCACGAACCTCACGGGCGGCACCCAGAGCGGCCAGGTCGGCGGCACGAGTCTGGCGGCCCCGGTGATGAACGGCCTGCAGGCCGTGACCCAGAACTTCGTCAACGCCCAGACGTACTCCGGCCCGACGCCCCACATCCCCTTCGTGGCGCCGCTCCTCTACCAGCTCGGCAACGGCGGGCATGCGGACAGCTACTACCGCGACGTCCAGTGCGGGAACACCGCCAATCCGACGAGCGGGCCCGACGGCGACGCCGCGATCAAGGGCTGGGATGCCGCGACCGGATGGGGTGAGCCCGACTGGTTCAACTTCGCCACCGGGGTCGGGCTCGCAGCTCGGCGCCACGAACCTGAGCGTGCCTACGTCGCTCTCGCAGCAACTTCCGTGGACCTGCGCGAAGACTCCCAGCAACTCGACCGAACGTGCCTTCTCCTGTCCGACGGCGTCGACGTGCTACGCGGTCGGCAACGCGCCTCGGGTGGAACGCCGTGGTACGGCAAGTTCCTGCCGAGCGGCGCCTGGGGCGCGGTCAACACGTTCTTCAAGAGCACGAACGGCGGCCAGACCTGGTTCCCGTCGAACAGCGACATGTTCTCCATCGCCTGCACCAGCTCGGGCACGTGCATCGAGGTCGGGGCGGGCGGCCGTGAACGGAGAACGACCAACGGCGGCAACACGTGGTCGGACGTGGCGACGGCGCCGGGCAACAACAAGCCGCTCACCCAGATCACGTGCCCGTCCGGCTCGATCTGCTACGCGGTCGGCGACCGTGGCAACGCGATGAAGTCGACCGACGGCGGCCAGACGTGGTCGTGGCTCTCCAGCACGGACGGCAACCCGCTCTACGGGCTGTCCTGCCCGAGCGACCACGGTCTGCTACGCGACCGACATCTATGCGCATGTCATCAAGACCACGGACGGCGGCGCCACCTGGGCGTTCCAGACGACGCCGGTGACGACGCCGTACGAGCCCGTCGTCGCCGAGACCGGCGGCCCGAACCCGTGGGCCGGGCTGCTCGGCATCTCGTGCTCCGACGCGAGCACCTGCGTCGCGGTCGGGCTCTACGCGACCGTGAGCGGCCAGGTGAACCCGAATCCGATCCGCCGATCGTGACGACGACCGACGGCGGAGCGACCTGGACTCGCCAGGTGAGCGGCACGGGCACAGGGAACTTCCTGCACGCCGTCTCGTGCCTGCCCGGCACGACGACGTGCACGGCGGTCGGCCGTGGCGGCAAGATCGTCACCACGACGAACCTCACGACGTGGACGGCCGCGACGTCGAACACGACCAACATGCTGAACAGCGTCCTCTGCCTGAGCACCTCGTTCTGCATCGCGGTCGGCCAGAACGGAACGGTCGACGTCTGGAACGGCTCGACCTGGACGGCGACCACCGGCAACGGCGGCACGGGCATGCTCGCCGACGTGGACTGCCAGGGGAACCTCGTCTGCTACGCGACCGGCAAGCAGGGAGTCACACTGCTCACGACCACCGGCGGCACGAGCTGGACGCAGCAGGCAGGCGGCGGGACGACGCAGCAGATGAACGGCATCTCCTGCACGAACGCCGGCACGTGCTACGCCGCCGGCAACGCCGGGACGATCCTGAAGACGAGTGACGGCGGCCAGACGTGGCTCGCCCAGACGAGCGGCACGACGACCAACCTGAACGGCATCTCGTGCTTCCAGGCAAACGGGTGTGCAGCCGTCGGCGCGGTCGCGAGCGGCGCGGCCGTGATCCGCTTCACGAACGACGGCACCAACTGGAACGCCGGCTCGAACCCCGGCACACAGGCGCTGAACGGCGTCTCGTGCCTGCCCGGCGGAGCGTGTCTCGCCGTCGGCGCGGCCGGCACGGCCATCTCGTCCACCACCGGCGGATCGTCGTGGAGTCCGACGCCGACCGGCACGTCGAACGCGCTGAACGCGGTGTCCTGTCCGTCGTCCACCGCCTGTTACGCGGTCGGCGCCGGCGGCACGATCCTCATGTTCCCGAACGTCTCCAGCGGCCCTACGCCGCAGACGAGCGGCACCGCCAATCCGCTGAGCGGCATCGCCTGCGTCAACGCCTCGGTCTGCTTTGCCGACGGAACGATCGGCACCGTCGTCGCGACGAGTGACGGCGGGACGACCTGGGCCCAGCAGGGGAACCCGATGAGCGGACCGACGTCGGCGATCAACGCGACGAGCATCGCCCTCAACGGGGCTACCTGCAACCCGGCGCGCTGCATGATCGGGGCGCCGGCGCAGGGCGACATCATGACCACGCCGCTCCTCACCGTCACGGTTCATGCGTCCGGCGTGTACGGCACGGCGCCGGCTCTGACGGGGCTCGCACCCACGAATCCCGCGATCGGATACACACCGCCCGGCGAGGCGGCGAACGTGACCGGCACGCTCACGTGCAGCACGACCGCCGTCAACTCGAGCCCGGTCGGGACCTATCCGATCAGCGGCTGCAGCGGGCTCGCCGACGACGGCTTCAACGTCGTCTACGACTACGCGAACAGCAGCTACACCGTGACGAAGGCGCCGTTGACGGTGACGGCGGACAACAAGTCGCGCCTGTTCGGCTCGGCCAACCCGCCGCTGACCGCGACGCTGACCGGTTTCGTGCTCGGCCAGACGCTGGCGACCTCGGGCGTGACCGGAACCGCGGCGTGCACGACGACCGCCATGCCGTTCAGCACGGGCGGCAACTATCCGATCACCTGCACGGTCGGCAGCCTGACGGCCGCGAACTACAGCTTCGGCCCGTTCGTGCCCGGCACGCTGACCGTCACCTACTCGTCCGCCTGCCTGACCACGAACAGCAACGGTCCCCTGACCGTGCAGTCCGGTCAGGCGGTCTGCATCGGGGCGGGCGGGAAGCAGAACGGACCGGTGACCGTGAACGCCGGCGGTCTGCTCGACGTCGAGGGCGGGACGATCGCCGGGCCGCTGAAGTCGACCGGTGCAGTCGTCATCCGGCTGTGCGGAGGCACGGTCACGGGGCCGGTCACGATCAGTGGAAGCACCGGACTCGTGCTTGCGGGCGGCGACGCGGCGACGGGCCCGTGCGCCGGGAACACGATCACGGGTCCGGTGAAGATCACCGGCAACACGGGCGGCGTGGAGTTCAACGGCAACACGGTGACCGGGCCGCTCACGATCACGGGCAACACCGGCACCCTGCCGCCGCCCGACGTGGGTCCGGTGCACGCGGTCGGGAACATCGTCAGCGGGCCGGTGAACATCCAGTGATGACCGCCTGAATCGACGAGCACGCTGGAGAAGGGGCGCCCCGGTGCGGGCGCCCCTTCCTCGCAGCCTCGGTCCGGTGAGTGCTGGATGGCGTCCGCCCGGGAGGGCGATCGTGATACGTTTCTCCGCGCGCCGAGGGGTCTCGGCGCTCACTTTGTGACGGGTGCGGAGGGACGATGAACTGGATCAGTGACCATCCTGTCTTGATCGCGCTGGTGTGCGCCGGCGTGGCGATCGGCTACGGCCTCTATCTGACGCACTGGCTGCTCAGCCTGTCCCCCGGCAACGAGCGCATGCAGGAGATCTCGCGCGCGGTGCAGGAAGGCGCCGCGGCTTACCTGAAGAAGCAGTACAGGACGATCGCCGTCGTCGCGGTCGTCCCGTTCATCCTGCTCGGGGCCTACGACAAGCTCGGGTGGGGCGTCGCGGTCGGCTTCCTGATCGGCGCGACACTGTCGGCGGCCGCCGGGTTCATCGGGATGAACGTGGCCGTGCGCTCGAATGCGCGCACCGCCGAGGCCGCGCGCCGAGGCCTCGGTCCGGCGCTCGACGTGGCGTTCAAGGCGGGCTCGGTCACCGGCCTGCTCGTCGTCGGCCTCGGCCTGTTCGGCGTCGCCGGCTACTACTGGGTGCTCACGAGTTGGCTCGGCCACACCGACGCGTCGGCCGTCAGCGACCTGATCGGCCTGGCATTCGGCGGCTCGCTCATCTCCGTCTTCGCGCGGCTCGGCGGCGGCATCTTCACGAAGGCCGCGGACGTCGGCGCCGACCTGGTGGGGAAGATCGAGGCGGGCATCCCCGAGGACGATCCGCGCAACCCGGCCGTGATCGCGGACAACGTCGGCGACAACGTCGGCGACTGCGCCGGCATGGCAGCCGACCTGTTCGAGACCTATGCCGTCACCGCCGTCGCCGTGATGCTGCTCGGCATCCACTTCGACGTCCAGAAGCTGTGGCTCTACCCGCTCGCGCTGGGCGGCGTCTCGATCCTCGCGTCCGTCATCGGCACGTTCTTCGCCCGGCTCGGCAGTGGCCCGAACGCGGTCATCAACGCGCTCTACAAGGCCGTGCTCGTCGCGACCGGCATCAGCGCGCTCCTGTTCATCCCGGTCACGATGGCCTTCGACGGCGCGCTGTTCAGCTTCTGGAACCTGTACGGCTCCGCGCTGATCGGGCTCGGCGTGACCTTCGGGCTCGTCGCCATCACCGAGTACTACACGGGCACGCGCTGGCCGCCGGTGAAGCGGATCGCCGCGGCGTCCCAGACCGGCCACGCGACGAACATCATCGCCGGGCTCGCCTACGGCATGCAGGCGACGGCGGCTCCGATCGTGCTGATCGTGATCGGGATCATGAGCTCGTACTACGCGGCAGGCCGCTCGCTGTACGGCGTCGGCATCGCCGTCATGGCGCAGCTCTCGATGACCGGCCTGATCGTTGCGCTCGACGCATACGGCCCGGTGACGGACAACGCGGGCGGGATCGCCGAGATGGCCGACCTGCCCGAAGAGGTCCGCAACATCACCGACCCGCTCGATGCCGTCGGCAACACGACGAAGGCGGTCACGAAGGGCTACGCGATCGGCTCGGCCGGACTAGCCGCCCTGATCCTGTTCAACGAGTACACGACCCGGCTCAACGAGCAGGGGCTGCACAGCCTCTTCAGCCTCTCCGACCCGTGGGTGATCAGCGGTCTCTTCATCGGCGGGCTGATGCCGTTCCTGTTCGCGTCGTTCGCGATGATCGCGGTCGGCCGGGTCGGCGGTGAGGTCGTCGTCGAGGTGCGCCGCCAGTTCCACGACGACCCGGGGATCATGGCAGGGACGTCCCGGCCCGACTACTCGCGTGCCGTCAGCATCGTCACCGGCTCCGCGATCAAGGGGATGCTCGTCCCCGCGGCGATCCCGGTGCTGTTTCCGATCATCGTCGGGATCATCAACGAGAAGATGCTCGGCGGCCTCCTGATCGGCACGATCGTCACCGGCATCTTCCTGGCGATCGCCATGACCTCCGGAGGCGGGGCCTGGGACAACGCGAAGAAGTCGATCGAGGACGGCGCCTACGGCGGGAAGGGCTCGGAGGCGCACGCCGCGTCGGTCACGGGCGACACCGTGGGCGACCCGTACAAGGACACGGCCGGGCCGGCGATCAACCCGATGATCAAGATCGCGAACATCGTCGCGATCCTGATCATCCCGATCATCGTCTCGATCCACTAGCTCTGGGGCATCCGGACACGTCCGAGGGACTGTCCCTCGGACGTGTCCGCCCTTCAGAGGCGCTCGCACTAGAGTCTCGGCCTATGCCTCGGAGGCGCAGGCGGGAGCAGAGCCTCGAGCGCGTGCTCGGCACGCCGGCGCTCTTCGCCACCGCCTACGGCAACGTCGGCTCGTCGATCTACTACGCGCTCGGCCTCACGGCCGTGTACGCCCTCGGCCTGACGCCGGTCGTCTTCGTCATCGCCGGCATCATCTTCGCGGCGACCGCCGCGACCTACGCCGAAGGAACCGTCCGCTATCCGGAGGCCGGCGGCTCGTCGAGCTTCGCCCGTCACGCGTTCAACGAGGTCGTCTCGTTCGGCGCCGCCTGGGCGCAGATGCTCGTCTACATCGTCACCGTCGCGACGTCGGCCTTCTTCGTCCCGCACTACCTCTCGATCTTCTGGGAGCCGCTGAAGCAGAACCCGTGGGACATCGTCGGGGGCATCGTCGTCATCGTCGTGCTCGTCGTGCTGAACACGGTCGGCGTCCAGGAGGCGACGCGCGTCAGCGTCGTGCTCGCGGTCGTCGACTTCGCGACGCAGGTCTTCCTCGTCATCCTCGGCTTCGTTCTCGTCGTCGACCCGCACGTGCTGACCTCGAACGTCCACTGGGGCACCGCGCCGACGTACGCGAATCTGGCGATCGCGATCCCTGTGGCGATGCTCGCGTACACGGGGGTGGAGACCGTCTCCAACCTGGCCGAGGAGGCCCGCGACCCGTCGCGCAGCGTGCCGCAGGCCTACAAGCTCGTCGCCGGCGCAGTCTTCGCGATCTACTTCACGCTCCCGCTCGTCGCCCTGTCGGCCATGCCGGTGCAGAACATCGACGGCAAGCTGACGACGAGGCTCGCGCTGCCGCCGGAGCAGAACGGCTTCGCGAACGACCCGGTACTCGGGATCGTCGACAACCTGGGCGTCCACGGCCAGACGCTGCACGTCCTGAAGATCTACGTCGGCCTGCTCGCGGCGACGATCCTGTTCGTCGCCACCAACGCCGGGGTGATCGGCGCCTCGCGCATCACCTACTCGATGGCGACCTATCGCCAGATCCCGGAGGTCTTCCGGCACCTGCACCCGAAGTTCAAGACGCCCTGGCTCGCGATCGTGATCTTCGCCGGGATCGCACCGATCTGCGTGATCCTGCCCGGGAGCGTGACCTTCGTCGGCACGCTCTACTCGTTCGGCGCGACGCTCTCGTTCACCGTCGCCCACGCGTCGATCGTGGCCCTGCGGCGCAAGGGCGATCCCGACCTGCTCTACAAGGCGCGACCGAACCTTCGTCTCCGCGGAGTCGACTGGCCGGTGTTCGCCCTGCTGGGCGGGATTGCGACCGGCATCTCGTTCTTCGTCATCGTCGTCCAGAACCCGACGACGCGCTGGGTCGGGCTGACCTGGCTCGCCATCGGCTTCGTCGTCTACGCGGTCTACCGGAGGCGTTACGTCCACGCGCCGCTGCAGGAGACCGTGAAGGCGCCGCCGATGATGGGCCCGGCGATGGCGCTCGAATACCGGATGATCCTGTCGCCGGTCGTCGACAGCCCGCAGTCGCGCGAAGCCGTCCACCTGGCCTGCCGCCTCGCCGCGGAGCGCCGCTCGGCGATCGTCGCGATTCGCGTCATCGTCGTGCCCGTCGAGTTGCCGCTCGACGCCGAGCTGCCGGATCAGGAGGATCTCGCCGCCGAGCTGCTCGACGAGGCGCACGACATCGGCGAGCTCTACGGCGTCCGCGTGATCGAGCGGGTCGCCCGTGCCAGGCACGCGGGCCGCGAGATCGTCGAGGAAGCCGAGCGCCGGAACGCCGAGATCATCGTCATCGGCGCGCCTCGGCTCCCGCACCGCACTCGCCGCAGCGCGATCTTCGGGAAGACCGTCGACTACGTGCTGAAGAACGCGCAGTGCCGCGTCATGGTCGGCGCCGGAAAGCGCGCCGCAGCGTGAACTACTACCGCCACGGCGTCGTCATCCTCGGGCTGCTGTTCGTCGGCCTCGGGATCGCGCTCATCGTCAGGACGGCCCAGGTCGGCGGTGGTCTCGGCTACCTGATCGGCGTGCTGTTCGTCGGCCTCGGCGCGGGCGGATCTTCCTCCAGCGACGCCGCTAGGCTCCGCGCGTGGCCCGGAAGCTCCCCGCCCTCGAGCGTGTGCTCGGCGCGCCCGCGCTGTTCTCGGTCGCGTACGGCGAGATCGCGTCGTCGATCTACGTCGCGCTCGGGATCGTGGCCGGGAAGGCGCTCGGCCTGACGCCGGTCGTCCTCGTCGTCATCGGGCTGCTCTTCCTCGTCATCTCGCTCTCCTACGCGGAAGGCACTGCGGCGATCCCCGAGACAGGCGGCGCGGCCACCTTCGTACGCAAGGCCTACAACGATCTCGCCGGATTCATGACCGGCTGGGTGCTGTTCCTCGACTACCTGATCGTCATGGCGCTGTCGGCGCTGTTCCTGCCGCACTATCTGGCCGGCGCGTTCCAGGTCAGCGCGCTCGACCGCAAGCCGTGGGACGTGATCGTCGCCGTCTGCGCGATCGTCGGGATCGGACTCGTGCGGCTCGTACGCCGGCCCGCTTTCTACACGCTCGGGATCGTCGTCGCCGCGCTCGACGTGCTCACGCAGCTGCTGCTGCTCGGGTTCGGACTCGTGCTGCTCGCGAGCCGCGGCGCGCTCACGCACGGGCTTCACCTCGGCACGAGCCCGACCTGGCACTCGCTGCTCTTCTCGCTGCCGCTCGCCATGCTCGCGTACACCGGGCTCGAGACCGTCGCGAACATGGCCGAGGAGGCGAAGCGGCCGGGAGTCGACCTGCCGCGAAGCGTCTTCACGGCCATCGTGGTCGTGCTCGTCGTCTACGTCGCGATCGCGTACGTCGGGCTTTCGGCCTACCCGGTCGAGCACGGCGAGACGGCGCTCGGCACGACGTGGCTGAAGGCGCCGCTGATCGGGATCGCCGAGGCACTCCACGGACACCTCGCCTCAGGGGTCGTCGCGGCAATTCGTGGCTTCGTCGGCGTGTCCGGCGCGCTGATCCTGCTCGCGAGCATCGCCACGGCGGTGTCCGGCTTCGGGCGCCTCGCCTACTCGCTGGGCGAGCACGGGATGCTCCCGCGCGAGTTCGGCCGGCTCGGCCGGCGGACGCACATCGCGCCGCAGTCGATCCTCGCGGCGGTCGGAATCTCGTCCGTGCTCCTCGTCGTCGTCGAGGAGACCGCCGGCAACCCGGTGATCTTCCTCGCCAGCCTGTTCAGCTTCGGCGTGCTGCTCGCCTTCGCGGCCGCGCAGGTCGCGGTGCTGCGGCTGCGCGTGAAGGCGCCCGACCTGGCGCGGCCGTACCGCGTGCCGCTCGACGTGCGCGTCCGCGGACAACTCCTGCCGCTGCCGACGCTCGTCGGTCTCGGAGGCACGCTGGCCGTGTTCGTGATCGCGATGGTCACGCACCCCGGCGCCCGCTACGCCGGCCCGGTCTGGCTCGCCTGCGGCCTGGTCGTCTTCTATCTCGTCCGACGGGCGCGCGGGGAGAGCCTGCTCGAGGCGGTGCCCTCGCCGGACGAGCAGGAGCTGTCCGAGCCCGAGATCGGACGCATCCTCGTGCCGATGAAGATCGGGCAGATCGGCGAGGAGATGCTGGCGACGGCGATCAAGCTGGCGCAGGAGCGCGGCTCCTCCGTCGAGGCGCTGCACGTGATCAGGGTGCCGCTCGATGCGCCGCTCGACTTCGCTCTCGAACAGGCGGAGGAGCGCGCGGCCGAGTCGCTCGAAGAGGCGCGAGCGCTCGGAGACGAGAACGGCGTGGACGTCGTCGGCGAGACCGTCCGCGCGCGCTCGATCGGCGAGGCGATCGTCCACGAGGCGCGCCGCCGCGACGCCGACCTGATCGTCCTGGGCTCGGCGCCGCGCTGGCGGCGGCAGTCACGGTTCTTCTCGCCGACCGTCGAGTACGTGCTGCGGCGCGCGCCGTGTGAGGTGCTCGTCGTCGCCTTCCCTCGCGGAGTCCTGGAGGACGAGGAGGCCTAGTCCCGCAGCGGCCTTCGACCGCGGTAGGCTGAGCCGGGTGAAGGCAATCGTGATCGGCTGCGGCCGTGTCGGCTCCAACGTCGCCAAGCGGCTCGACGGCGAGGGCTGGGACGTGACCGCGATCGACGAGAAGGAAGAGGCGCTCAACCGGCTCGGGGCCGAGTGGCGCGGCGGCTTCGTCGTCGGCCACGGCATGGACGAGACCGTGCTGCGCGAGGCCGGCATCGGCGAGGCCGACGCGGTCGTCGTCGCAACCGACGGCGACAACACGAACCTCGTCGTCGCGCAGGTGGCCCAGAAGCGCTACGGCATCGACTGCGTCGTCGTGCGCGTCCTCGACCCGGCGCGCGCCGAGTTCTACGCGGCACGCGGGCTGCGCACCATCTGCCCGACCTCGACCGCGATCGACGTCCTCACCGAGGCCGTCCGTGCCTGCGAGATCCCGGCCGTCCAGGAAGGCGTGACGTAGGTATGTACGTGATCGTCGCCGGCGGTGGGAAGGTGGGGGCGAACCTCGCGCGCAGCCTGATCGGCCAGGGACACGAGGTGACCATGATCGAGCAGCGCGCCGACCGGTTCGAGCAGCTCGAGGAGGAGTTCGAGCACCAGGTGCAGCTCGGCGACGCGACGGAGATCTTCGTGCTGGAGAACGCCGGGATCGCGCGCCCGCCGGACATTCTCGTCGCGACGACCGGCGACGACGAGGACAACATCATCATCTGCCAGCTCGCGCGCGAGAAGTACGCCGTGCCGAAGGTGATCGCCCGCGTCAACGACCCGCGCAACCAGCCGCACTTCGACCTGCTCGGAATCTCGCCGACGGTCTGCGCGACGCTGAGCCTGCTGGCCCTGGTCGAGCACGAGGTGCCCGAGCACGACCTCGTCCACCTGCTCGAGCTGCGCAAGGAGAACCTCGAGATCGTCGAGGTGCAGATCGTCGAGGGCTCGCCGTGCGTCGGCAAGGCCGTCGACCGGATCAGCGCTGCCGGCGGGCTCACAGCTGATCTCCGTCGTCCGCAACGGGCAGGCCCAGATCGCCGACGGCGACACGACGCTCGAGCCGGGCGACCAGGTGCTCGCGATCCTCGAGCCCGGCAAGACCGACGAGCTCAAGCGCGTTCTGCTGGACAAACGCTAGGGGCCGGCGCCCGGGCTTCGCGTCCTGCCGATGAGTTTTCGGCGGTCCGCGGGTCTCTACCGCATGAAAATTCTTCTCACGTCCAGCGGCATCAGCAACGCGAGCATCCACGACACGCTGGTCGACCTGCTGGGCAAGCCGATTGCCGAGTCCAGTGCCCTCTGCATTCCCACCGGGGTGCAGCCCTTTCCCGGCGGACCCGCGCACGTCTATCGGTTCATCAGCGGAGCAACCCTCAGCCCCATGTGCGGGCTGGGTTGGAAGTCCCTGGGAGTGCTGGAGCTGACAGCGCTGCCCAGCATCAAGGAGGAGCACTGGATCCCTGCGGTCCAGGAGGCTGACGCTCTGCTCGTCTGGGGCGGCAGTCCGCGGTATCTGTGCTACTGGATGCGGCAGTCCGGACTGGCCGGCCTCTTGCCGTCGCTGCGGCCCGAGACGGTCTATGTCGGCACGAGCGGCGGAGCAATGGTGGCGACTCCCGACTTCGGAGGGACGACGTACGACGACAGCGATCTGCTCACCGCCAGCGACGATGCGCTCGGGCTGGTCGATTTCTCGGTGTTCCCGCACCTCGATCGCAAGGACGGGATTCCGCCGTGCCCGATGGCCGTGATCGAGGCATGGGCCGCCGGGCTGTCGGTGCCGGCCTATGTGATCGACGATGAGACCGCCATCAAGGTGGTCGACGGCGAAGTCGAGGTCATCTCCGAGGGGAACTGGAAGCTGCTCAACGTCTAGGGCCACGTCAGGCATCCTCTGGGCGTGCGTTGGTTCCTCCTCCCGGCTGTGCTTGCCGCCATTGCCGCGGTCGCGACCGGCTCGGCGTCGACCGCGACCAAGGTCGGCGGCGACTGGACGCGCTTCGGGTACGACGCAGCTCGCTCGTCGAGCGGGCCGGCGCAGACCGGGATCACCGCAGCCAACCTCGGGAAGCTCCGCCTGGGGCGGACCGAGCTCGGCGGCACCGCCGACTCGTCGCCGATCTACCTCCGCGCCGTCCGCGTCGGCGGCAAGACGCGGGACGTCTTCTTCCTCACCACGAGCTACGGCAAGGCCGTCGCCGTCGACGCCTCGAGCGGCCGCGTGCTCTGGACGTTCACGCCACCCGGCTACTCGACCTGGGCCGGCAGCGACCAGATCACGAACTCGACGCCGGTCGCCGACCCTTCGCGGCGCTGGCTCTACTCGGCCTCGCCGAACGGGAAGATCCACAAGCTGGCGGTCGCGACCGGACGGGAGGCATCCGGCTGGCCGGTCACGATCACGAAGCTCGCGACCCGCGAGAAGATCGGCGTCTCGCTCAACTACTCGCACGGCCTCGTGCTCGCTGCGACCGGCGGCTACTACGGCGACACGCCGCCGTACCAGGGGCACGTCGCAGCGATCTCCGCGAGCTCGGGCCGGCTCGTCCACGTCTGGAACTCGCTCTGCAGCGACCGGAACGCGCTGATCTCACCGCCGACCTGCTCGGCGAGCGACTCGGCGATCTGGGCGCGCTCCGGCGTCGTGGTCGAGCCTGGGAGCGGCAAGCTGCTCGTCGCCACCGGCAACGGCCCCTGGGACGGGAAGACGAACTGGGGCGACAGCGTCCTCGAGCTCTCGCCCGACGCTTCGACGCTGCTCCAGAACTGGACGCCGAGCGACCAGGAAGGCCTGAACCGCGGCGACGTCGACCTCGGCTCGACGGCTCCGGCTCTGCTCGGGAACGGCCTCGCCGTCCAGAGCGGCAAGGACGGCAAGCTCAGGCTCCTCGACCTCGCGAAGCTGAACGGCAAGGGCGGCGCCGGCCCCGTGCTCGGCGGCGAGCTGCAGACGCTTTCGACGCCGAGCGGCTCCGGGCTCTTCTCGGCCCCGGCGGTCTGGCATCACGCGGGGACGACGTGGCTGGTCGTCTCCGACTTCTCCGCCTCGGCGGCGTACGTGCTGAACGGGCGCAGACTGTCGGAGGTCTGGAACGTCACGCCCGGCGGCACGAGCCCTGTCGTCGCCGGCGGGCTGCTCTACGTGTACGACGCGAGCGGGACGATGCGGATCTACGCGCCGACGACCGGGAAGTTGCTGCTCTCGCTCGACGCCGGCCGCGGGCACTGGTCGAGCCCGATCGTCACCGACGGCCGGATCGCGCTTCCCGTCGGCGACGCGAACGACCACCGGCTGAGCGGCACGCTCGACATCTGGCGCCTCCGCGGCTGAGTCAGTAGGGTCGCGGCCGATGCGCAGGCTGGCCACCGTCGCCATCCTCGCCGCCCTGACGACGGCGGCACTGACTGCGGGCCGCTCGTCCGGGGCGCCCGAGCCGGGCTACAGCTTGCGGCCGGTCGCGCAGGGGTTCGGCAACCTCACCTACGTCACCGCGCCCGCCAACTCCGCCGATCTCTACGTCGTCGAGCGGACGGGCAAGGTGTGGGTGCTCCTGAACGGGACGCGCAAGCGGCCGGACCCGTTCGCCGACTTCAGCGGGATCATCCGCGACGACCAGGACGACAACGGGCTGCTCTCGATCGCGTTCAGCCCCAACTACGCGACGACGCACCTGTTCTACATCGACTACACGGCTCCCGACGGGAACATCCGCGTCGACGAGTTCAGGTCGGACGGGCAGCACGCGATCATGTCGAGCCAGCGGCACATCCTCGCGG
Source organism: uncultured Actinomycetes bacterium (assembly GCA_963776735.1). Taxonomy (GTDB): domain Bacteria; phylum Actinomycetota; class Thermoleophilia; order Gaiellales; family Gaiellaceae; genus PALSA-612. Next base: position 182,055 of record CAVZNV010000018.1, read on the forward strand.
TCTTCGACCCGATCCAGGATCACTACGGCGGGCAGCTCCAGTTCGGCCTGGACGGCAAGCTGTACGTCTCCGTCGGCGACGGCGGCTGCTGCGGCGATCCGCTCGGCAGCGGTCAGCCGATGAGCACCTTCCTGGGGAAGCTCCTGAGCACCGCCAACCCGACCGCGCCGACGCCGACGTGGACGATCGTCGCCAACGGCCTCCGCAATCCCTGGCGGTTCTCGTTCGACCGGCAGACGGGCGACCTCTATCTCGCGGACGTCGGCCAGGACGCCTGGGAGGAGGTCGACTACCGACCGCGCGGGAACTACAACGCGAACTTCGGCTGGTCGCGCTACGAGGGCAACCACGACTACAACACCGGCGTCGCGCTCCAGGGGACGTTCTCGCTCGTCTTCCCCGTCGCCGAGTACTCGCACAGCCAGGGATGCGCGATCACGGGGGGCTACGTCTACCGCGGCTTCCAGGTCGCCGGCGCGCGCGGACGCTACTTCTACGCGGACTTCTGCGACGGCACGTTCTGGAGCTTCCTCCTCCAGAACGGCCAGGCGACCGGCTTCGGAAAGAGTCGTTCCACGTCGCCACCCCGACCTCGTTCGGGCAGGACTCTCGTGGCGAGCTGTACGTCGTCACCCTCGGCGGCCAGGTCTACAAGCTCAGCGCGTTCTAACGAGCTCGATCGACTCGATCGGGTCGCCGCGGACGATCATCAGGCCGGCCGGCACGGTGACGCGGCAGTGCGGGTTCGGCGCCGTCGTCGGTCGTGTTCGGGATGCAGTGCGACGCCTTGCGATAGAGGGCGCGGACGGAAGAGATCGGGTCGCCGATCCTGACGACCTTGAGCGTCGCCGCGCCCGGTTCGGTCGTCGTGATCGCGAGACGTGTCGGTTCCGGACCGCCACCTGGAGCATCGGGTAGACGAGGGCGTCGCCGGGCGCGTAGCCGACCTCTCTCGGCTGGCCCAGCACGGCAGTCACGTCCTTTTCCGTCTCGCCGAGCACGACCCGGCCGATGCGGCCGTTGGCACTCGTCGATCTGGAGCACGTGCTTCGGCTTCGACGAGCTCTCGGTCGCGAGCCCGACGCCGGCGACGACGGCTCCGGCGACCACGGCGAACGCGACCAGGATCGCAGTCGCCGGCCGCTCATCCGCTGCTGCGCCGGCGCCTGACCTGCGGGCCCTGCTGGCCGAGCGCCGCGTAGGCGAGCGTCTCCAGGGATTCGCGGACCGCACGCAACTCGTGGACGACCGGCGCGAGGTTGTCGCCCGCATCCAGACGCCGGTTCAGCCCGCGCAGCTCGTTCGTGAGCGCGTCGAGGCGCTGGAGCAGCGCGTCCAGCTGCCGGTCACCGACTTCCTTGGGTTCCACACCTCGATGATAGGCTCGGCCGACATACCGGCGAGCGGTCAGGGAACCCGGTGCAAGTCCGGGACGGTCCCGCCGCTGTGAGGGGAGATGCCCTTCGCCACGACGCCACTGGCTCTGTCTGCCGAAGCAGAGAGACCGGGAAGGCGGCGGAGGGGGAGCCCCGAGTCAGAAGACCTTCCGCCCGCCGACAAACCGAACCCCTCGCGGAAGGAGGATTCGTCGTGAAGTACCTCTTTGCATCGCTGCTGGTGGCGCTTGCCGTCGGGGTCGCGGCAGCGTCGGTCTCGGCGCACGTGACGGCCGCGAAGTACCCGCACCGCATCGTCTCGATGTCCCCGACGGCCACCGAGGACCTGTTCGCGATCGGCGCAGGCAAGCAGGTGATCGCCGTCGACAGCGACTCCGACTACCCCAAGTCGGCACCGAAGACGAGCCTGTCCGCCTTCACCCCGAACGTGGAGGCCGTCGTCGCCTACCACCCCGACCTTGTCGTCATCTCCTACTCGCCGAGCAACTTCGCCCAGGCTCTGGGCAAGGCGCACATCCGCGTGCTGCTGCAGCCGTTCGCCGTGACCCTCAAGGACGCGTACGCGCAGATGCTGCAGCTCGGCAAGGTCACCGGGCACGTGAAGGAAGCGAACGCGCTCGTCGCCCGGATGAAGACCCGCATCGCGAAGATCGTGGCGTCCGCGCCCAAGTCGAGCGTGTCCGTCTACGACGAGCTTTCGCCGGACTACTACTCGGCGACCGGCGACTCGATCATCGGCCAAATCTTCGGGCTGTTCGGGCTGAAGAACATCGCCGACGCGGCTCCGGGCGCGAGCACCTCGGGGGCCGTGCAGCTCTCGGCCGAGTACATCGTCTCCTCGAACCCGGGCTTGATCGTCCTCGCGGACACGCGCTGCTGCGGGGTCTCGCGTGCTGGGGTCGCCGGGCGGCCGGGCTGGAACACGATCGCGGCCGTGAAGAAGGGCGCCATCGCCGTCGTCGACGACTCGATCGCCTCGCGCTGGGGGCCGCGGCTCGTGAACTTCGTGAACGCGGTCGCGCTCGCGCTGAAGACGGCGACCAGGTAACGCCGTGGCCCGTGCCGCCGAGCTACCGCTGACGGACGCCGCCCGTGCGGCGGCGCGGCGTCGGCGCGTGCACGGGCGCACGTGGGCGTGGGTGGGAGGCGGCGTCGTCTTCGCGTTCGTCTCGGTGCTCGTCGGCATCTCGGTCGGCCCGGCGCCGATCGGAGTCGGCGCGATCGTCGAGTCGGCCGCCTCTCACCTTCCGTTCCTCGGGCTGCACTCGCACCTTTCCGCGCCGGACTCGGCGGTCGTCTGGCAGATCCGGCTTCCACGCGTCGTGCTCGGCTTCCTCGTCGGCTCGATGCTCGCCTGTGCCGGCGCGACCTACCAGGGCGTGTTCCGGAACCCGCTCGTCGACCCGTACCTCCTCGGCGTCGCCGCGGGAGCCGGGCTCGGCGCGACGCTGATGATCGTCTACGCCGACCAGTCGTCGGGCGGCAACCTGCTGCCGGTCGGCGCGTTCGTCGGCGGCTCGGTCGCCGTGGTGATCGCGTACGCGGTCGGGCGGGTGTCGCGGGGCACAGCGGCGTTCGCGCTCGCCGGTGTGACCGTGACCGCGTTCCTGACGGCGATCCAGACCTTCGTCCAGCAGGAGCACTCGGACACGCTCGAGGCGGTCTACTCGTGGATCCTCGGCAGCCTCGTCACCGCGGGCTGGCACGACGTGCTGCTGCTTCTGCCCTACGCGGCCGTCGCCGCGACCGTGCTGCTGGTGCACCGGCGCGTGCTGGACGTGCTCACGCTCGGCGACGAGGAGGCCGCGACGCTGGGTGTGAACGTGGGGAGGACGCGGCTCGTGCTCGTTGTCGCGGCCACGCTCGGGACAGCCGCGGCCGTCGCCGTCAGCGGGCTGATCGGCTTCCTCGGCATCATCGTCCCGCACTTCGTCCGGCTGGTCGCGGGCGGGAGCTATCGGGTCGTGCTGCCGCTGTCGCTGCTCGTCGGCGGGGGGTTCCTCGTGCTCTGCGACGTACTGGCGCGAACGGTGATGTCTCCGCGCGAGCTGCCGATCGGCGTCGTGACAGCGTTCTTCGGCGCGCCGTTCTTCGCGGTGGTGCTGCGGACGAGCCGGACGGTCGGCTCGTGACGGCGCTCGCGCTTCGCGACGTGTCGGTGGAGCTGGGCGGCTCGCTGATCCTCGACGGCGTCAGCGGCTCGGTCGAGGCGGGGGAGTGGGTGACGGTGATCGGCCCGAACGGTGCGGGCAAGAGCACGCTGCTGCGCGCCGTGGCCGGGCTCGTGCCGCTGCTCGGACGGATCGACATCGCCGGGGAGGACGGCTCGGGCCTCGGGCGCCGGGAGGTCGCGCGGCGCGTCGCGCTCGTGCCACAGCTTCCGTCGCTGCCCGGGCACATGACCGTCGCCGAGTACGTGCTGCTCGGCCGGACACCGCATCTCGGCTATCTCGCCCGGGAGGGCGGCCACGACCTCGAGATCGCCGACGCTGCGCTCGCCCGGCTCGATCTGGTCGAGTTCGTGGAGCGGAGGATCATGACGCTGAGCGGCGGCGAGCGGCAGCGCGTCGTGCTCGCGCGCGCGTTCGCGCAGCAGGCGCCGATCCTGCTCCTCGACGAGCCGACGAGCGCGCTCGACGTCGGTCGCGGCCAGCAGGCGCTGGAGCTCGTCGACGCGCTCCGGCGCGAGTCGGGATTGACGGTGCTGGCGGCGATGCACGACCTCACGCTCGCCGGCCAGTACGCCGACCGGCTGTTGATGCTCGACCGCGGCCGGGTTGTCGCCGCGGGCGGGGCCGATGACGTGCTCACGGGCGAGCTGATCGGCCGTCACTACGGCGCTTCCGTGCGCGTACTGCGCGACGAGGACGGCGCCCTCGTCGTCCTGCCCGTCCGGCGCCGGTAGCCCTGCGCAGACCCCCTCCTGTCGCCCTGTCCTATCTTCCCTGCGGGTAGCGATTCTCGGTTCCGGCGGCGCCGGAAAGAGCGTGCTGGCCGCGGCGATCGGAGAGCTCACCGGCCTGCCGGTCGTGCACCTCGACGTCGTCTACTGGCAGCCGGGCTGGACGGCGCCGCCTTGCGACCAGTTCGACGCGAAGCTGGACGCGGCGGTTGCCGAGGATCGCTGGATCCTGGACGGGAACTTCCTGCGGGACGACGAAGCCGATCCGCGCTTCGCCCGAGCGGACACCGTCGTGTTCCTCGACCTGCCCCGGCGCGTCTGCCTGTGGCGGATCGCCAAACGGCGCGTCCAGGAAGCGCGGCGGCCACGCCGCGACCTCCCGGAGGGCTGCAGTGAGGCGTTCGACCTCGAGTTCTCGCGGTGGGTCTGGAACTACCCGGTGAAGAACCGGCCGGACATCCTCGGACGCCTCGCCGCTCTCGGCCCGGAGGTCGCGGTCCACCGCCTCCGCTCGCGGCGCGACGTCGACCGCTTCCTGGAGTCGCTCTAGCCGAGCGTGAGCCAGCCGGGCGCCGGGCGAACGAGTCGGCCGTCGGCGACGAGCCGGTCGATCAGCTCGTCCTCCCAGAGCCACGTCCACGAGAACCAGCGCTTCGGCTCGCGCTCGGGACAGACGACCGCCGCCCGTACGCCGGCCACGACGAGCTCGTCTAGTCCACCCGAACGCGACTCGGGAACGACGTGATCCCATCTGACGAGCTCCGTGACCCAGTCTCTCGACGACTTTAAGAATCCGGCTGACGACCGCCCCGCAGCGCTCGAGCGGGGTGCGGATCGACTTCAGCTCTTTTGGCGTCAGCGAGAGCTCCCGCAGCAAATCCTCGGTGAGCGACGGGCCGGCGTTGCCAAGATGTCGCAGCAGTTGCGCCAAGCGCTCGTCCTCGCGCTCCATGCGCGCGATCTCGGAACGGCAGACCGGATCGGCAAGGGCGGCGACGGCCGCGTCGAGGAACAGCGTCTTGCCACGGTGGATCTTCACTGCGTAGACGCCTTCCCGTCGCGCGAGCTCGAAGCCCCACCACCACTTGGTCGCGGGCCACGAGCCGAAGCCGCGCGCGCCGGGCTTGTACGGCGGCTCGTGGCATGCCTCGTGCAGGCCCGGGAGCGCGCAGTCGGTCGTGCGCGTGAGCAGGCCGCGGTCGGCGATAAACGCGACCGCGTCGTCGAGGATGTCGAGCGCCCGATCAGGAGTCAGGCGGCACTCGAAGGCGCGGCGCTCCTCGAGCTCGGAGAGGCTCGGCACGGCCTCCTTATACTCGGCCGACGTGGCCACCGCAGCCATCGTCACGATCGGGAACGAGCTGCTCTCCGGCGACGTGGCCAACACGAACGGCTCGTGGCTCGCGGGCCGGCTCGAGGCGGCCGGCGTCCAGGTGCGGCTGCTTGCGGTGCTGCCCGACGAGATCGACACGGTCGCGACCTTCCTGCGTGCGCACGGACCGACGGTCGACGTCGTGATCGTGACCGGCGGGCTCGGCGGCACGCCGGACGACGTCACCCGGGAGGCGATGGCGGCGACGTTCGGCGTCGAGCAGGTCGAGTTTCCGGCCGTCGCCAAGGCACTGCGCGCGCGATTCGCCCGCGATCCGGACTTCGTCACGCCGTGGGCTCGCCTTCCGGAGGGAAGCCGTCCGCTCGAGAACCCACTCGGCGGTGCGCCGGGCTTTCAGGTCGCCAACACGTACGTCTTGCCAGGCCTGCCGTCGGAGATGGAGGCGATGTACGAGCTGATCGAGTCCGAGCTGGCGGGCGCGGCGCCGATCGCGTCCTGGCGGCGGACGTACGCGACGTCCGAGAGCCGCATCGTTCGTGTGCTCATCGAGCTGGAGGAGCGGCATCCGGGCGTTCGTGTCGGCTCGTATCCGACCTTCGGCCCGGATGGCAGCACGGTCGAGGTCGTCCTCAAGTCCGCCGACGCCGAGGAGCTCGCGGCCGCCTCGGCCTGGGCCGAGACGGCCCTCGCCGACGCCGCACGCTGACCGGGCACGGCGTCTCTGCGACTTGCTCTGAGACCGGGGCATGCCCGTTCGGGGGAGTGGGCCGGCCCGGGGCACGGCCGATGGAGAGAGAGCGTGGAGCGCGACTCCTCTCGGTCGCAGCTTCATCTTCTCCGCTCGAAGCAGCGGCCCGGGGTCGAGGTCGCTGCTGGCCCGAGCGCACGCCGAGAGTCCACCGCGAGTCGCCCGGGTAGCATCGAACGGTGGCCGTCACGAGCCCCGATCGCTACCTCGAAGGCCTGAACGAGGCCCAGCGCGAGGCCGTCCTCCAGACCGAGGGCCCGCTCCTCGTCGTCGCCGGTGCGGGCTCGGGGAAGACGCGCGTCCTCACGCACCGGGTCGCTCACCTGATCGCCGCCTGCGGCGTGAAGCCGAACGAGATCCTCGCGATCACGTTCACGAACAAGGCCGCCGGCGAGATGCGCACGCGGCTCGAAGGCCTGCTCGGCGGCGTCGCCCGGGCGATCTGGATCCTCACCTTCCACGCCGCGTGCGGCCGCATCCTGCGCCGCGAGGCCGAGCGGCTCGGTTACCGCCCGAACTTCACGATCTACGACCAGGCCGACCAGGTGCGGCTGACGAAGGCCTGCCTGGAGGAGCTCGAGCGCGACCCGAAGCGCTTCGTCCCGCGCGGCATCCACTCGCAGATCTCGAACGCGAAGAACCAGCTGATCGGCCCAGACGAGTACATGGCGCGTGTCTCATCTTCTACGACCAGACCGTCGCCGAGGTGTACCAGCTCTACCAGCGCCGCCTCCACACCTCGAATGCGGTCGACTTCGACGATCTGCTGATGCTCACCGTCGAGGTGCTCGAACGCTTCCCGGAAGCGGCCGCCCGGTGGCGCAAGGCCTTCCGCTACGTCCTCGTCGACGAGTACCAGGACACGAACCACGCCCAGTACCGGCTTCTCCAGCTGCTCGCGGCCGACCACGAGAACGTCTGCGCGGTCGGCGACCCGGACCAGAGCGCGAGGGACGGTGACGATGGCGACGGGACGGGCGACGAGCGATCGGTAGGCGAGAGGTGCTGTCCTGCTACGGAGCGGGGACTCGCGGCCGCGGTCACGGGTCCACGAGGGAAGCGCGGCAGGTCGCATCACCACGCGCGGCGGGCGGCAGATCGTGAGCTCGCGAGCACGGCACTTCGCGGGGTACGGCTGGGGGCACCCGCAGCTCCATGGCTGGAGAGGAGCGGCGAAGCGGACGCGGCCGTCGCGCGGCAGAGAGCGCGCGGAGAGAGAGCGCCGGCGGCTCGGCGACGATAGCGGCGCGCGATCCGCCCGGCAGGGGTCGCGGCCGAGTGGGCGAGCGACGGAGACGACCGCGTCCGAGAGGTGGAAAGAAAATGCAGACGAGCGCGCTAGAGCAGGCGCAGTCAGAGCCGAGCATCTGCATCGGCGAGGCGACGACGACGAACGGCAGCGAAGCGCGGAGGCTGACGGTCTGCAATGCGGCGATCGCCGTCGGCCGCAGCCCTGCACCGCGTAGCGCTGATCGGATGCGACGACGCGGACGAGCGGCGCTCGAAGCAGCGGGCTCTCGCTCGGCGGCAACCGAGGATCGGCGGCTGGCGATCGAGACGTCGCGAGACATAGGCCAGCTATGGAGGTCGACTAGCCAATCGAGAGAGGCGCGAAGTCAAGTGCGCTGCGAGGGGCGGCTCGAAGCGGCAGCACCGCGCGTCGTGGGCAGGAAAGCGACTCTCTGCCCTGCAATCCCGCCTCGGCCGTGCGCCGGGCATGGCGATGTTCGACCAGAGACGGAGGCTACGACGTAGTAGACCAGCGGGTGAGCCGGTGTCGCTGGAAGCCCTGTCTACGACCTGGACGTCGAGCGGAACGCACAACTTCATCGCCGATGGACTGGTGACGCACAACTCGATCTATGCGTTCCGCGGAGCCGACATCCGCAACGTGCTCGAGTTCGAGCGCGACTTCCCGGGCGCGCGCACGATCGCGCTGGAGCAGAACTACCGCTCGACGAACACGATCCTCCGCGCGGCGAACGGCGTCATCGCGAACAACCGCGAGCGTAAGGAGAAGAACCTCTGGTCCGAGCTCGGCGACGGCGACCCCGTGCGCGTGCTCGAGGTCGAGGACGAGCACGCCGAGGCGCGGTTCGTCGCCGCCGAGGTCGCCCAGCTGATCGAGGACGGCGGCAGCGGCCGCGAGATCGCGGTCTTCTACCGGACGAACGCGCAGTCCCGTGTGCTCGAGGACGTGCTCGTTCGCCAGGGCGTGCCGTACCAGGTGATCGGCGGCCCGCGCTTCTACGAGCGCGCCGAGGTCAAGGACGCGATCGCGTACCTCCAGGTGATCGACAACCCTGCCGACGCCGTCTCGCTGCTCCGCATCGCCAATCGTCCGCGCCGCGGGGTCGGTGACACGACGCTGACACGTCTCCAGCTCTGGGCCGACGCGAACGGCACGACGCTCCTCGAGGCGCTCGGCCATGCCGAGCAGGCCGGCGTCTCCGGCGCGTCGTTGAAGGCGGTCGCCTCGCTCCGCACCCTGCTCCAGTCGCTCCAGGCGCAGTCGCAGGAGCTCTCGGTCGCAGAGCTCGTCCAGCGCATGCTGGAGCAGTCGGGCTACCTGGAGTCGCTCGAGGCCGAGCGGACGATCGAGGCGCGCGGCCGCGTCGAGAACCTGCAGGAGCTCGCCGGCGTCGCGCTCGAATACACGGAGCAGGCCGAGGAGCCGAGCCTGTCCGCCTTCCTGCAGGGCATCTCGCTCGTCTCGGACCAGGACACGATCCGCGAGGAGCAGAGCCTCGTCACGCTGATGACCCTCCACAACGCCAAGGGCCTGGAATTCGGCGCCGTGTTCATGATCGGGATGGAGGAAGGCATCTTCCCGCACCTGCGCTCGATCGAGGAGCAAGGGATCGAAGAGGAGCGGCGGCTCGCCTACGTCGGCATGACGCGCGCGAAGGAGCGGCTGACGCTGACGCACGCGACGAACCGCTCGCTCTGGGGCCGCCGCGCGCACAACCTGCCGTCGCGCTTCCTCGACGAGGTGCCGTCGAGCGAGGTCGCCCGCGAACGGCTGCGTCCCGCGTCGTGGTCGAACTACGGCGTGCAGGCCGCGTCCACCGTCCAGCCCCGTGAGAACGTGCCCTCGCTCTCCACCGGCGACTCCGTGCGGCACGGAACGCTCGGCGACGGCGTCGTGCTCGCGGTCGAGCCGGGCGGGGTCGTCACGGTGCGCTTCGCCGACGACGGCGCCGAGCGGAAGCTGATGCTCGAGTACGCGCCGCTCGAACGCATTTAGGCTTCAACCGTGGCGATTCGCGTCCGCACGGTCCGAACGAACGACGAGCTGGCCCTCGCGATGGGAGCGATCGGCCACTACTTCGGCTGGGTGCCGACAGGGGAGCAGGTCGAGAACTTCCCCTACCTGCCGCCTGACCGCATGCACGGCGCGTTCGAGGACGGCCGCATCGTCGGCGGCGCCGGCGTCTACCCGTTCGAGATGACGGTGCCCGGCGGCCCGCTGACCTGCGCCGGCGTGACGATCGTCGGCGTCCTGCCGACCCATCGCCGGCGCGGAATCCTGCGCCGGATGATGACGGCGCAGCTCGAGGACATCCGCGAGCGCGGGGAGCCGTTCGCCGCGCTGTGGGCCTCCGAGGACACGATCTACGGCCGCTTCGGCTACGGCGCCGCGTCGCGCTGCGCCGAGATCAAGCTTCCGCGCGGGGACGCCGCGTTCAGGGCGGGAACGCCGCCGAAGGAAGGGACGGTGCGGCTGGTCGACCACGACGAGGCGATGAAGGCGTTTCCGCGCATCTACGACCGGATCCGCCGGACGCAGCCCGGCTTCGTCCTACGGACCCGCGACTGGTGGGAGAAACGGAACCTGGACGACACGTCCGAGTTCCGGCGCGCCGGGTCAGGCCCGCTCAACCGCGCCCTCCTCGAGCTCGACGGCCGCCCGGCCGGCTACGCGATCTACCGGATAGCCCAGCACCCGACCGAGTTCAGGCGCAGTCTGCGCGTGCAGGAGGCGCACGGACTCGACGCGCGCGCGACGCGCGAGATCTGGCGTTTCCTGCTCGGCGTCGACTGGATGGACGACATCGAGGCGCGCTTGCTGCCGCTCGACCACCCGCTCTGGCAGCTCGTCGCCCGGCCGCGATTGCTCGGGATGAGGGTCTGGGACGGGCTCTGGGTGCGGCCGGTCGACGTCGGCGCGGCGCTCTCGGGCCGCTCGTATGCGAGCGACGGCCGCGTGACGGTCGAGGTTCTGTCCGACCCACTGTTCGAGGAGAACGTCGGCTGCTGGACGGTCGCCGACGGCCGTGCACGGAAGACGTCACGTCGCCCGGACGTGCGGCTCGACGTGCAGGCGCTCGGGTCGGTCTACCTGAGCGGTTTCACGTTCGCAGAGCTCGCGCGGGGTGGGCGGGTGGAGGAGGCCGCGCGCGGCGGGATCGCGCGTGCCGACGCGCTCTTCCACACCGACGTCGAGCCGTGGTGTCCGGAGATCTTCTGAATCGCCGAACGTGCCGCTAATGACGCGGGCGTAGGCTGTGCGGCGTGCGCCGTCTCGTCCCGGCCCTGGCGCTCCTCCTCGGCGTCGCCGCCTGCGGCTCGTCCGTCGCTCACGTGTCGGTACCCGCGATGCTGCCGGCGGCGGAGTCGACATGGCCGAAGCCACCGGTCTTCCCCGAGAGCTCGTGCTGGACGCGGGATACGGGAGGCGGCGCAGAGGCGTACGCGCCTCAGTACCTGTCGGAGGGTCGAGGTTCCAGCAGTGCGAAGGTGATCCTGAAGCGGTTGCTGCGCTCGTTCGGCGACCGCTCGCTGATCCTGAGCGCGTCGCTCGGCCCGCGCCCTCCCGTGACGCGGATGCACACCGGCTACTTCCCGAACAACACGCCGCCGGCCGATGCGGTGTGGCTGTACCTCCGCGCTCCCGCGACGATCGAAGGACCGAGGGAGGTAAGCCCAAACGCCCAGCTGGCCGATTGGGAGGTGTCGCTCTTCGCCGGCGGCCTGCGGGACGCGCTCTGCCTGGCCGGCAGCCGGCCGCTCGTCGGGTGGAGCACGGTCGGTGGGCACGGCGCAGCCGGGTTCTCCGACGACTACCAGCCGTTCGGCCAGCGCTTCCCGAACCCGACGCCAACCGCCTTCAGGCGGCGCGTCGCGACGGTCGCGCGTGCCTACGGGCTCCGGGTCGTGTCTGTTCGTTTCCTGCGTCCGTTCCAGCTCGCACCGATCGTCGTCCTCGAGGCGAAAGACCGGAAGGCGTTCTCGGGCGAGGCCGCGAATCTCCAGGCGCTGCTCGACCCGAGACGGGGGCAGGCGCTGACGTTCGAAGGTTTCTTCCTCGACGTGCGGGACGCGAAGGGTCCGTTCATCCGCCTGGCGCAGGCGCTCCGCGGCCAGGCGATGGGCTCGCAGTGGACGTGGGATCCGTGCTACCTGCCGTACGACCATTCGGAGCCGGTCAGCGCGAAGCCATGCCCGAAGGGAACCCCGGGCGGCGGGTAGAATCACGCCCGACCGGGGCGGTTAGCTCAGTTGGGAGAGCACCAGCTCGACAAGCTGGGGGTCACTGGTTCGAGCCCAGTACCGCCCATCTTGACCCGCTCAGCTGTTGCGAAACCCTCGCTGAGCGGGTCGTCTACGTGAGTGAGTCCCGGGTTGGATCAGCTGTGCAAACCGCGGCCTGCGCGGTCAGGCGTCTGCGTCCATCACCAGCGTGCCGGTCAAGTTGATGGTGAAGGTCTGGGCGTTGAAGTTCGCAGAGCCGTCGTAGGAGCCATGGCCGCTGGCGTCGCCGAACCGGCCGGTTCCGCCGGTCACTGTCCACTCGCCGGTGCCGTGATACACGCCCGGGGCGGTTGGGCACGCCACGTCCTGGCTCGTGATCGTGAGCGTGTCGCCGTTGGCGGCAGTGAGCGTCTCCGTGTTGGTGTTGGCAACCCCGCCGGGACAGCTGCCATCCGGCCGGAAGTTGTCGGCCACGCCGCTCGTCGTGATGTGTCCCATGTGCGTGGCGTTGCCCTTCCCGACGAACGACGACGAGTCTGGACTGCTGGTAGCGGTGCCCGAGAAGCTCGCGTTGAAGGGGATCTGCTGGCTGCCCGCTGCCCCAGCGGACGTCGCGGCCAGCAGCAAGACGCCTGCCGTCGCGAACGCGACCAGGGCCGGTCGGAAGTGGTTGGACATGCTTCAGCCCTCCTCTAGTAGCTGATGTCGCCGGTGAAGCTGATGTCGAACGTGCCGGCGCTGAAATCGACGAAGCCGGCGTACGAGCCTTCGCCCGCGGCATCGCTGAACCGGCCCGTCCCGCCGGTCACGACCCAGTGGCCCGTCCCCTGGAACTGACCAGGCCCTTGAGGACACGCCACGTCCTCGCTGTGGATCGTCAGCGTGTCACCGTTCGCGGCGGTGAACGTTTCGTCGTTTGTGCTCCTGAACCCGAAGGGGCAGCCGGCCCTGGGTTCGTCGAAGAACGCGTGCACCTGTCCTTCGTTGGTGGTCGAGCCCATATGGCTGGCGTTGCCGCTTCCTTCGAGGATCCCGCTCGTCGGGCTGGTCTCGACCGCGACTCCTGAGAAGCTCGCGTGGAAGGGAACGAGATGGCCGGCCGCGGAGACCGAGTTCGCGCCGAGCGCGATCGATCCCAGAGCCAGGAGAGTCGCTATCAAGAAGCGGAGTTTGTTGCTGCTCGGCTTGAGCATCATGCGTCTCCTCTCACGTGTACGAGTAGGGGTCGAGCACGCGCACCTGGGTGATCCGATCGACCGGCAGCTCATTGCGGGCGGCGCTCTTCCGGATCGCTTCCGGGCTCGGCGCCTCGTAGATGCAGAGCAACCGATTCCGGTCTGCACTCACGTACGAGTGCAGCCACGTCACGTCGCTTTCTCGGTTCCGCTCGAGGATTTGTCGGCAGAGCTCTTCGACGTCCTCTCCGCCGTTCCAGCCTCCTTGAAACGCGCGCTCGACGAGGTAGCGTGGCATCGCCGGTGACCGTACGACGGCGTCGGCGCCGCGTCTTCGGCAGAACTGCCTATGTTGGGAGTCGGCGGCTACCGACCTTGGGCGAGAAGCCCGAGTTCGCCCGCCCGGGCCGCGGCCTCACCGCGCGTGCGAACCTCGAGCTTGCGCAGGATCGCCGACACGTGATGGTCGACCGTTCTCCGCGACACGATCAATCGATCAGCGATCTCCGCGTTGGGCAAGCCCCGCGCGAGCAGAACGAGGACCTCCTGCTCCCTCGCGGTCAACCCCGCCGGATTCGACCGCGTTGCCGGCCGGGGTCCGCGGGGCAGGCGGCGCACGCCTTGCTCCCGCAATCTGCGAGTGGCAATCGCGGCCGCGGGGCGGGCACCCAGGCGGTTCAGCGTCTCGAGTCCTCGACGGCGGCTTGCTTCGTCGTCGATCTCGGTGAGCGCGACCGCGTGTTCGTAGACGCATCCTGCAGCTTCCCAGGCTCGGGCGGCTTCCGACCAGTCGCCCCGCAGTTGGAGCAGAAACGGCCCTCGGGCCTCGTCCGGAACGGTCTGGTGGATCCCTCCGCGGCTGCGCCACCAGGCGAGCTCGGCGATAGCCCAGGGCGACCGCCGCTCCGTCGCCAGCCGAAACGCGGTTTCGGTCGCCTCGCCGATCGCGTCGGGCCTGCCCTCGAGCCACGCGGCCTCCGCCTTCGCAGCGGCCAGCTGCCAAAACCACCAGAGCTGGCCGGTCCGCTCGACCACAGGTTCGGCTTCGGTCAACGGCGTCCAGGGGTCGGGGTCTCCGCGGCGGGCACGCAGCAACGCGATCACGATTCGAGCCTGGACGCACGACATCGCGCAGAGGAGGGAAAGGACACGCGCGGCCGTCTCGCCTGCCTGGTCCCAGTCGCCGCGCTCGAGCTCGATCCAGCTCCTCATGGCGAGCAGATATCGGCTCGATGCCAACACGTCGTGGCGGTCGCAAAACGCTCGCCCCGCCTCGTTGGCCTGTTTCATCTGCTCGAGCGATCGCGCCCTGCACCCCGCCATTCCGCGGTAGATGTGGACACGACCCTCCTGATACGGCAGAGCGTGTTCCCGTGCGAGCGTGAGCGCCTGCTCGAGCTCGTCCGCACCGCCCTCACCGCGGAGCGCTTTGGAGGCCCCAACGGTGGCGAGGGCGATGACCGTCGCCTCCGGGTCGGAGATTCGCTCGCCCAGCTCGAACGCCTTCGGTGCCCAGAGCTCGAGCTCCTCGGCGTCCTCCGAGAGAATCGACAAACCTGCCAGTGCGGCGTACGCGAGCGCCAACTCGCGACCAGGCGGCCGGCGCTCGAGCAGACTCACCGCTTCCCGGGCGGCCTCTACCGCTTCCGGGACGCGACCCGCATTCGCGAGGGCTAGCGCGCGACAGCGGAGCGCGTCGCCTTCCTGGAGCGGATCCCGGAGTTCGCGATAACAGGCGAGTGCCTCGTCGATCGCCGCGAGCGCCTCGTCGTCCTGCGCTGTGAGATAGCACTCGAACCACCGCCTTCGCAGCAGGCCCGCGCGATCCGGGAGCGGTAGTCGAGCGGCGAAGCGGAGCGCGCGAGCGTACTGTGCTGCCGCCTCGGTGTGCGCGGCGAGCGCCGATGCATGCGCCGCTGCCGCCGGGGCGAACCGGAGCACGGCGTCAATGTCCCCGGCCGCCTCGGCGTGATGCGCGAGTCGAGCCAGATCGCTCGAGCCGGGGGTGCCCAGAGTGGCCAGCGCAGCACGATGAAGCTCGAGCTTCCGGTCGGGTGCGATCGCGTCCTCGATTGCAAGCCGAGCGAGTTCGTGCCGGAACGAGATCGCTCCGGCCTCACTCACGAGCATTCCCGCGGCGACGCATTCGGCAAGACCGTCCAGCCCCGATCCGGTCATGGCCTCGAGCAGCGGAAGTTCGGTGCGTGGAGGAGTAGCAGCGACCGCGTCCAAGACGGCCCGCGCCGTCGGACCGAGACGAATGGCGCGCGCAAGCACCGCGTCGCGGACGGTCGCGGGTATCTCCTCGTCGCCGGCGGCGAGCGCCTCGGTGACGAAGAACGGGTTGCCGCCGCTCTTCGCGTACAGCTCCTCCGGGTCCACGCTGCGCGGCTCGGCCAACCGGGCGACCGCGTCGAAGGAGAGCGGCTGGAGGCGCACCCTGGCGCTCGACCCGTCAGACGCGAACTCGCCCAGCACCTGGCGCAGGGGATGAAACGGATCCAGCTCCGTGTCGCGGTAGCTCACGAGCACGAGTGCCTGGACGCCGTGGACCCTGCGTCCGAGCAGCCGCAGCACGTCGAGCGTCGCACCGTCCGCCCAGTGCACGTCCTCGAACACGAGGATCGTCGGCGGCGGGCGGGTCAATTCGCCGAGCAGCACCGATGTGACGTCGTGCGGAAGAGCGCCGACCCGGACCAGCTCGGCAAGCTCGCCGCCCGTCTCCCGTGCGACGTCGAGCAGCGGGCCCAGGGGCCTCGGCGTGATCAGCGCATCGCACGCTCCCCAAAGCACGCGCACACCGGAAGCCTCGGCGCAGAAACGAGACAGGAGCGCCGTCTTGCCGACGCCGGCTTCCCCGCTGACGAGGACGAGACGTCCATGTCGCTCGGCCTTCGAGCTCGCCAGAGCGTCCGCAAGCGCTGCCAGCTCCCCCGATCGTTCGAGAAGCTCACCCGCACGGGCCTCGATGGACGTCGCTGCCGTAGACATAGGTCGCGGATCGACCGGATGCTCAGACCAGTCTCGCACCCCGTGCAATGCTCCGCCACCAGCCCCGACGGTCCGGGAAGCCGCACAGATAGACGGATCGCCGATGACTTTCGGAGCCCGGCGGAGTCTCATCTGCTGACACCTAGGGAAGGAGTCCCATTGAGCACCAACGCGAAGCCGCAGGTGACGCGCCTCGACGACATCGAGCGGCGCGGGAGAGACATCCCGGTGCGCGAGCACTTCGGGATCCGTGCGTTCGGAATCAACGCCTTCACGCCCGGCGAGGACGGCAGGCTGATCGGCGATCACGACGAGACCGGGCCGGGTCAGGAGGAGCTGTACATCGTGCTCGACGGGAACGCGACGTTCGAGATCGACGGCGAGACCGTCGACGCGCCCGCGGGGACGCTCGTCTTCGTCGGGCCTGAGTCGCGACGGAAGGCGACGGGGGACGGAACCGTCCTCGTCATCGGCGCCACACCCGGCGAGGCGTACCAGGCGTTCGACTGGGGCGACGCATGGACGTTCCACAGCGAGTCGATCCGTGCCTACGGCGAGCAGCGCTACGCCGACGCGCTCGCAGCTGTTCGCGCAGGCCTCGAGCAATCGCCGGACCACCCCGGCCTCCATTTCAACTACGCGTGCTTCGCAACCCTGGCGGGCGAGACCGGCGACGAGACGTTCGAGCATCTCCGACGCTCCGTCGAGCTCTTTCCGCGTTTCCGCGAGCAAGCGCGCACGGACGACGACCTCGCCGCCGTGCGCGACGACCCCCGGTTCGAAGCAGCTCTTCGCTGAGGATTGCGCCCGTGCCGTTCACGGTCAGCAACATCAAGGGGGATCTGGAGGACATCGGCCGTGTGTTCGACGGCCCGCTCGACCTCGAGTTCCGCGCGGCGACGAAGCCGCTCGAGCTCGAGCAATCCGCCCTCAGCTACCAGCGCGTCCCGCCCGGCTATCGCTTCCCGTACGGCCACACGCACGTCAAGCAGGAGGAGGTGTACGTGGTCGTGCGCGGGAGCGGGCGGATGAAGGTCGACGACGAGATCGTCGACCTGAAGGAGTGGGACGCGTTGCGCGTCCCACCCGGTGCGTGGCGAGGCTACGAGGCCGGGCCGGAAGGCCTCGAGCTCCTCGTGTTCGGCGCACCCAACCTCGGCGAGGATCCGCGCGGAGACGTCGACGGCCGGCGCGACTGGTGGGCCGACTAGCGCGGTCCGAACCATGCGGTCAGTGCGTCCCGCAGACCGGTGTCCGTGCCGTCGCCGACCCAGGCGACGTGTCCGTCGGGGCGGATCAGAACGGCGGAGGGCGCGTCGACGCGGCCGAGCACCGGCAGCTCCCACTCGCCGTCGTGTCGAGCGTCGACCGCTCGGATCCTGTCTGACCACGGCGACGCACCGAACGACCCCGGCTCGCCGAGGTTCAAGAGCACGCCCCGCGCGTCGTGCAGCAGCTCGAACACCCGAACCGGACCGTCGGAGGCGATGAGGTCGAGGTCCGGCATGCGCCTCCCGAGCAGCGGGTGGCCCTCGCCGAGGTCGTAGTGGATGTCGAGGCCCGAGATCATCCCGGCGAACCGGCGGCGCGGCTCGTCCATCCGCAACAGCTCGGCCATCGTCTCGCGGAGTGCCTGGTGGCGTTCGTCGGGGCGGCTCAGCGCCACCTGCGCCATCGTGTTCTGCTGGACCCGGGCGCCAACCGGGTGCCGCTCGGCGTGATACGTGTCGAGGAGGCTCTCGGGCGACGTGCCGTCGACCACCTGCGCCAGCTTCCAGCCCAGGTTCACGGCGTCCTGGCCGCCGACGTTCAGGCCCTGGCCGCCGTGTGGGGCATGCACGTGGGCGGCATCGCCGGCGAGCAGCACGCGACCCTCGCGGTAGGCGGCCGCCTGTCGCGTCACGTCGTTGAAACGAGAGATCCGGGACGGGCTGTGCGCACCGAAGTCCGTTCCGTACTCCGCGACGAGCGCCTCGCTGAGATCCCGCAGCGTGGGCTCGTCTGTGTGCTCGACGGATCGTTCGGTCAGGACGACCCCGTACGGACTGCCGCCCTTCACCCGGTCGACCGGGCCGATGCCGCCCCCACCCTGCAGGCCGATCTCCGGCTCCTCGGTCATCTCGACCTCGCCGATGATCCAGCTCGTCGACGGATCGAACCCGACGAAGTCGATGCCGGCGGCCTTGCGGACGAGGCTGCGTCCTCCGTCGCAGCCGACGAGGTACTGCGCGCGTAACGACCCGGCGTCGGACAGCTCGACGTCGACGCCCGTGTCGTCGTGGGCGAAGCCGACGATCTCCCCGCCGCGAAGGATCGGAACCTCGAGCTCGTCGAGGACCCAACCCGCCAGGATGCGCTCGAAGTCGCGCTGCCAGAGCGCCAGCAGGTAGTTGTGGCGGGTCGGAAAGTCGCTGATGTCCAGCCGGTTCGCCGCAAATCCCGCAGCCGGGTGAAGTCCTTCCCCGACGGACAGGAACCGCTCGGCGATGCCTCGCTGGTCGAGTACTTCGATCGTGCGCGAGTGGAGACCTCCGGATCGCCTCGCGTCGAGCTCCTGGGTCGTACGCCGCTCGACGACGACGACGTCTGCTCCCGCCAGCGCCAGCTCGCCCGCCAGCATCAGCCCGGTCGGACCGCCTCCGGCGATCACGACCGCGTGTTCGGCCTCCCGTCTACCGCTCAGGGATCTTCAGCTCGCGTCCGGTATAGAAGCCGGAGCTCTCTTCGACGAGGAAGGGCGCCATCGCTTCCCGCCGCTCGGATTCGACCCCGGAGCGACGGAACGCGTCCCTCGACTCCGCCGAGTCCCAGATGGAGATGCCGACGACCTCGTTGCCGTCCGAGCTGTAGCACTCGTACGCCCGCAGCATGCCCTCCGGGAACTCTCTCGGCCTCCACGCCTGACTGAACTGCTCCCGCGTCGTGCCCGGCTTGAGCCGCCGGGTGGTGATCCACACGAAACCCTGATCGAGCTCCATCGTCATCCTCCTTCGACTGCGTGTCGGTCACAGCCCGTTCCGACAGAGCTTGCCGGAAGCGATGCGTCCTCTGCTTGCTCGCTGAGCGAAAGCCGGCTGCCGGCCCGCCGGCTCACTTGACACGCAGCCCTCGGCGGTCCAGCGTTCTCGTTCGGTGAGACGGCGACTCTTCGCAGCGGTGTACGACGCGGTCAGCAAGGGATCCGAGGCTGCCGGCATGCGGGACGAGCGACACGAGTTGCTCGCGCAAGCGCAGGGCGCGACGATCGAGATCGGCGCCGGCACCGGGCTCAACCTCGAGCACTATCCGGACGCCGTGACGCGGCTCGTGCTGGTCGAGCCGGACAAGCACATGCGGCGGAAGCTCGGCGATCGCCTCACGGCGCTCGGCCGCGAGGCGGAGATCGTCGACGCCCCCGCCGAGAAGCTCCCGTTCCCGGACTCGACCTTCGACACCGCAGTCGTGACCTGGGTGCTCTGCAGCGTCCCGGACCAGGAGGCCGCGCTCGCAGAGATCGCCCGCGTCCTGAAGCCGGACGGCCGGTTCCTCTTCATCGAGCACGTGCGCTCCGACGACCCGAAGGTCGCGAAGCGGCAGGACCGGATCAGGCCGCTTTACAACATCGTCGGCTGCAACCCGAACCGGTCGACGCTGGCGGCCATCGAGGCGTCGCCGCTCACGGTCGAGACGGTGAAGCACGGCGAGGTGCCGAAGGCGCCGAAGGTCGAGCGCCCGATGATCGTCGGCACCGCGCGCCGCTCCTGACCCGAGCTGCCCGGCCCGCCGGCCTGGCGGCGACCCCGCAAAGAACGAGGCGGCCCCGGTCAGGAGCCGCCTCGTCGTGCGTCGCTCTCCCCTGGGGTCAGTCGGAGAGCACGTCGAACAGCGTCGAGGCGCTGCCCGACTTGCCGGTGGTGGTCACAGTGGCGTTCCCACCCTGGGCGTTGCCCGGCACCTTGGTCATCAGCGACACGCGGCCGCTCGCGTCCGACGTCGCCGATCCGAGCGTGGCCGGTGCGGCCGGGGAGCCCGCGTCCGACCAGTTGGTCGTCGTCTTGTCACCGGCCGCGAAGAACTGGCCCGTGATCTTGAACGGCGCCGTCGCGTAGCCCTCGGCGGGCGAGAGCGAGATCGCCGGAGTGCTGTAGTTCGCCTGGCTCGGAACGGCGTTTCCGGACGAGTCCGATCCCGGACACCCGTTGATGCTGTTGTCCCATTCGAGCTGCATCAGGTAGTGGTGACCGTTGATCGTCTGGTTGTACTGCGCGCCGTCCGCGCCGTAGAGGTTCCCGAAGTCGTACGCGCACATGTCGCCGTCTTCCTCGCCGGCCGCGCTGTCGTTCGAGTTGCTGTCCCACCAGCCGGTTCCGAACGGGTCCGTGATCGACTCGTTGTGCTCGTGGCTGGTGACGTTGACCTCCGGGTCGGAGGGGTTGCTGTTCGGGTACGACTGCTCGTCGCAGGTCAGCGGGTTGCCCGCGGTCTGCGCGGCGAACGGCATGTTCGCGTAGATCACCTGAGCGTTCGGATTCAGCGTCGAGTCGTAGTAGGCGCTGTGGTACGCGCAGAAGTACGAGAACGAGCACAGCGGCGCGGTGACGGTCGTCCCGACGCCGCCTTCCTCCTCGCTGACCTGCGCGGGGAAGCACGTGCCGATGTTCGGCGCCGTGTAGACGAAGTACTCGGTGTTGTTGTTGACCGGCCAGCCGTGCGCCCGCACGACGGTCGAGATCTCCTGCTGGAGCTGCGCGTCCGTGACGCAGCCGGCGGTCGTCGACGGCGGGTTCGTGCCGCCGTTCGTCGCCGCCACCGGCGTGTCCGGGCAGTTGACCGGGTCGAGCGGGGGCAGCGGGTCGGTGGCGATCGTCGTGCCGGCGAACGTCGACTTGTTCTGGACGTACTGCTTCGTCCCGTTGACCACCTGGTAGTACTGCGTACCGGTGTCGTAGACGTTCGTGTTCGACCCGCTCGTCGCCTGCAGGTCCTTGAAGTACGTGTTCAGGTTATTGACGTATCCGCTCGGGAGCTGGTAGCCCGGCGGCTGCCAGTAGATCGTGTACACGGAGTTCGTGGTCATCACGGGCCCGCCGTTGTAGTAGAGCGATCCGCTCGCGGGCGCGTTGTTCGTGATCGCGCCGTTCGCGGCGTTGACCGGCGGCACCAGGCCGTACATATCTCCGATCCGCGCATGGAAGGGAATCGTCGAGTCGGCGGTCGCGGTGCCGGTGCCGACGAGCGCGGCGGCGACGAGTGCGCCGGCCACGAGTGCTGCTGCAAGAAGGCGTTTCATTGTGGTTCCTTCTCCTCCTGTGGGGGTTGGTGGTACCTGCTTGAAGGAGAAAGACCCCGGTCCCGCGGAAAACTTGCAGCTAGATTCGCAACCTGTGTCCGAGCTTCCCGCGCTCTTCTGGCAACCGGCCTGATCGTCCTGCAGCGCGGCCAGGGAGTTCCTTGGCGAGCAGGGCGTCGAGTTCGAGTCCGTGAACATCCGCGAGCCGCGTGGGGAGGAGCGCTGGATCGAGGCCGGGCGCCCGATCGTCCCGTCGCTCTCCGTCGGCGGCGTCGCCTCGCCGATCCTGCACGTCTCGCAGCTCGCGTCGATGCTCAGGCTCGAGGCACCGCCTTCGCTCGAGGCGACGCGGCTGGCCTGGGACGCCGTCGCCGTGCTCGATGCGTGGGTCAGCCTGATCGCGCCGCTCGACTTCGAGGCGCTGACCGCGCCGACGCCGTCGCGCGGCCGGTCGCTGCGCAACCTCCCGTGAACGTCTTCCATCCGTTCGAGCTGCTTCCGGCGGCGTTCGAGACGGGGCGCTTCGACTGGGACCCGGAGCTCGACGGCGAGCGCGAGGCTGAGCTTCTCGACGCGGCCGGGGTGGTCGTATACGCGGAGGCGCGCCGAGGCGCCTGGCGAGACTGGGTGCTCGAGCACGAGACCGAGCTGGCAGGGCGCGACCCGCAGGTCGCCTCGCCGCGCGGGCAGGTCTCCTACTCGACGCTGCTCGACTTCCAGCGCTGGCACGCCGCCTTCCACTACCGCCAGGTGCTCGCGGTGCTCGACATCGCCGGGACGCTGCCGCTGGCGAGCTTCGCCGACCTGAACCTCCCGGCGGCGGTGTTCTGATTTCCTACAGCCGATGAGTCGCGAGGGAGGGTGCGCCTGCGGCGCCGTGCGGTACCGACTGGCGTCGGAGCCGATGTTCGTCCACTGCTGCCACTGCCTGAACTGCCAGCGGCAGACCGGGAGCGCCTTCGTGATCAACCTGCTGATCGAGTCCGACCGGGTCGAGCTCCTGTCCGGCGAGCCGCAGCCGGTCGACGCGCCGCGCGACCACGGCGACCCGCAACGGATCTACCGCTGCGCCGACTGCCAGGTCGCCGTCTATAGCGAGTACAGCTGGCCGGAGATCCTGTTCGTCCGCGGCGGCACGCTCGACGAGCCATCGTCGGTCGAGCCGGACATCCACATCTTCACGAGGTCGAAGCTGCCCTGGGTGACGCTCCCCGAGGGCGTGCCCGCGGTCGAGGTCTACTACGACTCGAGCGAGCTCTGGCCGCCCGAGAGTCTCGAGCGCCTGGACGCGATCAAGGCCCTGCGCGGGCGTAAGTAGACTCGCGACGTGCCTGAGGCGCGACTCGAAGACGGCGGGTCGGGACTGGTTCCGGCCTCGGACGGCTGGTTCGTCGTCAACGTCCGCGACGCTGAGTGGTGGGTGTCGAAGGCGTTCGGCTCCGGCTGCAACTTCGATACCCGCGAGTTCGCGTTCCCGCAGCTCGGCATCAACATCACCGTCGTCGAGCCCGGCCAGCCGAGCTGTCTCTATCACTCCGAGTCGCAGCAGGAGGACTTCCTCGTGCTGTCGGGCGAGTGCATGCTGCTCGTCGACGGCGAGGAGCGGCCGCTCAAGGCATGGGACTTCGTACACTGCCCCGCCGGAGTCGAGCACGTCTTCGTCGGCGCGGGCGACGGGCCGTGCATCGTGCTGATGACCGGCGCGCGGACGCCGGACGAGAAGATCCTCTACCCGAAGTCGGAGCTCGCCGCGAAGTACGGCGCGAGCGCCGCGGAGGAAACGCCCGAGCCGAAGCAAGCGTACGCGGCGTACGAGCCCCCGGAGCGCGCACGGCCGGCGTACTGGGACTCGCTCCCCTGGACGTAGCGCATCACTGGCGCAACGAGAGGGGGCCGCCGAAGCGACCCCCTCCTGGACCGTTCTCGTTCGTCCCGTACTAGCTGATCGAGAGCAGCGTGGCCGAGAACGTCCCGCCCTTGTCGAGGCGGAGCATGCCGCCGTGGCAGAGGTCGGGCACGCTGATCGAGCCCTGGTACACGAGCGGGCTGTGCTGGTCGCCCGAAGGTGTCCAGTCGCCGCCGTTGATCGAGTACGTCTGATCGGGCATCGTGACCGTGAAGGTGCTCTGCGTCGGCGAGCTGCCGTCTGTGCAGCGAACCGTGAACAGCACCTGCGCGTTCGACACCGTGACCGACGACGCACCGCCGTTGACCTTGAAGTCGTAGCCGGCCTCGAGCGTGTCGCCCGGCGAGACCTTCAGGTCACCTTCCATCGACTGCGGACCCATCGAGAAGTTGCCGCAGTTCTGCGACGTCGTCGCGCTCCAGGAGCCCGACGTGCCGTTCGCGCTGTAGTGCCAGCGGAAGTTCGCCGAGCCCTTGCACGGAGGCGGGGGCGGCGGCGGGCCGCAGTAGTTGAGCACGATGTTGCCGGTGTGCAGGCCGTGGCTCGGGCCGTAGTAGCCGTCGACGGCGATCCGGTAGGTCGTGCCCTGCGTCGCGTTGAACGTCACCGAGCTGGTCGAGTCGGTCGGGAAGTTCACGTCGTCGTTCGACGCGACCGCCGTCAGGTTGCTCACGCTCGAGCCGGTGTAGACGCCGAGGATCGTGTCGAAGTTCGAGCCCTCGGTCGTGAACGTGGCCGAGCCGGACGCCGGTGCCGTCCAGATGTACCAGACCGAAGCGCCGCCCGGGTTGCCGGCGTGATCCGGCTCGCCGGGCTCCTTGGTCGCGTTGATGTTCGATCCCGTGACCTGGCCGCACGCTCCGGTCAGGGTCTGGCCGTTGGCGAAGTTGTCGTTCGCCGGCCTCGGGCCGGTCATCTCGCTCCAGTTCAGCGCGATCGAGCCGGTGTGCAGGCCCGACTGTGTGCCGTCATAGCCGTCGACCGCGATCCGGTAGGTCGTGCCTGACTGGGCGTTGAACGTCACCGAGCTGGTCGAGTCGACCGGGAAGTTCGCGTCGTCGTTCGACGTGATCTCCGTCAGCGAGCTGACGCTGGAGCCGGTGTAGACGCCGAGGAGGGTGTCGAAGTTCGAGCCCTCGGTCGTGATCGTCGTGTCGCCGGAGGACGGAGCCGTCCAGCTGTACCAAACGGACGCGCCTCCCGGGTTGCCGGCGTGATTCGGCTCGCCCGACTCCTTCGTCGCACCGACGTTGGAGCCCGTGGTCGAGCCGCTCCCACCGGAGATCGCCTGCGAGCTCGCGAACATGTCGTTCGCGGGACCGCCGCCGCCTCCGCCGCCTCCGCCACCGCCGCCGGAGAGGCTCCAGTTGAGCGTGACGTTGCCGGTGTGCAGGCCGGAAACCGGCCCGTTGAAGCCGTCGACCGCGATCTTGTACGTCGTTCCCGAGGTCGCACTGAAGGTGACCGAGCTCGTCAGGTCGCTTCCGCTCACGTCGTCGTTCGACGCGACTTCCGTCAGCGAGCTGACGCTCGGGCCGGTGTAGACACCGAGCTCGGTGTCGAAGTCCGACCCCTCGGTCGTGATCGTCGCCGACCCTGAGGACGGCGCCGTCCAGCTGTACCAGACCGAAGCCCCGCCGACGTTGCCGGCGTGGTTCGGCTCACCGGGCTCCTTCGTCGCGCCGACGTTGGAGCCGGTGATCGTTCCGCTCGAGCCCGTGATCTTCGTCGCGCTCGAGAAATCGTCGTTGACAGGCCCGGCCGCAAGTGCGGACGCGGCAAACGTCGCGCCGGCCAGGAGCCCGGCGAGGACGGACAGGAGAACCCATCGCCTCGCGTGTGTCCTTCTCGACATGCATCTCCCCCTTCTTCGGTACCTCTGTTTGTTCCGGGCATCACTCACTTAGGCAGCCGATTGCAGGCGTTTCCATCCCTCAGACGGGGGATCGGTTCTCTAACGTGGCGACTGTGCGGCGCTCGTGCCTGGGGGCGGGACTCGCGATCGTGGTCGTTCTCGCGGCCTGCGGCGGTGGTGGGAAGCACGTTGCGCCGCCGCCGTCCTCGACGGTCGCTCCTGCTCCGCCGCCGCCTAGCACGGCGTCTCCGGCGCCGCCCGCACCCCCGCCCACCGTCGCGATGTCCTGGGACGACGCCGGAGCCTTCGTCTGGCATCCGGACGCGATCGATCCCACGATGCTCGGGAGCGAGCTACGGGCGAACGGCTTCGGCTGGGCGGCGGTGTTCGTCCAGGACGGCTCGATCGCCGCGCCACTGGATCCCGCATGGATAGCGCGTTTCCGCCAGGCCAGCGGTCTCCCGCTCGGCGGCTGGGGCGTCCTTCGCGCCGATCCGGTCGGTGCTGCCCGGCTCGCCGGCGACCAGATCCGCCGGTACGGGCTCGACTTCTACATCGCGGACGCCGAGGCCGAGTACGGCTACACGGGCCCGACCGGCGAGAGCGGCGCACGTTTCCTGCGCTCACGGGCGTTCGTCGACGAGTTCCGGCGGCTCGAGCCGTCGCTGCCCGCGGCGATCGCGTCCTACTGCCGTCCCGACCAGCACGACCTCGACTGGAAGGCGTGGAGCGGCGCCGGTTTCGACTTCCTCCCGGAGGCGTACGTCAACGTGCTCGGCGCGGCCGTCGACCCGGCCTCGTGCGTCGCCGGCGCGAGCGCCTGGTTCCCGGCCGCCCGCGTGCACCCGATCGTCGGCATGTACCAGGGCAGCCTCGGCCTCGGCTCGGCCGCCGGGTACGCGAGGCTGCTGCAGGCGGCGGGAACCACCGGGTTTTCGGTCTATCTCGCGGAGCAGGGCATGACGGAGGCGAAATGGGCGGCGTTCGGGCGCGCGATCGAAAAGCTCGGCATCGCCGCCCGGCCGGGGCACGTATGATCCGCCGAAGCAGCACCGTCCGTGCCGGCGACCCAGGAGGAGACGTTGCCAGCGTGCATGTCCATCGAAAGGGGCTTCATGACCTACTCGGAGGGTATGACGCGTGCTTCGCAAACGGCTCAACCTTGGGATCCTGGCGCATGTAGACGCCGGTAAGACGACTCTCACCGAACGGCTGCTGTACGCGGCCGGCGTGATCGACGCGGTCGGCAGCGTCGACCGCGGTACGACGCAGACCGACACGCTCGCGCTCGAGCGGCAGCGCGGCATCACGATCAAGTCAGCGGTCGTCTCGTTCGCGATCGGCGACGTGACGGTCAACCTGATCGACACGCCCGGCCATCCGGACTTCATCGCGGAGGTCGAGCGCGTTCTCAGCGTCCTCGACGGTGCCGTGCTCGTGATCTCGGCGGTCGAAGGCGTGCAGCCGCAGACACGTGTGCTGATGCGGGCCCTCGAGCGGCTGCGCATCCCGACACTCCTGTTCGTGAACAAGCTCGACCGCGCCGGCGCGGACGACGAGCGCGTGCTCAGCGAGATTGCAGAGCGGCTTACGCCCGCCGTGGTCGGGATGGGCCGGGCCGCGCGGCTCGGCTCTCGCGAGGCAGCGTTCGCACCGTTCGACGCGGACGACGGCGGGTTCCGCGCGCGCCTGGTCGAGACGCTGGCCGAGCGCGACGAGGAGCTGCTCGCGGCGTTCGTGGGCGACGAGCCGATCCCGTACGAGCGGCTTCGCGCCGTCCTCGCCACCCAGACCGCGCAGGCCGTGGTCCATCCGGTCTTCGCCGGCTCGGCGGTGACGGGTGCGGGTGTCGAGGCGCTCGCGGCCGGAATCGCCGAGCTCCTGCCCGTGTCGACCGGCGATACGGACGGAGCGGTCTCCGGCACGGTGTTCAAGATCGAGCGTGGCAAAGCGGGGGAGAGGCTCGCCTACGCGCGGATGTTCGCCGGGACGCTGCGCGTGCGCGACCGCGTGCGCGTCGGGGACGGCGAGAGCAAGGTGACCGCGATCGACGTGTTCGAGGGCGGCACGGTCGAGCAGGCACAGGCCGCCGGGGCCGGTGAGATCGCGAAGCTGCGCGGCCTCGCGGACGTCCGAATCGGCGACGCGATCGGCGAGGAGCACCGCGTTCCGCTGCGGCATCGGTTCGCGCCGCCGACGCTCGAGTCGGTGGTCGCGCCCGACGAGCCGGCCGACGGCGCGGCCCTCCGGGTTGCCCTCGCGCAGCTCGCGGAGCAGGATCCGCTGATCGCCGTCCGCCAGGACGACGAGCGCCACGAGCTCTCCGTCTCGCTCTACGGCGAGGTGCAGAAGGAGGTGATCCAGGCGACGCTGGCGGACGACTACGGCATCGCCGTCACGTTCCGCGAGACGACGCCGATCTACGTCGAGAGGCCCGCCGGCACCGGCGAGGCGGTCGAGAGCCTCGGCGCCGAGGGCAATCCGTTCGCCGCGACGATGGGCCTGCGAATCGAGCCGGCGGCAGCCGACTCGGGCGTCGAGTTCCGGCTCGACGTCTCCCACGAGGGAGTGCCGCTGTATCTCTACAAGCGGAAAGCGGCCTTCGGCGAGGCGATGGGCGGGTACGTCCGCTCGGCGCTGCGCGAAGGGCTGTTCGGCTGGCAGGTCACGGACTGCCTCGTGACGATGACGAAGTGCCGGTACCGCTCCCCGGATGGGCCGCCGTCCGTGAACGGCGCGCTGAGCACGATCTCCGACTTCCGCGACCTGACGCCGATCGTGCTCATGCAGGCGCTCGAAGCCGGCGGCTCGGTCGTCTGCGAGCCGATGTCGACGGTGCACCTCGAGGTGCCGACGGCCTCCGTCGGGGCGCTGCTACCGGCGATCGCACGGCTCGGCGGCACCGTCCCGATGCCGTCCCCGCGCGGAGAGCTGTCAACGCTCGAGACGGCCCTCGCGGTTGACCGGGTGCAGGAACTGCAACGGCAGCTACCGGGGCTGACCGGCGGTGAGGGTGTCCTCGACTCGGACTTCGCGGGCTACCGGCCGGTCACCGGCGATTCTCCTGTGAGACAGCGCCTGACGGCAAATCCGCTCAACCGTGCCGAGTACCTGGCCCGGCTCGCCCGACGCCTATGATCAACCGGCGATGGTGCAGGAAGCCGAGCTCGAGGACACCGGCGCGGGTCTCGTGCCCGCCGGCCAGGGCTGGTTCGTCATGAACGCCCGCGACGCCCGCTGGTTCCACCGCCCGGGCCGCGGCGACAGCCTGCCGCTCACCGGCGTCGACGAATACGAGGCCGAGACGTTCTTCCCGATGCTCGGCATGTCGATCCAGGTCGTTTCAGCCGGCGAGCCGACGACGACCTACCACAGGGAGACCGAGCAGGAGGATTTCCTCGTACTCTCCGGCGAGGCGATCCTGATCGTGGAGGGCGAGGAGCGTCGACTCAGGCAATGGGACTTCGTGCACTGCCCGCCCGAGACGAAGCACGCGTTCGCCGGCGCGGGCGACGAGCCGTGCGTCCTCCTCTGCACGAGCTCACGGCAGTTCCAGAAGGACGGTCCCTGGGGCTTCTACTGCGCGGACGAGACGGCTGCCCGGTACAACGCGAGCTCGCCCGAGGACACACAGGACGGAAGCGTGGCCTACGCGCGCTTCGAGCCATCGCAACCGGCGCGCTACCGCGAAGGCCTGCTGCCGTAGATGTCGATCGACGTCCACGTTGTCGGCCCGCCGCGACCGGCCTCGCGCGCGGTCGTCGGCTATCCATGGGCACTGCCGCTCAGCGAGGCGCCACTCGGGCCGTGGATCGCGCTCTTCGACGCGTCCTGGTCGGACCAGCCGGGCCTGACCCGGCCGCCGCAGGTCGACGCGCCCAACAAGGAGATCCTGCTCAGCATCGATCTCGCCGACGAGCAGCTCGCGGCCGGTGCACTCGACCGGATCGTCGCACTCGTCGAGGAGACGACGCGACGGTTCAACGAGCGGGACGCGGAGGCGCTGGCCGACACGCTGGGCCGCAAGCCGAAGCCCGCCGAGACCGCCGAGGTCGGGCGCTTCTTCGACCGCTGGTGGAAGAAGCGGGAGAGCTAGCCGGGGAGCTCGGGCGCCGGCTGCGCCGCGAACCTCTTCGGCTGGCGCGGACGCCGCGTTGCGAGCGCCGAGCCGGTCAGGATCAGCGCGAGCCCGACCCCCATTCCGGCCGTGAACGACTCGCCGAGGAACGCCACGCCGGCGATCGCCGCCACCGCAGGGTTCACGTACGTGATCACGGTCGCGCGGACTGGTCCCGCTTCCGAGATCAGCTGGAAGAAGACGACGAACGCGAGCGCGGTGCAGACGAAGGCGAGCACGATCACTGACACGATCACCTCGGGACCGGGCGCGGTCGAGGGCAGCCGCAGGACACCGGCGGGCGTGTACGCAATCGCACACAGGCTCAGCGACGCTGCGATGACGCCGAGCGCGGGCAGGCCGCTCAGGTAACGGTCGAGGATCAGCGGCCCGAGCGCGTAGCAGAACGCGACTCCGAAGACCTCCGCGATCGATCGTGCGTCGGCGCCGCCCGTGTCGAGCCCGACGAGCGCTGCGACCCCGACGAGCCCGACGACGAGCCCCGCGAGCGCCGATCCGCTCAGGCGGTCGCGCGATCTCGTCCCCAGCGCGAGGAGCACGCCGATCAGCGGCACGGCCGCGATCAGCAGCGCCGTCAGCGAGCTCGACAGCTTCTGCTCGGCGCTCGCGAGCAGCAGCCAGGGGATGCCGATCTCGATCGCCGCGAACAGGACGAGCGGCTTCCAGCGAGGCAGCACGGCGCGCAGCTCGTTCCGCCAGGCGGCGAGCGGGAGCAGTAGCAGTGCTGCGAGCAGGTTCCGAGACCAGACGAGCGTGGCAGGGGAGAGATCCCGCACCGCGATCTTGATGAACAGGTACGGAATGCCCCAGATCACGCACATCGCTGCGAACAGAACGAGGCCGCGCCGGGACATCCTCGGCTTCTACCAGTTCAACAGTCGACGGCGACGGGCGGTCCTGCCACACTGAAGACGTGCAGCTGAAGCCGCGGTCACGGCCGGTGTACGAGATTTCGCGCGTCGGTGCCTATTCGGACGCCCGGACGTCGGCAAGGAGCCGGCGCCGCTGGCCGTGGGCGGTGGCGCTCGTGGTGCTCCTCGCTCTCGGCGCCATGGCGTTCGCGTTCTTCGCGTGGCCGCAGGGCGCGATCGCCGCGGACGAGCTCGGTCTGGCGAAGCTGAGCAAGCCGAGCTTCGGCTCGAGCAACGTCCAGGTCACGGCCGCGACGTCAGCGAACCGGCCGATCCCGGTCAGCGTCCGCCCGGACGGCGTGATCTGGCCGGCGAAGCCGATTCCGCCCGGGACGCTGATGCACGTGGACGTCACGATCAAGCGGCCGAGCTGGGTGAGCTGGTTGACCGGAAGCACGGAGCACCTGCGCCTCTGGGTCCGCGCGCCGAAAACCGACCTGCAGCAGGACTGGCTCCTCGTCAAGCCCGGCTCGCCGGTCAAGGTCGCGTTCGGAAGGCCTGTGTCGGCGGTTCAGCTCACCGGCACGGGCGCCGGCAAGCCGTCGGTACGCCTGCTCCCGCACCCGGCCAAGGTGGTCTCGCTCGGCAACCTCGGCGTCGCCGGTGCGATCGGCATCAGCGCCGTCGGCCGACGCTGGGAGCGCTTCCCCGAGCCCGCCCGCGTGACCTGGTTCCGCGCCGGCGGCGGGCCCGAGGTGCTTGCGACCCCCGCAACCGGGACGGCGCTCTCGTACGACACGCCGATCACGCTGCAGTTCTCGCGCCCCGTGAGCTCGATCTTCTCCGGCAAGCAGAAAGTGCCGTGGGCGGGGAAGATCCCCGGCTCCTGGAAGCAGACCGACACGCACACGCTGGTCTTCACGCCGCACGGCTTCGGCTGGGGCGTGGACACGGCGGTGAAGGTGCACCTGCCGAAGGCGGTCGAGCAGGTCGGCAAAGCGGGCGGCCCGACGCGCGTGCTGGCGTTCACGACTCCGACCGGTACGACGCTCCGGCTGCACCAGCTCCTCGCGCAGCTCGGTTACCTGCCGCTCACGTGGACGGCGAAAACGGGGGACGCCGGCCCCACGGTCGGCGAGCAGGTCCAGGCCGCGGCGAACCCGCCGGACGGCACGTTCTCCTGGCGCTACGGCAACACCCCGAGCGAGCTCACGAAGCTGTGGTCGCCGAACGCGTGGAACAGCATCACGCGCGGCGCGGTCATGGCCTTCGAGAGCGACAACGATCTGCTCACGGACGGCTACGCAGGCCGCAACGTCTGGCAGACGCTGATCGCCGCGGTGCTCGCCGGCAAGAAGAACAAGTACGACGGCTACTCGTTCGTGATCGTCCACCGCAACCAGCGGCCGCAGTCGCTCGTCGTCTGGCACAACGGCGTGACCGAAATCACCACGCCCGCGAACACGGGCATCCCGCAGGCGCCGACCGTGCTCGGGGTCTACCCCGTGTACGCGCGCTTCGTGGTGACGACCATGCGGGGCACGAACCCGGACGGGACGAAGTACGCCGACCCGGGCATCCCGTGGGTGAGCTACTTCAACGGCGGCGACGCGATCCACGGCTTCACGCGAGCTTCCTACGGCTCGCCGCAGAGCCTCGGCTGCGTCGAGCTGCCGGCGTCGGAAGCGGCACAGGTCTTCCCGTTCACGCCGATCGGCACGCTCGTCGACGTCACCTCCTGACGCGCCTTCTCACCCCGCTTTCACGCGGCCTGGGTATCCAGGCAACGTGGCGCGATTCCGTCTGCGAGGAGGTCCCGAGGGAAACGAGCGCCTGACGTCGACGATGGGGCTCGTGCTCGTCGGCCTGCTCGTCGTCGAGGCCGCGACGACGCTCTCGCTGAGCTCGTTCCTGCCGGTCCACATCTTCCTCGGATTGCTGCTGCTCCCGCCGATCGCGCTCAAGCTCGGAACGACCGGGTGGCGGTTCGCGAGCTACTACCTGCGGCGTCCCGAGTACCGCGCGAAGGGACCGCCGGCGCTGGGGCTGAGGCTGCTCGCACCGCCCCTCGTCATCGCCACCGTCGTCCTCTTCGGGACGGGCGTTGCCTTCCTCGCCGTCGGGCACGGCGGTGGGCTGCTGCTGACCGCGCACGTCGTGAGCTTCGTCGTCTGGGGCGTGCTCGTGTCCGTGCACGTGCTCGCGTATCTGGTGCGCGTCGCGCGTGAGGGGATGGCCGACTGGCGTCCCGGCAGGCCGTGGGCGGGAGCGAACGTCCGGCGCTGGACGGTGGTCGGCGCGCTGCTCGCCGGTGTCCTCGTCGGGCTCGGCACCTACTCCACGCAGACGGACTGGCTTTCTCACCGGCACCACCATCACCACGAGTTCGACGCCCGGGCAGCGCGCAAGAATTCGGGCTGAGCGGGGTCTTCTCTGGTGAATGGCCGAATCAGCCGATACCGAACTGGTGTTTCGAGCTCGACTCCCGGCCACGCCGCCCTCGATCGCGGTCTTCCGAGACCAGCTGCGTCGCTGGCTGGAGCAGCGGCAGGTTCTCTCCTCGCAGATCTTCGACATCGTCCTCGCGTGCTCCGAGTCCTTGACGCTCGTGATCGAGCACGGCGGCAGGCAGGTCGCGCTCGTCGTCGACGTGGAAGCTGCGATCGAGGGCGGTGAGGTCGTGCTGACGACCCGCGACTACGGGCTCTGGGACGAGACGCACGCCGAGGAGCGGGAGGAGCCGCTCGGGCTGGCGCTGATGCGCGCCTTCATGGACTCGGTCGAGCTCGAGCGCCACGCCGACGGACAGCGGGTCACGCTCCGCAAGCGGATCACGATCGCGACCGACGAGCCGCAGGCGCTCTTGTCCTGACTCCGTGACCCGCAGGGACATGCTTGCCCGCCTCCGCCCTTCGTTTCGGGCACACTGTCCGCCGTCGTGCGGAAAAAGGTGCTGCTAATCGGGATGTTCATGGCGGCCGCGGCTGTGGCCGCGACGGGCGCACGCGGGGTCTCGATCACGTCCATGATCGTCCTCGACCGCTCGATCGCAGGGGTGCGTCTCGGCGAGACGCGGGCGAGCATCGAGCGGCGGACCGGAGCCGGCTCGCTCGTCTCGGTCAGGGCCGACACCTCGACGACCCCTCCCGGCCGGATCGAGCGGCTCGCCTACGACGCGGCCGGTCTCTACATCACGTACTCGGCGGCGGGCGCCGCGCCGGCTCAGCTCGCGGCCGGCAAGGCGATGGTGCTCGAGACGACCTGGACGACGTTCAAGACGCCGCAGGGCGTTCACGTCGGTTCGCCGCTCGCGGCGGTGAAGGCGATCCCGGGCATCCGCTGCTTCGGCGCCGTCTGCCAGCACGGCTTCGTCCGCGGCGGCTCCGGCACGTCGTTCCTCGTCGACCAGGTGCGGAAGAAGGTCGTCAGGATCGTCGTCAGCGCCGGCTCCTGACCGTTCACCCGCCGACGTCACCCGGATTTCGTCTACTGTCGCCCACGTGAATCTCGGCCGCAGCCCCATCCTCCTGATCGTCGCCGTTTTCTTCCTGCTCTTCATCGTGCTCTCGATCATCAACCGAAAGAGCTCGACGAGCCTGAACGACACCGACCGGGCGCTGCGCACGAACCAGGCGCTGAACCGGGTGATGGACGCCGAGGCGACGTTCCTGAAGCAGCACAAGGTCTACACGGGCCACGTGTCCGATCTGGTCGCGATCAACAAGAAGATCGGCACCGACCTCGCCGACGGAGTCGTCTCGATCCAGGTCGACTCGAACGACAACAAGACGTACTTCGTTCAGGTCACCAGCACCGTCCTGCTTCTCAACAGGACCTTCACGAACGGCGACCGGGTTCAGCACAGCTGCCTGCAGATCAAGAGCGCCGGCAAGCCGTACTGCCAGCGGACGACCTCGGACATCGCGAAGTCGCTGCCGAACGGACCGACGGGCGCCACGGGCGCGACCGGTCCGACCGGCAAATAGTCGCGCCGTAGCGACCTCCCGAGCCGGGTGGTAGGCTGTCACCCATGGGATTCGGATCAATCGGTGCGGGGGAACTGCTGATCCTGCTCCTCGTCGTTCTTCTCGTGTTCGGCCCGAAGCGGCTTCCGGAGATGGGGCGCTCGCTCGGACGCGGAATGCGCGAGTTCAAGAACTCGGTGACGAAGGACGACCACCAGCCGGCCGAGGTGACCACGGCTGCGGCAATCGAGGAGCCTGTTCGAGCGCCCATCGGTACCAGCAAGCGCGAGCACGACTCGATCTAGGCCATGCGCCTTTTGCCGCGTCGCCTCGAGCACGGGGAAGAGGCGAGCGTTGTCGAGCACCTCGGTGAGTTTCGCTCACGCATCTTCTGTCTGCCTGATCGCGATCGTCGCGACGACGACGGTCACGTACATCTTCAACCACCACCTCATCGGCTGGCTCGAGCGGCCGTTGCACGGCAAGAAGGTCGTGGCATTCGACGTCACCGAGCCGTTCCTGACCACCTTCTGGATCGCACTCTGGGCCGGTTTGCTGCTCGCGACGCCGATCGTGTTCTGGCAGGTGTGGGGATTCTTCGCGCCGGCATTCGACAATCACAGCCAACGGAAGATCGTCGGGTTCGCCTTCTTCGCCGCCGGGCTGATGGTCGCCGGTGTCGCTTTCGGCTACTTCATCGTGCTGGACCCGGCCGTCTCCTTCCTGACGAACTACAACAGCAGCCAGTTCCACTTCCAGCCGAGGGCGAACAGCTACTTCTCGTTCGTCACGCTGGTCATGGTGGCGACGGCCATCGTCTTCGAGCTCCCCGTCTTCATCCTCGCCCTGGCGCGGATCGGGATCCTGCCGGCCGACCGGCTGCGAAAGAACCGCCGGCTCGGCTACGTGATCGTGGCCGCGATCGCGGTGGCGCTTCCCGGCGTCGACCCGGTCACGACGACGCTCGAGATGATCCCGATGCTGATCCTCTTCGAAGGGCTCGATCTGGCTCGCCGTCTTCTTCGACCGGCGCTGGAAGCGCGCCGCCGCCGCGAAGGACGCGGCCTGGGAAGACGAGTACCCGGATCCGTTCGAAGCCGACGCGATCTGACGGACTACTCCGACCGGATTAGGGCGCTCGCGCTCTCCTTCCCGGAGACCTACGAGGACGAGCCCTGGGGCCACCCGGTCTTCAAGGTCGCGGACAACCGCATGTTCGCGGCGCTGTCGTCCGCGACGCCGGTTTCGCTGACCGTCAAGCTGACCACCGAGGAGCGTGAGATCGCAGGGAATTATCCCTTCGCGGGGGGTAGACTGCATCGTGCATGGCAAGCAGCCTCACGGAGTCTCCAGTGTCTTAGGGTCAAAGCGCGTCGCAAAGGCCTTCAGGCTCTCCGCTGCGATGGTCGTCTCAGGCGGCCACGAGACCGGGGTCAGTCGACTCGGCCACAACTGGCGGACAAACCCACGGCGTTCGTCGTCGCTGGTAGGGGGCAGAGCCCTAAGCGCCGCCGCGTCAAACGGTATGAGAGTCTGGATAACCAGTTCAAGGATTCGGAAGGTAATGAGGTAAAGGTTCGGGTAGTCGGAGAACTGGCCTCGTTCAGCTTCCCGCTCTGTGAGCCATGTTCTGATCCACCCTCCGACGATGTAGTCGAGACCTGTGGCGGCTAGCCAAACATGCGACCCCTCCGGAGGGCGACGGTCTCTGTGAAACGCTTTGTGAATAGCGGGGGGGAAGACGGGACGAGCCTGATTCTGGTCCGACAGGATTGCCACAAGCGTAGACCAGGTCGCTATGCGTTCTTGGTCAGCCAGGGCTGGAATCGTTATCGAGTGCCCCAGCGCTGCAGGCTCGAGGATGTCTTCAGCTGCTTTGTCTATTCGGTCCATCCAGCCGCTGTTGCAAGAATTACACGCGACTCGGGGAGCGAGGTTGAAGCTTGCGCTCTTCCAGGCGGTCTGATGTTCCCCAAGTGGATCGCGTGTTTCCAGGGTTGCGTGAAACTGCCCCTGAAACGGCATCAACCGGGCCATCCATGCTTCTCCAAAGACGTGAGTCCTGGTGACCGGAGAACGTCCGCAGAAGATGCACGACCTAGCCACGAGGTAGCCTCAGCATATGGCGCGGAAGAAAAAACCACAGTACGACGGGCCGACTCAGAAGACGCCGGCCACCGGCGAGACGATCCCACTGCCGAAGCGCAGCGAGATCATGGACGCGCTCAAGAAACTCGCGCGGCCGTCTGCAAAAAACTAGGGGTGCGGGAGAGCGTGCGCGTAGTTCACGCGCGTCTCGACAAGGTCGAACACAGCCTGCGAGATGTAATGGTGATAGACGGGCGGCTTGGTTCTGATCCGCTGGTTAAACGTCGCGGACGACCACGACGCCGTCTCCACACACTCCTGTCCCTTAAGACGCTGGAGTATCTCCACCGCTGGGACCAAGTCCGTGTCGTGAGAAAAGATGACCACGACGTCGCATTTAGTCAGGCACCACTCGACTGCTTCAAGAGCGAGCTGGACGTCGACGCCTTTCTCCCGGGGCGGTTCCTGCGGGTCACGCGAGTACCTCAGTGGTCGCAGCTTCGGCATCACGACTTCTTGGTTATCGCGTATCCATGCGGCGGCTTGGCGTCGGTTCGCCGCATAGCCGGGTTGGTCGTACTTCTGAGACGGGAGTCCGCGATGGATGTTGACGCGGAGGAGTCGGGCGTCTGCGCCACGGCCGTTGCCCCCGGCGAGTATGCGGGCCAGGGTGTACGGGCTGTAGTTGCCGTACTCGTTCGGGTAGTCGCGCCAGCCGAAAGCTTCGCGGGCCGTCTTGTACGTGTTCTGCCAGTCGATGAAGACGGCGATGGTCTTGGCCGCAGAAGCATTCATTTTAGGTGCCCCGTCAGTGCGGCCGAGGCCGGACGACGGGGAGCAATGTCTTTAACCTATCGGCATCGAGGCGACAAAGTCAAGCCCCCGCCAAATGGTTACGAGGGTAAGGGTAGCAAAGCCCGCGCGGGGCTGTTATTTGGCTCTACTGGCGGATTCCGCGATCAGGTCGCGGAACATCGAGCGGCGGTCGTCGCGGCGGTTCCAGCGCCACGCGTACTCGTTCAGGTAGCCCTGCAACCACTTGTGCGAGACGCCGTGATGCGTCGCCCGGATGCCGTTCTTCAGCAGCCCGAAGAAGCCGTCGATCGTCTGCGTGTGGCAATCGCCGTCGACGTAGACGCGGGCACGGTGCTGGATACGACGATGCGTGTAGCCAAGTTTGCCGAGCCGCGTGTACGGCGCCCATTCATCCGTGTAGATCAGAGACTCGGGCAGCACGTACTCGCGCGTCGTCGTCAGCAGCGTGTGCGCTCGACTATCGGGAATGACCGTCGCCCGCACTTCTCCGCTCCGCTCGACAGCACCGAACACAACGGCAGTTCCCTCACGGTGCCGGTTCTTCGGATGGACGCCAGCCTTCGCACGCTTCACACGCTCCGCGTTCCGCATCCGACCTTTGATGAACGTCTCATCGACCTCGACCTCGCCCGAAAGCGGCTCGTCGTCGTCCTGCGTCATCAACTCGTTACGGATCAGCGTGAACATGCGCCATGCGGTCTTGTACGTCACGCCAAGCTCGCGTTCCAGCGTCTTGGCCGAGACCCCGCATCGAGTGCTAGTGATCATGTACGCGGCGTAGAACCACAGGTGCAGGGACGTGGACGACTTGTGGTAGATCGTCCCTGCCGTCGGGTGAATGTGATGCCCGCACGTATCGCAGTCGTAGGACGGGCGATCCTTGACGCGATGGAATCGGCGATCCTTGTCGCACTTCGGACAGTAGGTCGTGTGCCCGTCCGGCGCGTAGCGGGTGCGCCACAGGTAGTCCAGGCAAGCGGCGTCGTCCGGGAACTCCCGCATGAACTCCATCATCGAGTAGGTCGACTCGGAGCCTTTGCCGCGCTTCGGGTTGTTCCTGTCCACCGATGCCATGCCTGAATTCTCCCACAGAACCTACCCCCTGTCAAGGGATAATTCCCAGATCGCACTGCTGCTGCCGTACGTCGGCGTCGCGCGGTACGTGGGCCGCTACGGCTGGGTCACCGCCGAGGTGACCGACGAGGACTCGTGCGAGGCGGCGCTCGAGTGGCTGCGGGAGAGCTACTGGCTGAAAGCGCCGGCGCGGCTTCGCAGCGCGGTCGAGTGAGCCAGGCGCCGCTCGTCGCCGAGGTGCTGCCGGGGCTCGCCCGGCGGATGGAGTCGGCGTTGCGCG
Organism: uncultured Actinomycetes bacterium; assembly: GCA_963776735.1. Taxonomy (GTDB): domain Bacteria; phylum Actinomycetota; class Thermoleophilia; order Gaiellales; family Gaiellaceae; genus PALSA-612. The sequence continues at coordinate 220,318 of CAVZNV010000018.1, forward strand.
CGCAGGGCGAGGTGCGGCTCGTGGAGCAGGTGCCCGGCCTCAGGATCACGGCCGTCTGCCCTTGCGAGCAGCCGTTCTGCGGCAGCTTCCACACGTCGAAGCGGCCGATGAAGCGCTGGTTCATCCGCGGCCGCCAGGTCGAGATCGCCGACGGCGAGCCGGGCGAGATCGTCCTCGACGTCGTGCGCGGCGAGATCGCGTACGTCGAGGTGCTGTACCTCGACGACGTGCGCGACCGGTTGCTCCGCCTGAAGGACGCCTAGAATTCAGGTCATCGTGACTCGCGCACCCTGCTAGACCCTCCGGCGTCCCGGCCCCGGCCGCACGATTGCACTGCTGCTCGCGATCGAGCTCCTCGACGAGCTCGTCTACGGAACGCTGGGGGCCGGCTGGCCGCTGATCCGCCACGACCTCTCGCTCGGGTATGCGCAGGTCGGCGCGCTCCTGGCCGTGCCGGCGCTGCTCGGCAGCGTGCTCGACGCGCTGATCGGCGCGGCCGGTGACACGTCCCGGCGTCGAGCCGTGCTCGTCCTCGGCGGAGTCGCCTTCGCGGTCGCGGGGTTGCTCGTCGCGGCCGCGCAGAGCTTCGGGATCCTGCTCGCCGCGCTGCTCGTCGCCAATCCGGCGAGCGGCGCCTTCGTCAGCCTCGCCCAGGCCACGCTGATGGACCTCGAGCCCGGCCGGCGCGAGCGCAACATGGCGCGGTGGGCGCTCGCCGGCTCGTTCGGCTACGTCGGCGGGCCGCTACTCCTCGCCTTGGCCCTCTGGATCGGAGTCGGCTGGCGGCCCGCAATCGCTGCCCTCGCCGCCCTGGCGCTTCCGCTCGCTGCGGCTGCGTGGCGCACGCCTCGCATCGGCACCACACCGTCACCGCCGTCGTTCTCCGAGTCGCTCCGGTCAGCCTTCGCCGCACTCCGGCGCCGTGACGTCCTCAGGTGGCTGGCGACGCTGGAGGCGGCCGACCTCATGCTCGACGTGTTCCACGGCTTCCTGGCCCTGTACCTCGTCGACGTCGCCCGTCTCGACCCGAAGGCTGCGGCGATCGGCGTGGCGGTGTGGACGGGCGCGGGCCTCGTCGGCGACTGGCTGCTGCTCGCCGTCCTCCGGGGGATGGACGGGCTCCGCTACCTGCGCCTGAGCGCGCTTGCCTCGCTGGCGGTCTACCCGGCCTTCCTCGTCGCGCCGTCGCCGGGAAACAAGCTCGCCCTGGCGGCCGTCCTCGGGCTGCTCAACTCTGGCTGGTACGCGATCCCCAAGGCGCGACTGTACGAGTCGCTGCCGGGGCAGAGCGGTGCAGCGGTCGCGGTCGGTGGGATCGGCGGGCTGGCCGGCGCGGCGGTGCCGCTCGCTCTCGGCGCCGCGGCGGCGTCGTTCGGTCTCGGTCCGACGATGTGGGTGCTCGTCCTCGCGCCGGTCGCGCTGCTCGTGAGCGCAAGCCGACCGCCGACGCGGAAGTATCCTGAACGACCGTGAAGGTGATCCTCCCCGATCGTTCCGAACTCGAACTCCCGGACGGCTCGTCCGGTCTCGACGCCGCGCGCGCGATCGGGCCGAAGCTGGCCGAGCAGGCTGTCCTCGTCCGCTCGAACGGCCATGTCCGCGACCTGCGGCTGCCGCTCGAGGACGGCGAGGAGATCCAGATCCTGACCACGCGCGACTCGTCCGATCCCGACGCGCTGGCCGTGCTGCGCCACTCCTCGGCGCACCTGCTTGCCGAGGCGGTCCGACGGCTCTACCCCGGCGTCAAGGTCGCGATCGGCCCGCCGATCGAGAACGGCTTCTACTACGACTTCGAGTTCCCGGAGCCGATCCACGAGTCCGACCTCGAGCGCATCGAGGCGGAGATCCGGAAGGAGCTCGGCGAGGGCCGGAGCTGGAGCCGCGAGGAGATCTCCCGCGATGAAGCAAAGAGGCGGTTCGCGGCCGAGCACGAGCCGTTCAAGGTCGAGCTTGTGGACACGGCAGAAGGCGACATCTCGCTGTACACGCAGGGCGACTTCACCGACCTCTGTCGCGGTCCGCACCTGCAGAACTCGGCACCGATCAAGGCGCTGAAGCTGACCGGCCTCGCCGGCGCGTACTGGCGCGGCGACTCGACAAAGCCGCAGCTCACACGCATCTACGGCACCGCGTTCTACTCGCAGGCCGACCTGGACGCGTACCTGGAGCGCCTGGAGGACGCCAAGCGCCGCGACCACCGCCGGCTTGGTCAGCAGCTCGACCTCTTCCATTTCGACGAGCACTCTCCAGGCTCGGCGTTCTGGCATCCGAAGGGAATGGTGATCTGGAACGAGCTCGAGGCCCTCCGCCGAAGCGAGAACGCGAAGCGCGGTTACGTCGAGGTGAAGACGCCGCTGATCTACGACAAGGCGCTCTGGGTCACCTCGGGGCACTGGGAGAAGTTCCGGGAGAACATGTTCCAGATCCCGCTCGACGACGGCCAGATCTACGGGATGAAGCCGATGAACTGTCCGGGCCACATGCTCCTGTTCGGCAGCGAGCTCCGCTCGTACCGCGAGCTCCCGTTGCGCTACGCCGAGGCTGCGCCGCTCCATCGCAACGAGCTCGCCGGCGCGCTGCACGGGCTCACCCGCGTGCGGCACGTGACCCAGGACGACGCTCACATCTTCTGCACCGAGGAGCAGATCCCGGACGAGCTCGACGCGTGCATCGACTACCTCAACTTCCTGTACGGGCTCGTCGGGCTCGAGGCACGCGCGGAGTTCTCTACCCGGCCTGACGACAAGCTCGGGAGCGACGAGGAGTGGGACTTCTCCGAGGGTGCCCTGGAGGCGGCGTTGAAGCGGAACGGCATCGACTACGTCGTCGGCGAAGGTGAGGGATCGTTCTACGGGCCGAAGATCGACATCCACGCGATGGACGTCCTCGGCCGCTCGTGGCAGCTGGGGACGATCCAGCTCGATCGCCAGATGCCGGCCCGGTTCGGGCTCACCTACATGGGCGCCGACAACGTCGAGCACCCGGTGTTCGTGATCCACCGGGCCTTGTTCGGGTCGTTCGAGCGGTTCATCGCGATCCTGATCGAGCACTTCGCGGGTGCGTTCCCGTTCTGGCTCGCGCCGGTACAGGTGCGCGTGATACCGGTCGGCGAGGATCACCGCGAGGCCGCGCAGGAGCTCGCCGGCCGGATTCCGTGCCGCGTCGAGGTCGACGACTCGGACGAGACCGTCGGCAAGCGGATCCGCAACGCCGAGGTCGACAAGATCCCGTACGTGGTCGTCTACGGCGACAAGGAGTCGGACGACGCGCTCGCGATCCGGGAGCGTGGGGGCGAGCAGTCCACGAAGTCGCTGGCGGACTTCCTCGAGGAATTAGGTAGGCTCTAGGCCTGCAAGCAGGAGCGGCACTTGTCTCCTCACCTCCCGAGCCTGGCTCCGTGGGGGTTCAACCGAGTCGCAAGACGAGGAAGAACGAGGCCGCTGCGTGCATGCAGCGGTTTTTGTCGTTTGATACGGGAGGAATGCTTAGCTTGGTGACACGTCTTTGAGACCGCGGCGGTTCGTCGAACCCGTCCGTCCGGTACCGCAGACCCGGATCAACGAGAACATTCGCGCGCCGCGCGTCCGGTTGATCGACGAGGACGGCGCGCAGCTCGGGATCAAGCAGACCAAAGAGGCGCTCGCTCACGCCGAGTCCAAGGGGCTCGACCTGGTAGAGGTGGCCGCTCAGGCCGATCCGCCGGTCGCGAAGGTCATGGACTACGGCAAGTACCGCTACGAGCAGGAGCAGAAGGCCAAGCTCGCACGGAAGCACCAGTCGCAGATCCACGTCAAGGAGATCAAGCTCAGGCCGAAGATTTCGATCCACGACTACGAGACGAAAAAGGGCCACGTCGTCCGGTTCTTGAACCAGCGCGCGAAGGTCAAGGTCACGATCATGTTCCGGGGGCGGGAGAACCTGCATCCGGAACGGGGCCGCGACCTGCTGATGCGGCTGTACGAGGACGTCAAGGAGATCGGCCAGATCGAATCGAACCCCGAGCTCGATGGCCGCAACATGGTCATGTTGCTCGGGCCGACGAAAAACGCGGGAGTGAAGCACGATGCCAAAACAGAAGACGCACAGCTCGGCGAAGAAGAGGTTCAAGGTGACGGGGACGGGCAAGGTGATGCGCCGTCACGCGATGAAGAGCCACAATCTCGAGAAGAAGTCGGCCAAGCGAAAGCGTGACTTCGCCCGCGACGCGGCCGTCGCGAAGGCCGATGTCCCCGAGGTCAAGAAGCTGCTAGGGATGGGGTCCTGAGCCGTGCCGAGGGTCAAGCGATCCGTCCACGCCAAGAAGAAGCGGCGTAAGGTCCTCGAGCAGGCGAAGGGTTACTGGGGTCTCAAGCACTCCAGCTATCGCCGGGCCAAGGAGCAGGTCGAGCGCTCTCTCGTCTACGCTTATCGCGACCGGAAGGTCCGCAAGCGCACGATGCGCTCGCTCTGGATCGTCCGCATCAACGCGGCGGCGAGGCAGGAGGGGATCTCGTACAGCCAGTTCGTCGCCGGCTGCAAGAAGGCCGAGATCGAGCTCGACCGCAAGGTGCTCGCCGACATGGCCGTGAGCGACCCCGCGGGCTTCAAGGCCGTGGCCGAGAAGGCCAAGGCGGCGCTCGAGGCGGCCTGAGCTTCGACGTCAGGCCGGCGCGTCGCGAGGACGCCGCGGGAATTGCGGCGGCCTCCAACGCGCTCGCCAGGTCGCTGTACGGCGAAGACGACGTCTCTGCCGGCGAGCTCGAGTCGTGGTTCGACGTCCCCGATCTCGTGATGCTGGTCGCCGTGTCCGCGGACGGCAGCGTCGCGGGCTATGCGGATCTCGCCGACAACGCGCTGGAGCACGAACGGTGCTCGGTCGATCTTCGCGTGCCGCCCGGCGAGCAGTCCGAAGCGGTCGCCGAGGCGTTGCTGGAAGCGATGGAGCGCCGCTCGGTCGAGCTCGCGACGGGCGACGCGAGCGTGCGAGTGTTCCTGCCGTCGACGTGGGAGCCAGGCCTGCGTCTCGTGGTACAGCGTGGCTACGAGCCGTTCCGGCACTCGTTCCGGATGCAGATCGCCTTCGACGGCGTCCTGCCCGGGCCGGTCTGGCCGGAAGGTCTGGCGGTGCGGACGTTCGTGCCGGGCGAGGACGACGAGGCGGTGTACGAAGTGCAGGATGCGGCGTTCGTCGACCATTTCGAGCACACCCGTTGGCCCTACGAGAACTGGCGCGGCTGGGCGTTCGGCGAATCCTTCGATTCCTCGCTCTGGTTCCTGGCCGTGGACGGGGACGAGATCGCGGGCATCTCTCTCTGCCGCGGCGAGGGCGGCGCGGGCGGCGAGCTCGGGTGGGTCAACTCGCTCGGCGTACGACCTGCCTGGCGACGTCGCGGTCTCGGTCGCGCGCTGCTCCTGCACAGCTTCGCCGAGTTCCGCGCTCGCGGGAAACGTGGTGCAGGTCTCGGCGTCGACGCGCTGAACCCGACGGGCGCGGTCAGTCTCTACGAGGGCGCCGGCATGCACGTGGCCAGACGGTACGACCAGTACGCGAAGACGTTCGCCGCGTGATCACGTCGGCGTCGAACGAGAAGCTCAAGCTTGTCCGCAAGCTCCAGTCGGAGAGCTGGCGGCGCAAGCTGGGCCTGTTCGTCGCCGAGGGGGAGGATCTCGTCGAGGCGGCCGCGGCGGCCGGCGTCGAGCCGGTCGAGCTCTTGGTGGCGGGCGAGAACGTCGCGCCGGAGCTGCTCGCCGCGGTGTCCGATCTGCCGCACCCGCCGCGGACGGTCGCGGTGTACCGGCGCGCCGACCTTCCTTGCAACACAGCGTTGCTAGGTGTCGCGCTCTGGTTCGTGTCCGATCCCGGGAATGTCGGCGCGGTCGTGCGGACGGCCGGTGCGTTCCGGGCATCGGTGGGCCTCTCGGCGGGTTGCGCTGACCCGACCTCGCCCCGGGCGCTGCGTGCGTCGGCCGGGGCGATCTTCCGCGTCCCGGTACACGGGTTCGAGACCGAAGGCCGCCGCGTCGCGCTGGTCGCGCACGGCGGGACGCCGCTCGCCGAGGTCGATCTTGCCGGCCCGCTCACCTTCGTCCTCGGCGCGGAACGGGAGGGGCTTCCGGACGAGGTTGTCGCTGCGTGCGACGAGGCCGCGACGATCCCGATCTCCGCCGGCGTCGAGTCGCTGAACGTCGCGGCGGCCGCGGCGGTCGCGCTCTACGAGTCGTCTCGCCGCGCCTAGCTGCTCGTTGCGGTCGGCACGAGTTGGTTGTAAGGTCGCCGTCCAGCGCCGGTGTGTCGCCCGAAAACGGGCCTCTACCGATGGAAGGTTTCGGGCGACAAGCTCACCCTCACGAAGGTGAAGCACGGTTGCGCCGGGGAAGTGGGCCTCTTCGCGGGCGTCTGGGAACACGTGTAGCCGTCAGAGCTTTCTTCCCCGGGTTGAGCAGGCCTTTCGGGTCGAACGCCCGCTTCAGCTCGCGGTGTAGCTCGACGGCTCGCGGCCCCCACTGGCGCTCGAGCCAGCCCCGCTTCGTCCAGCCGATGCCGTGCTCGCCCGAGATCGAGCCGCCGAGTCTGATCGCCATCTCGAACAGCTCCTCGGCACCGGCGCGCGCCCGGTCGAGCTCCGCCTCGTCCCGCGGATCGACGACGAAGTTCGCGTGCACGTTCCCGTCGCCGGCGTGGCCCCAGCTGCACGCTACGAGCCCGTGGCGGCGTCCGATCTCGACCGTCTCCTGGACCGCCTCCGCGAGGCGGTCGAGCGGCACGACGATGTCCTCGCCCGACTTGCCGCCGCGCAGCGAGATGACCGCGAACGCGACGCCTTCGCGCCAGCGCCAGAGCTCGGCGGGCTCGGGCGCCTGAACCGCGATCGCGTCCTCGCCGAGCACGGCGGCGAGCTCGTCGCGGACGCGCGCCGCCTCGTCGGCAGTCCCGTCGGCCTCGGCGATCACCATGAACGCCGCGTTCGCGGGGACGCCGCCCGGGTAGGACGGCCCGGCGGCCGAGAGCGCGCCACCGTCGAGGTACTCGAGTGCCGCCGGCTGGAGCCCCGACCCGACGACGCGCTCGAGCGCCGCGCAGCCCGTGCGCACGTTCGCGTAGAGCCCGACCACGGGAAACGCCGCCTCCGGCGCTGGCACGAACCGCAGCCAGGCGGCGGTGACGATCCCGAGCGTCCCCTCGGAGCCGATCATCAGGCTGCGCAGGTCGTACCCGGCCACGTCCTTGCGGATCGGGCCGCCGACCGCGATCAGCTCGCCCGGGGCGACGACCGCCTCGAGCCCGGTCACCCAGCGGCCGGTGACCCCGTACTTGAACGCGTGCGGGCCGCCCGCGTTCGTGGCGATGTTGCCACCGATCTGCGACTGCTCGGCCGCGCCCGGGTCGGGCGGGAAGAGCAGCCCGCTCTCGCGCGCGAGCCGGTGGACGTGTCCGGTCCGGACGCCCGCCTCGACCTCCGCTCGCCAGAGCAGCGGCTCGAACGACCGCACGCGGTCGAGCCGGTCGAGCGCGAGCACGACGCCGCCGTCGACCGGCACTGCGCCGCCCGCGAAACCCGTGCCGCCGCCGCGCGGCGTGATCGGGACGTCGTGCTCGTAGCACCACGCGACGACCTCGGCGACCTCCTCGGCGGTTCCGGGAACGACCACCGCGTCGGCCCTGCCCTCGATTCCACGCGTCTCCGTCGCGTCGCGCAGGTGCTCGGGCGCGGGCTCTAGCGCGTGCTCGGCTCCGACGATCCCCCGGAGCTCACCAAGCACCGCCGCCCCCGCCGCCGCCTCCGCCGCCGCCGCCGTCGGAGAAGCTGCCGCCCATGCCCATGTCGTCCGAGAACGAGTCGGAGCCGCCGCCCGACGAGGTCGGGATCGGGGCGAGCGCGGAGGTCAGGTCGTTGGAGAAGCTGGAGATGGCGAACGACGAGCCGCCGGAGCCGAGGTCGGGCGACGTACTGATCCAGTAGACGGAGCTCTCCTTCTGCAGCTCGGGTGGCATGTACAGGTGCGCGCCTTTGAGCACCTGCTCGGCGATCCCGAACGCGATCCCGTAGACGAGGTAGCTCTCCCAGAGGCCGATCGTCGCCGCGGGGGCGTCCTTCAGCCGTGGGAAGTCCCGGAGGTAGCGACGGAAGGCCTGCCAGCGCTGCGACTCGAGCTCGGCGGCGGGCGTGCGACGACGGTAGAGCTTCGAGCGGGTCGCCCCGACCAGCGTCACGAGCGCGTTCGGGAAGCAGGCGAGGCCGAGCACGAGCAGGATCACGTCACTCCAGAGCGGCGCCGTCGCGTTGAAGCCGACCGCCGCTGCGATCACCATCGCCAGGCCGCCGGCGAACAGCGCGACCGTGGCCCAGCCGAGGATCGCCCCGCCGCTGCCGGCCATGTACCACTTGGCGTCGATGATGGCGAGGCCGAGGCGCGCCGAGAACTGCTGGAACCGCGTGGCGTTCGCCTCCCGGTCGGCGAGAAAACGGTCGTGGAGCTTGGACATCGCCACAGGCCCGTCTGCGAGCGCCTCGTCGACGATCTCCGTCACGGGCTCCTCAAAGGACGCGAGCTTGTCGTGGGTGCCCTTGGCGAGGAGCAGGTCGGGTGCCGCTGTGCCCTTGCCCTGCTCGGTCGTCGTCGACGAAGACGTGTAGTCCTTGCGCCGGATCAGGTCGAACAGCGTCGCGGTGAACGCGAGCGAGAGCGACGTCGGCGACTTCTTCTCGTCGACGAGCGGCAGGACGAGCGCCGGCGCCAGGTCGCTCGGGGGCTCTTGCTCGTACTGGTGGTCGTAGCCGGTCCTCGGCTCGCGCCCGTAGAAGAGCCAGACGCCGAGCAGCAGCAGGAGCGCGGGCCCGACTGCGAGCAGCACGAGGATCAGGATTGTCAGCGGCAGGCGGTTGAGCCAGTCGTGCACCTGATTGCGGCCGTACTCGTAGTCGACGATCGCCTGACGCTCGTCGTGGACGATCTTCGCCAGGCCGTTCCCGTGGACGACTCGGGCGCCCGAGGTCGAGGTGAGCAGCGAGCGCGGGAAGACCGTGTGCAGCTCGACCCAGCGGTGCGCCGGCACGTACGAGGCGCTGAGCACGGCGGCGCCGGGCGCGCGGGCGACGGTGCCGTTGACCGACGACGGATGCCCCCAGACGCGGAGCGGGAGCTGCGAGGTGTTGCCCGGAAGCGTGATCGACGCCGAGAGCGCCGCGACGCCCTTCGGCCACTGGTCGCCCCAGACCCGCATGTTCACGTCGACCACGTCGTCGTAGGCGACGGCGAGCCCGCGGAAGCGGTACGAGATCGTGAACGTCCGCAGGCTGTCGGACTCGAAGTGCCAGACGATGCGGACACGGTCCTTCAGCCGTGCGACGCCGAACGTGCCCGGCTCGCCGGAGCTGCCGAGCTCGGCCGAGGAGCCGGGCTTGTAGACCGTCGTCGGAAGAGCCGGGCCGGTGTCCGACACCGCGATGTGGTCGATCGACTGGCCCGGCTTGAGCGGGATGTCGCGGTACGCGCCGTGAAAGGTTCCGATGAAGTTGAACTCGATCGACTCGTGCACCTCGAGCGATCCGTCCGGCTGCACGTGGGCGACGATCTGCGCGGGGCCGAGTAGGTAGTCCTTGAACTCCGCTTTCGCCGTGCCTGCTCCGGACAGCCCCGCGACGAGCGCGACGGCGAGGCCCGCGAGCAGGAGCAGGACGCGTCGCCTAGCCGAAGCCGCCGCCACCACCGCCACCGCCGCCTCCGCCCCCTCCCGAGAAGCCGCCGCCGCCTCCGCCCGAGCTCGGCGGCGAGAGTGCCGACCCGAACCCCGCGGACAGGTCGCCGATGGCCAGCGCGCTCGGGCCCGAACCGAGGTCGCCGTACGGCGTGATCCAGTAGATCGTGCTCTGGTCGTGCAGCTGCTTCGGCATGCGCAGCTGCGCGCCCTGGAGCACTCGCTCGGCGATCCCGAACGCGATCCCGTAGACGAGGAACCGCTCCCAGAGCTGGAGCGTCGCCGGCGGCGCGTCCTTGAGCCGCGGAAAGTCCGTGAGGTAGCGCCGGAACGCCTGCCAGCGCTCGGCCTCCAGCTCGCCCGCCTTCGTCCGGCGCCGCCAGACCTTCGCGTGCAGGAAGGCGAAGAAGAGTCCGGCCGCGTTGACGGCCATGCAGATGCCGATCGCGAGCACGACGATGTCCGTCCAGCGCGGCTGCTGGCTGCGCCAGCGTGATGCAGCGATCACGATCAGGACTGCCGCCGCGACGGCGAAGCCTGCGATCGCGATCCACAGCGCCCAGGCGCCCTGGCCCACGTACCAGCTCCTGGCCTTGATCGCCGTCTGGACGCGGCTCTTGAAGCTCGTGAACCGCGCGGCGTTCGTCGTCCGGTCGGCCTTGATCCGGTCACGCATGTTCGAGAGCCGCTCGGGGCCGGAGAGCAGGACGGAATCGAAGACCTCGGCAACCGACGTCTCCCACGGCTCGAGCTGGATCGACTGGTCACCGGTGGAGAGCTCGAGGTCGGAGACCTGCTCCTTGTGCAGTCCGCCCCACGAGTCGTGCTCGGTCGTCACCGGCGTCGACTTGTAGTAGCCGCGGCGGATCAGGTCGAAGAGCGTCGCCGTGAACTCGAGCGATCCCGGCTCGAACGCCTGTCGCATGAGCGGCGGGACGAGCGCCGGCTGGGTGTCGTCAGGCGGCTGCTGCTCGTATTCGCGGTCGTAGTCGACCCTCCGTTCGCGCCCGAAGATCAGCCAGATCACGCCGATCACGGCGAGCGCGGGGAGGAGGCCGATCAGCGCGAGGTAGCCGGCCGTCCGCAGCCAGTGGTGCTCGGCGTCGTCGATCTTCGCCTGGTTCGAGACGTACGATTGCTCGTCGGCGACCTCCTCGTGGACGATCTTCGCCAGGCCGGGGCCGTCCACCACCGTCGCGCCCGAGGTCGACGTGAGCGCGCGCCGCGGGAAGACGACGCGGAGGTCGACGAACTGCTGCGAGGGCACGTCGACGGCCTGCAGCGTCACGCGGCCGGGGAAGCGGTTCGTCACGCCCTTGACCCAGCGCGGGCCGCCCCAGACCTTGTAGCGCGGCCCGGGAACGACTCGCTGCGGCAGCGTCTCGACCGCGTTCAGCCGCGGCAGAGTCGTCTGCCACTGGTCTCCCCAGACCTCGAGGTTGACGTCGACGACGTCCGAGTACGCCTTGGCGAGGCCGCGGAAGCGGTAGCTGATCACGTACGTCTGGTCGCCGCTCGCGGGCGCGAAGTGCCAGACGATCTCGGTCTTGCTCGACGACTGCTTGACGCCGAACGTGTTCGGGGTCAGGTTCGACTGCTTCTCCGGAGAGCCGCCCCCGCGGTAGCGCGTGGCGTTGCCGAAGAGGTTCTGGGACGACACCGATATCTGGTCGATCGACTCGCCGGCGCGGGTGGGGATGTCGCGGAAGCCGAACGTGAAGTCGCCGAAGAAGAAGACCTGGATCTTCTCGGTGACCCTCAGGGCGCCGTTCGGCAGGAGGTTCACCGACACGTCTGCCTGGGTCAGGTCGTACGACTTCGCCGACGCGAGGGGAGCGACGACGAGCGCGATCGCCGCCGCGAGGACGGTCGCGAGGACGATGTGCCGGGCGCGGGTCAGGACGCGGGAGGCGGCGACGGCTCTGCGGGCGGTGCGTCCGGGGCAGGCGGTGCGTCCGGGGCCGGCGGCGTCGACTCGGGCGCCGGCGGGGCGGACGAATCGCCGAAGGACACCTGCGGGACGGCCCGGTCGGTGTCGTCGGCCTGGAAGTACTCGCGCGGCTGGAAGTGGAAGATCCCGGCGACGATGCTCGTCGGGACCGTCTGCAGCGCGTTGTCGTACGTGAGGACGGTGTCGTTGTAGACCTGGCGCGAGACGGCGATGTTCGACTCCGTCTCGGAGAGCTGCGCCTGCAACTGCTGGAAGTTCTCGGTCGCGCGCAGGGTCGGGTAGTTCTCGGCGACGGCGAACAGGTGGCCGAGCGCCTGCGTGAGGACGTTCTCGGCGGCGGCCTGCGCCTGCGGGCCTTCAGCCTGCTGCGCCGCGGTGCGGGCTGCCGTGACCTCGTCGAACGTGCCGCGCTCGTGGGCGGCATAGCCCTTGACGGTCTCGACGAGGTTCGGGATCAGGTCGTGCCTCCGCTTGAGCTGGACGTCCACCTGCGCCCACGCGTTCTCCGAACGGTTGCGCTTGCGGACGAGGCCGTTGTACATCCCCACGAGGATGAACGCGAAGATGACGACGATCACGATCACGACGATCGCGACGATCAGGCCCGAGCTGACGGCGAGGATCACGAGCGCAACCCTATAACGAGTCGGCCCGCCGTGCGATCCAGACGGTGTCCTCGCCGCCGGCGTACGGGCGCCGGTCGAACCAGCCGTAGCAGGCTTCCAGCTCGAAGCCGGCCAGGCGGATCAGCTCGGCCCACTCGGGCGGCGAGATCCACGCCAGCGTGAGCGTCGTCTCGCCTTCGGGGCCGCGAACGCGGAGCGTGAGCGAGCGGCTCTGCTCGTCCCAGTCCGCCCGCTCGAAGATCCCCGGCTCGCGCTCGATCCAACGGGCGTGCGTCTCGTCGATGTCGGCGCGGCCCGGCGTGAAGACATCGAAGACGAGTCGGCCTCCGGGGACGAGCAGCTCTCGCGCCGCCTCCAGGCCCTGCAGGCGCTCGCCGTCGTCGACGAGGTGGAGGAAGGCGCGGAACGGGCAGAGCGCGAGGCTGACGCGCTCGGAGACGGGCGGGTCGCGGAGGTCGCCGAGACGGAGGTCGAGCAGCTCTTCGACGCCGGCTCGCGCGGCCGTCTCTCGGCAGACCTGGAGCATCTGCTCGCTCGCGTCGACGCCGATGACGCGGAACCCGGCCTGCGCGATAGGCACGGCGATCCGCCCGGTGCCGACCCCGAGCTCGACGATCGGCCCGCCGTCCGGCTCCGCATGCCTCTCGGCCTCCTCGACGTAGAACGGCACGTCCTCGGTGACGCTTCGGCTCCACGGGTCGTAGAGGCGGGCAATCGCGTCGTAGGGGCTCGGCTCGCTCATCCCTGGATTCTCGCGGTAGCCGGCGGCTATCCTGCGGACATGAGCTGCACGCGCGCGGCGTTCCTGTTTCCCCGGCCCCGGCTCGTGTCCGGGGATCGGGGTCTGCGCGCGTAGCGTCCTCGATCCACTGGCCCGGCCGGGGCGATCCCGTCCCCACGACCCTGCCGGAGGAACCGAGTGACCGACCCGAAAGCCGATACATTCGCCGCCGTGGACGCGGAGGCGCTGGAGAAGGAAGCGATCGCCGCCGTCGGGGCGGTCGCCACCCTCGACGAGCTCGACGAGGCGCGCGTCCGCTACCTCGGGCGCAAGAGCGCGCTCAAGCTCGCGCTCCGCGAGGTGCGCGACCGCGAGACGGGCATGACGCTGAACGCGCTGCGCGAACGGCTCGAGGCTGCCGTCGAGACCAGGCGGGCCGCGCTCGAGCGCGCCGACCTCGAGCGCCGCTACGCCGAGAGCGCCGTGGACGTCACGCTCCCCGGCGAGCCCGTCGGCCGCGGCCGCCTGCACCTGCTCACCCAGATCCGTCGCGAGATCGAGGACATCTTCCTCGGCATGGGCTACGAGGTGTACGAGGGTGACGAGGTCGTCGATGCGTGGAGCAACTTCGACGCGCTCACGACCGACCGCGGGCACCCGTCCCGCTCGCCGAACGACACCTTCTACCTCACGGACGACGTGCTCCTGCGCACGCACACGTCACCGGACCAGATCCGGCTGATGGAGTCGCGCAAGCCGCCGATCTACGCGATCATGCCCGGCCGCGTGTACCGCCGGGACACGCCCGACGCGACGCACTCGCCGACGTTCCTCCAGGTCGAGGCGCTCGTCGTCGACCGCGGGATCACGCTCGCCGACCTCAAAGGCAGCGTCCTGCACTTCTTCCGCCAGCTCTTCGGGCCGGCGCGCGAGGTGCGCATGCGGACGAGCTTCTTCCCGTTCACCGAGCCGTCCGTCGAGTTCGACGTCACCTGCTTCATCTGCGACGCGCAGGGCTGCCCCGTGTGCAAGCACTCGGGCTGGATCGAGATGGGCGGCGCGGGCTGGGTCGACCCGCAGGTGTTCCTGAACGTCGGCTACGACCCGGAGGAGTGGTCGGGCTTCGCGTTCGGGCTCGGCATCGAGCGGATCGCCATGCTCCGGCACGGCCTGCCCGACCTCCGCCTGTTCTGGGAGAACGACGTGCGCGTCCTGGAGCAGTTCTAGCCATGAAGGTCCCCGTCAGCTGGCTCCGCGAGTACGTCTCGTTCGACCTGCCGCTCGAGGAGCTCGGCCGGCGGCTCGTGTTCACGAGCTGCGAGGTCGACCGGATCGTCCATCGCGGCGTCTCCGACGAGGACGGCAACCTCTCCCGCTTCCTCGTCGGGCGCGTACTCGAGGCCGAGAAGCATCCGAACGCCGACCGGCTCCAGCTCTGCAACGTCGACGTGGGGGAGGGCGACGCGCGGCAGATCGTCTGCGGAGCCTGGAACTTCGGTGCCGGTGCGACGGTCGCGGTTGCCCTGGCGGGTGCGCGTCTTCCGAATGGCCTCGAGCTCGAGCAGCGCAAGGTGCGCGGGGAGCTTTCCGACGGGATGATCCTGGCCGAGGACGAGGTCGCGCTCGGCTCGGACCACGCGGGGATCATGCTCCTCGACGGCGGCCTCGAGCCGGGGACGCCGCTCGCCGACGTGCTGCCGCTCGCCGACACGATCCTCGAGATCGAGACCGGCTACAACCGGCCCGACCTGGCGTCGGTGTACGGCATCGCCCGCGAGGTGTCGGCGCTGCTCGACGTCGACCTGGCGCCGCCTCCCGGCCGCGATCCCGAGCGCGCCGGCGACGAAGATCCGCACATCGAGATCGACGACCTCGAGCGCTGCCCGCGCTACATCGGGCGGCTCTTCCGCGAGGCCGCGATCGGCGAATCGCCCGCCTGGATGAAGGGGCGCCTGCTCGGTGCCGGCATGCGGCCGATCTCGAACGTCGTCGACGTGACCAACTACGTCATGCTCGCGCTCGGCAGCCCGCTGCACGCCTTCGACTACGACACGCTTGCCGAGAACCGCATCGTCGTCCGTCGGGCGCGGCCCGGCGAGGGCATCCGCACGCTCGACGACAAGCAGCGCGAGCTGACGCCCGAAGACCTCGTGATCGCCGACGCCGAGCGGCCGGTCGCGGTCGCCGGGATCATGGGCGGCGCCGAGACCGAGGTCGGCGAGCACACTCGCAACGTCCTGCTCGAGGCCGCGAACTTCGAGCAGCTTGGCGTCTTGCTCACCGGCGAGCGGCTCCACGAACGCTCCGAGGCGCAGACGCGCTGGGAGAAGGGCGTCCCGCCGGAGGTCGCCGAGCAGGCGGCGGTGTACGCGACGCAGCTCCTCGTCGAGCTCGCAGGCGCGCACTGGGTCGGTGCGACCGACGTGAAGGCGCCGTTTCCCGAACGGCCTGTCGTCCACCTGCGCACCGAGCGGGCCGAGCAGGTCGTCGGCTTCCCGATCCCGGCCGAGGAGCAGCGGCAGCGGCTGACGCGGCTCGGCTTCGAGGTCGGCGACGACTGGAACGTCCGCGTCTCACCCTGGCGGGCGCGCGACGTGAAGCGCGAGGTCGACCTGGTCGAGGAGGTCGGGCGCTTCCGGCTCGAGGAGGTGCCGGCGACGATGCCCGAGCGGACGGAGATGTTCGGCCGGCTGACGCACGAGCAGCGGCTGCGCCGGGCCGTCTCCGACCTCCTCGTCGGCGCCGGCTTCGTCGAGGCGTACACCTACTCGCTCCAGCCGTCCGATCCCGATCCTGCGGCCCTCACGCTGCCCGTCCCACTTTCCGCCGAGCAGCGCGTCCTGCGCACCACGCTCCTCCACGGACTCGTCCGCGCCGCACAGCACAACGTCAACGCGGGCCGCCCGGACGTGAGCCTGTTCGAGGTCGCGCACGTCTACCTGCCGACGGACGGACCGCTGCCGCGCGAGCCGTGGCGGCTCGGCGCCGTCATGCCCGGCGGTTTCTTCCGGGCGAAGGGCGTGGTCGAGGAGATCTTCGCGCTGCTGAAGGAGGAGCCGCACTTCGGGGCCGCGCCGCACCCGTTCATGGCCTCGCCGGCCGCTGCGACGGTGCAGAGCGGCTGGGTCGCGCAGCTCGACCCGCGGCTGCTCGAGGGTGAGTGGTCGGCATTCGACCTCGACCTGCACGAGCTGTTCGCGCAGGTGCCGGAACGCGTGCTCTACGACGACGTCATCACCTTCCCCGGCGTGAAGGAGGATCTCCGCGTTCGCGGTCGACGAGGCTGTGCCGGCGGGCGCACTGATCGCGGCCGCACGCGAGGCGGCCGGACCTGAGCTCCGCGAGATGCGCGTCTTCGACGTGTACCGCGGCGAGCAGGTCGGTTCGGGCCGGAAGTCGGTCGCGTTCGCGGTCGTCTTCCAGTCGTCCGAGCGGACGCTGTCCGACGAGGACGCTGCCGTTCTGCGCGGGAAGATCGTCGACGAGCTGCGCGAGCGCTTCGGCGCCGAGCTGCGGAGTGCCTAGCCGGTCGCCACGTTGTCGGGCGAGTTCAGCCGCATCGTCACGACCGGGACGACTGCGAGCTTCGCGCCGTTCCGGATGAACACGCCGCCGCCGTCGTAGCGGGCAACGTTTCCGACCAGGCTTGCCCGCGGCCGCAGGAACACCGTCGAGGTTCCGTTCGAGCCGTTGGCGGCGATGCCGCCGCCGAAGTCCGTGACGTTCGCGTCGATCGCGGACCTGACCGTCACGTTCGTTGCTCCCCCGGTCGGGTCGACGAAGGCGTCGATCCCGCCCCAGAGCGACGCCCGGTTGTCGGAGACGTCCGACGCTACGACCCTGACCGTCGCCGTGAACCCGTGGAGCCCGACGTCGTCGATGCCGCCGCCCTGTTCAGCCGTGTTGCCGGTGACGGTCGAGTGATCGATCGTGAGCGGTGCGTCGCCGTAGTACGCGTCGTTGCGGATGCCTCCTCCGCCAAGCGCTGCGCGGTTCCCCGCGACCGTCGAGTAGCGCAGCGTCATGCTCGAGCCCGCGCCGCCGCTGAAGCCGATGCCGCCGCCGACCTCGCTCGAGCTGTTGCCCTTCACGGCCGTACGGGTCAGCGTGACCGTCGAGAGGCCCGTCCAGATGCCGCCGCCGGAGCGGAAATCGGTGGTGCCGCTGACCGAGTTGCCGTTGATCGTCGAGCCGGTGATCGAGAGCGTGCCGTCGAAGAGCTCGACGCCGCCGCCGTGCGGGCCGGTCGAGTTGCCGCTGACCGTCGAGCGCGCGATCGTCAGGTCGACGTCGTCGTCCGCGTCGATGCCGCCGCCGCCCGCGACCGAGACGTTGTTCGCGAGCAGCGAGTTCGCGACGGTGAGCGTCGACTCGGCCGCGTGGATCGCGCCGCCCTGGTCGGCCGCGTGGTTCGCGACGAGCCGGCAGCCCGTGACCGTCAGCGTCGAGTCCGTCATCGAGAGCGCGCCGCCGTTGTGGCCGGGCGGGTCTCCCGGCTCGTCGGGGCCGCTGCCGTCTCCGTGCGTCAGCGTCAGGTTCGACAGGGTGACCGTCGAGTCGTCGGCGACGAGGATCGAGCCGGTGCCCTGCCCGTCCAGGGTTGCTCTCGCCCCCGCCCCGGCGATCGAGACCGTGGTGCTTTCGGCGACGTAGTTACCGGCGCAGGCGTGCGGCCCGGCGAGGACGATCGAGCCTCCGGCGTCGATCAGCGGCTGCAGGTGCGACTCGTCCGTTGCCGCGTCGCCGCTGCAGGTGTACGTGGTCGCGGCCGTGGCCGGCCGGGCGGTCCCGGCCGGCGGCACGGCTGCGAGCGCTGCGATCAGGGCTCCGGCGAGGAGAGGGCCGCCCCCGGTCACACCGCCTTCTTGAAGACCTTTCCGGCCGGCGTGACCACGAACCAGAATCTTCTCGACTCCCTGGCCGTTCACCTGGCCGGCCTTCGTGTCCCCGGAGAACGTGTAAAGGGCGAACCCCGCGTACGTGACCTGGTAGGTGCCGTCGGGACGCTTGATCGTCCCGAGCTTCTTCGCGTTCAGCCCGGCGACCGCGGTCGGCTTCTTACCCTTCCTGATCAGGAGCGGCGGCCAGAACTGCACGCACTGGCCGGTGCAGACGATCTTCTTCCCCGTCTCGGCGGTCATGTGGTACAAGGCCCGGCCCTTCGGGCTGACCAGGATCGTCACGCCCAGTTTCGCGTTGTGCGTGGTCTTGAGCTTGACCGTCGCGAGCACAGGTGGCGGCGGGGGCGCCGGTGCCGGTGCCGGTGGAGGAGGAGGAGCCGGGGCCGGGGGCGGCGCAGCCGGAGGCGCCGGCGGCGGAGCCGGAGAAGGCGGAGGCGGTGGAGCCGGTGGTGGTGGCGGGCTCGGAGGAGGCGGCGGCCCGGGCGGCGGCGGCGGAGGCGGCGGGGGTGGAGGCGGCGGCCCGGGCGGCGGCGGCGGCGGTGGTGGCGGTGGCGGGTTCGTCGGGTACGTGTAGGACTGGCTCAGGTCGTGGTGGCCGGAGCTGGCAAGCCCGAACGACGCGCTCAGCCCGAGGCCGAGCAGGACGATCGCCCCGCCGACCACGAGCAGCAGGTTGGGCGACAACCGTGACGCACGCTTTCTCATCCTTTCCCTCCTGTGGGCGCCGCCGTCCGCTGACTTCTACGCGGGCCGTCGCAGACCGGATTGGCGGGCGTCTCCCGGGCGGCCTGCATACGATTCAGGTCGTATGCAGCTCGACGGCCAGCTGGGCAAGCGGGAGCGCCTCCGTCTGATCGGCAGCCTGGTCACGCGCAAGCGGATAGGGACGCAGCTCGAGCTCCGGGATGCCCTCGAGGCGGCCGGCTGCCGGGTCACGCAGGCGACGATCTCCCGGGACATCCAGGAGCTCGGCCTCGAGAAGACGAAGGACAGCCTCGGCCGGCCGCGCTATGTGGCGCCCCACCGCCAGCGCCGGGTCGATCCTCGGGAAGGGCTCGCCGCGGTCCTGCGCCAGTTCGCCGGAAAGGCCACGGCGGCGCAGAATCTCGTCGTCCTCACGTCCGAGCTCGGCACGGCGCCCGCGATCGCCCGCGCGCTCGACCGGGTCGAGCACGAGTTCGTGGTCGGCACCGTGGCCGGTGACGACACGGTGCTCGTGATCACGAAGACGGCAGCAGACGCACGGGCGCTCGCGCGCGAGCTCTCAGCGCTGATGCGCTAGCTGCGTTTCCCGATGAGGGCGTGCCAGGCGCGGCGGAGACGGGCGCCGAAGCCGCGAGCGTCGTCCGCGTGCCAGGTGGTGACCCTCGGCTCGGTGTAGTCGGGCAGGCTCTCGGCCTCGGCGGCGGTCAGATCGGTCTCGACCCGATCCGGCCAGATGGCTTTGACCCGTTCCGCAGCGATGTAGTGGCTCGTTCCGCGGCGCGCGTGGGTGAGGACGAGGCCGTCGAAGATGTCGGCGTTCTCGTCCCCCGCGATCTCCTTGACGGTGCCGACCTCGCTGCCGTCCGCAGCTACGACGACGGCGCCCTGGTCGATGGCGATCCAGGCGCACTGCGGCTCGTTTGTTGGGGGCTCGCCGGCAGTGCTCACAGCACCTTCCCGCCGACGTACCAGACCGGCCCCTGCGTCGACACGTGCTTCGTGTCGGAGAGCGCGCGCAAGACCCCGAACGTGCCGCGGATGCCCGCCTCGTCGACGCGTTCGAGACAGCGGCGTGTCATCTGCGGCGAGGCGCCGTATCCGCTCTGCCTCGCCACGCGGAACTCGAATCCGACCTCGCCGTCCGGCCGCGAAGGGTTGACCGGCGCCGCGAGCAGCGCGGCCCGCGGCAGGTCGTCGCTGGACGTCAGCTCGAGGCGACAGAGGAGGTCGCTCCAGTCCGGCGGCAGTTCCGCGGCCGCCTCGTCCCACTGGGAGGCGAGCGGTCGGCGGTCGACCTCCACGGCGGCCAGCGCTTCGCTGGAGCCGACCGTCGAGGCCAGCGCGAGCGTCCCGGAGATGCCGTCGTCGTCGAGGTTCGCGAGCAGGCGCCGCGCCGCCTCGGGGCCGACACCGGAGCGGCGGGAGACCGTGAGGTGGATCTCGTTGCCGGTGCGGCCCGGCTGGAGCGGCCCGAGCAGCGCCGCGGCGCGTGCCGCGTCCGCTGCGGAGCGCACGCGGAGGCGCAGCTCCACCTGAAGCCAGCCCTGCGGCAGCGAGGCCACGATCCGTTCCCACTGGTACGCCAGACCCACGGTCGGAGCATAGACTGACCTCCGTGGCAAAGGTCGAATCCAAGCGCCGGGGAGGCGTTTCCCAGGAGCGTCTGCGCGGCTTCTACCGCGAGATGCTGCTCATCCGCCGCTTCGAGGAGAAGGTCGAAGAGCGTTTCCGCGCGGGCGAGCTCTCGGGCTTTCTCCACGTCGCGATCGGCCAGGAGGCGGTGGCGGTCGGCGTCTGTCAGGCCATGGCCGACGGGGACGTCTTCGCCTCCACCCACCGCGCCCACGCGCACGCGCTCGCGCGCGGCATGCACCCGAATGCGCTCATGGCCGAGCTCTACGGCAAGACCGAGGGCTGCTCGCGCGGCTACGGCGGCTCGATGCACCTCTACGACGTGGAGATCGGCTTCCTCGGCGCGAACGCCGTCGTCGGCGGCGGGCTGCCGGCGATCACCGGCGCCGCTCTCGCGTTCAAGCTCCGCGGCGAGCCGCGCGTCTCGGTCGCCTTCTTCGGCGACGGCGCGACGAACATCGGGACGTTCCACGAGTCCCTCAACCTCGCGCAGCTCTGGCAGGTGCCCGCGGTCTTCGTCTGCGAGAACAACCACTACGCGGAGTCGACTCCGGCCGAGCAGCAGCTTCCGATCAAGGACCTCGCCAAGCGTGCAGTCGCGTACGGGATGCATTCGATCACCGTCGACGGCCAGGACGTCGAGGAGGTGCTCCGTGCCACGGGTCGGGCGCTCGAGCACGCGCGTTCCGGCAAAGGGCCGGTCTTCCTGCTCTGCGAGACGTTCCGGCTCGTCGGTCACTACGTCGGCGATCCGCAGGTCTACCGGCCGAAGGACGAGCTGAAGGAGCTGCGTGCGACGCAGGATCCGCTCGACCGCGTCCTCGAGAAGCTGGATCTCTCCGACGAGGAGCGCGAGGCGATCGAGCGCGAGGTGGACGAGCTCGTCGAGGCGTCGGTCGAGTTCGCCAAGGCCGGCACCGACCCGAAGCCCGAAGACGCGCTCGAAAACGTCTACGCCTGATGCCCGAGCTCACGTACAGGGAGGCCGTTCGCGACGCGTTGTCGCAGGCGATGCGCAAGGACGACGACGTTTTTATCATGGGCGAGGACATCGCCGAGATGGGCGGCTCGATGGCGGTGACGCAGGGGATGCTGGCCGAGTTCGGGCCGGAGCGCGTCCGCAACACGCCGATCTCCGAGATGGCGATCGTCGGCGCCGGCATCGGCGCGGCGATGCAGGGCATGCGCCCGATCGTCGAGATCATGTACGAGGACTTCACGACGCTCGCGATGGAGCAGATCGTCAACCAGGCGGCCAAGCACCGGTACATGTCGGGCGGCCAGCTGAAGGTGCCGCTGACGATCCGCACGCAGGGCGGCGCCGGCTGGTCGCCGGGCGCGCAGCACGCGCAGCAGGTCGAGGCGTGGTTCGTCCACGTGCCCGGCCTCAAGGTCGTCTTCCCGTCCACGCCGACCGACGTGCGCGGCCTGCTCTGGTCGTCGATCTACGACGACAACACGGTCATCTTCTTCGAGCACCGCATCCTCTACGGGCTCAAGGAGGACGTCCCCGAGGAGATCGAGCCGATCCCGATCGGCAAGGCGCGCATTCACCGCCAGGGCGAGGACGTCACCGTCGTCGCCACCGGCCGGCTCGTCCACGAGGCGCTCAAGGCCGCCGACGAGGCCGAGAAGGACGGCGTCTCCGTCGAGGTCGTCGACCCGCGCACGTTGCAGCCGCTCGACGAGGAGACGATCGTGGACTCGGTGAAGCGGACGAACCGCTGCGTCGTCGCGCACGAGGCCGTGACGCGCGCCGGCTTCGGTGCCGAGGTCGCGGCCGTCGTGCAGCACCAGGCGTTCGACTGGCTCGACGCGCCGATCGAGCGCGTCGGCTCGAAGTTCACGCCGATCCCGTTCGCGCCCGTGATGGAGCAGTTCGTCGTCCCGCACGCCTCCGACGTGCTCGACGCGATCCGCAGGACGGTTAGTCGCAATGGCGGCTGAGGTCAAGGTCCCGCGGCTCGGTCAGGGGATGGAGACCGGCACGGTCGTCAAATGGCTGAAGGCCGAGGGCGACCCGGTCGAGAAGGGCGAGCCGCTCTACGAGCTCGACACCGACAAGGTGACGCAGGAGGTCGAGGCCGAGGCCGCAGGCGTGCTGCTGAAGATCGCCGTTCCCGAAGGCGAGGTGCCGGTCGGCACGACGATCGCGTTCATCGGCGAGCAGGGCGAGTCCGTTCCAGACATGTCCGGAAACGGCAAGGTACAGACGGTGGCCGCGCCGGAGCCACAGCGCGCGGCGGAGCCGGAAGAGCCGGCCGCCGCGCCCGAGCCGCGCCGCGAGGGCGAGCGCATCAAGGCGAGCCCGCTCGCGCGCCGCATCGCCCGCGAGCGAGGCATCGACCTCGCGCAGGTCACCGGCACCGGCCCCGAAGGCCGGATCATCGCCGAGGATCTCGAGCGCGCCTCCGAGGCACCGGCTCGCCCGGCCGCGCTGCCTGCCGGCGAGGTCGAGCGGGTTCCGCTGACGAGCATCCGCAAGACGATCGCGCGCCGGCTGACCGAAGCGTGGACGGTGCCGGTCTTCCAGCTCCAGGTCTCGGTGGACATGACGCGCGCGAACGCCGTCGTCGCCGCGGCCCGGGAGCTGCATCCGGACGTCAAGGTCAGCGTCACCGACCTGCTGACGAAGATCTGCGCGTCGGCGCTCAGACGGCACCCCGACGTGAACGTGTCGTTCACCGAGGACGCGCTGCTGCGGCACCCGTCCGCGAACGTCGGCATCGCGGTCGCCGCTCCGCAGGGCCTCGTCGTCCCGGTCGTGAAGGCCGCGGAGCGCCTGTCGCTGGCCGAGATCGCCGCCGTCAGAGCCGACCTCGTCGACCGCGCCCGCAACCAGAAGCTGACGACCGACGACATGGCGGACGGCACCTTCACGATCTCGAACCTCGGCATGTTCGGGGTCGAGGCGTTCGTTGCGGTGCTCAACCCGCCGCAGGCTGCGATCCTCGCCGTCGGAGCAACCGAGGATCGTGCCGTCGTGGTGGACGGCGAGATCGCCGCGCGCCCGACGATGACGATGACGCTGACGGTCGACCACCGGGCTGTCGACGGGGCGCCCGCCGCCGACTTCCTCCAGACCGTAAAGGCCATGCTCGAGCTCCCCGGCCTCGCCCTGTGACGTGATCCGCCCCGGTCGATGATAAGAAGGGGCGGTCAGCAGGACGTCCCGTTCATGCGCGACATGCTGCGCCACGCGTACTACTGGCGCTGGCAGGACCCCGAGCTCGAGGATCTCCCGGTCGGGCGCTACGTCGACCGCTGGGGCCGGCCCGGCGACACGGCCGTGGTGCTGATCGAGCGCTTCCGTCCGGTCGGCGCCGCCTGGTACCGGCTGTTCAAGGCCGCGACGCCGGGCTACGGGTTCGTGGACGAGGAGACGCCGGAGCTGACGATCGCCGTCGTCCCGAGCTGCCGCGGCAAGGGGTACGGCGCCGAGCTCCTGACGGCGCTGCTCGACCGCGCCCGCGCCGACGGTTACCGGCGGATCAGCCTCAACGTCGAGTCGGACAGCCCGGCCGTGCACCTGTACGAGCGGCACGGGTTCGAGAAAGTCGCGGACCGCGACGGCGCCAGCGTCATGGTCGCCGAGCTCTAGAGCTCCTTGCCCATCGTGATCGCCCGTTCCGCGTGGCCGAGCGACAGGTAGAGCGCGCGGGCGGCGTCGTTGTCGCCGTAGACGTTGAGCGTGATCCGGTCGAGTCCACGGCTCCGGGCTTCGTCCTCGAGAAACAGCATCGCCTGCCGGGCAAAGCCGCGCCGGCGGAACGGCTTTGCGATCTCGATCGACGCGACGAAGGCGAGTGCTCCCAGGAGCGGCGACTCGCGCCTGGCCAGCCAGGCGTCTCCTACCCGCTCGCCGGTGTCCTCGTCCTCGATCGCGAAGACGAACTGGCCCGGCGACTCGAGCCGGTCCGGCAGCATGCTTGCCGTCTGCTCGTCGGCCAGCGCGCTCGCCTGGTCGGGGCCGACGCCGTCGGCGACCAGTTGGCGTGTGAACCAGACTTTGGTGTGTTCGACGTACGAGTCGAATTCGTCGTCGCGGAGAGCTCGCAGCCGGACGGCCATCGTGGGAGTCTAGGCCCGGCGGCCAGCCTTTCTCCTGAGCGCGAGGCCGGTCAGGAGCTCGCGCACGATCCGCTCGGCGACGAGCGCGGTGACGTCCGCCGAGCCGATCGCGGTCGGGATCACCTCGACCACGTCTGCGCCCACCAGCTCGGCTCCGGTCCCGACGGTGCGTACCGCCCAGAGCAGATCGGCGGACGTCATGCCGCCCGGCTCCGGCGTGCCCGTTCCGGGCGCGAACGCCGGGTCGAGCACGTCGACGTCCACTGTCAGGAAGGCCGGCCCGGCGCCGACCACCTCGAGCGCGCGCTCGACCACGGCCCGGATCCCGAGCTCGCGAACGTCGTGCATGAAGAAGCTCGAGATCCCGCGCTCCGCCTGCCACGCGAACTCCGCCTCGCCGGGCCAGTAGCCGCGCAGCCCGATCTGGACGTAACGGTGCGGGTCGACGCGGCCTGCTGCGACGAGCCGGTACATGGGCGTCCCGTGCGAGCGCTCGACGCCGAAGACCTCGGTGCCGGTGTCCGTGTGCGTGTCGAAGTGGACGAGTCCGAGCGGGCCGTGACGCTCGGCGAGCGCCTCGATCTCCGGCTCGGTGATCGAGTGGTCGCCGCCGAGCGTGACCGGGATTGCACTCGCGTCCGCGACCTCGCCGACGATCCGGGCGATCGCCACGCGGCTCGCCGCCGGGTCGGCGGGGATCACGGCCGCGTCGCCGAAGTCGACGATCCGCAGCGCGCGAAACGCGTCGACGCCTGCCTCCAGGTGCGGCCCCGGCGGACAGCTCGCCGCCCGGATCGCCCGCGGCCCGAAGCGGGCGCCGGGCCGGTCGGAGACGAGGTCGTCCACCGGCGCGCCCACGATCGCCACGTCCACACCCGCGAGCTCGGCCGGAATCCTCTGTGTACGGCGCGCCGGCGAACGTGAGCAGCCCCGCGTAGTCCGGCTTGTCGCCGAGCGGCTGCCAGCGCGAGAGCGGGTCGATCACTCCACGATCTTCTCACGACCGGTACGGCTAGCCGCACCGTGGGACGCATGCCCGCACCACCGCCGAAACGGCCGCGGGACACGAAGCTGCAGGCATGTACGCGAAGCCCCAGCGAGCACGCAAGGTCGTCGCGCTCCTCGCGTTCGCCGCTCCGGTGGTGGCCGCGATCCTGGTCGCGCTGTCCACTCCCTCTCACGGCGGCTGAGCCACCCTGCCCCGCTAGGATCGCAAGGGAAGCCAAGCGATCTCGGGAGAGGGAACCAATGGACTGTGACGTTGCCGTCCTCGGCGGCGGGCCGGGCGGCTACACGGCCGCGATCAGAGCGGCCCAGCTCGGCGCGAAAGCCGTGTGCATCGAGAAGGAGCCGGAGCTCGGCGGCACCTGCCTGCGGGTGGGCTGCATCCCGACCAAGGCGTGGGTGCAGACCGCGCACTCGATCAAGGACGCGGAGGAGAGCTTCGCCAAGTTCGGCGTCCAGGTCGGCGAGCCGCGCCTCGACATGGCCGCTGCCAACGAGTGGAAGAACGGCGTCTCCAAGCAGATGACGTCCGGCGTCGCGCACCTCTTCAAGGCGTTCGGCGTCGAATGGGTCAAGGGCGTCGGCCACTTCAAGGACGCGAACACGATCGCCGTCGAGGGTGGGGAGGACGTCACCTTCCGCAGCGCGATCGTCGCCACCGGCTCGTTCCCGCTCCGGCCGCCGATCCCCGGCCTCGACTCGCCGAAGTGCGTCGACTCGACGGGCTTGCTCGCGCAGCAGGAGGTGCCCGGGCGCCTTGTCGTCCTCGGCGGCGGCATCATCGGCTGCGAGTTCGCCTCGATCTTCCAGCGCTTCGGCTCCGAGGTGACGATCGTCGAGATGCTGCCGACGCTGATCCCGCAGGAGGACGCGGACGCGACGAAGGAGCTCGCGAAGCAGTTCAAGCGGCGCGGCATCACCATGCACCTCGGCAAGCAGTGCACGCAGGTCGACGACCACGGCACGCACCTGACCGTCCACTTCGGCGACGGCGAGACCGTCGACGCCGACCTGATGCTGGTCGCGGTCGGCCGCGGCCCGCTCGTCGAGGGGCTCGGTCTCGAGGAGATCGGCGTCCAGCTCGACCCGCGCAAGGGCATCGCCGCCGACGAGCACCGCCGCACGACCGTCCCGCACATCTACGCCGTCGGCGACTGCGCCGGTTACTGGCAGCTCGCGCACACCGCGTTCCGTGAGGGCGAGATCGCCGCCGAGAACGCGATGGGCCACGAGGCCGTGATGGGCGACCGCGCCGTGCCGCGCCCGATCTACACCGACCCGGAGATCGCGGGCGTCGGCCTGACCGAAGCTGCGGCGCGCGAGCAGCACGGGGACAACGTGGCGACCGGCATGTTCCCGTGGGTCGCGAATGCGCGAGCCGTGATGCAGAACGAGACCGTCGGCTGGGTCAAGTCGATCCACGAGACGCGCTACGGCGAGCTGCTCGGGCTGGTGATCGTCGGCAACCACGCCACCGACCTGATCGAGGCCGGCGTCGTCGCGCTCGACGCGGAGGCGACGGTCGAGACCGTCGCGGACGGCATGGCGCCGCACCCGACGCTCTCCGAGGCGATCAAGGAAGCCGGCCTCGTCGCCCTCGGCCGCGCCATTCACCTTCCTCCCAAGCGAAAGGCTGCAACGCCCGCCTAGCGCGCCGCCCCGGAGCGCGTTAGCCTCCTCCCGACGAAAGGAGCTCTCATGAGGTTTCTGAACAAGAAGTCCGCTTTCATCGCCGCCGTCCTCGGCGTCGTCTTCTTCTGGAAGAAGAAGAAGTCGTCGAAGACAAGCGAGACCACTTAACTCCGAACACGCTCTCCGCTCGGCGACCGTCGCCGGGCCGAATCGCTGGCTCCAGGCGACGCTGACGAACGACCACAGGCATGACGAACGGCCAGCCGCCGGCTGGCCGACCACCTCGGACGAGCTCGTCCGGGTGCAGGCGGCGCTCGCGGCCGAGCCGTGGACGCCGTGGCGCCCGACCGGACGCTTCACGGTCGGCGCCTGCTACGTCTGCTTCGCGCAGGCCCGTCCGGGGACGGGGCAGGCCGAGGACGTGGGCTGGGCGGCCGCGGCCTACGGGGCGGAGGTCGCGGTGACGAGCGCCGTCAGTCCGGCCGGATACGAGGCGGGGATGCTCGCGCTCCGCGAAGGGCCGCTGCTCGAGGCTGCAGTCCGCGCGCTGCCGTCGCTTCCCGACGTGCTCCTCGTCGACGCCACGGGTCGCGACCATCCGCGTCGCGCCGGGCTGGCGCTCCAGCTCGGCGCCGTGCTCGGCGTGCCGAGCGTGGGGCTGACCGACCGGCCGTTGCTGTCGCGCGGAGAGGAGCCGGAGCCGGATCGCGGGTCGGCGTCGCCGCTCGAGATCGACGGCGAGAAGGTGGGCTACCTCCTGCGGACGAAGCGCGGCGCGCGACCGATCTGCGTGCACGCCGCCTGGCGGACGATGCCGGAGACCGCCGTCGAGATCGTCCTCTCGGTCACCGGCCAGATGCGAACGCCGGAGCCGATGCGCGCCGCGCGCTCCACCGCCCGCCTCGCGCGGGCCCGCGACCGCGCCGGTTGACGAGCCAGACGAGGATGGGAGAATCGCCCGGACGAGCGTGTCCGGCACCCGTGGTCACCCGCCAGTCCGCGCGAGCGGAATCCGCCGCAGGCTGAGGCTGCCGCGGTTCGGAGCGGCTCCGAAGCCGGCAGATCGGGCGTACCACGCGTTCATCTCCTACAACCGAGCTGCGGACGGCCATCTCGCGGTTGCAGTCCAGCGTGGACTCCAACGCTTCGCCAAGCCGTGGTTCCGTGCGCGTGCGTTGCGCGTGTTCCGGGACGACGCGAGCCTCTCGGCCCAACCCAGTCTCTGGTCGACGATCGTCGAGGCGCTCGACAGCTCCCGCTACCTGATCCTGCTCGCGTCCCCTGAATCGGCCGCCTCGCCGTGGGTGACGAAAGAGGTTGGCCACTGGTGCGGACGGGACGTCCGGCGGCCGTACCTGCTGATCGCGCTGACCGGCGGCGAGATCAGCTGGAGCACCGAGGCGAACGACTTCGACTGGTCGACGACGACAGCCTTGACGCCGATGCTGCGCGGAATGTTCGACGACCAGCCTCGCTACGTGGATCTTCGCTGGGCGCGGACCTCCGAGTCGCTCTCGCTCGCCTACCCGGGCTTCCGGGACGCCATCGCCGATCTCGCGGCGACGATCCATGGCGTCCCGAAGGACGAGATCGCCGGCGAGGAGGTGAGGCAGCACCGGCGGACCGTACGCATCGCATGGACCGCGGGCGTCGGTCTCGGTCTGCTGGCCGCGGCTGCACTCATCCTCGGCATCGTCGCGTTGGGCGAGAAGGATCGAGCGCAGTCGGAAACGCGTCGCGCGAGTTTGCAGGCCGCAGGGGCCGAAGCCGACAACGTGCTTGCCACCCAGCCCGACCTCGGCCTGCTTCTGGGCCTCGCGGCTTACCGGTTGTCATCGATCCCCGCGGCGCAGACGCGTGGCGTCCTCGTCGACGCTCTCGCGAAGACGCGCGGCCTGAAGGCGCTGCTCCGCGGCCACCTCGGCGCCGACGAGCACGTCGCGTTCAGTCAAGACGGCAACACGCTGGTGTCGGTTGCCGAGGACGGCACCGCCCGGCTCTGGGATGTGAGGACCAGACGTGAGCGCGGCCCGCCGTTCCGGTCGGGCCACGGCGCCGTGTTCGCCGTTGCGCTCAGCCCGGACGGGCGAACCCTTGCTCTGATGGGGGCCAGCGTGCAGCTCTGGGACGTCCCGTCGCGGCGTCTCCGGACGACGCTGCAGGTGGACGGGTTCGATGGTCTCGCATTCAGCCCCGACGGTCGGTATCTCGCCGCAGCAGGCATAGACGGGACGGTCTCCGTGGTCGATCTCCGTGGCGACTCTGTTCGCCGGCTCAGGACGACCTCGACCGCCGGCGGTGTCGAAACCCTCTCGTTCAGCGGCAACGGTCGCCTCCTCGCGATCGGCGGACTCGACGGCTCGGTCACGCTTGCGGACACGGATGGCCGCGTCCTACGCATCCTCCCGACGAACGGCAACTCGCGGGTCGTGTCCGTCGCGTTCGGGCCGGGCGATCGCCTGCTCGCCGCGGGCGCCCAGGACGCCAGCATGACCGTATGGAACCTGGAACAGCCGGATTCAGCGCCGTCGACCCTCAGCGAGACCTACCTGCCCGGCGCCGGAGTCGTCGCGGTGGCGTTCGCCCCGGACGGCACGCTCGTCTCCGTGACCGGCGACGGCGTCGTCCGGCGGCGCGACGCTGCGACAGGCGCGGACGTATCGGCTCCGTCGAGCCTGGGTGACTTCGCAGGCAACGACGGAGTCGCCTTCGACCGTACTGGCTCCGCCGTCGCCGCCGGCACCGAATCCGGGACGATCCGGATCTGGCGCGTGGGCGGGGACCTCGACGTAGAAGCTTCGCAGCCGCCGGGGAAGAGCGTCTTCGCCGTCGCGTTCCAGCCCGGCGGACAGATGCTCGCGGCGTCGGGCGACGACGAGCGGATCCACACGTGGGAATCGGCGACCGGACGCCCTGCGAGATCGTGGCCGGCGCAGTCGGTGCGCGTGCTCGCGCTCGCGTTCAGCCCGGACGGCTCGCTCCTGGCCTCCGGCGGGTACGGCGGCGTCCGGTTGTGGAACGCCAAGACGCACAAGCGGGTCGGCCCTCCTTTGATCCAGGGCGCCGTGGTCAGCGCGCTCGCCTTCAGTCCCAGCGGAAGGCTGATCGCCTCGGCCGGCTGGGACGGGTACATCCGAGTCTGGCGGGTTTCCGACGGGAAGGAGATGAGGCCCCGAATGCGGCACGGAACTCCTTCGAGCCACGCGATCGCACTGTCCTTCGAGGGCGAGCGGACGCTCCGGTCTGCCGGTTCGACCGGCGGTGTCCGGGTCTGGTCGCTACCGGACGGGAGGCAGCTTCCGAGCAGAATCGAGCATGGGATCGACGCGAGTCAGACGGTCGCCTTCGGCCCGGACGCCGCGACTGTCGCAGAAGGCGGTGTGAGCGGCGTCATCCGGATCAGACGGCTCGTGGACGGCCGAGACGTTGTTCCCCGGATGGCGCAGGGGTCGAGGGTGGAGGCGGCCACGTTCAGTCCCGACGGGAAGACGCTCGCGACGGTCGGCTTCGATCGTGTGGTCCGGTTGTGGGACGTGGCGACGGGACTCCAGCTCGGCACCGGACTGCCGAACGTGTCGAACAGCGAGGCGCTCGCGTTCAGCGCGAATGGGGAGACGCTCGCGGTCGCCGGCGACGACGGAACCGTCCGCCTCTGGCGCCCGCTTCCGTCAGGCTCCGGTGCGGCGGCCGTCATCCGGTCCGACTTCTGCCGGGTCGCCGGCCGCGACCTGACGCAGGCCGAGTGGCGTCAGTTCGTGCCCGGGGTGGGCTATCGGAAGGTTTGCGCGACCTGAAAGGACTCGCTCGCCCCCGAATGTCGGTCACGGCCGACTGCGGTGCGACAATGACCCTCCCCGTGGCCGCGACGTACGTCCATCTCCACGTCCACTCCGAGTACTCGATCCTCGACGGAGCCTGCCGCATTCCCGAGCTGGCGGCCCGCGCTGCCGAGCTCGAGATGCCGGCCGTGGCGCTCACGGACCACGGCTCGCTCGCCGGCTCGGTCGAGCTCTACCGGGAGGCGGGCAAGCAGGGCGTGAAGCCGATCGTCGGCTGCGAGGTCTACCTCGCGGACGATCGCCGTGCCCAGGCGAAGGGCTACGCGCACCTGACGCTGCTGGCCGAGTCGCACGAGGGCTACTCGAACCTGATCAAGCTCTCCTCGCTCGGTTACCTCGAGGGCTACTACTACAAGCCGCGGGTCGACTGGGAGCTGCTCGACCGCCATGCCAAGGGACTCGTGTGCCTGTCCGGCTGCCTCTCCGGTCGCGTCTCGCGCGCGCTCGAGGAGAACCGGCCCGACGACGCGGCAGCCGACCTCGACCGTCTCGTCCAGATCTTCGGGCGCGACTCCACCTACGTCGAGATCCAGAACGCGGGCCTCGCCGAGCAGGCGCGCATCAACCCGCTGCTCGCGAAACTCGCCGCCGAAACCGGCCTGCCCCTTGTCGCGACCGGCGACGTCCACTACCTCCGGCACGAGGACGCGTACTCGCACGAGGCGCTGCTCTGCATCCAGTCGGGCGACTCGCTCAAGAACCCGAACCACTGGAAGTTCGACACCGACCAGTTCTACTTCAAGACCGCGGAGGAGATGGCGACCGACTTCCCTGGGCATGCGGACGCGCTCGCGCGCACGCTCGAGATCGCGGAGCGCTGCTCGGTCGAGATCGAGCTCGGCAAGATCCTGCTGCCGAAGTTCCCGCTGCCCGAGGGCAAGGACGCGTTCGACGAGCTCGTCGAGCAGTGCGAGGCCGGCCTCGTCGAGCGGTACGGGAAGGAGACGCCCGAGCTGCGCGAGCGGCTGCAGTTCGAGCTCAAGACCGTCCGCGAGATGGGCTTCGCCGACTACTTCCTGATCGTCTCCGACTTCGTCAACTTCGCGAAGCGGAACGGGATCTCCGTCGGGCCGGGACGCGGCTCCGCGGCCGGCAGCCTCGCCGCCTACTGCCTGAACATCACCGACGTCGACCCGATGCGGTACGGCCTCCTGTTCGAGCGCTTCCTCAACCCGGCCCGCAAGGACCTACCGGACATGGACATCGACTTCGCCGTCGCCGGGCGTGACCGTGTCATCAACTACGTCGCGGAGAAGTACGGCCGCGACCGAGTCGCGCAGATCATCACCTTCTCGACGATGATGGCCCGCGCCGCCGTCCGGGACGCCGGCCGGGTCCTCGAGATCCCGTACGGCACGGTCGACAAGATCGCGAAGCTCATTCCCGAGGGTCCCAAGGTCTACCTCGAGGAGAGCCTCAAACCCGGCCAGGAGCTTCGCGCCGCCTACGACGCCGACCCGGTCGTCCGCGAGATCGTCGACCTGGCGAAGCCGCTGGAGGGGCTCGTCCGCGCCGACTCGATCCACGCAGCCGGCGTCGTCATCGCCGACCGGCCGCTCACCGATGTCGTCCCGCTGCAGCAGAAGGGCTCCGACATGGAGGTCGTGACGCAGCTCGGGATGCACGACGTCGTCGCGCT
The DNA here is from genome assembly GCA_963776735.1 of uncultured Actinomycetes bacterium. Lineage (GTDB taxonomy): Bacteria > Actinomycetota > Thermoleophilia > Gaiellales > Gaiellaceae > PALSA-612. The sequence goes on from CAVZNV010000018.1 coordinate 252,716, forward strand.
CGGACTCCTGAAGATCGACTTCCTCGGCCTGCGCAACCTCGACGTCATCGACCAGACCGTCGAGCTGATCGGCGGCGCGTTCGACATCGACGAGATCTCGCTCGACGACAGGAAGACGTTCGAGATGCTCGCCCGCGGTGACGCCACCGGGGTGTTCCAGTTCGAGTCGTCCGGCATGCGCGAGGCGCTGCGGCAGATCAAGCCCACCGAGTTCGAGGATCTGATCGCGCTCAGCGCCCTCTACCGGCCGGGGCCGATGGCGTACATCCCCGGCTACGCGCGCCGCAAGAACGGCCAGGAGCAGGTCACGTACATCGACCCGCGCCTCGAGGAGATCACGAAGGGCACGTACGGGATCTGCGTCTACCAGGAGCAGTACATGCAGATCGCCAAGCAGATCGCCGGCTTCACGCCTGCCGAGGCGGAGACCCTGCGCTACGCGATCGGCAAGAAGGTCCACGAGCTGATGGCGTCGCTCGAGGGCAAGTTCCGGGAGGGCTGCGCCGCGTCCGGGACGAGCGAAAGCGTCACGCAGCAGCTCTGGGCCGACATGCAGCAGTCGAAGGACTACTCGTTCAACAAAGCGCACTCGGCCTGCTACGCGCTGATCGCCTACCGCACCGCGTACCTGAAGGCGCACCACACGGCGCAGTACATGGCCGCGCTGATCTCGTCCGTGATGAACACCAAGGACCGCGTGCCGTTCTACGTTAACGCGTGCAGCGAGATCGGCATCGAGGTGCTCCCGCCCGACGTGAACGTGTCACAGGTCGACTTCGCCGTCGTCGAGGGGAAGATCCGTTTCGGCCTGAACGCGGTCAAGAACGTGGGCGAGGCGGCGTGTCGCGCGATCGTGGCGGCACGCGAGGAGGGCGGCGCCTTCACGTCGATCTGGCAGTTCACGGACCGTGTCGACCCGCAGGTGGTCAACAAACGTGCGCTGGAATCGCTCGTCAAGTGCGGAGCGCTCGACTCGACCGGTGCGTCGCGGCGCGGCATGTTCGAGGTGCTCGAGAACGCGCTGTCGTGGGGCGGGCGCCAGCAGGCCGACCGTTTGGCGGGCCAGTCGTCGATCTTCGACACGCTCGGTGACGAGCCGGAGGCGCCGCGCGAGCGGCACCACCCGCCGATCGCGGCCGAGGAGTACGAGAAGGGCGAGCTGCTCCGGCTCGAGAAGGAGACGCTCGGCCTCTACGTCTCCGAACACCCGCTCGACCGGGTCCGCGACCAGCTTCGTCGCCGCGTCGACCTGCCGCTCGCCGAGCTCGAACGCCGTCGCGACGGCGAGGTGGTGACGATCGGCGGCATCGTCTCGACGCTCAAGCAGCTGACGACGAAGAAGGGCGACCCGATGGTCTTCGCACGGCTCGACGACCTCACCGGCGGCGCCGAGATCGTCGTGTTCAACTCGGTCTACGCCGCGTCGCGCGAGCTGCTCGAGGCCGACCGCATCCTCGTCGTCAGGGGCCGTGTCGACCACAAGCAGGAGGGCGAGACGAAGCTGATCGCGATCGAGGTCGCCGAGTTCGAGGAGTCCCGCCCGGCCGAGCTCGTGCGGCTCAAGGTCGACGCCCGCCGCGCACCGGCCGGCATCGTGCGCGACCTCTCGCACGTCGTGAAGGACTTCCCCGGCGAGGCGAAGGTCGTGCTCGCGCTCGAGACCTCGGAGGGCATGCGGACGCTCGAGCTCGGCCCCGGTTACCGCGTCGCGCCGGTGCCGGACTTCTACGCCGAGGTGAAGGCGCTCCTCGGCGAGGCAGCCGTCACCTAGTTTTCTGCCGGAGGGGCCTGATCGTCCGGGTGCCGGTGGTGCTCGACGCGCTCCTCGACCGCCTCGACCTCGTCCTCGGGGGCGATGCCCTCCTGGGCGAACTCGACCGTCTCCTGGTCGCGCTCCCGTGACCAGCGGCGGAAGATGTCCTTCAGCGACACGTTGCCGGGAGACTAGTCGGCCAGGCCCTTGGCGCGCAGCTCGCCTAGCGCCCGGTCGGACTTGTCGAGATCGGCCAGGCCCATCCCTTGGAGGATCCGCGGCGTCTTCGTGAACTGCACGTCGCGGTAGTCGACGATCTGCCAGTGGTTGCCGGACGGGTCGAGGAAGTCGTTGTCGCCGATCATCCGCGCGCCGGCGGCGCGGGCGCGCTCGAGGGTCTCCTCGCGCCCGTCGACGACGAGGCCGATGTGTCGCTCCGCGTCTGGCGGCTGGTGCCTGCCTGCGGACAGCGCGATGAACTGGTCTCCGAGGTCGACGAACGCCATCGAGCCGCTGCTACCGCGAAGCGTCAGCTCGCCGAACAGCTGCTCGAAGAACGCGAGCGCCTCGTCGATCGAGGTCACCTCGACGGCCACGTGGTTGATCCCGACCGGCCGTGGCATGGAACGGGAGCCTAGCTTCCGGTGTACTAGCGGTGTGGTGGGCCGGCCACGTGCCGACAGGGAGCTCGTCGCGTGCGCGAAGCGCGGCGACGTCGCCGCCTACGAGGAGCTCGTGCGAAGACACCAGGGGATCGCGCTCAGAACCGCCTACCTGTTCGCCGGCGACTCGTCCGATGCCCAGGAGGCAGCGCAGGACGCGTTCCTGAAGGCGTATCGCGCGCTCGGCCGCTTCCGGCCGGACGCACCGTTTCGGCCCTGGCTCCTACGGATCGTGGCCAACGAGGCGCGGAACCGGCGGCGTGCGGCGGGACGGCGGCAGGCGGCAGTGCTCCGCGCCGCGGCGGACGCGGCCCCGGGGGACGCGGCCCCGTCCCCCGAGGCGGCGGTCGTCTCGGCCGAGCGGCGCGCCGAGCTCCTCGAGGCGCTCGGCCGACTCGGGGACGACCACAGGCTCGTTCTCTCCTGCCGCTACCTGCTCGAGCTGTCGGAAGAGGAGACCGCCGCTGCGCTCGGTGTGCGGCGCGGCACGGTCAAGTCGCGGCTGGTGCGTGCGCTCGAACGGCTGCGCGCCGAGCTGCCGGAGGGCACCGATGGCTGAGCTCGACCGCGAGCTGCGCGGCCTCGCCGCCTACGTCGAGCTCCCCGCCGAGCGCGACCTCTGGCCGGCCGTGGAGGCGCGGCTCGGGACGCGGTCGCGCCGCCCCCGGCTTCGGATTGCCGTCGCGATCGCAGTCGCGGCGGCAGTCGCCGTCGGCATCGCGTTCGCGGTCCCGCCTGCACGGTCGGCGATCCTCCGTTTCTTCGGGCTGGAGGGGGTGAGCATCGTCCGGGTCGACCACCTCCCGTCCGTCCGGGCGAACCCGGAGGTCTACGGCTCCCGGACGACGCTCGACGGCGCCGAGCGCGTCCTCGGCTTCCGGCCTCGTCTCCCGAACCTCGGCTCGGCGCCGCGGCTGTACGTCGATCCCTCCCACCAGGCGTTTCTCGCCGTCTACGGCCGTCCGGTCCGGCTCCGGCTCGAGGAGACGCGATTCGGCGTGTTCCGAAAGATCATCTCGGCGACCCAGCCGGTGGACCGGGTGGTGGTCGGCGGGGATCCCGGCCTCTGGCTCGAGGGCGACCACGTGTTCTCGGACTTCTTCGGCCAGCCGCGCCTCGCCGGGAACGCGCTGCTCTGGCTGCACGACGGGGTCACGTACCGCCTCGAGGGCCGTTTGACAAGGCAGCAGGCACTCAGGATCGCGCGCTCTGTCGGCTCCGGCTGAGCCGTTCTTGAGCGACCCGATCCCTCGTTCGGGGGACATCCAATGGGGGTCGCGAGACGAACAAGAGTCAGACACCATTGGAGGTAAGGGAATGTCGACCACCGAAGTCCACGAGCACGTCGAGACCGAGAACGAGCGCGTCTCTCGCTGGCGCGCCGAGGAGCTCGAGCGGGCCGGCTACGACCTGAGCGCCGCCGCGGTGCTCGCCGCCTCGTCCGCCGTCGACCTTCACCGCGCCATCGCGCTGCTTGAACGCGGCTGTCCGCAGGACGTCGCGATGCAGATTCTTCTCTAAGTCGGTCGCGCGGCTCGCGCTCGAGGCTCCTTCCCGCCGGTAGCGCCAGCCTCGATCCCGTCGTGTCGCGCGGCATCCGCCGCCGATGCCGGCGTTGCCGGCGTCGGCCGCTACGGACGTTGTGGTGCCGACTAGGGAAGGGGGCTCACGGGGGAAACCGGACGTTTCCCCCGTGCTGACACAATCCGCGGGCGTGATCCCCGCCTCGATCCCGTCACCGTCGACCGGCAACCTGCACCTCGGACCGTTCACGATCCACATGTACGGCGTGATGCTGCTGCTCGGCATCGTCGCGGCGATCGCGCTCACCGGCTACCGGTGGACCCGGCACGGCGGAACGTGGGATCTCGTCTACCGGGCCGCGCTGTGGGGCGTTGCCGCCGGCGTCGTCGGCGCGCGGCTCTATCACGACGTCACGAGCTGGGACGAGGTTCCGCACAACTGGTGGGGGCCGTTCGCCGTCTGGCAGGGCGGGCTCGGCATCTGGGGTGGGATCACGTTCGGCGTTCTCGCCGGTGCCTACGTCGTCCATCGCGCAGGCGCGAGCGTGACGCTGATGATGGACTGCGTCGCACCAGGCCTGCTGCTCGCCCAGGCGATCGGGCGCTGGGGCAACTACTGGAACCAGGAGCTGTTCGGAGGCCCGACGAAGCTGCCGTGGGGCCTCGAGATCGACCTGGCTCACCGGCCCGCCCAGTACGCCGACCAGCCGACCTTCCAGCCGACCTTCCTTTACGAGTCGCTGTGGGACCTGACCGGCGTCGGCATGCTGCTCCTCGTCGACCGCCGCTTCAAGATCCGGCCACCGGCGCTGTTCTGTCTCTACGTCGCCTGGTACACGTTCGGCCGCACGTTCGAGGAGCTGATGCGGGTCGACCCGTCGCACCACTTCCTCGGCGAGCGGATCAACTTCTGGGTCTCGCTGGTCGTGTTCCTCGCTGCGTCAGTGGCGTTCGTCTGGCTCCAGTTCGGCCGTTCGCCAGGGGAGGCGCGTCCGCCGGCGAAGTTAGCCTGATCCAGATGCGCGCCCCGGAGCTCGACCTCGACCTCGACACGTTCGAAGGCCCGTTCGACCTGCTGCTGACGCTCGTGCTCCGCGAGGAGCTGGCGCTCGGCGAGGTCGACGTGGCGGACATCGTGGTCGCGTACGTCGAGCGGCTGGCAGCGCAGGAGCGGCTCGACCTGGAGGGATGCGGCGAGTTCCTCGTGCTGGTCGCGTCGCTGCTCGAGCTGAAGGCGCGCGACCTGTTCCCGGACGAGGAGGTCGACCTCTCCGAGCTCGACCCCGAGGAGGCGGCCGAGGAGCTCGCGCGGCGCCTCGAGGAGTACCGGCGCATCAAGGCGGCGGCGGCCTGGCTCTCGGAGCGGCTCGAGCACGAGTCGGACCGCTACTTCCGCATCGGCCCGGCGCCGCTGGCCGAGAAACCGGAGCGACCGCTGGCTCCCGGCCGGCCCGTCGACCTCGCCGAGGCGATGCGACGCCTCTCGCAGGAGCCGCCGCAGCTTTCCCTCGCCCACATGGGCCTCCGCTTCCCGCCGATCGAGCGCTTTCTGGAGCGCTTCCGGGCGACGCTGCGCAGGCGGCGTGCGTTCATGCTCGATGCCGAGCTGGACGGTCTGTCGCGGTTGGAGCAGGCTGCGGCGTTCCTCGCCGTCCTCGAGCTGCGGAAGTCGAACGAGATCCGGCTCGAGCAGGCGGCGCCGTTCGCCCCGATCAGGGTTTCCCGCCCCGATGTCGAAAGGAGTACCGAGTGGAGCAACGCCCGTTCCGCCTGATCACGTCGAGCCCGGTCGAAGGGCTCGCGAAGACGCTGGAAGCGTTGCTCGTGGTCGCGTCGACGCCGCTGAGCGTCTCCGAGCTGGCAGAGGCGGCCGACGACGAGGAGGAACGCGTCGAGTCGGCCCTGGAGCTGCTCGCCGAGCGCTTCGACGAGGGGCGGAGTGGAATCGTGCTCGAGCACGTCGCCGGCGGCTACGCGTTCCGGGCGTCTCGTGACGAGGCGGCCGCGTGCGCGCGTCTGATCGAGCGGCCGGTCGAGCGCGCGCTGTCGCAGGCGGCGCTCGAGACGCTCGCCGTGGTGGCGTATCTCGGGCCTGTGTCCCGGCCCGAGCTTGCGCGGCTGCGCGGAGTGGCGGCAGAAACAGTCGTTGCCGGTCTCATCGAGCGCGGGTTGCTGGCCGAGGCGGGACGCGAGCCGGGCGTCGGTGGTGCGGTGCGGTACCGGACCACGGAGCTGTTCGAGCGCGTCTTCGGGCTCCAGAGTCTCTCGGCGCTGCCGCGGCTCGACGACCTCGGGGACGACGCCGAGGCGATCCGCGGGCGGCTCGAAGCAGTGGCGGCGCAGCGCGGGGCCTGAGCCGTCGTCCGGTCGCTAGCGTGAGGGCATGGCGCCGGACGTCACCGACGAGACCTTCTACACCGACGTCGTCGAGCGGTCGCACGAGCTGCCGGTCGTGGTCGACTTCTGGGCGGAGTGGTGCGGGCCGTGCAAGGCGCTCGCGCCTGTGCTCGAGCGCGAGGCGGAGGCCCGAAAGGGTGCGCTCGAGCTCGCGAAGCTGGACGTCGACGCGAACCCGAACATCGCGAGCCACTATGGGATCCGCGGCATCCCCGCGGTGAAGGCGTTCCGGAACGGCCAGGTGGTCTCCGAGTTCGTGGGTGCGTTGTCGGCGCAGGGCGTGGCGGACTTCCTCGACGCGCTGAGCGGGCCGACCGCGGCCGAGCAGTTGGTCGAGGAGCTGCGCGAGTCGGGCGAGGAGCCGGAGGTGCTGGCCGCGCTCGAGGCCGGTGACCACGAACGGGCGCTGGCGCTGCTCCTCGAAGAGGCGCAGGCCGCAGAACGCGAGCGGCGCGACCGGATTCGCGAGCTGATGGTGGCGATCTTCACTGAACTCGGCCAGGACCACCCGCTCGCGACGACGTACCGCCGCCGGCTCGCTGCCGCGCTGTACTGACCGACGGACACGTCTTCGCCGGACACGTCTTCGAGGGTCATCACCTCTGGTACCCCTGACCTCCTCCCCGCAACGAGCGTAACGAGAAAATGCGCGGGCATGGGAAACGCAATTGCAACAACATCTGCACAACCATGCGGCTGAACGCCTACCTCGCCCGGGCCGGAGTCGCCTCGCGCCGCAGGGCCGACGAGCTGATCAAAGCCGGTCGGGTGCGCGTCAACGGCGAACCGGGGCAGCTCAACACGTTCGTGTCCGCGAACGACCGCGTCGAAGTCGACGGCCGCCCGGTCGAGAAGCAGCGGCTCGCGTATCTGCTCCTCCACAAACCGCCCGGAGTCGTCACGACCGCGCGGGACCCGGGCGGGCGGCCGACCGTCGTCCAGCTCGTCCCGCACGAGCCGCGGATCGTCCCGGTCGGCCGGCTCGACGCCGACACGACCGGCGCGCTCCTGCTCACGAACGACGGCGACCTCGCACACCGGCTCGCCCACCCGCGCTACGAGGTCGCCAAGGTCTACGAGGCCGACGTCGAGGGCGAGCCGTCCGACGAGGCCTTGCGCGCGCTGAGGGAGGGCGTCGAACTCGAAGACGGCCGCACGGCGCCGGCCCACGCCCGACGTCTCGGCCCCTCGCGAGTCGAGGTGACGATCCACGAGGGCCGGAAGCACCAGGTCAAGCGCATGCTCGCCGCGGTCGGCCACCCGGTCAGCGCGCTCCATCGCAGCACCTACGCTGGCCTCACGCTCGACGGTCTGGAGCCGGGCCGCTGGCGCGAGCTCACGCCCGCCGAGGTTGCGACCCTGCGCGAGGCTACTCGTACCAGGTCAGCGCGGCGAGGATGACGTAGAGGCCGACGAGGGCCCAGCCCTCGAAGGCTGCCGCTTTCCCGTCGCCGGTGATCGCCCACACCGCGATCGCGGTCAGCGCCAGCGCCACCGTCAGCACCGGGTTGACGACGAACGTCAGCCGGGTTGCGAAGAACAACGACGCGAGCACCAGCACCGGGTAGAGAAACACCGCGATCTGCGACACCGAGTTCTTGACCACGGACAGCGCCAGGTCGCTCTTCCCGCGCGCTGCGAGCGAGACGCCGACGGCGTTCTCCACGGCATTCCCGGCGATGCCGACGATGACGATCCCCGTGAACGCCTTCGAGATGCCGAGCGACTTCACCGCCGGGTCGAGCGCGGAGATGAACCAGTCCGACACGAGCGCTGCGCCGACTCCGGCCGCGGCCAGCAGCACCAGGGCGGGCGCAAGCGGCAGCTGGCTCTCCGCCGGCTCATGTGCCGCCGCGTCGCGGCGGATGTACCCAGGGAGCCAGGACGCATAGATCAGGAGCAGCACGATCGCGCCGACGATCGAGATCGCAAGCGTGTGGTGGCTGGCGCGGTCTCCGACGCGGTCGGAGACGCCGAGGACGGTGATCAGGAAGACGGCGAGCAGCGTCAGAACGGCCGTGTCGTTCGGCAGCCGGGCTCCGAAGCGCATACAGCTGTCGTCCGCGACCCGCGCGCCGGCCACGATCGAAAGCCCGAGCACGAGCAGCGCGTTCGCGAACAGCGAGCCGAGGATCGACGTCTGCGCCACGACGGTCTCGCCCGCCGACAACGCGAACAGGACGACGAAGAGCTCCGGCAGGTTGCCGAGCGTCGACTGGAGCACACCGGTCGCCGCCGGCCCGACGTGCGAGCCGAGCGACTCGGTTCCGAGCGCGACGAGCCAGGCGAGGCCGCCGAGCGCGATCGCGCAGACGACGAACGTCGCCACCGGCTCGTCGGTCGCGTAGTGCAGCACGCCGGCGATCGCCGTCAACCCGAACGTCGCGGCGATCAGAACGGCGCGCTGCACGTGCTGGGTCAGGGCCGGACGAAGCCCATCCGGTCGTACATGGCCTCGAGCGTCGGCGCGGACGCTGCCGCCGCCTGCTCGGCGCCCTGCTTGAGGAGCCGCTCGAGCTCGCCCGGATCCTTCGACAGCTCCTCGTACCGCAGCCGCACCGGCTCGAGGAACGCGACGACCGCGTCGGCCACGTCGGACTTGAACTGCCCGTACCCCTGCCCGTCGTAGCGGCTCTCGATCTCCTCCGGCGGCACGCCTTCGGCCACGGACATGATGTCGATCAGGTTCGAGACGCCCGGCTTGTCAGAGTCACGCTTCACGTCGCGCCCGGAGTCCGTGACAGCAACCTTGAACTTCCTGCGGATCACGTCCGGCGAGTCGGCGACGAGCACGGTCCCCATCTGCGTCCCGCCGGTCGTCGACATCTTGTTCTCCGGCTCCTGGAGATCCATGACTCGCGCGCCGATTTCCGGGTACTTGCCGTCCGGGATCGTGAACGTCTCGCCGAACCGCTGGTTGAAGCGGGCGGCGACGTCCCGCGTCAGCTCAAGGTGCTGCCGCTGGTCGTCGCCGATCGGGACGAGATCTGCCTGGTAGAGGAGGATGTCGCCCACCATCAGCACCGGGTACGTGAACAGGCCCGACGACACGAACTCCTGCTTGTCGCCCTTGTCCTTGAACTGTGTCATCCGGCGCAACTCGCCGAAGCTCGTCACCGAGCCGAGCAGCCACGCCGCCTCCGCGTGCGCCTTGACGTGGCTCTGGACGAAGGTCGTCGAGCGCGCCGGGTCGAGGCCGCTCGCAAAGAGCATCGCGGCGAGGTCGAGCGTCGCCGTCCGCAGCTCGACCGGGTCGTAGTCGACCGTGATCGAGTGCAGGTCGACGATGCAAAAGAACGCCTCGCCGAGCTCCTGCGTCGCCACGTACTGGCGGAAACCGCCGATGTAGTTGCCGAGATGCTTCTGCCCGGTGGGCTGGATGCCGCTGAAGATGCGCATTGGTCGCTCCTTAAGTATCCGCGAGAACAGGTCCGGAACGCGGACGAGAAGGGAGCTACGCGCGCACGCTCCCGCCTCGCCCGCGGCGCCACTGCCAGCGACCTGCTGCGAAGACGGGAGTCACGCACCCGAGGGTAGCAGGGAAAACGGCATCTAGACTGGTCCCGTGACGATGTCGCCGCCCACCTGGTCGCCGCCCTCCTGGCGCGGTTACCCCGCGCACCACCAGCCGGAATGGCCGGAGGAAGGTGCTGCCGAGGCTGCTCGGGCGCGTCTTCAGACCATGCCGCCGCTCGTCTTTGCCGGCGAGGCGCGGCAGCTCCAGGCGGCGCTGGCCGAGGTGGCGGCGGGGCGCGCATTCCTGCTCCAGGCCGGCGATTGCGCCGAGTCGTTCCACGACTTCTCGGCGGTGACCATCCGCGAGAAGCTCAAGATCATGCTGCAGATGTCGGCCGTGATGATCTACGGCTCGACGACGCCGGTGATCAAGGTCGGCCGAATCGCGGGCCAGTTCGCCAAGGCGCGCACGTCGCCGTTCGAGACGGTCGAGGGGCTCGAGCTCCCATCGTTCCGCGGACACATGGTCCACGACGACGCTCCGACCGCCGAGGCGCGCGTGCCCGACCCCGACCGGATGGTGCAGGCCTATCACCAGGCGGCGGCGACGCTGAACCTGCTGCGCGCGTTCACGAAGGGAGGCTTCGCCGATCTCACCCGCGTGCACCTGTGGAACCAGGAGTTCGTGGCGTCGTCGCCCGAGGGACAGCGCTACGCGCGGATCGCATCCGAGATCGAGCGGGCCCTGCACTTCATGGCCGCGATCGGGATCGACCTTGCCGCCGTCCAGTCCCTGCACCAGGTCGACGTCTGGACGAGCCACGAGGGCCTCGTGCTCGACTACGAGGAGGGCTTGACCCGGCGCGACTCGACCACCGGCGACTGGTACGACTGCTCGGCGCACATGCTCTGGATCGGCGAACGCACGCGCCAGCCGGACGGCGCACACGTCGAGTTCTTCTCCGGCGTCCGCAACCCGCTCGGGCTGAAGCTGGGGCCGACGGCGACGGCCGAGGACGTCGTCGAGCTCGCCGAGCGGCTCAACCCCGAGCGCGAGCCAGGCCGGCTGACGCTGATCTCGCGCATGGGCGCCGGCCGCGTGCGCGAGGTGCTGCCGCCGCTCCTCCGCGCGGTGCGGGAGGCCGAGCAGCCGGTCGTCTGGGCCTGCGACCCGATGCACGCGAACGTGTTCAAGACCGAGACGGGGATCAAGACTCGCCGCTTCGACGTGATCGTCGACGAGGTCGAAGGGTTCTTCGCGGCCTGCCAGGAGGAGGGTGTCTGGCCGGGCGGTGTGCATCTCGAGTTCACCGGCGACGCCGTCACCGAGTGCCTCGGCGGCTCGGACACGGTGCTGGAGGAGTCTCTGACCTCGAACTACATGTCGCTCTGCGACCCGCGACTGAACGCGCGGCAGTCGCTCGACCTCGCCTTCCACGTCGCCGAGCTCATGCGCGACGCCTGGCATCCCGCGCCCGCCTGAGATGGCCGTCAGGCGGCTGGCCATCCTCGGCACCGGACTGATCGGCGCCTCCGTCGCCCTCGCGGCGAAGCGGGACGAGAGCGTCCACGTGACCGGCTACGACCCGGATCCGGCGATGCTCGAAGCCGCCGCCGAGCGGGGCGCGGTCGACGAGCAGGCGCCGTCCGTCGACGCCGCGCTCGCGGACACCGAGCTCGCCGTCGTCGCGGCGCCGGTGGCGCAGCTCGCCGCGCAGGTCGCAGCGGTGCTCGAGGCGGCTCCGGAAGCGTGCACAGTTACCGACGTCGGCTCGACGAAGGCGTCCGTGTGCGCGGCGGCGGCGGGCTCGACACGCTTCGTCGGCGGGCACCCGGTCTGCGGCTCCGAGGCGCGCGGCGCAGGGCACGCGAGCGCGAACCTCTTCGAGGGCGCGACCTGGTTCCTGTCGCCGCTGCCGGAGACCGCGCCCGAGCGCTACCGGCTCGTGCACGGCTTCGTCGCCGGGCTGGGCGCGACGCCGGTCGCGGTCGACCCGCGGGCGCACGACCGGCTCGTCTCGCTCACCAGCCACCTGCCGCACGCGCTCGCGAACCTGCTCGTCAACCAGGCCGGCGCGAGTCGGGTGGACGGACACGAGCCGCTCGCCGCCGCGGGCGGTTCGCTGCGCGACATGACCCGCGTGGCCGGTGCGAACCCGCGGATCTGGGTCGACATCTTCCTCGACAACGCCGACGAGCTCCGCGACGCGCTCGCCGACCACCGCCGCAAGGTCGAGCAGCTCGAGGACGCCCTCGCGGCCGGCGACGCCGGCTACCTCGCCCGCTGGATCGCCGAGGCGACCGGCAACCGGCGGCGGATGTTGGCGCAGGAGTTCACCGAGCCGGGCGAGCTGATGCGGGTGCGCGTGCACATCCCCGACCGGCCCGGCGTCCTCGCCGGCATCACCCAGGCTCTCGGTGCCGAGCGGATCAACATCGAGGACTTCGAGCTCCGCCACTTCTCTCCCGAGCGGGGCGGCGTGCTGACGATCCTGGTCTCCGGCGCCGACGAGGCCCGCCGGGCCGCCGACCTGCTCGAGGCGCAGGGCTACGGCGCCGTCGTCGCGCCCGTGATCGAGGAATAGCCTGCGCCATGCTCTTTCGGCTTGGCGCCTACAGGCTCTTTCGCCACGACCCCGTCGTCGCGTGGCGCTTCATGCGTCTCTGGATGCCCGGGCTGATCCGCGTCCTGGCGCCGAACGCCGGCTACGGCGTCTCGAGGATGCCGGCGACCGGCGGCGCCGTCCTGGCGGCGAATCACCTCAGCGCGATCGACCCGCCCGCGATCGGCGTCTACTCGACGCGCGCCATCCGCTACATGACGAAGGTCGAGCTCCTGCAAATCCCGGTCGCCGGCCCGTTCCTGCGCATGACCGGAACGTTCGCAGTTCGGCGCGGCGAAGGCGACCGCGACTCGCTGCGGGTCGCGCGCTGGCTCGTCCGCGAAGGCCACGTCGTCGGGATGTTCATGGAGGGAACGCGCCAGAAGCTGGGCTACCCGGGGCCGGCGCACTCCGGCGCGGCGATGGTCGCGATGCAGGAGGGGCTGCCCGTGATCCCGGTCGGCGTCGACGCGTTCGGCTGGTCGCTGCAGAACCGCCGTCCGTTCGCCGTCGCGTTCGGGGAGCCGATGGACCTGAGCGCCTTCCCGCGGAACGGACGCGGCTACAAGGAGGCCGCCGCGCTCGTCGAGGCCGAGATGCTGCGGCTGTGGCACCTCGCGGCGCAGGCCGTCGCGGACGGCCTGCCGGACCACCTGCGGGACGGCACGCCGCGCGAGCCGGAGGTCAGGCTCCGCGACTTCGAGCCGGCCGGCGTTCTCCCCGGCTGGCCGACGGAGGACTGGGCCAGGGAGCCGCTCGGCCCGCTGTACGGGGCGATCACGTGACCCGTGTCGCACCGGCCGTGAGCCTGCGCGGCGCAGTCGCCGTGCCCGGCGACAAGTCGATCTCGCACCGTGCGGTGCTGATCGGCGCGATCTGCGACGGCGAGACGGTCGTGCGCGGCTTCGGGCGGTCCGGCGACACGGAGTCCACGGTCGCGGCAGTTCGTGCGCTCGGCGTCGAGATCGCCGAGGAAGGGCCGGACACGCTGCGCATCCACGGTGCCGGGCTGCGCGGCCTGCGTGCGGCGGACGGCCCGATCGACTGCGGCAACGCCGGCACGCTCGTGCGGCTGATCGCGGGCATCCTCGCCGGCCAGACGTGGCAACAGTTCGAGCTCACGGGTGACGAGTCGCTGTCAGCACGTCCGATGGGGCGGATCGCCGGGCCGCTGACGGAGATGGGCGCCGGCGTCGAAACCGCAGACGGGCACCTGCCGCTCGGGATCGACGGGCGGCCGCTGCACGGAATCGAGTACGAGCTGCCGGTGGCGAGCGGCCAGGTGAAGTCCTGCGTGCTGCTGGCGGGGCTCTACGCCGAGGGCGAGACGACCGTGGTCGAGCCCGTTGCGACCCGCGACCACACCGAGCGGATGCTGCGCGCTGCCGGGGCCCAACTGCGCGTCCAGCCGGGCCGGATCACCGTGCAGCCCGCGGAAAGGCTCGAGCTCGGCGAGGTGGTCGTTCCGGGCGACATCTCCTCTGCAGCGCCGCTGATCCTCGCCGCGACGCTGCTCCCGGGCTCCGAGCTGATCGTCACCGGTGTCGGAGTGAACCCGACGAGGACAGGCTTTCTCGACGTCCTCGAGCGCATGGGCGCGCGCATCGCGATCTTCAACCGGCGCACCGCGGCCGGGGAGCCGGTCGCCGACCTCGAGATCACGTCGGCCGAGCTGGTCGCGACCGAGATCGTCCCGGACGAAGTGCCGCGCCTCGTCGACGAGTTGCCGCTGTTCGCGCTCGCCGCCTCGATGGCGCACGGCGACAGCCGCGTCCGCGGCGCCGAGGAGCTGCGCGCGAAGGAGACGGACCGGATCGAGGCGGTTGTGGACGGCCTCAAGGGCCTCGGCGCGCACGTCACCGGCACGCGTGACGGCTTCCGGATCCGCGGTGTCCCCACGCGTCCGCGCGGCGGCCACATGAGCGCCCGCGGCGACCACCGCATCGCGATGCTGGCCGCGGTCGCGGGCCTCGCGTCGCGCGACGGCGTCGAGATCGAGGGCGCCGAGACAGTGGCGATATCCTTTCCCGGCTTCTTCGATCTGATCGACTCCCTGGCCCAACGATGATCATCGCCATCGACGGACCCGCAGGCGCGGGCAAGAGCACGGTTGCCCGCATGCTGGCGGACCGGATCGGCTTCCGCTACCTCGACACCGGCGCCATGTACCGGGCGCTGACGTGGCTCGCCATGCGCGAGGGGATGGACCTCGGCGACGGCGACAAGCTCGGCGTCCTCGCACGGGAGCATCCGGTCGAGCTCGACCCGTCCGGGCGTGTCTCGATCGCGGGCGCCGACGTGACGACGTCGATCCGCACGGCGCGGATCGACAAGATGGTGCCGGTGGTCGCGCGCCACCCCCGCGTGCGCGAGGTGATGCGCGAACGTCAGCGGCGCCTCGCCGAGCGGTCGGACTCGGTGATGGAAGGCCGCGACATCGGCACGGTCGTCGTTCCCGACGCCGACGTGAAGGTCTACCTCGTCGCGGACGCAGGGGTGCGCGCTGCGAGGCGTCGTGCCGAGCGCCCCGAGGTCGGAGCCGCGGCGCTCGACACCGACCCGCTGCGCCGCGACAAGCAGGACGCCGAACGGATGACGCCGGCCGAGGACGCGGTCGAGATCGACACGACCGAACTCGAGGCGGCCGATGTCGTCGACCGGATCGAAGAGCTGCTCCGCGAGCGCCGCGCCCCCGCGCTCTAGCGCCTCAGGAGCGGAAGGTCAGCCAGAACCGGTCCTCGCCCGCGTGTGCGGGGAGGTGGCGCAGGCGGTCGAGCGCCTCTGCCGCCGGACCGTCCCAGCGCTCGCCGTAGTCGTCGCGCAGCATGACGACGAGGGTGCCTTGCTCGTCCGCGTGGAACTCGGAGGGGCGTACGGCCAGCCCCGACGGCCCGACGAGACCCACGCGGCGCAGGTCGTCGACGAGCTGGAGCCGGACGTCCTCGACCTCGCGCTCGTCGAGAAACGCCTGCGCCTGGTCGGAGAGAGGGACGGCAGGCAGCTTCGGCACGGAGAGGAGCCGCCGCCTCCGCTCCTGGAACGCCGACTCCAGCTCTTCCTCGTCGAAGACGCCCAGCCCGGCGCCAGCCGTGGCGTACTCGAAGAGCTCCAGCCGGAAGAGCTGGGTGACCGCGTTCTGGGCCGACGTGACGAGCACGAACAGCACCACGGCGACGGCGAGGATGAGGCCGCCTGCGACGTGGGCGCTCGAGAAGGTGGAGAAGCCGATCACACCGACGATCAGCATCGGAATTCCGAGCAGCGAGAAGATCGCGCCGATCACCAGCGATCCGACGACACCCTCGCCCCAACGCTCGCGGATGATCCGGCCCGAGCGGCGGGTTGCATCGATCGGCCCGACTCCCTCGAGAGCGATGATCGGGATCACGAAGAACGTGGCAAGTGCCCAGGCCGCTCCCGCCAGCCACTCGGCGATCCTGGCTGCGAGTCCGCCGACCCTCACGTGCTGGAGCGCCTGGATCACGAGTGCCACTGCGGTGGACAGCAGCGCCCACGCGGCGATGACTCCGAGCCGCTGCCGGGCCGCACGGAGCCCGTCGCGCACGCTCGCCGGCTCGCCGACGAGCCTGCGCCGGGCGACGGAGACGAACGCGACGCCGAAGAAGGTCGAGATGAACGACAGCGGGTAGAACGCGGCGGCACAGGCGACGAGGAACCAGAGGTTCGAGTGCAAATCGGACGAGAAGTAGGCCCCGGCGGCGAAGACCGGCACCGCCACCGCCACCGTCGCGAGGCAGGAGAGCAGCGGGAGGACGAGCAGCACCTTGTCGGCCTCGATGACGTTCCAGCTTTGCTTCGAGAGCTCCCAGCCGCGGCTGTACCTGCCCTTGCCCATCGCACTCCAGTGTAGGTGCGCCGACATTCCCGTGACAACCGGCGGAAACGTCCGCTCTCCGTCCTCTAGGTCGATGCCGAGGACGTGTCCGCCGGTGATCCTCTCCGCGAGCCCGATCGTGATCGAGCCTGCCCCGCAACCGGCGTCGAGCACGACCGATCTGTCCCCGGCAGCAGGAAGTCGGCCTAGACCGCAGCCGACCGTGCCAGCAGCAACTCCTCGAACTCCACGCCACCTTGTAACACTGTGTTGCAAGGTCGGGCGGGAATACTGGGTGTGGCATGTCGGAAACCGCACCTGAGAGGCTGCTGGGCAAGGTCGCGATCGTCGGCTACCCGAACGTCGGCAAGTCGACGCTGATCAACCGGCTCACCGAGTCGCGCGCCGCGGTCGTCCACGAGACGCCCGGCGTGACGCGCGACCGCAAGGAGCTGGTCTGCGAGTGGACCGGCAAGCGGTTCGCGATCGTCGACACGGGCGGGGTCGACGTGGCCGATCCGTCGCCGATCGGCCGCGGGATCGTGGAGCAGGCAACGGCGGCGATCGGCGAGGCCGACCTCGTGCTGTTCGTCGTCGATGCGCGGGCCGGGATCACGCCGGGCGACGAGGAGTTGGCCGAGATCCTCCGTCGCTCCGACAAGCCGGTGATCGTGCTGGCGAACAAGCTCGACGAGCCGGCCGCGGACGCGTTTGCGCACGAGTTCAACCGTCTCGGCCTCGGCGAGCCCGTGCCGATCTCGGCCATGCACGGATACGGCACGGGCGACCTGCTGGACGAGATCGTCGCGCGGCTCCCGGGCGACGGTACGGTCGAGACCGGGGAGGAGGCGATCCGCGTCGCCATTCTCGGGCGGCCGAACGTCGGCAAGTCGAGCCTGCTGAACGCGTTCGTGGGAGAGGAGCGCGTGCTGGTCTCGGACGTCCCCGGCACGACCCGGGACGCGATCGACACGATCCTCCAGCGCGGCGAGCAGACGTTCGTCCTCGTCGACACCGCGGGGCTGCGCCGTAAGCGCCACCAGCGGCAGGGCATCGAGTACTACTCGGAGCTGCGCGCGCTCGACGCCGCGGAGCGCGCCGACGTGGCGCTCGTGCTCGTCGACTCGTCGGAGGGTGTGGTCGAGCAGGACCTGGCGATCGCCGACGTGGGTCGGAAGGCCGGCTGCTCGACGCTGATCGTCCTTTCCAAGTGGGACCTATCCACGGTGACGATCGAGGACGTCAGGCACCGGCTCGACGGGCGTCTGCGACAGCGGCCTCCGATCGTGGTCACGTCGGCGAAGAGCGGGCGCGGCGTGGGCCGCGTGCTCGACCGGGTCGAGGGCCTGTTCGAGAAGCACATTCACCGCATCCCGACCCCGGTGCTGAATCGCTTCCTCGCCGAGTTGCGATCCTCGCGGGAGCCGCCATCGCGCTCGGGCAAGCGGTTGAACCTGCTCTACGCGACGCAGACCGGCGTCAGGCCCCCTCGCTTCCGGTTCTTCGTCAACGATCCGGGCCTGATCACGCGCGACTACGCCTACTGGGTCGAGAACCGCTTGCGAGAGAGGTTCGAGATGCAGGGCGTTCCCGTCTCGATCGATTTCGTGCGACGCTCCTGACGTGAGAGCCGTCGTGGTCGGGGCGGGGTCGTGGGGGACTGCGTTCGCCTGCGTGCTCCGCGATCGCGGGCACGACGTGACGCTTGCGTGCCGGGAGGGCGAGCAGGCGCGCGCGATCGCCGAGACAGGTCGAAATCCCCGCTATCTCTCGGACGTCGACCTGCGCGGGGTCGCGGCCGCTCCGCTTCGGGACGCGCCGGTCGTGGACGCCGACGTCGTCGCGGTGGCCGTTCCGAGCCGCGTCTTCGGCGAGACCGTTCGTTCTCTTCCCGGCTCGACGCCGGTGTTGACGCTGACAAAAGGCCTCGATCCCGAGACCGGCGACCTCTTGCACACACTGGTCGGCGACCGGCCGGTTGCCGTGCTGTCCGGGCCGACCTTCGCGGAGGAGATCGCGGCCGGCCTGCCGTGCGCGGCCGTGATCGCGAGCCGGGACGAGGCCCTTGCCGAGCAGTTGCAAGCAGAGCTGAACTCGTCGCTCTTCCGGGTCTACGTGAACGCCGACCTCACGGGCGTCGAGTTCTGCGGCGCGGCGAAGAACGTGATCGCGCTCGCCGCCGGTGGCGTCGACGGTCTGGAGCTCGGCGACAACGCGAAGGCCGGAGTGATCACGCGCGGCGTCGCCGAGATGACACGGCTCGGCTCCGCCTGCGGCGCGCGCCCGGAGACGTTCGCCGGCCTCGCCGGCATGGGCGACCTGATGGTCACGTGCTGGAGCAACCTTGGCCGGAACCGCCGAGCCGGAGAGCTGATCGCACGCGGCGCGACTCCGGACGGGGCCGCAGCCGAGATCGGCCAGGTCGTCGAGGGCCTGACGACGGCGCCCGTCCTCCGCGACCTCTCGCACCGCCTCGGCATCGAGCTCCCGATCACCGAGGCGGTCTGCGGAATCCTGGAGGGCCAGAGCCTGCACGAGCTCGCCGCGTCGCTGATGGGCCGCCGCCCGACGGGCGAGTAGTTGCCGTCGCCGGTCGTTCGACTACCCTTGGGCCAATGAGCGCTCACCACTTTTCCTTCACCTCTGAATCCGTCACCGAAGGCCACCCGGACAAGGTCGCCGACCAGATCTCCGACGCCGTCCTCGACGCCGTCCTCACGGACGACCGCGAGGGTCGCGTCGCCTGCGAGACGCTCGTCACGACCGGACTCGTCGTCGTCGCCGGCGAGATCTCGACGCAGACATACGTCGACATCCCGACCCTCGTCCGCACCAAGGTGCGCGAGATCGGCTACGACCGGGCCAAGTACGGCTTCGACGCCGACACGTGCGGCGTCGTCGTCGCCATCGACGAGCAGTCCGCCGACATCGCGCAGGGCGTCGACACGGCCTACGAGGTGCAGCACGACCCGGGCGACGACGACCCGCTGGATCGCATCGGCGCCGGCGACCAGGGGATGATGTTCGGCTACGCGTGCCGCGAGACGGAGGAGCTGATGCCGCTCCCGATCACGCTCGCGCATCGGATCTGCCACCGTCTCGCACAGGTGCGGAAGGCCGATGTGCTCCCGTACCTGCGGCCGGACGGAAAGGCGCAGGTGACGGTTCGCTACGAGGTCGACGAGCACGGCCGCCAGCGGCCGATCGAGATCGAGCGTGTGCTCGTCTCCGCACAGCACCGCGAGGGGCTCGACGTCGACACGCTGCTCAAGCCGGACATCATCGAGCACGTCCTCCATCCGATCCTCCCGCACGACCTGTGCGACGTGGAGCGGCTCGGCGACGGCGACTTCGTGCTCGTCAACCCGACCGGCCGCTTCGTCAAGGGCGGGCCGATGGGCGACACCGGTGTCACGGGCCGGAAGATCATCGTCGACACGTACGGCGGCGCGGCTCGTCACGGCGGCGGCGCCTTTTCGGGCAAGGATCCGACCAAGGTCGACCGGTCCGCCGCCTACGCGGCGCGGTACGTGGCGAAGAACGTCGTCGCGGCGGGGCTCGCAGAGCGCTGCGAGCTGCAGATCGCCTACGCGATCGGCGTCGCGCACCCGGTCTCGATCGAGGTCGACTGCTTCGGCACCGAGGCCGAGGGCGTGACCCCCGGCCGGATCGAGGCGCTCGTTCGCGAGCACTTCGACCTGCGCCCGGCGGCGATCATTCGCGACCTCGACCTGAGGCGTCCGATCTACGCGAAGACGGCCGCGTACGGCCACTTCGGCCGCGACGACCATGACTTCACATGGGAGCGGACGGACAAGGCCGAGGCGCTCCGCGAGGCAGCAGGCCTCACGGTCCGCGCCACCGCCTAGGCGGCGCGCTTCACGAACAGGCCGGATGCCCGGTCGTCCGTGATCGCGCGGGGCTCGCCGCCCGCGACGACGGTCATCGTGCCGCCGCTCGCGCCGGACACCTCGACCGACGTGCCGGGCGCGAAGCCTTCGTCGTAGAACCAGTGCAGAAGCTCGCCATCGTGCTCGGCGAGGCGGACGACGGTTGCGCGGTCGCCGGGCTTCAGGTCGGCGAGCGCGACCAGCTCCCGGTTCTCGGCCTGCTCGAAGTCCGTGTCGACCGGCCAGCCGTGCGGGCAGCGGTCGGGGTGACCGAGGCGCACCTCGATCCGCTCGATCATCTCGTCGGTGAACGTGTCGCCGAGCTCGTCCGCCTGCACGTGGGACTCGGCGGCCGTGTAGCCCATGAAGTCGGTGAGGAAGCGCTCGATGATCCGGTGCTTGCGGACGACCTTCTGCGCGCGCTCGATGCCGAGCGGTGTGAGGATCGCCTCCTTCTGCTCGCCCCGCTCGACCAGGCCCTCGGCCTCGAGCCGCTTCAGCATTTCGCCGGCCGACGCACGCGACACGCCGAGCATCTCCGCGACGCGAGCCGCGATGGCCGCCGAGCCCGTCGCGGGCTGGTACTCGCCGATCGGGAAGGCGAGGAAGTAGATCGTCTCGAGGTAGCCGTCGACCGAGTGACCCGCCACGGCTCGACTATAGATGACGCCCCGAGCGTGTAAGGGTTGCCTTCCACCAAATACCGCCTGTAAGGTGCCCCTTACACGTGGGCACGGGTCAGATCCTTCTCCTGGGCGCGATCGCCGGCTCGACGATCTTCATCGGCCTCCCTGTCGGCCGCATGCAGAACGCGAGCACGGAGCTGAAAGCGACTCTGAGCGCAACGGCCACGGGGATCCTGCTCTTCCTGTTCTACGACGTCCTCGCGAACGGTGTCTCGTCCGTCGACGACTCGCTGAAGGCGGCGGTGCACACCGGTGGCTCGTGGGCCGACTTCGTCGGGCTGGCCGCGCTGCTCGCCGTCGGGTTCGGCGTCGGCCTGCTCGGCCTCGTCTACTACGACCGCTGGATGTCCCGACAGCGCGCGAAAAGCCTGCTCGGCCCGGGCGCGGCCTCGGCGGCCGAGTTCGAGCCGTCGTGGATCCACGGCATGTCGAGCGCCCGCTGGCTGGCGCTGCTGATCGCGACCGGCATCGGTCTCCACAACTTCGCCGAGGGTCTCGCGATCGGCCAGTCGGCCGCGCTGGGCGAGACGACGCTCGCGCTGGTGCTGATCATCGGCTTCGCGCTCCACAACGGCACCGAGGGCTTCGGAATCTGCGCGCCGCTGACCGGCGATCCCGACCGGCCGAGCTGGCGCTTCCTGATCGCTCTCGGGGTGATCGGCGGCGGGCCGACGTTCCTGGGCACGCTGGTCGGCCAGGCGTGGACGAGCACCGCGGTGTCCGTGTGCTTCCTCGCGCTGGCGGCCGGATCGATCCTCTACGTCGTCATGCAGCTGATCCAGGTGAACGCGCGTCTCGGCCACAAGACGCTGGTCGCCTGGGGCATGTTCGGCGGCCTCGTGCTCGGCTTCGCGACGGACTTCATCCTCTCGGCAGTCGGCAGCTGACCGAGTCTCGCATCGAGACCGAGCGGCTCCTCCTGCGGATGCCGCGGACGGACGATGCGGCCGGCGCCGCGGAGATGCTCGGCGACCCCGAGGTGATGCGCTTCCTCGGTGGCGAGCCGGTTCCGGCCGAGGACGTGCCGGCGGTCGTCGGCAAGTGGCTCGAACGCTGGCAGCAGTACGGCGTCGGCCCGCTCGTCGCCGAGCGGCGTGAGGACGGGCGTTTCCTCGGGCGCACGGGCATCCTCGTCTGGGACACGCGCACCTGGGAGCACGCCGATCCCGCCGAGGTCGAGCATGCGCAGCCCGAGCTCGGCTGGGCATTCGCGCGCAGCGCGTGGGGCAACGGGTACGCGACCGAGGCTGCCGGCGCAGTCCGCGACTGGGTTCGCCGCGAGCGTGGCATCGACCGCCTGATCTCGCTGATCGTGCCGACGAATGTCCGCTCCCGCGGCGTGGCCGAGCGCCTCGGCGCCGTGCCTACCGAGACGGTCCGGCTGCACGGCGGCCACGACTGCGTGATCTGGGTGCACCCGTCAGACGCTGCTGCCGCGCCGGCGGGCGCGACACGAGACTGACGCCGAGGCGCCCCGCACGGGGGCGCGGTCGACCGTTCAGCCGACGACGAAGAGGCAGACCGTCGAGAGCAGCGCCAGCAGCGCGCGGCTCTGGCGTGTGGCCCGGGAAACGACGCTCATTCCCGGATTGTAGGTTCCGCACCGGCGCAGAGCGTCGACTGGCGTCGAGGCTAGGCTCGACGGATGCCTTTCGCATCCGTCTACCCGCTCGTTTCGGCACGCTCGCTGGCACGGCCGTTCACGTACGAGGTGGGGGACGAGGTGGAGAAGGGCAACGTGCTCTCCGTCCGTTTCGGGGCAGCAACGCGGCGAGGCGTGGTCGTCGCGCTCGAGGACGCGCCGCCGGCCGGCATCGACCCGATCGCGGCCGGCCGGGTGCTCGACGAACTGCCCGCGCCGCTCGTGGACCTCGCGCTCTGGACGGCCGACTACTACGGCTCCACCCCGGCGCGCGCCCTCGCGCTCGTCGCCCCGCCGAGGCCGGTGCGCCGTGGCGAGCGGCGGAGCCCGAGCAGCGACTACGCGCTCGGAGGCGAGGCCGAGCCGCTCGAGCTGAGCGAGCCGCAGCAGGCGGCGCTGGCGCGGATCGAGGAAGCAGTCCGGTCGGGCGGCGGGCACTTCCTCCTCTACGGCGCCACCGGCAGCGGCAAGACCGAGGTGTACCTGCAGGCGTGCGCGGCGGCGATGGAACGGGGACAAGGCGCCATCGTCCTCGTGCCCGAGATAGCGCTGACGCCGCAGACGCTCGGCCGCTTCCGTGCACGCTTCGGCGATCGGATCGCCGTGCTCCACTCCGGTCTGAGCGACGCCGAGCGGCGCGACGAGCGAGAGCGGATCGCGTCCGGCGAGGCGCCCGTCGTCGTCGGGGCGCGCTCCGCGATCTTCGCGCCGGTTCCGCAGCTCGGACTGGTCTGCGTGGACGAGGAGCACGATTCGTCCTACAAGCAGGAGTCCGACCCGCGGTACGACGCGCGCACCGTCGCGGCCAAGCGTGCTGCGCTGGAGGGCGCGGTCGCCGTCTACGGCTCGGCGACGCCGCGACCGGAGAGCTGGGCACGGTTGGAGCGGCTCGAGCTCGGCTCCCGGCTCGGAGCCTCGCTGCCGCCGGTGACGGTCGTGGACATGCGCCGCGAGGGCGGGTATCCGCTCTCCGCGCCGCTGCTCGCCGAGCTGGCTCGGCTCGAGCGGGAAGGCGGCAAGGCGATCCTGCTCCTGAACCGCCGCGGGCTCGTCCCGGCGCTCCACTGCCGCGACTGCGGCGAGACGCGCCGCTGCTCGAGCTGCGACGTCGCGCTCGTCCTCCACCGCGACGGGTCGCTGCGCTGCCACCACTGCGGCGCCGTCGAGGTGGCGAGCGAGCTCTGCCCGGCCTGCGGGTCGCCCGAGCTCGTTCGCGTCGGCGCCGGCACGCAGCGGCTGGAGCGTGAGTTGGAGCAGCAGGTGCCCGGACTGGAACGCATCCGGCTCGACGCCGACACCGCCTCGCACCCGGCGGAGCTGCAGGAGGCGCTCGAGCGCTTCGCGCGGGCGAACCGCGCCGTCCTGCTCGGGACGCAGATGGTCGCAAAGGGCCACCACTTCGGCGACGTGTCCCTCGCGGCCGTCGTCGACGCGGACACCGGCCTCGCCATGCCGGACTTCCGTGCCGAGGAGCGGACGTTCCAGCTCGTCACTCAGCTCGCCGGGCGCAGCGGTCGTACCGCACCCGGACGTGTGATCGTGCAGACCTTCCAGCCGGACTCGCGTGCGATCGTGCACGCCGCGAGGCACGACGTCACCGGCTTCCTCGCCGACGAGCTCAGACGCCGCGAGGAGCTCGGCTATCCGCCGTATCGTCACGTCGTGCGCACGCTCGTGAGCGGGCGCGACGCGGACGACCCGGCGCAGCTGCTCGAGGAGATCAAGGCCGGGATCGGCGACACCGACGTCGTCGGGCCCGCGCCGCTGCTGCGCCTGCGCGGCCGGCACCGCGCCCAGCTCGTCGCGAAGACCACCGAGCCGCGCCGCGTCGCCTCGACGATCGCGCGCCTCCTGGCCGCCGCAGCCCCGGCCATGCGCCGCGCCGGCCTCACCGCCGTCGTGGACGTCGATCCGCAGAGCCTCTGAGCCGGCATCGCCTGTTAGGCACCCAGGTCGCGCGGAGCGGCCAGAGCCAAAAGGAGCCGGACATGACACTGATCGACGGCACGGACATCGCGACGAAGACGCGTTACGAGACCCCCTCGTTCGCTCCCAGCGGCGCGTTCACCTGGACGCTGCGCTCGGGAGAGGTCGCACTCCTCGGCCGGAACTAGACTGGAGGCGTGGCCGAGGAGCACGGACAGGTCGTCGAAGAGGAGCCCGGCAAGCGCGATCCGGAGCGGGAGGCGCGGCGGCGACTCGCGCTGGGCCAGATTCGCCAGTACCCCGACCCGGCGCTGCGGATGAAGGCGGCCCAGGTGGATGCGGTCGACGACGACCTGCGCCGGCTCGTCGGGCGGATGCTGGTGCTGATGGAGGGGGCGAACGGCATCGGACTCGCGGCGACGCAGGTCGGCGTGCTGCGCCGGGTGTTCGTGTGCCGGCTCGGGGACGACGACGAGCCGCAGCTCCGCGCCTTCGTCAACCCGGTCGTGACTGCGCGCGGCGACAAGGTCGCGACCGAGGACGAGGGCTGCCTGTCGCTGCGGCAGGTGCTCGTGCCGGTGGAGCGGCCTGCGGCAGTGACGCTCGAGGCGCAGGACCTCGACGGCGCGCCGGTCAGGCTCGAGCTCGAGGCGCTCGACGCCCGCGTCGTCCAGCACGAGTCCGACCACCTGGACGGCGTGCTGATCCTCGACCGGACGACCGACGAGGCCCGGCGCGAGGCGCTCGCGACGCTCCGGCCCAAGCCCGAGCTCGCCGGCCGCGCCTGACATGGCGCGCATCGGCGTCGCCGCGACCGCGCCGTTCGGGGCGGACGTGCTCGAGCGGCTGGCCGCGCGACACGAGATCGCGTTCGTGCTCACGCGTCCGGACGCCGCGCGGGGCCGCGGCCGGAAGCCGGCGCCTCCGGCCGCGAAAGCGACGGCGGAGCGGCTCGGGCTTCCGGTGCTGCAGCCCGAGCGGCTCGACGGGTCGGTCGAGCTTCCCGCCGGGACGATCGTGGCGGTCGCATACGGGCTACTCGTGCCGGCGGCGCTGCTCGACGGTCACACGTGGCTCAACGTCCATCCGTCGCTGCTCCCGCGCTGGCGCGGCGCCGCGCCGGTCGAGCGGGCGATCATGGCCGGCGACGAGAAGACCGGCGTCTCGATCATCAGGCTCGTGGAGGCGCTCGACGCGGGGCCGGTCGGCGCGCGGGAGGCGTTTCCGGTCGGGCCGGAGGACGACGCGGGGGTCGTGTACGAGCGGGCTGGCGAGGTCGCGGCGCGGCTGCTCGACCCTCTGCCGGAGTCCTTCGAGCCGCAGGACGAGGCGGGCGCGACGTACGCGGACAAGATCGGGCCCGACGATCGCCGGCTCGACTTCTCGCATCCGGCCGAGGAGCTCGTGCGCCGCGTGCGCGCGCTGTCGCCGCACATCGGCGCTCGCGCAGAGCTGCACGGCCGCCCGGCCACGGTCTGGCGCGCCCGCGTCGCCGAGGACGGCTCGTTCGAGCCGCTCGAGGTCCAGCCGGACGGCGGCCGTCGGATGGATTACGCCGCCTGGCTCCGCGGCCTCCGCTGATGGCGGCCTCGCCCGCCCGCCGGGCCGCGTACGAGGTCGTCATGCGCGTCTTCGAACAGGAGGCCTACGCCGACCGCGCTTTCGCGACCGCCGCAGCCAGCCTCAACGCCCGCGATCGGGCGCTCGCCCAGCAGATCGCCTACGGCACCGTGCAGCGTGTCCGCGCGCTCGATCACGGCATCGAGGCGCTCGCGCGGCGGCCGGTCGCCAAACTCGACCCGCCGGTCCGCGCCGCGCTTCGCACCGGCGCGTACCAGGTCGCATATCTCTCCGGAATCGCCCGGCACGCTGCCGTCAACGAGACGGTCGAGCTCGTGCGCAGTGCCGGTATCGAGCGTGCGGTTCCGTTCACGAATGCCGTCATGCGCCGGCTGACCGTCGGACTCCGTGGTCTCCTCGCATCGCTTCCCGACGGCCCGCTGAAGCTGTCGTATCCGGACTGGATCGCCGAGTCCTGGGAGCGAGACCTCGGCCGTGAGGCCGCGTTCGCGCTGATGCGCGCGCAGAACGAGCCGCCGGAGACGGTCGTCCGTCTGGTCACGGGCGAGATCGTCGGCGAACCGACCGACATCCCGGGCGCGTACCGCGTCGAGCGCGTGGACGAGCAGGCGCTGGCCGAGGGCCGCATCTGGCCGCAGAGCCGGGCGTCCCAGCTCGCCGGGCTCACCGTCGGTTCGCAGCCGGGCGAACGCACGCTCGACGTCTGCGCGGCACCCGGTGGCAAGGCGACGATGCTCGCCGGCGACGTCGTCGCGGTCGAGAAGCACGAGGGCCGAGCACGGGAGCTGGCCGAGAACGCGGCGCGCCTCGGCGCGACGAACGTCCGCGTCGTCAACGCCGACGCGCTCGCGCTGCCGGACGATCTGCGCGGCTTCGACCGCGCGCTCGTCGACGCGCCGTGCTCAGGCCTCGGCGTCCTGAACGGCCGGCCTGACCTCCGCTGGCGCGCCCAGCCGCTGCCCGAGCTCCAGCTCGCATTGCTGCGTGCGGCCGTCGACCGTGTCCGTCCCGACGGCACGGTGACCTACTCCGTCTGCACGATCAACACCGACGAGAACGAGGCCGTCGCCGACGCGTCAGGGCTCGTGCCGGACGATCTCGGCGCCGACTGGCCTGCCTTCCGTCACCCGAGCCGGCCTGAATTCCTGCTCACGCTGCCTCACGTCCACGGAACGTCGGGCTTTTTCGTCGCCCGCCTACGATTGCCCGTGTGACCGACTACCTGGAGCGGGCGGTCGCGCTCGCCGACGCGACGCTCGGCCGCGCGTACCCGAAGCCCGACGTCGGCGTCGTACTCGTCCGCGAAGGCGAGGTCGTAGGCGAGGGATCGACCGAGGCGGCCGGCCGCCACGGCGAGATCGTCGCCCTCGACGCAGCCGGCGATCGCGCCCGCGGCGCCACGCTGTATGTGACGATGGAGCCCTGTGCGCACCACGGCTCGACGCCGCCGTGCGCGGACGCGGTCGTCGCCGCCGGAGTGGCGAAGGTCGTGGTCGGGTCGCGCGATCCGAATCCGGAGGCGACGGGCGGCGTCGAGCGAATCCGCGCGGCCGGCATCGAGGTCGACGTCGTTGACTCCTTCGCCGCGCGGGCCCAGACCGAGGCCTGGCGGACGTGGATTGGCCGTGGGCGGCCGTTCGTGACCCTGAAGCTGGCGGTGACGCTGGACGGCCGCGTGACGGTGCCGGGGGCGCGTTGGGTGACGGGCGAGGAAAGCCGCCGCCGTGTGCACGAGTTGCGTGCGCGCTCCGACGCGGTCGCGGTCGGCATGGGCACGGTGCTCGCAGACGACCCCAAGCTCGACGCGCGCGAGGTCTCGGCGACCCGACAACCGCGCCGGCTCGCCTTCGGGCGCAGGCCTTTGCCGGCGGGGTCCGAGCTGGAGCTGCGCTCCGGCCCGCTCGCCGAGGAGCTCGAGCAGCTGGGCGCCGAGGGCGTCCAGTCCCTGCTGCTCGAGGGCGGCCCGACGCTCGCGACGGCGTTCCTCGCCGAGGATCTCGTCGACAAGCTGCTCGTGTTCGTCGCTCCGACCGTGTCGGCAGCCGGGCCGCGTATGCTGGGAGAGCTGGCCGAGCCGCTCGCGCTGTCGCACATGACAGCCGAGAACGTCGGCCGTGACGTTCTCCTCAGCGCCTATGTCCACGAGCCCTGAACCAGTTCGCCCGCCGAGCCCGGAAGACGAGATCGTCAGCGCGTTGTCGCACTGGCTCGCGTTCCACCTCGGCAACCGGCAGCTGCACACACGGCTGGCCGACATCGGCACCGACGAGCTGGCACCCGAGCCTGCCGAGGCCGTCCACGAGCTGCTTGAAGAGCTCGAAGACGCCCCCGAGGGCGAGCGCGGCGAGCTCGAGATGCTCGTCCGCGAAACGCTCGAGTGCGTGGCACTCGGATAGTCGGTGTCAGACACCGAGCGGGGCCTGCCCCGGAAGACGCCGCCCAGGCCGGCCGCGGACATGCGTTCGACGAACCGGCGCTTTCCGCTCTACGAGGGGCTTCGTGCCTGTGGACAAAAAGTCACAAAGTTGTCACACATGTCGCTTGACAAATTTGGTGTCTGACACCGCAGTTTGAACGTGCTCGCCCGAGACCTGCCGGACAGAGCCGCCTGAGTACGCTTCGAGCCATGTTCACGGGGATCGTGAGGGAGCGGGGCAGGGTCGTCTCGGTCATGCGCTCGGGAGACGGGGCGCGCCTGAGGATCGCCGCGCCCGAGACGGCCGCCGGCACGGCGGTCGGCGACTCGGTCGCGATCTCCGGCGTCTGCCTCACCGCCGTCGCGGTCGCGGACGGCGAAGTCGAGTTCGACGCGGTTGCCGAGACGCTGCGCCGAAGCTCGCTCGGGCGAATCGAGGCCGGAGCGGACGTCAACGTCGAGCCGGCGCTGCGGGCCGGCGAGCCGCTCGGCGGCCATTACGTGCAAGGCCACGTCGACGGCGTCGGCCGCGTCCGGTCGGCCGAACCCGAAGGGGACGGCAGGCTCGTGCGCTTCGACGCGCCGCCCGAACTGCTGCGCTACTGCGTCGAGAAGGGTTCCGTGACCGTCGAGGGCGTGTCGCTCACGATCACGGACGTGGACGAAGCGGGCTTCGGCGTCGCCCTCGTGCCGCACACGCTCGCCGCGACCACGCTCGGAGCTCTCCAGCCCGGCGACGAGGTCAACCTCGAGGTCGACGTGCTCGCAAAGTACGTCGAGAGACTCCTCACGAAGCCTTAAGGAACGCCGGGCTACGATTCGAGCGATGGCCGCTGTGGCAGAGCCGGAGACGTCGCCGTTCTCGCCCGTCGAGGAAGCGCTCGACGACGTTCGGCAGGGCAAGTTCGTGGTCGTGGTCGACGACCCGAACCGTGAGAACGAGGGCGACCTCGTCATTGCCGCGCAGTTCGCCACGCCCGAGGCGATCAACTTCATGGCCACGCACGCGCGCGGGCTGATCTGCCTTTCGCTGACCGAGGAGCGTGCCGACGAGCTCGGCCTGCGCCCGATGACGGACAACAACGAGGCGCCGCTCGGAACCGCCTTCACGGTCTCGATCGAGGCGCGCGAGGGTGTGACGACCGGCATCTCCGCCGCCGACCGCTCGCACACGATCCAGGTCGCGATCAACAGCTCCAGCCGCCCAGGTGACCTCGTCCAGCCGGGGCACGTCTTCCCGCTGCGCGCCAAGCCGGGCGGCGTGCTCGAGCGGATCGGCCAGACCGAGGCGGCCGTCGACCTGGCGCGGCTCGCGGGCCTGACACCGTCCGGCGTGGTCTGCGAGATCATGAACGACGACGGGACGATGGCCCGCGTCCCCGATTTGACGCGCTTCTGCGACCACCACGGGCTGCGGATGGTCACCGTCGCGCAGCTCGTCGAGTACCGCCGCCGCCACGAGATCCTCGTCGAGCGCACCGCCACCGTTCGCATGCCGACCGACTACGGCGAGTTCAGCGCGGTCGCCTTCCGCGAGAAGCTGACCGGCAAGACGCATGTTGCGCTCGTCCGCGGCGACGTCGAGGGCAAGGAGAACGTCCTCGTCCGTGTCCACTCGGAGTGTCTGACCGGCGACGTGTTCCACTCCCTCCGCTGCGACTGCGGCGAACAGCTCGAGCTGGCCCTGGAACGCATCGGCGCCGAGGACGAAGGCGTGCTGCTCTACATGGCGCAGGAAGGGCGCGGCATCGGGCTCCTGAACAAGCTGCGCGCCTACGAGCTCCAGGAGCAAGGGTTCGACACGGTCCAGGCGAACCTCGAGCTCGGCTTCCCGGCCGACGCGCGCGACTACGCGATCGGCAACCAGATCCTCTCCGAGCTCGGCCTGACGACGATCCGCATCCTCACGAACAACCCGCGCAAGCTCACCGGGATCGAGGGTTTCGGGCTCACCGTCGTCGAGCAGGTGGCGATCGAGGTGCCGCCGAACTCCGAGAACCGGCGCTATCTGGCCGCCAAGCGTGACAAGCTTGGACATAGGCTTCACCACCAGGACCTGAAGTTCGAGAAGACAGATGACTGACCGCCCCGGCACGTTCAACCCCTTCGAGGACACGGGCGACTGGCCGTTCCGGGAGTCGACCGAGCCGCCCGGCGAGGCGGAGCGGCCGTTCGACCAGCACGAGCCCATTCCCGCGCCGGAGCCGCAGAGCACGCCGGAGCCGGAAGCTCAGCCCGAGCCGCCCGTCTACGCGCTGGACGATGCGCCGCCCGCTGCGGTCGAGCCCGAGCCGGTACCCGAGTCGGAGCCGCAGTTCGTCCCGCCTCCACCGCCTGAGCCCGAGCCGGTGGCCGAGGTCGAGCCGGAGCCCGAGTCTGAACCCGAGCCCGTTATGGTCGTCCCGATGCCCGTCGAACCCGTGCCGGTCGAACCCGTGCCGGCCGACCCCGTGCCGGCGGACCCAGTGCCGGTCGAACCCGAGGAAGAGCCTGCCGAGCCGGAGGAAGATCTCGAGCCGGCCGGCGAGGAGGAGCCTTCACCGGTCGCCCCGGCCGCCGAGCACGCTCCGGGCGACCTCGTTTTCCCCGACGGCACCGAGCTCCTCGAGGGCGCGCCGAACGGCTTCCGTCGCACGGTCGCGATCGTCGTCAGCCGCTTCAACGCGGACATCACGAACAAGCTCCTGGAGAGCGCCGTCGACGCGCTCGTCGACGCGCACGTGAGCCGCGACTCGATCACGATCGTCCCGGTTCCGGGCGCGTTCGAGCTCCCGCTCGCGGCGATGGCGATCGCGAAGACGCGCCGGTTCTCCTGCGTCGTCGCCCTCGGCTGCGTGATCCGCGGCGAGACGTCGCACTTCGACTTCGTCGCCGGCGAGGCCGCGAGCGGTCTCCAGCTCTCGGCGATCGAGACCGGCGTTCCCGTGTCCTTCGGGCTCCTGACCACCGAGAACCGCGCCCAGGCCGAGGCCCGCGTGGACAAGGGCGAAGAGGCGGCCCGGGCCGCACTCGAGATGGCAGACCTGTTCACGCAGGTGCGTACCCGCGCCGCGCGCCAGGGCTAGGCCCCGCTACACTGGTCGGCCGATGTCCAAGATCTGCTCAGTCTGCGGGAAGAAGCCCGGATTCGGCCACAACCGGAGCCACTCGATGGTGGCGACGAAGCGCCGGTTCGACCCGAACCTGCAGCGCGTCCGCATCCTCGTCGACGGCACGCCCAAGCGCGCGTACGTCTGCACGCGCTGCCTGAAGTCCGGCAAGGTCGAGAAGGCCGTTTAACCGCTCCGCGCTCGTCGTCCTCGCTCCCGAGGCCGAGCCTCTCGTCGGAGCCTGGCGCCGGCGGCACACGCGTGACGGCGCAGCCGGAATGCCCGCGCACGTCACCCGTCCGAGCCGTTCGTTCGTCTCACCGAGCAGATGGTCGACCGCTTCCCCGAGCACCCGCCCTACGGCGGCATCCACGACCGGATCGTCCCTCACCTGACCGTCGTGCACACGGACGACGCGGCTGCGAGAGCCGATGCCCGCGCTAGCGTGGCCGGGTCGCTGCCGATCCGATGCGACGCGAAGGAGATTCTGGCTCATGCACGAGGTAAACGGCCGGTGGCGAGAACACAGGCGCTTCCCGCTCGGTCGCTGACCGGCTTCTCGTCGCGCGAGCAGCCGGCCACGTGGCAGCGTCCCCGGCTGGCGCCGCGGCCGGAGCGCCTCGATGCGCCGCTGGACACGCTCAAGGGCGTGGGCGCGCAGGTGCAGCGGAAGCTGCGCAGCCTGGGCCTGGTCACGGTCCGCGATCTGCTCGAGCACGGGCCGCGCCGCTACGAGTCCGCGGTTCCCGAGCGGAGGATTGGAGAGCTGCTCGTGGGTGAGGAGTGCGCGCTCTCCGTCGAGGTGAAGAGCGCTCGAACGCGACGCGTGCGCCGTCTGACGATCCTCACCGCGATGGTCGACGACGGCACCGGCCCGGTGAACGCGGTCTGGTTCAACCAGGACTGGTTGCTCGGGAAGCTGACTCCGGGGCGGCGGGTACGCCTGCGGGGCTTCCTCAAGCGCGGCGAGTTCCAGGTTCGCTCGTACGATCTGGACGGAGTCTCGGCGACCGCCGACTTCGCTCCGATCTACCCGGCCAGCGAGGAGATGCCGCCGAAACGGCTCCGCGCCCTCGTCGACCAGGCGCTCGAGCGTGTCCGGGACTTTCCCGATCCGCTGCCCGCGGAGCTGAAGACGAGGCGCGCGCTTCCGCTCAAGGGCGACGCTCTGCACGCGCTGCACCGGCCGCGATCGCTTGACGAGGCAAATCAGGCCCGTGAGCGGCTCGCGTTCGAGGAGTTGCTCGTCCTGCAGCTCGGCCTTGCCCGGCGCCGTGCGGGGCTCGAAGCGGATGTGGCACCGGCCCTCGCGCCCCCGGGGGAGCTCGCCGCGAGCTACCGCTCGGTCCTTCCGTTCGCGCTCACGTCGGGCCAGGAGCAGGCGCTGGCTGAGATCGACGCCGACCTCACCCGCTCCGTCCCGATGGAACGGCTTCTTCAGGGAGACGTCGGCTCCGGCAAGACGGTGGTCGCGCTCTACGCGCTGCTGCGCGCGGTCGAATCCGGGCTGGCTGGGGGCGCTGATGGCGCCGACCGAGACACTCGCCGAGCAGCACTTCCTCACGCTCGAGGGCTACTGCGCTCAGCTGGGCGTCTCGGTCGGGCTGCTGACGAGCTCCGTCGGCAAGCGCGACCGGGCGAAGGCCGCCGGCGCCGGCATCCTCGTCGGCACGCACGCGCTGATCCAGGAGGGCGTCGACCTCTCCGACCTGGCCGTGGCCGTCGTGGACGAGCAGCACCGCTTCGGCGTCGAACAGCGGCACGCGCTCGTCGCCGGCCGCGCGCCTCACGTCCTGCACATGACGGCCACGCCGATCCCGCGCACGCTCGCGCTCACCGTCTACGGCGACCTGAACGTGACGGAGATCTCGCGTCCGCCCGCCGACCGCAAGCCGATCGTCACGCGCTGGGTCGGCGCCGAGCGGTCGGCCGAGGCGTACCGGCGCCTCCGCAAGCACCTCGACGAAGGCCGCCAGGCGTATGTCGTCTGCCCGCTGATCGAGGAGTCCGAGACGTCGGTTGCGCGCGCCGCGGAGGCCGAGGCCGAGCGGCTGCGACGAGGCGAGCTGCGCGGCTACCGGGTCGGGCTCCTGCACGGGCGGCTGCGGCCGGCCGAGCGGCGTGAGCTGATGGCTTCGTTCAAGGCGCGCCAGCTCGACGTGCTCGTCGCGACGACCGTGATCGAGGTCGGCGTCGACGTCCCGAACGCGACGATCATGATCGTCCAGGAGGCCGACCGGTTCGGACTTGCCCAGCTCCACCAGCTCCGCGGCCGGGTCGGGCGCGGCGCAGAGCAGTCGTACTGCCTGCTCGTCTCGCGGCCGAAGGAGGAGCTGACAGAGGTCGCCCAGGAGCGCCTGCAGGCGCTCGTCGACACGACCGACGGGTTCGTGCTTGCCGAGAAGGATCTCGAGCTCCGCGGCGCCGGCCAGCTCCTCGGTACGCGCCAGTCCGGGCTGACCGACCTCCGCTTTGCGAGGCTCGTCGCCGATCGGCCGCTGCTCGAGCACGCGCGTGAGGACGCCGCCGGCCTGGTGGACTCGACCGGCCCGCTGGCGGACGAGGCGGACGCGGCGTTCGCGGACGCGACGGCGGTAGCCTGACCGCCGTGCGGACGCCCCTCTGCGATCTGCTCGGCATCGAGATTCCGATCGTCCAGGCGCCGATCGGGGGAGCTTCGGTACCGGCGCTGGCGGCGGCGGTCTCCGAGGCGGGCGCGCTCGGGACGATCGCGCTCAGCTGGACGAAACCGGTAGACGTCGCAGCGCTCGCGGAAGAGGCCCGGGCCCGCACGGCGAAGCCGGTGCACGCGAACATCCTGCTGGAATGGCCACCCGAGGAACGCCTCGAGGCGGTGCTCGAGGCAGGAGTGCGGATCGTCTCGCTCGCGTGGGGCGATCCGAGCCCGTACGTCGAGCGCGTCCGTGCAGCCGGGGCGGTGCTGATCGGGACGGCCGGCACGGCTGAGGAGGCGAAGCGCTTCGCAGACGCCGGTGTCGACGTGATCTGCGCACAGGGATGGGAGGCCGGTGGTCACGTGTGGGGAGGGGTGGCCACGATGGCGCTCGTGCCGGCGGTGGTCGACGCGGTCGCTCCGACGCCGGTCATCGCCGCGGGCGGCATCACGGACGGACGCGGCTTCGCGGCTGCGCTGGCGCTCGGCGCGCAGGGCGTCTGGCTCGGGACGCGCTTCCTGCTGGCCGAGGAGGCACCGCTCCATGACGAGTACCGGCAGCGGCTGCTCGCCGCCCGCGGCGAGGATGCCGTCTGGGCCGCCGATCTCTTCGACCGGGGCTGGGAGAACGCGCCGCACCGCGCGCTCCGCAACTCGACGCGCGAGCGCTGGGAAGCCGCCGGCTCACCGCCGCCGGGCGAGCGTCCCGGAGAAGGGGAGACCGTCGCGACGCGTGCCGACGGCGCAGGGATCGCCCGCTACTCCTCGGCGATGCCCGTCGCCGGGATCGAAGGCGACGTCGAGGCGCTGTCGATGTGGTCGGGCCAGGGCATCGGTCTCGTCGACCGCGTCCAGCCGGCCGCCGAGATCGTCCGCGAGCTCGTCGCCGAAGCCGAGGCGGTCCTGGCGCGGCTCGCGCCGTGAGGATCATCGCCGGAGAGCGGAAGGGCGCCACGATCTTCGCGCCGAAGGGCCTCGACACGCGACCGACCTCCGACCGCGTCCGCGAGGCGGCGTTCAACCTGATCGGCCCGGTCGACGGCGCCACCGTGCTCGATCTCTACGCCGGTTCAGGCGCGATGGGGCTCGAGGCGCTCTCGCGCGGCGCGCGCAAGGTGGTGTTCGTCGAGTCGGACCGCAATGCGTCCAGCGCGATCTCGCGCAACCTCGAGAAGCTCGGGCTTCCGGGAGGCGAGATCGAACGCCTGGATGCGTTTCGCTACCTCGTCTCCGTCCAGGAACGCCTCCGCTTCGACCTGATCCTGGTCGACCCGCCGTACGACATGGTTGAATCCGTCGCCGTGCGGCTCGCGCGGTATCTCCCGGGTGTCCTGGCCGAGCACGGCCTGGTCGTGCTCGAGTCCTCGTCACGCGACGAGCCGCTCCTGCCGCCGTTCGAGGTACGGACCAGCCGCCGCTACGGCTCAGCCCGCGTGACGCTGTTCGAGGCAGCCGCATGAGCCACTCGAGCCCGGTCACCGCGATCTGCCCCGGTGCATACGACCCGGTCACCAACGGACACCTCGACGTGATCGGCCGCACGGCCGAGATCTTCGACCGGGTCGTCGTCGGCGTCGTCCGTGACCCGCAGCACAAGGCGACGATGTTCACGGTCGAGGAGCGGGTCGAGTTCATCCGCAACGCGCTTCGCGACAACGGCGACCCGGGCAACGTCGAAGTGGAGGTCTTCGCCGAGCTCGTCGTCGACTTCGCACGCCGCTGGGGCGCGAAGACGATGGTGAAAGGGCTGCGCGTGATCTCCGACTTCGAGTGGGAGTTCCAGATGAACCACCTGAACCGCCTGCTCGCGCCGGAGATCGAGACCATGTACGTGATGGCGAACCCGCAGTACAGCTTCGTCTCGTCGAGCGGGGTCAAGGAGATCGCGGCCTTCGGCGGGGACGTCGACCAGCTCGTGCCGCCCGCGGTCGCCGCGCGGTTCCGCGAGCTCTACCCCGAGGCCAAGCCCGGAGCCCCTGTCAGCCCGCGTGAGTAGACTGAAACGATGGACGTACTCGTATTCATCGACAAGCTCGACGACCTGGTTCACAACGCGAAAGCCGTTCCGCTCACCGACCAGGTGCGCATCGACCGGGACGAGATCTACGACATCCTCGATCAGATGCGCGCGACGATCCCGGACGAGATCAAGCAGGCCCGCTGGATCGTCAAGGAGCGGCAGGAGATGCTCGCCGAGGCCAAGCGCGAATGCGACCGGATGCTCGGGGAAGCCCGCGAACAAGCTATCCGGGAGGCTTCGCAGACCGAGATCGTCAAGCTGGCCGAGCGCCAGGCGCAGGAGGTCATCGACGACGCCCGCCGCCAGGCCCGTGAGACGAAGCTCGAGATGGAGGACTGGGCGGACAGCATCCTGTCGACGCTCGAGGTGAACCTGGAGAAGTTCCTCACGGCGGTGAGGCGCGGCCGCGAGCGCCTGCACGAGCGCTCCCAGGAGACGGTCGTCGCCGGCGTCGGCGCCGGGTCCGACAACGACCACCACGAGTAGCTCCGGCTCCGAGAGGCCGGGTCTCCATGGCTGAACGACCCGGTCTGCTGTTCGGCAGCGTGGCCGAGGAGTACGAGCGGGTTCGCTCGGGCTATCCGGCCGCGCTCGTCGAGAAGGCCCTTGCCGTCGGTGGTCTAGAGCCGGGAGACCCCGTACTCGAGATCGGTCCCGGCACCGGCAAGCTCACGCGCGAGTTGGTTGCGCACAACATCGTCGTCGACGCGGTCGAGCCCGACGCCGGCCTCGTCGAGGTCGCCCGGACGATCGTCCCCGAGTCGTCCGTGCGCTTCCACATCGGGACGTTCGAGGAAACCGACCTGCCCGAGGCCTCGTTTCGCGCCGCGTTCGCCGCCACGAGCTACCACTGGATCGACCCCGACGTCGGCTGGGCCAAGGTCGCGAGCCTGCTCGAGCCCGGCGGCATGTTCGCGCTGTTCGGCCACGCGGGCGGTTCGCGCGGTCCGATCGACGAGGCGATCACACACGCCTGGGATCAGGTCACCGAGGCCAAGTGGAACCTGATCGACGACGACGCGTTCTGGGCCGGCGCCTCCTCGCGCACGGGCAATGTGTCGGAGCTCTGGTCTTGGCTGTCGCGCCATGATCTGGCTCGCCCCGAGGCGGCGACGCTCTTCCGGGACGTCCAGCTCGTCCGAGAGCCCCTCGAGCAGACCCTGTCGGTCGAGGACTATCTCGCGCGGATCCGCACGACGAACAACTATCTCCACCTCGATCCCGACAAGCGGCAACGACTCGAGCGCGACGTGGCCGCCGTTATCGAGGCGCACGGCGGGAGTTACCGGTCCAAGTACTTCGCCGTGCTGGTCACGGCCCGCCGTTCCTAGTCCCTCCCGGGCCAGAAGAAGTACGCGAGCAGGGCGAGCGCCGTCACGACACCGGCCGCGATCTCGAGCGCGAGCAGCATCACCGCGCGTAAGGGACCGGGCGCCAGTCACGCCGCCGGACGAGGTTGACCGTCAGCAGGCCGAAGACGAAGCCGCCCACGTGCGCGAAGAACGCGGTCCCGCCGCCGGACTGCGGGTGCGTGATCGCGTAGTCGCCCTCGTAGAGCTGGAAGAAGAACCAGAACCCGAGGAAGAGGAGAGCGGGAAGCCGGATCGGGATGATGAAGAGGACGAGCGTCAGCACGCGCGCGTCCGGCAGCAGCACGATGTAGGCACCGAGCACGCCGGCGATCGCACCGCTGGCGCCGATGAACGGGACGCTCGCTTCCTGCTGCGTCGCCCAGTGCAGCGTCACGAACGTCTGGACGGCCATCGCGACGACGCCCGCGGCCAGGTACCAGAACAGGAACCGCACGTGCCCGAGTGCGTCCTCGACGTTGTTCCCGAAGATCCAGAGGAAGAGCATGTTCCCGAGGATGTGCACCCAGCTCGCGTGCAGGAACATCCCGGCGAAGACGCCCTCGTACCAGGCCAAGTGATGGAACGGTGGGACGCAGGGACCCGAGACCGAGCACGGGTAGAAGCCGTCCTGCAGGACGTGCGCCGTCACGCCGGGGTTCCGCAGCTCCCAGAACCAGACGACGAAGTTGGCCGCGATCAGCCCGATCGTGACCGCCGGAAACGTGCGGGTCGGGACGTTGTCCTTGATCGGCAGCATCGCCGCCGGATGCTACGCGGCTATCGGCCTCCCTACAGCTCGATCAGCGGCTCGTCGAAACCTGCCTCGGCGAGGAGGTCTCGCAGGCGTCGTAAGCCCGTGAACATGCGGCTCTTGATCGTCCCGAGCGGCACCGCCAGACGCTCGGCGAGTTCCGACTGCGTCAGGCCGCCGTAGTAGGCGAGCTCGAGCGCCTCGCGCTGCTCGTCCGGGAGTTGCCGCAGTGCCGCCTGGACGAGCCGCCGGCGGTCAGTAAGCTCGATCTCCTCGTCCGCTGCGAGACCCTCTGCGTTCGGCTCGTCCCCCGGCTCGAGCGGTGCGGCCCGGCGGCGCTCCTCGCGGCGCACGAGGTCGACGGCTCGCCGGTGGACGAGCGTCAGGATCCACGTGCTCGGCTTGGCCCTGTCCGCCCGGAAGGAGCCCGCGGTGCGCCAGACGGTCAGGAACGCCTCCTGCACGGCGTCCTCGGCCAGCGCGGGATCGCGGACGATGCGCAGCGCGAGCCCGTAGGCGACGCGGCTGTAGCGGTCGTAGAGCGTCGCCAGCGCGCCCTCGTCTTCGCGGGCCGCGAGCGCGAGCAGCGCCTCGTCCGGAAAGTCCGAGTAGTTGCGCGACGCGGTCTTCGGCGCTCCCCCCTGGAGGACCGTCAGATTCATGTTCACAGAGTCCGGGTGGCTCCGATGATCGTCGTGGGATGGTCGGTGCGGCCTCCCGCGTGCTCGATCGAGAGGCCGATCTGTGCGCCGGCGGGCACGCGGCGGGTGAGGAGAACAGGCGATCCGCTCGTGGCCCGGTCGAACAGGCCGGCGGGCTTCACGCTCTTGCCGTCGATCACCCACAGCTCGTACGTCTTCCCGTTCGGTGCGCGCGAGAGGCCCGATACGACCACTGCCCGGCCGTCCGGCGCGACGACCGCCTCGCTCGAAGTTCCGAGCGGCACGCGCGTGGACGCGTGGTTCGAGAGCACGCCGAGGGCGGTGCTCTTCGTGCTCAGCGAGCTGGACAGCCCCGAGCCCCAGACAGCGAGCACGATCGCCGCAGCCGCGGCCACGGCCGCGAAGGTCGCGACGCCCGGAAGCGCGACGCGACGCCGTAGCGGGACGACGTTCGACGTCCGTTCCTCGTGGACGCGGTCGAGCAGCCGCTCGCGCAGCGCAGGCGGGGGTGCCGGGCCTTCGGGGACGTAGGCGAGCGCCGTCGCGGCGTCACGGAGGCTTCCGAGCTCCTCCCGGCACTCCTCGCACGTTGCGAGGTGCTCCTCGAACTCGCGCCGCTCGGAATCGTCGAGAGCGTCCAAGGCGTACGCCGCAACTAGGTCGTGGACGAGTTGTTGCTCCACCGGCCTCCTAGGGGTTCCTCGGACGGGACGACGAGGACCGCGTGAGGGTAGCAGAGGGCATTTGCGGGGTCATCGGCGCGATCGGTCACGTGAGCTGAGGGATCGCGCGGGCGGTCATCAGCGCGCCCGCAACGAGGATGACGAGGGCGCTGACGGCCGGCAGCAGGCGGATCAGGCCGCCGTCGGTGTTGATGCGGCCGAACACGCGCTTGGCGAAGACCGCGACCAGGCCGATCCCGGTGATCGTCGCCGCCAGCCCGAGGCTGAACGCGACGATCAGGACGAGGCCGAACGCGACGCGGTGCAGCGAGATCGCAGCCAGCAGCACGACGAGTGCCGACGGGCACGGCAAGAGCCCGCCGGAGACGCCGACTGCGAGCAGCGAGCGGGCCGAGAGCGCGTCCGGAGGCGCGTGCGAGTGCCCGTGCTCGTGGTCGTGCGAGTGGTCGTGCGGATGAGCGTGGTCGTGGTCGTGGTCGTGGTGATGGTGGTCATCCACCGACGTCGTGCGGCGCTTGCGCAACCGTGAGCGCAGCACCGACGCGCCGATGCCGACGACCATCACGCCGGCGATCAGGTTCAGCCACGGATAGAGCGTGTCCGGGACGATGAACTGCGACAGCAGTAACGTCACGAGCCCGAGTCCGAAGACGCCGAGCGTGTGCGTGATCGTCACCGTCAGGCCGAGCAGCACGGCGTGCCGCGGCGTCCCGCGCTGGCCGACGAGGTAGGCGGCGACGATCGACTTGCCGTGGCCGGGGCTGAGTGCGTGCGCCGCGCCCCAGAACAGGGCGACCGCGAGCGAGATCAGGATGATCCCGACGCTCAGGTGATCCTGCGCGATCAGCGACGCGAAGCCGCCGTCGGCGACCGCGCGCACGCCGACGCGCTGCTCGAGGATGTCCCGCGGGATCAGGGTCGGCGGCGAGCCGCTCCCCGTTCCCGGCGTGATCTGCGCCTTCGCCGAGGTGACGTCGAGCGGGCTCTGGAGCAGGTTCTTCGGGTAGGCAAGCAGCTCGTGCGAGATCGACGACGAGGGCGCACTCGAGCCCGAGACCTTGGCGCCGGAGCCGGCCTGGACGACGATCTCCTTCCAGCCGATGCGGCCTGCGTAGTTGCCGTCGTGGTAGTCGAGCGCGCCGCCGTGCGCGAGCGGGGGAGACTCGAGCAGCACCTCGAGCCGCGTCGTGCGCAGGCTTGCCTGGCCCGGAGGGAAGGCGAGGACGTGCTTCACGGGCCTGAGCACGACGGCGGTGCCGCCCACCGTCGCCCGCACGTGCGCGGCGAGCGACGCGGCCAGGCGTGTTCCGTACACGGCCTCGCCCTGGGCGTCGACGGTGGGCTTCGCCTGGAAGGTCGGGATCTCGGCCATGTCCAGGACGTAGAGCACGTACAGGCGGTCGCCAGACGGCTCGATCCGGTCGTAGTGGTTGATCGTGAAGTTGCCGAGCGGGTGCGCCGAGGCGCTCGCGACGAAGGCGAGCGCCCCGGCGAGGGCGGCGAGGAGGACGAGAAGCTTCTTCATGCCGCGTACCTCCGGGCGACCGGCGCCCACAGGAGCGAGAAGTGCGGGTTGAGCGCGAGGGCGCGGCGGAACCACGTCCTCGCCGACGCCGCGTGACCGAGGCAGCGCTCGATCATCCCACGGTGGAAGAACTTCAGCGCATCACGGGTGCCGAGGTGCAGCGCATCGAGCGAGTAGGGCAACGCGGCGGCGCACTGGCCG
Source organism: uncultured Actinomycetes bacterium (assembly GCA_963776735.1). Classification (GTDB taxonomy): domain Bacteria; phylum Actinomycetota; class Thermoleophilia; order Gaiellales; family Gaiellaceae; genus PALSA-612. The sequence continues at coordinate 294,043 of CAVZNV010000018.1, forward strand.
TTCCGCTCGAGCGTCCAGGCGAGCACGTCCGCGCCGTCGATCGAGGGGCGTGCCTTCTGACCGATCTTCGCCCGGACGAGCGCCAGCTTCAGGTTGATCCCGTGGTCGGCCTGGAAGAGCGCGATGTCGAGGTCGGTGCGCACGCCGTTCGCCTGCAGCAGCCGGTTGATGGCGCCGATCAGCGAGTACTCGCGCCGGGCGAGCACCGGATGTCCGGTCACCTTGTAGAGGTCGCCGAGGAAGGACACGTACGCCGGCAGCGGGATCCTGTTCACGGCCGCGCTCTCCAGCTGGATCGCCCGTGCGTAGTGCTCCTCGGCCGCCTCCGTCTGCGCCAGCGCGTCGAGGCCGTACGGGTACAGCGGGAAGATCCGGAGCGCGAGCGTCTGCTCCTTCGCGGCGAGTGCATAGCGGCCGTGGTTGAAGTAGAGCTTGCCGAGCTGGATGTGCGTCCACGCGAGCGGCTCCTTCGTGTCGGTCGCCGCGTCGGCCGCGAGCTTCATCGAGGCGATCGCCTTCGCCGTCTCGCCCTGCAGCTCGCGCGCGTATGAGATGCGCGAGTACGACGTGAGGCTGGGCTGGATGTGCCCCATCGTCTGGAAGGCCTTGAACGCCTGCGGGTAGCGGCCGAGCTCGATCAGCGCGTCGCCGATCACGCCGTAGTTCATGGCGATCTTGGGTGCGATCGAGAGTGCCTTGTTCCCGTAGGCAAGTGCGTCGTAGAAGCGATGTCTCGAGAGCGCGAGCGAGCCGAGACCGCTGTAGACGAGGTAGTCGTTCGCGTTCAGCTTGAGTGCCTGCTCGAGTGCACCCTGGGACTTCGTGTAGTAGGTCGGGTCGCCCGTCTCGCGCGCCCGCTGCTGGTAGGAGAGGCCGAGGAGCGCCCACGAGTGCTCGTCCTTCGGGTTGACCTCGAGCGCCGACTGGAGGCTCGAGACCAGCTGCTGTGTGCTCGCGTTGAGCGCGAAGCCTGCCTTGAAGTCCTCCACGTTCTGCTCGGCGGCGAGCGCGTTGTACGGCTGCGCCGAGCCGGGGGCGAACGCGCCGCCGAAGAAGGCGATGAAGCCCGCTCCGACGAGGGCGGCGAGTCCGATCAGGATTCTGTTGCTCATGGCTCCTTCGCTTCGCGTCGTTTGGCTTGAGGTTCGGAGGGCCCGAGCCGCAGCGCGGGCCCTCCGATTTGCATGGGTCCCTAGTGCGTCGCCTTCGTGTTGGCGTAGCCCTGCCAGGGCGTTGCCACGTACGGGAAGTGCGACATGAACGGCTTGTCGTTCGAGTTGACGCCGTCACCGAGCGGCACCTTCTTGCCGAGGAGGAACCCGGCAACTGCCTGTTCGGAGATGTCGATGACGTCGTCCGTCAGCCGGCGGCCGTTCGGGTAGCCGGCGGTGTCGCCGCCGAGAACACCCATACGGTTAGGGTGGGCCGACGGCGGGACGGACAGGTTCAGCCGCAGCTCGTCCGCGAAGGTCGGGCCGGTGTAGTTCAGCTTCGGGATACCGGTGCCGAGCACCTCGACGAGGTCGCTGCGGTTCGTCGTGGCGACGCCGAGCTTGTACAGCTTGTTCAGCACGGCGGCCAGGATCGGGGTCTTGTAGTACTTCTCGAACTGGGCGTCGCCCGCCGGGGTCTCGCGGTTCCAGTAGTCCTTGAGCCCGGTCGGGATCACGACCTCGTTGATCAGCGGGTTGCCGAGGCGGGACACCTGCGTCCAGCCGCGGTGGAGAACGCCGTTGACCGTCACGTTCTGGCGGTCGGTCGACGACCAGACGCCGATCACGTGCGAGTGCGTGTCGACCTGCGCGATCGGAATCTGCAGGGCGATCGTGTGGACGTTGTAGCCGGACAGGAAGTCCTTGCCACCGCCCATGTTCCCCGTCGTCCCGGCCTTCCGGATCGCGACGAGGTCGAAGATGGCACCGACGTCCGCGAAGAACGGATCGTCACGCTGGCCGGCGAAGACCGAGACGCCGCCCCGGTGCACGATTGTCTTCTCGGCCGCCGCCTCGTAGTGCGGCACGCCGACGAACCCGTTGAAGCGCGGGCCGATGTTGTCGATCGGCGTCGTGCCGGTCGCCCACGCCTTCCCGTTCCTCGTCGCGGTCCACGTCTGCTGCGTGTTCCCGAGGAAGTACGGACCGGTCGGGGTCTTGAACCGGAACGTGTAGGTGATGTCCGGCCGACCGTCGCCGTTCCGGTCGATGAAGATGTTGTACTTGGCGGTCTGCGAGAACGTGTAGTAGTTCGGGCCGGCCGCCGGATCCTCACCGGGGATCCAGTTGGAGACGATGGTGAACGTGCTCGGCTTGTCCGGGCTGCGGAACGCGTACAGGTCCGTGTTGTCCGCAGTCGGATCCTCCGAGATCAGCGGTGCCTCCCTGTGACTCGACGCCGTGCTCGCACTCGGGGCGAGTCGCCCCACGAACAGGGCCGTGAGGCCCGCGGCAGCCGCGACCAGGAGGAACAGCGCGTACTTCTTCATGTCGCGTGTGCTCCTTTCTCTCGACGGCCGGGTCGCTGGCTTTGGGGGACTCCCGGGTGGCCGTCGTCGCGCGTCATTCGCCCGACCCGCGGAACCGGTTCGGACCCGGTTGCAACCGGGCTGGAACGGCCTACAGTTGGAGGGCTGCCCGACCGGGCAGCTAACGGCACGGAGAGGCGGCTTCGGCCGCCTCTCCTGTATCACGGGTGAACCCCTGGTTCCCCCGTGGGCCCCCTCCTTCACGGCGTTCGCGCGGGGACGGTGTGGACGGAGCCGGCGGCTCGCGGCGCGCGTCAGCCGTTGCTTCTCGTCGGTAAGCCTCTCGCCGGGCGGAGCCCGGCTTCGGCGGACTAGCGTCGCGACTGCAAGCCGTCAGAAAGTAGAGTCCCGCGCATGGCTCGCTTTCCTGACGCCGTCAACGGGCAGATCGCCAACGAGTTTGCTGCTTCGCAGCAGTACATCGCGATCGCCGTCTACTACGACACCGAGACGCTGCCGCAGCTCGCTGCGCACTTCTACCGGCAAGCGGTCGAGGAGCGGAACCACGCGATGATGCTCGTCCAGTACCTGCTCGACGCCGGCGAGGCGGTCGAGATTCCGGGCGTTGCGGCGCCGAAGACCTCCTTCGCCGACTCGGCCGAGCCGGTCGCGCTGGCGCTCGAGCAGGAGAAGACCGTCACGCAGCAGATCGCCGGCCTCGTCGAGCTCGCGCGGGAGGAGAACGACTTCGTCGGCGAGGAGTTCCTGCACTGGTTCCTCAAGGAGCAGCGCGAGGAGGTCTCCAGCATGTCGGCCCTCCTGGCCGTCGTGAAACGCGCCGGCGACTCGCTCCTGCTCGTCGAGGACTTCCTGGCGCGCAACCAGGTCGGTGACCAGGGCGCTCCGGAAGCCGACGCTCCGGCGGCGGCCGGCGGCGCGCTCTAACCGCTAGGCCGGAAGCGGCGGCAGCTTCTTCCACGTCGACCCGTGGTCGCGGCTGCGGTAGACAGTCGTCGCGCTCCACGCGCACACGCTGTCGTCGCGAGGTTGGACGACGATGCCATTGGCCGTCCCGGGGAGGCCGGGAATCGGCTGCCAGTGCGCGCCGCCGTCGACCGTTCGGCGGAGAGCGACCCGGCTTTCGACGACCGCGTAGACGACGTTTGGGAGACGCTGGTCGGCGACGACCGAATCGACGAAGGCGGAATGCAGCCCACGCTGGACCCAGCTGGTGCCTGCCGAGTCGGTGCGGAAGACGCCTTTCAAGCGAGTGCCGGCCCACAGCATCTGCCCCGGGCCGAAGCTCAGACTCGTGAGCTGCGGCAGGTCGAAGGAGCTTGCTCGAGGGTCGATCTTGCCCAGCCGCCAGTGATCGCCTCCGTCAGTGCTTGTCGCGATACCTCCCGATTGCATGCCGACGTAGACGTGTCGCGCAGACCCAGGCTCGACCGCGACGACGTTGACGCTCAGGTCGTAGGGGTCGATTCGCGGGATCGCCGTGATGTGGGTCCACGTCCTCCCGCCGTCGGTCGTGCGCTCGAGTCCGCCGCCTGACCCGCCTCCCTCGGGCGGGGTCGTGCCGACGTAGATCGTTCGAGTGTCGTCTGGCGTTCCTGCGATGTCCGTGACGATCCAGCCGCAGGCGACCGGACTCCACGAACCGCCTCCGTTCCGACTCAGGAACAGCCCGGGCGAGTAGCCGGAGAGCAGGAGATCGCTCTTGCGGCCGAGCGAGACGACGCTCCAGCCGGGGAGCCGCGTGGACAGCTTCCGCCACGAGCCTCCGTCAGTGACGTAGAGGTTGCCGTCTTCAGTGGCCGCGTACAGCCGTCCCGTCGTCGATGTCGACGGCGTCACCTCGACGATGTGATGAGGCTCGGACGGCCTTGGCGAGGAGCACGGTCGGCCGGCGCCGTGCGCTCCGAGGGCGAGCCCCGCCCCGAGGGCTCCCACCGTGGCGATGATCGCTCCCAGGCGCACATTCCCGGGTATCGACAGGTATTCGGCCGAGGCTCAGCCCTGTTCGGGTCGGCCGCTCAGCTCTTTCGGCCCACGAAGATCGCCCAGCCCAGATACGGGGCGTCTAACGCGCACGTATTGCTCGCGCTGGCCTTTCTGGGCATCGCGAATCTCCGCTGCGCGCGGGTCGCCGGTGTGCGCTGCCAGCCACTCCTCGGCGGCTCGCCAGTGCAGGCTCTCGTAGCGGTCCCAGTCGTCTTCCGAGGCTGCGATCACTCCTGTCAGCACGAGGCCAGAGCTCTGGAAGCGTGCGATCGTCTCGTCGAGTGGGACGCAGGTCTCGGCGCCGACGAAGTCGCCCTCGCCGACCTGGTCCGGAAGCGGCCAGGTGCGCCAGAACGGCTCGCCGATCGCGACGAAACCGCCGCTCTTCACGGCTGGAGCGAGCCTTGCCGCGGCGTCTTCGATCGTCCCCCAGACGAAGCTCGCGCCGATGCACAGCGCCACGTCCCACGTTCCGGGCTCGAGCGGAAAGTCGGCGCCGTCGCCCGTGCGCACCTCGATCAGGCGCTCGAGCCCGCGCGCCGCGATCCGTGCCCGCGCCTCGTCGGCGAAGGCGGGCAGCCGCTCGACGCCGACGATGCGGCAACCGTAGGTCTCGGCGAGCACGATCGCCGGCCCCGCCTTACCGCAGGCGATGTCGAGAACGCGGCTCTGCGGCGCGAGCCGCACGTAGTCGCCGAGCAGCCGGATCTTCTCGGCGCTGGTCGGATTCTGGATCTCGTGGTCGTGCTCGACGATCTCCCAGCGCCAGGACACGCGGGCAGCCTAGGCGAGCTGAGCGGAGGCGGGCGAGGTTGCGCTGGGGGTCGCTCGCCCGGCCTTCGGGACTAGGACTTTGTGAGCGTGAACGAGACGGGATTGCTCTGGCAGTTGATTCCCTTGTACGGGCCCGAGCTCCAGCCGATCTCGCCTTGCACGGAGCCGACCGCGCGTCCGTCGGAAGTCAGCTGGCCGCGGAAGTAGAAGCGTCCGTCGCCGCCTGCGTCGTTGTTGACGAAGAAGGCCTCGCTGAAGCTCCAGTCGGATTGAACGGTGATCGAGATCGGCGCGCTGGTGTAGAAATGCACATGGCCGGGCCGGCCGCAGTCGGCGTCGACCTGCGCCGTGACGTTTTGGAGGCTCTTGGCGGTGGCCGAGAAGTCGAACGACACGGGGTAGCCCTGATCCGAGGTACCCGAGTAATGCCCGGACGGAGGCGTCCCAGGAGCCGGAGGCTGAGGCTGGGTCGGCGGCGGAGGAGTTGAGGAAGCCCAGCTGACCGCGACCGCCGGAGACGTGTGCCAGATGCGCACGATCGCGCCTTTCGCGCCATTCTTGCGCTGGATCCCCTCGGCCCGGAACGCGTCTGCGGCCGCGTTGCTCTCTGTCCAACGGCCGACACATGTCCGCGCGGCGCACTCGGCCAGCTTCGACCACGCGGAGGAGTTCTGACCGTGCCGCTGGATCAACAGCCGGTAGCCGCGCGGCAGCTTGGGCGCCAGCGCCGTCAGTGTCACGACCTTGCCGGTCGTCGCCGAGCCGCTCGACGGGGTCAGCGTCACCGCAGCACTGGTCGTCTTTGCCACCGGCAAGTGGAGGAGGCCGGCACCGAACTGGTTGTCCGGCCCCGTCGGGCCTGCGTCGGTCGCGTGCGACTGAAGGTACGACTCGATCTGAGCCGGACCGTAAGACGGGTACTGCTGTGCGACGAGTGCGGCCGCGCCCGCGACCTCGGGCGAGGCTGCAGACGTGCCGGGGAAGCCGGATCCGTTGCCGCAGCTCGAGAACGGGCCGAAGATCGAGCTCGAGACAGCGTCATGGCCCGTGATGTCGGGTTTGACGCGTCCGTCGATCGTGGGGCCCTGTGAGCTGTACGGCTCGAGCGCGTCGGACTGCCAGCAAACCGCCCCGACAGCGAGTGCGGAAGGCGACGTCGCCGGAATCGAGATGCTCCCGGCGGGCACGGCGTACTGCAGCGACGACCCGTTCTGAGAAGTCAGCAGGTCGATCTGGGGTGTTCCGACAACATGGTTCGAGTACACGCCCCAGCCCACGAGCAGATTGCTGCCGGTGTTGTTCACCACCGGCGTGCAGCCACCCTCCTCGGCCGGCTGACTCCCCGTCTGAGCGGAGTCCCAGTAGAAGATGATCTGGCCGGACGACGGATCGACAAGAGCGAGGCCGAGGTCGGACTGGGCGCTAGGCCGCTCGTTCCAGGTCAGCGAGGCGCAGATGCCCTCGCCGTTGAACCAGACCTGCCTGTCGAGCGTGTCGCCGTTCGCGAACTCGTGCAGGCGGTCGCCGTTCGTGTCCGTGAACGGGCCCGACCAGTTGTTCTGGCCGAAGTTCCCGGCCGAGTTCACCCACAGGATTCCAGCGCTCCGCGCATCGGACACGAACGAATCGGCGATGCTCGTTCCGTCGCGGGGGGCGCCGAGGTCCATGAATCCCGCGGAGAAGTTAATGACCCTCGCTCCCTGGCTCTTCTCCCACAGCTCCGCCTGCTGGAGGTCCGCGACGGTGTCGCTGCAGGACAGGTATAGCCGGGCATCGGGAGCCATCGTGTGCATGATCTCCGCGACGGCTGTCCCGTGCTGGTTCTCCTGCGGGTCGGGGCTGCTGCCTGCGAAGTCGCCGCCGCAGGTGTCGGCCGTGACGACGTTGCTCGGAACGTTGCCGGCGGCCTTGGCCTGGGCGAGTCCGGCGAAGCTGTCGATGATCCCGACCTTGACGCCCTTGCCGGTGATGCCTTTCGCATGCAACGCGGACGCGCCGCTCGCGACGACCTCTTGTCCCGGGAAGGTCCCCGTGCGGAGATGGCCGAACTCGACGACCCTCGGCTGGGCTGCGACGAACGCGACTTGTGGCAGCCGTGAGAACGCCGCAAGCGATCTCGCCGGCACGAGCGCGAGCACGAACGAATGCCAGACGGTCTGAACTCGGCCGCCCAACCGGACGATCGCCCGACGCACCGGGGCCACCTTCGAGACGGTCGCCTGGACAGGCACCAGCCCGTGTACCAGGCGAGGTGTCGGCACTGTCAGGACACGCCCGTCTATCCGGATGCTCGTCGGTGCGATGAGCTGGCGAAGCGACGAGTCGAGCTTCGGAAAGGCTTTGTTCCGCACGAGCGGGACCTGGTAAACGCGGCCGCCGGCCGCTGAGCCTTGGCTCAACGCTGCGGCCGGTCCGACGAACACGGCAAGCGTGCAACCCAGCACGAAGATCCGAACACGATGAAGCGAACCTGACGACAACCGCATGGCCGCAGCCTCCCTGTCTTCCCTCCGTACTTCCCGCTCAGCCGCCGCCTGCCCGGCGTTGCCTTAACCCTCTACAAAAGACAGGTCCGAGTCAAGCTCGTCCGGGCAGGACACGTTCCTGCCGGCATTCGTCCTCGTCTAGCCGAGGCGTTCGCGGACGCGTTCGGTCACGGCGGCCATGTCGATCTCCGTGCCCGTCACGTCGCCGAGCAGTTCGTCCGCCGTCGGCCCCTGGCCCAGCGACCACAGCTCCCGCAGGAGCGAGCCGGCGTCACGCTGCGCGAACCAGTCGTTGCCGAAGCGCTCGCGCAAGTGGAAGCTCATCTGTGCCTCGAACGCCCACGCGCGCAGGTACTTGCTCACGTAGAAGCCCGCGTCGACGTCCGCGAGCCAGTCGGTCGGGCTCGGCTGCACCTTGAGCGCGCTGCCGAGCAGCTCGACGTAGCGTTCGCGAAACGGCAGCGGGTCATTGGCGGCCAGCAGCTCGAGCTCGTAGAGCAGCTTGGCGCAGTAGCGGCGAACGCCCCAGAGCATCATCGCCGTGCCCTCCGCTGCGAACTCGGCCGGCTTCGCGAAGTCGAGGCGTCGCGACAACCACGCCGGGTTGTCGACGAGGTGCTCCATCAGGAACGCCCAGCCCTCGGTGACGGCGTTGTCGCCGAGCCGTTTCGCCTCCATCGGCAGACCCGCCGACGTGTTCGCGAAGTGCTCCGTGTGGCCGGCCTCGTGGAAGAGCGCGCGCCAGTCGTCGGGGCCGCCCATCGGCTTGATCACGAGCACGACTCGTCCCGGAACCTCGATCGGCGCGCAGAACGCCCGCGGTGACTTCTTCTCGCGTGCCTCGACGTCCAGCTCGACGTTCGGCTGCTTGCGCACGTCGATCCCGAGCCAGTCCAGCGTCCCCTCGAGCGCCGGCACCATGCCGGACGACGGAAACAGCGCGTCCCATTCGACGCCGCGGATCAGGCGCGGGGTGTCCCAGCGCTGAGCCTCGTCGAGCCCGATTCCGACCCGCTCACGGAACAGTTTGTCGAGCGCGTCCTCGAAGATGCGCTCGGTTTCGTCGAGCAACTGCCGGCACTGGTCGGCGAGCTCGTCGAGCTTGAAGCCGAAGCGCCGATGGAGATCGACGTAGTTGTCCGATCCCAGCGCCGGCACGGCGTCGCGGAGCACGGCCGCAGCCTCGAGATGCACCGGGTTCAGGTGCTCCTCGCCGAGCGCGTTGCGCGCTTCTTCGAGCGCCTGCCGCTTTGCGCGGTCGGGCTCGTTGGCCATCGCAGGCCGGATCATCCGGTACGGAATCGTCTGGCCGTCGACGGTCGTCTCGAGCGTCGCCTCCAGCTCCCCGGCTCGGGCCTCCTGGGCCTTCGTCAGGTTCCCGAGATAGCCGCTGCACGCGAACTGCCACAGCTCCTTCGCGCCCCGGTCGGACTTGGCCGGTCCGGCCAGCCCCAGCGCCGCGTCGAGTGTCGTCAGAATCCTCGTAGCGGCCGTAGATCGCCTCGATGTCCAGCTCGTCCTTGTAGCCCGCGAAGTGAAGGTAGTACTCCTCGAGCATGTCGGCCTCGAACCGGTCGGCGCGCTCGCGGTACTCCTCGATGTTCACGGTCTGGACGGACGAGTCGGGCACCGGTCTAGGATAGTCGGCTCCATGCCGGTCGATCCCGACGTCCGCTTCCCGGGCGAGTCCGAGGAGTACCGCCGCGAGCGAAATCGGCTTCTCGAGGCCGAAATCGAGCTGCGGCGGGCGATCGAGCGGGTTGCGGCACAGCGGCGTGCGCTCCCGCCCGGAGGGGCGGTTCCCGAGGACTTCGTCTTCGAACGGGCCGGCGGCGGCGGCGAGGTGCGTTTCTCCGAGCTGTTCGAAACGGAGAAGGACACGCTCGTCGTCTACAGCTTCATGTTCCCGCGCTACTCAGGGGATACGAGGCCCGGACCGGAATCGGGCGCGACCGCGCAGCTGCCGCTGGAGGAGACGCCCTGCGCCTCCTGCACGTCGATCCTCGATTCCCTCGACGGCGCCGCTCGTCACCTCACGCAGCGCGTCAACCTCGCCGTGGTCGCGAAGTCCGATCCCGAGCGGGTCGGCGCCTTCGCCCGCGAGCGCGGCTGGCGCCACCTGCAGCTCCTCTCGTCGCGCAACAACACGTACAACCGCGACTACCACGCGGAGTCGCGCGACTTCGGGCAGCTGCCGATCCTGAACGTGTTCGTCCGCGACGGCGACGGGTTCCGCCACTCGTGGGCCACCGAGCTGATGTTCGCACCGCGCGAGGAGGGCGAGGATCCGCGCCACGTCGACGCCATCTGGCCTGTCTGGCACGTGCTCGACATGACGCCGGAGGGGCGCGGCACCGACACGCGCTTCCCCGCGCTGCGCTACGGCGAAGACGCCCGGTAGAGCCGGGCTAGGATGGGGCCGTGCACGAGATCACGCTCAAGACCGACCGCCGGACGCAGCTGATCGAGATCACGGACGAGGTCAAGAAGGCGCTGAACGGCGCGAACGGCGCCTCGGCGGCGCTCGTCTATGTCCCGCACACGACGGCAGGCGTCACGATCAACGAGCGGATCGACCCCGATCTCGTCGACGACTTCGAGGACGCGCTGCAGAAGATTGTGGACGACGGCTGGCAGTGGCGGCACGAGGACAAGGACGGGCCGAACGCGCCGTCGCACGTTCGCGGTTCGTTGATCGGCCCCCAGGTGCTCGTCCCGCTCCGCGACGGCGAGCTCGCGCTCGGCACGTACCAGGGCATCTTCTTCTGCGAGTTCGACGGGCCGCGGGACCGCAAGGTCTACCTGGCTACGCTCGCGTAGTCGTGGCCGCACCCGTCTCGCTCGACCAGGAGCTCGAGCTCCGCATCGACTCGCTTGCCTTCGGCGGGAACGGCGTCGCACGGCTGGACGGCTTCGTCGTCTTCGTGCGGCGCGGCCTTCCGGGCGACCTCGTGCGCGCCCGCGTGACGAAGGTGAAGCGCAGCCACGCAGAAGCCCTTGCGGTGGACGTTCTCGAACCTGGCCCGGTGCGAGTCGAGGCGCCGTGCGAGCACTACCCGGCCTGCGGCGGCTGCCGCTTCCAGGACCTCGCCTACGAGGCCCAGGTGGCCGAGAAGGAGAAGCAGGTCCGCGATGCCCTGCAGCGGATCGGCGGCTTCGCCGAGCCGCCGCTCGAGCCGATCCTGCCCGCCGAGTCGGTCTTCCACTACCGCAACAAGCTGGAGTACTCGTTCACCCAGACGGACGACGGGCCCGACCTCGGGCTGCACCGCGCCGGCCGCTGGGACGAGGTGCTGCCGATCGAGAAGTGCTGGCTGACGACCGACCTCGGCAACGCGATCCGCAACGCCGTCCGCGACTGGGCACGCGAGGAGCGGCTCAGCGCCTACGACCAGAAGTCACACGAAGGCTTCCTCCGGCACCTCGTCGTCCGCGAAGGCCGCAACACGGGCCAGGCGCTCGTCGTCCTCGTGACCGCGCCCGGCGAGCTGCCCGACGAGGAGCACTTCGTCGACGTGCTGCGGCGCTTCCCGGAGATCCGCTCGATCCACTGGGCGATCAACGACCGGCCTGCAGAGGTCACCCGCGACCTGCCGACGCGGCTGCTCTCCGGCGAGGACGCGATCGAGGAGGAACTGTGCGGGCTCAGGTTCCGTGTAGGCCCGAACGCGTTCATGCAGACGAACACGGGGATGGCCGAGCGGCTCTACGAGCTCGCCGGCGAGTACGCGCAGCTCTCGGGCGGCGAGACGGTCTTCGACCTCTACTGCGGCACCGGGACGATCGCGCTGACCCTCGCCCGGAGTGCGCTCACGGTCTGGGGCGTCGAGGTCTCCGAGGAGGCAGTCTCGAACGCGATCGACAACGCTGCCTTGAACGCGATCGGCAACGCCGCGTTCTTCGCAGGGGAGGTCGGACGCTCGCTGGAGGAGCTGCACGAGCGCTCGGGCGACCCGGACGTCGTCGTCGTCGACCCACCGCGCGCAGGGCTCTCCGGCCGCGCCGTCCGGCAGATCGGCAAGCTCGCGCCGAGGCGCATCGTCTACGTCTCGTGCAACCCGACCACGCTCGCGGGCAACGTGAAGGACCTGACCGGGGAGTGGGGCTACACGCTCGAGCGCGTCCGGCCAGTGGACATGTTCCCGCACACCCCGCACGTCGAGGCGGTGGCGCTGCTCGTTCGCGGATAGGTGTCCTCCGGGCGGCCCGCCGTTCGTCTTGGAGATGTCCAAGCGATCGAAGGAGGAACCGTGAAGTACGTGATGTTGATCCACCAGGGCTCGACGCCGCTCCCCGGAACGCCGGAGGTCGACCGGCTCTCCGAGGACGAGGTGAAGCAGATCTACGCCGACTACCAGGCGCTCAACCAGACGCCCGGTGTCACTCCCGGCGTGCCGATGGACAAGCCGGAGAACGCCACGACCGTTCGCGTCGAGGACGGCAAGGTGCTGACCACCGACGGCCCGTTCGTCGCGATCAAGGAGGCTCTCGGGGGTTACTTCATCCTCGAGGCGGACGATCTCGACGCGGCGATCGAGCTCGCGGCGCGCATTCCGGCGGCGCGGCTCGGCGGGGCGATCGAGATCCGGCCCAGCGAGGCGTATTGGGCCAAGTAGGCGTCGAGCGGGCATTTCGCGACGAGTGGGGTCGCGTCCTCGCCGCACTGATCGGCTTCCTCGGCGACTTCGACCTCGCCGAGGAAGCCGCCCAGGAGGCGTTCGCGATCGCCGCCGAGCGCTGGCCGCGCGAAGACGAGCCGGAGAACCCGCGAGCCTGGCTCGTCACGACTGCGCGTAACCGGGCCGTCGACCGGCTCCGCCGTGACCGCGTCTACGCCGAGAAGCTGCGCCTGCTCGACGTCGCCCACGCGACGGAGGACGAGATGGACGAGACGGCGATCCCCGACGAGCGGCTCGAGCTGCTGTTCACCTGCTGCCACCCGGCGCTGGCGCTCGACGCTCAGGTCGCGCTGACGCTGCGCACGCTCGGCGGGCTGACGGTGGAGGAGATCGCGCGCGCCTTCCTCGTCCCGGACGAGACGATGGCGAAGCGGCTCGTCCGTGCGAAGGCAAAGATCAGGTCGGCCGGCATCCCGTTCCGCGTCCCGCCGCCGCACCTCTTGCCCGACCGGCTGGCAGCTGTGCTTGCCGTCGTCTACCTGATCTTCAACGAGGGCTACGGCGGCCGCGGCGACCTGGCGAACGAGGCGATCCGGCTCGGGCGCGCGCTGGCCGGACTGATGCCGGACGAACCGGAGGTGCGCGGGCTGCTCGCGCTCATGCTGCTGAACGACGCGCGCCGCGACGCCCGCTTCGTCGACGGGGCGATCGTGCTGCTGCGCGACCAGGACCGCACGCTGTGGGATCGGTCGCAGATCGAGGAAGGCCGCGCCCTCCTCGCCCGCACCGAGCGGATCGGCCCGTACGCGCTCCAGGCCGAGATCGCGTCGCTGCACATGGACGATCCACCCGACTGGCCGCGGCTCGCCGAGCTGTACGGCGAGCTCGGCCGCGTCACCGGCTCTGCGGTCGTCGAGCTCAACCGCGCCGCGGCGATCGCCGAGGCAGGCGACGTGGAGTCCGCGCTCTCACTCCTCGACGACCTCGAGCTCGACCGCTACCACTATCTGCACTCGACGCGGGGCGAGCTCCTGCGGCGCCTCGACCGCACGGACGATGCGCGCGCCGCGTACGAGCGCGCGCTCGAGCTCGTGCACGCGGAACCGGAGCGTCGTTTCCTCGAGCAGAAGCTCGCCGAGCTTCCTTAAGCGTTCAGGATGTTCACGGCACGCGCGGCGACGAGGATGAGCGTGATCGCGCTCGCGCCGGCCTCGATCATCATCACCATCTTCATCCGAGACGACAGCGGCATCACGTCGGTCGGGCTGAACGCGACGCCGTTCGTGAACGCCACGTAGAGATAGTCGAGGTAGCTCGGCGCCCAGTTCTGCGGCGCGATCGCAGGGTTCTCCGTCTGCGGCCAGAGGAAGTCCGCGTCGTGCACCAGACCTTCCTGCCGCGCGATCGGGCCGCCCTTGTCGAGCACCCAGAACGCGAACGACGCGATCACGATCGTCGTGCCCTCGACGCGCGCGGCGATATGGATCAGGTCGGTGCCGTTGTTCGTGACCTTGTTGTGGAGCAGGAAGTGGACGAGGAGGCTGATCACCCAGAGCTGCGCAAGACCGAAGAGCCAAATCAGCACCGTCCCGATCCGCCTGATCCAGGGCCGCGCCTCGAGCGGGCTCACGAGCGGCTCGACGCCCTTGGGCGGGATCACGATGACGATCGAGACGAAGAACAGCGTCCAGAGGACGGGGGAGACCCAGCGCACGGCCGTGAACGTGTTCGAGTGGACCGAGACGAGCTTGGCCGGGATCGACGCGTACGAGTAGGCGGCGAGCGCGATCGCCCCGCCCATCGTCGCCAGCGAGCTGTAGGTCTCGGCGCGATTGCGGATGCCGTGAACGGCTCGACCGACGGTCGTCACGCCAAGTGAGGTTAGGAGCGGCCTCGGCTGGAGCTATCGTCGGATCGTGCGCAAGATGTTCGTCGCGCTCGCCGCGGTCGGCCTGCTGCTGGTCGCGGGGCCGGCCGGTGCGACGTTTCCGGGGCGCAAAGGGCTCATCGCGGCGGAGATGGAAGCCGGCTACAGGGACACTTCCCACGTGTGGCTTCTTCAGTGCGACCGCGAAGACCCCGAAGTACGTTGCCGTCGGAGATCACCCGGCGTGGTCGCCCGACGGCAAGAGTCTCGTGCTGGGCCAGGCGGCCGGGATCACGATCTTCAGGGTCGAGGGGATGCGGCTGACCGGTCGTCGGGTGCTCGTACGGCAGACCGCGTCGGCGGGTACGACCGGCAACCGCTGGGGTCGGGATCCCCTCCTGGTCGGGCGACGGACAGTGGATCGTCTACGTTCGCGAGGAGACGCCGCAGCGCGGCCTCGACATCTACAAGGTGCGCGTCTCGGACGGGTACACGGTCCGCCTCACACACGCTCCGTACGGCTGGCGCAAGACCGACCCGGACTGGTCGCCGGACGGCAGCACGATCGCCTACACCGACTGCAACCCGAGCGGCAGCCGCTGCTCCCTCGACCTCATGGACGCCGACGGCTCGCACAAGCGTGTCGTGTTCTCCCACCCGAACGTCGACGTGAACGATGCCAAGTGGTCACCGGATGGAACGAAGCTCGGCTTGACTCTCTATTCGGTCCAGAACAAGGCGAACTTCGCGGGCGCCGCGATCTTCGACCTCGCGTCGCACGAGCTCACGTCGATCGACGCCATCGACGCCGCGGACCGGTTCACGATGTGGACGCCGGACGGTCGGGACGTCGTCGTCCACGCCGACGACAACACGTTCGGGCCTCCGTGCGGCGGTGGCACCGTGCTGAAGATCATGAACGAGTCCGGCACCTGGGCTCGTGACCTGCTTGCAACCTGCTACTACGGCGAGTTCGAGAGCGGCGACTGGCAGCCGCTGCCCTGAGTCACATCCGGCTCGACAGGGAGCCGACGCCGCGGCGAACCGTCGGCCAGAGCAGGTCGGCGTTGACGGCGAGGAACGCGATCGACAGCCCGGGCAGCGCCGGCAGGCCGCTGATGTTCGCGCCGACGGCGATCGCGAGCGTCGCTCCGAAGGAGAGCCCGAGCGCGAGCCACGTCCAGAACACACGCAGGCCGAAGCGGTCGGCGGCCGCGACGAACAGCGCGAAGAAGAGCAGGTCGGGCGGACCGAGGCGCGCGGCGTTGTGCTCGCCGGGGATCGGCAGGGCGAACGAGAGCGACGTGAACACGCCCTGGTGGTGTTCGACGATGTTCGACGTCGGGCCGCGCCACACCGAGTACGCGTCGATCCACGGGATCAGGCAGGCGACGAACACGACGAGGCCGACCGACTCGAACAGCGAGATGAACCAGAACCCGATCAGCGTCGCCGCGCCGAGCTTGCAGAAGTTCGCGAGCACGGGCAGGCTCGCCTCCTCGAGCCCCCAGGTGACGAGGATCAGCACCAGGCCGGTCGGCAGCGTCCAGCGCCACGTCCGCAGCGGCACCGCGAGGTAGACGAACGAGAACACCGCCGGCACGAGCACGAGCGAGATGAACGCCACGTCCCACCACGTCGACGCGCTCCACAGCTCCCCCGACCACGCGTAGTAGCAGCCGACGAGCGCGGCGAGGGGGACGACGAAGAGGACGCGCCGGCGGAGGCTCAATACGGCGGGAGAGACGCCCACCATTCACCGAGCGTCTTGAAGGCGTTCCAGAACGCCGTCTTCGCCGACTGCTCGTCGAGCGATGCGTCCACGTCGGGGACGTACAGCGCCTCGACGGTGGGCGTGAGCTCCTGAAGGTCGCCGGGAGTGTCGGTGACGGGCACCGAGAGCGGGAACTCGATCCCGTTGAGGAACTCGAGCGCGTGCCCGCCCATGACGACGACGAGCTTCGGCTGGACGATATGCACCTCGCGCGTGAGCCATTCCACGGCGCGCGCGTCCGGCTCGGCGCCGGCGAACTTGAGGCAGTTGGTGCCGTAGACGGCGAGCGGGTCGACCTGGAGCCGCTGCAGCGACTTGAGGATCGCCTGGCCCGCGCGGCCGTAGAACGCGACTCCCTCCAGGAACTCCGACTCCTGCGGCGAGTACTTGAGCAGCATGACGTCGGCGAGCGGGTGGCCGGAGCCGAGCACGAACGCGCGGTCGCCTGCAGCCCCGGCGATCTCATCCGCGAGCTCGTTGGTCTCGCTGATCGCCTTCTGCAGGTACTTCTCGTAGATCTCGTCGGTCGGCACCGCCACAGGGAGCCGGTCCTCGATTCTCCCCTAGAGGACCTTTTCCTTGACCTGGGCCACCCACTTGAGCCCCTGGAGGTACGCGAGGGACTTCGGCCGCCGCAGCACCTGGGCGCTGTGCAGGCTGACCATGAACTCCTCCGCGTTGCGGAACGCGCGCATGCTCATCACCCCGGTGCCGACCCCGGGAAGCACGTGCGCGTCCGATCCTGCGGCCATCGTCAGGTTGTACTTGCGCGCGAAGCGGAGCGCCTCGTCGTTGTACGTCTCGAACAGGAGCCGCGCGTTGTAGACCTCGAACACGTCGATCTCGGCCAGGTGCCGGTGCAGCGTGGCCGGGTCCGGGATCGCGTGACGCCGGTCGAACGGGTGGGGGAGGAAGACGAGCCCGCCCTGGGCCCTGATCGCCGCCAGCGTGTCCGCGAACGACATGCCGCGCGGGATCTCCTCCGACAGGAAGAGCCCGATGACCTCGCCCTGGTTGTCCGTCTTGATCTCCTCGCCCGGGATGACGACGAGGTTGCGGCCCTTCGCCTTCTCGACCGCCTCGAGCGCGCCGCCGAAGACGTTGTGGTCCGTGATCGCGATCGCGCCCAGTCCCTGCTCCTCCGCGTAGTCGAGCAGCTCGTCGACCGGGACGGAGCAGTCGTGCGACCAGTTCGTGTGCATGTGCAGGTCGCAGAGGATCCAGTCGCGGTCGGCGAGGGCGGGCTCGGCGGCGCCGGTGCGGCGCCGGCCGGCGAGGCGCCGGTAGAGCGCGTCGAGCTCTGAGGCGACCTCGGCATAGCTCGCGACTGCGCCGGAGGGCTCGCCGCCTCGCACCTCGGTGCCGCATGCCTTCGCCTCGAGGCGAAGGCCGAGACTCCCGTCGGGGGAGGGGACCAGCTCGCGCGCGGGCCGGAGCACGGCCGCGCGGGAGGCGGCGTCGAGCGCGGTGCGGATGTGCACGCGCTCGCGCAGGCGGCGCGGGATCGTCGGCCGGCCCGAGTGCGGCCGGGTGCGCAGGACGGTGAGCTCGTAGCCGGGGAGGTCGTCGAGCGAGCGGATCGCGGCGCGGGTCGTCGCGCGCTCCGTCGGATCCCACTCGACGACGATCCGCTTCTCCTTCCGGCCGGGCTTGAACAGGCTCGTGTCGACGCCCCGTGGAATGACGCGGAAGTCGCCCGGGAACCGCAGCTGCGCTGCCTCGGCCGTCTCGGGTGTCGTCGCGAGCAGCGCATCGACGCGGGCGCGGAGCCGGTCACGCTGAGCTTTCCCCAGTGGATATGTGAGGCGGTCGGGCGAGAAGAACGTCGCCACCGAAAGGGCGGACGTCTCCCGGAGCGCCAGATACGACAGGCTCGGCAGGCCGGGCTCGAAGCCGTGGACGACGTCGAAGTTGCCGACGGAGAGCGCCAGCGTCAGGTTCGCCCGCACGCCCATCGGCACGCCCATCCGCGACCGGCGCGAGATCGGCATCGCCGGGCCGAGCGCGACCACGTCGGGCAGCAGCTCGCGTTGGAGCGCGCGACGGCCCTCCCGGAGGTCGACGGCACGGTTCGACGGAGCGAGCACGGTGACCTGGTGCCCCAGCCTGCGCAGCTCGTCGGCCACCGCGCCGACGTGCTCGTTCACCTCGTGCGGCTGCGACCACGAGAACGGCGTGACGAGGCAGACGCGGAGCTGCACCTCGCCAGCATAGAAAGAGAACAGGCCCGCGGTTGCGGGCCTGTTCTGCGGTGCTCGACGCCGGATGCTCAGGCCTTCGCCGTGGTCTTCGTCTTCGTGCGCTTGTTGTCCTTGATGAAGCGCTCCGTCCGCTCACGCGCGTCGTCGTCGCGGATCTGCTTCGGCGGCGACTTCATCAGGTACGAGCTGGGTGCCTCGAGCGCACCGGCGATGCCGTTGTTCAGGGCCAGCTTCGCCATGCGGACGGCGTCGATGACGATGCCGGCCGAGTTCGGCGAGTCCCAGACCTCGAGCTTGAGCTCGACGTTCAGGGGCACGTTCCCGAAGGTCGTGCCCTCCATGCGGATGTACGCCCACTTGCGGTCGGTCAGCCACGGCACGTAGTCCGACGGCCCGACGTGGACGTTGTCCTTGCCGATGTCGTAGTCGAGCATCGACGTGACGGCGTTCGTCTTCGAGATCTTCTTCGACTCGAGGCGCTCGCGCTCGAGCATGTTGAGGAAGTCGGAGTTGCCACCGACGTTGAGCTGCATGGTCTTGTCGAGGCGGACGCCGCGGTCGCGGAACAGGCTCGTCAGGACTCGGTGCGTGATCGTCGCGCCCACCTGGGACTTGATGTCGTCGCCGATGATCGGCACACCGGCCTCCTCGAAGCGGCGCCCCCAGTACGGCTCGCGGGCGAGGAAGACGGGCATGCAGTTCACCATCGCGCAGCCGGCGGCGAGGATCTGCTCCGCGTACCACTTCGTCGCCTCCTCGGAGCCGACCGGCAGGAAGTTGACGACGACGTCGGTGCCGGTCTCCTTGAGGATGCCGACCACGTCGTCGGTCTCGCCGTTCGCCTTGTCGACGACCTCCGCGAGGTACATGCCGATTCCGTCGTGGGTCATGCCGCGCGAGACGGTGATGCCGGTCTTCGGGACCTCCGCGAACCTGTACGTGTCGTTGGGCTTCGCCCAGATCGCGTCGGCGAGATCCTTGCCGACCTTGTCGGTGGTGACGTCGAACGCGGCCGTGAACTCGACGTCGCTGACGTGGTAGCCGCCGAGGTCGACGTGCATCAGGCCCGGGACGAACTCGTCCGGATTCGCATCCTTGTAGAACTGCACGCCCTGGACGAGCGAGTTGGCGCAGTTGCCGACGCCGATGATGGCGACGCGCACCTTGTCCTGCGAGCGCGCGCGGCCGTTGCTGGAGCCGTTGGTGGAAGCCATGGTGTCCTTTCTGGACGGGGAAAGAGGGACGGCGAGCTCGTCCGCGAGCGTGCGCACGACGACCTGGTTCACGGTCATCTGCTCACGCCGAGCCTCGGCCTCGAGCTCGTGCTTGAGGCCGGCGGGAACGCGCAGGAGCACCACCGGGCTCGCGCCCGGGACGGGGCTCTTGCGGCCACTGGCCTCGTAGGGGAAGCCGTGCGCCTGGGCGAGGATGCCGACGGCGACCTCGTTCAGGCTCGTGCCGCGGCGGGCCGTCTCGCGCACGAGCGCCCGCTTGAGGGAGGCGGGCATTCGGACGATGATGCCTCTCCTGTGAGAAGTGCTAGCAGCCAAACTGCTAGCAGCCTACACCATCTACCTGCCGGCGTCCCGATGTGCTAGCTGACTGCGGACGCTCCAGATGCGCTGGAAGACCGTGATCCACGCGGTCGCGGCAAGCAGGTAGATCGCCCACTGGAGCCCGCCCCATGGTGCGATCAGGAGGCCGACGGTGATCACGATCACGCGCTCCGCGCGGCTGCCGAAACCGACGTCCCCCTTCAGTCCGAGCGCTTCTGCACGAGCCCGGGTGTAGCTGACGAGGAACGAGCCTGCAACCGCAGCGAACGCGAAGGCGAGCGCCGTCTCGTTCCCCTCGCCGGCGAAGACGAGCCCGATCGAGCCGAGCATGAACGCTTCGCCGATGCGGTCGGTCGTCGAATCGATGAAGGCTCCGAACGGCGTCGCTTTTCCGCCGGCGCGGGCCAGCGCTCCGTCGAGGATGTCCAGCACCGAGCCGACGACGAACAGCGCAGCGCCGAGCCAGTAGTACAGGAGGTGGTCCCGGTACTGGAAGTGGACTGCGACGCCGCCGGCGATGCAGAGGAGCACGCCGGACACGGTCAGGGCCGTCGGCGTCAGGCGCGTCTGCGCGAGCCCGGTCATCGAGCGCGACGCGAGGCGCCGTGCCTCGTCCGTGTACGTCTGCTTGAGACGCTGCGGCGTCGCCGTCCGGCTCACGCGCGCCACGCTAGCAGCGTCTCCGGTGGCCGGGCTACGCCGGCTGGGTCGCGTCCGGCGGCGGCCGGAAGAACGCGACGACCCGGCGCCGGTGGATGATCGCGCCTGCGATCACCGCGACGCCGACGCCGGCGAGGCAGTCGAGCCAGAAGTGGTTCGCCGTCGCCATGACCGAGAAGCACACCCAGGCCGGCCACAGCAGCCACAGCGGCTTCAGCCACCAGGTGCGAACGACGTAGAAGAGCGTAATGCCGACGATCAGCGCGTCGGCGGCGTGCAGGCTCGGCATCGCCGCGTACTGATTCGACCCGAGCTCGATGACACCACTGCCGTGGTTGAGCGACGCGTATCGCTGGAGCATGTCGATGAAGCCGTCGCCCGGGAACAAACGCGGCGGGGCGGTCGGGTACACGACGTAGCCGATGAAGCCGATGCAACCTGCGAGCAGCACCCAGTTACGGAAGTTCCTGAAGTGCTCGTGGCGGCGGAGGTAGACCCACAGGAGCGCGACGCCGAGGACAGCGAACTCGGACATCCAGTACGTCCACGAGACGGCGAGCGCGAGCCAGTGGGACGAGGAAGCGGCTCTCTGAAAGGTGAGCTCGATGAGGTCGCCGACCCGGTCCTCGAGCTGGATCACGGCTCTGCCGTGCGCTTTCGCGAGCGACACGTCGTGGCCCGCCAGCCCGCGCGCGATCTGGTAGACGGCCAGGAAGCCGAACCAGATCACGAGCTGGAGACCGAAGTCCGTCCAGCCGCGCGGCAGGAAGCGCCGCCCGAACGCAGCCACTGCCGTCATGCTGCTTGTCCGCCCTTCGTCAGCACAACTGGGCGATTCTAACGTGACAGCCGGGCGAAAGAGTCCCGCCGTGGGAAAAATCAGCCACCGATGTAGGACATCTCGACCTTCGGCCTGGCGGCCGTTTCGGCCGTGCGCAGTTCCGAGTAGCGATCGTTGCGTCCGCGCCAGATAGCGGCGACCGCCTCGTCGAGTTCCTCGTCCGTTGCGTCGCTGCGCAGCACGGCGCGCAGGTCGTGGCCGCGGACGGCGAAAAGGCACGTGAACAGTCGTCCTTCGGCCGAGAGCCGTGCCCGCGTGCATCCGCCGCAGAACGGCTTCGTCACGGAGGCGATGACCCCGATCTCGCCGCCGCCGTCGAGGTAACGCCAGCGGGTGGCGACCTCGCCGGGGTAGTTGGGCTCGAGTGGCTCGAGCGGCAGGACGGCGTTCACCTGGCTGACGATCTCGTCCGCGGACACGACCTCGTCCATCCGCCAGCCGTTCGTGTGGCCGACGTCCATGTACTCGATGAAGCGGAGGATGTGGCCCGAGCCGTGGAAGCGGCGTGCCATCTCGACGACGCTCCCGTCGTTGGCGCCGCGCTTGACGACCATGTTCACCTTCACGGGGCGAAGGCCGGCCGCCGCCGCGGCGTCGATTCCCTCGAGCACGCGCGTGACCGGGAAGTCGACGTCGTTCATCGCGCGGAACACATCCTCGTCGAGCGAGTCCAGGCTGACGGTCACGCGGCCCAGTCCGGCGGCGCGCAGCGCCTCGGCCTTCTGGGGGAGCAGCGAGCCGTTCGTCGTCAGCGTCAGGTCGAGTCCGTCGATCGCGGCCAGCATCTCGACGAGCCGCTCGAGGTCGCGCCGAACGAGCGGCTCGCCTCCTGTAATGCGGATCTTCTCGACCCCGAGCCGGGCGAACGACCGCGCGAGGCGCTCGATCTCCTCGAAGCTGAGCAGCTCGCGGCGGTCGAGGAAGCGGTAGTCGCGCCCGAACACCTCCTTCGGCATGCAATAGACGCAGCGGAAGTTGCAGCGGTCGGTCACGGAGATCCGCAGGTCGCGGACGGGCCGCCGGAGCGTGTCGACGACGGTCACGTCCAAAGCCTAGCCAGGAGGCTGATTCCTGACGCGTCGCCGGGAGCCGTCACCGGGGTCAGGTCCGGTCGAGGCGGGCGGCGATCGCAGCTGCGAACCGGTCTGCCGCGGACGGGGAAAACGAGAGGTAGAGCGACGGCTCGACGACCTCGAGCTCGAGGACCTGGCCGCCGAGGAGGTCGACGCGGGCGTACAGCCAGCGGCCCGGGACGAGTTCCAGAGCGGCCTGCGCCACCTTCCGTTCCTTCGGACTCGCCTCGTACGGCCCCAGCTCCTCGTCGAGATACAGCACCTTCTCGGCGTGCGCTGCCGGGAGCGCCGCGCGGCGGCTGAGCGAGTGCGAGAAGTCGCCGTCGACGAACACCAGCGACGTCTCTTGCACGCCCTCGAGGAAGTGCTGCACCATCGCCGTTTCGCCCGCGCCGGTGATCTCCGCCACGAGGTCGCAGGCCGTCACGTCGCCGGCGTCGAACCGCGCCGACCGCCGGCCGCCGGCCGAGATCGCCGGCTTGACGACGAACGGCTTCGGCCAGGGGACGAACGGGTCGCCGTCCGGGCGCTCGAAGGAGGTGGCCACGATCGGCACGCCCCGGCCGGACAGGATCGTCAGGTACCGCTCCTTGTCGACGCCGAACCGCAGCACCGGCAGCGGATTCTCGAGCCGCGGCACGCTCTCCGCCCAGGCCAGGAACTCGCGCCAGCGCTCCGCGTAGTCCCAGGCCGAGCGCACGACGACGAGCCGAAAGCGGTCCCAGTCGACCGACGCGTCGTCCCAGACGGCCCACGCGGCCCCGAGCCCGCGTGCTGCGAGCGCGGAAGCGAGAAGCGCCGACTCCTCGCCCTCCGGAAGCTCGGCGCAGGTGACGAGGGCTAGATCAGCCAGGCGCCGTTCTCTTGCACCGGGGTGCCGTCGAGCTCGATCCGGCCGCCGGGCCGAAGGTCCTTGACGATGTCCCAGTGAATCGAGCTCGTGTTCTTGCCGCCGACCTTCTCGTAGCTCTGGCCGAGCGCGAGGTGGATCGAGCCGTCGATCTTCTCGTCGAAGAGGACGTGGTTCATCGGCCGGGTGATGCCGGGATTGCAGCCGATGCCGAGCTCGCCGATCCGCCGCGCGCCCTCGTCCCGGTCGAGCAACGCATGGAGCTGCGCCTCGCCTTTCGTGGCCGAAGCCTCGACGACGGCGCCGTCCCGGAAGACGAGCCTGATGCCGGCGAATGGCTGTCCCTGGTACGACGCGGGGAATTCCGAGAACTCGATGACGCCGTTCGCCGAGTCCTCGAGCGGCGAGTAGAAGAACTCGCCTCCCGGCATGTTGTCGTGGCCGTCGTCGACCTTGCCGTGCCGGCCGGCGAGGCTGAGCGTGAGATCGGTGCCTCCGCCGACGATCCGCACCTGCTCGGCCGCGTCGAACCGCTCGGCGAAGCGCGCCATCCGCTCTCCTTCGGCGTCCCAGTCGATCAGGCACGCGCCGTAGAGGACATCCTCGAACTGCGAGAGCGTGAGCCCCGCGTCCTGCGCGAGCGCTTCCGTCGGGAACGCGCAGCTGACCCACGGAATCTCGTTGGTCATCGTGCGCCGGTAGAAGTGGTGCTCGCCCTGCTTGAAGAGGTTGAAGCGCTCCGTCGGCAGATCGGCACCGTCGTACGAGTTCTCGGGTGCGTCCATCGTGACCCGGGCGTCCATGTGGTCGGAGGCGAACCGGTCGACCTCGGACATCTCGACGAGCAGCTCCTCGGGCGCCGCCGCAGCCCAGGGCGGGTTCGCCGGCCACATGACGAAGCCGACGCGGAGGAGCGGGTACGCGCCGCGCTTGCCGATCTCTCGCTGCAGCGCGAGCACAGCGGGCTTCGCGAGCGGCGTCGTCCGGATCAGGACCTGCATCCCCGGCTGGACACCGAGGCAGCGGTCGACCAGGAGCTTCGCGTAGGCGTCGACGCGCGGGTCGGCCGAGATCACAGGAGCCACCGCCCGTCTTCCTGGACGAGCTCGCCGTCGAGCTCGATCCGGCCGTCTCGTCGGAGGTCTTTGACCATGTCCCAGTGGACGGCGCTCGAGTTCGAGCCGCCGAGGAACGGGAAGCCCTGGCCGATCGCCAGATGGATCGTGCCCTCGATCTTCTCGTCGAAGAGCGTGTTGCGCATGTGGTTCTGGATGCCCGGGTTGCAGCCGATGCCGAACTCGCCGAGCCGCCGAGCGCCCTCGTCGGCGTCGAGCATCCCGAGCAGGAACTCCTCGTCGGAGGTCGCGCTCGCGTCGACGATGCGGCCGCCCTCGAACGTGAGCCGCACGCCTTCGACCTCGTGGTTCAGGTAGCAGGCCGGGTACTCCGAGTAGCTGATCACGCCTTCGGTCGAGTCCTCGACGGGTGAGTAGAAAACCTCGCCGCCGGGCATGTTTGCGCCCAGCGCGTCTACGAGCCCGTGTCGACCCGACAGGCTGAACCGCAGATCGGTCCCGTCGCCGACGATCCTGACCTGGTCGGCGGCGTCGAAGCGGTCTGCGATCTTTCGCATCTCGACCGCCAGAGCCTCCCAGTCGACGAGCATCGCGCCCCAGTAGAAGTCCTCGAACTGGGCGAGCGTCATGCCTGCGTCCTGTGCCAGGGCGGGAGTGGGGAAGTCGAGTCCGACCCAGGGCTTCTTGCCCTCGAAGATCGGCATCATGTGCGGCCGCGTCGCCTTGTTGCGCAGTGCGAGCTTCTCGGCCGGCACCTCGGAGCCGTCGCGAGTGTTCTCGGGCGCCTCGACGACGATGTACGAGTCCAGGTGGTCGTACTCGTAGGCCTCGATCTCGGTCAGCTTCTCGACCGTCGCCTCGTCGGCCTCGAGGAGCCAGGCGCGGTTCGCGGGACTGTCGATCCTGACACGGAGCAGGGCGTAGGCGCCGCGCCGGCCGATCTCGCAGCAGAATCTGCTCCAGGAGGGGTCTCGCGGCCGGGTGGCCGTGGACGATCACCTGCCAGCCCGGCTGGACGGCGAGGCACCGCTCGACGAGGAGTCCTGCCAGCTTCTCGATTCGGGGGTCGATCACGCCCGGCGGAGTGTACGTCTCGGACCCTCGGAGTGAGTTGATATACTTCGACTCAGGTTTGCTACAAGTCTTGCACTAACTCTCGACACGGAGGAACACCAGACATGGCGAAAGTGATCGGAATCGACCTCGGCACGACCAACTCCTGCATGGCCGTGATCGAGGGCGGCGAGCCGACCGTCATCCCGAACGCCGAAGGCGGGCGGACGACGCCGTCCGTCGTCGCGTTCACGAAGGACGGCCAGCGGCTCGTGGGCGCGCCCGCGAAGCGCCAGCAGGTGACGAACCCCGAGAACACCGTGTTCTCGATCAAGCGCTTCATGGGCCGCAAGTACGACGAGGTCCCGGAAGAGCTGAAGATCGTCCCGTACCGGGTCGTGAAGGGGCCGAACGACGACGTGCGGGTCGAGGCCGGCGGCAAGGAGTACGCCCCGCCGGAGATCAGCGCGATGATCCTGCAGAAGCTGAAGACGGACGCCGAGGCGTATCTCGGCGAGCCGGTCGACGACGCGGTCATCACCGTCCCGGCCTACTTCAACAACGCGCAGCGCGAGGCGACGAAGGACGCCGGCAAGATCGCCGGCCTCAACGTGCTGCGGATCATCAACGAGCCGACCGCGGCGTCGCTCGCATACGGGCTCGACAAGGAGGCCGACCAGACGATCCTCGTCTTCGACCTCGGCGGAGGCACGTTCGACGTCTCCGTGCTCGACCTGAGCGAAGGCCTGTTCCAGGTCAAGGCGACCGCCGGCGACAACCATCTCGGCGGCGACGACTTCGACAAGGCGATCGTCGACTGGATGGTCGCCGAGTTCAAGCGCGACCAGGGCATCGACCTGGCCGCCGACAGGATGGCGCTCCAGCGCCTGTTCGAGGCGGCCGAGAAGGCGAAGATCGAGCTCTCCTCGACGATGACGACGCAGATCAACCTGCCGTTCGTCACCGCCACGCCGGAGGGCCCGAAGCACCTCGACCTGACGCTCACGCGCGCGAAGCTCGACGAGCTGACCGCCGGTCTGCTCGAGCGCACCGTCGCTCCGACCAAGCAGGTGCTGACGGACGCGGGTATCGACGCGTCCGGGATCGACCACGTCGTCCTCGTCGGCGGCATGACCCGCATGCCGGCGGTCCAGGAGAAGGTCAAGGAGCTCATCGGCAAGGATCCGCACAAGGGCGTCAACCCGGACGAGGTCGTCGCCGTCGGCGCCGCGATCCAGGCCGGCGTGCTGCGCGGCGAGGTCAAGGACGTCCTGCTTCTGGACGTGACGCCCCTGTCGCTCGGCATCGAGACGAAGGGCGGCATCTTCACCGAGCTGATCGACCGCAACACGACGATCCCGACGAAGAAGTCGCAGACGTTCTCGACGGCCGAGGACAACCAGCCGTCGGTGGAGATCCACGTCCTGCAGGGCGAGTCCGAGATGGCCGCCTACAACAAGACGCTCGGCAAGTTCCAGCTCGTCGGCATCCCGCCGGCGCCGCGCGGACTGCCGCAGATCGAGGTCTCGTTCGACATCGACGCGAACGGGATCCTGAACGTGTCCGCGAAGGACCTCGGCACCGGCAACGAGCAGCAGATCCGGATCGAGGGCGGCTCGGGGCTGAGCTCCGACGAGGTCGACCGGATGATGAAGGACGCCGAGGCCCACGCCGGCGAGGCGCACAAGCTGCGCGAGCTGGCCGAGGAGCGCAACCAGGCCGAGAACCTCGTCTACCAGACGGAGAAGAGCCTGAAGGAGCACCGCTCGGCGCTGTCCGAGGCCGACGCCTCGACGATCGAAGGCCGGGTCATGGAGCTGAAGGCGGCTCTGGACTCCGGCGACGTGGCCGAGCTCAAGGCCAAGAGCGACGCGCTCAACGAGGCCGCGCAGAAGCTGGCCGAGGCGGTCTACGCACAGGCCAGCGCCCAGCAGGGCTCCTCGCAACCGTCCGGTGACGGCGCCACCGACCCGAACGAGGACGAAGTGGTCGAGGACGCCGACTACGAGGTCGTCGACGAGGGCAAGTGATGACCGACGAGAGCACCGAGCAGGACGTCCAGGAGGTCGACGAGCTCGCCGCGCTGACGCGGGAGCGGGACGACTACCTGGACCGGTTGCAGCGGCTGAAGGCCGAGTTCGACAACTACCGCAAGCGGGCGGCGCGCGACCAGGAGAGCCTGGTCGCGCGCTCGACCGAGCGTCTGGTCAAGGAGCTCCTGCCCGTCGTCGACGACCTCGAGCGGGCGCTCGAGGCGGCGTCCGAGCACGAGGAAGCGAAGCTCGAGGAGGGCGTCCGACTCGTCCATCGGGCGCTCCGTGACGCGCTCGCCCGTGAGGGCCTCGTCGAGATCGACACCGCGGGCCAGTTCGACCCGCACGTCCACGAGGCGCTGCTCTCGCAGGCGTCGGATGCCGACGAGGGCTCGGTGATCGAGGTCGTCCAGAAGGGCTACCGCCTCGGCGACCGCGTCCTGCGGCCGGCGCGGGTCGTCATCGCCGCGCCCATGGAGGCACCGGGTGGCGACGGGCACCAGTAGGAACCTCTACGAGATCCTCGGGGTCGCCAAGGGCGCGTCCGACGACGAGGTCAAGAAGGCGTACCGGAAGCTCGCCCGGCAGTACCACCCGGACAAGAACCCTGGCGACAAGCAGGCCGAGGAGCGCTTCAAGGAGGTGCAGGCCGCGTACGACGTGCTCTCCGACCCGGAGAAGCGCAAGGCGTACGACGACTACGGCTCGCCGGACGGGCAGGTTCGCTTCGGCCCGGGCGGCGAGGGCGTCACCTTCGACTTCGGCGATCTCGGCGATCTGAGCGACCTGTTCGGCGGGCTGTTCGGCGGCCGCATGCGCGGCGCGGGCGGGGCGGCGAGGCAGCCCCGCGGCCAGCGCGGCACCGACGTGGAGGTCGAGGTCTCACTCTCGTTCGAGGACTCGCTGAAAGGCGTCGAGACGACGCTGCCGGTCAGCCTCGAGTCGAGCTGCCACGTCTGCGGCGGCTCCGGCGCCAGGGCCGGGACGGCTCCGGTCGTCTGCCCGCAGTGCGGCGGCCGCGGCGTCGTCGCCGAGTCGCAGGGGCTCTTCGCTCTTTCGTCACCGTGCCCGCGCTGCCGCGGCAACGGATCGATCATCGAGGAGCCGTGCCCGAACTGCCGCGGCTCCGGCCGCGAGCGGCGCACGCGCCGGTTCAAGGTCAAGATCCCGGCCGGCGTGAAGGACGGCACGCGGATCAAGCTGCGCGGGAAGGGCGAGGCGGGCTTCGGCGGCGGGCCGGCGGGCGATCTGTACGTCGTCACCCGCGTCGAGCCGTCGAAGCTGTACCGCCGCCGCGGCGAGGCCGATCTCGAGATCGACGTCCCGGTCACGTTCGCCGAGGCCGCGCTCGGCGCGACGGTCGAGGTGCCGACGCCGGACGGGCCGGTCTCGTTGAAGGTTCCTTCCGGCACCGAGGACGGCAAGCTCCTGCGTATCAAGGGCCGCGGCGCGCCGCGCCTCAAGGGCTCGGGGAAGGGCGACCTGATCGCCCGCGTCCACGTGACCGTGCCGAAGAAGCTCTCGAAGGCCGAGAAGGAAGCGATCGAGAAGCTCCAGGAAGTGTCCCGCGAGGATCCGAGAGACAAGGCGTTCAGCTGATGGACGACCGGCCGCGCTACATGATCAGCGTCGCCGCCGAGATCGTGGGCATGCACCCGCAGACGCTGCGCATCTACGAGAACAAGGGGCTTCTCCGCCCCGGACGGACGCCCGGCGGCACCCGGCTGTACTCGGATCGCGACCTCGACCGGCTGCGCGAGATCCACCGGCTGACGACCGAGCTCGGCCTCAACCTGGCCGGCGTCCAGCGCGTGCTCACGCTCGAGGACGAGATCGCGAAGCTGCACTCCCGCATGGCGCGGCTGGAGCGGCAGCTGCGCGAGGAGGTCGAGCGCGTGCACAAGCAGTACCGCCGCGACCTCGTCGTCCGGACCGACCAACTCCCGGAGAGGGGCTAGTGGACTTCAACCGGCTGACACTGAAGAGCCAGGAGGCGGTCGCGGCCGCGCAGGAGCTGGCGCGCCGCCGCGGCAATCCCGAGATCACGCCCGATCACCTGCTTCTGGCGCTGCTCGATCAGGAGCTGCCGCGGACGCTGCTCGGCGACCGAGCCGCTGAGGTGCAGCGCGAGGCGGCCGGGCAGGTCGAGCGGCTGCCGGTGGTCAGCGGTGGGACGCAGCAGCCGCGGGTCGGCGCCGCGTTCTCGCGCGTGCTCGACCGCGCGGAAGACGAGATGCGGAAGCTCGAGGACGAGTACGTCTCGACCGAGCACCTGCTGCTCGCGCTCGACGTCGTCCCGCGCGACGAGCTGCTCGCGCGGCTCAAGGACGTTCGCGGCGCGCAGCGTGTCACGAGCCAGGATCCGGAAGGCACCTACCAGGCGCTCGAGAAGTTCGGCCGCGACCTGACCGCGGCTGCGGAGAGCGGCAAGCTCGACCCGGTCATCGGCCGCGACGAGGAAATCCGCCGCGTCATCCAGGTGCTCTCGCGCCGCACGAAGAACAACCCGGTGCTGATCGGCGACCCCGGCGTCGGCAAGACGGCGATCGTCGAGGGGCTCGCGCAGCGGATCATGGCCGGCGACGTGCCCGAAGGGCTGAAGGGCAAGCGCGTCTGGCAGCTCGACATCGGCGCAATGCTCGCCGGAGCGAAGTACCGCGGCGAGTTCGAGGAGCGGCTCAAGGCCGTGCTCGAGGAGATCAAGGCGGCCGAGGGCGAACTGGTCGTCTTCATCGACGAGTTGCACACGATCGTCGGTGCCGGAGCGGCCGAGGGGGCGGTCGACGCGGCGAACATGCTCAAGCCGATGCTGGCGCGCGGCGAGCTGCGGGTCGTCGGCGCGACGACGCTCGACGAGTACCGCAAGTACATCGAGAAGGACGCGGCGCTCGAGCGTCGGTTCCAGCCTGTATTCGTCGGCGAGCCGTCGGTCGCGGACACGATCGCGATCCTGCGCGGCCTCAAGGAGCGCTACGAAGCGCATCACGGCGTCCGCATTCGCGACGCGGCCCTCGTCGCGGCCGCGGTGCTCTCCGACCGCTACATCTCCGGGCGCTTCCTCCCCGACAAGGCGATCGACCTCGTAGACGAGGCGGCGTCGCGTGTCCGCATGGAGATCGACTCCTCGCCGCTCGAGCTGGACGAGGCCGAGCGGCGCCTGCGGCAGCTCGAGATCGAGCTCGCGTCCCTCGGTGAGGACGAGACCACGACGCGCGAGGCGCTCGAGAAGGAACGGGCCGAGGCGCAGGGGGCGCGAGACGAGCTGGCCGCGCGGTGGTCGAAGGAGAAGGAAGGGCTCGAGCGGGTCAAGGAGATCACCGGTCTCATTCCCGAGCTGATGGCCGAGGCGGAGCGCGCCGAGCGGAACGGCGACTACGAGCGTGTCGGCGAGATCCGCAACGGCGAGCTGCCGACGCTGGAACGCGAGCTCGAGGCGCGCGAGGCCGAGGGGATCGAGCGCATGGTCAAGGAGGAGGTCGACGAGGACGACATCGCCATGGTCGTTGCCCGCTGGACGGGCATTCCGGTCTCACGGCTGATGGAGGGCGAGACGCAGAAGCTGATCCACATGGAGGAGCGCCTGCACGAGCGCGTCGTCGGCCAGGACGAGGCGGTCGAGGCGGTCGCGAATGCGCTGCGCCGCGCGCGCTCCGGCCTGCAGGACCCGAACCGGCCGATCGGCTCCTTCATCTTCCTCGGGCCGACCGGCGTGGGGAAGACGGAGCTGGCCAGAGCGCTCGCCGAGTTCATGTTCGACGACGAGCGGGCCCTGATCCGCCTCGACATGTCCGAGTACCAGGAGCGGCACACGGTTTCGCGGCTCGTGGGCGCGCCGCCCGGCTACGTCGGCTACGAGGAGGGTGGCCAGCTCACCGAAGCGGTGCGCCGCCGGCCCTACTCGGTCGTGCTGCTCGACGAGATCGAGAAGGCGCACGCGGAGGTCTTCGACGTGCTCCTGCAGATCCTCGACGACGGCCGGCTCACCGACGGCCAGGGCCGAACCGTCGACTTCCGCAACACGGTGATCATCATGACCTCGAACCTGAGGTCGGTCGACGAGCTGCGCGAGTTCTTCCGGCCGGAGTTCCTGAACCGCGTCGACGAGGTCGTCGAGTTCGCGCCGCTCACGCGCGACCAGATCGGCGACATCGTCGAGCTCCAGCTCGCACGGCTGCGGGAGCGGCTCGCGGAGCGACGCATCGACCTCGTGATCGCCCCGGCCGCGGCGCAGCTGATCGCGGACGCGGGGTGGGATCCGACCTACGGCGCGCGCCCGCTGAAACGAGCGATCCAGCGTCTGATCGAGAACCCGCTCGCCAAGCGCCTGCTCGAGCACGAGTTCGCGGACGGCGACACGGTGCTGGTCGACGCCGCCGACGGGAGTCTCACGTTCGAGAAGGCCGCGGCGGTCGCTGCCGTAGGATCAGAGGCGTGAGCGCCTTCACCGACCTCCGCGCCGTTTCGCCGCAGAGGATTCTGGGACGGCGTCGCGGGCAGGACGGTCCACGGCGAACGCGTCACCTTCTCGCTGATCGAGCTCGATCCGGGCGTGACGGTCCCCGAGCACAGCCACGAGAACGAGCAGCTCGGGATCGTGATCGAGGGCTTGCTCACCTTCACCGTCGACGGCGACACACGCGAGCTCGGGCCGGGCCAGGCGTGGTGCATCACGAAGAACCTGCCGCACTCGGTCGTGGCCGGGCCGGACGGTGCGGTGCTCGTCGAGGTCTTCTCGCCGGTGCGCGACGACTGGGCCGATCTCGTCACGGACGAGCCGCGCGCTGCCCGCTGGCCTAAGAGCTAGAAGCGCGCGAGCCGGAGCTCTTGCGGGCCCTGCCCGCCTCGACTGCGTGCTTGCGCTCGCGATCCTTCTTCTTGCGCTGGCGGTCGTTCGCCCAGCGTCGCTTCGGTCTCGATCCGCGCCCCATCGCGCGCCACTCTAGCGAGGGCGAGCGGCGAACCGCGCGGCTACGGTTCCGCGGATGGCGCCGGCGAAGGAGAGGAAGCGAAAGCGCACGCATCAACTGCCGCCTCCGCTCGCACCCGGCGAGCGGACCATCGGCCAACTCGTTGCGGAGACGATCCGCTTCTACGGGCGCCACTTCTGGCGGTCGCTGCTCCTCGGCCTCGGGCCGGCGTGCGTCACCGTCGCCGGCTACTTCACCGGCTTCCACATCGCGCTCGCCGGCGTCGTGGTCGCCTGGATCGTGCTCGCGTCGGCGTCCTACGTCGGCGCCTGCGTGCTCGTCACGGGCATCCGGCCGCCGAACGACATCCTGCTCCGCGCATTCCTCGCCTCCTGCCTCGTCGCGCTGCCGTTCATCGTCGGGCTGGTCTGGCTCGCGCCGCTCGGGCTCGCCGTGCCGGCGATCATCGTCGAGCGGATCGGGCTCCGGCCCGCGTTCAAACGCGCGCTCGACCTCGCCAAGGCCGACTTCGTCCACGCGCTCGGCTCGCTGGCGACCCTGTTCCTCGTCGTCTTCCTCACCCAGGTGCTGCTCACGGCGATCCTGCACGGAGGCAGCAAGCAGTCGGTGCACATCTCCTCGTTCCTCGCCAGCCTGCTGATGCAGCCGATCCTCTTCCTCGGCGCGGCCATGCTCTACCACGACCAGGCCGCACGGCTGGCGATAGAGTCGGGCTCCCGGAACCGAAGGAGGCCCGATGCCGACGTACCTGATGCTGACGACGCTGACCGACCAGGGTCTGCGGACGCTCCAATCCCATCCTGAACGGCTCCGTGAGGTCAACCGCGACGTCGAGGAGTTCGGCGCCAAGGTGCTCCAGCAGTGGATCTCGCTCGGGCACTTCGACTTCGTGAACATCATCGAGGCGCCCGATTCGGAGACGATCGCGAAGATCTCCGTCGCGCTCGGCGCGCGCGGGAGCGCGAAGCTCGAGAGCTACGAGCTGATCTCGGCGGACAGGTTGCTCGAGAGCCTGTCTGCCTGACGCGTGCTCGTCGTCCTCGCCCGGCACGCGCACTCGCAGCTCAACGTCGAGCACCGCATCAACGGCGACCCCTCCGTGCCCGTGCACATCACCGCGACCGGGCAGGACGAGGCGCGCGAGCTCGGGCTCCAGCTCGCGAACGTGCCGATCGGGCTCTGCGTGCACACGCGCTTCTGCCGGACGCAGGAGACCGCCGAGCTCGCCCTGGCCGGACGGGACGTGCCCGTCGAGGTCGAGCCGCTCCTCGACGACATCGACATCGGCGACCTCGAGGGCGAGACCGTGGACGAGTACCACGCGTGGAAGGCGAAGCACGTCCGCTCGGATCCGTTCCCTGGCGGCGAGAGCCTCGACGACGCTGCGAGGCGCTACGCGGAGGCGTTCCGGAAGCTCGCGATGCGGGACGTCGCGTGCACGCTCGTCGTCTGTCACGAGATCCCGATTCGCTACGCGCTCAACGCCGCGGCCGGATCGGACAGCTTCGACGGGCCGGTGCACGCAATTCCGAACGCGTCGCCGTTCCTCTTCGACGAGCGCTCGCTCGTCCGGGCCGCCGACGGGATCGACCGGCTCCTCAGCGTGACGAGCTGAACGCAGCCGCGATCTCGGCGGCGAGGCCTGCGTTGTCCGCAGCAAGGCGGCGGTTGACGTCGAGCGTCCGGCCGCCGCTGTGGTCGTGCAGGTACGCGAGGACGAACGGCGTCACCGCCTGGCCGCGAACGCCCGCCGCAGTCGCCTCGGCGAGCGCAGCCTCGATCAGCGGCTCGATGTCGTCGATTCCGTCGACGGGCGGCCGGGCGACGACGACCGCCGAGCGGGAGAACCGCCAGTGCGCGCGAGCGATCGCGGCTGCGTCGCGCGCGCTCTCGACCCGCGGGACCGACGGCCCACCGCGTGCCGAGTAGAACAGCGGCAGCTCCTCGGTCTGCCAGCCGAGCAGCGGCACGCCGAGCGTCTCCAGCACCTCGACTGTGGCGGGTACGTCCAGCAGGGACTTGATCCCCGAGCAGACGACGAGCGCCGGCGTCCGCGCGAGCGCCGCCATGTCTGCCGACACGTCCGGACGCTCCGTCCAACCGCGGTGCACGCCGCCGAGGCCGCCCGTCGCGAAGAAGCGAATGCCCGCCTGCTCGCACGCGACGAGCGTGCCGCCGACCGTCGTCGCGCCGATCGCTCCCTGCGCGACGCAGAGGCCGAGGTCGCGCGGGCCGACCTTGCGCGCCGCCTGGCCGGCCGAGGCGACACGGTCGAGCTCGTCCTCCGTCAGCCCGACCCGCAGGTCGCCGTCCAGCACGGCAACCGTCGCCGGAACGGCACCGGCCGCGCGGATCCGCCGCTCGCACTCCCGCCCGACCTCGAGCCCCTCGCCGGCGGGGAAGCCGTGCGCGACGATCGTCGTCTCGAGCGCGACGACAGGCCGGCCGGCGGCGAGCGCCTCCGCCGCCTCCGGCGCGACGAGCGTCACGGCATCGCCCCGAGCTTCGAGATGCAGCGCGCCGCGGCCTCGAGCCCGAGCTCGATCCCACCGACGAGGTAGCCCGCGGCGAGCGCGTCGCCGGCGCCGGTCGTGTCGACGACCTCCACCTCGTGCGCAGCGTGCTCGTCACAGCTTTCGCCGGAGATCACGACCGCTCCGCCGGCGCCGCGCTTGCGCACGATCGTCCCCGCAGAGGGCTCCCGGCCCAGCTCCTCCAGCTCCTCCTCGTTCGCGAAGACGACATCCGGACGCAGTGCCTCGACCTTCTCCAGAAAGCGCTCGGCCCCGTAGGCGCGGATGGACGTCCAGGTCGAGAGGTCGACGGAGACGACGCCTCGCTCGGCGCGAACGGCTTCCGCGGCCGCCGCGATCGCCTCGTCGGCGGGCGACCGCATCAGCGCATAGCCCGACAGGTACACGGCGTCGCAACCGGCGAACCACTCGGGCTTGAGCTCCTCGGCACGCAACTCGCCGGCGACACCGGGGTCGGAGAGCATCGACCGCTCGCCGTCGGGGTCGACGATCGAGACGACGACGCCGTTCCGGCCCATACCCATCGGCCCGAGCACCTCCACGCGCCGCGCGCCGACCTCGGCGGCCACGAGCCGCCCGGGCGTGTCCGAACCCCACTTGGCGACGAGCCGCGACTGCGCCCCGAGTGCTGCCGCCCAGGCCGCGACGTTCGCCGCCTGGCCGCCCGCACCGGCGCGCGTGACAGCGGGCGTGTCGTCGCCGCGCGCGACCGCGCGCTCAACCCGGACGATCAGGTCGAGCATCAGGTCTCCCACCGAACAGACGATCATCCTAGGATCGTGTCATGGACGGCGGAGACGGGCGGAGCAGGCTGCGCACGTTCCTCCTCGGCGGGCTCGTCGGCGCCTCGGCCGTGATCGCGGCGGCACGCCGGCGGCAGAC
Organism: uncultured Actinomycetes bacterium; assembly: GCA_963776735.1. Classification (GTDB taxonomy): domain Bacteria; phylum Actinomycetota; class Thermoleophilia; order Gaiellales; family Gaiellaceae; genus PALSA-612. The sequence goes on from CAVZNV010000018.1 coordinate 329,715, forward strand.
GAAGGCGGTCCCGGCCCTGCCGCCGCGCGGTCTCGCCGCGTTCGAGGACGCGCCCTGCTACCACGAGCAGGCCGCCCGCGACGAGCAGGAACGCCGCTACTAGTAGGAGACTTTGACGAAACGCGGCTGAAGTCGTCGGAACGCGCTGAGCGGCGAGCTGACTGCGTCCTCAGTCGCGTCCGTACCCTCCGGGTACGAACGCTCCCTGCGTCCTTGCATCACGACGCCCATCACGCCCCGTCGACGTGCAGCGTTCCGTCAAAGCCTCCTAAGTCCCTCGGCAGGGGGGCGGGTTCTTCTCGTTCGCGAGCTTTCCGAGCGCGGTGAGCACCGTGCCGAGGTTGACGTCCGCGTCGCCGAGGTCGAGCGGCGGCTTCTCGCCCAATCCGAGCGACGTGCCCAGGACCTCTACTCGGCGCGCGAGCTTGAGGTAGGTGCGCACGCACCCGGTCGGCTGAACCGTCCTGATCACGAGGAAGGGTCCGAACGCTTTCACCGTGAAGCTCGACGCCGGGCTCGGCGACTCGAGCGGGATCGTCTCCCGGCGCGCGCCACCGTTGGTCGTGTCGCTCGCGTCGAAGACCCAGACGCCGTGCCCGAGCGGTTTCTTCGCTGTTTGGAGCGCTCTCAGAGCAAGAGTGGCGTCCGCCCGTGGCACGACAAGCTTCGACAGGTGGCCGCCGCGGTCGAGCGCCTCCAGGTAGATCGGCTCGTACCCGAACAGCACGTCGTCCGGGCGCGCCACCGAGGCGAGGTAGGCCGACGCCTGCTGCCGATCCTTGACGTGCGCGCTCGCCTCGCCGCGATAGAGCTCGGGGGTGCGATGGATGCCCCAGGCGACCTCGGCCGGCAGCAGCGCGAGGATGACGGCGACGGCGACGACCGGGGCGGCCTTCGGTACCAGCGAGGCGAGCCGGATGACGCCCTCTGCGACGGCGATGGCGAAGAAGGGAAAGATGAAGATCAGGTGGCGCGACATCGGCGCCGCCGAACCGAGCTTCGCGATCACGAGCGCGAACAGCGGCACGAGGACCACCGCCCCCATGAGCACGCCTGTCCGCGGCCTGCGGCGAGCGAGGCTGAGAAAGCCGGCGAGCGCGAACAGCAGCACAAAGGTGATCACCAGGGTGAATCCCGCGGTGAAGTCTCCCGCGACGCCGACGAGGTAGGACCCGATTGACGACGCGCTACCGAGCGTCGACGAGCCCTGCCCGACCCCGACGTCGAATCGTCCGGCGAGGACGAGATCCGTCCGCCAGAACGGGATGCCGAGGATGAAGACGGTCGCGAACGCCGGCACGACGACCCGCAGCGGCACGCGCGTGAGCACGACGTACACGCCCTGGATCGCGAGCACGATCGCCCCGTACGGGTGCGCCGCAACGCAGAGAAGCACGGCCACGGCCCAGAAAGCCCACGCCCGCTTCGTGCGCTTCTCGCTCGCCTTGAGGAGCGCGAGGAACGAGAGCGCGCTCGTGAACAGGAACAGGCTGTACATCCGCCCGTACACGCCGTGGAAGAGCAGCATCCAGCTGGCCGAGACGAGGACGGTCGCGGCAAGCGCCGTCTTCCTGCCTGCGAGCTTTCTCCCCAGCAGCGCGATCACGGGCACCGACGCCGTCGCGAAGATCGCCGACAGGAGCCGCAAGCCGACGAGCCCTCCGCCCGTGTGCGCCACGATCCAGGCGAGGATGAAGTGCAGCGGCGCGCCTCCGCGCTGGTCGAGCACCGTGTCGAGCACGCCTGTGATCGACTCCCGTCCGACGAAGAGGGCCAGCGTCTCGTCCTCGTGCGGCGGCCACGCCTGGAGCTGGACGAGCAGGAAGCAGCCGACGCCGAGTGCGCAGGCCGCGACGCCGATCTCGAACCAGCGGCGGCGCAGCTCGGCGACGACGGACACGGCCCAGCCGGACGATCTCGCCTCCGAGACGAGCGCCGGATCCGTTGCTACGCGCCGCATCCCCGGCACCCTAGCGCCGTCGGAGCCGTTGCTAGCCTTGCTTCCATGCCCACGTACGACTACCGCTGCCCGAACGGCCACGAGTTCGAGGTCGTCCACCGAATGGACGATCCGCCCCCGGAGAAGTGCGAGATCTGCGGCGCCGGTCCGCTCGTCCGCGTCTTCCATCCCGTGCCGGTGTTCTTCAAGGGCTCGGGCTTCTATTCCACGGACTACGGCCGCAAGAAACGCAAGGTCGAGTCGGGCGGCGACGGGGACGGAGCCAAGTCGGACACCGGCTCGAAGACCGCCGACAAGCCGGCTGAGAAGACCGAGAAGAGCAGCAAGTCCGCGGACACGTGACCCCTGGTCAGTGCGGGAACGGCGTGTTGCCGATCTCGCAGCCGGGCTGGTAGGCGCTCGAGCCGGGCGGCGGCGGTTGCGGCGCCGAGGCGCCGAGGAATTCGGAGATCACGGCGCGGTTGTCCTCGCTCGATCTCAAGACGGCGTTCGATCCGACGTATTCGGGATCGCCGCCGAGACGGCAGTGCACGCTGCCACCGCTGCCGGCCCGGAACCGCACCCAGCCGAGCTGGATGAAGTCGCCGGGGGAGAGGTCGGTGGCGAGCGGCCGCATCAGGTCGCTGCCGATGAACGGCAGGTCGAGGTACGTGCCCAGACCGGCGAGCTTGGACGACACCGCCTGGAGCACCTGCTGCTGTCGGGCCGCCCGCGTGAGGTCGTTCTCGCCGGGGTCGAGCTGGTTCTCGCGAATGCGTGAGTAGACGAGAGCCCGTTCGCCGTTCATGTGCTGAGGCCCCTTGGCGAACCGCCACCCCTTCCACGAGGCGCATTTCGCCGCCGGGAACGGGCAGTCGAACTTGTTCGACAGGATCGGCTTCGGCACGTTGATCGTCACGCCGCCGAGCTCGTCGATCACCTTCTTGAACTGGTTGAAGTCGACGATCGCGATGTGGTTGATCTTCACGCCGGTGAGCGCCTCGAGCGTCTTGATCGTCAACACCGGCCCGCCGTCCTGGTAGGCGGCGTTGACGCGATCCTCGCCGTGGCCCGGGATCGGGACGTAGAGGTCGCGCGGAACCGACAGGTAGGAGATCCGTTCGTGACCGGGATCCGTGTGCATGAGCATGATCGAGTCCGAGCGATGAGCGGTCGCGCGGTCGGCCGCAGTCGAGTGGTCGGTGCCGAGCAGCAGGATCGTCGTCGGGCTGTCGAAGAGTGCGCCGCCCTGGTGCGTCAGCGCCTTCTTCGCTGCCTTCGGCAGGCGCGCGTTCGCGGCGTCGACGCCGTCCCGGAACGAGAAGTAGCCCGCCAGCGTCCAGGCGGCGAGCCAGGCGACGAACAGGCAGACGAGGATCCCGACCGCCTGGAGGACCCGGCGGCGCGTCGACTTCGTCGCCCGCGGAGGTCTCGGTGCGGCGGCGGGGCGATCCGGCGAGGGCGGACGCTTGCCTCCACCGCCGAAGCCCGGGAGCTTGCCCTTGCCGCGACCGGTCTTGTAGACGCGGTAGGGCTTCTCCTCACCGGTCATGCGCAGGAGAAATGGTAGCCGGGCAGCTTGCCGCGCCTCCCGGTGAGCGCGCCCTAGAATCACGTCCCACCGCCCGAGCGGCGGTTTCGAGATGCACTTCGACTCCCTCATGGCGATCCCGCCGTCGCTGCTCGACGGCTCGCGCCGCACCGGCAACCCGCGTGTCCTCGGCATCGACGGGGGCGCGACGAAGACGGCGGCGGCTCTCCTCGACCTCGAGGCCGGGCGGGTTTTCCTCGCCGAGGCGGGGCCGAGCAACGCGGACGCGGTCGGTCCGGAGACGGCACTGGCGAACCTCGAGGAGGCGGTGACGGCCGTGACCGCGGCCGCCGGCGCCGAGGCGGACCGGATCGGCGCAGCCGTGATCGCGGTGGCCGGGACGGTCTCGCCCGAGCTCGAGCGCGAGGTCGGGAAGAGGTTCGACCTCGAGCACCTCTACGTCATCAACGACGTCGTCGCCGCATGGGCTGTGGGGACGCTGTGTCGGCCGGGAATTGCGGTCATCTCCGGCACGGGCAGCCACGTGTTCGGCGTCGACGCGGCCGGACGGAGCTGGCGCACGGGCGGGTGGGGCCATGTCCTCGGCGACGAAGGGTCCGGCTACTGGCTCGGACTGCACGGCCTCAAGGCCGCGCTGAGCTACCGGGATGCCTCCGGCCCCCCGACCGTCCTTCTCGACGCGGCTCTGGCCGAGTACGAGCTGAAAGGCATCGAAGATCTGCCGACTGTCTTCTACGGCAAGCCGCTGACGAAGGACGAAGTCGCCCGTTTCGCCGTGCAGGTCGAGCGCGCCGCCGCCGGCGGCGACGAGGTCGCACGGCGGCTGTTCGAGCAAGCCGGGCGGGATCTGGCCGTCCAGATCCGCGCAGTCGTCGACTCGCTCGGCCTCGACTCCGGGCCGTTCGTCGTCGCGCTGGTCGGCAGCGTCCTCCAGGGCAGCGCGCTGCTCCGCCGCGAGCTCGAGCGCAATGTCTCGGACGTCGCACCGACCGCCGAGTTCGTCGTGCCGGAGCTCCCGCCGATTGCCGGCTCGCTGCTCCTCGCCGTACGCGCCGAGGGGCTCGAAGACCGCTTCGACCTGCGGCGCTTCCGGGAGCTGCTCGGCGAGCCCCTGCAGGCCCACGCATCGTCGTGACGGTCCACCCGCTCGATCCCCGGGGTCCAGACGTCATGCCGCTGACGGTCTGCGCGACTCCGATCGGGAACCTCGAGGACGTCACCCTGCGGGTGCTGGCCGCCCTGGCCGCGGCGGACGTGGTCCTCTGCGAGGACACGCGTCGAACACGGATTCTGCTCGATCGCCATGGCATCAGCGCAAGGCTCGTGAGCTATCACGCCCATAACGAGGCAAAGCGCACGGCCGAGGTCATCCCGCGGCTCGAAGCCGGCGACGCGATCGCCCTCGTGAGTGACGCCGGCCTCCCCGGCATCAGCGATCCCGGAATCCGCCTCGTCGCCGCTGCCCGGGAGAGGGGTCTGCCTGTCACCGTTCTCCCAGGCCCGTCGGCGGTCGAGACCGCGCTCGTCGCGAGCGGCTTCGACCACGAGCGCTTTCAGTTTTTCGGCTACCTGCCGCGTGGGGAGCGCGCGCTTGCCGCTCTCTGGGACGAGCTCGCCCGCTGGCCGCATGCTGCGGTTGCGTTCGAATCGCCACGGCGCTTGCCGGCCACGCTTCGGTCGCTCGCGGCAGCGCTGCCTGACCGGCCGGTCGCGGTCTGCCGGGAGCTGACGAAGGCGTTCGAGGAGGTCGTCCGCGGAACGGCGCCGGAAGTCGCGGCGAGATTCGAGTCACCGCCGAAAGGCGAGATCACGCTCGTCGTCGGCCCGGCACCCCCGCACGCGGTCCCCGAGCAGGTCGGTCTCGAGGCGGTGGCCGAGCTCGTGGACGCGGGGGTACAGCGACGACGAGCCGCTGAGGTCGTGTCGCGACTGACAGGACTGTCGCGAAACCGCCTTTACGAGGGTTCGCTCTAGCCCGTAGAGTCCCGCCGGATGCGCCGCGGGGGACTTCCGGGCAGGGCCGCAGTCGTGGGCGCGGGTGCCGCAGGCTTGCTCGCGGCCGCTCTTCTCTCCGGCAGTGCAGCAGCAACATCACGCATCGCCTCCGCGACCACCACGATCTATCCGGACAATCCGGCGATCCGCTACACCGAGTACGCCCACGCGACGATCAGCCACGGCGGAGCCGTTTTCGACCGGCCGGGCGTCGCGAACGGCAATGCGATCGCCAGCCCCGGCACGCGCGTGAACTTCCGGACAGATGCGACCCGTGTCTGGATCGTCGTCACGTACACGTTCGCCTGCAACGCCGCCGGCTGCGGTCACTTCTCCGTAGAGCGCGACGGGCAGCTGCTCCCGCAGACGTTCGGGAGCGACACGGTCTCGGGCCAGGCGACGTACCTGCTCGCGCTTCAGCCGACCGCACTGCCGCACAACTTCAGCGTCATCTGGCCCTACGGGACACAGATGGTCTTCGACGGTCTTCAGCTTCAGGGGGGCCAGCCGCGCCTGCTCACCCCGGCGCCTGTACGCCCCGCGTTCAGGTACGTCGCCTACGGCGACTCCATCACCCAGGGCTACTACGCGTCCGGCGGGACCGTCGATACGTATCCCGACCGGATTGCTCGCAAGAGGCGGTGGAGCGTCGTCAACATGGGCTTCGGCGGGGAGACGACGGTGCCTTCCGACGGAACGGCGGTCGGCCTGCTCGGTGGCAACCTCGTCACGGTCGCGATCGGCGTGAACGACTTCGGGACGTCGAAGCCGCTCACGACCTTCGTCTCCGACTACAACGCCCTGTTGGACGCGATCAGAGTGCTTCAGCCGGCAGTGCCGCTCTACTGCGTGACGCCCATCTGGACCAGCGTCGAAGCCGTGACGAACTCGCAGGGGCTCCACGTCCAGGACTACCGGCTGGCGATCGCGTCCATCGTCCAGCAGCGCATGGCAACCGATCCGAACCTGCATCTCGTCAACGGGCTGACGCTGGTTCCCAATCAGCTCAAGTACTTCGTCGACGGCCTGCACCCGAACGATGCGGGCTTCGCGCTCTACGCCACGAACCTCGCCGCAAAGCTGACCGGCTGACGGTGGCGAGCCCGCGCGGGGCTCGACGCTTTCGCACCTGTCCTCTGTAGGCAGTATTGACAACAATGCTCAGCCGACGCTACCGTTCCCGTCGGCTGTTGTCAATCACGAGAACAAGGAGTGAGAAGATGCGTCGTGCCGTCTTGATCGTGCTCGTCGTCGCCGGTCTCGTTCCGGCCTCGGCCCAGGCCTGGACGTGGCCGGTGAGCGGGAATGTCCTCCGTCCGTTCGCCTTCGGAGGCGATCCGTATGCGGCGGGTCAGCACCGTGGGATCGACGTGGCCGGCGAGCTCGGCTCGGATGTCGAGGCTCCCGCGTCGGGGATCGTGTCGTTCGCCGGCACGGTTCCGACGGGTGGCAAGACGTTGTCGATCAGGACGAATGACGGATACACGGCGACGATGCAGCACCTCGGCGCGATCCTGGTGAAGAAGGGCGATGCGGTCGCAGAGGGAGCGGTCGTCGCAACCGTCGGAACGAGTGGCGTGACCGAAGAATCGGAGCCGTACGTGTACCTCGGCGTGCGGATCACCGCGGACGAGCAGGGGTACGTCGATCCCCTGACGTTGCTGCCGGCGCGGGTCACGCCGCCGTCGCCCGACCCCGGTGGGCCGGCGGCGCAGCCCGGGCAGCCGCCTGCTGCCTCACCGCCGCCTCCCGTCGCCGCGCCGCCGGCGACGCCACATCCTCCGGCGCACGCGCCTTCGCCTGCGCCACCGGTCACGCAGCCGACGGCGCCCGCGACAGCTGCGCCGGCAGCCGATCCTTCCGCAGCACCGGCGCCCGCAGCAACTGCGGCACCCGCAGTGCCGGCCGATCCGACGTCCGCCTCCGGTAGCGAGCCTGCCGCCGCCGGCTCGGGTGCGGCTACCGATCCGACAGGAGCCGCGCCGGCCTCCGGGGACGCGCACGCCCAGCCGTCGCCCAAAGCGCTGCCGGCCTCGGCGCCTACCCCGTCGGAGCCGACGGCGAGAACGGCGCCTGCTCAGGTTCGGGTGGAAATCGCTTCGGGGGAAGAGCAGCTGCAGCAGCGTCCGAGCCGACCGAGTCGCCCTGCTCCGAGCGGACCTCGACGTCCGCTCACGACCACGGCCCACCCGACGCCGGCGATCGCCCATACACGTGGCGCGTCCGTTCTGCCGAAGCTGCGCGTCCGGAATGGCTCCGGTGCGGTGCGGACGCGCATCGGCCAACCCGTCGATCCGAGGGCACACGAGGCGCCGAGCGGCCATGCCCGTCCGCCGGAGGACCGCATCGGCCTCGCCGCCGGCATTGCCGCCCTTCTCGCCGTCGGGTTCGTCTGGCGGCGGCGCCGGCATGAGCCGGGACCCGGACTCTCTGCGGCGCCGGATGTGCCGCCTATGATCAACGGCGATGCGGTTCTACGTGACGACGCCGATCTACTACGTGAACGACGTGCCACACATCGGCCATGCGTACACGACGATTTCGGCCGACATCGTCGCCCGGCACCGCAAACAGCGGGGGGAGGAGACGTTCTTCCTTACCGGCGTCGACGAGCACGGTACGAAGATCCGGCTGGTTGCGGAGGCCGCCGGCGTCTCGCCGCAGGAGTACGTCGACCGCATCTCGGGCGCGTGGCGCGAGCTGGCACGCAGCGTCGGCGCAGCGCCAGATTTCTTCATCCGGACATCCGACGAAGGACACATTCGGTTCGTCCGTGACTTCCTGCAGCGGATCTACGACAACGGCGACGTCTACGAAGACGTCTACGCGGGGCTGTACTGCGTTGGCTGCGAGGCGTTCAAACTCGAGTCAGAGCTCGTCGACGGGAAGTGCCCGGATCATCCGAACACTCCGTTGCAGTATCTGGAAGAGAAGAACTACTTCTTCCGCCTGTCCGCGTACCAGGACCGGCTGCTGGAGCTCTACGACCAGCGGCCTGATCTCGTGCTGCCGAGGTTCCGCTACAACGAGGCGCGAAGCTTCATCGCCGGAGGGCTTCAGGATTTCTCGATCAGTCGCGCGGGGGAGACTTGGGGAATCCCGCTCCCCTGGGACGAGAGCCAGACCACCTACGTCTGGGCCGAGGCGCTCGTCAACTATCTCAGCGCGCTCACCTACGCGAGGCCGGGGGAAAACCTCGTCGAGGAGTTCTGGCCTCATGTCCGGCACCTGATGGCGAAGGACATCCTGCGCTTCCATTGTGTGTTCTGGCCGGCGATGCTGATGTCGGCCGGGTACAGCGTTCCCAAGCAAGTGTTCGTTCACGGGTACCTGAACCTGGAAGGCCGCGGAATCTCGAAGTCGCTCGGGAACGTGATCAGTCCAGCCGAGGTCGTCGACGTCTACGGGATCGACACTCTCCGGTTCTGGACGATCCGCTCGGTGTCGTTCGGCCAGGACGGATCGGTTACTCGCGAGAGCTTTCACGAACGCTACGAGCGGGAGCTCGGCAACGAACTCGGCAACCTGCTCTCGCGGACGACGGCGATGATCGTCCGGTATCGCGACGGTCGGGTGCCGTCCGCCGAAGGATCGATGGCGATCCACGAGACGCTGGCACCGCTCGGTGATGCCGTCGCGGCACGGATGGACGCGTGGGATCTCACCGGCGCGCTCGAGACGATCTGGGCGGCCGTACGGAGGCTGAACGCCTACGTCGAGGAGACCAAGCCTTGGGGGCTGGCGAGGCACGAGGAGCGGGCGGGTGAGCTGGACGTCGTCCTACACGATCTGGCAGACGGGCTCCGTTGCGTCGCGATCGCGCTTGCTGCCTTCATCCCGCGATCGTCGGCGGCGATCCTGGCCGCGCTGGGACAGTCGGGCGACCTCGCGTGGGCAAACGTCGCGCCGGGGAGAACGACGTTCGCCGAGACGATCGAGGCTGCGGCCCCGCTCTTCCCGCGGATCGACGCTCCGGCCGCGGCGTGATCGACACGCATGCGCACCTCGACGCGTGCAGCGATCCGGCAGACGCGCTCCTCGCCCGGGCGCGTGAGGTAGGTGTCGACCGCGTCGTCGCCGTCGGCTCCGGCATCGAGTCCTGCCGAAAGACGCTGGAGATCGCTCGAACCGAGCTCGGCGTGGCGTGCGCGCTCGGGATTCACCCGCACCAGGCGGGCGGCGGAGAAGCTGACCGGCTCGACGAGCTCGGCGAGCTGCTGGCCGACGAGAACGCTCGCGCGGTCGGCGAGACGGGGCTCGACTTCTTCCGCGACTACGCGCCGCGCGACGCCCAGCGACGGGTCTTCGAGCAGCAGCTCGAGCTCGCCGGGACCCTGTCGCTGCCGGTCGTCGTGCACACACGCGCGGCCGAGGACGAGACGGCGGAGATGCTCGCCCACTTCGACGGCACTGTCGTCATGCACTGCTTCTCGTCGCCGGCGCTTCTCGACATCGCGCTCGAGCGCGGCTACTACATCTCCTTCGCCGGCAACGTCACATTCCCGAAGGCAGCCGAGCTCCACGAGGCGGCACTACGCGTGCCTGCGGACAGGCTCCTCGCCGAGACCGACTGCCCGTATCTCGCGCCGCAACCCGTCCGCGGGCGGCCCAACGAGCCTGCCTACGTCGTCCACACGATCGCCGCGCTCGCCAAGCTGCGGGGCTTGCCGGTCGGGGAGCTCGCCGTCCGGATCGACGAGAACGCCGCGCGCGCGTTCAGGCTGTGAGCACCGAGCGCGTCACGGCGAAGCATCATCTCGGCCAGCACTTTCTCGTCGACCGGAACATCCTCGGCGTCATCGGTCGGCTGGCCGACCTGCAGCCGGAGGACGTGGTGCTCGAGGTCGGCCCCGGGCTGGGCGTCCTCACGGGTTACCTGGCCGACCGGGTGGGGCGTGTCGTCGCCGTCGAGATCGACCGTACGCTCGAAATCGAGCTCGCAGCGCGCCTTGCCGGCAAGGAGAACGTCGAGATCGTCTACGGAGACGCGCTCCGGCTCGATCTGGCCGCGCTCGACCCGCCGTCCCGAAAGCTCGTCGCCAACCTGCCGTACAACATCGCGACGCCGCTCGTCGTCGAGAGCCTCGACGGGCTGCCGAAGCTCGAGCGCTGGTGCGTGATGGTGCAGCGTGAGGTCGCCGAGCGGTTCTTCGCGGAGCCGGGAAGCAAGGCGTACGGCGCGGTGTCCGTCCTCGTGCAGCTCGCCGCCGAGAGGGTCGGTTTCCACCCCGTCGCACGCACGGTGTTCCGGCCGCAACCGAACGTCGACTCCGCGCTCGTCGCGTTCGCGCGCCTGCCGATGCCGCCCGACTTCGCCGTCGTCAAACGGGTCGTTCAGGGCGCATTCGCCCACCGGCGGAAGACGCTCCCGAACTCGCTCGAGCTGGCCGGCGTCGCGTCGCGTCCGCAGGCGGCGGCTGCGCTCGCGGAGCTCGGCTTTCCGGCGTCGACCCGCGCCGAGATCCTGGATCCGGCCCAGTTCGTGGAGCTCGCGGCTCTGCTCGCATGACGAGGGCGGCCGCTCCGGCGAAGATCAACCTCGCGCTCGTCGTCGGCCCCCTGCGCGCGGACGGAAAGCACGAGGTCGCGACGGTGCTCCAGCGAGTCGATCTCGCCGATGAGCTCACGCTCGAGCCGGCTGATGCGCTGTCGGTGACCGGCTTCCCGGACGACACGCTCGTCTCGAGCGCGCTCGAATCGTTGGCCGGCGCCGCCGGTGTCGAGCCAAACTGGCACGTGAGAATCGAGAAGCGGATCCCGGTCGCCGCCGGCCTCGGCGGTGGCAGCTCCGACGCCGCCACGGCGCTTCGATTGGCGAACGACGCGCTCGACGAGCCGCTCGAAGGCGAGCACCTCGTGGCCGTCGCCGCCGGGATCGGCGCCGACGTGCCGTTCTTTCTCCGGCCCGGGCCGCAGCTCGGCACCGGCGACGGAACAGGTCTCGAGCCGCTCGAGCTTCCCCAGGACTATCGCGTGCTGCTCCTCTTCCCGCACGGTCCGGCCAAGGAGTCGACAGCCGCCGTCTATGCCGAGTTCGACCGCCGCGCCGGCCAGCACGGCTTCGACGAACGTCGCCGCGCGCTCGAGGACGCACTGGCGCGGGGAGACCTGGCGTCGCTTCCTCGCAACGACCTGGCGCAATCGCCGCTGGCCGCGGACCTCCAGCGCCACGGTGCCTTTCGAGCCGACGTGAGCGGCGCCGGTCCGACCGTCTACGGCCTCTTCCAGGAGGACGAGGAGGCCACTGCCGCAGCAGCCGCAGTCGGGCACCTCGGCCAGACCTGGATTTGCTCCCCGACGTGGTACGGTTGACGCGCAGTGGCGGAGCAGGCGCAGCAGCCGAACCAGCCCACGGCGCCCAGTCAGCCTCAGAGCGCGGGTCCGCCTCCGAGTGCGGGGCGGTCGTCGCGATCGGTCATCTGGAACACGAAGACGAAGATCGCGCTCGCGATCGCGGCTGCCGAGGCGCTGCTCGTCTGGGTCAAGAACGACTTCACGACCTGGACGGTCGTGATCATCTCGATCCCGATCATCCTCTTCTACCTGCTCGCCGGCCGGACGCTCGATTCCAAGCTGGGCCGCGACATCTCGTGGGTGGCCGCGACCGCGCAGGCACTGGCCGTGTGCGCGGCGATTCTCGTGCACATCATCTCGGCGCTGGCGCTGATCCTGGCCGCGATCTTCGCCGCGATCGTGCTGCTTCTGCTGCTCTCGGACAGACCCCAACAAGACTCGAAGTAGCCGCCCTATACTCCGCCTCCGGTGGGGCGTAGCCAAGTGGTAAGGCAGCGGGTTTTGGTCCCGCGATCCCTGGTTCGAATCCAGGCGCCCCAGCCATCTCGATGACCTCGAAGACCCCCCTCGCCGCAATCGTGATGGCCGCGGGCCTCGGCACGCGCATGCGCTCCAGCGTTCCGAAGCACCTGCACCCACTGCTCGGAAAGCGCGTCGTCGACTGGGTGCTCGACGCGGCGCGCGAGACCGGTGTCGAACGGCTCGTCGTGGTCGTCGCTCCCGGCTACGAAGGCGCGTTCGAAGGAGTCGAGGTGGCGGTGCAGGAGCAGCCCCTGGGAACGGGTGACTCGGTCGCCTCGGCCGGGCCACACCTGCGCGACTTCGAGGGCCGCATCCTCGTCCTCGACGCGGCCGCGCCGCTGCTCACGTCCAGGCACTTCTCCGCGCTCGTCGAGGAGCACGACCGGCAGGGCGCCGACGTGACGATCCTCTCGTTCGAATCCGACGGGCTGCCGTACGGCCGCATCGTGCGCGGCGAAGACGGATCCGTGCAGGCGATCGTCGAGGATCGCGACGCGACGGACGAGGAGAAAGCGATCGGCGAGCTCAACTCGTCCATCTACGTGTTCGAAGCCGCGCCGCTCTGGGATGCGCTTTCCCACCTCGATCCCCACAACGCCCAGGGCGAGCTCTATCTCACCGACACGGTGAAGAACATCGTCGCGGGCGGCGGAAAGGCCGCCGCCTGGATCTGCCCGGACGCAGCCGCCACCCTCGGGATCAACACCCGCGCCGAGCTGGCCGTGGCCGCCGCCGTCCTGCGCGACCGGATCAACGAGGCCCACATGCTCGCCGGCGTGACGATCGTCGATCCGGCGACGACCTGGATCGAGGCCGGCGTCGAGCTCGCGGGAGACGTCGTCGTGCAGCCGTTCACCGTGCTCTCGGGCGCGACCCGCGTAGAGACGGGCGCCCGGGTCGGGCCGCACGCGGTCATCGACGGCGCCGTCGTCGGGGCCGGTGCAACGATCGGGCCGTTCTGTTACGTTCGCCCCGGCACGGTCCTCGAGCCGGGGGCGAAGGCGGGTACGTTCGTGGAGATCAAGAACTCACGCATCGGTGCGCGCTCGAAGGTGCCGCACCTCTCCTACGTGGGCGACGCCGACATCGGCGAGGACACGAACATCGCGGCCGCCAACGTGACCGCGAACTTCTCCCACAAGCCGGACGGAGGGAAAGGCCGGACGACGATCGGCAGCAACGTCAGGACCGGTGTCGACAATACGTTCGTCGCCCCTGTCGACGTCGGCGACGACGCATGGATCTATCCGGGAACGGTGATCACCGAGGATGTCCCACCGGCCGCATTGGCCGGTTTTCCGCCGCGCCAGGTGAACAAGGAGGGCTACGTGAGCGAGGAGAGGCGTGTCCGTCGAGAGCGCGACGACTGAAGCCTTCCGGCTCCCGGGCCTCGAGACGGTCGGTGCGGAGCGGCCCGAGGTGAGCGTGGGCCACTACCTCGAGCGCGGGCCGTCGAAGCGGCTGATGGTGTTCTCGGGCACCTCGCACCCTGCGCTCGCGTCGGCGATCGCAGAGAAGCTCGGCGTCGAGCTCGGCGAGATCGTCCTCGAGACGTTCCCGAACGGCGAGACGTACGTGCGTTACTGCGAGTCGATTCGCGGCGCCGACCTCTTCCTCGTCCAGACCGGCTGCCCGCCCGTCGACCGCAACCTGATGGAGCTCTGCCTGATGATCCAGGCGGCCAAGCTCGCGTCGGCCAAGCGGATCACCGCGGTCATCCCGTGGTTCCCGTACTCGCGCCAGGATCGCAAGGCGAAGCCGCGCGAGCCGATCTCGGGCCGCTACGTCGCCGACATGCTCCAGCTCGCAGGCGCCGACCGTGTCCTGACGATGGATCTGCACGCCGGCCAGATCCAGGGCTTCTTCAACATTCCGGTCGACCACATGACGGCGCTCCCGCTGTTCGGACGGCACTTCCGCGACCTCGGGCTCGAGGGTGAGGGCATCGTCTCCGTCGCTCCCGACGCGGGCCGCGCGAAGCACGCCGTTCGCTTCGCCGAGATGATCGGCGCGGGGTTCGCCGTCATGCACAAGATGCGCTCGAGCCCCGACACCGTCGAGATGACCGAGGTCACGGGCCGGGTGCGGGACAAGATCGCGATCATCGGCGACGACGTCTCGACCACGGGCAGCACGCTGATCGCGGGTTCGGCGGCGCTGAAAGAGGCGGGGGCGACCGACGTCTGGGCGTTCCTGACGCACGGGCTCTTCTCGGCCGAGGGCCTGAAGGCGGTCGGCGATTCGGACCTCGCCGGCATCGTCGTCACCGACACGGTTCCGATCGACCCGACTCACCGGCCCGACAAGATGACGGTGCTGCCGATCTCGGGACTGCTCGCTGAGACGATCATGAACGTCTTCTCCGACGACTCCGTCTCCGCCATCTTCGGCGGCGACACGCAGCTCTTCTGACGGCCGGGGTCGAGCCCGCCGCTACAATCCGCCGCCGTGGCAGGAGAGCGAGTCAAGCTGGAGGCCCAGGAGCGCGAGAGCGTCGGCACGAGTGCCGCTGCCCGGCTGCGCCGTGAAGGGATCATCCCGGGCGTCCTCTACGGACGCGGGAAGACGCCGCACGCGATCGCGGTTCCCGAGCGCGAGCTGCGCGCTGCGCTGAACGGGCCTGCCGGCCGCCACGCGATCCTCGACGTGACGCTTTCCGGCCAGAAAACCTCCCACGCGTCGATCCTCAAGGACTTCCAGGTCGACCCGATCCGCGGCAAGATCACCCACTTCGACCTCCACGAGGTACGGCTCGACCAGCCGATCGTCGCGCAGGTCGCGATCGAGCTCCTCGGTGAGGCTCCCGGCGTGAAGGTGGGCGGCGTCCTGTCGGCGCTCGTCCGCGAGGTCAGCGTCGAGGCTTTGCCGCTCGAGATTCCCGAGCACGTCACGCTCGACATCTCGGGCGCCGAGATCGGCACCACGCTCCGTGTCGAGGACGTCGTCGCCCCCGAGGGCACGAAGATCCTCGACGACCCCGACACCGTCGTCGTCAGCGTGACGGCACCGCGTGTCGAGGTCGAGGAAGAGCCCGAGGAGGAGCTCGCCGAGGGCGAGGAGCCGGCCGAGGGTGCCGAACCGTCAGCGGAGGGGGCCCCCGACGATGGGGCAGCCGACGAGGGCGCGTCGAACGCGACCGAGGAGTAGAACGTGCGCCTGTTCCGTCGAGGCGAGAGTGCCTCGACGCTCGACCTGCTGGTGGCGGGTCTCGGCAATCCCGGCCGGGAGTACGCGCGGACGCGGCATAACGTCGGCTGGCTCGTCGCGGACGAGTTCGCGGCCAGGCAGGGCGGTTCGTGGCGCGAGAAGTTCTCGGGACGGCTGACGGAGGTACGCGTCGACGGGCTCCGGCTCGCGCTGCTGAAGCCGGAGACGTACATGAACGAGTCGGGCCGGTCGATCGGGGCGGCGGCTCGGTTCTTCAAGGTGGAGCCCGGGTCGTTGCTGGTCGTGCACGACGACGTCGACCTGGAGGAAGGGCGACTCCAGGCGCGGCTCGGCGGCGGTCTCGCCGGCCACAACGGGCTGCGCTCGATCGCCCAGGTGCTCGGCTCGCAGGAGTTTCTGCGTCTACGGGTCGGTGTCGGCAGGCCGGGGCGAGGCGACCGTCGCTCGGTCGCCGACTACGTCCTGTCGGACTTCGATCCGGCGGTCGACGTTGACGCGCTCGTGGCGCGCTCCGCGGACGCGGTCGAATCGCTCGCGCGCGAAGGACTCGAAGTCGCACAGCAGCGGTTCAACTGAGCACCCGTCCGGCCCGGACGGCTGTGGACGAGAAGTCACGCTTTTGTTGCACGTCCGTGCGCATTTCGTGCGTTCTCGCCGGGTACGATCACCGCGGGTGGCGGGTGGTTCTCCTTCCCCACCCTGGGTGGGGAGAAGTGGCGTCCGCCTCGGCCGTTCGGGCCGAGGCTGGGGCCGGCGGCGCAGCGGCGGACGGGTCCCATTCGCGCTCAGCTCGGCAGTTGGGCGCCTGCCGCTTAGACTGACCGGGGCGGAACCGGGCGGTTCCGCCAATCGTCATGGACCGACCGGTGCTTCACATCCTCGCGCGCGAGCTTGCCGAGAGCGAGCAGCTAGGTGCGTTCGCCGACGAGGTCGGCCGCGCCGACGCGCGCGTCTCCGAGCCCGCGCTGCCGATGCTCCTCGCAGCGCTCCATCTGCGGCTCGGGCGCGGGCTCGTCTGCCTGCTTCCCGAGGACGCCGAGGCGCGCGACGCCGCCGAGGCGGCCGCCTGGTTCCTGGGCGACGACGCGGTCGCGTTCATGCCGAGCCGAGGTGTCGGGTTCCACTCGGGCCTCGAGCCGCCGCCGCACCTCGTCGGCGAGCGGTTCCGGTCGCTCGACGTCCTGGCCGCGGGCGGGCTCGTCTGCGTCTCCGCCGCCGCGCTTGCGGAGCGGCTTCCGCCGCCCGAGGCGCGACCGGATCCGATCGCCCTCCGGCCCGGTGACGAGCCGGGGGTCTCGGGCCTCGCCGAGCAGCTCGCGCTCGCGGGTTACGAGCGCGCCGAGCGAGCCGAGGAGCGCGGCCAGTTCGCGGTCCGCGGCGGCATCGTCGACGTCTACCCGGCCACCGGCCGCGAGCCGCTGCGCATCGAGCTCTTCGGCGACGAGGTCGAGGCGATTCGCGCCTTCTCGCCGTTCACGCAACGCGCGCTGCACGCCGTCGACGAGGCGGTCTTCTACCCTGCCCGGGAACGACGGCTCGATCTCGTCGAACCGACCCTCGACGACGAGGACAGCCCGGCCGCGCCGCCGGACGACCTGGTCCCGCCGCTCCCGGTCGATCCCGAGCTCGTCTGGCGCCCGGCGGCGGTGGTCGAAGCGTGGCGCGAGGACGGCCACGAGCTCGAGCTCCCACGAACGTCCAGGCTCGATCCGCTGCCGCAGGGGCAGCCTCACGCGTTCGAGGCGCAGCGCCCGGCGCTCGCCGCCCGCGGGCTCGCTGAGGCGGAGAACGAGCTGCAGAGCTTCCTGCGAGGCGGACTCCGAGTGGTCGTCGCCTTCCCGCATCGCGGCGAGGCGCTGCGCACGCAGAACCTCCTCCGCCGCATCGACGCCGGCATGTTCGAGCCGGCAGACCGCCTTCCCGAAGACCCCGCGGTGCTCTTCGCCGTCTCGCCGGCTCGCCGCGGGTTCGTCTGGCGCGACCTCGGCATCGCGCTCCTGCCTGACACGCAGGTCTTTCGCAAGCGCGCGCCACGCGGCGACGCACGGATCGGCCGGGCGCTGCAGTCCTTTGCCGACCTGCGCACCGGCGACTACGTCGTCCACGAGGACCACGGCGTCGGCAAGCTGCTCGGCTTCGAGACGAAGACGGTCGCCGGCGTGACGCGCGACTACCTCTTCGTCGGCTTCCGCGGCGAGGACCGCCTCTACGTGCCGCACGAGCAGATCGGCAAGGTCTCGCGCTACGTCGGCGCGGACGCCCGCGCGCCCGCGCTGTCGAAGCTCGGCGGCAAGGCCTGGCAGTTGATCAAGAGCCGTGCGCGCGCGTCCGCGCGCGAGCTCGCCGGCGAGCTGATCGCGCTCTACGCCCGCCGGCAGACGACGCCAGGCGTCGCGTACGACCTGACGAGCGACTGGCTCGAGCGGCTCGAGGCGAGCTTCCCGTACCGGGAGACGGACGACCAGCGGACGGCGATCGAAGCAGTCAAGGAGGATCTCGAGGCAGCGCGACCGATGGACCGGCTCGTCTGCGGCGACGTCGGCTTCGGCAAGACCGAGGTGGCTCTGCGGGCCGCGTTCGCCGTCGCGCTCGACGGACGCCAGGTGCTGATGCTCGTGCCGACGACCGTCCTCGCGCAGCAGCACTGGAACACCTTCCGCGAGCGCTTCGCCGACTTCCCCGTGCGTGTCGAGATGATCTCGCGCTTCCGCAAGCCGGCCGACGTGAAGCAGGTGCTGGCCGAGTTCGGCGCGGGCAAGGTCGAAGTGCTGATCGGCACGCACCGTGTGCTGTCGCGCGACGTGATCCCGAAGGAGCTCGGGCTCGTGATCGTCGACGAGGAGCAGCGCTTCGGCGTCGCGCAGAAGGATCTGCTCCGGTCGCTGCGACTCGAGGTGGACGTGCTCTCGCTGACGGCGACGCCGATTCCGCGGACGCTGCACATGTCGCTCTCCGGGCTGCGCGACATCTCGATCATCGAGACACCGCCGGAAGGGCGCCAGGCGATCCGCACCCACGTCGGCGAGTTCGACGAGGAGCTGGTCAAGAGCGCGCTCGGGCGCGAGATCGAGCGCGGCGGGCAGTCGTTCTACCTCCACAACCGCGTCGAGACGATCGAGGAGGCCGCGACGAAGCTGCAGGAGCTCTGCCCGGAGCTCCGCTTCCTGGTCGCGCACGGGCAGATGCGCGAGCGCGAGCTGGAAGACAGGATGATGAAGTTCCTGCGCGGTGACGCCGACGTGCTCGTCTCGACGACGATCATCGAGTCCGGCCTCGACATCCCGCAGGCGAACACGCTGATCGTCGAGCGGGCCGACCTGCTCGGTCTCGCGCAGCTCTACCAGATCCGCGGCCGCGTCGGCCGCTCGGAGGTGCCTGCGCACGCCTACCTCTTCTACCCGGACGCGATGGAGCTGCCGCCCGAGGCGCGGGCGCGGCTGTCGACCCTCGCCGATCACACCGAGCTCGGCTCGGGTTTCTCGATCGCGATGCGCGATCTGGAGATCCGCGGTGCGGGCGAGCTCCTCGGCGCCGAGCAGTCCGGCCACGTGGCGGCGCTCGGCTTCGAGCTGTACGTCGAGCTCCTGAACGAGGCGGTCGCCGAGTTGCAGGGCAGCCGCCGCGTCGCCGCGCGGCCGATCCGCATCGACGCGCGCATCGACGCGTTCATCCCGGCTGTGTACATCGACTCCGAGGCGCTGAAGATCGACCTCCACCGTCGGCTCGCGCTGACCGAGTCCGACGACGAGCTCCGTGAGCTCCGCGTGGACGTCGAGGACCGCTACGGCGGGCTGCCCGAGCCGGTCGAGAACCTGTTCGCGATCCAGGAGGCGAAGCTGAAGCTGGCCCAGGCCGGGGCGGACTACCTCGTCTTCCGGGGTGGGAAACTCGCCGTCGGGCCGCTCGTTCTGGGCTCTGACGACCTCCGCTCGCTGCGCTCTGCCGTCGACACCGCCATCTACTCGACGGGCTCGCGTGAGATAACCCTAAGAACCGACACGTTTGACGCAGCGCTTGTCCTGGCTGATGCTATTCTCGACCTGCGCCGGGCAGCCTAGGGCGCTTTTTCAATGACCGCAGTCCTTCGTATTCGTCGCCTCGCCGTTCTCGCCGCCTGCTGCGTGGCGGTCGTCGCGCTCGTCGCCGCCTGCGGCGACTCGAGCAGCTCGAACAGCGCGAGCAATACGAACATCAAGATTCCGTCCGACGCGATCGCGGTCGTCGGGACGAAGGCGATCCCGAAGTCCGAGTTCGACGCGCTGCTCCAGGAGTACCAGGACTCCACCTACAAGGTGAACAAGCAGCCGGTTCCGAAGCAGGGCTCGACGCAGTACGACGCGGACGTTCAGAAGGTCGTCTCCTACCTCGTCCAGAAGTCAGAGCTGGAGCAGGAGGCCGCCAAGCGCGGCATCACCGTCTCCGCGTCGGACGTCGACAAGAAGATCAACCAGGACATCCTGCAGTTTTTCAAGGGCAAGAAGGCGCTGCTCCTGGCCGCGATGAAGAAGCAGGGCGTGACCATGGCGGAGTTCCGCCACACCGTCGCGTTCTCCGTCCTCCAGACGAAGCTGGTCTCGGAGCTGACCAAGAGCAACACGGTCACCGAGGCCGAGGTCAAGAAGTACTACGACCAGAACAAGGCGTCGCAGTTCACGACGCCGGCCAAGCGGCTCGTCAAGCACATCCTCGTCAAGACGAAGGCTGAAGCCGACAACATCTACAAGCAGCTCCAGAACGGCGCCGACTTCGCGAAGCTGGCGAAGAAGGACTCGACCGACACCGGCTCCGCCAAGATGGGCGGCAAGCTCGGGCTCGTCGCCGAGAACGGGCTCGTCAAGCCGTTCGCGAAGGTCGCCTTCGCGCTCCCGACCAACACGATCTCGAAGCCGGTCCACTCGCAGTACGGCTGGCACATCATCGAGGCGTACGGCCCGGTGCAGCCGGCCACCGTGACGTCGTTTGCGAAGGCCAAGGCGAGCATCGAGACGAACCTGAAGTCGGCGAGGAACGACGCGACCATGTCGAAGTTCTCGACGACGATGACGAAGAACTACGCGAAGAAGATCGCGTACGCGAACGGCTACGCGCCGCCGGCGAGCACGTCCACGCCGGCAACGACGTCCGTTATCCCGGGCGCGACGGGCGGTTGAGCCTCGCCGAGGCGCTGACCGAGCTGGACGAGCTCGCTCGCCGCCTCCGCCGCGACTGTCCCTGGGACCGCGAGCAGACGGCGAAGACGATCGTCCCGCATACGGTCGAGGAGGCGTATGAAGTCGCGGATGCCGCGTTGGCCGACGACGACGAGAAGCTCGTCGACGAGCTCGGCGACCTGCTCTTCCAGGTCTACTTCCTGTCGTTGCTCCTCGAGGAGCGCGGGAAGGGCAACCTCGAGCAGGCGGCGCGGCTGATCCACGAGAAGCTCGTTCGCAGGCACCCGCACGTTTTCGGCGACGTCCAGGCCGACACGGCCGTCCGGGTGAAGGAGAACTGGGAGCGGATCAAGCGCGAGCAGGAGGGCCGCGAGGGCGTCTTCCACGACGTGCCCGAGTCGCTGCCGGCGCTGATGTACGCGCGCAAGGTGCAGCGTCGTGCCGCGTCGGTCGGGTTCGAGTACCCGGACGCGGCCGGCGCGTTCGACGACCTCGACGACGAGCTGCGCGAGCTGCGCGCCGAGCTCGACCGTGGGAGCGACGAGCGGCGCGCCGAGGAGCTCGGCGACGTCCTGTTCGCGTGCGTGAACGTCTCGCGGCGGATCGGCGTCGACGCCGAGCTCGAATTGCGGCGCGCGACGCAGCGCTTTCGTGCGCGCGTCGAGGCGGCGGAGCGGCTCGCAGCCGCTGCGGGCGAGGAATGGACGGAGCTTTCGCTCGACGAGCAGGACCGCTATTTCGACCAGGCCAAGGAGGCAGAGACGTGAGCACTATTTCAGGCGTCCACGCGCGGCAGATCCTCGATTCGCGAGGCAACCCGACCGTCGAGGTCGACGTCACGCTCGACTCCGGCGCCTTCGGGCGCGCAGCGGTTCCTTCAGGCGCCTCGACGGGACAGTTCGAGGCCGTCGAGCTGCGCGACGGCGGCGAGGCGTACGGCGGCAAGGGCGTCACGCAAGCGGTGGCGAATGTCGACGGCGAGATCGCGGACGCCGTTCGCGGGCTGGACGCGTTCGACCAGGGGGGCCTCGACCGGCGGCTCGTCGAGCTCGACGGCACGCCGAACAAAGCCCGGCTCGGCGCGAACGCGATTCTCGGCGTCTCGCTCGCGGTCGCGAAGGCGGGTGCGGCCGAGCAGGGCGTGCCGCTCTACCGGTACCTCGGCGGGGAGGCCGCGACGACGCTGCCCGTGCCGATGATGAACGTGATCAACGGCGGCGTGCACGCGGCCAACTCGATCGACCTCCAGGAGTTCATGGTCGTGCCGGCGGGCGCCGATTCGTTTGCCGAGGCGCTGCGTATCGGCGCGGAGACCTACCACGCGCTGAAGAAGGTCCTCTCCGAGCAAGGTCTGGCGACCGCGGTCGGGGACGAGGGCGGGTTCGCACCGGACCTGCCGTCGAGCGAGGCTGCGATCAGCGCAATCCTCGAGGCAGCCGAACGCGCCGGCCACCGCGACCGGGTCGCGATTGCGCTCGACCCCGCGTCGTCCGAGTTCTACGCGGACGGCGTCTACCGCTTCGAGGGCCGTGAGGCGAGCGGTACCGACATGGCCGACTTCTATGCACGCCTCGCCGACGAGTTCCCGGTCGTCTCGCTCGAGGACGGTGTTGCGGAGGACGACTGGGACGCGTGGAAGACGCTGACCGAGCGGCTCGGAGACCGGCTGCAGCTCGTCGGCGATGACGTCTTCGTCACCAATCCCGAGCGGCTGCAGCGCGGCATCGACTCCGGCGTCGCCAACTCGATCCTGATCAAGGTCAACCAGATCGGCACGCTGACCGAGACGCTCGAGGCGATCGCCCTCGCACGCGAGAACGGCTACACGGCGGTGATGTCTCACCGCTCGGGCGAGACCGAGGACGCGACGATCGCCGACCTCGCGGTCGCGACGGGCGTCGGCCAGATCAAGACGGGCGCGACCGCCCGCACGGACCGCGTCGCCAAGTACAACCAGCTTCTGCGGATCGAGGAAGAGCTCGGCGATCGCGCGACGTATCCGGGCTGGGGCGCGTTTCCACGTCGTAACCGCTAGGCCGGAAGCGCACGGGTACTCTCCGGAGGTGCCCTCGCTGACGCCTCGCCGGACGAAGATCGTCGCCACGATCGGACCTGCGTCGTCGGGCCGGATCGACGAGCTGATCGGTGCCGGCATGGACGCGGCGCGGCTGAACTTCTCGCACGGCACGCACGACGACCACGCGCGGAGCGCGGAACGGGTCCGCTCCGCGCAAGCGCAGCACGGCAAGCCGCTCGCGCTGATCGCCGACCTGCAAGGGCCGAAGATCCGCGTCGCCGACCTCCCCGACGCGATCGTGCTGACCCGCGGGGACGAGGTCGTGATCGGCCCGGACGGCGACACGCCCGGAGTCGACCTGCCCGTCAGCCCGGCGGTCGTCGGCGAAGTGCTCGCGCCCGGCAACGACGTCCTCATCGACGACGGCCACGTCCGCCTCCGCGTCGAGCGCGTCGAGCGGCCGCGCGCGATCTGCTCGGTCGTGGTCGGCGGCCGCGTCGAGCCGCACAAAGGCGTCAACCTGCCCGGTGTCCCGCTGCCGATCCCGTCCCTGACGGCGAAGGATCTCGACGACCTCGCCTTCGCGCTCGACCTCGGCGTCGACTTCGTGGCGCTCTCCTTCGTGCGCTCGGTGGACGACATCCGGCAGCTCCGGCGCCGGATCGAGGAGCACGGCTCGACGGCGCACGTGATCGCGAAGATCGAGAAGGCGGAGGCGATCGAGGAGCTCGAGGCGATCATCGAGGAGTCGGACGCTGTGATGGTGGCGCGCGGCGATCTCGGCGTGGAGATCGGGCCGGCTTCCGTCCCACTGCTGCAGAAGCACATCATCCTTCGCTCGCTCGAGTACAGCCGCCCGGTGATCACGGCGACGCAGATGCTCGAGTCGATGGTGCACGAGGCCGAGCCGACCCGGGCCGAGGCGAGCGACGTCGCGAACGCCGTCCTCGACGGCACCTCGGCCTTGATGCTCTCCCAGGAGACGGCGATCGGCGACTACCCGGTGGAGTCGGTCATGGTCATGGACCAGATCGCCCGCGCCGTCGAGCCGAGTCTCGGCTACCGCCACGAGCTGCCCGAGGCGAGCGACGAGCCGACGGTCGGCCAGGCGCTCTCGAATGCCGCGTGCGACATCGCCGAGGTGCTTCGCGCCGGTGCGATCGTCGTCCCGACCTACAGCGGGCGCACCGCCTCAGCGGTCGCGCGGCTGCGCCCGAGACGGCCGATCGTCGCGATCACGCACCAGTGGCCGGCGGCGCAGCAGATGGCGCTGGAGTGGGGCGTCCTGCCGGTCGTGATTCCGGAGGCTGCGGATGTCGATGACCTCTGGCAGCGGTCCGTCTCGGCCGCCAGAGAGGCCGGAGTCGTCGATGCAGGCGATCGCGTCGTGATCGCGGCCGGCACGAACGTCAACGTCGCCGGCTCGACGAACGTCATCCGCGTCGACACGGCGTAGGGCGTTTGGCGAAAGAGGAGGTCCGGTCCGCGGCGCGAATCGGGTCAGTCCATGCCCGCGTCGCTCCCACGTCTGCGGCCGATTCCGCGCCGCCCTCGGCTCTGGATCGCTGTCGCCGTCGGCGCCTGCCTCACCGGCGTCCTCTACTACGGACCGGTCAAGTCGTACATCTCGACGTCGCACCAGCTCGCGGAGCGCCGGGCGGAGGTGAAGGCGCTGACCCGGGAGAAGACACAGCTCGAGCAGCGGCTCGCGATCTCGGGGACCGGCCAGGCGCTGCTCGAGGAGGCTCGGCGGCTCGGCTACGTCCGCCCCGGCGAGCACCTGTTCATCGTGCACGGCGTGAAGGAGTGGCTCGCGACGCACCCGAACGCGCCCGGCCGCCAGAAGTAGCCGGCGGGCGGCTGTGAACGAGGACGACCGGGCCGCCGTCGAGCGACAGATCGGCCGCCCGCCTCGCGCGTTCCGTCGCGTCGTCGTCCGTTGCCCGTTCGGGCTGCCGGCGGTCACCGAGCAGTCGCCGTACGACATCGCCGGCGAGCCGTTTCCGACGACGTACTACCTCACCTGCCGGCACCTCGTCGCCGCGGTGGCCCGGCTCGAGGCGGCCGGCGGCGTGGAGCGCTTCGCCGCGTGGGCGCAGGGCGACCCCGCGTTGCGACAGAGCCTGGAGGAGGCGACGGTGCGGCAGCGCGAGATCCGGCGGGACCTGGCCGGCGGCGCGGCGGGCAAGGACGAAGGCGCCTCGCTCGGGCTCGGCATCGGCGGCGCGGCGAAGCCGGAACGCCTCAAGTGCCTGCACGCGCACACGGCCTTCGCGCTCGCACAGCCCGGCTACCTCCTCGGCGAGCGGATCCTGGCCGAGGTCGAGCCGCTCTGGCCGGAACGCTGCTGCTCACTTCCCGGCTAGCATCGCCCGCGTGGAAGGGTCGGTCGAGCTCGCACGCCAGCACTGGGAGGACGGCTACCGGCGCCTCGAGCGGACGAAGGAGCCCGAGCCCACGCTGTACGCGCGCCTGCTCGAGCAGGTCGAGATCGTGACCGCCGAGTTGCGGCGGCGCATCGCTAAGTCGTTCACGCTCGCCGAGCTCGCGGACGCGTACGGGCGCGCCGACCGCTGGGCGTACGAGGCTGTCTCGGACCAACGGACCGGGGGAGACTGGCTGTCGTCTGCGAGCACGGCTGCCGACGCGGCGTTCCACCTCTACGCGCGCGGCGCGCAGGACTACCGGCCGTGACCCTCGGCGCCGAGGCGCGCCAGGCGCGGCGCCGCCGTCGCCGGCAATTCCCGTGGGGGCCGGTGATCGCCGTGATCGTCCTCGTCTGCGTGTTCGCCGCCGGCATCGCGCTCGGCGAGGCCCTGCACGACAACCCCAAGCCGGGCGGCACGACGACCACGTCGCAGACGCTCAAGCCGCTCCCGCTCGTCCCGCAGACGGTGACGGTAACCGTTCACTCCTCGGGCTGATGATCGGGCTGGACCACCGAGTCCAGCGCTGGGTCGTCGAGCACCGCGTCTCCTGGCTCGACCAGGTCTTCGTCTGGCTGTCGAAGCTGGGCGTCTTCGGCTGGGTGTTCCTCGTCGTCGCGGCCGTTGCGGCGCTCGTGCTACGCCGGCCGCAGGTGTTCGTCCTCACGCTCGCGGCCGCCGTGGTCGGCGACCTCGTCGCCCGCGGCCTGCAGGCGGTGATCGACCGCCACCGGCCGCCGGTGCTTCCGGGCGAGCCGCACCGGCTCGTGGCGTTGCCGGGCTCCGCCTCGTTTCCGTCCGGGCACGCAACGGTCGCGTTCGCCTGCGGCGTCACGCTGGCACTGGCGGTGCCCCGGCTGGCGGTGCCGATGCTGGTTCTCGCCGCCGCGATCGCCTACTCCCGCGTCTACCTCGGCGTCCACTACCCGCTCGACGTGATTACCGGCGCACTGCTCGGGACGCTGATCGCTATAGCTCTTCGGCAGCTTGCAGCAGCCCTGACGCGACCACGGCGATCGCAGACGCCAGGCTGATCCAGAGCCCGATGCTGCGCCCGGCGGTTCCGACGACCGAATCCGGGATCGAGAACAGCCGGATCAGGACGAACACGGTCGCCAGCGCCCCGAGCGCGACGACGATCAGCGGCTCTGGTGCGGCCGCGGGGAAGTCGAGCCCGAATCGCCGCAGAGCCGCCAGGCAGACGACGGCGGCGCCGACCAGGAGCACGAGCTTGCCGATCGTGCCGCTGTTCCACCCGGTCACCGACAGCGTCGGGCCTTCCACCGAGTGACCCGAGTACCAGCTCGTGAACGCCGAGACGGACAGGACCAGGCCGCTGACCCAGACGGTGGTGTCCGCCGCGGCGAGCAGCGCCGGCCGCGCCTCGAGCCGCACGTCGCGGATGCGTCGGGGCGGCGGGCGCCTGCCCTGCTCGCTCGGCGCGGCCACGGTTCAGATCCCGAAGCTGTTCTGCACCTGCTGCATGACCAGCACCACGATCACGAGCGCGAGCAGCAGCAGGCAGCCGAGCACGAACCAGAAGCGGACGCGCGCCCAGCGCTTCTCCCGCCTGCGCTCGATCCGTGCGTGACGCCGGGCACGGTGGTAGCGATATGCCCGGTCGACGGAGTGCGGATCGTGGAGCGGAGGCTCGTCGATCTGCGTGGGAATCGGTGCCGGCTCGCCCACGCGCGGAATTGTAGTGCGAATCCCGCTGCAAAGTGGCGTGTTTGACTTGTCACGAGCCCGCCGCTTGGCGGCTTGCCTGCCCGGCGGCGCGGCTACACTCCCGCCGTGAAGCGCGCCGCGCTCCTCGTGCTGCTGCTCGCTGTGGGCGTGTCGGGCGTCGCCGCGGCATACGCGCTCGCGGATTCGAATCCGCCGCCGGCGACCACGACGAGCACGGACTCGACGACGGACACCTCCTCGACGGACACCGTGCCGACGAGCACGCAGCCGGTCACGACCCCGAAACCGCCGGTGAAGAAGGCGCGTATCGCCTCCGAGGTGACGATCGACGGCATCCACGTGGGCGGGCTCTCCTACGGGCCTGCGTACTCGGCCGTCTCCGTCGAGTTCCGCTCGCCGCTGACGCTGAAGGTCGGGACGCAGACGGTCGCCGCGTCGCCCTGGGCGCTGGGCGCCAAGCCGTTCATCGGCCCCGCCGTGAGGCGCGCGCTGAGCGCGAAGCCGGGGACCGCGGTGAAGATGATCGTCGACGTCCAGCGGGCGGCCGTCGAGAACTACGTCAGCAATCTCGCGACGCGCTTCGACCGCACGGTTTCGGACGCGAAGGTCGTGCTCAAGTCGCTGCGGCCGGCCGTGATCCCGGAGGTCCAGGGGAGCGCGATCCAGCAGGCGGCCGCGGTCAAGGCCGTGGTGCTCGCGCTGCAGCGGAACCAGCGGTCGGCGGTCGACGTGCCCGCGACGACCACGGCGCCGCAGGTCACCGCCTCGACGTTCAGTTCGATCATCGTCGTCCGCCGCGACTCGAAGTGGCTCTATCTCTACAAGCAGGTCGCCGCCGGCAAGCCGGTCGAGTTCGTGCGGCGGTTCATCGTCGCCACCGGCCAGGCGATCTACCCGACGCCGGTCGGCGACTTCAAGATCATCGTGATGGAGAAGAACCCGTGGTGGTACCCGCCGCCCGACGCGGCGTGGGCGACGGGCGAGAGCCCGATCCCGCCGGGCCCCGGAAACCCGCTCGGCACGCGCTGGATGGGCCTGTCGGCACCCGGCGTCGGCATCCACGGCACGCCTGACCCGGCCTCGCTCGGCTACTCGGCCTCACACGGCTGTATCCGCATGTTCATCCCGTCTGCGGAGTGGCTGTTCGACCACGTGACGGTCGGGACGCCGGTGTTCATCGTCCCGGACTGATGACGCGTCGCGTCAAGCTCACGGGCCAGCTGCTCGCTGTCGCGCTCGTGGGTGCGCTGCTGGCGCTCTTGATCTGGAAGGTCGCGCGGGGGAGCGGGAAGACCGCCGAGCCGAAGAACTTCACGTTGTCGCGGCTCGGCACGCCCGGGCAGAAGCTCGAGTTGTCGTCGTTACGAGGCAAGGTCGTCGTCCTGAACTTCTGGGCTTCGTGGTGCGTGCCGTGCAAGCAGGAGGCGAAGACGTTTCAGCAGATCTCGCGCCAGTACAAGTCGCGCGGCGTCGTGGTCCTCGGTGTCGACTCGAAGGACTTCAACGGCGACGCGCACGACTTCGTAAAGCGCTACGGGCTCACGTACCCGATCGTCGTCGACCACGACGGCACGCTCTGGGCGCCGTACGGGGTCACGTTCCTGCCGTCGACGGCTGTCATCGACCGTCAGGGAAAGTACTCCGGGAAGCTGATCGTGGGTGGTCCTGTGCCGGTGAGCGTTCTGCGAAACCGGATCGCGCAGGCCCTGCGGGCGTGAGAAGACTCGCCGTCGGGCTCGCTGCCGTCGCCCTGCTCGCGGTTCCGGCGCCGGCCTTCGCGAGCGAGCAACACCCGACGCTGGCCGAGCTCGAGCCTGAGCTGATGTGTCTTGTCTGCAACGAGCCGCTCGACCAGTCGAACTCGCCGTTCGCCGACCGCGAGCGCGCACTGATCCGCACGTACATCGGCCAGGGCCTGACGAAGAGCCAGATCAAGGACAGGCTCGTGGCCCAGTTCGGCATCCAGAATCCTCGCCGCGCCGCCCGACAGCGGCTTCAACATCCTCGCCTGGTGGCTGCCGATCGTCGGCATCCTCGCCGGTGCCGCGGCGATCGGCTACGGAGTCTGGCGCTGGAGTCGGGGGCGCGGAGGACCGCCGGGAGGGGCGCCTCCCGTCGACCCCGAGCTCGACCGCCGGCTCGACGAAGAGCTCGCCCGCTTCGACGGTTGATGCTTCACTGACACCGTGGCCGAGCGGATCCCGATCGCCTTCCTCGCCGGTTTGATCTCCGTCCTGACGCCGTGCGTGCTGCCGCTCGTGCCCGGCTACCTGTCCGCCGTCTCAGCCGTCGAAGCGAACCGGTTCGGAGAACGAGGAGTGGCGCGAAGAATCGTGGTCGCAAGCATGCCCTTCATGGCCGGCTTCACGGTCGTCTTCGTCGCACTCGGCGCAGGCTCGGCTGCCTTGGCGAGCGTGCTCAACTCGAGCAGCCAGAACGCCATCGCGGGGTTCGTCCTCGTCGTCCTCGGGCTCGTATTCGTGGGTCTCATGCCCTGGCCGGAGCGGATCATGGGCGCCGGTCTCCTGGGGAAGGCGCGGCAACGCGAATCGAATGCGCTCCTCGGGGCGGCTTTCGCCATCTGCGCTGCGCCCTGCATCGGCCCGGTGCTCGCGTCGGTGCTCGTGCTCGCGAGCAGCTCGAGCACGGTGCTGCGCGGCTCGGTCCTGCTCTTCGCCTACTCGCTGGGCATCGGCGTCGCGTTCCTGCTGGCCGGGATCGCGTTCGCGCGCGCGATGGGAGCGTTCCGCTGGGTGCGCGACCACTACACGGTGATCCGCATGATCAGCGGCGTGACGCTGATCGCGCTCGGCCTCCTGCTCTTCTTCGGCAAGGACTGGTGGCTGCACGTGTGGCTGAACCGTGCGCTCGACGCGATCGGGCTCGGCACGGTCTAGATCTCGAGCGGCGGCAGGGCGAGCGAGCCAGCGTCGACGAGCTCGACAGCGCGATCCAGCTGGGACAGCACGTCCGCGATGTCGACGCCGCGGTGGGCCGGCGCGTCGCGGTGGGCCGGCGCGTATGCGGCGAGCCGCCGCCGCGCCTTGGCCAGCTGGCTTGCGCAGGCCGTCGGCCGGTCGCGCCCGGCCTGATACCAGGCGACGGTGAGGTGCACCAGTCCCTGGAAGAAGTCGCGCTCCTCCGCCGATGCCGCGCGCCACGCGATCTCGAGCTCCTCGTGCGCCTCGAAGAAGGCGCCGCAGCGCATGAGTTCGAGCCCGCGGTGTAGCTCCTCGTCACCGGTCACACACCGGATTGTCCCCGGAAACCGTGCTAGATTCCGCGCGTGGCGACGATCCTGCTGGCGGGGGTCGACCTCTTCTTCCGTGGCAAGCTCGAGGCGCTCTTGCCCGGGCACCACTTTGTCACCACCGACACCGCCGACGAGCCGGAGCTGGTGATCGCGGACGTGTCCAGAATCGACCCCGACGAGGTCGCCGACGCCTACCCGGACATCCCGATCGTCGGCTTCACGAACCACACGGATACGGGCGGATTGCGGGCCGCGCACGCCGCCGGTTTCGACCAGGTCGTTGCCAGGTCTGCGCTCGTGGAACGGGCGCCGGTACTCGTCGAGGAGCTTCTGGCCTCGTCGGTAGAGTAGGCGCCGTGACCTACATCATCGCGGAGCCCTGCATCGACATCAAAGACCGGTCCTGCGTCGACGTCTGCCCGGTCGACTGCATCCACGAGTTCGAGCGCCTGCTCGTCATCGACCCCGAGGAGTGCATCGACTGCGGCGCCTGCGAGCCGGAGTGTCCCGTCGAGGCGATCTTCCCGGAGGACGCGCTGCCCGAGAAATGGGAGCCGTTCGTGAAGATCAACTACGCCTATCCCGACGCCGACGCCATCAACCGGCTGACGAACGAGTACGCGACCGAGCACAACGTCCAGAACGAGCCGATCGCGTAGTTTCGCGACGGCGCTGCAGGGTACAAAACCGCGTATGGCGGTCAGCCCGATGCGTCTGGATCACGTCGCCCTCTGGGTCGCCGACCGTGACTCGATCGCCGAGTTCGCGACTGCGCATCTCGGCATGCACGAGATCGATCGGACCGAGAAGTTCACGCTGATCGGCTCGGACGCGCGCCGAGGCAAGCTGACCCTGTTCGCCGCTGAAGGGCCGCGTGACCCTGGGCCGCTGCGGCACGTCGCCTTCCGCGTGTCGAGCTTCGGGGCCGCGCTGAGCAGGCTGCCGACCGGCATCGAGCTGGAGCCGTCGGCAGGCCGCGTCGTCTTCGACGTCGCCGAACAACTGCAGGTCGGCCTCGTCGAAGCAACGACGCCGGTCGAGTACGACCTGGATCACGTGACGCTCGCGGTCCCCGATCCCGAGGCGTCGGCCGCAGCGTGGCAGCTGCTCGGCTTCCATCCTGCACGGCCACTCCACGGCGTCGTGCGCGTCGGCGTCGCGGGCGCATACGTCGAGCTCGTCGAAGGCGACGCCACGCAGCCCGAGCGACCCCTGCTCAACCACCTCGCGGTGCTCGTCGACTCGGCTGAGGATCTGCGCGAGCAGGCCGTCGCGGCTGGCGCCGAGGTCGACGACGTGGTGGACGCCGAGAACACGTACGCCGTCTTCGTGACGGGCCCGGACGGCGTCAGGCTCGAGTACGTCGAGCACAAACCGAGCTTCTCGCTCGTCTGAGCCCGTGACCGTCGTCGCCGGGGCCGGCATGGCGGGCCTCGTCGCGGCCGCGCGGCTTCGCGAGCTCGGCCGGCCGGTGCGCATCCTGGAGAAAGGCGACAGGCCGGGCGGATCGATGCTCTGGTCGAGCGGCGTAATCTGGCGGCACCGCACCCTGGAGGCGTTCCGGCAGGAGTGTCCCGGCGGCGATCCCGCGCTCCAGCGCCTGATCGTCGAGCGGCTGGACGACGCGCTCGACTGGCTCGAGCGGATCGCCGTTCCCGCGGTCGAACGTGAGACGGACAACCCGCGCACGATCGGGCGCCGCTTCGACCCGCGTGCGCTGACGGCGGCGCTGGCCGGCGAAGTCGAGATCGCCGCGCCGCTCGAGGCGCTTCCGGACGATGATTCGGTCATCCTCGCCACCGGAGGGTTCGCCGCGTCGCTGGCCCGCGAGCGCGGACTCGCGTTGCGCGCGTGTCCGTGGAACGAGGGAGACGGCATCCGGCTCGCGACGGCGTCGGGCGCGGCGACTGCAGGGGATCTCGGCGAGTTCTACGGGCGCGCGCTTCCGGCACCGCCGGCTCGCGTGGAACCGGGCGACTTCGTGCCCGCGGCTCAGCTCTACGGCCGCTTCGCCCAAGTGGTCGACGACGCGGGGCAACCGGTGTTCGCGGGCGAGCCGTCATGGTCGGAGAGCGACCTCGTCCAGGCGGTCGCACGGTGCCGCGACGGGATCGCGTGGTACGTGGTGGACGCGGTGGCGTGTGAGGAGCGCGTCCGGGACAGGAGCGTGGCGGAGATGGTCGGCATCGCCGAGGAGCTCGGCGGCATCGTGCGCCGGGCAGATTCGATCGACCGTCTGGGGTTCGGGCCTCTCGTCTCAGAGCATCTGGTCGAGCCGCCGTTCGCCGCCGTTCGCGTCGTCGCGGCGGTCACGCACACGCTGGGCGGACTCAGCGTGGACGACGCGGCGCGCGTGTTGCGCGCAGATGGAACCCCTCTCGACGGCGTCTTCGCGGCAGGCGTCGATGCCGGCCGCATCGCGACCGGCGGCTACGCGAGCGGCCTGGCGACGGCGCTGGTCCTTGGCCTCGCGGCAGCCGAATCGGTCGCCAGGCTGTAGCTGTTCTCCCCCACCCAGGGTGGGGAGGCCGGACAACCGCCCGCCACCCACTTCGACCATAGCCACGAAACGCGCACGGATGGGGCGCAGGATCGTGCCGATTGTGTGAATCCTGCTCCACACCCGGCCGGGTCGGACAGGCCGGAGCTAGCGCGCCGGCTGCAGGTATGCGCAACGCCGCGCGTCGCCCGGAAGTGGTGAGGAGGCGACCTTCGTGACGATGAACCGTCCCGCCTGATCCTCGACCTCGGCGCCGACCTGCGGCGGGTCGCCGTCCCGCTCGTGCAGCGAATAGCCGTTCGGCGTCGAGACGAAGAGGACGTAGCTCACGGCGAGATCGTATCGGCCTCGGTCACGCGAGGGACAGGGACAGCTGCTCGGGTTCCGGCGGCGGCCGCAGGACGGGTCGCCGCGTCCCTGCGCCGGACTCGCGGCCGAGCCGCGCGACGAGCTCCTTGACCGGCTTCGTCTCCGCCGCGGTCAGGTACGCCCGCTGCCCGTAGAGCTGCTCGTACCGTTCGACCTGCTCGGGCCAGTCGCGGCCGAGCTGCGCGAGGAAGTGCTCCCGCGTACCGGTCTTGAGGTAGAGGAGGTTCGCCCAGATGCCCGTCGCGCCTGCAGCGCGTGCAGCGCGGACGACCTCGGCCAGCTGGTCCGGCCGGTCCGAGATGCCCGGCAACACCGGCGCGATGCCGACGCCGGCCTTGATGCCGGCGTCCGCCAGTTCGCGCAATGCACGCAGCCGTTGCCTGGGGGGAGGCGTTCCCGGCTCGGTGCGCCGCCAGACCTCCGCGTCGAGCGTCGGCACGGAGAACGTGATCGAGATGTCCGCCCGCGAGGCGGCCTCGACGAGCACGTCGATGTCGCGCACGATCATCGGGCTGCGCGTGATCAGGTGGAACGGGTTCCGCGCGTCCCGCAGAGCTTCGAGGCAGGTCCTGGTCAGCCTGTACCGGCCCTCGGCCGGCTGGTAAGGGTCGGTCGCCGCCCCGATCGCGATCGGCTCGCGCTTCCAGGTCGTCCGCGCCAACTCTCGGCGCAGCACGGCGGCGACGTTCGTCTTCACCCGGATCGACCGTCCGTACTCGTCGCCCGAAGGCCGATCGGCGCGCCGCTCGAAGGCCCGCACGTAGCAGAACGTGCAACGGTGAGCACAGCCCATGTACGGGTTGAGCGACCACTCGAACGGCATGCCCTTCACGCGATTGAGCGCCGCCCGGCACGGCTCCTCGCGGTACTCCACCCGGTCCATGCCCGAACGTTATCGAACACATGTTCGTCTCCGCAAGAGCCGACAGACGCGTTCCCTATACTCCGGCTAGCTGGTGGCCGACGACTCGCCTCGACCCGCCGCCCTCCGATCGAGGGCATGAACCTCGCGCTTCTCCTCCTCGCCGTTGCGGCCCTGATCCTCCTGAACGCGTTCTTCGTGGCGGCCGAGTACGGGCTCGTGACCGCACGGAAGACGCGCTTGCAGGAGCTCGCCGACGAAGGCAACCGACGGGCGAAGCTCGTCCTGCGGATCACGAGCGACCCGGCGAGGTTCATCGCGGCGATGCAGCTCGGCGTCACCGCCACGAGCCTGGCAATCGGTGCTCTCGGCGAGCCGGTTCTCCGGCGCGTGCTCGACCCGGTGCTCGCCGGTCTGGCCGCCGTGATCCTCGCGTTCCTGATCATCACCTTCTTCCACGTCGTCGTCGGCGAGCTGATGCCGAAAGGAATCTCGCTGACGTACTCGGAGCGGGTTGCCCTCGGCGTCGCCGCGCCGGTGCGGGGCTTCTTCTTCGTCTTCAAGCCGCTGATCTGGCTCCTGCAACGGTCGAGCGAGCTCGGCCTCCGGGCGCTTGGCCTCGAGCCGCCGTCCGGTGAGGCGGCCGGACTCTCCGAGACGGAGCTGAAGATGCTGCTCCGGAGCTCGGAGAAGGAGGGCGAGATCGAGACCGAGGAGCGGGAGATGCTCTACAAGGTCTTCGACTTCGCGGACAAGGAGGTCTCGGACGTGATGGTGCCGAGACCGGAGGTCGTCGCGCTCTCGCTCGAGTTGTCGCCGCAGGAGTGCATGCGGGCTGCGGTCGAGAACCCGTACACGCGCTACCCGGTCTACCGCGAGTCGCTGGACGAGATCGTCGGCGTCCTCCACGTCCGCGACCTGTTCCGTGCGGCCGAGGAGGCAGGCGGTATCGACAGGGTGGACGTCGAGTTGCTGCTTCGCCCCGTCCACGCCGTTCCGGAGACGAAGGATCTGGCGGCGTTGCTGCGGGACTTCCGGCGCACGAAGGAGCACATGGCGGTCGTCATCGACGAGTACGGGGCGATGGAGGGCATCGTCACGCTCGAAGACCTGCTCGAGGAGATCGTCGGCGAGATCGAGGACGAGTTCGACCTGCCGGACGAGTCGGTGGAGCGGGTCGACGAGCACCGGATCCGGATTCACGGCACGTTCACGATCGACGACTTCAACGAGGAGTTCCACGCGTCGCTGCCGGAGGAGGACTACAACACGGTCGGCGGTTTCGTCTTCGGCGAGCTCGGCCACGCGCCCCACGAGGGCGACACGGTTGTGCACGACGGCCTGCGCTTCACCGTCTACGAGATCGACGGAAACCGGATCGAGCGGCTCGAGGTGGAGTTCAAGCCCGTCGCGAGCGTGACCGAGCGCTCGGACGAGGATCCCGAAGCCGACGAAGCCGCTTGAAGGCGGTCGTGATCGAGCGGCCGGGGGCGGTCGCGCTGCGTGACCTCGATCCGCCCGTGTGCGGGCCTGCCGACGTCGTCGTGCGCAGCCGCGCCGCGGGCGTGTGCCGCACCGACCTCGAGGTGCTCCGGGGCGAGCTCGACTCGCGCTGGGTGCGGTATCCCTGCGTGCCGGGCCACGAGTGGAGCGGCGAGATCGTCGAGGTGGGGGAGGCCGTCGAAGGGCTCGCGGCCGGCGACCGCGTCGTGTGCGAGGGGATGATCCCGTGCAGGCACTGCCGCCGGTGCGCCGCCGGCGACACCAACCTCTGCGAGAACTACGATCAGCTCGGCTTCACGCGCACGGGCGGGTACGGCGAGCTGGTGCTCGTTCCGGCGCGCGTGGTGCACGAGCTGCCCGGCCGCGTCGGATTCGACGAGGCGGTGCTGGTAGAGCCTGCGTCTGTCGTCCTGCGCGCACTCGAGCGCGCGAGACTCGCGGCGGGCGAGGCGGTGGGTGTCGTGGGCGTGGGGACGCTCGGGTCGCTCGCGATCCTGCTCGCTCGGCTCGGTGGCGCGGAGCGCGTCGTCGCGTACGGCGTGCGTGTGGAGGAGCTCGAGCTCGCCCGGATGCTGGGAGCCGACGAGACGGTCGACGTCTCTCGTGGCGATCCCGCGGCTGCCGGTTTCGACCTGGTCGTCGAGACGGCTGGTGCGGTGCCTGCCGTCGAGCTCGCGACCCGACTCGTGCGCGAGGGAGGTCGCGTCGTGCTGCTCGGGATCGCCGGGGAAGGGAAGACGCTGGCGACGCTACCGGCCGATCGGATCGCGCTGCGCGACCTCGAGCTGATCGGCAGCGTCGGGTACACGTCGGCGGTGTGGTCGCGCGTCGTCGAGCTCCTGCACGAAGGCCGGCTCGACCTCGCACCGATCGTCACACACCGCTTCCCGCTGGCCGAGTTCGAGCGCGCGTTCGACCTGATGGAGAACCGCGAGGGAATCGTGGCCAAGATCGTGCTCGAGCACGACCCGCCCTCCGCCTGAAGGCCTGGCCCGGCCGCCGCATGCAGTTTTTGTTTTCCCCCGGGGGCGCTTTGCGCCTTGCCCCCGGTTTTGAGGGTAGCGCGGAAAAGCGCACCCATGGGTGGCGGGAGTGTGACGAAAGCTGCGCAGTGCCGGCTCAGAGCGAGCGGTAGCTCAGCTCTTCCCGTGCGCCCGACTCGCTCGAGCGGACGATCGCGTCGCACACCTCGGCGGCCCGGTAGCCGTCCTCGAACGTCGCACCCACCGGCCCGACGTCGCCGTCGTCGGCGATCGCCTTCAGCAGATGGTGGATCTCGTGGACGAATGTCTCGCCCCAGCCGATGATGTGGCCGGGCGGCCACCAGAAGTCCCACCACGGGTGGTCGGGCTCGGACACGAGCACGGTCTTGAAGCCGCGCGCGCGGTCGCCGTCGGCACGGAACACCTGCAGCTCGTTGAGACGCTCCATGTCGAACGCGAGCGACGCCTTCGTGCCGTTGATCTCCCACTGGAGCGCGTTGCGGCGGCCGAGCGCGAGCCGGGTCGCCTCGATCGTTCCGACGGCGCCGTTCTCGAACGTCACTGCGGCCTCGATCGCGTCGTCGACCTGGCGGCCGGGGAGGAACGTCTTCGCGAGCCCCGACACGGTCGCGAACTCGCCGACGAGTGACCTGGCCAGGTCGATCACGTGCGCGCCGAGGTCGCCGAGCGCACCCGAGCCCGCCTCGTCCGCGTGGAAGCGCCACGTGTCGAGGGACGGATCGTCGCCCCAGTCCTGCAGATAGCGGCCGCGAAAGTGGCGGATCTCGCCGAGCTCGCCTGCCTCGATCATGTCGCGCGCGAGCCGGTTCGCCGGGACGAAGCGGTAGTTGAACGCGCACAGGTGCTTGACGCCGGTCGCCGCCACACGGCGCCAGATCTCGTAGCTCTCGTCGGCAGTCCGGCCCAGCGGCTTCTCGCAGAGGACGTGCTTGCCCGCCTCCGCGGCGGCGATCGTCGGCTCGGCGTGGAGCGAGTTCGGCCCGCCGTTGTCGAACAGGCCGATCTCGGGATCGGAGATGAGGTCGTGCCAGTCGGTCGTCCAGCGCTCGTACCCGTACCGCTCGGCGGCGTTCCGCACCGCCTCTTCGTTCCGGCCGGCGATCGAGACGAGCCGCGGCACGAGCGGCGGCGGCCAGGTCATGTACGCGATCTTCTTGAACGCGTTGGAGTGCGCCTTGCCCATGAAGGCGTAGCCGAGCATCCCCACGCCGATCTGCGGCACGTTCCCGCCTGCGACCTCGCCCGGCGCTGCGCCGATGCCGCTCATTCGCCGCTCCGCTGCATGGCCGCGTCGAAGACGACGTCGGACGGCTTGAAGTCGGTGCGTCGGACGAAGGCGAGCGCGTCTTGCGCGCCCCACTCGCGGTCCATGCCGGAGTCCTCCCACTCGATCGACAGCGGCCCCGAGTAGCCGATCCGGTTCAGCGCCCGGATCAGCGCCTCGAAGTCGACGTCGCCGTGTCCGGGCGAGACGAAGTCCCAGCCGCGCTCGCGCTCGCCGAAGTTCAGGTGGCCGCCGAGAATCGACTTGCGCCCGTCGAGGAGCTTCTTCGAGTCCTTCACGTGGACGTGGTAGATGCGGTCGCCGAACTCGAGCACGAACTCGGCCGAGTCGAGGTGCTGGTGTGCGAAGTGGCTCGGATCGAAGTTGATGCCGAAGCCCGCGCGGCGGCCGATCGCGTCCAGTGTCTTCCGCGTGGTGACGAAGTCGTACGCGATCTCGGTCGGGTGCACTTCGAGCCCGAAGCGGACGCCCTCGGCATCGAAGACGTCGATGATCGGCCCCCAGCGGTGCGCGAAGTCCTGGTACCCGCGCTCGATCTCGGCGAAGTCGTTGGGCGGGAACGAGTAGAGCATGTGCCAGACGGCCGAGCCGGTGAAGCCGTTCACGTGCGTGACGCCGAGCCGGGCAGCCGCGCGTGCCGTGTCCTTCATTCGCTCGCCCGCGCGCTGCCGCACGCCTTCGGGGTCGCCGTCTCCCCATACCTCGGGCGGCACGATCGCGCGGTGGCGCGCGTCGATCGGGTCGCACACGCACTGGCCGACGAGGTGCGCGCCGATCGCGAAGCAGTTCAGATGGTTGCGCTCTAGCACTTCCTGCACCGAGCGGACGTAACCGTCCTCGGCGAGCGCGCGGTCGATCTCGAAGTGGTCGCCCCAGCACGCGAGCTCGAGTCCGTCGAAGCCCCACTCGCCGGCCTTGCGCGCGAGCTCCTCGAGCGGCAGGTCGGCCCATTGGCCGGTGAAGAGCGTGACGGGGCGGGCCATACCTGGGCAGATACTAAGGCCGGAGCCGCACTACCATTCAGCCATGGCAACGACCGCCGCCGCTGCGCCCGCCGGCCGGCCGACGCTCTCCATCCGCGGCACCTCGTACCCGGTGCTGCTGCCGACGTGGCGCGACCCGCGGCTGCACCTCGCGGCGGTGATCATCTCGCTCCAGATCCTCGGCCAGACGGCGTTCGACTTCAGGCTGTCGATCGCGCAGATCCTGATCGCCCTCGGCACCTGCGCCGTGCTCGAGGTCGGGATCGCGTTCAGGCAGCAGCACGTGATCATGTGGCCGGCCAGCGCGCTCTTGACGGGCAACGGCGTCGCCTTCGTCCTCCGCGTCCCGGGGACGGTGCACGGCGACTGGTGGAGCACGAACGGCTGGTGGATCTTCGCCGGGACGGCCGCCGTGTCGCTGCTGTCGAAGTACGTGGTCAAGTGGCGCGGAAGCCACGTCTTCAACCCGTCGAACTTCGGACTCGTCCTCTGCTTCCTCATCCTCGGGAAGCAGCGCGCTGAGCCGCTCGACTTCTGGTGGGGGCCGATGTCGCCGTGGATGGCGCTCGCGCTCGCGATCATCGTCGTCGGCGGCCTCGGGATCCTGCTGCGCCTGAAGCTGATCCAGATCGCGATCGGCTTCTGGGTCTCGTTCGCGGTGGGCATGGCGATCATCGCCGCCACCGGCCACGCGATTACCGCCCGCTGGCACCTGGGGCCTGTGACGGGCCGCTACTTCTGGTGGATCCTGATCACCTCTCCGGAGGTGCTCGTCTTCATGTTCTTCATGATCACCGACCCGAAGACGACGCCGAAGGGGCGGCTCGCGCGGCTCGTCTACGGCGTCGGGATCGGCCTGCTGGCGACGATCCTGATCGCGCCGATGCGGACCGAGTTCGCCGCCAAGGTGGCGCTGCTCGGCTCGCTGGCGATCGTCTGTGCCGCGCGGCCGCTGATCGAGTGGCTGTCGCCGGACGCGGACACCGCAGACGACGGGATCGGTGCGTGGCTGAGGCGGATTGCGGCGCGGGGCCGGCTCGGCGTCGCGAAGGTCGGCGCGGCGGCGCTCGTCGGTGCCGCGGTCTTCGCCGGGCTGGCGACGCTCGCCGGTATCCCGGCGCGACCGGCCAGCGCGGCGGCGCCGCTCGCGGACACCGGACGGTTGCCGAAGATCACGATCCTGCACTCGACCGGCGTCTCCAACCAGATCAGCCGCAAGGACGCGCGGCTCGTCGCACGCAGCCTCCTGGCCGACCTCCGCGACCAGGCGACGGCGCTGCGGACGCGGAACGCAAAGCGCCTGAGCCCGGGCTCCTGCTGCGACGCGCTCGCCGCCGCGAAGACGACGATCAAGCAGGGCGGAGAGATCACCGTGCCGGTCTACCGCCTCGACGCGATGCGTGTGAAGCTGCGGGCCGCGCAGGGACAGGGCGAGCCGATCGTCGTCGCGGCCGTCACCGGACTCGTGCAAAACACCGTCTACAAGGGCGCGCCGGCGATGCTCGTCGGCCGCAGCCCGGCCGAGCCGTTCTCGGCCACGTTCCAGCTCGATCTCGGCGGCCGCGGCTACGAGCTGATTTCGACCACCGGAGCGGCCGTCCGCGGGCCGAAGGCGACGCCGCCGACGAGTGTCGTCTCCAGCTTCCAGGGCGTTCACCTCCAGGACGTGGCGGCGCAGGTCGGGCTGAACTTCCAGCAGGACGATTTCCACTTCGGCCTGACGCCCTCGGACGTCCACTCGATGATGGGCGGCGGGCTCTGCTGGCTGGACTACAACAACGACGGCTGGGAAGATCTCTACGCCGTCAACTCGTACTCGGACTCGGACGTCGAGACGTGGCA
The DNA here is from genome assembly GCA_963776735.1 of uncultured Actinomycetes bacterium. Lineage (GTDB taxonomy): Bacteria > Actinomycetota > Thermoleophilia > Gaiellales > Gaiellaceae > PALSA-612. The sequence continues at coordinate 370,068 of CAVZNV010000018.1, forward strand.
GAAGCACGGCGGGCTGCCGACGAGCGCGCTGTTCGAGAACGTCCACGGAAAGTTTGTGAACGTCAGCAAGCAGACGCACACGAACATCGCCGTCCAGGGGAACGGGTGTGTGCCGATCGACCTCGGCAACGGCTATCCGAGCCTGTTCATCACCACCAACACCTACAACGTGCTGCTCCGAAACAACGGCGACGGCACGTTCACGAACATCACGCACGAGGCCGGCATCGACGCGTTCGGCACCTTCGGCTGGCACACGGGCGCGGCTATAGCGGACGTGAACGGCGACGGCAGGCCGGACATCTTCGTCTCCGGGTACGCAGACGTGAACGCGCCGGTCGACTCGCAGCGCGGCTTCCCCACGAACTACCAGGCGTTCCCGGAGCTGCTCTACCTGAACGAGGGGCCGGACAAGAACGGCGTGCCGCGCTTCAAGGAGGTCGCGCGTCAGGCCGGGCTGGACAGGCACCCGACCGACCACAGCCTCGGTGTGGTCGGCGACGAGTCGGGCTTCTACGTCGCGAACGACCTGAGCCCGAACCGTGACTACGTCGACGTGCCTGGAGGTCCGCTCGGCTTCCACTTCGTCGACCGCGCCGCCGGATTCGGGGTCGCCAACCCGAACGCGGGCATGGGCGTCGCCGTGCAGGACTACTCGGGCGACGAGCTCCCCGACCTCTTCGTGACCAACTCGCGCGGGCAAGGGAACGCCGCCTACCGCAGCCGCACGAACAGCAACCGGTACGCGAACGTCGCGTCGACGTTCGCGGCTGCGAGCGGAGGCGGCCAGACGGGCTGGGGTGACTCCTGGGTCGACCTCTCGAACGACGACCGGCTCGACCTCGTGTTCGCGAACGGCGCGATTCCCGTCACGAACCTGAAGCAGGATGCGGGGCGGATCGAGGTGCTCCAGAACGAGGGCAACGGCAAGTTTGCGAATGCGAGCAAGGCGGTCGGGCTCGATCCTGGGCCGCTCGTGAACGGCCGGGGCCTGGCCGTAGCGGACTTCGACAACGACGGTCGCATGGACATCGCGATCAACTCCATCGGCGGCAAGCTGATCCTTCTCCACAACACCGGCGGGACGGTGGGCCACTGGCTCGAGGTCAGCCTGAAGAAGATGGTGCCCGGCGCGGAGGTGCTGGTGAGGGTCGGGTCGAAGACCTACCACCGCTGGATCGAGGCGGGTTCGAGCTACCTGTCGTCAGAGGACCCACGGGCCCACTTCGGTCTCGGTGCGGCGACGAACGTCGACCTGGTTGCCGTCCTCGGCCACAACGGCCGCGTGATCGTGACGCGGAAGAACGTCGCCGCCGACCAGAATCCTCTCGTTGCCCTAGCGGGTCAGCGGCCCGAGCGCGTCTGCAGCCGCCGCGCGAAGGTGTCGAGCGTGACGGCGAGGAGCAGGATGACGCCGGTGACGATGTAGATCGTCCCGGTCGAGTAGCCGGCCGTGTCGAGGCCGTTGCCGACCGTCGCGATCACGGCTGCGCCGAGGAACGCGCTCCGCACCTCGCCGCGCCCGCCGAACAGGCTCGTGCCGCCGATGACGGCGGAGGCGATCGAGTTCAGGAGCAGCGTTCCGGGCGGGAACGTGAGCGCGACCGAGTTCACGTAGGCGGCGAGGATGATCCCGCCGATCGCGGCTGTCGCCCCGGAGATCATGAACACGAGCACCCGGATTCGTGCCACGTTGATGCCGGCGCGGCGCGCCGCCTCGGCGTTGCCGCCGACTGCGTAGACGTGGCGTCCAAAGATCGTGCGCTTGGCGAGGTAGGTCAGGACGACGAGTGAGATGACGATGATCAGCCCGGACAGAGGCAGCCCGAGCGGCGTGCCCTGCACGGACGCGTGGTTGCAGATCGCGACGACGCCGAAGGTCGCGATGGCGATCGCCGCGATCTTGACCGGGATCACGATCGGGTTCTTGATCGTGATGCCTGCTTTCCGCTTTCCGCGAACGGCCAGCAGCGCACCCAGGGCGTAGCCGACGCTGATCACCGCCGCGATCGCCCACCCCGCTGTCTGTGAGAAGTAGTAGTTCGCCGTGTAGTTGATCCAGCGGTCCTGGATGATGATCGAGCCCGGAACCTCGAGGCGCCAGAGGATCACCCCCTGCCAGATCAGGAACCCGGCCAGGGTCACGACGAACGACGGCACGCCGATGTAGGCGATCCACGCTCCCTGGGCCATGCCGATGATCGTGCAGATGACGACTGCCGCGACGATCGCGATCAGGCCGTTGTACTGATGACCGCTGCCCGGGAGCTGCAGCTCGGCCACGACGAGTGCGCCGATGCCGGCCACGTAGCCGATCGACAGGTCGATCTCGCCGAGCAGCAGCACGAAGACGACGCCGTAGGCGAGCATCGCCGTCCCTGCCATCTCGATGATGATGATCAGGAAGTTCTCGGCGGTGAAGAAGTTCGTCGCCTTGAAGCTGAAGAAGACGACGATGAAGATCAGCCCGATGACGATCGGCAGAACACCCAGGTTGCCGGTTCGGATGTTGTCGATGACCAACGGCGGGGAGATCGTCTGGTCACTGTCCTTCTGCGACCTGACGTCCCGGCCGAGGCTCGGGTAGGCATCCGTGAGGAAGCCGAGGTAGCCGACCGTCTGACCCTTGTAGCTGAAGCAGTAGGCCATCAGGCGCTCGAGAGAGTCGGGCACACGGCTCGTGACCAGCGCCGCGAACCACGCGGCGATCGCTCCGACGGCGGCCACCCAGCCCAGGATCCAGGCGAGCAGGAGCGCCGGGAGCACGGCGATCGGCCGGACCGCGTACCTGAGCCGGCGCAGCCTCGGAGTCGAGGGGATGTCGAGATCGACCGGGTAGCCCGGTTCGCCGGTGAAGGCCGGGAAGGGATCGGCGGCGACGGAGACGTAGGACAGGACGTGCACCGAGTAACGGGTGTACCTCGCCAGGAAGCCGGCGAGAGCGTCCGGGACGCGGCCGAGGACGATGCCGCAGACCCAGGCGCCGATCCACACGAAGGAGAACGCGATCGACCAGAGCCTGAGCCACGCGAGGTGGGGCACGGCCAGGAGGATGCGGAAGAAGACCGTCAGCCGCGACCGTGCCGGGTCGTCGTCAAGGACGAGCTCGATCGGGACGACGGGGGCGGGAAGGCCGACCGGCGGCTCGGCTGGGGGCGCGCCCGCGCTGGTCTCGGACGTCATTTGGTCGCTGTCGCCGGCGACGGGATCCCGGAGACCTTCGTCGGCACGCCGGCCGTGATTGCCTGCACGACCTCCTGCTGGGTCGTCTTCTCACGCTCGTAGACGCCGACGTTCCGGCCGAGCCGGAGGACGGTGATGCGGTTGGCCGTCTCGAAGACGTCGTGCAGGTTGTGCGAGATGATCACGACCCCGAGTCCTTGTTCGCCGAGACGCCGGACGAGCTCCAGGACCTGCTCGGTCTGCGCGACACCGAGAGCGGCGGTCGGCTCGTCGAGGATGACGAGCTTCGAGTTCCACATCACGGCGCGCGCGACGGCAACCGACTGCCGTTGACCTCCGGAGAGGGTCGCCACCGGCTGCCGGATCGAGCGGATCGTCGTCACCGCGAGCGACTTCAGGGTCGTCGCCGTGTGCTGCTCCATCGTCGGCTCGTTCAGCTGCTGGAACCAGTTGTGCGCTTCGCGCCCCAGGTACATGTTCTGGACGACGTCGAGGTTGTCGCAGAGCGCGAGGTCCTGGTACACGACCTCGATTCCGAGCTTGCCCGCATCCTTCGGGCCGTGGATCGACACCGGCTTGCCCTCGAAGAGGATCTCGCCGGAGTCGGCGCTGTGTGTGCCGGCAACGCACTTGACCAGCGTCGACTTGCCCGCGCCGTTGTCACCGACGAGTGCCATGACCTCGCCCGTACGCACCTCGAAGTCGACGTCGCTCAACGCCTGCACCGAGCCGAACGACTTGGTGATCCCGCGAAGTTCGAGGAGTGGGGTGTCGGTCACGTGGCGCGTTTCCTACCAGAAAGCGGGTGGAGGCGCCCGCCTGGACGCCTCCACCGTGAACGTGCGACTACTTGCAGTACTTCGCGTATGCGCCGATGCAGACCTCGCTCTTCTTGAGGAATCCGTCGGTGAAGAGGCGCTTGTAGTTCGCCTTGGTGATCCAGATCACCGGAAGCGCATAGGTCGGCTCGTTCTTGCTGCCGTTCTTCCGGAACTGGTTCGACACCGGCTTCTTGCCATGGAGAAGAGCGACCGCAGCCGCTGCTGCAGCCTTCGTCTCGTCCGGCACGTACTTGTAGACGGTGCCGGTCTGCCAGCCGGCGAGGATGTACTGAACGCCCTGCGCCGTTGCGTCCTGTCCGCTGAGCGGGACCGGCTTCAGGTGCTTGGCCTTCAGATCCGCCACGACTGCGCCGGCAATGTTGTCGTTCGCAGCCAGCACGGCCTGGATGTTGTTGTTCGTCTTGACGAGCATCGAGTTGAAGAGGTTCGCGGCGTTCGTCGCATCCCAGTCGGGCACGAACTGCTGCGGACCCTTCGTGATCGCCTTCCCGAACAGCGGGTTCAGGACGGCGTCGTTGCCGCTCTTGAACCAGAATGCATTCTGGTCGGTCGGGCCGCCCCAGAGCTCGGCGACGACGGACGACTTCTTGTACGTCCCGGCCGCCTTCATGCCGGCGACGATGCCCTTGGCCTGCGCTACGCCGACGGCCTTGCCGTCGAACGTGACGTAGACCGAGGCGGTGCCGCCGGTGACCTGGCGGTCGTAGTCGATCGCCTTGCCGCCCTTGGACGTGAACGACTTCTCGATCGAGGACGCCGAGCCGTTGTCGAGCGCGGTCTCGACGACCACCTTCGCGCCGTTAGCGAGACACGCGGCAGCCTGCGCCTTCTGCTTGACCGGGTCGTTGAGCGCGTTCGTGATCGAGTACGTCACGCCGGCTGCCTTGAGTGCCTTTGCGAAGTCCGGAGCGTCGAACTGCACCCAGCGCACCGACGACTTCGTGTCCGGCAGCAGCACGCAGACCTGGATGCTCGCGGCCCGCGAGGCAGCGGCGACTGCCGACATGGCGGCGGCGACGAGGAGTACGAGCCCCATCACCGTCCACTTGCTGAAAATCCTGCTCACTTGTTGCCCTCCTCCTTCGGTGGAACTGACCAGACGTTTCGAAAAACCGCCCGAGCTACCTACCTCGTCTCCGCGTGCACGGCCTCCTTTCTGCCCGCGGGACGCCACGCAGCTGGCCTGGCCGCAACCGCGCTCCCGCACTCTACAAGCGTTTTCCGACCGATCAAGCGCAAAGTGTCGTCACTCTGGGTTACGAGTGCGAGCGCGCCGAGCACCTCCGCGCGCTCACCGAGCTGCCCGGGCCGGACTTCGACGACCTGGGCCGCCCCCGGCAGCGCGAACCGGTCGATCGCCTCGCGGATGCCGCCGAGCAGCGGCTCCCCCGCCTCGCCCAGTTCGCCGCCGACGATGATCGCCTCGGGATTGACCGCGTTGCACAGGTCGGCAAGCACCCGTCCGATCGCACGGCCCGCGTCGTTGACCACCCGCGTCGCTCCGAGATCGCCCGCCTGGACGAGTTCGAGCACCTCGCGCCGGCTGACTTCGTGACCTCGCGCGGGACGGAGCAGGGCGCGGATCGCGCCTTCGGCTGCGACCGTCTCGAGGCAGCCGCGGTTGCCGCAGCGGCATACGACGCCCTCCGGGTTGACCTGGACGTGCCCGATCTCGCCGGCCAGCCCGGCGGAGCCGTGATGGAGCCGGCCGCCGATCAGCAGTCCGGCTCCGACGCCGGAGCCGAGCCGCACGTAGATCACGTCCGAGAGCCCCCGGCCGGCGCCGAACGAGACCTCTGCGAGCGCCCCGAGGTTCGCGTCGTTGTCGACCTCGACCGGGAGGCCGAGACGGCGGGCGAGCAGGTCGCGCGCCGAGACGCCCGCCCAGCCGGGCAGGATCGTCACCGAGCCGACTGCGCCCGACCGAACGTCGATCGGGCCGGCGAGCCCGACGCCCGCCCCGAGGATCTGGTCGGCGTCGACTCCGGCCGCCACGCGCAGCGCCTCGATGATCTCTGCGGCGGCGTCGATCGCGTCGGACGCCGAGTGGTCGACGTCGATCTCCTCGCAGTCCTCGCCCAGCACCTCGGAGGAGAGGTCGGCCAGCGCCACGCGAACACGGTCGTGGTCGAAGTCGATGCCCACTGCCACCCCGGCCGAGCGGTCGAGCCGGAGGAGCACGGGCGGACGGCCGCGACCGGGCTGGCGCTCGCCGTCGCATTCCTCGACGACGAGGCCGCACGTCTGGAGGTCGGCGACGAGACTGCCGACGGTCGTCCGCGATAGGCCGGTCATGCGGGCGAGGTCGCTCCGGCTGGCGAGGCCGCGGCGTCGCAGGGCGTCGATCACGAGAGCGCAGTTGCGCTCGCGAAGCACGCCTCCCGACCGCTCGCCGTTCAGTCCGGCCACGCCGTTCCTCCTCGCCGCGGGAATTACGTCGAGTCCCGAAGCGAAACCCTCTCGTACCGCCTCGTGTTCGTCAAGAGGCATACAAAATTCCGGCAGTTCATACTTGGGCCGGTCGACGATAGGAGGGAAGGTGCGGCGCGTCCTGATCCTGACCGCGGACTCCGGCGAGGAGCTCGAGGTCTACTACATGCTCTACCGGCTCCGCGAGGCCGGCTACGAGGTTGACGTCGCGGCGCCGCAGCGCAAGCGGCTCCAGCTCGTCGTGCACGACTTCGAGCCGGGAGCGGACACGTACGTCGAGCGGCCCGGCCGCGGCCTGGACGCGGATCTTGCGTTCTCCGAGGTCGAGCCCGATCGCTACGCGGCGGTGCTGATCCCCGGCGGACGGGCGCCGGAGGTGATCCGTGGCGACGCGGACGTCAAGCGCATCGTCTCGCACTTCTTCGAGAACGACCTGCCGGTCGGGCACATGTGCCACGGCGTGCAGGTGCCGGCGGCGCTCGGGTACGTTCGCGGCCGCCGCGTCTCGGCCTTCCCACCGCTGGCGATCGACGTCGAGGCAGCGGGCGGCGAGTTCGTCGAAGGCAAGGACGTCGTCGACGGAAACATGGTCTCCGCAACCGGCTGGCCGGATCTCGCCGAATGGTCGAGGGCGTTCATGGAAGTCCTCGACCGGGCGCCGGTGCCGGCATGAAGACGAGCCTCGGCATCTGGGCGTTCGGTTCGATGGTCACCCGGTTCGTTCCCGGCGGCTACCAGCCGCAGTGGGCGAACGAGACCACGGCGCAGCGCGTGCGGCGGGCCGTCGACGGTCTCGGCGACCTGATCGACGGCTACGAGTTTCATTACCCGCAGGAGCTGTCCGAGGAGAACCTCGACGAGGTGAAGGAGGCGCTCGGCTCGCACGACGTCTACTGCCTTGCCGGCGGCCTGCACCTCGACCCGCGCTTCGGCCGCGGAGGGCTCGTCAACCCCGACCCGGGCACGCGGGCCGAGGCCGTGCGCATCGCAGTCGCGGCGGCGAGCTTCGCCGGCGAGCTGGGCGTGCCGCTGATCGTCTGGCCGGGGATCGAGGGCTACAACTACCCGTTCCAGACTCCGTACAAGGAGAGCTGGGCCTGGTTCATCGACGGCATCGGCGCCGTCGCGGAGAAGTGCAGGGAGGGCGGCGTCGAGCTCTGGCTCGAGCACAAGAACTCCGAGCCGGCGATGAAGATCCTCATGCGCAACATCGGCATGACGCTGCACGTCATCCACACCTTGCGCGGTCGCGGCCTCGACAACGTCAAGGTCAACATGGACTGGCAGCACCTGATCATGAACGGCGAGAACCTGGCCGAGTACGCAGCGATGCTCTCGGCCGAAGACCTGATGGGCCATCACCACGCCAACTCCGGCTGGGGGACGTTCGACGACGACAACATGGTCGGGGCGACGGCGTTCATGGAGACGCTCGAGCTGGCCGTCGAGCTGCGCCGGGCCGGATACGGCGACGACGGGCGCCGGCTCGGCTTCGACCTCTACCCGTACACGGAGGACGCGGTAGCGGCCGTCAAGCGGAGCGTGATCCACTGGCGTTTCATCGAGTCCGTGGCCGCGAAGATCGACGACGCGGCCCTGCGCGAGGCGCAGATGCGCAAGGACGCGGTGGCCGCCTACGAGCTCGTGTACGCAGCCCTCGGCGCATAGGTGGCGACGCTCGTCGGGCTCGACGTCGGCACGACCGGCGTCAAGGCGGTCGCGATCTCGCCCGACGGCGAGGTGCTCGCGACCGACGAGGAGCCATACCCGCTCTCGACGCCGCATCCCGGCTGGGCCGAGCAGGACCCGGAGCTCTGGTGGCGCGCGGCCGAGGCGGTGCTCGAAAGGTTGCCGTTCGGCGAGGTCTGGCTCGGCCTCTCCGGCCAGATGCACGGGCTCGTCTGCCTGGACGAGGCGGATCGGGTGCTGCGGCCGGCGATTCTCTGGAACGACCAGCGCACGGCTGCGGAGTGCGCCGAGATCGAGGAGCGGATCGGGCTCGAACGGCTGATCGAGCTGACCGGCAACCGGGCGCTGACCGGCTTCACGGCGCCGAAGCTCCTCTGGTTACGGCGACATGAGCCCGACGTCTACGGCAGGATTCGGCGGATCCTGCTGCCGAAGGACTACGTCCTGCTGCGGCTGACCGGCGAGCACGGGATCGACGCGGCGGACGCGTCCGGAACGCTGCTCTTCGACGTGCGCAACCGCCGCTGGTCGGACGAGGTGACGGACGCGCTCGAGATCCCGCGCGAGTGGCTGCCGCCCGTCGCCGAGTCCACCGTGTACGGCGGGGCGGGCGACCAGCAGGCGGCGGCGCTCGGCGTCGGTGTCGTCCGACCGGGCACGCTGTCGGTCGTCCTCGGCACGTCCGGCGTCGTCTTCGCGGCGCTGACCGAGTACCGCCCGGAGCCGGAGGCGCGCGTGCACGTCTTCTGCCACGCAGTGCCGGACACGTGGGAGGCGATGGGCGTGATGCTGAGTGCCGCCGGCGCGCTGCAGTGGTTCCGCGACGCGCTCGCGCCGGACGCCTCGTTCGACCAGCTCGTCGCCGAGGCGGGTGAGTGGCCTCCCGGCGCCGAAGGACTCACGTTCCTGCCGTACCTCGCGGGGGAGCGGACGCCGCACGCGGACCCGTCCGCGCGGGCCGTGTTCGAGGGACTGTCCCTCCGACACGACCGCGGCGGCCTCGTCCGTGCAGTGCTCGAAGGCGTGGCGTACGGGCTGCGCGACTCGCTCGAGCTCCTGCGCGGGCTCGGCGTCGACGCCCAGGTCGGCCGTGCCTCCGGCGGCGGCGCCCGCAGCCGGCTGTGGCTCGAGATCGTCGCGTCGGTGCTCGGAATCCCGCTGGAGCTGACGGAGGTCGAGGAGGGCTCCGCCTACGGAGCCGCACTGCTCGCCGGCGTCTCGAACGGCGTCTTCGCGAGCGCCGGGCAAGCCGTCGAGGCGTGCGTCCGCGTGCGCGACCGGATCGAGCCGAACGAGGCCTGGAGCCGCGTTTACGACGAGGGTTATGCTCGCTACCGGGCGCTGTACCCGGCCGTCAAATCTCTGGAGGGGCGATGAGCTACGAACCGGTGAAGTGGGGGATCCTGTCGACGGCCGACATCAACCGGCTCGTCAGTCCTCCCGCGCAGGTGTCCGAAAAGGTCGACCTCGTCGCGGTCGCGAGCCGCACGCAGGAGGGCGCCGACGAGTACGCCGCGAAGTGGGGCATCCCGCGCGCGCACGGCTCGTACGAGGCGCTGCTCGCCGACCCGGAGGTCGAGGCGATCTACATCTCGCTCCCGAACACCATGCACGTCGAGTGGTCGATCAAGGCCGCGCAGGCGGGCAAGCACGTCCTCTGCGAGAAGCCGTTCGACAGCGACCCGGACAAGGTCGACGACGCGTTCGACGCCGCGGACACGTACGGGACGTACCTGATGGAGGCGTTCATGTGGCGCCACAACCCGCAGACGAAGAAGCTGCAGGAACTCCTGCACGACGGGGCAATCGGGGAGCTGAGGCTCGTTCGCACGTGCTTCTCGTACGGGCTGTACGACGAGGACAACATCCGCCTGCGCACGGACGTGGAGGGCGGCGCGCTGATGGACGTCGGCTGCTACTGCATCAGCGGCTCGCGGCTCGTCGCGGGTGAGCCCGAGGAGGTGTTCGGCCGGCAGTGGACGGGCCCGAGCGGCACCGACTGGGTGTTCACCGGCTCGCTGAGCTTCGCCGACGACGTGCTCGGGATCTTCGACTGCGGCACCGCGATGACGAACCGCGACGAGCTGGAGGCGATCGGCAGCGAGGGCTCGCTCTTCCTCGACGACCCGTGGCACTGCCGCAAGCCTGTCATCGAGCTGCGGCGCGGGGAAGACGTCGAGCGGATCGAGGTCGAGCCGGCCGATTCGTACGGGCTCGAGCTGGAGAACCTGAGCGATGCCATTCGCGGCGTCGGCAAGCCGCTGCTCGGGCGCGACGACGCCGTGGCACAGGCGCGCGTGATCCAGGCGCTCTTCCAGTCGGCCGCGGCCGAGACGTCCGTCTCGCTCGAGTAACGGTTAGCCCACGAAGTCCCGGATCGCGGCCGCCCGTTCGGTCAGGCCGCGGCTCTCGGTGACCGCGAGCTGGAGGTCGAGCGGCGCGAGTTGCAGGTCGTGGTCGTGCCAGCGGACCGTCTCGAGGCGCGACTCGGCCTCGGCGCCGTAGTCGTTCGGCGTTGCGTGGGTGTCCACGGCGGGGTCGACGTCCGCGATCCACTCGATGCGCGCGTGCACGAACGCGCGTCCGAACCAGCGCGCGATCCACGCACCCTGGCGATTCACGGTCACCGGCTCGGTCTCGACGTTCCGGAACGCCTCGGTCGCGGCCTCCGGGTCGCCGACGACGAGGTCGAGGTCTCGCGGCACGACGTCGATGCCGCGGACGGCGAGCGCGCCGCTGCCGACGAGGAACCAGGGCACCCGAGCGGCCGAGAGCCGCAACGAGGCGGCTTCGAGGGCGTCCTCCCACGGCGTGATCGTCCGGCCGGCGGCCTGGTCGAGCATCGCCTCGAGCGTCCGCTTGAACCGGGCGTAGCTCTCGTGCAGCCACGGAGCGTCCGCGGGGAACGAGCGAACGAGCGCACCCTCCTCCTCGGCGAACGCGAGCTGCCGCAGTGCGCGCCGGTAGTCCGGCTCGTCGGTGCGGACGACGAAGAGAGTGCGAGCGCCGTCCAGCCGGAGATCGGTCTCGACCTTCAAGACTCCAGCATCCTCCGCAGCGCCTCGCCGCCGGTTCCGAGCACCGGCTGTCCGTGCGAGACGAGCACGTGCTCGACCGGTAGCTCGAGCAGCGGGAGGAGACTGATGCGCAGCGCCTCCCGGTCGACTCCGTCTGGCAGCCACGAGTCCGGGCAGAGACGGAGCGAGCCGTCGTCGGTTCCGAGGATGACGTCGCCGGCGACGAGCGCGCGATGTGTCGGAAGGAAGAGCACGACCTCGTTGCTCCGCGCCGTCGCCTGGGCGTCGATGCCGCCGGGCAGCGCGTCGCCCAGCCGCAAGGCTCGCACCGCGACGCCGGCACGCCGCTCGACCGCGGCCCGTGACCGGGACGGCGCCCAGATCTCCGCGCCGTACCGCTCGGCCAGAGCGGCTGCGTCACGCGTATGCCAGAAGACCGTGACGAGGACGTGCACGGGCAGGTCCAGCCGTACGACGTCGCGGTCGAGTGCGGCGAAGAACCGATCGCGCTCTTCGGGTGGCACGAGCGGGTCGACGAGGCAGACGGCGTCCGGCGTCTCGACGTAGACGCAGCCCACGTCCTGCTTCCACTCCGCGTGGTAGCCGGTCCAGCGCCACAGGCCGTCCGCGATCCTTTCGACCTCCATCAATCCACGCTCCGTCAATCCACCCCCAGGCTTCGTCTCGTATCTTCCAGCGCAGGACCCAGTCAACCAAGGAGGATCACAGTGCGGGTACGCATCGCAGTCGTCACCGCCGTTGCGGCTCTCGGGCTCGCAGGCGCTGCGGTCGCGCTCGGCTCGTCGTCGGCCACGCCGACGCTGACAGGAACCGTCGGGCCGGGCTTCACGATCAGCCTGAAGAACTCGAAGGGCCAGAAGGTCAAGACGCTCAAGGCCGGGACGTACAAGTTCGCGATCACGGACAAGGCGGACATTCACACGTTCGACGTCAAGCAGCTCTCCGGTGGGAAGTTCCACAAGGAGATCACGACCGACACCTTCGTCGGCAAGAAGACGGTCACGATCAAGCTGTCGAAGGGCAAGTGGCAGTACTACTGCGCCGTGCATCCGACCGAGATGTTCGGCAACTTCACGGTCAACTAGGGCTCACCTTTCCGGCGGGGCGGCCAGGCACGGCCGTCCCGCCAAGAGCCCGTGCACACTCGCGGCCGGCGGAAGACGACTTCCGCCGTAGCGGAGCTGTTCAGCCGAGCTGGAGCTCTTCGACCGCTCCGTTCGCGATGCGCCAGGCGCGGAGCTCGCCCGTCGGGCGCGACAGGATCAGGTACGGCTTGCCCTCCCAGAGGCCGATGTTCTGGACGTCCGTGCGCGACGGCTCGGCCTTGTCGGTCGGGTGCGAGTGGAAGACGGCGAGCTCGTAGCCCTCGTCCTCGAGGTAGAAGTCCATCGGGTCGTGGGGCTCGAGCTGGAAGCGGTACGGGCTGGCGGCGGCGTTCGTGGCGGGGAGGTAGCGCTCGGCGACGCCGTCGCGAATGGCGATCAGGCCGCACGCCTCGTTGGGCGCCTCCGCGTCCGCGTGCGCCGCAAGCTTGCGCCGCAGGGCGGGCGGGACGACTACCACCAGTGGCCGCTCTCCATCGACTTCTCCGGGTCGAGCTCGTCCCAGAAGTCGGCGGAGAGGTACTTCCAGCCTGCATCGGCCAGCACGCAGACGACGACCGCGCCGTGTTCGGCTTCCTCGGCGAGCTTTCGTGCCACGTGGACGACGGCACCCGACGAGACGCCGGCAAAGATGCCCTCGCGCTCGATCAGCGCGCGCAGCCCGTCGATCGACTCGGCATTCGACACGAGCAGCTTCCGGTCGAGCCGGGAGACGTCGAGGATCGGCGGCACGTAGCCGTCGTCGAGCGAGCGCAGGCCCATGACCGGGTCGCCGGGTAGCGGCTCGGCGGCTGCGACGACGACGTCGGGGAAGGTCTCACGCAGACGCTCGCCGGTGCCCATCAGCGTCCCGCCGGTGCCGAGCCCTGCGACGAGGATGTCGACGCGGTCGAGCGCCTCGGCGATCTCGGTGCCCGTGCCCTCGTAGTGGGCGCGCGGATTCTGCTCGTTCGCGTACTGGAACGGCATGTAGTAGCGCGGGTCGCCCTCGGCCAGCTCCAGGGCGAGGCGCACGGCGCCGTTCGAGCCCTCGGCCGCCGGCGACTCCACGATGTCGGCGCCGTAGATCCTGAGCAGCCGCTTGCGCTCCTCGGTCGCGTTCTCCGGCATGACGCAGGTGAGCTTGTAGCCCTTGAGCCGCGCGATGAACGCGAGTGAGATGCCCGTGTTGCCGCTCGTCGGCTCGAGCAATTCGCGGCCCGGCTCGAGCTCGCCGGAGGCCTCCGCCGCCTCGATCATCGCCTTGGCGACGCGGTCCTTGATCGAGCCGGTCGGGTTCTGGCCCTCGAGCTTCGCGTAGATCGAGACGCCCTCCGGCGACAGCCGTGAGAGGTGTACCAGCGGCGTGTGTCCGACGAGGTCGAGCAGCGACGGAGCGAGGTCGACGCGCTGGCCGCCGGCCATCGCCGGCAACAGGATCACGGTCGAGCCGTCCGCGACCTCGGTCTCGAGACCGTCCAGCGTGCGCACGTCCTCGCCCTCGACGTAGACGTTCACGAACGGGGCGAGCTCGCCGCCGTCGAACACCTGGCCGCGCAGCGTGGGGAAGCGATCCGCCAGGTCGTCGAGCAGGTCACGCACCGTTTCGCCGGACGCCTCCACCTCGCGCGCGCCGCCGGTCGCGGTGCGGAGCGTGGGCGGGATGCGGACGGTCGCCATCAGTGAACCTCGGCCGGACGGCCCTGGCAGAACTCGACGTAGTCGACGTACTCGGTGATCGTCGGCGACTCGCCGCACACCGGACAGTTCGGGTCGCGCTTCAGCTTCACCTCGGTGAACGAGGGGACCAGCGCGTCGAAGAGGAGCAGCCGGCCGACCAGCGTGTCACCGATGCCGAGCGCGAGCTTGATCGCCTCGTTCGCCTGCAGCGACCCGACGATGCCGGGCAGCACTCCGAGCACCCCGCCCTCGGCGCAGCTCGGCGCCAGCTCGGGCGGCGGCGGCTGCGGGAACAGGCAGCGGTAGCACGGCCCTTCGTGCGGCTTGAAGACGGTGACCTGGCCCTCGAACCGGAAGATCGACCCGTGGACGACCGGGATCCGGTGCCAGACCGATGCGTCGTTCAGGAGGTAGCGCGTCGGGAAGTTGTCGGCACCGTCGACGATCACGTCCCAGCCTTCGTCGAGGATCCGGTCGACGTTCTCGGACGTCATCCGCTCCTTGAACAACTTGACCTCGACGTCAGGGTTGAGCGCCTGGATCGTCCGCTTGGCCGACTCCGCCTTCGACTCGCCGAGGCGGTCGGTGGAGTGGACGATCTGCCGCTGGAGGTTCGTCGCGTCGACCACGTCGTCGTCGACGATCCCGAGCGTCCCGACGCCGGCGGCGGCGAGATACAGCGACGACGGCGATCCGAGCCCGCCGGCGCCGATCAAGAGGATGCGCGAGTCGAGCAGCTTCAACTGACCTTCCTCGCCGACCTCCGGGATGAGCAGGTGTCGGCTGTAGCGCGAGCGCTGCTCGGCGCCCAGGGTCTTCGGCAGCACGGTCGGGAAGCCGTTCCGCTTCCAGTCCGTGAAGCCACCCGCGAGGTTGTAGACGGACTCGTAGCCCAGCTCCTGCAGCGTCTTCGTCGCAAAGGCCGAGCGGTGGCCGCCGGCGCAGTAGACGACGACGGGCCGCGAGCGGTCGGGGAGGGCCTGCTCGACCTGGGACTCGAGGTACCCGCGCACGACGTGGACGGCGCCGGGGATGTGCCCCTGGTCCCACTCGTCCTGCTCGCGTACGTCGAGGAGGGCGGGGGGATCGTCTGCTTCGAGAAGCCTGGCCGCGCTCGACGCGTCCAGCTCGTCGATCTCGGCTTTGACTTGCTGGAGCAGGTCGCGGTAGCTGGCCATTGGTTTCAAAAGTATAGCTTCAGGGTTCAATCGCAAAAGTCTCGGTCATTTGCTGCCCGTTCTCGCGTGTGCGACACCTGAACGTGCGGACGGCGGACGGGATTCCCGTATCGTCGGAACGTGTCGCCCAGGGCGCGAAACTGGCTCGTCGTCGGTGCGGTCGCCCTCGTTGCTGCAGGCGCGACGGTCGGCGCGACGCTCGCGACTCGAACGACGCCCTCCGCCTCGCTGACCGCGAAGACGGTCAAGCAGAAAGGCGCGCCGGAGCTGGACATCGACCTCGGCGTGCGCACGGATCCCGAGGCCGTCGCGCTTCGTCACGCCCTCACGCTCTACGCCAACGGCCACCGCAAGGCGGCCGGGGCGATCTTCGCGCGCTACCGATCGCTCGAGGCGGATATCGGCGCCGCGCTGGCGGACTGGCCGAACGGGTTCAACCGTCTCGCCGAGCTCCAGCAGGCGCATCCGGGCAGTGCGCTGGCACAGCTCGAGCTCGGGCTCGGCTTCTTCTGGCAGGGACGGCTGCCACAGGCGGAGGCCGCCTGGCGCAAGGCGACGAAGGCGCAGCCGGACACGTCCTACGCCGTACGCGCGGAGGACTTGCTCTATCCGACCTATGCGCCGGGCTTGCCGCCGTTCTCGCCGTCCTTCCCGTCCCCCCGGCAGCTTGCGAACCTCTCGCCTCCCGGGCAGCTCGCGTTCCTCGCGGCCCGGGCTCGTCACGGGGACGCGCACGCGAAGCTGCTCTACGGTGCCGCGCTGCAGAAGCTCGGGCGGCCCGTTTCCGCCGAGAACCAGTTCGACGCCGCCCTCGCGCTGGCGCCGAACGACGTCGACGCGCGGGTCGCGGTCGCGGTCGGGGCGTTCGACAAGGCGAAGCCGGCGGTAGCATTCTCGAAGCTCGGTCCGCTCGTCCGCGTGTATCCGAAGGCCATCACGGTGCGCTTCCATCTCGGACTGATGCTCCTCTGGATCGGGCAGCTGAAGGCCGCGAAGGTGCAGCTCGACAAGGTCGTCGCGGCCGGTCCCTCTCCGTTCCTGGGCGACACGCAGCTGCTACTCCAGAAGCTGGCCGGGAAGTAGGCTGCCGCCGTGACCGAAACGCAGGCACTCCTGGACGAGCTCGCCGTTCTGCTCCGCATTCCGAGCATGAGCGCCGATCCGGCGCACGCCGGCGACGTGAAGCAGGCGGCGGAGTGGGTCGCCGGCTTCCTGCGGGATGCGGGCGGGAGCGGGGAGGTCGTCGACTGGCACGGCAGCCCCCTCGCCGTCGGCGAACTGCGCGCCTCGACCGGCGCCGACTCCGCACCGACAGTGCTCGTCTACGGGCACTTCGACGTGCAGCCCCCCGATCCGCTCGACGGCTGGGACAGCGACCCGTTCGAGCCCGACGTGCGCGGCGAGTGGCTCTACGCCCGCGGCGTCGCGGACGACAAGGGCCAGCTCTACCTGCTGCTCAAGGCTGCCGCGGGACTCGCGGCCGACGGCGCGCTCCCGGTCAACGTGCGCTTCGCGTGCGACGGGGAGGAGGAGGTCGGCGGCCACTCGATCATCGACTTCCTCGCCGAGGACGACCGGCAGGCCGACGTGTGCGTGATCTTCGACGCCGACATGCCTGCCCGAGGCGTACCCGCGTTCTACGTGGCCACGCGCGGGATCATCTACATGCACCTGAAGGTGAAGGCCGGCGAGCGCGACCTCCACTCGGGCATGTACGGCGGCGCGGCGCTGAACGGGATGCACGCTCTCGTGCAGGCGCTCTCGGGTCTCGCGCAGCGGGACGGCCGGCTGCCTGAGCCGCTGCGGGCGGGGATCAGGCCGCCCAGCGCCGAGGAGGTGGAGGGCTGGAGCTCGCTCGACGGCGGCGCTGACGTGCTCGCCGACCAGGGCGCGCGGCCTGCCGACGCGACGGCGGCGGCCGAGTTCTACGTGCGGACGTGGGCCGAGCCGTCGCTGGACGTCAACGGGCTCGCCGGCGGCTCGCCGTTTCTGCAGAAGACGGTGATCCCGGCGGTCGGCGAGGCGAATCTGTCGATGCGGCTCGTCGCCGGCCAGGACCCCGACGCGATGTTCGCGGCCGTCGAGGGGCTGCTGAGGGAGGCGTCACCCGCGGGAGCGGAGATCGAGCTCGAACGGATGGCCGGCGGCCCCGCGGGTCTCGTCGAGCCCGGCTCGCCCGCGATCCGGCTGGCGCAGGACGCGTTCGAGCGGGCACTCGGCAAGCGGCCGCTGCTGCTTCGGTCGGGCGGCACGCTGCCGATCGTGCCCGCGCTCGGCGATCGCGGCATCCCGGCGGTGATCACCGGCTTCGCGCTGCCGGAGAGCAACGTCCACTCCCCGAACGAGCGGCTCCTGCTCGAGTACCTGCCGCTCGGCGTCGCGGCCGCGCGTGAGCTGTTCGTCGGCTTCGCCGGGCTTCGCTAGCTCTCCGGCGGGCTGTACCAGCCGCCCGCGAGCATGAGTTGTCGGCTCCGGTCGGGGCCGTACATGTGCTCCATCACCTCGATCACCCAGGGCTGGAGCGCGTCGTAGGTCCGCCGGTCGTGTGCCAGCCACGCTGGAAGCGCACGAATTCGATGCGAGCATCCTCGACTGCGACCTCGGTCAGCCTCTCGTGGCCGATCTCGGTCTCCATCGACGGGTAGTGGGCGAGCAACGTCTCGAGGAACTCGGGTGCTGAGCTGCAGACCAGTGCGAACACGTCCTCGAGCATCCAGAGTCCCCATGTCCCCTGCGCGGAGTACAGCGCGGTCTCGAACAGGAAGAGGTTCTCGTTGTCCTTGCTGCGAGCCTCGTTGCCCTGCGCGTAGAGCGGAAGCGAGTCGGGGGTTACGAGCCAGAATCGGTCGCGGTCCGTGAACAGACCGGTGACGTAGAACGAGTCCTCCTGGACAGCGTTCATCGCCGCGATGAGCGCGGCGAGCTCTTGCTCGTCGGGCTTGTACTTCGCGTCGAAGGAGATGATCGCGCGGTGCTCGAGCGTCGGCTGCAGCGGCGTGTCCGGTGCCCTGGTGAAGGTGCGCCCGAACCACCGAGTCGCCTCCTTCAACGCCGTTTCGTGAGTGAGCGCCTGCAGCGAGGAGGCCGCGTCGGCCATGGAGGGGCGCTAGCGGGGATGCACGTGGTCGTGCGAGTGGTCGTGCTCGGGCACGAGCCACGCGTGGCCGAAGTCGCTCATCGCCTTGATGATCGGCAGGAGCGACTCGCCCTTGTCCGTCAACTCGTATTCGACGCGCGGCGGCGTCTCGCTGTAGCTGCGGCGGAGGACGATGCCCTCCTGCTCGAGCAGGCGCAGCCGCTCGGAGAGCGTTCGCGGGCTGATCCCGCTGCACGAGTGCTCGAGCTCGGAGAATCGGCGCGGGCCCTCGGAGAGGTCGTGGAGGAGCAAGGCGGTCCACTTGGCGCCGATGATCTCGGCGCAGCAGGCGACCGCACACGTCTCGTCGTGCACGTCCTTCATGGTGCGCATCGCCACGCTCTCAGTGTACTCGGTACGGTTGCCGGACCATCGTGATCGACCTCCATTCCCACATCCTTCCGGGCGTCGACGACGGCCCTACGACGATCGAGGAGAGCCTCGAGGTCGCGCGTCGCGCCGCGGCCGACGGGGTGCGGATCATCGCGGCGACGCCGCACGTCCGCGACGACTATCCGACGAGCGCTGACACGATGGAACGGCTCGTGGCGGAGGTTCGCGCGGCCGTTCTCGAGGCGGAGATCGCGGTCGACGTGCGTCCGGGCGGCGAGATCGCGATCGACTGGCTCGACAGGCTGTCCGACGAGGACATCGGCCGCTTCGGGCTCGGCGGGAGCCCGCGGTACCTCCTCGTCGAGTTTCCGTATTCGGGCTGGCCGCTCTCGCTTCACGAGTGGGTCTTCCGGCTCGTCACGCGCGAGATCACGCCGGTGATCGCCCACCCGGAGCGCAACGCGGAGGTTCAGCACGACCCGTCCGAACTGCGGCCGCTCGTCGACGCCGGTGCTCTCGTCCAGATCACCGCGGCTTCGCTCGACGGGCGCATCGGGCGATCGGCGAAGACCGCGGCGGTCGAGCTGATCGACCGCGGCCTCGCGCACCTGCTCGCCAGCGACGCGCACACGCCGGACGTGCGCGAGGGAGGGCTCGCCGGCGCGGTCGGCGCAGTCGGCGACCCCGAACTGGCCCGCTGGCTGACCGTCGAGGTGCCGATGGCGATCATCACGGACGCGCCCGTCCCTCGCCGCCCCGAGTCGAAGAAGCGCCGCTTTCGCCGGCGCTGAGGCGTCGAGCGGCCGGCGGCGGGCAACACGGCCCGCCGCCGACCCACGCGTGCTACGAGCCGCTCTCCGGCGTCATCGGGACGATCACGGCGAACGTCCTCGAGTTCTCGAGGATCGCGTTGACCGAGATCTGCTCGGGATCTGGACGCCGAGGAAGTCCTCCAGCGTCTGCCGCGGGCGCTTCGCCAGGTTGGCGGCGAAGACGGCGTCCTGCTGGGCGCGCTCGACGATCTGGCGTTCAACCTCGGCGCGTCCCTGGCGCTCGACGAGCTGACCCAGCGTGTTGCCCGTCTTCATGGCACGGAGGTAGCCGAACGACAGGGTGTCAGCGACCTCGCCGCCGCCTCCGATCGTGACGATGACAATAGTCATTAACCCCCACACGGAGTGACAGGACAAAAGTCAAGCGTGAGCGCGAGAGTCGAGCCCGGTCAGCTCGGCCAGCGGTCGATCAGTCCGCGCACCTCGGCGACCGCCACGTTCCAGAGCTCGAGCATTTCCTCATCCGGGCGCTCGTAGGCGCCGCCGAAGGTGCCGTCGCCCAGGATCTCGCGCACGCGCGCCGGGTCGGCGAACTCGTCGATCTCCGGCACGGGCTTCGGCTCCGCCGGCATCGTGACGTCGGCGAGCCTCGTCCACGGGAAGTTCTCGAACCAGTTGGCGTGGGTCGGATGCGGGTAAAGAGCCTCGGCGGCAGCGGTCGCCTCTTCGCCGGCGTACCAGCTGTGGAAGCGGAACTGGGCACCGTCGCGCGCCGCTGCCCACGCCAGGAGCGGCTCCTCGGCGCGCGTGTTCCCGCCGTGGCCGTTGACGACGAGGAAGCGGCGGAAGCCTTGCGAGTGAAGGACGTCGAGTGCGTCGGTGAGAACGGCGACGAGGGTATCGGTCCGCAGCGAGACCGTCCCGGGATAGGTCGTGAAACCGGGCGCGATCCCGAACGGCAGCACCGGCAGGACGGGCACGCCGAGCGGCTCGGCGGCCTCGACCGAGACGCGCTCGGCGAGGATCACGTCGGTCGCGAGCGAGAGGTAGGCGTGCTGCTCGGTCGAGCCGATCGGCAGCACGATCCGGTCGTCCCGCGCCAGGTACTCCTCGACCTGCATCCAGTTCATGTCCGCGATCCTCAACGGCTCGTCTCCTTTCCTTCGCCCCGGTCGTGTCGAATGGTGTTGATCTTCATGGATCGAAGCGAGCCGTCAGCCGGCGGCGGAGTCGGGCTTTGCCCGGCTTCGCGAATGGACGCCGTAAAACGAGCGGTGAAGGAGGGGGCACACGGGGGAACCATGGGTTCCTCCGTGCTAGTGCCAGGGCGGCGGGTTGTGGAGCCAACGCCCGCCGACCATCGTCGCCACGACCTGCACCTCGGGCAGCTCTTCCGGCGGGCAGGCGACCGGGTCGCGGTCGAGCACGACCAGGTCGGCGAGATAGCCGGGGAGCAGCCGCCCGCGCCGGCGCTCGTCGCGGGTCAGCCACGCGGGGGCAACACAGGTGGCGACGAGCGCCTCCTCGACCGTGACCGCCTGCTCGGGTCGCCACGCCGGCCGCTCGTCGGACGTCCGCAGTACACCGGAGACGATCCCGGCGAGCGGATCGAGCTCCTCGATCGGCGCGTCCGAGCCGTTCGCGACGACCGCGCCGCCATCGAGCAGCGACCGCCAGGCGTACGCGCCGCCGAGCCGTCCAGCCCACAGCCGCTCGGCGATCTCGCGGTCCGAGGTGGCGTGCGTGAACTGCACGGACGCCGCGACGCCGAGCTGCCCGAACCGCGCCACGTCCTCGGGAGCGAGGCACTGCGCGTGCTCGATTCGATGGCGGAGCCCGCGCGGCCGCCACTCGTCCGCCGTCTGCTCGAACGCGTCGAGCGCGTTGCGGTTCGCCCGGTCGCCGATGGCGTGCACGGCGACGGGCCACCCGATCCGCGCAGCGCGACGGACGATGTCCGCCAGTTCCTCGGCCGAGGTGATCTCGACGCCGGTGCCGTCGAGCATCAGCGCCGTCTCCGAGCCGAGCGTGCCGTCCATGAAGACCTTCAGGTAGCCGACCTTCACCGCGTCGCTCCCGATCCCCGACCGCAGGCCGGTCTCCTCAAGCGCGCCGATCCGGTCGGCGGGGAGGGATTGCCAGACCCGGATGCCGAGCGCGCCCTGCTCGTCGAGCTGCTGCCAGAGCTTCGGTGCGCCGAGCCAGCCGTCCTTGTCGTGCACGGACGTGACGCCGCGCGACAGCGCCAGGCGCACGCCGGCGCGCATCACATCGACGTACTCCTCGTCCGAGACCCGGAGGAACCGCTCCTTGAACCGCCATGCGGCCTCCTCGCGCAGGACGCCGGTCGGCTCGCCGTGCTCGTCTCGCTCGACGACGCCGCCGTGCACCTCGAGGTCGCCGTTCGCCCGCGCGAGGGCCGACGAGTTGAGCCAGAGGGAGTGGTAGTCCTTCGAGAGCAGCGCCGCCGGGGCCGAGCCGGTGACCGCATCGAGGTCCGAGCGCGTCGGCTCGACGGACGGTGTCCAGTCGCCGCTCCGCCAGCCGTACGCGCGGATCCACTCGCCCGTTGCAGGTGGAGCCGTGCGGATGCGGTCGAGAGCCTCTCCGAGCGTCGCGCAGCCGTCGAGGTCGACCTGGCGCTGTGCGAGCGCCCAGGTGGGGAAGTGCACGTGCGAGTCGGTGAAGCCGGGAACGACCGTCCGGCCGCCGAGGTCGACGATCTCCGGGCTCGGCAGCGCCGTCTCGTGCGTCCCGACTCCGCCGGCGACGCGCTCACCGGCGATCGCCAGCGCGCGGGCGACCGGGAGGAAGGGATCGAGCGTGCGGACGACGCCGTTCTCGAGGATCACGCGCGCACTCTACGCGGGGCCCTTGCCGATCGCCGTTCGGCTCCCATACTGAGAGTGGGGTGACGAGGATCCGAAGAGTCCTGGCACGGCAGCCACGGACGCACGGAACGGCGGCTGTCGCGAAGCTCGACGACGCGCTCTGGGAGCGGGTCGGCCGGCTCCTGGTCGAGCGCGGGAGGCTTTCCGGCTACGACCTGGACGCAGCGATGGCCGAGCAGCGCCGGACGGGCGCGCCGCTCGACGAGGTGCTCGTGTCGCGCGGATGTGTCTCGCGGCAGACGGTCGCCTCGGCCGTGCTCGTCGTCCAGCTCGGACGGGACTGGCGTCGCCGGCTCGAAGAGGCTGCACCGCCTCGCGAACCGGAACCGGTGCCCGAGCCAGTACCCGAGCGCGAGCGGCTCCCGAATGTGCCGATCCCTCCGAAGAAGCGCTTCGTGCCGGCCTGTCTCGGAGTCGACGTCGGGGTGCTCGTGCTGGCCACGCTAATGGCGGCGGTCGCACAGACGCAGTCAGACGTCTCGCCGCTTCCCGCCGCGTGGACGGTCGCGTTCATCGCGCTCTCCCTCGGCCTCTACTGGACCTGGCGGCTGCTGACGTACTCGACGCTCCTGCGTCCGTGGGCCGACGCCGCGCTCGTCGCGGGCGCGACGAGCCTCGCGGGGCTGGTCGTCCTCACGATCCGGTCGCTGGCCGGACATCACGCCGTGGCGGAAGCGCTGCTGCCGCTCTGGGCCTTCGCCGTCGTGTACGGCCTCGCGGGCCGCATCGCGTTCTACCTCGCCTGGCCGGTGCTCGAAGCCCGCAGGACGACGCCCGAAGCGGACGCGGCACCGGCGGACGACTCGCCCGAGCCGGAGCTCGAGGCGCCCCGACCGGCGTCCGAGGTCGTGCCGCTCAGGCCCGAGCTCTGGGCGCTTCTGGACGAGCTGCGCCGGGAGGTCGAAGTCGTCGCGCTTCGGCGCGCCAGCTAGGCCGCGCGCAGGTAGACGCAGACGCGCTTGTCGAACGGCAGCGGCGAGCGGCCGTGCCGTGTGACCGAGAACGACGTGCCCGAAAGCTCGACCGTGTCGCCGACGGCGGGTGCGTTCCCGTCGTGCTCGACGAGCTCGTAGCCCTCGCCGGCCTTCGGAACGAAGAAGAGGAATCCGGTCGGCACCTCCGGCTCGGCGGGCTCGGGCGCGGCGGCGGTTGCCGGCTCGGGCGCTGCCTCGGCGGCGGGCTCGGGCGCAGCTTCGACGACGGGCTCCGGCTTCGCTTCCGGCTCCGCGGCGGGTTCGGGAGCCGGGGCAGGCTCCGGTGCCGCGGCAGGCTCCGGTGCGGCGACGGTCTGGGCCTTGAGCTCGGACACGGTGGCGTCGAGCTTCGTGATGCGCCGCTCGCGTGAGGCGAGCTTGCGCTGCAGCTGGCCTCGCTCCGCGACCACGCCCTCGAGCTCGTTCTCCAGCGAGTCGACCTGCTCGACGAGCTTCTCCAGCCGCGCGTCGCGGTCCGTCAGGTCGGCCTGCAGCCGCTGCGACTCGCGCTGCGCCTGCTCCCGGGCATTCGACTCCGCGCCCAGCGTCTCGCTCGCGGCCGCGAGGCGCTCGGACAGCTCGGTCGACTGGCCTTCGAGCTCGGTCGTCCTGGCCTCGAGCTCGGCGATGCGCTTGCCGCGCCGCTCGTGATCCTTGAACGTGGCCTCGACCTCGGCGATCCGGGCGGCCTGCTGCGTCAGCGTCTCCGTCGCTCCTTGAATGTCCTTCTTCGTCCGGTCGAGCTCACCGCGGAGAGCACCGACCTCGGCGTTCGCGATCGTCTCGCGCTCGCGCATGTCGTCGAGCGTGCGCTTGAGCGCGACTTCTGTCGCTGCGCTCTCGGCGAGCGACTTCTTCAGGCGGCTGATCTCGCGGTCTGCGTTCGCCCGCGTCTCGCCGGCTCTCGTCAGCTCGGTCCGTGTCTCCGTCAGCTCTGCGCGAAGCTCGAGCAACTCGTAGCCGCGCGTAGCGGCCAGGTCGTCGAGCTGGGCGAGGTCGGCCTCCGCCGACTCCAGCGCAGTCCGCGCGTCGGCCAGCCAGGCGTGAGGCGCAGCCTCGTCCGTGGCGGCGGGCTCGGGCTCGTGTGCCGGTTCGGGCGCAGCTTCGGCCTCGGGCGACGGTTCGGGTGCCGCCTCGGGTTCGGGCGCAGCCTCCGGCTCCGGCTCCGGCGAAATCTCCTGCGTCGCCTCGGACTCGGGGTCCGGAGCGGCGGGTTCCTCGGCCGCGTCGCGAACGAGCGAGAACGGCACGTACTCCTTGTCGTCCTCATCCTCGTCGGCAACGGGGCTGAACGGCGCAACCGGGGCGGAGTCGTCCTCGCGGCGGATGCGCAGCCGCGCGAACGGCGAGGCGAGCCGCTGGGTGGAGTTGCGGAAGCTGATGCGCCGGGGCGACTTGTCGCCGTCGGCGTCGCCGTTGTCGTCGAACTCGTCGAGAAGCTCGTCGACGCCGATCTGGTCGACGAGGGCGTCCGTCAGCGTCTCGGCGGAGACGATGCCCTTCTCGACGAGGATCGTGCCGAGCCTCTTGCGGGTGATGCGCTGCTCGAGCAGCGCGTCCTCGAGCTGCTCCTGCGTGATCAGGCCGCGCTCGACGATCAGCTCTCCGAGCGGGCGCCAGCTTGCGTGGGCGGCTTCCATGGGGGTCTTATCGTCCGTTCGAGGGATTCGCTTGAGTGTCAGGATCTCGCGCCGGACCAGTACTCGAACCAGGACGTCGCCTGGTCGAGCCGGTCCAGCTCGCCGCGAACGCGCTCGACCGAGGCACGAAGCTCCTTCGCCTCGGCGTTCGCTTCGCCGCGGGCGGCGTCGAGCTCTTCGAGTGCCGACCGCTCCTTGGCCTGGGCGGCGACCAGCGCGTCCTCGAGGGCGGTGAGCCGCGTCTCGAGGCTCTCGCTCGCCGTCCCGTGCGCGGCACGCTCGGACGCGAGCTGCGTCTCGAGCTCCTTCATGCGCTCGACGGCGACCTGCTCGGCCGTGACGAGCGCGGCGCTCTGCTGAACCTGGCTGCGGAGCTCGGCGACCTGGCCGGAGAGCTCCGCGAGCTCCTCGGCGCGACCGGCAGCGTTACCGCTCGCCGACGCGAGTGCTTCCTCGGCCTGACGGCGGGAGGCTCGTTCGGCTTCGAGCGCCGCTTCGAACGACTCGCGTTCCTTCGCGACGGCTGCCTCGAGTGCTGCGCGCTCCTGCATCAGCTCCATCTCGCGTTCGGCGCGCTCCTCGGTGAAGGCGGCGGCCAGCGCCTCGCGCTCCTTCTCGATCGCGGCCGCGACCTCGTCGCCGTTGACCGCGGGAGTGGGAGCGGGACGGGTGGCGCGCGGCAGCTTGTGCGGCTCCGGTGCCGGCTCTGGCTCCTCCGCAGGAGGCTCGACCGGAGCGGGCTCGGGCGCGTCGACGCTCTTCGCGGCGGCGCGCGGGCGCTCGTGGCGCTTGCGGATCTCGTCCCAGAGGCCGGAGCCGAAGCCGCTCTCCTTCGTCAGCTCCATGCCGAGCTGGTCGACGAGCACGCTCGTCAGCTCGGGACCGGAGACGAGGCCGCGGGAGACGAGGATCGTCCCGAGCCGCTTCCGCGTCTCGCGCTGCTCGACCAGCGCCTCCTCGAGCTCGTCCTGTGTGATCAGGCCGCGCTCGACGAACAGCTCTCCGAGGGGGCGCCAGGTGATGTGAGCGGCTTCCATCTGGTCTCTCTATCGTCCGTTCGGGGGATCGACTTGAATCGCGGGTCGTTGAGCCGAGCCGTGCGGAGACGGCGTCGGCGCGGGGACTCGGCGCTGCCTAGACCGCGGTGAGGAAGACGCAGTTGCGGCGGTCGAACGGGAGCGGGGAGCGCCCGATCTTCGTAACCACGAACTCCTCGTCCTCGAACTCCATCGCCGCGCCGACCGACGGCAGGTCGCCGTCGCGCTCGACGAGGTCGTAGCCCTCGGCGTTCGGCACGAAGTAGAGGACTGCGGAGGGAGCCGAATCGCTCTTCGCGCGGCCGTTCGCCGGGGCGGGACGCCTGACGTCGGCGCCGTTCGGGGCGAATCGTGTGGCGGCGAGCTGCTCCAGGGAGTGGGCGGCGGCGTCGACACGGCCGGCCAATGCGGTCGTCTCGGAGTCGAGCTCGGTGGCGCGGGCCGTCCAGGCTGCCGCGGAGGCGCTGGCCTCGGACAGCTCGTGGGCCTTCTCCTCGAAGCGAGTCTGCAGCTCGGCCAGCTGGCCGCCGCAGCGCTCGGCTTCGCGCCTGGCATCTTCCCAGGACGAGACCTCGTTCGCGAGCTCGTCCTCGCGGTTCCGGAGGCGAAGCTGGGTCTCCTCGACCTCGCGGGTAAGGCTGTCCGTGGAGAGATCGCGGGCTTCGAGCTCGGCGCGAACCTGCTCGAGACCACGCAGCACCTGGGCGTGCGCCTCGCGGGCTGCGTTCAGCTCGGCCTCTGCGCCGCGCCGGCGGGAGTCCGCCTCGGCGATGAGCGCGTGGGCCGACACCGACAGCTCGAGCTCGGGGGCAGGTGCCGCCGTCACGATCGGCTCGGGGGCAGGCTTCGTCTTCGCCTTGGTCTTTGCCTTCGGCATCGGCGCGGGCTCGACGACCTCCGGCTCGGGCTCGGGCTGCGGTGCGACCTGCGCGACCGGCTCGGGCTCAGGCTCGGGTTCGACTGCGACGGGCATCGGCTCCGGCTCGACTGCGACGGGCAGGGGCTCCGGCTCGGGCGTCGGCTCGATCGCCGCCAGCGGGGCGGGAGCCGGTGCCGGCAAAGGGGCGGGGACGTGGGTCTGGGCGGGAGCCGCAGCCGCAACCGCGGTCGTCTGCGCCGGCGCCTGCGTGCCCAGCTGCTCCATCAGTGCATTCGTGATGTCGTGGCCGGTGACGAGACCGCGCCGGACGAGGATGTCCGCCAGACGCCGCTTCGTCGCAACCTGCTCGGCGAGAGCTCGCTCGAGATCGGCCTCGGAGATCAGGCCGCGCTCGACAAAGAGCTCACCGAGCGAACGCCAGGAAGTTTGTGCCGCTTCCATGTCTCTCCTTATCGTCACGTGCGATCCCTTACTTGAGTGTCGGTTTCCGCCGGCTGGTGCCTGCGGCTGCCGCCGTTATCGGCGGGTTCCATCACTGACTTGAGGGTCGCCTGTTCTGGTCGCGCCGCTCAGTGCGAGCGGTAGCCGAGATCGGCGGTGACGACGGTGACTTCAGCGTCGCCGAAGTCGCCGCCCGCATCCGTCGCGTGAACGGCGGAGACGCCGATTTCGCGATAGGAAGAGGTGAGCAGGATCGCGCGGTGCTCGGGGCTCGACAGCCAGTCCTGCACCGCCTGGGCGGCGTCCACGCCCGGCGAGTACCAGAGGAGCGTCTCGCCGGCGCCCCAACGGCGGTAGCCGGCCGACGGGTAGAACCGGAGCAGCCGCTTGGCGGCCGGGGTGCCGTCCGCAGAGTCGTGCGAGAAGTACCCGTCGCGTGCCATCTCGAGCGAGTGCGTGCGCGCCGCCGAGCGAAGAGCGGTGGAGACGCGGAGCCGGGCGAGCCCGTGATCTGCGCGGGCCGCGTTGATCCCGGCGGCGATCTGCGCGTCGAGCGTCGGCATTGCGCTGACCGTGTTGACGGCGCCGGCGTGCCGCACCGGGGCAGCGCCGACGGTGGAGATGAGCGTTCCGGCGACGACGATCGAGACGGCCGCGGAGAGCGCGACGCGTGTGCGGGGGAGCACGAGCGGACCTTAACGGGTGGCGCGGCGGGACACGTCAGTGCCCGTCATCGGCGGGCCAGCTCCGGAACTGGAGGAGCGGATCCCGCCAAACAGCGTGAAATGCAGGCCCCGTGGGCGATCTCCCGATCCTCAAATGGGTGAACACCGTTCCCGTCTTCGTGCGCTCGCCCGCGAGCAGGAACGACCCGTCGCCCCAGGGGCCCGCGAAGCTCAGCCACGGCGCCTTGCCGTCTGAGATGTCGACCACCGCGAGCGGCGCCGAGCCGGTTCCGGGCGGCCCGAGCCGCACCTGCGTCGACGTGTAATCCGGCTCGGGCAACGGCACGCCGGAGATCTGCGGCGGGATGACGTGCGGAACGCCGGGCACGCCGTGATAGCCGGCGGAGAGGTAGTTCGCGTGCGAGCCGAGCGCCACGTAGACCACCGGGTGCGTCCCTCCCGCCAGCTCCACGCGCGACCACGGTCTCGTCACGCCCTCGTCGTGCTGGCTGGCGGCGATCGCAATCGGCACGCCTGCCGGGCTGAGCTCGACGGAGACCTGCTCCCAGTCGCCCTCGTGCATGTGCCAGAGGATCGGCGCGACCGGCGGCGTGTGCCAGTCGTCGAGCGGATAGAAGAACCAGTACTCGAGGACCGTGATCGGCGAGATGAGCCCCGGTGTCTGCCAGACGCGGCCGTAGACGCTCGCCGCGGTCGGATGGCGCTTGTAGCAGGAGTCGAGGTTGACGGCAGGTGAGCAGCCGCGCGTGTCGAGCCGCTGGTTCGGCCCGCGGTTCGCGAGGGCGGTCGCCGGCGGGCTGCGCAGGACGACGGGCCACGACGAGCCGGAGAGGCGCTCGAGGTCGGCACCGGCCAGGAAGGCCTCGATGGTGGCCGGGCGCCAGTCGCTGCGGTACTGCTCGACGACCGGCTCGTAGCGCGCGAGCAGCGCCGCCGTGTCGACTCGCTGCGACCCGGTTGCGGCGGAGGCAACCGAGGCGAGGCAGAGCGCTGCGATGACCGCGGCTCGCGCGAGCACGAGCCCAAGGTACCGCTCAGCGCCGCGTTCCGAGGACGAGGAGGTACGGCCCGGGGAGGTGGATTCCGCCGTTTGTTCGGTGCGCCTCAAGCAGTTCGACGAACTCCACGTGCAGCGATTCCAGCCGCTCGGGTTCGAGCGTCTCGGCGCGAGCCTTCATCGGGCCTGCCGACGTGCGCATGAGTTCCCAGAGCTCTTCGCCGGACTCGCCGGTGATGGGGCAGTCGCCCTCCTCGAAGGAGAGCTCGAATGCGTCTTCGAGCAGCTCGTGCACATGTGCTCGGGATGCCCAGTCGTCGGAATCGCCCTGCCCGGGGAGAGGGGGCGGCAGGTACTTCTGCGTGACGGGGCGGAAGCACGAATCCCTGTGCCAGGCCGAAAACGCGATGCGGCCACCCGGAGCGGTGACGCGGGCGAGCTCCTGGGCGACTGCAGCGTGGTCGGGAGCGAAGATCAGCCCCATCGAGGATGACACGGCCGCGAAGGACGCGTCCTCGACCGGCAGTGCCTCGGCGTCGCCCACCTCGAACCGCACGTCGAGCCCTTCCTCCGCCGCCAGCCGCCGGGCCGTCTCGATCAGCCCGGGCGCGAGGTCGACGCCGGTCACGGCCGCTCCGCCGCGGGCGGCCAGGAGCGCCAGCGCGCCCGTGCCGGTCGCGACGTCGAGCCAGCGCAGACCCGGACGCGGGCCGAGCACGCGGGCGAGATGCCGGTGCACCGGCGCGAGCTGCGGCGCGACGTTCTCCCACGGCGCCGAGCTCCAGACGACGCTCAGCTTCGCCTTCAGCTCCTCGAACGGCATCTCGGGCTCAGCGGATCAGGCGGACGTGGTGGACGCCTTGCGTCGCGTGCGCAGAACTCTGCGCGACTGCCACGCTTCAGCCTGCGACGAGGGCGACGAACACGAGCAGGAAAGGCAGCAACCGACGCATCTCCGCCTCCAATTCCTCGGGGCCACGATCCTAACGGGCGTACACTGCGAACGTGCCCTACGACGTGCTCAGCGACGAGCAGCGCGAGATCCGCGACCTCGTCCGCACGCTGGCGCGAGAACGGATTGCGCCGCGCGCGGCCGAGATCGACGAGTCGCACGAGTTCCCGTGGGACGTCGTCGAGCTGTTCCGCGACCACGAGCTGTTCGGCCTCTTCTTCGCGGAGCGCTACGGGGGCACAGGCACCGGGACGCTGCTCTCGCTGGTCGCGATCGAGGAGGTCTCCAAGGTCTGCGCGACCAGCGGGCTGATCCTGGCGGTGCAGTCGCTCGGCTCGCTCGGACTCGAGCTCGCGGGCACGGAGGAGCAGAAGGAGCAGTTCATGCCGAAGCTCGCGTCCGGCGAGTGGCTGGCGGCGTACGCGCTGACCGAGGCAGGCTCGGGCTCGGACTCGGCCGCGATGCGCACCGAGGCGCGCCGCGACAACGGCGAGTACGTCCTCGACGGCTCGAAGCGCTTTATCACGAACGCCGCCGTCGCCTCGCTCTACACGGTGTTCGCGAAGACCGACCCGGCGAAGGGCCACTCGGGCATCTCGGCGTTCGTCGTCGAGTCCGACACGCCCGGCTTCGAGGTCGCGCGCCTGGAGCCGAAGATGGGCATCGCGGGCTCGACGACGGGCGAGCTGACATTCACGGGCTGCCGGATTCCGGAGTCGAACCGGCTCGGATCCGAGGGCGAAGGCTTCCGGATTGCGATGCGGATCCTCGACCGGTCGCGCCCGGGTGTGGCCGCGCAGGCGCTCGGCATCGCGCAGGGCGCCACCGACTACGCGCTCGAGTACGCGAAGACGCGCGAGACGATGGGCAAGCCGATCGTCGAGCACGAGCTGATCGCCGCCAAGCTCGCCGACATGGAGACCGCCTGTGAGGCGGCGCGCGGGCTGCTCTACCGCTTCGGGCAGATGGCCGACGCGGGCGTGCCCGACGCCGAGCTCACGAAGGCCGGCGCGATGGCGAAGCTGCACTGCTCGGACACGGCCATGTGGGTCACGACCGAGGCGGTGCAGATCCTCGGCGGCTACGGCTACATCCGCGAGTACCCCGTCGAGCGGATGATGCGGGACGCGAAGATCACGCAGATCTACGAAGGCTCGAACGAAATCCAGCGTCTCGTGATCGCGCGGGAGATGGTCAAGGAGCAGCGTGCCTTTCTCCTGGCCGGTATCGCTTAGCGCCGCCGCGGCGCTCGCGTTCCTCGCTCACTCGGCGGCACCGTCGCCGTCGCTGGCCCTGGCAGCGGCGCCCTCGATCGTCCGCGCCGACGGGAACGTGGCCGCCGCGGTCGTGCCGGGAAACCGCAAGGGCCGCTGCGCGCAGATCGTGCTCTGGCGCGTCGGCGGAAAGCCGGTGACGATCAAGACGATCGACCAGTGCTCGAACGACGGCATCGGTCTCGACAAGGTGGTCGACCTGGCTCTCGCGGGGCAGCGCGTCGCCTTCCAGGAGATGAACGGCGGCAACAACCTGGAGATGATCGTGTCGACGGCCACGCTCGCCCGGCCGAAGCCGAAGCTCGTCTCCTACGTCGAGAACGGAGGCGGAGCGGCCGGCGACCCTGCGGGACAGTACAACGGCGACCTCGTCGGACACGGGAGCATGCTCGCCTATGCCACCTGGACGCAGTGCGACGTCCCGGGCGGCGGCTACGCGCGCGACTGCAAGAAAGGCCTCCCCGACATCTACGACCAGGAACTGCACCGGATCGGCGACGGCGTGCTGCTGAGCGGGGCGCCGGTCCTGCATCCGGTCTGGACGTGGGGTGACGCGGTCCTGATCAGGCACGCCGACAACTCGTTGCTCCTGGTCGACTCGGGCGGCAGGACGCTGGAGGTGTATCGGCCCGTTCCCGGCCTCGTCGGCGCCGTCTTCCAGGGTTTGCAGCTCGTCACGCTCACGAAGACCGCGCTCACCGTCTGGAACGCCCGCACGGGAGCGAAGGTCCGGACATTCGCGCTCGCGCCGGCCTCGCGCGTGCTCGAGGACCTCGACGGCGGGATTGCCGTCCTCGGCTCGCACGGCACGACGCACCTGATCCGGCTCGCGGACGGGCGGGGACTGACCTTCACCCACGCGGCGCACGCGCAGCTCGAGCCGGCCGGCCTGTACTACGCCGACGGCCGGACGCTGCGCTTCCTGCCTCGCTCGCGGATCCGCTTTGGCTGAGGAGCTGCGACTCGCCTTCGGCAACACCGCCGAGGACTACGAGCGCGGCCGCCCCGGCTGGCCGGACGCCGTGGCCGAGGTCGGCGGCTTGCCGCCGTCAGCCGAGGTCCTCGACCTGGGCGCCGGCACGGGCAAGCTGACGCGCGTCCTCGCGCGGCGGTTCGCCCGGGTGACGGCGGTCGAGCCGGACCCGTCCATGCGAGCCCTGTGCTCCCAAGTAACAGACTGTTACTTGGTGCTCGAGGGGTCCGCGGAGGCGATTCCGCTTCCGAACGACTCCGTGGACGGCGTGTTCTGCGCCGAGGCGTTCCACTGGTTCGAGTGGACGACGGCGCTCGCGGAGATCGGACGCGTGCTGAGACCCCGCGGTCGTCTCGTCCTGTGCTTCAACATGCCGGCCGGACAGCGGTACATCCCGCTCCCCGAGGCTGCGGCCGAGATCCTTGCGCGCTACCGGCGTCCGGGCGTCGAGCCGGGCGGGGCGATCGTGGCGTCGGGTGCCTGGCGCGAACCGTTCGACGATCCGGCGTCGGCGTTCGAGCCGCTGCGGCCGGAGAGCTTCGAGCACGAGCACGTCCATGACCGGGAGGCCGTGGTTGCGCGGACACTGTCGACGAGCGTCTTTGCCGCGCTTCGACCGGAAGAGCGAATCGCGCTCGCCGACGAGCTTCTCGCCGTCCTCCCGGAGGACGTCTACCGGACCCGGTTGCGGGCCGACGCATGGTGGACGAGGCTCCGGTGAACCGGGCGACCAGCTTCGGCGCGCGGCCGAGGAGTACGAGCGCGTTCGCCCGGAGTACTCATCGCAGGCGCTCGACCTCGTCGTCTCCCGGCTCGGGCTGAGTGCCGACGTAGACGTGCTCGACCTCGGTGCCGGCACCGGCAAGCTGACGCGCGCGCTCGTCGAACGGTTTCGCACCGTCGTCGCCGTCGAACCCGACCGCGGCATGCGCGCCGTGCTGACACGCGCGACCGAGGCGTACCGCGTGCTCGAAGGGCGTGCCGAGGAGATCCCGCTTCTGGACGCCTCGGTCGACGCCGTCTTCGTTGCGCAGGCGTTCCACTGGTTCGACACCCCGGTGGCGCTGCGGGAGATCGCGCGCGTGCTCCGCCCGCGCGGCGGGCTCGTGCTGATCTGGAACGGCTGGACTGCGGCCGACCCGAGAGTCCCGGAACCTGCGAGGCAGCTCATCGAGAGCGTGATCGAGCGCGCAAGCTGCGAGCCCGTCCGCGACCGGAGCCAGTGGCAGGCGGACTTCGACGCGTCGGCGTTCGAGCCGCTTCGGACGGAGCAGATTCCGGTGCGCGTGATCGAGTACACGGGCGCCGACCTCGTGACGCTCAACCTCTCCACGAGCCCGTTCGGCGTGCTCGACGCGGACGAGCTCGCCTCCGTGGAGAGGGAGCTCAGGCAGCTCGTCGAGGGCTTGTACCGCATCCCGGTCGAGACGCGGCTCCTCTGGACGCGGCTCGCCAAGTAACAGTCTGTTACTTGGTGGGGCGCAGCGAGCTCGTGTCGACGACCTGGAACGCCGACCCCGGCACGCGGCCGAGCGTGTGCAGGTCGTCGTTCGACCAGTGGGCGTTCGGCTCGCCCGAGATGTACCAGGACGAGCCGTTGTCGGCCACGATCATCCCGTAGGTCTTCAGCGCCTGGAGGACGATCCGCGCCTGCCGCGGAAAGCCGGCGATCGGATAGTCGGCGCGCAGGCGCAGCCGCAGGCCCATCGGCGGCAGATTGGGGTCGGTGAGGTCGCTCGCGAAGTGCCGCGCGGGATAGACATACGCGTTGCGCGTGCGCTCGACGGTGAAGCGAAGCGCGTGGTCGATGTGGCCGGAGGCGACGTCGCTCCAGCGGACGAGGCCGGGGAGGATCGGCAGTCCGGCTGCGTCGGCCGACGTCCAACCGGCCGGCCGCAGCTTGTTCGACCGCAGCGACCAGATCGCTCCCGAGCCGGCATGCCAGCCCGAGCCCGTGCGCTGGAGGGCGTAGAGCTCGTAGAGAGTGCACGTCGACGAGTCGACGATCAGCGCATGGCGGTCGCTTCCGCCCTCGACCTTCACGCCGGGCGGAATCGGGTACGGGCCTCTGTCGGACTCGTCCGCGTAGTCGAAGCTCACGCGCGCCTTGGGCACGCCGGCCCTGACGACGGTGATCGGAATGCCGATCGGCGCACCGTCCCAGAGTCCGGATCCGAAGTCCGGATGCAGCCCCGTGTCGGCACCGATCGAATCGACGATCGCGGTCGAGTTCGACGCCACAGGCAGCTTGTCCACCCGCTGGTTCCACGGGTTGTTGGTCGGGAAGACCGGGCAGCCGGCGAGCCTCGGCGTCGGAGCCGTCGACCCCGCCAGGGCGAGTGTCCCGACCGCGAGCGCAAGTCCGAGCAGCCTCACAGCAGCCCCTGCCAGGTCAGGTCGAGGCCGCTCCAGAGCTCGAGCCCGGGCTCGACCGCGACCCAGCGGTAGCGGAACACGAGTCCCGCGTCGTCTCCGTCGCCGTGCACCACGTGCTCCCAGGTATCGGCCGGGGACGGGTCGTGGGCGCGTACCTCGAACGCATGGTCGTCGTACGGCGACCGGGCCACCCACTCGCCGAGCACCGGCAACTCGCGGACGATGCGTGCGCGCTCGATACCGGCTTCCTCGTGCAGCTCGCGCATCAGCCCCTGCTCGCGCGACTCCCCGGGGTCGAGACGGCCCGCAGGCACCTGCGTCCCTGCCTCCGGGTGATCCCGGTGGTCAAACACGAGCAGCTCCGTCCGCCCGTTGCGCTCGCGCGTGACATACGCGAGCACGCGTGCCCGCCGCGCAGCCATGCGGGAAGTCTGCCGAAACGGTCGTACATCCGGCCGTACACTCCGGCCATGGCCTCGTGCACGCGCTGCGGCGAGCGCAATCCCGAGGCGGCCCGGTTCTGCGCTGCGTGCGGCGCCGAGCTGCCGGCTGCGCACGCGATGCCGCTGGAGACGCGGCGGATGGTGACGGTGCTCTTCTGCGACGTCAGCGGCTCGACCGCGCTCGGCGAGCGCCAGGATCCGGAGCAGATCCGCCGGGTGATGTCCCGCTATTTCGACGCGTCGCGCGAGGTGCTGGAGCGCCACGGCGGCACCGTGGAGAAGTTCATCGGCGACGCCGTCGTGGCCCTGTTCGGCGTACCCGTGCTCCACGAGGACGACGCGCTGCGCGCGGTGCGTGCGGCGGCCGAGCTTCGCGACCGAATCGACGAGCTGAACGACGAGCTCGAGCGGACGTACGGCATTCGCATCGCCGTCCGCATCGGCGTCAACAGCGGCGAGGTGATCGCCGGCGACACGCTGGGCGGCCACTCCTTCGCCGCCGGCGACGCGGTCAACGTCGCGCAGCGCCTCGAGGCCTCGGCCGAGGTGGGGGAGATCCTGATCGGCGAGATGACGCACACGCTGGCCCGCGATGCGATCCGGGCCGAGTCGACCGGCCCGCTGCAGCTGAAGGGCCGCGAAGAGCCCGTGACCGCGTTCCGCCTGCTCGAGGTGCTGCCCGGTGTCCCCTCGCACGTGCGGCGGTTCGACTCCCCGATGATCGGTCGCGAACGGGAGTTGCAGGTACTCGCGGACGCGTTCGTCCGAGCCGTCGCCGAGCGGTCCTGCCACCTGTTCACGGTCCTCGGGGCGGCCGGCGTCGGAAAGTCGAGACTCGTTCGCGAAGCGGTCGCGCAGGTCGGCGATCGTGCCCGGCTCCTCGTCGGCACCTGTCTCCCCTACGGCGAGGGGATCACGTTCTGGCCTGCGCTCGAAGTCGTCAAGCAGGGCACAGGCATCGTCGACGGCGACTCGGTCGACCAGGCGACCGCGAAGATCGAGGCGATGCTGGCGGGCGACGAGGCGGCGCGGCTCGCAGCCGAGCGGGTGGCAGCGCTCGTCGGACTCGAAGAATCCGGTGAGACGGCGGAACAGGGCTTCTGGGGCCTCCGGAAGCTCGTCGAGGCCCTGGCGCGGGAGCAGCCGACGATGCTCGTCTTCGACGACGTCAACTCCGGCGAGCCGCGCTTCCTCGACCTCGTCGAGTACCTGGCCGAGCGAACGCGCGACGCGCCGCTCCTGATCGTCTGCATGGCCAGACCGGAGCTGCTCGAGGCCCGTCCGGCGTGGGCCGGCGGGAAGCGAAACGCGACGACGATCTTCCTCGAGCCGCTGTCGCGGGACGAGTCGAGAACGCTGCTCGACAACCTGCTGGCGGTCGACATCGACGACGAGCTCGTGGCCAGGATCCAGCAGTCGGCCGAAGGCAATCCGCTGTTCGTCGAGGAGATGGTCTCGATGCTGATCGACGGCGGCTACCTCGGCCCCGGAGCCGACAGCGGGTCAGCCGCGCTCGAGCGGCTGCCGGTGCCTGCGTCGATCCAGGTGCTGCTGGCATCTCGCCTCGACCAGCTGAGCAGCGGCGAGCGGCAGATGATCGAGCGGGCGGCGGTCGAGGGCACCGTCTTCCACTCGGGCGCGGTCGCGGCACTCGCCGACGAAGCGCTCGGCGGCGACGTCGACGCCTGCCTCGACTCCCTCGTGCGCAAGGAGCTGATCGTCCCGTATCAGGCCTCGTTCGCAGGCGTCGACGGCTTTCGCTTCCGCCACGTCCTCATTCGGGAGGCCGCCTACGACGCGGTTCCGAAGCAGCTGCGCGCCGACCTGCACGAGCGCTACGCCGGCTGGCTCGGGAACGTCTCCGGGGAGCGTCTGCCGGAGCTCGAAGAGGTGCTCGGCTACCACCTCGAGCAGGCATACCGCTACCGGCTGGACGTGCTGCGGGCCGACGACCACGGATCGGCGCTTGCGCTCGCTGCTGCGACGCACCTGGGCGCCGCAGGCTGCCGCGCGCTCGCGCGGCGGGACGCCGGCGCCGCGGTGAACCTCCTCGACCGGGCCGTCGGATTGTTGCCCGCCGACGATCCCGACCGGATTCCGCTCGTGTTCCAGCTCGCGGAGGCGCTCCACGACGTGGGCGAGTTCAGGGCGAAGCTCGACCTGCTCGAGGACGTGCTCGCGCGTTCCGTCGAGGAGGGTGACGAGCTGACGGCGGCGGCCGCCCGGCTCGAGATCGTGCACGGCCGTCTCTACGACGCGGAGCCGGTCTCCCTCGAGGAGATCCGCCGCGAGGCCGAGGCGGCTGCGGTCGTCTTCGAGCGTGCGGGGGACGATGCCAGGCTTGCCCGTGCACTTCGTCGCGTCGCGGACGCGCACTTCCTCCAGTGCCGGGTCGGGCCGGGCGAGGCTGCGCTCGAACGCGCGCTGGAGCGGGCCCGCCGAGCCGGAGACGACCGGGAGGTCGGGCGGATCCGGAACAACCTCCTCCGCGCGGCCGCGATCGGCCCGATGCCGGTGGCGCTGGCCATTCCGCGCTGCGAGGAGCTCCTGTCCGACTCGGGAGACGATCCGTTGACAGTGGCGGCGGCGGGAAACGCACTCGCGTACCTCGAGGCGATGCGAGGGCGGTTCGACGAGGCGCGTGCCCACGTCGCACGCAGCCGGGCGATTCTGGAGGAGTTCGGGCTCCTCGTGGAGACGGCCGTCCAGAACGCGTGGAACGGGCAGGTGGAGATGCTCGCGACAGAGCCGGCGGCGGCGGAGCGGCTGTGGCGATCGTCCTACGACACGCTCGCCGCGCTCGGCGAGACGGCGAACCTGTCGACGATCGCCGCGTTCCTCGCAGACGCCGTCCTCGAACAGGGGCGGAACGCCGAGGCCGAGGAGTTGACCGTTGCGAGCGAGCGTGCCGCGGCTCCCGACGACGTCACGACACACGTCGCGTGGCGGACCGTGCGCTCGCGCTCGCGCGCGCGGGCGGGTGACGCAGCCGGCGCCGAGCGGCTGGCCCGGGAGGCCGTGGCGCTCTCGGCGTCGAGCGACTGGCCGAACCTGCGCGGGTCCGCGCTCACGGCCCTCGCGGAGGCCCTCGGCGCCGCAGGACGGCCGGAGGCGCGCGGGTTCGCACTCGAGGCACTCGCGGTCTACGAGGCGAAGGGAAACGCCGTCGCGGCGGACCGGCTCCGCGACCTGATCGTCAGCGCCGGTTCGTAGCCGGCCGTGCCGGCACGACGAGCGTCATGCCCGGGGTCAGTCTCGCGCGGGCGAGCCCTGCGAGGGCGACCCGCTCGACGATCGGCGGCACGCCCACGTAGGGCGACGCCTCGTAGCCGACCACCTCGTGGTCCGGCCCGTAGAAGCGACCGAGGTGCGCGACCAGTCCGCCGAGGCCCGTCCAGTCGGCTGCTCGCGCGTGCGCTGCCTGCCCGATGACGCTGATCTGCAGAAGGACGAGCAGTGCCGAGGTCTCGGGCACGATCGCGCGCGCGAGGAAGTCGCCGGCGTCGTAGAATCTGGCATCCGGACGGCGCGGGATCGAGAGCGAGGTCGCAGAAGAGGCAGTCGAGCGACGAGATCCCCGGGAGCATCCGCGCGGACAGGCCCTCCTCCCGCGCCACCCGGATCGCCTCGTGCCCGGGACGAACGAACACGCCCGGATGCCCGTAGAAGGCCGCGCACGTCGTCTTCCCGCCGCGAACCGGCTCGAGGATCCGCTCCACCATCGCGACGTACGTCTCGTCGAGCCGCCGGCCCTCGACGTAGACGTCGTGCAACGAACGCGCATCCGGCCTCAGCTCCTCCAGCCACGCCGCTGCCAGTGGATCCGCCGCGAGGAAGAAGGCGACATCGGCCTCGAGGAAGGCCGAGCGGGCTTCCGGGGTGAGCTGCCTGCCGACGGCGATCCCGGTGCCGACGACGGTCAGCGAGCCGCCACGGGTCGGATGCGCGGGGCTCAGTCTCTGGACTTGAGAGGCGTCGACGGAGGCGGTGGCGGAGGTGGTAGGGGTGTCCCGCCGCCGTGGACGATCAGCGCGACCCGCGTGACGCCGAACTCGGCCTCGATGGCGGCGCGGATGGCGGCCACCTCGCACTTGAGCACGATGTCGCGGTTCGCTGTCGACAACCCGTATCTCTGCATCGCCCGCTCGGCGTTCTCGAAGTACGCCTTGAGCAGGTCGTCGTCCGTGGCGAGGTCGAGGAAGAACTGACCGAGGGACTTCTTCTTGCCGCTCATACCCGCTCCTTGCTTCCGGTGTCTCGCAGGACCCTAAGCCGGGGCCGCGACTGCGTCAACCGTCACGGGCGGCGCGCATCGACGCCTTGTAGGCGCGCTTCGCAGCCTGGTACTGATCGAGCGCCTCGGTCGAATCCACGTCGCCGAGCGTGGGGTGGTCGGGGACGAGGCCCTCGGCGACCTTCACGCCGAAGCGCTTCGCGAGCACCGAGCCGAGCGCCTTCACCTTCATCTCGCCGAAGCCGGGCAGGCCCTCGATCCGACGGCGGAGGTCGTCCGAGCCGGCCGCGTCCGTCCAGACCTTCGCCGCGTCGCCGCCGTACTCGCTCTCGACCGTGCGCGCGAGTTCCTGCACGCGCGTCGCCATCGTTCCCGGGAAGCGGTGCACCGCCGGCTTCTCGCGGAAGGCGGCTTCGAGACGCTCGGGGTCGATTCCGGCCAGGTCGCCCGCGTCCAGGGTGCCGAGCCGCTGCTTGATCTTGAGCGGACCCAGGAACGCGGTCGGCACCGTCACCTGCTGGTCGAGAGCGAAGCCGATCAAGAGCGCCATCGGATCGTCGGCGAGCAGGCGGTCGGCCTCGTCGTTTCCCGTGAAATGCAGGGCGTCCGGCACGACCCGATGCTACTCGATGACCTGCTCCCAGCCCGGGAAGTCGCCTCGCTCGCCCCAGGCCCGGACGGCGTCGCGCCAGTTCGGATGCACGTCGAAGAGCGGCTGCGCCAGCTCGCGAGCCCGTCGCGGATCGCCCGCCTTGGCCGCCTCCCAGGCAGCGATCATGATCCTGTCCTTCTCGCGCAGATGGTCGCCGCGCTCGGCCCGATAGTCCTCCTCGATGTCGAGCAGCCGCCGCAGCTCGCCGACCGGGTCTTCGTGGTCGTCGACACGGAGATTCGAGACCCGACCTTTCCACTCGAAGCCCGTCGGCTCGCCCTCGACGACGAGGAGCGCTGCCGACTGCGAGCCGCGGAAGTCGCCGCCTTCGGCCTCCGCCGCCTCGAGGGATGCGAGCAGGCGCCGCGCGAGCGTTCCTTCGGCCTCCTCGTAGGCGGCCGCCATCGCTCCCCAGACCGTGTCCCGGGCCATCATGTTCGCCTGGACGGTGAAGCCTTCGCCGACGAGATGCCCGCATTCGCGGACGCAGCCGGCACCCGTGTGTGCAGCAGACCGGCCCTCGGCGTCGACCATCCCGACCTGACGGAACCGCTCCCCCTCGTCCGCGGCCACGAGCCCGGCGAGCGCTTCCGCCGCCGAACGGCCGGCCTTCATCAGCTGCAGCCCGAACGGCCCGTAGCTGTGCTCGGTGTACGACTGCGTCGCGACCGCGCCGACGCCGGCCTCCGCCCAGGGCACGCCGCGCCCGACACCGAAGGTCCCGGTCTGCACCGCGACGCCGAGCTGGCCCGTCTCGGGATCGCGAGCGACGATCGAATAGGTCACGCGGAATCCAGGGCAGCCACGACGAGCGCCAGGTTCTCGCGCCGGACGTCCTCGGGCGTCGGCGGAAGCACGTCGTCCCAGATCGCCGCGAAGCTGCTACGGAGCTGCTCCATGCGCGCCGGCCGGCCCATGAACCACCAGTGCAGGTGCTCGCTGCCCTCGCCCCAGCGGCCGACATGGACGCGTCCGATTCCCTCGACGGAGGAGATCGCCCGGTCGAGCCTGCCGATGAGCAGTCCGAGCTCGGCCGCGAGCTCGTCCGGGAGGTCGCCGGGAGCGTCGAAGTGCTCGCGCGGCTCGAGCAGGACGACGACCGGCAGGCCGGACGGCTCCCGGAGCGCGGTCAGTCGCCAGCGCTCGTTCGTCCAGATGTAGTCCTCGTCACCGGTCGTGCAGCGGCGACAGTCGACGCGGCCCTCACCGTGGCGCGGTTTCTCGCTCGCGACCGGCGGCTCGAGCGGCTTCGGGCTGATGGCGCCGACGAACGGCCAGCTCTCCCAATCGTCGAGTGGCGGCGTCCGGAGAGCGCCGGAGGCGCGTGCGTAGAACTCCTCCGGTGTCTCGGGCATCGCCCGATGCTAAACGCTCGCCTAGGCCGCCTGGGCGAAGCGGTCCAGCTCTTCGACGATCTGGTCCGCGCCGCAGACCGGGAAGCCGTCGTCGAGGACGAGGACAGGTATCTCGTCCGTGTCCGCGACCCGCCTGAGCTCGGATCGATACTCGGGCTGGGCAGGGACCTGGCGCAGCACGACGTCGACTCCGAGCTCGGTCAGCCGCTGACGGACGCGATGCGAGTGGGGGCACAATTCGGCCTGGTACAGCTCCATGACCCTGCGGTGCCCCGCCGAGCTAGACGGCAAACAAGGTCAGCTCGGGCTCGCGCTCACCGCGGAGAACGGCGAGGTCGACCCGGACGCAGTCGATTCCGCGCGACTGCGCGAGCGTGACCGCCTGCGGCTTCAGCTGCTCGGCTGCGAGGATGCCGCGGCACTCCCCCCGAGCCGGGTCGAGGCGGATCCGCTCGAGGTAGCGCGTGAGCTGCTCGACGGCATCGATGGTCGCGACGCGCTTGATCTCGACCGCGACCCAATGGTCGTCGGCGTCCCGGCACATCAGGTCGACCGGGCCGAGGTCGGTCGGCCATTCGCGCCGGTCGAGCCGCAGGCCGTCGCCGAGCACCTCGGGCTGTGCGGCGAGCTCTTCCTGCAGGTGCCGCTCGACGCCGTCCTTCTCGAGCGCAGCGGCCTCGCCCATCTCGTGCTCGACGTCGCTGAGCACCTCGTGGAGGACGATCTCGAGGCGGTCTTCGCTCTTGCCGGCCCGCTTGCGGACGACGATGCGCGTCTTGTCCTCCTCGACCACGGTCGGCGGCGTCATCCAGTTCAGCGGCTTGTAACCACCGGCGTCGGCGTGGACGAGCACGCTCCCGTCCGACTTCAGCATCAGGAGCCGCGTCGACTCGGGCAGGTACGCGCTCAGCCGACCGCTGTATGAGACCTCGCAACGGGCGACGACGAGACGCATCCGTGGAAC
The DNA here is from genome assembly GCA_963776735.1 of uncultured Actinomycetes bacterium. Classification (GTDB taxonomy): domain Bacteria; phylum Actinomycetota; class Thermoleophilia; order Gaiellales; family Gaiellaceae; genus PALSA-612. The sequence goes on from CAVZNV010000018.1 coordinate 412,201, forward strand.
CTACTGTCTTTTTCGGACGATGTAGGGTCGCCGCCGTGAACCCCTTCGGGCACATCGATCTGCGCGTTTCCGACCTCGATGCGGCGTTCGGGTTCTACGACGCGCTCCTGCCGGTGCTCGGCTTCACGGAGACGCACGACGGGGAGGCGTGGAAGGTCTGGGCGACGACGGATCCGCTGCCGTCCACCGCGTACTTCGGCATCACCGAGTCTCCGGGCCACGTCCCGAACGAGAACCGGGTCGCCTTCTGGGTCGAATCGCCCACGGACGTCGATCGCGTGGCCGATGTCGCCCGGAACGCGGGGGCGGTGGACATGAGCGGCCCGAAGCCGATGCACTACGGGCCGGGCTACTACGCGGCGTTCTTCGCCGATCCGAGCGGCAACCGGTTCGAGGTCTACGTCAGGCCCGACACCTCGGTCTGACGGCCGAAGGGGACACGTCCCGAAGAGCGTCTTGTGCGAACAGGTGTTCGATCGCTACGCTCTCCGGGTGAGCGCACTCGACGTCTTCTCACCGTCGACACGGCACTGGTTCGAGCGCACGTTCGAGGCACCGACGCCCGCTCAGGAGAAAGGCTGGCCGGCGATCGCCGGGGGCGGGCACGTGCTCGTCCAGGCACCCACCGGCTCGGGCAAGACGCTCGCCGCCTTTCTGTACGGGATCGACCGCCTGACGCCGGCACCGGGTGAGGGGCTGCGACTGCTCTACGTCTCGCCGCTCAAGGCGCTGAACTACGACGTGGAGCGGAACCTCCGAGGGCCGCTTGCCGGTCTGCGCTCGGAGCTGGCCGTCGCGGTGCGCACGGGCGACACACCTGCCCGCGATCGCCAGGCGATGCTCCGCAAGCCGCCGGACATCCTGATCACCACCCCCGAGTCGCTCTTCCTGCTGCTCACGTCCCAGGGGCGCGAGATGCTGCGCAGCGTCGAGACGCTGATCGTCGACGAGGTGCACGCCGTCGCCGGCACGAAGCGCGGGGCGCACCTGGCGGTGAGCCTCGAGCGGCTGGACCGGCTCGTCGGCGCACCTGTCCAACGCATCGGGCTGTCGGCGACCCAGCGACCCCTCGAGGAGATCGGGCGCTTCGTGTCGGGCTCGCGTCCGATCGAACTCGTGGACGCCGGCCGTGCGAAGGAGCTCGACCTCGAGGTCGTCGTCCCGCTCGAGGACATGTCCGACCTGACGGCGTCGCAGCCGATCCGTCAGCCGGCGGTCGTGGACGGCAGCTACATCACGGACGGCGTCGGTCCCTCGACCAATTCGATCTGGCCGTCGATCTACCCGGCGCTGCTCGAGCTCGTCGAGGCGCACAGGTCGACGATCGTGTTCGTGAACAACCGTCGCCTCGCCGAGCGGCTCGCGCTCCGCCTCAACGACCTCGCCGAGAAGGAGATCGCCCGCGCGCACCACGGGTCGTTGGCGCGCGAGCAGCGGGTCGAGATCGAGGAGCTCCTCAAGCTCGGGGAGATCCCCTGCCTGGTCGCGACGTCCTCGCTCGAGCTCGGCATCGACATGGGAGCCGTCGACCTCGTCGTCCAGGTCGAGTCGCCGAAGTCGGTCGCCCGCGGCTTGCAGCGCATCGGCCGTGCGGGCCACGAGCTCGGCGCCGTCTCGAAGGGTCGCATCTTCCCGAAGTTCCGGCTCGACCTCCTCGAGTCGGCCGTCGTCGCGAAGCGCATGCGTGCCGGCGAGATCGAGGAGACCGTCATCCCCCGGAATCCACTGGACGTGCTGGCGCAGCAGGTCGTCGCGATCTGCGCCGACGAGGAGGTGGGCGTCGGCGAGCTGCACGACCTCGTCCGCGGCGCGTATCCGTTCGCCGACCTCTCGCGCGTCCAGCTCGAGAACGTGCTCGACATGCTCGCGGGCCGCTATCCGTCCGACGAGTTCGCCGAGCTTCGGCCGCGCATCGTCTGGAACCGCACCGAGGACGTCGTCCGTGGGCGAACCGGTGCGCGGCGGCTCGCGGTCACGAACGCAGGCACGATCCCGGACCGCGGCCTGTACACCGTCCAGCTCGTCGACAGCGGCAGCCGGGTCGGCGAGCTCGACGAGGAGATGGTCTACGAGGCGCGTGCCGGGCAGACCTTCATGCTCGGCGCATCGACCTGGCGCATCGAGGAGATCACCCGCGACCGCGTCCTCGTTTCGCCGGCACCCGGTGTGCCCGGAGCGGTGCCGTTCTGGAAAGGCGAGGGAGTGGGGAGGCCGCAGGAGCTCGGTGCCGCGATCGGGGCCGCCTCACGGGAGATCACGTCGCTCGCGGACGGGCGTGCGCTCGAGCGACTCCGCACCGACTACCACCTCGACGAGCTTGCAGCCCGCAACCTGCTGACCTTCCTCCGCGAGCAGGAGGCGGCGACGGGGGCCGTCCCGTCCGACCGCACGATCGTGATCGAGCGATTCCGCGACGAGATCGGCGACTGGCGGGTCTGCATCCTGACGCCGTTCGGCGGCCGGGTGCATGCGCCCTGGGCGCTCGCCTTGACCTCGCGTCTGCGCGAGTCGCTCGGCTTCGACGTCCAGTCGATCTGGTCGGACGACGGCATCGCGCTGCACTTGCCGGAGGCGGACGCGGCTCCGGCGCTCGCAGAGCTCGTGATCGGCGAGGACGAGGTGGAGGAGCTCGTCGTCCAGGAGGTGGGGCAGAGCGCACTCTTCGGCTCGCGGTTCCGGGAGAACGCAGCCCGGGCGCTGCTCATCCCACGGCGCCGGCCGGGCGAGCGTACGCCGCTCTGGCAGCAGCGGCTGAAGGCACAGAGCTTGCTGCAGGTGGCGCGGCGCTATCCGGCCTTCCCGATCGTGCTCGAGACGTATCGCGAATGCCTGCAGGACGTCTTCGACCTGCCCGCCCTTCGGCAGCTCCTGCGAGGAATCGCGACGAGGCAGGTCGACGTGGTCGAGGTCGAGACGCCGTCTGCATCTCCATACGCCGCCTCGCTCCTGTTCGACTACATCGCGACGTACATGTACGAAGACGACACGCCGCCCGCCGAGCGGCGTGCCCAGGCCCTGTCACTCGACCGTGAGCTGCTCCGGGAGCTACTGGGCCAGGAGGAGCTCCGCGACCTTCTCGACGCAGGTGCCGTGAACGAGGTCGAGAGCCAGTTGCGCGGAGAGCCACGTACACCGGACGATCTGCACCATCTTCTTTTGCTTCGAGGAGATTTGCGATCAGGAGAATATGATCGGACGTTGGCCGAACCGCTGGTCGCCGAGAGGCGCGCAGTCGTCGTGCGGTTCGGAGGTGAGGAGCGCCTGATCGCCGCCGAAGATGCAGGGCGATACCGCGACGCCGTCGGGGCGATGCCGCCGTCCGGCCTCCCGGACGCGTTCCTCGAAGCAGGCGAGTCGCCGCTCCGAACTCTCTTGGCCCGCTTCGCGCGTGGCCGAGGGCCGTTCACGACCGCAGAGGCTGCGCTCCGGTTCGGCGTCGAGTCGGAGGCCGTCGGACGCGAACTGGAGGAGCTCGAGCATGAGGAACGGCTCGTTCGCGGCGAGCTTCGCCCCGGCGGCACCGAACGGGAGTGGTGCGATCCGGACGTTCTCCGCCGGCTCCGACGCGCCTCCCTGGCCGCGCTGCGCAAGGAGGTCGAGCCGGTCGAGCAGATCGCCTACGCGCGATTCCTTCCGTCGTGGCACGGCATCGACCGCCGGGCATCGCTCCGAGAGGCGCTCGTGCCGCTCCAGGCGCTACCGCTCCCGGTCGGATTGTGGGAATCGGACGTCCTGCCTCGGCGCGTTCCCGGCTACCGGCCGGAGCTGCTCGACCAGCTCTGCGCGACCGGCGAGGTCGTCTGGATCGGCGCGGGGCTCGATCGCGTGGCGGTGTACTTCCGCGAGGACGCCGCTGCGCTCGGCCGACCCTCGGCGTCGGCACCGGCAGACGGCGAGCCGCATGACCGGATCCGGTCCGCGCTGTCTCGCTCGGCGGAGTTCTGGCTCGACCTCGTCGCGGCCGCCGCCCTCGAGAGCGAAGAACTGCTTCCCGCGCTGTGGGACCTCGTCTGGGCCGGTGAGGTGACGAATGACGCCTGGCAGCCGCTCCGCGCGCCGCGGCGCTACGGCGTCCCGAAGCCGGAGCGTCGTCCGAGGCGCTTCTCCCGACGACGTGTTGCCGCGATCACCGCCACTCAGGGCCGCTGGTCGTTGACGGATCGCCTCTTCGCCGGCTCGCCCGAACGCCGGGCTTTGGCCGAGCTTCTGCTCGAGCGTCAGGGCATCGTCACGCGTGACGGTGCGCGCGCCGAGGGGATCCCGGGTGGATACGGAGCGGTCTACGGTGAGCTTCGAGCGCTCGAGACACTCGGACTGTGCCGCCGCGGCTACTTCGTGGAAGGTCTCGGCGGCGCCCAGTTCGCGCTCGGCGGCGCAGTCGAGCGGCTCCGCGAGCTCAGGCCGCGAGAAGGAGACGAACCCGAGGCGCTGGTGTTGGCGGCTGCCGATCCGGCGCAACCGTACGGGGCGACACTTCCGTGGCCAAGGCGGGCGGGCGCACGCGCCGCGCGCGTCGCAGGCGCGCTCGTGGTGCTGCTCGGAGGCGAGGCAGCGCTGTTTGTCGAGCGCAGCGGCCGCTCGCTCGTCCCACTGAGGGAGCCCGACGAAGCGTGGTTGCGACCCGCGTTCGCAGCCCTCGTCGAGCACGCACGACGCACCCACGTCCGGCGACTGTCGGTCGAGCGATTCGACGGCGAGCCGGTCGCAGAGTCGGAGGTGATGCCGCTGCTGGCCGAGGCGGGCTTCGTGCCAGGGCCTCGGCGTGCCGTGCTCCGACCCACCTAGCCGAGTCCAGCTAGGCGAGCTTCCCGAGCGTCCAGCCGAAGACTGCGTGACGCCACGTCGCCTGGGCGAACGCACGTTTCGTGAAGATCGGCGGGAGGCCCGGCTCGCCCCGGGCCGGGTGATAGCGGTCGACGAGTGCTCCGAGCGAGAACAGCGCCAGATGCTCGGCGGTCGCCATGCCGACGGCAAGTCGCAGCGGGTCGACGCGAAGCCGCTTCCGCGCCTCGTAGTACGCCAGCCCGAAGACCGCGCCGTTCGCCATGTGCAGGCCCAGCCCGACATGCCGCCACTGCGGGCCGCGCGTCACGAACTTCCCGAGCAGCGCGACGTCCGAGTAGTCGTAGCGGAAGATCCGCTGGTCGAACGGCTCCTGCGCTGCCCAGACACCCGCGGCGACGGCTCCGGCGGCGACTGAGCGGATCTTGCCCACGGGCCTATTGTTCCCCAGGTGCCCGAAGGCGATGCCTTGCACCGCGCGGCCGCACGCCTCCAGGTGCTCGTCGGTCAGCGTGTCCAGGTCGACGCTCGTCATCCGCGAGCCTCGGCGACCGGCGTCGCCGACCGTCTCGACGGGCGTGTGCTCGAACGCGTCGAGGCACGTGGCAAGAACCTGCTGCTTCGTTTCGAAGGAGGGCTCGTCCTCCGCAGCCACCTGCGGATGAACGGGAGCTGGCGGGTCGTCCCGGCCGGCCCAGCTCCGCCCGGCCGGCCATGGCTCGTCATCCGCGGCGGCAGCCACGAGGCGGTTCTCCGCGGCGGCGCCGTCCTCGAGCTGACCGACCGCGGAACCCGCAACCTGGGGCCGGACATCCTCGACGATCCGCCCGACGTCGACGCGATGGTCGCCCGCCTCCGTGTCGTCGACGCACGCCGCGAGCTCGGAGAGGCGCTGCTCGACCAGCGCCTCGTCGCGGGCATCGGGAATGTCTGGCGCGCGGAGGCGCTCTGGGAAGCGAGGGTGTCTCCCTGGCGCCGGCTCGCGGAGACGGACGACGACGAGCTACGCGCCGTGCTCGACGCGGCCGCAGGCCTGATGCGCGCTTCCCTTCGCGGTCTCCGCCGCGAACGCCGGGCCTACCGCCGCGCGGGCCGGCCGTGCGCCCGCTGCGGTACGTCGATCGCAAGCCGCGGCCAGGGCGACGACAACCGCATCGCGTACTGGTGCCCGTCCTGCCAACCGACCCCCGAACGCCCCAAGTAACACTGTGTTGCAAAGTCGGAGAGGAGAGGGACGAGCGGGGGAGTAAGAAAGCGGGTGGCAGTCCGTTCTCCCCAGCTCTACGAGGCGCTCCGGCGGCACTGTCTCGGCGCCTTCGCCTACCTCTATCGCGAGTCTCTGGACGACGAGCCGCTGCCGTTCTCGTTCGAGGAGCACGCGGCGCCCGGCCGGCCGTCCCTCTACGAGTACCGCCCGAGGGCGCGGGGGTACGTCGAGGACCGTGCCGAGCAACTCCGACGCCTCGACGACGCGCAGTTCGCGATCGAAGAGCTCAAGCGCGAGCCGGCGGCCGCGATCTTCGCGCACGCCCACTCGGTCGAGGACGGCGCGGACGAGCAGTCGGCGCTCTACCGCACGATCCTGCTCCCGTTCCTTGCCGGCATGGCCGAACGGTGCGGCGGCTTCGAGTGGGACGACCAGAATCTTCAACCGCGGATATCAGAAGCTCGAACGCGAGATCTTCGGCGAGAGCCACTCGTACGGCGCGGTCGCGCCCGTCGTCGGGCTCTCCTGCCCGCATCAGGTCGACCTCGGACGGAACCTGCGCCTGCGCATGGCCGCAGCCGGTGAGATCGCCGACTACTGGCCCGAGGCCAACGGGCTGCTCCCCGCCGGCTTCGGCCGCGAGCCCGAACGGGCGAGCGTGCTCGAGTTGCAGTGCGTCTTCGCGGCCGGCGCCGTCGAGACGCCGGACGCACCCGGCGAGATCGCCGATGCGGTCACGGCGCTCAGGCTCGCCACTGCCGCGCCGGTCGCCGCCGGACCTGTCCTGTTCGAGCGGCTCGACTGGCGGCCGTACGGGGTCCGCCCGGTGCTGCCGATCGCGGCCACCGAGCCCCCGGGAGCGCCGACCCGCCTGGACGAGTTCCGCGGCGGCCTCGCCGCCGACTTGCTCGGACGGTTGGCAGCATGCGACGGCGACGAGTGCCTCGGCGAGGCACTCGACCGGTGGGAGCTGTCGCTGTTCGCCGGCGAGCCATACCGCTCGGAGCAGCTCCGCGAGGCCCTCCGGTCATTGCTCGGAGCGGGGGACGGGTTGTGGGCGGCGGCGGCTCGCCTTTCGGTACTGGTCGGCGACGACGCAGCCGAGCGCGGTGAGCTGTTCGCACGACTCCGGGGATTGACGAGCGGCGGGCACGCCTCACGGCACGACGCCGACATGATCCGGCGGGCGCTGATCGAGATCCTCATGGCCGGAAACCGGATCGAGCTGCTCGAGCGGCTCGACGATTCGCTGCTCGGCCTCAAGCCCCGGCCGCGAAGCTACTTCGGCGTGAAGAGCCTGGCGAGCTGATCCAGGCCCGAAATCGGCACGAAACCGTCACGAACCGGCGCGTCTTCTCCGGCTACGGTCATGGGATGGACGAGGCGCGTGCGGTGATCGCCCGGCTGGGGCGGATCGATGAGCTCGAGGAGCGTGGCGCGCCTCCGGCTGAGCTGCTCGAAGAGGTGCGTGGGTTGCTCTCCGACGCCGAGGCGTGGGTGCGGAGCGAGTCAGCCGGGACCGACCTCGCCGAGACTGCTCTCGAACGCTGTCGCGACGCGCTCCAGAAGGCGGAACCGGGCAAGGAGGTGCGCGCAGGACTCTGGTAACGTGGCTCGAAAGAAGCCGCAGAATGGGCCTCTTGCAGGTAGCACCTCAGCCTGAGCCGGACACGGCTCCGCAGAAAGCGACCATGGCATCAGTCATCGCGTTCGCCAACCAGAAGGGCGGGGTGGCGAAGACGACCTCCACGCTCAATCTCGCCGTCGCTCTCGCGGAAGAGGGCAAGCGCGTGCTGACCGTGGACCTGGACCCGCAGGGCAACCTGACGATGAGCCAGGGGCTCAACCCTGACACCATCGAGCGCTCGATGTACGACGTGCTCGTCCACCGCTTGCCGCTCGAGCAGGTGATCCACAAGGGCGAGATCGATCTCGCCGTGTCCTCCATCGACCTGGCCGGCGCCGAGCTGGCGCTGTCCAGCATGATCGGCCGCGAGCGCGCCCTCGAGCGCGCGATCTTCCCGGTCAAGGGCGAGTACGACTACGTCCTGATCGACACACCGCCTTCTCTCGGCCTGCTGACGATCAACGCGCTCGTCGCCTCCGACGGCGTGATCGTCCCCGTGCAGTGCGAGTACCTGTCGCTGCGCGGCCTCGTCCAGCTCGAGAACACGCTCAGCATGATCCGCGAGAACCTCAACCCGCACGTGGCGATCCAGGGCATCCTGCCGACCATGTTCGACGGGCGGACGCTGCACGCGCGCGAAGCGGTCGAGATCCTCCAGGAGAACTTCGGCGACCTCGTCTTCAAGACGCGCATTCGCAAGACCGTGCGGTACGCGGAGGCTCCGGTGAAGGGCCTGAGCGTCCTCAAGTACGAGCCGCAGGGGAGCGCGGCGCAGGCCTACAGAGATTTGGCGAAGGAGGTTATGAATGGCGCGCAAGCGCGCGAGCATGCGTGAGGGGCCCCTCGCCGAGCTCTTCAAGGCGACCGAGGCGGCTCAGCGCCAGGCCGAGGAACCGGCCCCGGCGGCCGAGCCGACTCCCGAGCCCGAGCCCGAGCCCGAGCCGCAGCGACACCTGGAGCCCGTCGAATCGGTCGTCGTCGACATGCCCGTGACGCCCGCGTCTGCCCCGGCTCCCGAGCCGGAGCCGCGCCGCGAGCGCCACGCCCCGGAGCTGTGGGACGTCGTGCCCGAGCCGCCGATCCTGCACGCCGTCCCGCGGCCCGACTCGGGCACGTATGTCGCCGTGATCAAGGTGGTCGGCGTCGGCGGAGCCGGCCTGAACGCGGTCAATCGGATGATCGACGCCGGTCTCTCGCAGGTCGAGTTCATCGCCGTCAACACGGACAGCCAGCAGCTTCAGTTCTCGGACGCGCCGATGAAATCCACATCGGCGAGGACCTGACCGAAGGTCTCGGGTCCGGCGCCGATCCCGCCGTCGGGAAAGAGGCTGCCGAGGAGTCGTACGACGAGATCAAGCAGGCGTTGCGCGGCGCGGACATGGTCTTCGTCACCGCCGGCGAAGGTGGAGGCACCGGCTCGGGCGCCGCACCGGTCGTCGCGCACATCGCGCGCGAGCTCAAGGCGCTCACGGTCGGCATCGTCACGACGCCGTTCAAGTTCGAAGGGACACAGCGGCGCCGCTCGGCGGACGAAGGGGTCGCGGAGCTCCGTGCCGAGTGCGACACCGTGATCGTCGTCCCCAACGAGAAGCTGCTCGAGGTGCTCGACAAGTCCACGTCGATGCTGGACGCGTTCCGGATCGCCGACGACGTGCTCCGCCAGGGCGTGCAGGGCATCTGCGACCTGATCACGATGCCGGGGCTGATCAACCTGGACTTCGCGGACGTCCGCACGGTCATGACGGACGCGGGCAACGCGTTGATGGGCATCGGCTACTCGAGCGGAGACGACCGCGCCGTCGAGGCCGTCGAGCGCGCTCTGCGCTCGCCGCTGATCGAGGGGGAGATGACGGGCGCCAGGGGCATCCTGCTGTCGATCGCCGGCGGCGAGGACCTGTCGCTCTTCGAGGTCAACCAGGCGGCCGAGATCGTCCGCCAGCGCGCCACCGACGACACGAACATCATCTTCGGCGCGACCATCGACGAGCGCTTGAACGGCCAGGTCTGGGTGACCGTGGTCGCGACGGGGTTCGGCGGAGCGACCCGGCGGTCGTCGACGCCGTTCCGGACGACCGAGCGCGACGCGTTCGAGCCGCCGAGCTTCCTGAGCGACCTGTAACGGGCGCTAGTTCCAGGTCAGGTCGCCCGCGGCGTTCACGGCCGAGCCGTCTTTCCACGCGATGTCCCAGATGTTGCCTCCCGGGTCGCGGAGGCTGAAGCTGCGGAAGCCGTGCGGCGAGTCGAACGGCTCCTCGAGTGCGGCTCGTAGTTCGCAGCTCCGTACAGGGCGATCACAAGGCCGTTCGAGCACTGGCGTGAGGAAGTTCGGGTGGGCCGGCAGGGACATGCCCGGAGCCTAGGCATTTCCGGGCCGCAGTAGGCTTGCCGCGTGAGAGGTGCAGTCGCCGCCGGCCACCCGCTGACCGCCGAGGCGGGCGCACGCATCCTGGCCGAGGGCGGCAATGCCGCAGACGCGTGCGTCGGCGCTGCGTTCATGTCCTGGGTCGCCGAGAGCCCTCTCACCGGCCCGGGAGCGGGTGGCTTCATGCTCGTCCACCGCGCGCGCGACCGGTCCACGCGAGTGCTGGACTTCTTCGTCTCGACGCCGGGGCTGGGCGCTCGGAGCAGCCGCCGGACGGAGATGGAATCGGTCGACATCGACTTCAGCGGCGAGTCGACCCAGATGTTCCACATCGGCTCGGCGTCCTGCGCCGTCCCCGGCGCAGTGGCCGGGCTGGCCGCCGCGCATCGACGCTACGGCACCCTGCCCTGGCGCGTCCTCGCGGAGCCGGCCATCGAGGCTGCCCGCGCCGGCGTCGAGCTGACGAGACCGCAGGCGTATCTCCACGCGATCCTCGACCTGATCCTGCGCCACACGCCCGAGGGCAGACGCGTGTACGGGAGCGGAGGCGCGCGGCTCGGGCCGGGAGACCGGCTCCGGCTCCCCGACCTGGCGGACGCGATCGAGCGGCTCGCGGAGCATCCGACCGATCTCGCCGACGGCGAGCTCGCGGCCGCCGTGGTACTCCACATGCGCGAGACGGGCGGCCCGGTGACGGCGGAGGACCTCCGGCAGTACCGCGTGATCTGGCGCACGCCCGTGCGAGCCGGCTACCGAGGGCATGTCTTCGAGTCGAATCCGCCGCCGTCGTCGGGCGGCCTGCTGATCGCCTACGGTCTCCGTCTACTCGAGCGGCTCGACGGCGGTCCGTCGGGTTCGGCGGCGGCCCTCCGGGCGCTCGTCGACGTAATGCGCGAGCAGAACCGCGTGCGAGCCGGTCGCTTCACGACGCTGCTGCACCACGGTGGCCTCGTCGCGCGGCTGCTCTCCGACGAGGCGATTGCGGCGGGAATCCGCGGGATCGAGGCAGGCCGCACCGGCCCACGCGAGCCGGCACCCGTGGGAGGGACGACCCACATCTCGGTCGTCGACTCGGACGGCAACGCGGCGTCCTTGTCGGCGTCGACGGGCTCCGGGTCCGGGGTGATCGTCCCGGGCACCGGAATCCAGATGAACAACATGCTCGGCGAGTACGACCTGAATCCGAAAGGCCGTGTCCTGGCGCCCGGGCACCGGATGACGAGCATGATGGCGCCGTCGATCGTCGTGCACGACGGCGAGCCGAGGCTCGTTGTCGGGAGTGCGGGGTCGGTCCGCCTCCGCGGCGCGATCATGCAGGTGGTCGTGAACGTGATCGGCCACGAGCTCGGCGTGGGCGAGGCGATCGACAGGCCGCGGGTGCACGTCGACGAACCCCACGTGCACTGCGAGGGCGGGCTCGATCCGGCGGCGCTCGATGCGCTAGAAGCCGCCGGCTACGACGTCGTCCGCTGGCGGAGGCGGAACCTCTTCTTCGGCGGGGCGGCGGCGGTCGAACGGCGCGACGACGGGAGCCTCGCCGCGGCCGGCGATCCGCGGCGCGGCGGGCACGGCGTCGTCGTCGGATGAGCGGTTTCACCGTGCGCGAGGCCGTGCCGGGGGACGCCGGAGCTCTTGTCGCGCTGGCGCAGTCCGTCGGCTCCGAGCCGGAAGGGTGGCTGATCGCGGACGATTCGTGGCGCGGTGTCTCGGACGAGCGGCGGTATCTGAAGGCGCTGCGGCGGCACCCGCACGGCGCGGTGTTCGTCGCCGAGATGGACGGCGCGATCGTCGGGCGGCTCTCCGTTGCGCGCGACCCGCATCCCGCGAGCTTTCACGTGGCCGACCTGGGCCTGATGGTCGCGTCCGGCCGGCGGCGGCAGGGCGTCGGGCGTGCACTCCTCGCGCGCGCCGTGGAGTGGGCGCGGGCGGCGCGCGTGCGCAAGCTGGAGTTGCACGTCTTCCCGCACAACGACCCGGCGATCAGGTTGTACGAGAGCTTCGGCTTCGTCCGCGAGGGCTACCGGCGTGAGCACTACCGGCGCGGGACCGGGTTCGTGGACGCGATCCTGATGGCGTACTGGGTGGACAAGCCCCAGCCGCCGGCCGCGTCCTGACCGGCCCGCTGTGGACGAGACGTCACGGGTTTTTCACGCTTTCGGCACAGACGCGTAGGCATTTCGGCGGTACGCTCATCGCGGGTGGCGGGTGGTTCTTCTTCCCCACCCGGGGTGGGGAGTGGTGCGCGCGGTGCACGGCGAAGCAGCCGTGTCCGAACTGGACTAGCCGTGCGAGACCTTGCCGTTCGTCGACGCGCGTTCGTGCACTTCGCGCTCGCGGTGCACTGCCTCGATCGCGCCCTCGAGGAGCAGCGACAGCTGCGCCAGCCGGTCCGGTTCCGACAGCAGCTCGAGCAGCTCCTGCTTCGGCTCCGGCCCGAAGTCGACCCGCGCTGCGATCTGGAACGACAGCGGGCCGGCGTCCTCCACCGGCTCCTCGACGTTCTCGCCTACCGCCTCGACGAGCCGGCGAAACAGGGCCAGCACGCGCTCGGCGTCCGGCGCGGGCGCATCCGCGTCCTCGTCGTCGACCGGCTCGACCTTCCCCGTCAGGAACTCGCGTCCCGACGTCAGCTCCCGCAACCGGAAGCGCTCGTGACCCTCGACGACGACGTTCATGCGCCCGTCGTCGAACACCTGCAACACCTCGACGACCGCGGCTCGCGTCCCGATCTCGCGGCGGCCCTGCTCGTCCTCGAGCACGAGCCCGAACTCGTCGCCGCTCCGCAGGCATTCGCCGATCAGCTCCTTGTAGCGCGGCTCGAAGATGTGGAGCGGGACGCGCTCCGTCGGCAAGAGGACGAGCTCGAGCGGGAAGAGTCCGATCTCCACGCGAGGAGGAAGCGTAGTCGAGCGGTAGAGTCAAACGATGGACGCGAGCGACCGTTTCTCGACAGCGCTCCGCGGCATCGTCCCGTACGAGCCGGGCAAACCGGTCGAGGAGGTGCAGCGCGAGCTCGGCATCGACCGCGTCGTCAAGCTCGCCTCGAACGAAGGCCCGCACGGTCCGTTCCCGGCGGCGCTGGAGGCGATTGGCCGCGCGACCCACGGCCTGAACCGCTATCCGGACGGCGGCGCATACCGGTTGCGGGCCGCACTCGCCGAGCGCCACGGAGTCGCCTTCGAGGAGGTGATCACGGGCGCCGGAGCCGACGGGCTGATCGACTGCCTGTCGCAGATCTACCTCGATCCCGGCGACGAGATCGTTTGCGGCTGGCCGTCGTTCGTCAGCTACGTGATCGGCTGCCGCAAGCTCGGTGCCACACCCAGGCTCGTCCCGCTCGCAGATCACCGCTACGACCTGGACGAGATGCTCGACGCCATCGGTCCGCGGACGAAGATCGCCTACTTGTGCCTGCCGAACAACCCGACCGGCACGATGAACACGAGGGCCGAGGTCGACCGCTGGTTCGAGCGCGTGCCGGAGCATGTCGTCACGGTCGTCGACCAGGCGTACTTCGAGTACATCGACCGGCCGGATTACCCGGACGCCGTCGCGGAGTACTTCGCAGCCGGACGCAACGTCGTCGTCCTGCGCACGTTCTCGAAGATCTACGGCCTCGCCGGGCTCCGCGTCGGTTACGCCGTGGCGCCGGCGCCGGTCGTGACCGAGCTCTCCAAGGTGCGGCGCGCGTTCGACGTCGCCACGCCGTCGCAGGAGGCCGCCCTCGCGAGTCTCGGCGATCCGGACGAGCTGCGCCGCCGTCGCGAGCTGAACGACGTGGGCCGCACACAGCTCGAGGGCGTTCTCCGGGAGCACGGCCTCGAGCCGGTCGAGGGTGCGGTCGCCAACTTCGTCTTCGTCGAGCTCGGCGAGGACTCGCGGCCGTTCCAGGAGCGGCTGCTGCGGGAAGGCGCGATCGTGCGGCCTACGCACGGCTTCGGCGCGCCCGGGGCGATCCGCGTCACCGTCGGCACGCCGGACGAGCACGAGTTCCTGTCTGGGGCGCTCGGCCGGGTTCGAGCGCCCGCCCGGTAACCCAGCTACCGTTCGCGTCCCGTGTTCGCCGGGCCACGACGCCAGCTGAGCCTCCTCGACCGGGCGCCCACCTTCCGCGCCCTCTTCCTGGCGACGACGGCGTCGGGCGTCGGGACGTGGCTGGCGGTGATCGCGCTGACGGTCGACGTCTACGACCGGACTCACTCGGCGAAGTGGGTGAGCGCCCTGCTCATCGCCGATTTCCTGCCGTCGGTGGTGATCGGCCTGGCGTTCGCGCCGCTCGTCGACCGCTTCTCGCGCTGGCGCATCATGGTCGGCTCGGACCTCGTCAGCATGCTCGTCTTCGTCGCGCTGATCTTCGCCGGCACGCCCGGCCAGATCGTCGCGCTCGCGACGGTCGCCGGCTTTGCGGCCGGCTTCTTCCGGCCCGCGTCCATGGCCGGCCTGCCGAACATCGTCGACGACTCCGACCTCCCGGCCGCGAACTCGTTGCTCCGGTCGACGGGCTACATGACGGTGATCTTCGGCACGTTGCTCGGAGGCATCGTCGTGTCCGCCGCCGGGCCGCACGCCAGCTACGCGGTCAACGCGGCCAGCTTCGCGGTCTCGGCCCTGCTTCTCGCCACGATTCCCGCGAACAGCCTGGATGCCCGGGACGACGGGCACGAAAGCGCGGGGTACCTCGCCGAGCTGAAGGAGGGCTTCGCGCTCGTGTTCCACTCGCGCGTGCTGCTCGCGGTCTTCATCTCGTGGAACCTGGCCATGCTCACGAACGCCGGTGTGAACGTGGGAGAGATCTTCCTCGCGAAGGAGACGTTCGGCTCCGGGGACTTCGGCTACGCGATGCTCTGGGTCGGGGTGGGCGTGGGCCAGGTGGTCGGCGCGCTGTACGCGCCGACCTGGCTCGAGCGTCGGAACGTGTCGTTCGTGTACGGCTCGAGCCTCGCGCTCGTCTCGTTCGGGACGCTGGCCGCCGCGCTGTCGCCGGACGTGTGGGTGGCCGCGATCGCGATGATCGTCGGCGGCGCCGGCAACGGGACGGCGATCGTGTGCAACACACTGCTCGTGCAGCGCGGTGCGCCGGACCGCCTTCGCGGCCGGGCGTTCACGACGATCATGAGCGTCAACTTCGCGCTGCTCGGGCTGGGGATGGCCGTCGCCGGGCCGATCCTCGACGCTGTCGGCGCGCGCTGGGTGTTCGCAGGCGCCGGTGTTCTCGCCGCCGTCGCGGCGGTGGTCGGCAGCGCGATGACGAGACGGGTGGGCGCGATGAGCGACGTGGCGGCGTCGCCCGGGACTGCGCCGTCCCCGACCTCCTAGCTTGGCCGACCGGCGCACCTGGACGCGGGAGCGTCTCGTCGACGGCGTTCGGGCCGGAGACCGCCGAGCGCTCGCCCGCGCGATCTCGCTCGTGGAAAACTCGGACCCGCTCGCCGCAGAGCTCGTCCGCGAGCTCTATCCGGAGACCGGACGCGCGTATACGGTCGGTGTCACAGGGCCGCCCGGCGTCGGCAAGTCGAGCCTGATCGCCGCGCTCATTCCGGAGGTGCGCGAGCAGGGCAAGTCGGTCGGCGTCGTGTCCGTCGACCCGTCGAGCCCCTTCTCGCAGGGAGCGCTCCTCGGCGATCGCATCCGGCTCGCGGAGCACTTCCTCGATCCAGGCGTCTTCATCCGCTCGATGGGCACGCGCGGCCACCTGGGCGGCCTGGCCGAGGCGACGTTGCAGGCTGTGCTCCTGCTGGACGCGGCGGGGAAGGACGTCGTGTTCGTCGAGACCGTGGGCACGGGGCAGAGCGAGGTCGAGGTGATCGGGATCGCCGACACCGTGTTGCTCGTGCTCATGCCGGGCTCGGGCGACGCGATCCAGGCGTTGAAGGCCGGAATCATGGAGATTCCCGACGTGATCGCGGTCAACAAGATGGATCATCCGGCGGCGAAGACGATGCTCACCGAGGTGCGCTCGATTCTCGCGCTCGATCCCGACCGGGAGCAGCGGCCGCCGATCGTGCTCACCGAAGCGGCGCGCGGCGAGAACGTGGCGGAGCTGTGGGCCGAGATCGAGGCGCACGGCCGACACCTCGAGGAGGCGGGCCTCCTGGAAGAGCGCCGTCGCCGAAACCTGGCGCAGGAGGTCTTCGCAGTCGCGTCGTCGCGGGCGAAGTCGCACCTGGAGCGGACGGTAAGCGACGATCCCGAGCTGCGACGCGTCCTCGACGCCGTGCAGCGACGCGAGCTCGATCCTCTGTCCGCCGTCCACGAGATCCTCGACAAGGTCTTCCACATCGACGACGGTGCCGGGCCTCGCTGACATCGAAGCGGCGCGCGCCCGGCTCGACGGCGTCGCTCGCGTCACGCCTGTCTTCCGATCGGAGACGTTCTCGCGGCTTGCCGGTCGCGACGTGATGCTGAAGGCCGAGAACCTCCAGCGCACCGGCTCGTTCAAGATCCGCGGTGCCTACAACCGGATCTCGACGCTCGGGCCCGACGAGCGCAGCGCCGGGGTCGTCGCGGCCAGTGCGGGCAACCACGGCCAGGCCGTTGCCTGGGCAGCCCGTGAAGCCGGCATCGCCGCGACGATCTTCGTGCCCGCAGACGCGCCGATGGCGAAGATCGACGCGACGCGGAGCTACGGGGCAGACGTCGAGCTCGCCGGCGCGAGCTTCGAGGACGCGGTCGCCGCCGCGCGCCGGCACGTCGAGGCGACCGGCGCGACGTTCGTCCACGCGTACGAGGACGACATCGTGGTGGCAGGCCAGGGGACGGTCGGCCTGGAGCTCGTCGAGCAGGCGCCGGAGCCGGGAACCGTGCTCGTGCCGGTCGGCGGCGGCGGGCTTGCCGCGGGCATCGCGGTCGCGCTGCGTGCGGTCGCGCCGAAGACGCGGCTGATCGGCGTCCGCGCGGCGCGCGAGCAGACGATCGCGGACGGGATCGCGATCAAGCACCCCGGCGAGATCGCGCGCGCCATCCTCGGTGAGACGCTGGAGTCGATGATCGAGGTGAGCGACGAGGAGATCTCGGAGGCGATCGTGCTGCTGCTCGAGCGCACGAAGCTCGTCGTCGAGGGCGCCGGGGCGGTGGGGGTCGCGGCCTTGCTCACCGGGCGCGTCGACGGCGACGGGCCGGTGACGGCGCTCCTGTCGGGCGGGAACATCGACGCGACGCTGCTGATGTCGGTCGCGCGCCGCGGGCTCTCGGCAGCCGGCCGCTATCTCGTCGTCCGCACGCGCGTGCCCGACCGGCCGGGCGAGCTGTTCAAGCTCCTTTCGCTCGTCAGCGAGGCGCGGATGAACGTGATCGGGGTCGAGCACCGCCGCGAGGGACTCGACATCGGCGTCACCGAGACGGGGATCGAGCTGACCCTCGGCACGCGCGACGAGGAGCACTGCGAGGTGCTGGTGCAGACGATGCGCAGCTGGGGCTACGACGTCGAGCGCCTGACCTGACAGGCCCGAACCGGCCGTGTCCACGGCAGGCGTGTCCCTGGGCTCACCGGTGGGAGAGGCGTCAGTGCCGAATCTGTGCCGTCTCGGTCGCCGTGAGCGCCCGGAGCTCCGTCACGCCGGCGCCCATGAGCGGCCGCGCGTCGAGGCCGTGCGCGGACAGCACGCTCGCGGCGACCGCTGCGCGCGCGCCCGTCTCGCAGACCGTGACGAGGATGCGGTCGCGGGGCAATGTCGGCGCGAGCTCGCCGGCAAGGCGGTAGGGCACGTCGAGGCTTCCGGCAAGCGGAGACTCGGCGCGCTCGCCGTCCTCGCGGACGTCGACGAGCTCTGCCGATCCCTCCGCGAGCAACTCGCGCAACTCGTCGATGCCGACGGAGGGGAGCGTTGTCGTTGCGCCGGCGACGGGATCGACGAGGTTCCCGGCGAGATCCAGAAACCCGACTGAGCGCAGACCGCGAATCGCACGTGCCGACTCGTCGGGTGTCTCGGCGTGCACGACCGGCGCTTGGTCGCCGAGCAGGAACGCCGCCTTCGTCGCGAACGAGTGTCCGGACACAGGCACGTTCACAGCGCCCGCCAGATGACCGGTCGCGAAGAGGGCGAACGGCCGCACGTCGAGCACGGGCGCCTCGCCCGGCGCGTCGAGCCTCGGCACTTCCGGCGGAGCGCCCAGGAACGGCCCGCGGTTCAGCTCGACGATGCGTTCGAGGTTCGGCGGCCTCGGCGCGGACACGGCTGCCGACTCGGCGACGAACGCCTCGACCGTGCCGAGCGCGAGCGCCGGGTTGAACCGCCGCTCGAAGCCGATCGTGGTCGATCCCTTCGAGCTCATTCCCTTTCCGCACAGTGACCCGGCGACGTGGCCGGGATAGACCTCGACGCCGTCGTCGAACTCGAGCAGCCGGTGCAGGCTGTGAAAGAGCCCCTCGGCGCCCTCGCGCGCCTCGACGGCCAGGTCCGGGCGCGCCGCGTCGCCGACGAACAGCGAGTCGCCGGTCAGGAGCAGCCACGGCTCGTCGGCCCGCGTCCGGTCGGTGACCGCGAAGCAGCAGTGCTCGGGGCGGTGGCCGGGGGTGTGGATGACGCGGAGCGAGACGTTCCCGACCGCGATCTCGTCCCCGTCGGACAGTGCGTCGTGCGGGTACTCGGCCTCTGCGGCCGAGTGGACGGAGACGGGAACACCGTGCTCGAGCGCCAGCCGGCCGTGTCCCGACACGTGGTCGGCGTGCGTGTGCGTCTCGAGAACCCGGACGATCCGCACGTCCCGGCGCGCAGCCTCCTCGAGGTACTGCTCGATCGCGTAGGCCGGATCGACGAGGACCGCTTCGCCGCACGCCTCGCAGCCGACGAGGTAGGAGGCGCAGCCGAGATCCTCGTCCACGAACTGCCGGAACAGCACGAGGCGAGGCTACCGCGTCAGAAACCGAGATGCTTCGCGATCACCATGCGCTGCACCTCGTTGGTGCCTTCCCCGATCTCCAGCACCTTCTGGTCGCGGTAGAGCCGTGAGATCGCGTACTCCTCCATGAACCCGTAGCCGCCGTGGATCTGCAGCGCGTGGTTGACCGCTCGCTGCGAGAGCTCGCCCGTGTAGAGCTTCGCCATCGCCGCCTCGAGCGCGAACGGGCGTCCCTGATCCTTCAGCCAGGCGGCCTTGTAGACGAGCTGGCGGCCCGCCTCGATCTCGGTCGCCATGTCGGCGAGCTTGAACTGGATCGCCTGGAAGGACGCGATCGGCCGGCCGAACTGGTGGCGCTCCTTCGCGTACGCGCTCGCGAGGTCGTACGCGCCCTGGGCGAGTCCGACGCCCATCGCCGCGACGGAGATCCGGCCGCCGTCGAGGATCTCGAGGAACTGGTGGAAGCCGCGGCCGCGCTCCCCGAGGAGGTTTTCCTCCGGGACGGCACAGTCCTGAAAGGACAGCTCGCGCGTGTCGGAGGCGCGCCAGCCGAGCTTCTCCATCGGCGCCGAGATCACGTAGCCGGGTGTGCCGTTCGGGACGACGATGTTCGAGATCTCGTCCTCGCCCGTGCGCGCCGTGATCGTCACGCGGGCGCTGACGTCGGTCCCGGCGTTGGTGATGAAGATCTTGGCGCCGTTCACGACCCACTCGCCGTCGCGCAGCTCGGCGCTGGTCTGCGTCGCGCCCGCGTCGGAGCCTGCGCCGGGTTCGGTCAGCCCGAACGCGGCCAGCTTCTGACCGGACGCGAGCTCGGGTAGCCACTCGCGCTTCTGCGTGTCGTTTCCGAAGAGCAGGATCGGCATCGTCCCGAGCGACGTGTGGGCCGCGACCGTGATCGCCACCGACGAGTCGATCCGGGTCAGCTCCTCGATCGCGATCGCGTACGAAACCGTGTCGCCGCCGGAGCCGCCGTACTCCTCCGGAATGGGAATGCCCATCAGGCCCAGCGCGGCCAGCTCGGAGACGATCTCGTAGGGGAAGCGGTGCTCGCGGTCGAGCTCCTCGGCGACCGGCGCGACGCGATCGACCGCGAAGTCGCGCACGGTCTGGCGGATCAGCTCGTGCTCGTCGGAGAGGTCGAAGTTCACGTCGAGACTCGGGTGGCGAGCTCCGTGAGGAGTCGCACGCCGTAGCCCGTACCGCCGCGCTGCCAGAGATAGTCGCCGCGCGACCATGTCAGGAAGGCCGGGCCGGCGATGTCGAGATGGGCCCAGGGGCCCTCGCCCGCGAAGTGCTTCAGGAACTCCGCGGCGTAGACCGGGATGCCCTGGGCGCGCAGGGAGTGGTTCTTGATGTCCGCGAAGTCCGACTGGATCAGCCTCCGGTAGCGCGGGTGCAGGGGCCACGGCCAGGCGCGCTCGCCGCTGGCCTCGCCCGCCTCGACGATCTGCTGCCGCCAGCCGTCGTCGTTGGAGAAGACTCCGGAGTACATGTCGCCCATCGCGCGGCTCATCGCGCCTGTCAGCGTGGCCAGGTCGACGATGTGGGTGGCACCTTCGCCACGCGCGTAGACGAGCGCGTCGGCCAGTACGAGCCGGCCCTCGGCGTCGGTGTTCGTGATCTCGATCGTCGTGCCGTTCGAGGCCGTGAGGACGTCACCCGGCCGGAAGCTCCCGCCGCCCATGACGTTCTCTGCTGCGGCCACGACGGTGAGGACGCGGATCGGCAGACCAAGCTCGGCGATCGCGCCGGTTGCTGCGACGACGGCGGCCGCGCCGCACATGTCCCCGCGCATCTCCTCCATGTAGGTCGGCGGCTTGAGCGCGATGCCGCCGCTGTCGAACGTGATGCCCTTGCCGACGAGGCCGAGGCGGATCCGTGCGCGCGCCGGCGCCGGCGGCTCGTAGCGGAGGACGATCAGCCGGGGCGAGTTGTGGCTGCCCTGGCCGACGCCGAGCAGCGCGCCCATGCCGCGGCGTTCCATCTCGTCGGGTTCGAGCGCCTCGGCCGTCACCGTCTCGAAGCGGCCGGCGAGCTCGGCGGCGCGGTCCGCGAAGGTCACCGGGGTCAACTCGCTGGCCGGCGCGTTGGCAAGGTCGCGGGCGTGGTTCGTCCAGCCGGCGACGACGGCGGCGCGAGCGGCCTGGGGAGCGAGCGCGTCGTTGCCGACGAGCGTCAGGCGCTCGAGCTGCTGCGGCCGCGAGCTCGTCTTGTGCGCCCCCGGGTCGTAGGCGCCGAGGATCGCGCCCTCGACGGCCGCGCGCGCCTGCGTTTCGGCGGAGAGCGGAAGCGACTCGTCGATCAGCCAGGCGGCGGACCCGCCGCCGGTGGCCGAGAGCTCGCGCACGGCGGCCGCGGCCGCGTCGCGAATCGCGTCGGGCTCGAGCTCGTCGCGCGGGCCGAGACCGGCGACGACCGCGCGCCGCTCGCCGAGCCGGACGAGCCGTGCCGCGCCGCGGTCGGCGGTTGCGTCGTTGGAGTCGAGCAGTGCCTGGACTCCGCCGGCCGGCTCGGGAAGCTGTCCGGGCGGGTCGGCGACGGGAACGACAAGGGTGGCGCCGTCGGGCGCCTGTGCAGCGACGTCGATCTGCATCGCGCGGCGATGCTACCCCAAGTCCCGGGCCGAGCACCGGCCGGGCCGGAGCGAGACCGCACCCCCACCCAAAGGGCGGGGCGTCGTCCCGCCGCCCGCACCGCGAGGGTAACGAGAAAAGGCGCACCGCACCGTGCCGATTCCGTGCCGATTCCGACGCGTTTCCGGGCACACGGCCGGAGGCGCGAAGCCCGGTGCTTCGGTGTCCATTCCGGCGGAGGTGGCCCCGATTGCGGCAAGTAGGCTCAGGGCATGCGGGCGGGTATCGACCGGCGGGGCATGCTGGCGCTGTCGACCGGCCATCTGGCCGTCGACTTCGCCGGCGGATCGCTGCCGGCGCTGCTCCCGTTCTTCAAGGACCGCTTCGGCCTCTCGTACACGCTCGCGGCCGTACTCATCCTCGCGTCGTCGATCTCCAGCTCCGTGATCCAGCCGCTGTTCGGCCTGTGGTCGGACCGGAGAGGCGCGATCTGGCTGCTCCCGGCTGGCGTGGCCGTGGCCGGAATCGGCATCGCCCTCGCGGCGGCGTCTCCCGCCTACGGGCTCGTCGTGCTGTGCGTGGTCGTCAGCGGCCTCGGCACGGCTGCCTACCACCCGGAAGGATCGAAGTTCGCTGCGTACGCGAGCGGAGACCGGCGGGCGAGCGGCATGTCGCTGTTCTCGGTCGGCGGCAACATCGGCTACGCGCTCGGAGCGCTCGTGACGACGCCGATCGTCGTCGCCTTCGGCCTCGAGGGCGGCCTCCTGCTGATGGTGCCGTGCCTCGTCGTCGCGGCGATGCTGCTTCGCGTGGCGGCTTACCTGGTCGCGCTCGAGCGTCACGGGGCGCGAGCGGCGACCGCTGCGTCGACCGAGAAAGAGCGGCCGGGCGCACTCGTCATCCTGCTCGCGATCGTGGCTCTCCGCAGCGTCGCCTGGTTCGGGCTGCTGACGTTCGTGCCGCTCTGGGAGCACACCGTCCTCGGCCACTCGAAGTCGTACGGCGCGCACCTGCTCGCGCTGATGCTCGTGACCGGCGCGATCGGAACGCTGTTCGCAGGCCCCGCGGCCGACCGCTTCGGACGCCGTCCTGTCCTGCTTGCGAGCAACCTGATCGTCCCGCCGGCGATCCTCGTCTTCGTGCTGGTCGGCGGCGTGCCCGGGGCACTCGCCCTCTGCGTGATCGGGCCTGCCGTGGTCGGGACGTTCGGCGTGACGATGGTGATGAGCCAGGAGTACCTCCCGCGCCACATCGGCATGGCGTCCGGGCTTTCGATCGGGCTCTCGATCGGTCTCGGCGGGGTCGCGGCGGTCATCCTCGGTGCCGTCGCAGACTCGGTCGACCTGAAGACTGCGTTCTACATCTGCGCTGCCGCACCGCTGCTCGGCGCCGCCCTCACGGTCGTGCTGCCGTCCTCGCGCGCACCGCGCGGGCTCGCGCCCGAGATGGCGCCGTCGTGAGATAGCCTCGCGTCGTGAGTCAGAGCGCGAAGGAATTCTTCGAGTCGTTGCCTGAGCGGGCGAACGGACGCCGGATCGAAGGCATCGACTCGAGGTACGTCTTCGCGATCGACGGCGCAGGAACGTGGACCGTGAAGGTTGCCGACGGGAAGCTCGTGGTCGACGAGGGCGACCAGGGCGGCGACTGCACGATCTCGGCCTCCGAGGAGACCTTCGGGCGCATCCTCGACGGCAAGCAGAACCCGCTGACGGCGTACATGACGGGAAAGCTCAAGGTCAGCGGTGACGTGGGTGCGGCGCTGAAGCTCAAGGATTTCCTCGGCTGACGAGCCGGCTCGATCCGCAGGCGGAGGCCTTTCTCGACCGCGTCCGTGCGCTGGGCGTCCCGCCGATGAGCGAGCAGACTCCGGCGGAGGTGCGAAAGGCGGGCGACGAGTCTGCCGCCGAGCTGTTCGGACCGCTCGTCGAGGTGCCGTTCGAGGACCGGGAGGCAGGCGGAGTTCCCGTGCGCGTCTACAGGCCCGACGAGTCGCCCGCGCCGGTGCTCGTCTACTTCCACGGCGGTGGCTGGGTGACCGGCAGCCTGGTCTCGCACCACGGGCTGTGCGCGACGCTGGCGCGGCTCTCGGGCTGCGTCGTCTGCGCGGTCGACTATCGGCTCGCACCCGAGCACCGGTTTCCGTCGGCTGTCGACGACGCGTGGGACGCCACGACCTGGGTTGCCGAGAACGCCGAGGAGGTCGGTGGCCGTCGGGGTGCGCTCGCCGTCGGCGGTGACAGCGCCGGTGGAAACCTGGCGGCGGTCTGCGCCCTGCGTGCCCGCGACGCGGGGTTGCCGCTCGCGCTCCAGCTCCTCGTCTACCCGGTCTGCGACGCCGACCTGGACACGTCGACCTACCGCGAGTTCGCCGACGGCCACGGCCTCACCGCGGTCTCGATGCGCTGGTTCTGGGATCACTACCTGCCCGCGGGCGACGGTGACCGCTTCCACCCGGACGCGTCCCCGCTTCGCGCGGGGGACGTGTCGCGGACGGCTCCGGCGCTCGTGATCACGGCCGGGTGCGACGTGCTCCGCGACGAGGGCGAGGCATATGCCCGCCTGCTGGCCGACTCGGGCGTCCCCGTCACGTTGAGCCGCTACGACGGGATGATCCACGGCTTCTTCCGCATGCCGGCCATGCTGGATCGCGCGAACGACGCGATCGCGGAAGCTGCGCTCGCGCTGCGCGACGCGTTCGCGGCGTAGCTACTCGTCGAGCTCGACGAGGAGCGCTCCGCCCGCGACACGGTCGCCCTCGCTCACGTGCACTCGCCGGACGACCGCTTCGTACGGCGAGACGAGCGGCGTCTCCATCTTCATCGCCTCGAGGACGAGCAGCGGCTGCCGGGCGGCGACGGTGTCGCCCTCGCCGACGAGCACCCGGATCACCGTGCCGGGCATCGGCGCCGTCACCGCGCTCTCGCCTCCGCCCGGCCCGTGGACACTCTGCGCGGCATCCGCATCCGGCGGCGGCGCGGGCGGGGGAGACGGGAGGTTGAGCCGGAACGGGCCGCGCCACGGAGGCTCGGGCGCACGAGCCGGCGGCGCCGAGAGCGGCGGGTGCTCGACGAGGAACGCGGTCGTCGTCTCGCCGGCGCGCAGGCTCGGATGGGCGACGAGCCAGCGCAGGAAGGGGAGGTTCGTCGTCACGCCCTCGACCGCCGTCTGGCGCAGCGCGTCCGCCAGCCGGTCGAGCGCTTCCTCGCGCGTCCGCCCGTGCGAGATGAGCTTCGCGATCATCGGGTCGTAGCCGAGGCCGATCTCGTCGCCTTCCTCGACGCCCGCGTCGACGCGGATCGTCGTCGGCAGCCGCAACCGCTCGATCCGCCCGGCCTGCGGCAGGAACGATCGCGGATCCTCGGCGTAGAGCCGCACCTCGACCGCGGACCCCTCGACCTTGTAACACAGTGTTACTTGGCCGCCCGAGGCGATTACGAGCTGCTCCGCCACGAGGTCGAGGCCGGTGACGAGCTCGGTGACCGGGTGCTCGACCTGGATGCGGCCGTTGAGCTCGAGGAACCAGAAGTCTTCCCCGTCGACCATGAACTCGGCGGTGCCGGCGCTGCGGTAGCCGATCGCGCGCGCGAACGCGACGGCTGCCTCGCTCATGCGGGCGCGGAGCGCGGGGTGGACGGCGACCGACGGCGACTCCTCGAGCACCTTCTGGTGGCGGCGCTGGACGGAGCACTCGCGCTCGCCGAGGGAGACGACGTTGCCGTGCCCGTCGGCAAGCAGCTGGATCTCGACGTGGCGGGGTCGCTCCACGTAGCGCTCGCAGAAGACCCGCTCGTCGCCGAAGGCGGCCTTCGCCTCGCGCTGTGCGGCAGCGAGCAACTCGTCGAGGTCGGCCGGGTCGCGGACGACCCGCATCCCGCGCCCGCCGCCTCCTGCCGCCGCCTTGATCACGAGGGGGAAGCCGATCTCCGCCGGGTCGCCTTGCTCCACGACCGGCACGCCGACGCTGCGGGCGATCTCCTTCGCGGCCAGCTTGTCGCCGCCGCGGCGCAGGGCGTCGGCGGACGGCCCGACGAAGACGAGTCCGGCCGACTCGACCGCGGCCGCGAAGTCTGGGCTCTCGGCGAGGAAGCCGTAGCCGGGGTGGATCGCGTCGGCGCCCGTCTCCTGAGCGGCGCGCACGTGCTCGGCCGGGTCGAGGTAGCTCACGATCCCGACGGTCTCGTCGGCCGAGCGCGCGTGAAGCGAGCCGGAGTCGTCGGGTGCGACGACCGCGACGGTGGCGATGCCGAGCTCGCGGCAGGTGCGGAAGATGCGAATCGCGATCTCGCCGCGGTTCGCCACGAGGAGCTTGTGCATCGTCACGTCTCGAATCATGGGGTATGTATCCGGCTGTGGAGCCGCTGAACCTCGGGTTGCCTGCGAGCCCGGCGGCGCTCGCGGATCTTCGCACTGCTCTGCGCGAATGGCTTGCGTCGGAGGAAGTCGCCGAGTCGGACGCGGCTGCGATCGTCGGCGCGTGCTCGGAGATCCCCGCCGACGCGATCGAGAGCGGCGTGAGGGACGCGGTCGAGATCGAGGCCACGCGAGCGGACCGGGACGTCGTGATCCGCTGCGCCCGGGCGGCGTCACCTCGGTCCTGCTGCGCAAGGCCGCCGGCCGCGGGCTGCGTGGCTAGCTCAGCCTGAGCGACCAGGCCCCGACTGCGGGCCCGACGGGGCCGATCTGCGTCTGCAGGACTGCGACACGGTCGAAGGTGTTGACGGAGACGGTGTCGACCGTGTCGATGCACTGCGTGCTCGAGTCGGCGAGCGTGCACGAGAGAAGCGTTGGAATGCCATTGACGTAGACGGCGAATGTCCTTGCGTCGCCGGGCCCGGGGGGCGCTGTCAGAACCACCGTGAGGTCGTGCAGGGTTCCCGTCTGGACGACCTGTGCCGCGTGATCGAACTGGGATTCCAGGGTGCCGAAGGCGACGAAGAGGTTGTTGGCGAGGTTGCCGCCGCTGTTGCCCACGAGCAGCGCGCCCGCCCCGGCAGGGCCGGTCGCACCGGTCGCACCTGTCCTACCGGTCGCGCCCGTGCTCCCGGTCGGCCCCTGCGCTCCCGTCGATCCCGTCCCGGTCGGTCCCCGGGCGCCGCTCGGACCGGTGGCCCCGGTGGGGCCTGTCGATCCGGCTCGGCCGGTCGCTCCTGCCCCGGTCGGTCCGCGTGAGCCGCTCGGCCCGGTTGGGCCTGTGGGCCCGGTCGACCCGACAGGCCCGGTCGTTCCAGTCGCTCCCCGTCCGCTCCAGGAGAGCGCCTTCTCCCAGCTCGCGCAGCGGCCGTTCACGCCTGCAGTGTCGACGACTCGCAGCGCCCCGACGGGGCTTCCGTGGGCAAGGCTCGTGTTGTAGCAGGCGTGAATCACGCCGTTCGAGTCCGGAATGCTCGCATGGACGGCTGCGGCGACACCGAACGCGGCTCCGGCGGCCGCCACGACGACAAGAAAGCGCCTCCCGAGCATCGTCCAGAGTTCTAGCGAGCGGCGCTCAGGCTGTCCAGCCCGGTTTTTGGCGCTCGAGAAACGCGTGCAATCCGTTTTGCCCCTCGTCGCTCGTCCGGCGCTCCGCGATCCGGCGGGCCGTCTCGAGACCGTCGAGCGGCGCGTCGAGAACGAGGCGTTTCGCGTGCCGTGTCGCCTCGGGGCCGGCGGAGAGGATCTCCGCGACGATCCGGTCGACTGCGGCGTCGAGCTCGTCGCGCGCCACGACCTCGTGCACGAGGCCGATCCGCAGCGCCACCGCGGCGTCGAAGCGCTCGCCGGTGACGAAGTAGCGCCGCGCCGCGCCCGGGCCGATGCGAGCCAGGGCGAACGGCGAGATCACCGCCGGGATGATCCCGAGCTTCACCTCGGAGAACGCGAAGACCGCGTCGTCCGCCGCGACGACGGCATCCGCGCAGCACGCGAGTCCGACGCCGCCGCCGAGGCAGTAGCGCTGCACCGGCGCGATGACGGGCGCGGCGCAGCGGTCGATCGCCTCGTACATCCGCCGCAGCCGCGTCGAATCGGCGACGTTCTCCTCGTACGAGAGACCGGCGGCGGAGCGCATCCAGTCGACGTCGGCCCCGGCGCAGAAGCTGTCTCCCTCGCCGGAGAGGACGACGCAGCGGGTGTCGCCGACTTCCGCGAACGCCGCCGTCAGCTCGGCGATCAGACCGGCGTCGAGCGCGTTGCGCCTATCGGGGCGGGCGAGCGCGATGCGCAAGAGCTGCCCGTCGCGCTCGACGCGGAGAGGGCCCGCCGCGGACACGCGCTCAGTCCTCGGGCGGGAGCTTGGCGAGGAGCGCCTTGATCTGCGCGACGAGCTCTGCCTCCTCGTGGCCGAAGTCGTCCAGAAACGACTTGAGCGCCGAGCGAACGAGGCGCAGTTCTTCCGGGGTCAGCTCGAGCGTGTGCATGGCGAGAACCTATCGGCTGGCCCGCCGCCGCGGGCACCCTATCGGCGCCCGCGGCGGGGCAGAACTCAGCAGAAGACGGCCAGGTGGAAGCCACGGTCGGCTGCGACACCGGTGACGTCGCGAATCTCGACGTGGACCGTGTCCGTGGTCCCGGTCGAGAGCTCGGTTTCGATGAACCCGAACGAGGTCACATTGGTGGCGGAGCCGATCGTCGCCAGCCACGCGCACGCCGAGATGTTCGTGTTGAACTGGACGCGGTACGTGCCGGTCGCCGTGTGGCTCTCGCTCAGAACCCCCTTGTTCCGCGCGATCGTGCCGTTGGGGTTGATGACTGCCCACAGCGAGGATCCGGATGCGCCTGCAGGTCCGGCGGCGCCGGTCGGACCCTTTGCACCGGCCGATCCGGGCGGTCCGGGCGCGCCGGGCGCGCCGCGCGGGCCGGCCGGGATCTGGCCGCTCGCGAAGTCCGCCTTCAGCAGCGAATGGTCTTTCACCTTGGACGAGATCACTGCGTTCGACTTCAGCTGCGTCGTGCCGACGCTGTTCGCGGGCAGCGTCAACGCCACGGCCGCATAGCCACTGCCGCCGAGCGCGACCAGGAGTGCGATCACCGCGACGACCAACGCCGGGGACGGGCGCAGGGCTCTCAGAGCTCTCACGATTGAAACCTCCCTCGGTCTGGGCACCTGCTCGATCCTAGAGACGTCCTCAGACGTACCCACTTCGCGCCGTGCGAGAACCGCCCTGCGGTGTCACACTTGGCGCGAGATGCGGAGAGCGCTCATCGTCGTCGCGATCGCAGCGGCCGTCGTAGCCGGCGCCGCCTGGCCGGCCGCGCGGAACTCGACGCCGCAGACGGTGCTCACGCTCTCGACACCGATGGACTCGTTCGCGGCCGACGGCGCGCGGATGGCCTGGATGGTCGAGGACGACACCTGCGGCATCCTCGTCCGCAGCCGCCCGATCGCAGGCGGCCCGGTCACGACGCTGACGACGCCGAAGGGCGACACCTGCCAGAGCGGGACCGGCCAGAACGGGCCCGGCGATCTCGTGTTGGCCGGCAGCCACGCACTCTTCACGACCTACTCGGCGTCGAACGAAGAGGATGACGCCGAAGTAACCCTCGGCGTTCCCGGGAAGCCGGACAAGCAGGTGTGGATCGTCGGGTGGCAGGGCGGGATCGACGCGGGTGACCACACTGTCCCCTCGGTGCCCATGGCAGGCGGAGGCTCGACGCTCGTGTACGCGGACAACGGCGACATCGGTTCCCGCGGCGAGCTCTACCGGGCAGTCTCGCCGAAGTGCTGCCGCGTCGGGACGGTCAACGGCGTACGGGCACTGGCGGTCGACGGCAACCGGATCGCGGCGGCGGTGACGACGCCGGCCGGCGCCGCGCTCAGCGACAGCCCGGTCTGGATCGCCGGCGGCCGCATCGGCTTCGACAGCTTCCGCGACGGCAACACGGGCATCTACACCGTGTCGTCGTCCGGCGGTGCCTGGAAGCTCCTGCGCGAGTCGGTCGACGAGAACGTCGGCAAGCCGGCCTGGTCGCCGGACGGGCACCGGATCGCGTACGAGAGCGAGTTCGAGCTCTACGTCATGAACGCGGACGGAAGCGGGCCGAGGCTCGTCGAGTCGACGCACGAAGCGGACGAGGCGGCCTGGACGCCCGACGGCAAGCGGCTGGTCTGGTCGAACGGCGACGACGGATCGCTCTGGGCCACCGTGCTCGCGACCGGCAAGAGCCGACTGCTGTTCAAGGTCGGATCGGACCTCCTGGAGACCCCTGCGGTCGCCCCGGGAGGCACGCGGATCGCCTACCACGACGAGGAGAAGAGCCAGTTGCTCGTCTCCGCGCTGAACGGCGCGAACCGCAGGGTGATCGGCTCCGGCACCGACCCCGCCTGGTCGCCGGACGGCTCCCTGATCGCCTCGTCCACCTGCAAGATCGTCATCTCCGCCCCCGACGGCACCGGTGCGCACGCGATCACGAGCCCGCCGGCGAAGCAGTGCGACCTGCACCCGTCCTGGTCGCCGGACGGCTCGCAGATCGTCTTCAGCCGCGGACAGACCAACGTCACGGCCGATCTCTACGTCGTCAACGCCGACGGCACCGGCCTCCACCGGCTGACGTCGACCGTCCCGGTCCCGGCGAAGGACGAGGCGCTCGTCGTGAACCACGCCGGCAAGCGCGCGGGCGCGGTGATCCCGGTCCGGGCGTCGCGCGTCCTGCTCTCCGGGCGGACGCTCGTGCTGCTCACCGCCGCCGCGCTCGAGGTTCGCGACGTCTCGAGCGGGCGCCTGCTGCGGAAGCTGTACGCGCACGGACGGGTTCTGAGCCTCGCGCTGTCCGGGCAACGGCTCGTCTACTACGCGGGCGGCGCGCTCTGGCTCGCGAACACGCAGACCGGCAGGACGACCCGCCTGCTGAGCACACCGCCGCCCGTCGGCCTCGGGATCTCCAAACAGCGCGTGGTGTGGGCCGAATCCGGCCGGAAGAGCGCCCGCGTCCGCGAGCTGATCGTTCCCTGACCACTGGAACTTCGACGAAACGCGGCTGAGGGTCGCCGGAACGGGCTGAGCCCCGAACTGCCGCGTCCTCGGTCGCGCCGCACCCTCCGGTACGACCGCTCCGTGCGTCCTTGCATCACGACGCTCATCACGCCGTTTGTGAAACAGAGAACACGCAAAACAGCGGCTAGATTCGCGTGCGATGTCTTGCGAAGCCTGGAAGTGGTTGGCGATCACCACTGGGGCTGTCGCGTTCGTTGGTCACTTCGTCTATCTGACTGCTTGCGGTGCCTTTGCACCAGCCGAGCTGCGCGAGAGACGACACGCTCGCCTGCGGCCGCTCTTCCTTACCTCTCTTGCAAGCGGCGCGGTGGCGTTCGTCTCGATCCTCGTCTACATCGCGCACTGCAGCTAGCACCGTTTCGCGAAACCGTCCTCCTACATCCGGAAGACGCCGAACGTCGTCTCCGGGATCGACGCGTTCAGCGCCGTGGCGATGCCCATCGCCAGCACGCGGCGGGTGTCGAGCGGGTCGAGAATGCCGTCGTCCCACAGGCGGGCGGTGGAGTAGTACGGATTGCCCTCGGCCTCGTACTTGGCGCGGATCTCCTCGGGATCGGCGTCGCCCACCATCGTCAGCACGGTCGCGGCCTGCTCGCCGCCCATCACCGAGATGCGCGCGTTCGGCCACATCCACAGCTGCCGCGGGCCGTACGCGCGCCCGCACATCCCGTAGTTGCCGGCGCCGAACGATCCGCCGGTGACGACGGTGAATTTCGGCACGTCCGCGCAGGCCACGGCCATCACGAGCTTGGCCCCGTCGCGGGCGATGCCTCCGGCCTCGTACTCCTTGCCGACCATGAACCCGGTGATGTTCTGGAGGAAGACGAGAGGGACTCGGCGCTTGCAGGCGAGCTCGATGAAGTGCGCGCCCTTCTGGGCCGACTCGGCGAAGAGCACGCCGTTGTTCGCGAGGATGCCGACGGGATGGCCCTCGATCCGCGCGAAGCCGCAGACGAGCGTCTCGCCGTAGAGCGCCTTGAACTCGTGGAAGCGGCTGCCGTCGACGAGTCGGGCGACGATCTCGCGCGGGTCGACCTGGTGACGGAAGTCCTCGGGAATCAGGCCGTAGAGGTCGGACGGGTCGACGGCGGGCTCCTCCGGTGCGGACACGTCCCACGGCGGATCGGGCCGGCTGCGGTCGAGGTTGCGCACGATCTCGCGGCAGATCGCGAGCGCATGCTCGTCGGACGTCGCGTAGTGGTCGGCGACGCCGGACTGTCGCGTATGGACGTCCGCGCCGCCGAGCTCCTCCGCCGAGACCTCCTGGCCGGTCGCCGCCTTCACGAGCGGGGGCCCGCCGATGAAGATCGTGCCCGTTCCCTTGACGATGATCGTCTCGTCCGACATGGCCGGGACGTACGCGCCGCCGGCCGTGCACGAGCCCATGACGGACGCGATCTGCGGGATGCCGAGCGCGGACATGCGCGCCTGGTTGTAGAAAATCCGCCCGAAGTGGTCGCGGTCGGGGAAGACCTCGGCCTGAAGCGGCAGGAACGCGCCGCCCGAATCGACGAGATACAGGCACGGCAGGTGGTTCTGCTCGGCGATCTCCTGCGCGCGCAGGTGCTTCTTGACCGTCAGCGGGTAGTACGAGCCACCCTTCACGGTCGCGTCGTTGGCGACGATCACGCACTCCTGGCCCTCGACGACGCCGATCCCCGTGACAATGCCGGCACCGGGCGCGTCGCCGTCGTACACGTCCCAGGCGGCGAGCGCGGACAGCTCGAGGAAGGCCGCACCCGGGTCGACGAGCCGGTCGATCCGCTCGCGCGCCGTCAGCTTCCCGCGCGACCGGTGTCGCTCGAGCGCCTTCTCGCCGCCGCCGCGCGCGACCTGAGCCGTCCGCTTGCGCAACTCGGCGACGAGGGCTTCCATCCGCGTCCGGCGGGTCGCGAAGAGGTCGGAGTCCCGCTCGGCCTGTGTGGCGAGCACGGTCACGGCGGGAGCCTAGCCGGGCCGGACGACGCGGTACGCTCTTCGCCGTGGGACGACGTGGGCTTGTCGCGCTCGGCGCCCTGCTCCTGCTCGCCGGGACGCTGCTCGTCTTCCGCGCATTCGACCGCGGTTCACACTCGGCGAGCGACACGCTGCGCCCGTTCGTCCTGACGATGGCGCCGGTGTGGATCGTCTTCTTCGCCGCTGCGCGGCTGCTCGTGAAGCGTCCGGATTGAGGCGCGGCTCGTCGGGTGCCTAGCGCTGCGGCAGCGCGAGCTCGAGGACGTCGTCCGCGGCGCGGACGAAGCTGCGGCGTGAGTAGAAGTCGAGCGCGCGCCGGTTGTCGGGCTCGACCACGATCTGCAGACGCGCCGCTCCTTCCGAGATCGCGAAGCCCTCGGCGTAGTCGACGAGCTGGTTGCCGATGCCCTCGTGCTCGTGGCGCGGGCTGACGAGGAGC
The DNA here is from genome assembly GCA_963776735.1 of uncultured Actinomycetes bacterium. Lineage (GTDB taxonomy): Bacteria > Actinomycetota > Thermoleophilia > Gaiellales > Gaiellaceae > PALSA-612. Next base: position 444,957 of record CAVZNV010000018.1, read on the forward strand.
TGCTCGATCAACACCGTGTCGCCGGCGCGGGACAGCGCCACGTAGCCGGCCCGGTCGCCCTCGAGATCGGCAACGAACACCGTGTCGCCCGCGATCCCGGCCAGCGTCCCGCCGTCGCTCCACGTCTCGTGCGCCCCGAACGCCTCCCGCGCGAGGCTGAACAGGAGGCTCTCGTCCTCGGCCCGGTACGGCCGGATCTCCGCCTTCCGGTAGGGCACCGCACCTCGATTCTATCGCGCGTTTTCAGACTTTTCCGCCGGCGCCCGACACGCCCGCGCGCCGGAGCGCGTCTGCGATGCCGGCGTCGTGCGGAGACAGGCTCAGCGCGAGCTCGAGCTGCTTGCGCGCGGCGAGAAGGTGGTGCGCGTTCAGGTACGCGACCCCGAGCAGGTAGTGCACCTCCTCGTCCGCGGGCTGGATCTTGACGGCAGAGCGGAGCGGCGGGATGTCGTTCGCGCCGCTCGCCAGGGCGGCTTGTGTCAGCAGCGGGTCGACGGAGAGCGGGTCGAGCGTCCTGGCCCACGACAGGCTGTTCGCGCGCGCCGAGCCGCTCTCGCCGTACGCGCTGTCCGTGAACCGGGCGGAGAGCCAGGGCGGGAGGAAGCCGACCAGCGCGACGACACCGACGAGGGCGGCGCCGGAGAGTGCGGGCCTCGAGCCGAGCACCGGACGGCCGCCGCGCGAGGCGCCGATGCCCGCGAGCACGAGCGCGGCTAGACCGACGGACGGGATCGACCAGACCCAGTCGATTGCCGTGTGAACGGCGAAGTAGACGCCGGAGGCGAACAGCGCTGCGGGCAGGATCGGGGCGCCCCGGCGGCGGGCGACCGCAGCGAGGCCGAACACCCCCGAACCGACGAGCAGCAGGAAGCCGACCACGCCCGTCTCGCTGAGCGCGTCGAGCTCCACGGAATGAGACCGCTCGGGCTCTTCGATCGTCTTGCCGTACCGGAGGTAGGCCGCAGGCCAGCCGTGCCCTCCCATCCCGAAGAGCGGGTTGCGTTCGAACTCGAGCAGCGCGACGCGCCAGTAGTCGTAGCGGTTCGAGCCGAACGACGTGAAATGGCTCGATGCCGTGTCGTGGGTGGGCAGCTGCTTGAACGAATCCCAGCGCGTCTGCACGAAGCCGATCGGGTGCGCGCCGGAGGCGAAGAAGCCGACCACCGAGGCCATGACGGCAACCGCGAGCAGCATCGCGAGCCCCCGTCCGACCCGGGCCACGATCCGCTTCCTGACCGTGACCCACCGGTCGAGAAGCGCGTAGGCGACTCCCCAGACGACCGCTGCCCCCGTCAGCGCGAGAGCGACGTTGCCGGCATGGTGGATCGCAGGCAGCTCGAGGCGTCCCGAGACGCGGTAGGGCGCGGTGAGCGAGTCGGCGCCGAGAGCGGCGAGCACGCCGACGATCGCCGTCGGCACAAGCGCGCGCACCCGCTCGCGCGTCACGACGAGGAAGACGACGCCGGAGATCGCGAGTGCGACGGCGCCGCCCTTGCTCTGCGTCATCAGCCAGCACGTGACCATGGCCGTCGCGGCGCCGAGCGAGAGCGCGCGCAGCGTCGTTCCGAGCCTCCGGTCTGCCGAAAGCGCGATCGCAGGCCACGCGCCGACGAGGAACAGTGCCGCAGCGCCGTTCCAGTACGAAACGGGGAAGTCGAGCCGCGCCTCCGTGTAGACGGCTCCCGCACTCGCAGCGCCGCGGCTCTCGATCAGGGTGGCGAGCGCGAGGACGCCGAGTCCGAGCACCGCGACGACCACCGCCAGCAGTCGGTCGGCCTGCGAGCGCAGCGTCAGAACCGGCACGAGGAAGGTACCCGCGTAGAGCAGGCACAGGAGCGCGTCGTCACGCGCATTCGACGGCAGCGGGCTCCAGGAGATCGAGATCGCCGTCCAGAGCCCGAAGGTGGCCAGCAGCGCCGCCGCGCGCAGAGGAAAGCGGTCCGGCACGAGTGCGTGCCCCGAGACGAGCACGACCGCGAGCACGAGTGCGACCACGAGCGCGTAGGGCAGCCAGTCGGACGCGTCGATGCTGCCGTTCGTCTGCCAGGCAAGCGCAAATGCCACGGCGACGACGGCTGCCGTGGGGAGGACGCGCAGGAGCGTCGCGGGCTGGAGGAACGGGTGATCCCTGTCGATAGGACAGATGTCGGCGGATCGGGCCTCCGACTCAAATTTCCGTCTTAACCCCCGAACGGGGGAGTCGAACGGGGGCTATTGACCTTTCCTCGAAAACGCCAACACTTAGACGGAGAGGTTCTTTGGGGAGAAGAACCGCTGAAGAGACCAGAGGAGGACGAATGAGGCGTGTACGAACCATTGGAGGGCTGCTCGGCGTCTTCGCCGTGCTGCTCCTCGGGGCGTCCCCGGCGCTCTCCGCCACGCCCCGGCAGATCTACAACGACTACGTGCAGCACGGCCATCTGACCAAGCACTACTCGAAGGCCGACCTGCAGAGGGCGTACAACAGCACGCTCCTGAAGGGCTACTCGCACGGCCACCACAACGGGTTCCATCACGTGGTGCCGCCGCCTCCGCCAGGCCTGCCGTTCACCGGCATGGACCTCGGGCTGATCACGGCCGGCGCGCTGATGCTGCTCGCGTTCGGTGTCGGCCTGCGGCGGTTCGCCAGGTCGAAGGCGTAACGAGACAGACGAATCGACAGGGCTGAATGGGCTCGGCTGAGTCAGTAGTCAAGACGGCGAGCGCCGAACGGGCGCACGAAGTCGTCGTCACCCAGCCACAGGTCGCGAGGAACCTGCGATCCGGGTCGGGCTGGACGCTCGCCTGTCTCGGCGTCGACGTCGCCATGCTGCTGCTCGCCGCCGGCGCGACCGCGCTCGGCGGGCGGCTGGCGGGCTCGACGACGCCCTCGCCGGCCTGGATGGTCGCCTTCGTCGGCACGGTCATGGCCGTGTACGCGTCGCGCAGCCTCTATGCGCGGCGCCTGCGGCTGCACCTGCTGGACGACGTGCGGAGGCTCGTCGTCGGCACGGCCTTCGCGGCCGCGTTCGTCGTGACGGCGGAGATCGTCGTCTCGGGCTCTGTGCCGGTCGCGTACGGCATCCTGCGGCTGTCCGGATTCGCCTGCGCCTACGTGGCCGCTGGCCGCACCGCGCTCTACTGGACGCAGACCCGCGCCAGGGCAGAGGGCGATTCGATCCGTCCGACGCTGATCGTCGGCGCCGGCCGAATCGGCGCCGTCGTCGCACGTCGGCTCATGTCCGCACCGCAGCTCGGCCTCAAGCCGGTCGCGTTCCTCGACAAGGAACCGCTCGTCGACACCGAGGAGGAGCTGGGCGTCCCGGTCGTCGGGGCAAGCTGGGACCTCGACGAGGCCATCGCTCGCTACGGCATCCAGCAGGTGATCGTGACGTTCTCGACTGCGCCGGACGACGTCCTCCTCCGGCTCGTGCGCCGCTGCGAGGAGCTCGGCATCGGCGTCTCGGTCGTTCCGCGGTTGTTCGAGCGCATGCCCGAGCGCTACTCGATCGACCACGTAGGCGGAATCGCGCTCGTCTCCCCGCGGCGCGCGGATCCGCAGACCTGGGAGTTCCACGTGAAGTACGCCGTCGACCGCCTCGTCGCGGGCGTGGCGCTCGTCCTCCTGTCGCCGCTCTTCGCAGTGCTCTCCCTGGCGGTGTGGGCTTCCATGGGCAGGCCGATCTTCTTCCGTCAGACGCGCACCGGCCGCGACGGCCGGGCGTTCGACATGCTCAAGTTCCGCTCGATGCGCGAGGGCTCGGCGCCGCAGCGCGACCTCCGCGTCGTGTCGCCCGAGGCCCTCGGCCCGGGCGGCGTCGAAGGCGAGGACCGCCGCACGCCCGTCGGCTCGTTCCTCCGCAAGTCGTCGCTCGACGAGCTGCCGCAGCTGATCAACGTCGTCCGCGGTGAGATGAGCCTCGTCGGACCGAGGCCGGAGCGGCCCGAGTACGTGTCCGAGTTCCAGCAGACGGTGTACCGCTATGGCGACCGCCATCGCGTCAAGTCCGGCATCACGGGCTGGGCGCAGGTGCACGGGCTTCGCGGCAAGACGTCGCTCGCAGACAGGGCCGAGTGGGACAACTTCTACATCGAGAACTTCTCGCTCTGGCTCGACCTGAAGATCGCGCTCAAGACCGTGGGCGCGGTGTTCGGATCGTTCGGAAACGTCGAGTAGCTACCGCCAGAACGCGAGGCGCGAGACCCGACGACTCGGGTCCGGCTGGTGTCTTTCGTGGGTGGATTCGCTCGTGCGGGTTGCGACTCTCATGACCTCTCGTCAGAATCCCGCGGCAGCGTGTGTCGTGTGTTCCGGCGGTCGAATCCTCGGGAACGTCGATCCGAACGTGCGCGGAGGTGAACGGTGAGCGATCGCGATGACATGAGCGGAATCCGCGATCTGACGGAGCGCGATGTGACACTGGCCGGGCGAGCCATGGTCATCGCAGGCGGCTTCTGCCTGAGCATCGGTGCCGGCGTTGGAGCCTGGCTCTGGCTGCGGCCGCTCAGTGCGGCAGCAGGCGTGGTCGGCGTCCTCGTCGGGATCGGTCTCTTCTTCGTCGTCTACGGCTTGGCAATGACGATCACGCTTCTCGCCAAGCTCATCGACAAGAGATAGACCCAGGACGGAGAAACGCCCTCGAGTGCACGCGGGCGGTTGGTACTAGCGCCAGAACGCGAGGCGCGCGAGGAAGCTGCGCCGAGCTTTGGGCTCGTCAGCGGCTGACGGCTCAGGGTCAGGATCGGGTTCCGGCACGGCTGCCATCTCGGGTTCCGGGTCCGGCTCGACCACGGGCTCCGGCTCGGCCTCTGGCATAGGCGCCGGCTCGGGCTCGACGACGGGCTCGGGCGCCGGCTCGGCCACGGCGACGGGCTCCGGCTCGGGGTCCGGTTGCGCCGCGACGGTCTCGAAGATGTCCGGGTTGCGGGAACGCGCGCGCTCGAGGTCGCCGCGAATCGCGGCGCGCATGTCCTCGATCTGACTCTGCTCTCTCATCCCGCCCTGCGTTTCTTCATTCGTCCGCGAACTCCTCTCCCGTGCCAGGGTACTGCGGTGCGGACCCGCGTCACGGTCGGTGTCGCGCTCGCCGCGGCGGCGTTGGCGGTGCTCCTCCGGCTGCCGTTTCTGCACGCCCCGCTGACTGCGGACGAGGGCGGGTACGCCGAGGCGGCGCGCCTGTGGGCACGGGGAGACACGCTCTACCGGGACATCTGGGTCGACCGGCCGCAGGGGCTCCTGTTCGCTTTCCGGGCGGTCGTGGCGGCGGGGAGCTCGCCCGACGTCATCCGCGTAGCCGCGCTGCTCGTCGGTGCGGCGGTCGTCGTCGCGACCTTCTTCCTCGCCTTGCGGCTCGTCAGCCGGACGGCGGCGATCGCGGCGGCCTTGCTGATGGCGACGGCCGGTGCGTCGCCGTTCGTCGAGTCGTTCACGCTCGCGGGTGAGCTCGTCGCGTCGCTTGTCGCGGTCCTCGCCCTGCTCGTCTTCCCGTCCTATCTGCGCTCGCGACGCCTCGCGTGGCTGCTGCTTGCAGGCTTTCTCGGCGGCTGCGCACTGATGGTGAAGCAGTCGGCGTTCGACGCGTTGCTGGCGATGGTCGCGTACCTCGTATGGACCGAGCGGCGGCGGGCGCTCGGGCCGGCCCTGACGCTGGTCGGTGCCGCGGCCTTTCCGGTCGTCGCGGGCGCGCTGAGCGCGGTCACGTTCCACCGCTGGTGGTTCGCGGTCGTCGGGTATCGGGGCAGCGGCGACTCGATCGTCACCGGCTCCTTCGTGCACAGGCTCGACCTGCTCGCGAACTCGCTTCCCTCGGCGGCGAGAGGGCTCGGGCTGCTCGCCGTGCTCGCCGTCGTCGGCTGGCGCGGATCACCGCTCCTCGTCAGGCTCTGGCTCGGCGCAGCGGCGCTCGGGGTGATCGGCGGCGGGAACTTCCACTACCACTACTACCTCCAGCTCGTGCCGCCGCTCTCGATCCTCGCGGGCGCCGGGGTGGCGGCGATCATCGCCGGCCGCCGGCGTGTGCTCGCGGCGATCGCCGCGGGTGTGGCGATCGCGACGGTCGCGGTGACGGCGCCGGTCTGGTTCGACAGCGCTGCGGCCCAGGCGAAGGCGATCTGGCCCGACGACACGCACCTCCGACACGACGCCGCGCTCGTCCGCTACGTGGACACGCACACCCGGCCGGGCCAGAAGCTGCTCCTGCTCTGGGGTGCAGCCGACGTCTACTACCTGGCCGACCGGGCACCGGCGATCCCGTACATGTGGGAGCGCAACGTGCAGTCGATTCCCGGCGTGCTCGACCGCGCGCGCCGGACGCTCGCAGCACGCGAGCCGGCGCTGGTGGCGGCGGTGCAGAAGCCGGGTGCGGCTGACCCGAGCGGCCGGACGGCCGCCATCCTCGCCTCGGCATACCGTCTCGCCGCCGTCGTCGACGGCGTTCCCGTCTACGTGCCGCGACGGCCGTCGTGAGGGTTCGGCACCATGGGAGGAGTGAAACGGCTCGGGGTCGCCGTTCTCTGTTTGCTCGCAGCCGTGGCGGCTGCCGGGGCGTCGTCGTCGCGCGCCGTCACGTGGCCGTGCGGTTTGCCGTCCGCGTCGCCGCTCTGGATCGACTACACGGACGCGACGGTCCCGTTCTGGAAGCAGGTGTTCGCCAAGCCGGGTCTGGTCCTGGCGACGCCGCCCGGCACGGGCACCCTGCCGGCGACGCTGCGGGCTGCAGGCGCCGCGACGATCTACTTCGACCTCAAGCTCCCGAGCCGAGTCGGCACACCTGACGCGCCGGCCGATCCGGCCACGATCGTCAACGCCGCGAACGCGGAGTTCGACGCCGCTGTCAAGCAGACGGGTTGCGCGACGCCGCTGATCGCGGAGAACGAGCTCTTCGGCGCGACGACGCAGACGCCCTGGTCGGTCTCGAACTCGCAGTATCGCGCGAACGTCCTCGCGCTGCTGACGCAGCTGACGGCACGCGGCGCGCGCACGTTCCTGATGATCTCGACGCCGCCGTACGTCGGTGACACGGCCGGCGACTGGTGGCGGGCCGTGGCGGGGGTGACGACCGTCGTCCGCGAGTTCTTCCCCTCCGCTCCCGAGGTGGTCGCCGCGGGTCCGATCGCGGGGAGCCGGATCCTGCGAACGCAGATGCGGCAGGCGATCGGGGCGTTCACATCGATCGGCATTCCGGCCTCGCGACTCGCGCTGATACTGGAGTTCGAGTCGGGCGTCTCCGGTCGGGACGGGATCAAGGCGTCCGCGGATTGGTACGACTACGTGAAGCTCGACGCGCTGGCGGCGCGGCAGGTCTCGACAGAGCTCGGGCTCCAGACGATCTGGTCGTGGGGCTGGGCGACGTACACGGACAAGTCTCCGTTCGACGCGGACAAGCAGGCCGCGGCCTGCGTGTACCTGTGGTCACGCGACCAGAACCTGTGTGACGGGCCTGCCGCGGCGGGGTCGGGCTTCGACTCGTCGCTGGCGGAGGGCCTGCTGTCGGTTCCCTCGGGCGTGTTCTGCACGCTCGGGAAACAGGGCGTGATCTCGTCAACGACGCGCGGGCAGCTCACCGCGGTGACCGGGGACGACGAGGCGGCGGGCTCGATCGCGCTCGGCTGGGGAACGGCGCGGTCCCTGGCGCCGGTGACCGGCGCGCAAACGGACGCGGCCGAGCAGGAGGTGATCCAGTCGAGCTTCGGCGGGAGCCGGTCGGCCTACCTCGCCGCGCTCGCCCGCGCGCACGCGAATCGCGGGCTCGCGCGCGCGGCGCTGGCGGCAGAGCTCCGCCGCGACGCGATCGAGGCCGGGCTGCCGGTGCCGCCGGTCAGCGCGTCGGCCGTGTCGGCGTTCGCCTCCGCCTACGCGGACATCGACGCCCGGCTCGTGACGACGAAGACGCCTGTTCCCTGGCTCGGCGGCCGTACGCGCGGTGTCGCGCTCGCCGGCTTCGCGCCGGCGCGCGTGCTCGCGCTTCCCGCCGGCAGCGCGGCGACCGTGCAGACCGCGGCCGGGCCGGTGAGCGTGCAGCCCGTCGAAGACTCGCTGCCGCTCGGTGCCGTGCCGCCGTCGCTGGCGCGGCCGGCGATCGTCGCGGCGCTGACGAAGCTGGCGAAGGACGACGCCTACCAGTCCTGGCTTCTGGCGAAGGAGCGCAACATCGTCGCGGTGACGACCTGTGCAGCCGACGACGTGCCGGCTCCGCTGCCGCTCGACCTCGAGGCCTACCTGCCCTTCCTCGACGTGACCTAGGAGACGTCCCGGCCCTGTCCCGGCTCGGGGCCGGCCCGTGACGTCGCTAGAGGAACTTCTTCGCCGCGGTTGCGGCGACGCCGACGAGGGCAGTGCGCACGGCCGCGTTCGAGAGCAGCGTCGAGGCCTCCTTCTCGGCACCCTGGGCGGTGAGGAGCGACGAGAGGCCGCCCGGCGTGTCCTTCAGCTGCGTCAGCAGGCTCCCGATCGACGCCGAGCTGGACGGGTCGGCGTGCGGGACGGATTTGCCCTGGGCCTTCGCCGCCTGCGCGAGCCGAGTCCCGGCCTCTTGCCGCTGCTCGGGTGTGAGCTTTTCGGCGGCCTCGGTCGCCGCCTGCCGGTATTGCTCGGTCGTCAGGTGCTTCGCGACGGCGTCGTGATGGGCCGCGGCGTCCTGCGGCGACACCTGCGCGGCATTGCCACTCTCGAACTGCTCGACGAGGCCGCCGAGTGCCTTCGCCGCGTCTCCTCCCAGCAGGTTCTCGAGCATGCCCACCGCGCCGGGAGCCTAACCGAAGAAGGCCTTGGCGACCTCGTACCAGCTCTCGGGCACGGTCTTCAGCTCGGCGACGGCCTCCGCGAGCGAGATGTCGATCACGTCGTTCCCGCGCAGCGCCGCCATGCGGCCCCACTTGCCCTGCTCGACGAGGTCGGCGGCGACGAGCCCGAACCGCGTCGCGAGCACCCGGTCGCGCGCGGTCGGCGTGCCGCCGCGCTGCACGTGCCCGAGGACGGTCACGCGCGTCTCGAACCCCGTCCGCGACTCGATCTCCCCGGCCAGCGACTCGCCGATACCGCCCAGGCGGACATGCCCGAACTGGTCGAGCGCCGCCTCCTGCGTCACCTCGCGCTGCTCGCCGGTCGCGTACGTCAGCTTGTATCCCTCGCTGACCACGACGATGGAGAAGTCCTTGCCGCGCCGGTGCCGCTTCTCGATCTCCTCGCAGGTCTCCTCGACGGTCAGCGGGTGCTCCGGAATCAGGATGACGTCCGCGCCGCCGGCGATGCCACTCATCACAGCGATCCATCCGGTGTGCCGGCCCATCACCTCGACGACCATGACGCGGTTATGCGATTCCGCAGTGGTGTGCAGTCGGTCGATCGCCTCGGTACAGATCGCGACCGCGGTGTCGAAACCGAACGTGTAGTCCGTTCCGGACAGGTCGTTGTCGATCGTCTTCGGCACGCCGACGATCGACAGGCCCTCCTCCGCGTTCAGGCGCGCCGCGACGCCGAGGGTGTCCTCGCCGCCGATCGCGACCAGCGCGTCCAGGTGCTGCGAGAAGTTCGCGAGCACGCGGTTGACGCCGCCGTCGACCTTGTAGGGGTTCGTCCGGCTCGTCCCGATGATCGTGCCGCCGCGCGGGAGGATCCCGGAGATCTCGCGTGGCCCGAGCGGCTCGAGGTGGTCCTCGATCAGCCCGCGCCAGCCGGCGCGCACGCCCACGACCGAATGGCCGCGGTCGATCGAGCGGCGCGTCACCGCACGGATGACCGCGTTCAGCCCCGGGCAGTCGCCGCCGCCGGTGAGGACGCCTACACGCACGGCCTGGACACTATCGGCGCCAGGGAAGCCGCCACCGCCGAGGCGACGCCGCCCGCTCGGCCGCACGCCAGTCGTCGTAGGTGACGAAGCGCCCGGCCTCGCGCGCCCGCCTCACGCACTCCGCGTGCGCATGCCGGCGGTGAGCCGTGTCGCCCTCCGGCGCGATCAGGACGTGCTCGCTCATCGCGTGCAGTTGGCGCCCGCAGAACGGGCAGCGATACGTGGCCGGCTTCCCGCTCTGCGCGCGGCGGACGGCCCACCACTGCGGCGCGGACCCGCTCACGCGTGGTCGTCGTCGATCCCGAGCGCCTCGAGCGCGGCGGCCAGGTGCGGGTACTCCTGCACGCGGCGGACGCGCCCGTCGACGACGGTGACGACCGCCGCGTAGCGGCCGACCGTGAAGTACCGGCGCGTCTGCAGCGGCCGGTCGTCCGTGGCGTCGCGCTCCTCGCCCGCGACGCGGAACGAGATCGCGACGTCGTCGCCGACGCCCACGCAGCGCTCGATCTCGACGCGGTAGCCCTCGGCGAACCGCTCGGCCAGGATGCCGACCACGCCGTCATGGTCGGCCGCGTCCTCCGGCTCGACCGAGATCCACTCGATGTCCGGGTCGAGCATCCCCGCAACCGTGTCGAGGTCGCCTGCGACGAAGGCCCAGTAGCCCTTCAGGACGAGCTCGACGTTCTCCTGGCTCATGGCAGGAACGCTACTGGCGGAAAAGGGAGGGGGGCGACCGGAGCCGCCCCCCTCGAGACAGACGTCCTAGTGGACGCTGAACTTGATCGAGCTCGTGCCCGTGCCGGCGGAGTTCGTCACCTGGAACGGGTTGCTGCCCTTCGGGGTTCCGGCCACGATCCTCGCCGTGATCTTCGTGTCCGAGTTGACCGTGAAGGTCTCGGCCTTGCCGCCGAGCTTCACCGCGGTCGTCCCGGTGAAGTGCGAGCCGGTGAGCGTGACGGTCGTGCCCACGGTGCCGCTCCCCGGGAAGAGGAAGGTGACCTTCGGCACGCTGCCGCCACCGCCGCCGCCGAGCGAGTACGTCTGCACGCACTGGTTCGTCGGGTTGGTGTTCGACCACTCCATCTGCAGGAAGTAGTGGTGCCCGTTGATCGTCTGGTTGTACTCGGAGCCGTTCGGGCCGTTGAGCGCGCCGAAGTTCCAGGCGCACTTGTCGCCGATCTCTTCCCCGCTCGCGTCGTACCAGGCGTTCAACTGCGGGTCGGTGATCGCCTCGTTGTGCTCGTGGCTCGTGACGTTGATCGTCGGATCGGCCTGGTCGGAGCTGCCGTTTGGGTACTGGCCCTCGTCACAGCCGGCGTGTGCTGCATACGGCTGGTTCGCGTAGATCGCCCCCGAGTTCGTCGTACCGTGGTAGGCGCAGTACGCGGTGTAGGCGCATGAGCTGGCACCCGAGTCGAAGCAGCTGCCGACGGCGGCCGGTGTGAAGACGAAGAACATGTTGGTGCCGTTCCGCGTCCAGCCGTTGTGCGAGATCGCGTTGTCGACCTCGGTCTGGATCTGCGCATCCGTCAGGCACTCGGTGATGTCGCCTTCGTAGATCGGGCAGCCGCTGGACGGGAACGCGGTCGTGTCCGTGTAGGCGCCGCCGAAGGTCGAGTTGTACTGGATGCTCGAGTACTGCGTGTCGGTGGCGTAGACGTTCGTGCCCATGTTGCTGTCGTGCGCGACGTCGGTGAAGAACTGGTTGATCGTCGTGTCGTAGCCGGACGCGATCGAGTAGCCGCTCGGCACCCAGTAGATCGCGTACGTCTTGTTGGTCGTCATCACCGGGCCGCCGTGGTAGAGCAGCGGGTTGCCGGCGTTGCCGACCTGCTTGCCGATCACCGGCACGACCCCGCCGATGTTCTTGGGGACCTGGGGAGTCGACCCCTTGGCCGACTGGAGGCTGCCTACGAGCGCCGCCGTGGAGGCGAGCGCAAGCAGCCCTGCGAAGATGAGCAGTCGCTTCATCGCTGGGAGACACCTTTCGAGAGAAGGGGCGAAGAAAACAGCCCGGGAAGCCTAAGCGACCTCTCGGGCGCTGTCGAGTCCGGTCGCGTCCCGAAAGGGGGATATTCGCTTCGGGCCGGCTAGCTAGCACGCGCAGAAGAGCTGCGAGCTCGACGCGGAGCCACCCGGCGTCTTCACCGTCCACGACGCGAGGCCCGAGACGCCGGCCGGGACGCGGGCCGTGATCTTCGTCGGCGAGACGACCGTGAACGTCGCCGGAACCGACCGGAGCGTGACCTGCGACGCGCCGAGGAGGTTCTTGCCGGCGAGCGTGATCGTCGTCCCCGCCCTGCCCTTGCCGGGCGAGTAGCTCGTGATCTCCGGCGGCAGGAGGATCGCGTTCAGCACGCAGCCGGAGAGCAGGTTGCTCCACTCCTGCTGAAGCTCGTAGACGCCGCTCCCGATCGCCTGGTTGTAGGCGCCGTGCGGGGTGGAACCCTGCTGCGTCCCGAACGTCCAGGCGCACTTGTCGCCGTCTTCGTAGCCGATCGAGTCGTACCAGGCCGTGCCGAGCGGGTCGGTGATCGCCTCGTTGTGCTCGTGGCTCGTGACGTTCAGCGTCGCGTCCGCGTCGTTGCCGTTCGGCGACGGCTCGATGTCGCACGCCGAGCCCGCGGTCGGCTGGTCGGCGTAGGACATGTTCGCGTACAGGATCGTGCCCGGCCCTCCGCTGCCGATCCACCCGTGGTAGGCGCAGTACTGGGTGTACGTGCACTCGGTCGACGTCGAGTCGAAGCAGCCGCCAACGCCGATGGGGAAGAACACGAAGTAGAGCGTCGACATCCCGGTCGGCAGCCCGTGCGCGGAGACGAACGCGGTCAGCTCGCTCTGGAGCTGCGCGTCGGTGATGCAGACCCTCGCGAAGGCACCGTCCGAGCACCCGTTCGACGGATAGGCGCTCGTGTCCGTGAACGAGCCTGCGAAGCTCGAGCTGTACGCGGCAGAGCCGGACGCGTCCGTGTACTGCGTGTCGACGGCGTAGACGTTCGTCTTCTTGCCGCTGTCGGCCGCGACGTTCTTGAAGTACGCGTCGATCGAGGCGCCGTAGCCGGACTGGTACGAGTAGCCCGCAGGTGCCCAGTAGATCGTGTAGACGGCGTTCGAGTGCATCACCGGGCCGCCGTGCCAGGTCAGGTTCGGGCTCGAAGCGGAGCTCGAGTCGGCGCCCTGCGCACCTGACCCCCGTGTTGCCAGGGCGCCGAGAAAGTGTCCGGAGGGATTCTGCGAGTCGACCGCCGAGGCCGTGCCCCCCGCGAGCACGGCCCCGATCGTGAGCAGCAACGCCGGTGCTACCACCAGCGTGCGCCTCAGCCCCACGTGTCTCCCCTTTCGACCGCCGCCAGAGGACTGACTCTAGGAGCCTCCCGAGGGCTCTGCCAGTGCCCCTTTCGGGGACGACGTTCGTCCCTCCACGCGCAGGGCTCATACTCCGGCCCGGTTCCGCCGATAAGCAACCGGATGGAGCCTGACAACGACCAGCTCGACGGGTACCAGGAGGTCATCGCCGCCCTGTCCGAGCAGCCGAAGCCGTCGAAGCGCGAGCTGGAGCTGCTCTACCTGATGGCCGACGGCCTCACCGACGCGGAGATCGCCGAGAAGCTCTCGATCTCGGCGAAGACGATGCGCAGCCGCCTGCACGCTCTGCGGATGAAGATGCAGGCCCGCACGCGGACGCACGCAGTGGCGATCGCATTTCGCCGCGGCCTGCTCGAGGTCGACCGGCGCGGCGAGGCCGCAGCGGCCGGCCGCAACGCGTCCTGACGCGCAGCTAGCCGACTACGCGGCGCGGTGCGTCCGGACTCCGTGCACGGGCGCGGGGCCGGCGATCGACGCGCGTACGACCGCGGCGAGCTCTCGGCCGAGGAGCGACTCGACGCGCTCCGAGGCGGTCGGACGCTCGTCCTGTCCGAGGCTGACGAGGTCGCGCAGCAACCGTCGGGTCGCGCGGAGCGGCGACCCCTTGGCGGGGACGCTCACGTAGGCGAGTTCTGAAAGACGCATCTCTGGGCTCCTTCTGCAGCGTTGGCTCTGTACCCGGAAAGACGCCTGCGGAAGCGCGTTCGGTCGCAGTGGTCGCGAAGATCCCTCGATCGAGGGATGCCCGGAGTTTCGCGTCCTCCCGGGACGGGAACGCACTGGCACGGGGCAACCCCTGGAGGAGAGGGGTGTTTGTTGCCGTCGAGCGCGGAGACCAGGGAGACGATGCGGGTTCGTGAGCTTCCCGAATTGCGGCTTCGCCTGCACGCGACGCCGAAGGCGGCCGTCGATCTCCGCAGCGTCCTCCGCGACTGGCTCGCGAACGCCGGTGCCACCGAGCAGGAGGCATTCGACGTGACCCTCGCGTGCTCGGAGGCGTTTGCGAACGCCGTCGGGCACCCGCTCAGGCCGGCGACGCTGATCGTGGACGTCGAGGCGACCGTGAACGACGGTCGCATGCTCACGCTCATCGTCCGCGACTACGCGCTCGCGCGGCCGGAACGGAGCCGCGAGGAGACGCGGATGTTCCTGCGCCTGATGGAGACGTTGATGGAGTCGGCCGAGTCGCACGCGCGCCCGGACGGCGTCACGCTCGTGCTCCGGCGCCGGCTGGGGGCCGGGCGGATCGGGAGCGGCTCGAACGTCGTCCGCAGGCGGGCCCGGGTCGTGCCAGGCCCGCCCGCCTGAGCCACGGGTCAGATCCCGAGGATCTCCTTCTTCTTGGCGGCGAATTCGTCGTCCGTGAGCACGCCCTGCTCGTGGAGCTTCGCCAGTTGCGCGAGCTCCTCGGTGTAGTCCGACTCGGCCGCGGCCGGCGCGGGGCCCGGGTCGTCGTACCCCTCGTCCCCACCGCCACCGCCGCCACCGTACATCGCCATCTGCCGCCGGCTCGTGCGGCGGGCCGTGCGCCGAGACACCCTCCGCATGGTTCCGAACGCTGGCATAGTCACTCCTTCCTCGTGGACCGATTCGCGTGCGAATCCTGCACTGACACGAATCGTGTCCGTGCGAGGGGCGGTCTACATCCCCCCGTTTGGGTGATGACAGAGAACCCGGACTGTCCTAAGACGAGAGAGATGGGCTACAGCCTCTGGCAATCCGAAGACACGAGCTACACGCTCGGCCACCGCCTGGGCGTCGATCGTCCCGCAGCCTGCGAGGACGAGCCGGCATATACGCCCCGACCGGCCGGCCGCACGAGCCGCGAGGAGATGGATCACATCGACTTCCTGATGGAGACCCTCGCCCGCAAGCTCGAAGCCGACGCCGGCTGAGCCTCGGGCAGCTCGGCGTCGTCCTGTCTGGGTGATGACCCGGCGGGCCGCGCGCGGTCGGATTCAGGATGAATCCCGACCAAGGAGGCTCAACACATGGTGCTTGCCGAGACGTTCTGGCAGGTCATCTGGACGATGTTCATCTTCTTCGCCTGGATCCTCTGGATCTGGCTGCTGATCATCGTCTTCTCCGACCTGTTCCGCCGGCACGACACGTCGGGCTGGGCGAAGGCGGGCTGGATGGTCTTCATCATCCTGCTGCCCTACCTCGGCGTCTTCATCTACCTGATCGCCGAGGGCAAGGGCATGGGCGAGCGACGCCTCGCCGAGGTGCGGGCTGCCCAGACCGACTTCGACTCGCACGTGCGTGAGGTGGCGGGGGCGAAGGCCGATCCCGCGGCACAGATCGCGAGCGCGAAGCAGCTGCTCGACAGCGGGGCGATCACCCAGCCTGAGTTCGACGCGCTCAAGGCGAAGGCCCTCGCCTGACGGAGGCGGCCGACGACCCGGGACCCGCTCGCGGCCCGTTCGGGAAGGCTCGAGATCGCTTCGAGGACCTTTCCCGGCGTGGCCGCGAGTGGGCCGACCGGCAGGAACCCGGGTCGGCGACGGGCGTTGCGATCGGCGGCTGGCGGCGCTACCAGTCCGTCGACGGGCCGTTGCAGTCACTGCTCCTGACCGCCTACGTCGTCATCGCCGTGCTGCCCGCGCTTCTCGTCATGGAGGAGTACCTGGAGACGAGCCCGCGGGCGCTCACGAACCACCTCGTCCGCCACTTCGACCTTTCGAAGCAGACCGCGCTGCTGCTCGGCGGCGTGCTCGTCGACGACAAGACGCACGAGCTGGGCTCGGCACTGTTCGCGGTCGCCGGCGCCCTCTTCTTCGGGCTCGGGTTCGGACGCGTCCTCCAGCTCGTCCATTCGCGGACGTGGAAGGTCGACGTCTCGAGACGCGGCTCCGACCAGGGCCGCTACGCGCTCGTGCTGCTCGGCCTATACGGCCTTGTCCTCCTGCTGCTCGTGCAGACCGGCAAGCTGTCCGGCGAGCCGTGGTGGACGGGCTCGGCGCTGATCCCGGGGTGGATCGCGCTGCTGGTCGTCTTCTTCGTCTGGGCCCCGCACCTGCTCACGCGCGGATCGATCCCGTGGCGCCACCTGCTGCCGGGGGCGGTCATCACTTCGCTCGGCCTCGTCGGGATCATGATCCTGTCGAGCTACGAGATGGAGCGGTGGGTCGACTTCTACGCCACGGACTACGGCGGCTTCGGCGTCGTCATGGCCGTCTTCTTCTGGGTCGGCTTCAGCTCGGCCGTGATCGTCTGGGCGGCCGCACTCGGGCCGGCGCTGGTCGAGCAGCGGCGGAGCCGTCAGACTGTGCCCGTGGAAGTGGGGAGGAGCGGGAGTGCCTGAGATCGTCCCGCGCTGGGAATGGCGGACCTTCGGCGACAGCTTCGGCGACGCGGAGCTCGCGTTCTCGGGCGAGCCCGAGCGCGTTCAGGAGAGCGACGAGATCTACTTCCTGTCAGCCGCCGGCGGCGACACGGTCAAGGTTCGCGACGAGCTGATGGACGTGAAGCGGCTCGAGCACGTGAACGACGACGGGCTCGAGCAGTGGACACCGGTGCTGAAAGCGTCGTTCCCGCTCCCTGCCGAGACCGTGGCGGCCGTTCTGGCCGGGCTACACGTGAGCGTCGAGCCCGCGCGCGACAGTTACACGCAGGACCAGTTCCAGGACGAGGTCGTGAAGCCGAACCCGGCGCTTCTGGCCGTTCCCGTCCACAAGGTTCGGCGGCGGTTCACGATCGGCGGCTGCATGACCGAGCTGACCGACGTGACGGCGGACGATCGCTCGACGCGCACGATCGCGATCGAGACTGAGGATCCGGCGCTCGTCGTCGCGACCGTTCGCGAGCTGGGCCTCGACACCAGGCAGAACACGAGCTTCCCGCGCGGGCTGAAGCAGCTCCTCGGCTTCGGCGCCGGACGCTACGCGGTCGTCGACGTCGGCACGAACTCGGTCAAGTTCCACATCGGCGAGCGCAGCGCGGACGGTGCCTGGACGACGGTCGTCGACCGCTCCGAGGTCACGCGCCTCGGCGAAGGGCTCGACGAGACGGGCGAGCTCCAGCCCGAGCCGATGGCGCGGACGGCCGACGCCATCGCCGGCATGGCCGCCGAGGCGAAGGAGCAGGGCGTGCTCGCGATCGCCGCCGTCGGCACGGCCGGGCTGCGCATCGCGAAGAACTCGGCGGCGTTCGTCGACGAGGTTCGGGAGCGCTGCGGCGTCGAGATCGAGGTGATCCCGGGCGAGGAGGAGGCGCGGCTCGCGTACGTGGCCACGACCGCCGCACTCGGGCTGGGCAGCGGCTCGTTGGTCGTCTTCGACACCGGCGGCGGCAGCTCGCAGTTCACGTTCGGACACGGCGGTCACGTCGACGAGCGGTTCAGCGTCGACGTCGGCGCCGTGCGCTTCACGGAGCAGTTCCGGCTCGACGGCGCGGTATCGGAGGACGTCGTCGCGCAGGCGTGCGCGGCGATCGGCGCCGACCTCTCGCGGCTCGACGGTCGCCCGGTCCCGGAAGCGCTCGTGGCGATGGGCGGCGCCGTCACGAACCTGGCCGCCGTGAAGCACGAGCTCGCGGCGTACGACTCGGAGGTCGTGCAGGGCACGGTGCTCGACCGTGCGGAGATCGATCGCCAGATCGACCTCTACCGCACGCGCACCGCCGACGAGCGGCGGGAGATCGCCGGCCTGCAGCCGAAGCGCGCCGAGGTGATCCTCGCGGGCGCGTGCGTAGTGCGGACGGTAATGGACAAACTCGGCAAGGACGCGCTTACTGTGAGCGACAGGGGCCTGCGACACGGCCTGATCGTCGAACGGTTCGGCTAGGCAGAGAGGAGCGGTAGATGGCGACTCAGGCGAAAAGACGGAGGCTGTCCGAGCTGAGCGGAGAAGAGCTCAACAGCATGCTCGCGCTGATCGGAGACTCGGACAGCGTCGAGCTGAAGGTGACGTTGCCGGCGACCCAGCACCGGTCGACGATCCAGGCGCTCGGCCTCGATCCGCTGACGGCGCAGATCCGGCAGATCTTCTTCTTCGACACGCCGGATCTGACGCTGAATCAGGCGGGGATCGCCGTACGTGCGCGGCGCGTTCAGGGCCGGAACGGAGACTCCGTGGTGAAGCTGCGGCCGGTCGTCCCGACCGAGCTGCCGGACGACGTGCGCCACTCGGCGAGCCTGAACGTGGAGGTCGATGCGATGCCCGGCGGCTACGTGTGCTCGGCGTCGATGAAGGGCAAGCTGCGGAACTCGGAGGTGCTGGACGCGGTGCACGGCGACCGGGCGTTGCGGAAGGTGTTCTCGAAGGAGCAGCGGGCCTTCTACACGGCGCACGCGCCGGAGGGCCTCGAGCTCGACCAGCTCAGCGTGCTCGGGCCGGTCTTCGTGCTGAAGGACGTCCACGAGCCGAAGGCGCTCGGCCGCAGGCTCGTCGCCGAGGTATGGCTCCTCCCGGACGGCTCTCGCATCCTCGAGCTGTCGACGAAATGCCTGCCGTCGGAGACGTTCCAGGTCGCGGTCGAGGCGCGCGCCTACCTCGAGGGCCTCGGCCTCGACCTGAGCGCGGATCCGCAGACGAAGACGAAGACGACGCTCGAGTTCTTCTCCCAGCAGCTCCGGAAGGAGTCGAACGCCGACGGGAGCGAGGCGAGCCCCGCCCCCGACGCCGAGTCGTCCTAGTCGCTACGGGCAGATCGCGGGCGGAGCGCTGGGAGGCCCGCCCACGTTGCCGGCCCAGGTGTTACTGGCGCCTCCGTCGTAGCAGTTGGGGTTGACGTTTCCGGAGGCGGCATTGTCTCTGAAGTGGTTTCCGTTGGCGGTCGGCTGGACGAGGATGCCGGCGCCGTTGCTGATCGCACGGTCGAAGGTGAAGAGGTTCCCCGATCCGTGCGCGCCGACGAGGAAACCAACCTTGATGTTGTTGATCGCGAGGTTGTCGTTGAAGGTGTTCTTCGTCGACAGCTTCTCGAGGTCGTAGCCCGCGGTGGAGTTACCGACGGCGGCGTTGTCCTCGAAGTCGTTACCGCTGCTCGTGACCAGGAAGAACCCTCGACTCCCGGCCGTGGCGATGTTGTCCCGGAACGTGTCCGTGAACGAGCTCTTGACGAGAAAGCCCGCGTCCCCCTTGTTGGCCGTGTCATTCGTGAGCGTGGACTTCGTGACCTTGACCAGGTCGTAGTCGGTCCCGAAGCCTTTCACGTTGCAGTTCTTGATCGTGATGCCGACCTTGGATGCGGCCTGGATGCCGACGTTGGCCGCGCCCGACGCGACCAACGTGTAGCCGTGGCAGTCGAGCGTGCTGCCGTTGGCCGTGAAGACGATTCCGGGAGACGGGCAGGTGAGAGTCTTCGTCATGACGTTCACGCCGCCGGCGAGATTGCCGCAGGTAACCATCTGTGCCCGCGACTGGTGTGCGAGCGCCTGCGCGGCGCCGAGCGCAGCGATCAGGACGACGCCGAGGACGAGGAGTTTGCGCACCGGGTACCTCCTTGTGACGAGTGAGGCACCGACTATGCAGCTGCTGTGACAAATGTCAAGGGGCCGCCGCACAGGGAAACGTCGCGCTTCCTGACCGTGAGCTGGAAACCGGCCGAGACCTATGTCACGGTGTCCTGCGCCGACGTGGGCGCCATCCGTGCGGCACGTTCAAATACGAATGCGGGTGCCACAGCCGACCGGAAGTCAAGTGACCTTCAAGTAGTTCGGTCCCGATACGCCTGCCAAACTCGGCGGTGTCCGCGCCGGAGGGCGATTTACTCGCCCGCAGGCTCGTGGCGGACCGCGACGCCGAGGCAAAGAAGGGGCCCGTGGGGGGAACATGGTTTCCTCCACGCCTAGCAGGGGAGACAGGACTCGAACCTGCGACCCTCGGTTTTGGAGACCGATGCTCTACCAACTGAGCTACTCCCCTGAGTTGCCCGGTCAGTGTACTCAGGCGCCCGACTAGAGTCCCTCCGTGGCCGATTCGCAGCCTCGTCCGCAGCCTCGGAGCTCGCTCGGAGCGCTGTTCATCCTGCTCGCGGCCGTCTTCGCCGGGGGCGCGTACGAGTCCGCCGCGTCGAACTCGGGGAGCCTCGCGCACTGGGTCGTGGCGGCCGTTGCGGCCGTGATCGCGGTGTGGTTCGTGGGTCTCGCGCTGCGCGCGTTCCGCGTCCGCTGACGGGACCGACCGCAGCACGACGTATTCTCCCGAACGTGTCAGAACGAGTGACCGAGGATCTGAAGGCGCTCTGGCGCGAGTTCCGCCGCACGAACGACCAGGCGATCCGCGACCGCCTCATCCTCACCTACGCGCCACTGGTGAAGTTCGTCGCCGGCCGGCTCGGCAGCGGGCTGCCCGCGCACGTCGACGAGAACGACCTCGTCTCGTACGGGCTGCTCGGCCTGATCGGCGCGATCGAGCGCTACGACCCCGAGCGGGACGTGAAGTTCGAGACGTACGCGATCACGCGGATCAAGGGCGCGATCATCGACGAGCTGCGCGCGATGGACTGGGTGCCTCGCTCCGTCCGTGCCCGCGCGCGCGAGATCGAGCGGGCGATGGCGTCTCTCGAGTCGCAGCTCCACCGGGCGCCGACCGACGCCGAGATCGCCGAGAAGATCGGGATCACCGAGGAGGAGCTCGGGGACAGCCTCACGGACATCGCGCGCTCCTCGATCGCGGCGCTCGACGAGGTGTGGACGATCTCGTCCTCGGGCGGCGACCAGGTGGCGCTGATCGACACGATCGAGGACACGGAAGGTCCGGAGCCGCAGGCGGCGCTCGACGAGACCGAGACGCGGGAGGCGCTCGCCGAGTCGATCGCGGCGCTTCCGGAGCGCGAGAAGATCGTCATCACCCTCTACTACTACGAGGAGCTGACCCTGCGGGAGATCGGCGATGTCCTGGGCGTGACCGAGTCGCGCGTCTCGCAGCTCCACACGAAGGCGATCCTGCGCCTGCGCTCGCGTCTCGCCGGCGGGCACGCACGCCAGCTCACGTCCGAGTAGCAGCGAGCCGGTGGCCGCGGAAGCGGCGTTAAGCTAGCCCGGCACACGTCGTCCTCAGGAGGTGGATCCCCGCTATGGCTGTAACCGAGCCGGGAAAGATTCGCAACGTCGCCGTCGTCGGTCACCGCGGAACCGGGAAGACGTCGCTGGTGGAGGCGATGCTCTTCCAGTCCGGGGCCGTGAACAGGCTCGGCACCGTCGAGTCCGGCACGACCGTGACCGACTGGGACGACGAGGAGCACAAGCGGCAGATGACCCTGTCGGCCGCGCTCTGCCACGCCGACTGGCAGGGACGGAAGATCAACCTGCTCGACACGCCCGGTGACGCCGGCTTCCAGGGCGACACGATCGCGGCGCTGACCGTGACCGACGGAGCGCTCGTCGTGGTGAGCGCCGTGATGGGCGTCGAGGTGGGGACGAACCGCGTGTGGAAGCGCGCCGACGCGGGCGGCCTGGCGCGCGTCGTCTTCGTGAACATGCTCGACCGCGAGCGGGCCGACTTCTACCGCGCGTTGGGCCAGATCCAGGAGCAGCTGTCCTCGTCGTGCGTCGCCGTGTCGCTGCCGATCGGCTCCGAGCACGAGCTGAACGGCGTCGTCGACCTCCTGCACATGAATGCGTACACGAGTCCCGAGGGTGCCAAGGAGGGCGGCCCGGCCGAGATTCCGACGGACATGGCGGACGTCGTCGCCGAGTACCGCGAGAAGCTGCTCGACGCGGTCGTCGAGACCGACGAGGGCCTGATGGAGCGCTACCTCGAGGGCGAGGAGCTCGGCGTCGACGAGGTCGCGCACGCGCTCAAGGACGCGGTCACGCGCGGGACGCTCTTTCCTGTCGCGTGCGGGGTCGCGACCAAGAACCTGGGGACGACGGCGCTGCTCGACCTGCTGGTCGAGGGCGTGCCCTCCCCAGCCAAGCGCGGCTCGACGGTCGACGTCGGCGACGCGCAGACGGCGGCCTTCGTGTTCAAGACGATCGCCGACCCGTTCGCCGGGCGGATCACCGTCTTCCGCGTCCTCGCCGGCACCGTCCACAACGACTCGACGCTCGCGAACGAGCGCGCGCACGGGAAGGAGCGCATCGGCGCGCTGATGACGCTCCAGGGCAAGGAGCACGGCGCCACGGACGAGTTCGCGACCGGTGACATCGGCGCCGTCGCCAAGCTGAAGGAGACGCAGACGGGCGACCTGCTGCTCGACTCCGAGCGCGGCATCGCGCCGCCGCAGATCCAGTTCCCGGCTCCGGTGATGAGCTTTGCAGTCTCCGCCAAGGCCAAGGGCGACGAGGACAAGGCGAACCAGTCGCTGCGCCGCCTGGCCGAGGAGGATCCGACGCTGCAGCTGCGGCGCAACGAGCAGACCGGCGAGCAGCTCCTCGCGGGCCTCTCGCAGATGCACGTCGAGGTCGCGGTCGAGCGGCTCAAGCGGCGCTTCGGCGTCGAGGTCGAGCTGCACCAGCCGCGCGTGCCCTATCTGGAGACGATCCGCAAGGAGGCGCGCGCGCGGGCCCGCTACAAGAAGCAGACCGGCGGCCGCGGGCAGTTCGGCGACTGCGAGATCGTCATCGAGCCGCGCCCCAGCCACGAGGGCTACGAGTTCCAGGACAAGATCGTCGGCGGCGTCATCCCACAGAGCTTCCGGCCCGCGGTCGACAAGGGCATCCAGGAGGCGATGCTCCACGGCGAGCTCGCCGGCGCCCCCGTGCAAGGCGTGACGGTCCGCCTCGTCGACGGCCAGTACCACAACGTCGACTCGTCGGAGATGGCGTTCAAGATCGCCGGTTCGATGGCCTTCAAGGACGCCTACGCCAAGGCCGATCCCGTGCTCCTCGAGCCGATCATGGAGCTCGAGGTGACGGTTCCGGACGAGGCCGTGGGCGCCGTCAACGGTGACCTCAACTCGCGTCGCGGGCGCCTGCACGGTATGGAGCCGACTGCCGGGATGACGACGATCAAGGCCGAGGTGCCGATGGCGGAGGTCCTCACGTACTCGCAGTCGCTCACCTCGCTCACCGGCGGCCGCGGCGACTACGCGATGCACTTCCTCCGCTACGAGGAGGTCCCGTCGCACATCGCGCAGAAGCTGATCGACGAGGCGAAGAAGGAGAAGGAGGCCGTCAAGGCCTAGCGCGGCGCCCGCTGGTCCGTAAACTCCCAGCATATGGGGGTTTCCACGAATAGCCGCAGCGTCGTCGGCGCGCGGCCAGCCGTGAACTGCGCGATTTGCGGTCGAACGGTTCTCGTCGGCGAGCGGACGTTCCGCTTCACACCGGACGGACGCGAGTTCGTCGATGTCTGCCCGCTCTGCAAGGACCAGGCGCTCGCGTACGGCTGGGTCAGCGAGGGCGGTCCGAGCCTCCCCGTTCAGGGTGCCGAGCGCCCGTCGCGCAGCCTGTTCGGGAAGCTGATGGGCAAGCGCCCGCAGCAGGTCGAGCCGCTGCCCGAGCCGATGATGCGCCGCCTGTCGCGCTCCGAGCAGGCGCTCGTCGAGGCAGCGACGCTGTTCAACCTCAGCCCCCACCGACGCACGATCGAAGGGCTCACGCGCAGCCTCGGCTGGCCGACGGTGAGCATCGTGGCCTTCTCCGGCACGAACCCGGAGATCGTCATCACCGTCTGCTGGGAGATCTCCTGGTACCAGTACCGCGTCGTGCTCTCGTCGTCGCAGGTGCGCCTGGCGCAGCGCGGCCTGGAGCCCGACGAGCTCGACGACAGCTTCCGTGACTGGAACGCGGAACTGAACGAAGCGGGGCTGATCGTGCCGCTGCTTCCCGACGAGGAATAGTTCCGGAGGGGTGGCGTCTTCCGCCCCCAGGCATAGAATCAGAGAGTGATCTACTGCGTCGTTCCGCAGGAGCTCGCGGGGGAGTTGTACGACAAGCTCGTCTCGTACTACGAGAAGAACCCCGACGTCACGGTCATCGTCGACCGGCGTCGTGGGCCGGACCGGCGCAACGCGTCGGGCCAGAGCACGCGTGACGAGCGGCGCGTGACGCGCGACCGCCGCCGCGCCCGGGTCACCGGGACGTTCCCGAGCGTCGACGTCTCCGCGACTGGCTAGTCCCGCCGTCGCGTTAGAGTGGCCGCCGTGGCGACCACGGCCGGAACCTTCAAGAACTTCATCGGCGGCGAGTGGGTCGACGCCTCGGGCGGCGAGACCTTCGAGAGCCTGAGCCCGGCCACCGGCGAGCCGATCGGGACGTTCCCGAAGTCGGCGCCCGCAGACGTCGACCGCGCCGTCGAGGCGGCGAAGGAGGCGTACACGAGCTGGCGCCTGGTTCCGGCGCCGAAGCGCGGCGAGATCATCTTCCGCTTCGCAGCGCTCGTCGCGGAGCACAAGCAGGAGCTCTCCGAGCTGATGTCGCGCGAGATGGGAAAGGTGCTCGCCGAGGCCGGGGGAGACGTCCAGGAAGCCGTCGACATGAGCTACTACATGGCCGGCGAGGGCAGGCGCCTCTTCGGCCAGACGACGCCTTCCGAGCTCCCGGACAAGTTCAACATGAGCGTCCGCCAGCCGATCGGCGTCGTCGGCGTGATCACGCCCTGGAACTTCCCGATCGCGATCCCGTCGTGGAAGATCGTCCCCGCACTCGTCTGCGGCAACACGGTCGTCTTCAAGCCGGCGAACGACACGCCGGCGCTCGGCGAGCGCTTCGTCGAGCTGCTCGTCGAGGCAGGCGTGCCGACCGGCGTCGTCAACGTCGTCCACGGGTACGGCCGCGACGTCGGCGACCGCATCGTCCGCCACCCGGACGTGCCCGTGATCACGCTCACCGGCTCGCGCGAGACCGGCGTCGCGGTGCTGAAGGCCTCCGCCGACCACCTGAAGCACGTGCATCTCGAGCTCGGCGGCAAGAACGCGATCCTCGTCATGGAGGACGCCGACCTCGATCTCGCCGCCGACGGGATCCTCTGGTCGGCGTTCGGCACGTCCGGCCAGCGCTGCACCGCAGCGAGCCGCGTGATCGTCCACGAGCAGGTCTACGACGCGCTGGCGAAGCGGCTCGTGGCCGCAGCCGAGAAGATGCGTCTCGGCCCGGGCTGGGAAGCCGACACGGACGTCGGCCCGGTCATCAACGGCAAGGCGCTCGAGAAGATCCACTCGTACACGGAGATCGGAAAGAACGAAGGCGCCGAGCTGCTCACGGGCGGCGAGGTCGCGACCGGCAACGGACTCGACCGCGGCTTCTTCTACCGCCCGACGATCTTCGGCCGCGTCGACCCGCAGATGCGGATCGCGCAGGAGGAGATCTTCGGCCCGACGACCGCGCTGATCCCGGTGCGCGACTTCGACGAGGCGATCGCCGCCGCCAACGGCGTGCGTTACGGGCTCTCGTCGTCGATCTTCACCGCCGACGTCAACCGTGCCTTTCGCGCCATGCGCGACCTCGAGGCCGGGATCACCTACGTCAACGCGGGGACGACCGGCGCCGAGGTGCATCTGCCGTTCGGCGGCACGAAGGACACGGGCAACGGTCACCGCGAAGCAGGCGTCGCAGCGCTCGACGTGTTCACGGAGTGGAAGTCGATCTACGTCGACTACTCCGGGAAGCTGCAGCGCGCACAAATCGACAACTCCTAGGTGCGGGCGCGCCTCTTCACGGACGGCGGCGCGCGCGGCAACCCCGGCCCGGCAGCGTTCGCCTACGTGCTCGAGGCCGAGGACGGCACGGAGCTGGCGAGCTACGGCGAGGCGATCGGGGTGGCGACAAACAACGTGGCCGAGTACAGCGCGCTGCTGGCCGGCCTCGCGTGCGCGGCCGAGCTGGGGGTCGACGACCTCGAGGTCGTGTCCGACTCGGAGCTGATGGTCAAGCAGATGCGCGGCGAGTACAAGGTGAAGAATGAGGCGCTGCGCGGGCTGTCGGTCGAGGCGGCGCGCCTGGCGCGCCAGGTCGGCCGCGTCACGTACACCGCGGTGAGGCGCGAGCACAACGAACTCGCCGACCGCCTCGTGAACGAAGCCCTGGACCGAGCGCAGCTATAATCCCTGCTCCCGCGGATGTAGCTCAGTTGGCTAGAGCGTCTGCTTGCCATGCAGAAGGTCGTGGGTTCGAATCCCATCATCCGCTCTTAAAAGCCCCGCTAAGTCGGGGCTTTTTGATTCGAGTCAAAGGAGACCTCAACCCAGACCCTGGCCAGGTTGACCGGCAACGGCCCGTCGATGGGCTACCAAGGCTCGCAGCTAATCCAGTAGACGCTCGCAGGCGTGAGCGCGTGGTCTAGCCAGGGGAGCTTGGCTGCGAGTGTGGCTTCGGGCTGGCTCCTGACCTGCACCGGCCCGACCCTACGGGCTACGACGGTCCGCCGTTCGTCGAGTGATGGGCAGCGGGAAGCCAGGCAGTGGTCCCCGCTTCGGCTATGTGAGCGCCGGCTCGAGGATCTCGAGCCGGCCTGCATCCGCGTCCAGCCGTGCAAGCACGCCCAGCGGCACGGTCGTGAGCCGTTGCCCGTGTCCCAGGGAGAGGCCATGGATCACCGGAATCCCGAGCGGCGCCAGCAGGTGATCGAAGATTTCCTCGAGCGTGAGGCTGGCGTCGGAACGCGGAACGCAACGGACGAACTCGGCCAGGCAGATGGCCGCGGCTCCCTCCAGCTTCCCCGCATTCAGCAGGTGTGTGAGGAAGCGCTGTACGCGTGCGGGCTGCTCGTCGACGTCCTCCAGCAGGAGGATCTTGCCCTCTGTGTCGGGCTCCCACGGCGTTCCGAGCAGGCTGCAGAGGAGCGAGGTCGTACCTCCGACGAGCTCGCCTTCCGCGATGCCAGGCGTGATCGTCTCCGCGGGGGCGGCAGTCGGGTCGACAACGCCGAGCGGCTCATCCGTCGACAACGCGTCCACCAGCGCAGTTCGTGTGACGGCGTCGCCTTGCACGAGTTGGGAGAGCACCGGGCCCCAGAGCGTCACCAGCCCAGCCTCCGCCCCAAGCGCAGCGTGCAACACCGTGATGTCGCTGAAGCCCACGAACGGCTTCGGATGGCGGCGAACGACGTCGTAGTCGATCTCGGCGAGGAGGTGCGTTGCAGCATCGCCGCCTGAGGCACAGATGACCGCATCGACGCCGGGATCGCCGAAGGCGTCCTCCAGGTCGCGCGCGCGATCCGCGGGCGACCCGGCCGCGTGGCCCCAGCGGCGGTTGAAGCGCTCGCCGAAGACGACCTCGTAGCCGAGCTGCCGAAGCCACCCTGATGCCCGCTCGAGCGCCCGCGCATCGTCCACGGGTGCGGCCGGCGAGACGACC
This sequence comes from uncultured Actinomycetes bacterium, assembly GCA_963776735.1. Lineage (GTDB taxonomy): Bacteria > Actinomycetota > Thermoleophilia > Gaiellales > Gaiellaceae > PALSA-612. The sequence goes on from CAVZNV010000018.1 coordinate 472,272, forward strand.
GCGATCGTGCCTCCGCCCGGAAGCCGAGGCGGTGTCGTGCGGCCGCAGGAGTTCGCGACCTCCGGCTCCATCAGGACATCGACTGTCACCAGTCTCTTTGTGACTGCCTGGAAAGGCCGCGTCGATCCCTCGATCGGGGGACGCCCGAGCGGTTCATCCGCGCCGGACGGCCGATCATGAGTTCATGGCCTCTCCGGCGCAGCCCGCGGCGAGTCGCGGCGTGCTCAGACACACGTCCCTCACCTTCGGCGCCAAGGTCGCCGGCGCCGCCCTCGGTCTGGGCAACGTGCTCATCGTTGCGAGGGCGCTCGGGCCTTCCGGACGCGGCAGCGTCGCCTTCGTCTTTGCGACGACGCTGCTCGTCGCGCAGTTCGCGAGCCTCGGCGCGCACTGGGCAATCCCGAACCTGGCCGGCCGCGACCGGCGCCTGCTCGCGCCGCTGCTCGGGAACTCCCTGGTCCTGTCGCTGACACTCGGGACGGTCGCGGCGGTCGTCGTGGGGGTGACGGCGTCGGCGGTCTCGGCTGTGGGTGGTCACGTGGCGGCGGGCACGCGGGTGCTCGGCCTCGCGACGATCCCGATCCTGATCCTCACGTACTGCCTGCTGCTTGCGGCGCAGTCCGAGTCGCTCTTCGGGCTGATGAACATCTCAATGCTGGCGGTGCCCATGGCGGCGTTCGCCGGCAACGTCGCCCTCGCGATCTCCGGGAGCTTGAGCGTGCAGAGCGTCGTCTCGATCTGGGTGGCCGCCCAGGCGGTCGGTCTCGTCGTGCTCCTCGTCGGGCTCCGGCGGCACGGGCTGCGTTACGAGCGCCCGGACGCGCCGCTCGCGCGCTCGATGCTCGGGTTCGGCGTCAGGGCCAACATCGGCCAGATGGGGATGGCGAGCACCTACCGGCTCGATCAATGGCTTCTCGGCTCGATTGCCGGGTCGCGCCCGCTCGGTCTCTACAGCGTCGCGGTTGCATGGGCGGAGGTGCTCTTTTTCCTCCCCGAAGCGGTCGCCATGGTGCAGCGGCCCGACCTGGTGCGCGACAGCCGCAGGGCTGCCGTGCGGCGAGTCGCAGCTGGTCTCCGCGCCACCGTCGCCCTCACGCTGCTCTCTTCCGTGGTCGTGATAGTCGCGGCACCGTTCCTCTGCACGACGATCTTCGGAGCCGACTACGCCGGGTCCGTACGCGACCTCCGGGTGCTGGCGCTCGGTGCCGTCGGCATCTGCGCCATGAAGCAGCTCGGAGTGGCGCTGATGGCGAAGGGCTGGCCGCTGCGGGAGACCGCGGCGATCCTGGTAGCGGTCGTGGTGACGGTCGCCGCGGATGTGCTCCTGATCCCGGCCTGGGGGGATCTCGGCGCGTCGATCGCTTCAACGGTCGCCTACCTCGCCGGCGGGGCGGCGATGGTGTGGGTCTTTGGCCGCACCTTCGGCGCTCGAGCTGCAGATCTCGTTCCGCGCACCGCCGAGGTGCGCTGGGCGTACGCGAAAGCGCGCTCGCTGGCGCGACGCGAGGCGACGTCGGTCTGAGCTACGTCGGCCGATGCTGTAAGTGTTCGGGGGTGGACTACTGGAGCGGTCGCGCGCTGGATCTCGTGGACTGCCCGCTTCCCGCCGGAAGCGTGCGGGTCTACCGGGACCAGGCGGACTCGATGGTCGCGGCGCTGGACCGAGCAGCCGCGGCTGACGGCGCAGCGCCCGCCGTTCGGGAGGTCGACGGCGACTACTTGACGCACGAACAACTCCGCGAGCGGACGGAGCGGCTCGCCGGAGGGCTCCAGCGACGGTTCGACGTCCAGGCACGCGAGCGTGTGGCGATCCTGGCCGCCAACAGCGTGGACTTCGTGCTGGCGCTCGTCGCGATTCTGCGCATGGGAGCGGTCGCCGTCCCGCTGAACACGAAGTACACGACGCCGGAGCTCAACCGCCAGCTTCGCCAGAGCAGGGCGCGGCTCTTGCTCGCGGAGCCCGAGTTTTGGCCGAAGGCGGAGCCGGTCGCCCCGACACACAGCGTGCTCACTTCCGACTTCGCTCGCTTCGACGCCGATCTGGAAGCGGGGCCTATCGGCGCGGATGATCCGGCCACGCTTCTGTTCACGTCCGGTACGACGGGGTTCTCGAAGAGCGTCGTCCACTCGCACCGCAACGTCGTGACGGCAGCAGAGACGTGGATCCGCTGCGTCGACCTCGATGCACGCGACCGCACCGTTGTGGCGGCGCCGCTGTTCCACGGCACCGGCTGGCACGGCCAGCTCTTCCCGATCCTGGCTGCCGGCGGATCGGGGACGATGCTGCCTCGGTTCGACGGCGCGCGCCTCGCCGCCCTGTTCGCCTCCGGCGAGGCGACGTTCTTCCACGCAGCGCCGACGATCTACACCCTCATGCTCGCCCAGGCCGGCGGACGATCTGCGGCCGATGTGCGCGTCTGCGTCTCCGGCGGATCGTTCGTCACGCGCGCCCTGATCGCGGAGATGCAGTCGTTCGCGCCCGGGGTCGACTTCCGGATTAGCTACGGAATGACGGAGACGAGCTCCCCCGGAGCGCTCACGCCGGCGGGCTACACCGATCGGAGGCCCGGCGACGCGGCAGGTGTCGCGGTTCCGGTCAACGAAATCGCGCTCGACGACCAGGGTGAGATCCTCTTCCGCGGCGCCACGGTGATCACCGAGTACGACGCCCAGGCGGACGTGAACCGGCGCTCGTTCGTCGACGGCTGGCTGCGGAGTGGAGATCTCGGCACGATCGACGACGACGGCTTCGTGACCGTTCTCGACCGGATCAAGGACGTGATCAACCGCGGCGCGGAGAAGATCCCGTCGCTCGAGGTGGAGATGGTCCTGTCGGAGCACCCGGCAGTTCGGGAGGCGGCGGTCGTCGGCAAGCCCGATCCCGTCTACGGCGAGGTCCCGCAAGCCTTCGTCGTCGCAGACGGCGTGTCGGCCGAGGAGCTGCTCGAGTTCGCCCGCACCCGGCTCGCCCGGTACAAGCTGCCGGTCGAGATCACGTTCACGGACGAGCTCCCGCGAAACCCCGGCGGAAAGGTGCTCAAGAAGCTTCTCCGTTAGGCAGCGAGGATGTGGACGGCGGCGGCAGCGGAGTCCGTGCCGATCCAGCCGCCGCCGTTCTGCGCCAGCGCGAGGCGGGCGCTCTCGACCTGCCGCGCGCCGCAGCGGCCTTGTAGCTGCCAGGCGAGCTCGACGACCTGCGCGGCGCCGGTCGCTCCGATCGGGTGACCGCGTGCGAGCAGCCCCCCGCTCGGGTTGACCGGGAGCCGGCCGCCGAGCCAGGTCGCCCGTTCGGAGATGAGCCGCCCGCCCTCCCCGGACGAACACAGGCCGAGCTCCTCGTAGAGGTGGAGCTCTGCGACCGCCGTCGCGTCGTGGAGCTCGACCACGTCGAGGTCGTCCGGGCCGGCGCCTGCGAGCTCGTAGGCCCGCTGCGACGCGTGCTCGACCGCCGTTGGCGAGAGCGCATTGTCGCCGCGGCCCGAGGTGAGCACGGAAGCGGCGATCGTGACCGGCTTCCGATCGCTCGTCAGGACGAGCGCTGCGGCGCCGTCGGTGAGCGGGGAGCACATGAGCAGGGTCAGCTCGCCGGCCACCCGCCGCGAGGCCAGGACCTGCTCCGCGGTCACCGGCTCGCGGTACTGGGCGTACGGGTTGAGGGCGCCGTGTTCGTGATTCTTGACGGACACGAGGGCGAGCTGCTCGGCCGGCGGCATCTCCATCCCGGCGTAGAGATCCATGAAGACGCTGCGCTCGGCTCCGGCCCCGGGACCGAACCGTGCGCGGAGTTCTTCGAGATCCATCGACGCGTTGAACGCCCGCAGCGAGGCGGCCCGGTCGTCGGAGAGCTTTTCGTAGCCGGCGACGAGCACGCAGTCGTACGCCTCTGCCGCAACCGCTTGATGGGCGAGATGCAACGCCGTGGAGGAGGACGCGCACGCGTTCTCGACGTTCACCATCGGAATCCCGTCGAAGCCGAGGTTGCGCAGGACGACCTGGGCGCGGATCGACTCCTGGCCTGAGATGAGGCCGTCAACGGCGTTCCCGACGTATGCGGCGCCAACCGACCGTGCCTCGACGCCGGCGTCGGCGAGCGCTACGCGAACCGCCTCCTCGACGAGGTCGCGTGGGCTGCGGCCGGGATGCTTGCCGAAGCGCGTCATCGCCGCCCCGGCTACGAAGACGTCGCGCACGTCAGAGCGGGGTGGCCGAGATCGCCACGCCGTTGTGGATCAGGAAGCTGCGGACGGCGTTGCCGGCCGGGCGCCCGCCGTGCTCTGCCTCGAACTGCTCGAGCTGGGCGACGAGCTCCCGCCTGCGTCCGAGCCGGATCGTCCGGCCGTGATCGTCCTCGCGAAGGAGCCACGCCACGAGCTCGTCAGGATCCTTCCCGACGAACGTGCAGAAGGCGGCCAGCGCGTCGAGCTGATCCAGGGGCTCCGCCCCGCCCCACTGCTCCGCATAGCCCTGCAGCCAGCGGGCGACGGCCGGGGACGTGTCGATGCTCGTCACTCCGGAAGCCCGAACATCCGCGCCAGCGCGCGCAGCTCGTCCTTCCGCCACGGCGCCGGCGCCTCCGGCCGGATCATGCCGGCCGCTCGGAGCCGCTCGACGACTTCCGGATCGCGCTCGAACGGTATGCCGTAGCGGCCCTCGAAGAACGTCACGCCGAACTCGCTCCGCGGGCGCTGCCCGCCCGCTTCGGGATCCTCGGCCGGGTAGCCGACCAGCTGGATGTACATCGGGACGAGGTGGTCGGGAATGGCGAGGATCCGGCGTGCGTGCTCGGGGACGAGCGCCGTGAGCTGCGTGCCGAGCCCCTGGTCGACGGCGGCGAGCAACGCGTGGGCGATCGCGAGCCCGCTCTCGACAGCCGCCATGCGTCCCGCCTCGGCCGGGTCGTCCAGCAACGGTTTCAGCACCTGCGGATAGATGACGTCGTCCACGTACGCGTGGCTCCAGCCGTGGCTCGGTGCGACCGCGCCGACGTCGACGAGTTGGTGCAGCGTCGTCTTCCACTCCTCGGCAGCGGTCGGGTCGGCGAGCCAGAAGATCCAGACCGGCGCGAGATCGTGCTGCGCCGTCGCAGGCGTCTTCAGGCTCTCGCGGTCCTCGGTCGAGAGGTCGTCGCGGTTGACGACGATCGCCTTCGCCCAGTCGGCGTTGACCGCCCGCGATGCGAGTCGCGCAGCCTCGAGGATGACCTGGATCTTCTCCCGCTCGACCGGCCGGTACGGCTTGTAGAAGCGGATCGACCGCCGCCGGCCGACGACCTCGTTGAACTCCATGTCAGCGGCTCAGTGCCACGTGCTCATGTGCTCGCGGATCTGCGGCGTCAGGCACTCGGCGGCGTAGAAGCGTTCGTAGAAGGCGGGGTCGACGTGGTGCACGACGGCACCGAAGTTGCACTGCATCGGGTTGAAGTAGACGGGGCACTGGCCGTAGCGGTCGACGCAGTAGTCGACGTATGCGATTGCCGCCTCGGCGGCCCAGTCGGAGATCTGCGTTCCCGGGTGATTGACGATCTGGCGGACGACGTCGGCCTTGAACGGCCCGCCGCGCTGGAGCATCCAGTTGTCCTCCCCCGGCGACATCGCGCATCCGGCTTCGTACTTCTCGGCCAGCATGGCTTCGATCAATTCGCGACCGTTCCCGTAGCGCGGCGACGGGACGAATGTCGCCTCCTTGACGCCATCCACGCCGAACGTCTTCATCGCGCCGCTCGCGAGCGGCGCCTTCTCGTTGAACGGCGCCCAGTCGAATCCGAGGCCGGCCGTGATGTCCGGGCGCGCGCCCATGAGGATGTCGTCGAAGTAGCCGCAGAAGATCCAGGCGCCGAGACCCATCGCCTCGGCAGCGAGCCGCATGTTCTGCACGTAGGAGCCAACCGGATACGTCTCGCCCTGGAAGACGGAGAACTCGTACTGGCTGATCGTGACCGGGAACTCGAGCTTTCCCTCTCCCACCCACGGGCCGAAGCCGGCGGGCTCGCCGGTGACGTCGTCGACCATGTAGTAGTGCCACGCGTCCAGGTGGTTGAGCATCGCGCTGAAGTAGAGCCAGCCGATGTCCGTGATCGGGATGAACCAGGTCTGGCCTTCGCGGTTGAGGTTGTACTGGTACGGCCCGAACAGCGATGTCGTCGGTGCGTCCGGCGGTCGGAGACCCCAGTCGACATCCGGCCTGCCGTCGCGGAGCTTGACCGTCCCTTCCCGGTACCACCTGAGGATCTTGTCGTAGTCCTCCTCGCCTTCGATCTCGACCATCTTCGAGCGCTCGCTTCCGGGGTTGTAGAGGAAGACGCCCTCGTCCTTCACGATCAGGAGGTCGTGTGCGAACGAGTTCCCCGGTGCCGCCGCGGTGCGGCCGGCGATGGTCACGAGCTCGTGGAAGCCGCCGTTCAGCGCGATGTCCCAGAGCGCCAGCCCGTTCGGGCCGCAGGCCGCCCACGCAACGATCGCCTCCTCGACCTCCGTCAGCGGAACCGTCTCGTGCTCTGAACGGAAGCTCAGCGGGCTCGTGCTCTGTGTGAGCGAGCGTCCGCTCGGGCGGGTCTCCGGTGCGCCGCCGTCGATCGAGTAGCCCAGACCGACCCGGCGGCTGCGAACAGTCGAGAGCAACTGCGGGAGCGGACGCGTCTGTTCGAAGAACCGCTTCAGCTGCTGCCGCTGCGCCTCGGTCACGTCGGTCGTCTGAACAGCCATCCACCCTCCCTACGGTGCCGGAGAGCTGAGCTTAACCGCCGCGTGCAACCGAGTTGCGAGTGTCCCGAGAAGTGTATGTTCCGCAAGGGTTGGAGACACATCGGCAAGGACCGGAGGGGAGCGTCGTAGCCGAGTCGCAGAAACCGGCTTCTACTCACAGCGAACCGAAGATCTCGGTCCGGAACGCCACCAAGATCTACCAGGGCCGCGCCCAGCCGGTCCAGGCCCTCGCCGACGTCTCGATCGACGTGGCTCAGGGTGAGTTCGTGAGCATTCTCGGCCCCAGCGGTTGCGGGAAGACAACGCTGCTCTGGGCCCTGTCGGGACTGCACGCGCTTACGAGCGGCGAGATCGTCCTCGACGGCACGCCGGTGGTGGGTCCGCGGCCCGCGGAGATCGGCATGGTCTTCCAGGACGCGACCTTGCTGCCGTGGCGGAACCTGCGCCAGAACATCGAGCTTCCGTTCGTGATCAAGAAGAAGCCGGTCGACGCGCAGCGCATCGAAATGCTGCTCGAGGAGACAGGCCTCGCCGGCTTCGAGGGCTCGCACCCGCGCGAGCTGTCGGGAGGTATGCAGCAGCGTGCGTCGATCGTGCGCGCGCTCGCGCAGGACCCCTCCGTGCTCCTGATGGACGAGCCCTTCGGGGCGCTTGACGCGTTCACGCGCGACGAGATGAATCTGCTGCTGCTCCGGCTCTGGGGCGAGACCGGGAAGACGATCGTCTTCGTCACCCACAACATCAGCGAGGCGATCCTCCTCGCCGACCGGGTGGTCGTGATGACGCCCCGGCCGGGGCGCGTGGCGCATGTCTACGAGATCGATCTCCCCCGGCCGCGGACGATCGAGATGACCTTCGAGCCGGGCTTCATCGAACGGATCCAGGACATCAAGCGGACCGTCGAGACCGGCGGCCGGCACCTCGTGGAGGTGGAGTGAGATGTCGCAGGTGCCGAGTGAGCTCCGCGACGAGATCCCGAGCTTCGAGCCCCGGGAGGAGCAGCGCGACCACGGTCTCATCAACTGGACCGCGTTCACTTCGGTTCCGACCGCCCGCAGCGCGCTCGAGATCTTCACGATCCTCGGGATCGCCGCCGGGATCTTCTTCCTGCTGCAGGGGATCCTGACCTGGACGAACGAGCCGGAGTACGTGATCCCGCGCCCGATCAGCGTCGTGCGCGCACTCGGGACCGATTTCGAGCTGAACTACGGGCATGCGCTGTGGGTGACGTCGCAGGAGTTCCTGATCGGGGTGTTCATCGGGTCCACCATCGGGTTGATCCTCGCCGCTGTGATCACCCAGAGGCCTTTCGTCGAGAAGGTGATCACGCCGTACATCATCATCCTCGTCACGACGCCGATGCTCGCATTCATCCCTGCGCTGCGCCTGAGCATCGTCAAGGGCTTCAGCATCTGGGCGATCGTGGTCGCGGTCGCCCTGGCCTCCGGGCCGATGGTGCTGATCAACGCCTCGACCGGGTTCCGGCGCGCGGACCTGGCCAGGATCGCCCTGGCGCGTTCCTACGGCGCGAGCACCTTCCAGATCTTCCGGTTGATCAGGTTTCCGATGGCCCTTCCCATGATCGTCGTCGGATACATGATCGGGTCGATCTTCGGCCTCCTGACCGCGATCTCGGGAGAGATGGTCTCGCCGAGCTCCCAGGGCGGGCTCGGCCGGCAGATCGTCTTTTTCGCGGCGGCCCTGCAAATGCCGGAAGTGGGGGCGACACTCGTTATCGTGTCCGCCCTCGGAGTCGCCATCTGGCTCGTCTTCCGCTTCGTCGGCAAGCGGTGGGCGAGCTGGGAGGCATAACCCACTGAAAGGACTACGAATGAGCGAGGATTTCACCATGCCTGGCGACACCCGTGTGACGCGAGGGACGTTGCTGAAGAAGACCGCGGTCGGCGTCGCCGGTCTCGGCGCCCTCGGTGCGATCGGACGTGTCGGGCTGCTCGACGCGAAGCCCGCCTACGGAGCCGGGCCTGACACGATCACGTTCCTGTCGCCGCTGGCGAGCCTCGACACGATGTTCTTCTACGACATCGTCGTCGCGAACCAGCTCGGCTACTTCAAGAAGCTGAACCTCAACGTCCCGATGCTCCCCGGAACGGGCGGCACCAACGCAACCCTCGGCGTGGCCCAGCACCAGGCCGACCTCGGCTGGCCTTCGCCGGGCATCCTCACCTACTCGCTCGACCAGGGCGTGCCGGTGCACTCGATCTGGCAGTCGTACGCCGAGCAACTGTTCGACTACTGCCTCCCGATGAATTCGAAGATCAAGTCGGTCAAGGATTCTCAAGGGTAAGACGATCGCGCTCCACAACGAGGCCGACTTCGCGATCAGCAATCCGATCCTGGCTGGGGCCGGCGTTGACCCAAAGACGGTCAAGTACGTCACGTTCGGCGAGCAGTGGCCGCAGGCGACGGCCACCGGACAGGCTGATGCAGGGCTCGTCTGGGAGGGTCTCCGCGGCCAGCTCAACGGGGAGGGGATCAAGCTCAGGTACCTGGAGGGGAAGACGTTCTCCAAGCAGCCGTCGAATGTCTATGCGGTTCGAACGGCCGATCTCGGTGACGCGAACAAGAAAGCGGCGTTCAAGCGCTGGCTGATGGCGGTCGTCATGGGCAACGAGTTCGCACGCGCCAACCCGCGCGCGGCGGCCCAGATCACCTACCTGTCGCGGCCGGCGCTGAAGGACCTGTTCCCGCCGAAGACCGCGCTCGAGTCCATGGCCGAGATCGCAACGGGATACAGCCTGTGGAAGCGCCGCGGTAAGGGCTGGGGCTACCACGATCCGATCGGTTGGCAGAACTACCTCGACACGATCTACAAGCTCAAGCAGGTCAAGAAGCACTACAAGACGGGCGACGTGTTCACGAACGCCTTCGTCGGCCCCGTGAATGCCGCCGCGAACGTCAAGAAGGCGCAGGCGGATGCGAAGGCCTTCAAGCTGAACAAGGACTTCGCGGACTTGAAGGTCCCGAACTATCCGCTGTAGGGAACTCTCAGGCCGTCGCCTCGGGCAGGAGCTCGGGGCGACGGCCGCTCCACGGCCTCGCCTCCTCGTACGCGGCGGCCACGGCAAGCAGCGAGCCGTCCTCGCCCGTACGGCCGACGAGCTGGAGGCCGATCGGCAGCCCGTCGCTGCTCCACCCGGCGGGAACGGAGATCGCCGGTTGCCCCGTGATGTTGAACGGGAGCGTGAAGCAGTGCCAGTCCAGGCAGAAGGTCCAGCGTTCGTCGAAGTCGGTCATCGACGGCACGAGTCCGTTCGGAAGCGGCAGCTTCGTCAAGGTCGGCGTCGCGAAAACGTCGATCCCCTCCCAGCAGCCCATGATTCGCGCGGCCCGATGGCGCAGGAAGTCGAGCGCCAGGCAGTATTCGCCCGCGGTGGCGGCGAAACCTCGCTTCGCGATCGCCAACGTGTTCGACTCGAGGTCGCCCATCCGCTCGTCCGGAATCCTGCCGACCGTGGCCGCCGTGTTGCCGTACTTGACCGTCATATAGGCGTCGCGGAGCCCGCCCAGGCCCGGATCCACCTCGACGAGCTCGTGCCCCATCGACTCCAACGTCCCGAGCGCGCCCTCGAACGTCGAACGGATCTCGGGGTCGAGCACAGCCGCGTCCGGCGGGTCGGCCAGGCAGCCGATCCGGAGCCGGGCGGGTCGCTCGAGGCAGTGCTCGGCGAACGGCAGCGCCGGGGCCGCGATCCCGTACGGCTCGCCGGGCACCGGGCCTGAGATCGCATCGAGCATCAGCGCCACGTCGCGGACGGTTCGCGCGATCGGCCCCACGGTCGCGAGGCCGCCCCACGCCTCGTACAGCTCGGGCGCCAGCGGGACGCGAGCCCGGGACGGTTTCATCCCTACGACCGCGCAGCACGAGGACGGGATCCTGCACGAGCCGCCGCCATCGGTTCCGAGAGCGAGCGGCACCATCCCGGCTGCGGTCGCGGCGGCGTCGCCGCCGCTCGAGCCGCCGGAGTTGACGCCCGCCCTCCAGGGGTTCGTGGTCGGACCGAACAGCGAGTTCTCCGTCGTCGGGCGCAGGCCGAATTCGGAGGTGTTCGTCTTGCCGATGACGACGGCGCCCGCGTCGCGGAGGCGTCGAACGACCAGTGCGTCGAAGCCCGCATCGTGGCCGGCGTAGGCTCGCGAGCCGTAGGAGGTGGGGAGGTCGACAGTCGCCGTAATGTCCTTGACCGTGACCGGCAGGCCGTGGAGCGGACCGCGCGCATCCAGCGCGTCGAGGGCGTCGGCGTCTACGAGTGCTGCCTCCGCTCGAAGCGCAACGATTGCGTTCACTCGCGGGTTGACGCTCTCGATCCGGCTCAACACTCGCTCCGTCAGCTCGCGCGTGGACAGCTCACCGTTCTCGATCCGGGCGCGGACGTCGACGGCCGAGGCGAATCCGAGGTCGTCGTGAGCGGCGCCGGCCATCTCGTTCGATTATCGCGTAGTGCGGTTCAACCGCCTTCGGTGGCTGCCGATACAGGCTTCATGAGAGTGACTGGGCTCATCCGGCCGCTGCGTGCGCGAATCGACGTCGGGCTGATCTACCACTACGACCTCCGCGAGCCGGTCCAGGACTTTCGCGCCGAGATCGCGGTCGAGATGAAGGAGGCCGACCGCGACGAGGTCACCGAGGCGGCGATGCTCTCGATCCGTCGCTCGACCGGAAGTTCTTCGACCGGCTCGACGACGGCATGGTCTGTTACGTCGCGAAGATCGACGGCCGCGTCGTGGCGTACAACTGGGCGCGGTATCGATCCGGCGAGGACGAGGGAGACACGATCGCCCTCGGGCCGACCGACGTCTACATGACCGACGCATTCACCGCGCCGGCGTTTCGCGGGAGGAAGATCCACACGCAGACGCTCGCTTACATCATGCAAACGGCGAAGGCGAGTGGATACCTCGACGCATGGACGCTCGTGAGCGCAAGACGCCGCGACTCGTGGAAGACCCATCGACGGCTCTGCTGGAGCCGCTCGGGGATCGTTCTTCGCGTCCGCCTGCGCGATCTCGTGCGCGTCAGGGCGCGGAGCCCCTACGTCGTCGTGGCCTATGCGGGGTCGCCGACGCCGCTCGCTACGAGACGCTCTCGGGCCGCGGCTGCCGTTTGAGCCTGTCGCGGACACGACGATAGGCTCGCCTGCCATGGCTTCGATCATCAGGGGTAAGGCTTTGCAGAAGGGCGGGCTGATCGCCGTCTGTACACCCGGCTCGCCTCTTCGCGAGCTCGACTACCTTCGGAGCGGCTTCGACTGGCTCGAGGCGCAGGGTTTCCGGGTGCGGCTGACGCCGAACGCGAACATCGGCGAGAGCTTCAAGGCAGGGCCGCCGGAGGTGCGGGCAAACGACCTGCTGGAGGCGTTCGCCGATTCCGAGGTCGACGCCATCTGCCCGCTCGCGGGCGGTCATGCGGGATCGCAGATCCTGCCGTTCCTCGACTACGAACTGATCGCCGCCAATCCCAAGCCGCTTGTCGCCTTCAGTGAGTTGACCGTCCTCGTGGCGGCGATCGTCGGTCGCGCTCGCGTGGCCGCGTTCTACGGCCCGATGGTCTCGGCGCTCGGTGTCATGCCCGAGTTCACCCGAACGTCCTGGCTGCGGGCGCTCACTGTGGCCGAGGCGCTCGGATCGGTCGACGAGAGCGGCTCGCCCGCGCGGTGCGTCGTGCCGGGCGTGGCCGAGGGCGAGCTCGTCGGCGGCACGCTCTCGCTCGTCGACACGCTTGTCGGGACACCCTTCGAGATCGACACGCGCGGCAAGATCCTGCTGCTCGAGGACGTCTACGAGGAGCCGCCGCGGCTCGACCGCTACCTGAACCACCTGAAGAACGCGGGGCTGCTCCAGGCCTGCGCGGGCATCTGGCTCGGCGACTTCAAGCAGTGCGTACCGCGCGCGCAGTTCCCGCTCTGGACCGGCACGAATCTAACGGTCGAGGAGCTGATCGATGAACACATCAGGCCGCTGGGTATCCCTGCCATGCACGGCCTGCGCGTCGGGCACGGGCGCGAAGTGGTCACGGTGCCGATGGGCGTCCGCGCCCGCCTGGACGCGGAGGCCGGCGGCCTGGACATCCTCGAGTCTGCGCTGATCTGAGCCGCCAGATCAATACTCCGCAGGGGTTGTGCCGCTTATGCTCAGGCCGCCTCCGGCGGTGCAGGAAGCGATGACGCGTCAGATGCCGGCCGAGCTGCGGCTTCCTGGATTGTGGGCACAGCCTCGATCGTCAACGCCGTCGCGAGTCGCTTCGCCTCATCGGAGCGCGGCCGGTCGTGCAGGTAGCGCCGGGTCGTTTCCGCATCAGCGTGCCTTGGTAGCGCCACGCGTGCCCCGAGACCGGGGCGTTACGCTGAGCGTGCATCAGGACTCGCCTCCTGTTGCCGTGCCCCCGGCCGCCTGAGCGGTGCGGGGGCGATTACGTGGACGAGACCGTCCTACTCAAACTTTGTCTGGAACTTTGTCCCCGAATCGCCTGATCGAACCTGACCTAACCAAGCAGCTTGGCTCAACCATGCGGTGTCGGCCGTGGCGCACAACGCTTGGCCGAGTTGCAATGCAGAAGGTCGTGGGTTCGAATCCCATCATCCGCTCTGAAAAGCCCCGCTCCGGCGGGGTTTTCTACGTGGAGGGGTGACCCGGGCAGACGAACACGACCCAGGCGTCCGTGCAGTCTTGGAACTCGCTCGCACTTCGAGCGCGACGCTCTGCCTGGGAGAAGTTCGACGCGGCGGCGATCGTGCGACGAACGCCGTGGACCACCGCACGTACTTCGAATCTGTTGCGTTCTGACGCGCTCTGTGTGCTCACGACCACCGGGTACCTCCTGTTCGCCCCCTCGGCGTCCGAACGACGCCCTCACTGATTGGGACGACCGAGGTGGAAGCGCGTTGAGAAGGACAGATGAAGCTTCGGCTACGCCTGCTCGCAGGCGATTCCGTCATGGTCGCGGTCGAGTCCGCGGTTGTAGGACATCGCGAGGCGATAGAAGCGATCACTCCGGAAGAACGTGATCACGGGCGGAGCGCCTCCGGTCGTCTTGTCGTGCGCATGAGCCAGCCCGAGACCGTGCGGGTACTTCCGGTTCAGGTTGTGGCAGTTCTTGTAGAGGGTCGGGCTCTTCGCGTTCGCCGGGGAGGCAATCGCGAGACCGAGGGCAATTGTCAGGGCGGCGGCAACGATTCGCATCTGAGCGAGACTAAATCCGCACTTCATCGGATTACAAGGGCGGGTGCGCGGAAATCGGCCGAGCGGTATAGCATCGCCGAATTCGACAATCGATGCGCGACGCCGAGCGGCAGGCGTCGACGGTTCCCGAGCAACGTTCGAGAAGGAGGCGTCGATGAGCCACGCTCCAGTGATTTTCGACACCGCGCAGGCGATCTTGACCTGGCAGTCCTCGTCCGCCGATCCGTTGACGGTCGGTCGGGCGCCCTTGTCGCCTCATGTGGGCAGCCAAGACGTTCAGCTGCTGGTCGGGCTCGACAACGGACCGTGGACGTACTGGTCGGAGTTCGACGCCAATCCGCAAGGCGGCCATCGGGGCAACGTCTACAACTTTCAGTACTGGCAGTACGTCGACGCGATGTACTACTACGTGCACCGCCTTGCCGCCGTGCCGCCGGCGATGTGGATCGACGCCGCGCATCGCAACGGCGTGAAGGTCTATTCGGCCGTCACGTGCGACTGCGTCGGCTGCGCGGACGAGTTCACGAAGCTCGTGCAGCAGTCCGACGAGGCCGCGGAGCAGCTGTATCTGATCGCCGACACGTACGGCTTCGACGGGTGGATGTTCGACGTCGAAAACGGCGCCGAGCCCGACGACAACCTTCAGAAGACGATGCAACTGCTGAAGGCGAGGAAGCTCTCGAACGGACGGCCGATCGAGGTGGGTTTCTACCAGGCATATGTGTACTCGATCGACGAGGCCAACTATCCGTTCTTCGAAGCCGGAACCTTCTACCAGAGCGATTACACGCCGGAACGCGGGTGTCCGGAGGCGACGTACACCTTTCTCGACCAGAACAACGCAGCCGGACGGCGCTTCGACACGTTCTGGGCCGTGAACGTCTACGCGTTCAAGCACGATTCCGGCGGGCCCGGCATGCTCTTCAACGGCTACTCGCATCTGGACGTCCAGGGTTGCTTCGACCTGCTCGGGCAGGCCCGCACGGAGCCGCCGACGGACTACTACCAGTCGCTCGCGCTGTACGCGCCCGACTGGACGATGTACGGCGGCCACGACGCGACCTCGGACCCGCTTCCGGACCGTGAGACATTCCACGAGACGGACCGGAAGTTCTGGGTCGGAGACGGCTCAGGGCCTGCTGTCTCGAACTTCGTCGATCCGAGATCGTCTGCCGTCTCGATGCCGTTCATCACGCGCTTCAACACCGGCGAAGGCTCCGTGTTCTCGATCTTCGGAATGCCGATGGCCGGCGAATGGTGCCACCTCGGCTGCCAGGAACGGCTGCCGACCTGGCTCGATCGCGTGACCGGCTCTCAGGCGGTCGTGCAGGCGCAGATCACCTACGAAGATGCCTACGACGGCGGCTCGGCGCTGGCCTTCCGGGGCACGTTGCAGCCGAACGAGGAGGTCGAATTCGAGCTCTTCCTGACGCAGTTCACCGTTTCGTCAGGAGCGATGATCAGGCTCGTCTACAAGCTCGGGCCGAACTCGCTGCTGCCGTACGTCAAGGCGACGTTCGACGACGGCACGACCTATCGAACGGCGGGAGGAACAGGCGGCGGCTGGGTGCGTGCGGTCGGCCATCCCAGCGTCGAAAAGACCGTGATGAGCCTCTCCGTTGGTTTCTCGAACACGTCCGGTGCGGACGCGACGGTCGACGTGGCCGTCGGTGAGCTCACCGTGACGGCCGCGAACTTCCCGCCACCCGACCTGATCACGCCTACCCAGAACGGCGACATGCTGACCTGGTCGCCTCCGAGCGGCTGGGAGCCGATTTGGTACTACAACGTGTTCCGGTCAGCGGGCGGCACAACGGCGTTTGTCGGACGGGCGTTCCTGGGGCAGTACGACCTCTTGGCAGCCCTCTTCCCGCAGCCCTCAGGCGGAACGTACGTCGTCCAACCCGTCACTACGTCCGGGAACGCCTCAGACGTCTCGTAGTCGCCGCGTGCCGCGCTAGCCGATACGCCGTGCGCCGACGTAATGCGAGTCGTACCAGCCGCTCATGCTCGTGATACGGACGACGTCGCCCGTGTGCGGCGCGTGGATGAACTGGTCGTTCCCGATGTAGATGCCGACGTGGTTCAGGTTGTCGAAGAAGACGAGGTCGCCGGGCTCGAGCTGGTCGCGCGCGACCGGGCTCCCGTAGTGGTACTGGGCGGCAGCGAAGTGGGGGAGGCTGATGCCGACCTGCCCGAACACGTACATGACTAGACCGGAGCAGTCGAAGCCGGTCTGCGGTGACGCTCCGCCCCAGTGGTACGGGACGCCGAGGTACTGCATCGCGATCGAGACCACCTGCGTGTTGCCGCCGCTCGGGACAGGCGCCGGGGCTGGTGCGGGAGGAGGCGCAGGAGCGGGGGCCGGCGGGGGCGCAGGTGCGGTTGTCGCCGGCGGGGCCGGAGCGGGAGAGGGATCGACCGTCGCTGCAGGCGGCGGTGGCGGCGCGGCGGCCCGCTGCGCGGCCGCGTGCTCGCGAGCGCGGGCGCGCGCGAGTCGTTCCTCCGCCTTCTGCTGGAGCTGCGCCTGTCGTGCTCGCTCGGCAGCGAGCTTCTGCGCCGCGATCTGCTTCAGCAGGCGGATCCGTGCCTCGCGGGCGAGCTCGAGCTCGCGTGCGCGCTCGGCGGCTTTGAGCGCCGTGATCTCCGTCCTGATCGAGCCGAGCAGGCGCTGCCGGCGCTGGAGCTTTGCGGCGATTGCCGTCCGTTGCGCGGCCAGGCGCGCCTCGTTGGCCCGCGCGGCCGCGACTTCCCGTGACAGGACGCGCGACTGGCGCTCGAGCGTCGTGCGCGCACGCTGGAGCTGCCCGGTCAGTGACGCCTGCTGGTCGCTGAGCCGCTGCGCGTCGTTGAGCCGGGTGATGATCTGGTCGAGGCTCGTCGCGCCGGAGATGACGCTGAGCGTCGGGTTCTGCGGCGACTCGTAGAGCGTGACGAGCAGCTGCTCGAGCCGCTTGGTGGCGATGCGCTCGCTCGCTCGCGCCAGCGCGAGGCGGCTGCGCGTCGCCCGCTCGTGGGCCTTGAGGACGCCGAGGCGGTAGCGGGCGCCGTCCCAGGCCTCGGCCGCACGGCCCAGGTCGACGTTGATCTGCTGGATCTCCCCCAGAACGTGCTGGGCGCGGGCGGTCTCGGCGTTGATCGCAGGAGTGCCGGCGGCGCGCGCGGATCCGGCGCAGACGCACAGCGCGACTCCGGCAGCGATCGGCAGCGCCGATCTGCGCATGTCGAGAAGCCCCCGCAACGACCCGCCCGACGGTAACAGCCCCCCGGAAACGGGAACACGCCGGCGGTGCGGCTTAACCGACACTTAGCCGGGTTCGCCGCGCAACGCCGCAAGCCTCCCCGGGAGGGCCGGACCTGCGCCGGCCCTCCCGGGTTTGCCGTCTAGAAGCCCGGGTCGTTGACGACGTTGCCGGGGCGGTTGAGGAGGACGATCGCCCCGTTCTGCTCGAACGTCGCGCCGTCGGCGTTGAACACGCCGCCGCCGTTGACCGACGCCTGGTTTCCCACGACGCTGTCGGTCGCAGCGAGCGACACGTCTGCGGGGCCGGCGAACGCGCCGTTGAAGATCCCGGCACCGAACTCCGCCTGGTTCGGGTTCAGCGAGTACGGCGGCGAGAGCCTCGTCGAGCCGATCGCCGTCGTGTCGATCGCGACCGACGCCGTCCCGCCGACGCTGATGCTGCCGATCGCGCCGCCGAATCCTTGCCTGGCCTGGTTGCCGACGAGTATCGAGCCGGAGATGGTGAGCGAAGCGCCGTCGCTCGCGGCGATCTGTCCGATGCCGCCGCCGATCGACTGCGGACCCTTCACGCTGTTGAGCGAGATCGTCGTCCCGGTGATCGTGGTCGACGCGTCGCCGCCAGCGTCGCCTGCCGCGATGCCGCCGCCCGCTCCGGCCTGGTTCAGCGTGATCAGACTGTTCGAGACGGACAGCACGCCGCTGCCCGGAAGACCGAAGCCGAGGTTGGCGATACCGCCGCCCGCGCCCTGGTCTCCCAGCACGTCGTCCGGGGCATAGTTGCTCGAGATCTGGCTGCCCGTGATCGTCGCTGTCCCGTGGTTGAAGATCCCACCGCCGGTGCCGCCGACCGCCTGGTTGCGCGAGACGGTACTGCCGGACAGGGTCAAGGAGCCGCCGTTCGCGATCCCACCTGCGCCGCCGTCAGGCCCGCCGTTCGCGACGTTGTTGGTGATCGTGCTGTCGGCGATCGTCATCGTGCCTCCGCCGCCTCCGCCGTTCCCGTTGCCGTTCGCGATCCCGCCGCCGCCCGGCGCGGTGTTGCCGCTGATCACGCTGTCGGTGATGACGGCGGTGCCGTTGTGGTTGAGGATCCCGCCGGCGCCCCCGTTCAGGGCGACGTTGTTCGTCACGCTGGTGGAGTTCAGCGTCAGCATCCCGGCCTGCGTCATGCCCATCGTGCCGCTGGCGATGCCACCGCCGGCGCTGTCGGCGGTGTTCCCGGTGACGACGCAGTTCGTCAGCGTGAGGGTCGCCTGAAGGCTGAAGATGCCGCCGCCCGAACCGGTCGGCCCCATGCCTATGGCGTGGCCGCCGGTCACGGTCAGGTTCGTGAGCGCCACGGTCTTCCCCGGCGAGATCACCACCGTCTGTCCTGTGCCGCCGCCGTTCAGCGTCGCGGTCGGCGAACCCTGCAGCGTCAGGTTCTTCGAGACCGTGAAGTGTCCGGTGCAGGTGCCCTTGATCGAGAGCACGTCGCCAGGCGAAGCCGCGTTGATCTTCGTCTGGAGGTTATCGCTGCCGAAGGGTGCGCAGTTGACCGAAACCGTCGCCGCCTGCGCTGCGCCTGCCGCAAAACCCGCCAACATTGCGCCGAGCGAAGCCAGGATGCTCACCGCCACAAGCGGCCGTCTCACATCGTCTCCTTCCGTCGACGACCCGGCCGTCGGACCGGGCGGAATCGGGCGCCTGCCTGTTCCCCGGTGAGTATGAACGAGCGCCCGGTCGCGCGCGCGTTCAGCCGGCGACGCGTTCGGCGTAGTGCCCGACGACCACGTCGATCACTTCGCCGACAGTCGTTCCCCTCGTCAGCGGATGCCGGAAGCCGGCGGAGCGGCGGATCCTGTAGCGGTTGCGCCTCCCGATCCGGCTGCGCTCGACGTACCCGTCGGCGACGAGATCGCTGAGGATCGCCTGCGTCGCTCGCTCGGTGACGCCGACGCGGTCGGCGATGTCCCGGACGCGCAGGTCGGGGTCGCCGGCGACGGCGAGGAGTACCAGAAAATGGTTGGAGAAGAAGGTCCAGCGGGCAGCGGCCTCGCGACCGTCGGACGCGCTTCCGGGCTCGCGTACGGGGTCCATCACACTCCTTCGATTCGGACTTTCGGCAACACCCTTTGTACCACGCCGGGAGGTCGCCACACCACCCCGCTCGATAGCCTTCGAACTGGTGGCGAAGAGCCTGTTCGAGAAGATCTGGGACGCGCACGTCGTTCGCGAGGCGGAGGGCGAGCCTGCGCTCGTGTACGTCGACCTGCATCTCGTCCACGAGGTCACGTCGGCCCAGGCGTTCGACGGATTGCGGATGGCGGGTCGTCATGTCCGCCGGCCCGACCTGACGGTCGCGACGATGGACCACAACGTCCCGACGCTGCCCGGCCCGATCGAGGATCCGCTGGCGCGCGCTCAGCTCGACGCGCTCAGCCGCAACTGCGAGGAGTTCGGCGTGCCGCTCTACGCGACGGGCAGCGGGCGTGAGGGAATCGTCCATGTGATTGGGCCCGAGCTCGGACTGACGCAGCCCGGGATGACGATCGTGTGCGGCGACAGCCACACGTCGACCCACGGCGCCTTCGGCGCACTGGCGTTCGGCGTCGGCACCTCCGAGGTCGAGCACGTGCTCGCGAGCCAGACGCTGCAGCTGCGGAAGCCGAAAACGGCGCTCGTGCAGTTCGAAGGCGCGCTTCCTCCCGGTCTGACGCCCAAGGACGTCGTGCTCGGGATGATCGGGCGCGTCGGCGTCGACGGCGGCGTCGGTCACGTCTTCGAGTACACGGGCGAGGCGATTCGCGGCTTCTCGATGGAAGGGCGCATGACGCTTTGCAACATGTCGATCGAAGCCGGCGCGCGGGCGGGCATGGTCGCGCCTGACGACACGACGTTCGCCTATCTCGAAGGCCGAGAGTTCGCCCCGTCGGGCGCCGCCTGGGAGCAGGCCGTCGACCGCTGGCGCAGCCTGGCGTCGGACGACGGCGCACGCTACGACCGCACGATCACGGTCGACGTGGCATCGCTCGAGCCGCAGGTGACGTGGGGCACGAACCCGGGGATGGTCGTCCCGGTCGGCGGCGTCGTGCCCGACCCGGCCGACTTCGCCGATCCGGAGGACCGCGCGGCCGTCGAGCGCGCACTCGCGTACATGGCGCTCGAGCCGGGCACGCCGATCGAGGAGATCCGGGTCGACCGCGTCTTCATCGGCTCCTGCACGAACGCCCGGATCGAGGACCTGCGCGCGGCCGCGGCGGTCGTGGCCGGAAAGCGTGTCGCGGGCAGCGTGAAGGCGCTCGTCGTCCCCGGGTCAGCGGCCGTGAAGCGGCTGGCCGAGGAGGAAGGGCTCGACCGGATCTTCACCGACGCCGGCTTCGAGTGGCGCAACGCGGGCTGCTCGATGTGCCTGGGCATGAACCCCGACGTGCTCCTGCCGGGCGAGCGGTGCGCGTCGACGTCCAATCGCAACTTCGAGGGCCGCCAGGGGCGGCTCGGCCGGACGCACCTGGTCAGTCCGGCGATGGCGGCAGCAGCTGCGCTGGCGGGGCACTTCGTCGACGTCCGCGAGTTGGAGGCGGTCCCGGCATGAGGCCGTTCACGAAGCTGACGGCGAAGGCGGCGGTGCTCGAACGCGCCGACGTCGACACCGACCAGATCATGCCGAAGCAGTTCCTGAAGCGGATCGAGCGGACGGGCTTCGGCGAGTTCCTCTTCTTCGACTGGGCGAAGGATCCCGAATTCGAGCTCAACCGGCCGGAGTTCCGCGGCGCCAAGATCCTGCTCGCCGGGCGCAACTTCGGGTGCGGCTCGTCGCGCGAGCACGCGCCCTGGGGGCTTCAGGACGCGGGGTACGACGTGGTGATCGCGCCCTCGTTCGGCGACATCTTCCGCCAGAACTGCGTGAAGATCGGTCTCGTCCCGATCGTCCTGCCGGCCGCACAGGTCAAGCGGCTGCAGCAGTTCGGAGGCGGCGAGCTGACGGTCGACCTCGAGTCGCAGACGATCGAGGACCCGAGCGGCGAGCTGACGCCGTTCCCGTTCGACGGATTCGACCGCCACCGCCTGCTGAACGGCCTGGACGACATCGGCCTGACGCTCGAGCACGAGGACGCGATCGCCGCCTACGAAGCGGCTCATCCGGTCGCCGCAGCCACGTCCTGACGAGTCAACAGGGTCTGACCCCTCTCGGCCCCGGGTCTGACCCCGCCCTGGCCCAGGCCGGGCGCTGCGCAGTCGTTGACGCGCGAGCGACCGGGCTAGGATTGGGCGAGCGGCGACGTGGCCGAGGGGTTAGGCAGAGGCCTGCAAAGCCTTGCACAGCGGTTCGAATCCGCTCGTCGCCTTCGCCGTACGGGGTAGGAAATCGGCCGGGTATGCCGTAAAGTCGTCCGATGAACCCGGCCGACCTCGCGATCGAGGATGTCGTCACCGTGGCCGAATTCAGGTCGGCGCTCCGGAGGTTCCTGCGCCGAAGCGAGCTCGTCGCGGACACGTGCGGGCTCACGCCGCAGCGGTACCTACTCCTTCTGATGATCAAGGGCGCTCCCGACGGGAGCGGCCGCTCCACCGTCACCGAGCTCTCCGACCGCCTCCAGCTGGCGCAGAGCACCGTGACCGAGCTCGTGGCCCGCAGCGTCGAGGCGGGGCTGATCGCGCGCGAGGGCTCCGAGTCCGACGGCCGCGTGACGTACCTCACGCTCACGGAAGAGGGCGAGCGGCGTCTTGCCTGCTCTTTCACCGGCCTCGGCGCGGAGCGCGATGCGCTCTACGAGGCAATCGGCGGCCTGCGCACACCGGCCTAGTAGCCGGCAAAGGAAAGGCGCGGGGCCGAGGCGCCCGCGCCGGGTTCCTTTGCGTGCAGCGGTGCGGTGACCGCCGGGGGAAGCCGGGTCTAGATGTACCCGGTGACGTTGCTGATGGCGCCTGAGATGCCGCCGCTCAGAGCGGTGAAGACGCCGACGACAGCCAACGTGATCACGCCGAGCACGACGGCGTACTCCGCCATGGTCTGCCCGTCTTCACGCTTGCTGATCAGCCAGAAATACGGCTTCGAGAGCACAGCACAGCTCCTTTTTCGAGGATCGCTCTACGATCGAGAACATCGTCGTGCGAACGTCCGCGCGACATCCCCCGAACCAGGGATCAGGTGTTTTCGCCCTCACAAGGCGCTCACAACAAGCGGCTAGACTCGGCTTTCGGTCGTGAGCGCGGGAGAGGGGCAGTCGGCGGGCACCGCGGTGCTCGGTGCGGGGCCGGCGGGGCTGACGGCCGCGTACGTGCTCGGCATCCGCGGCGCGCCCGGCGTCGTGTACGAGGCAGACGGCGCCGTCGGCGGGATCGCGAAGACGGTCGTCTACGGCGACTACCGTTTCGACCTCGGCGGTCACCGCTTCTTCACGAAGCTCGCGCCGATCCAGCGCCTCTGGGAGGAGCTGATGGGCGAGGACTTCCTGCTCCGGCCGCGGCTCTCGCGGATCTACTACGACGGCAAGTTCCTGGCCTACCCGCTCCAGGCCCGCGACGTCGTCAGCCGGCTCGGCCTCTACGAGTCGGTCATGTGCTCGGTCTCGTACTTCTGGAGCCGGCTCAGCCACGACCGCGAGCACCTGGAGACGTTCGAGGACTGGGTGACGGCGCACTTCGGCCGCCGCCTGTACGACACCTTCTTCCGCTCGTACACCGAGAAGGTCTGGGGGATTCCCGGCTCGGAGATCCAGTCCGAATGGGCGGTACAGCGGATCAAGGACTTCTCCTTCTGGCGCGCGCTGCTCTCCGTCCTGCACCTTCAGCGTCAAGAGGTCACGACGCTGATCGAGGAGTTCCGCTACCCGAGACTCGGGCCCGGGCAGATGTGGGAACGGATGCAGGAACGCGTGGAGTCGCACGGCCTGCCGGTGCACCTGAACCACCGGGTGCTCTCGATCCGGCACGAGCACGACATCGTGCACGGCATCACCGTCGAGTCCGACGGCCACGTGATGGACGTTCCGGTCGACTCGGTGCTCTCGTCGATTCCGCTCAGCGAGCTGATCCTCAGCCTCGATCCCGAGCCGCCGGCTGAGATCGTCGCCGCGGCGAAGCAGCTGCGCTACCGCTCGCTCTGCCTGGTCGCGCTCGTGATCGACAACGACGAACCGTTTCCCGACAACTGGATCTACCTCCACGATCCGGGCACCCGGGCAGGCCGGGTACAGAACTTCGGCGCCTGGAGCGCCGAGATGGTCAAGCCCGGAACGACCTGCCTCGGGGCCGAGTACTTCTGCTTCGAGGGCGACGACATCTGGGAGATGTCGGACGAGGAGGCGGTGGCGCTGACGCGGGACGAGCTGGGACGGATCGGGCTCGTGAACCCGGCCGATGTCGTCGACGGCGTCAAGGTGCGCGTGCCGAAGGCGTACCCGATGTACGACCCCTACTACCGCGAGGCGGTCGCCGTCATCCACGGCTACCTGTCCGCGTTCGAGAACCTGAAGACGTTCGGACGGAACGGGCTGCACCGCTACAACAATCAGGATCACTCGATGTGGACGGCGATCCTCGCCACGCTCAACCTCCTCGACGGCACCGATCACGACGTCTGGGCCGTCAACACGGAAGCCGAGTACCACGAGGAGGGCAAGATCGTGGACGAGCTGCTCGACATCGAGCTCGTTGGCTGAGGACTCCCTCTCGATCGTCGTCGCCTCGAACGGCGCGCCGGGTTCCGTCGAAGCGTGCCTCGCCGCACTCGAAGGACAGCTCGACGGGGCAGAGGTGATCGTTCCCGACCGGACGGGTGCGCTCGTGCCGGAGCTCTGGCGAGACGGGATCGACCGGGCGTCGGGGTCGATCGTCGCACTGACGATCTCACCGATGCTGCCGGCGCCGGACTGGGTCGCGCAGGTGCGGGCGCTGCTCGGCGAGCACGACGTCGTCGCGGGTGCGATCGACCCCGGAGAAGGGCTGCGGCTCGTCGACTGGGCCGAGTACTTCTGCCGCTATTCGCGCGACATGCGCCCGTTCGCGGCGCGAGAGAACCCGGAGATCCCGGGCGACAACTGTGCCTACCGCCGCGAGCTGCTCGAGCGGACGCACGAGGTGTACCGGCACGGGTTCTGGGAGCCGGAGGTCAACCGCGCGCTGCGCGGCGACGGTGTCCGGCTCTGGCACGACCCGGCGCTCGTCGTCTTCCAGGGCCGCTCGGCCGGGTTCGGGGCCTTCATGCGGCAGCGCTTCGTGCACGGGCGCGAGTACGGGCGGTTGCGCGGCCGCCGGTTCGGCGCCGGACGGAACCTCGCAGGTGTCGCGCTCGCCGCCGTCGTGCCGTTCGTGCTCGTGGCGCGGACGGCCCGGGACGTGTTCTCGCGCGGCCGCTGCCGCGGACGCTTTCTCGTCTCGCTGCCGGTGCTGCTCGCCTACGACGGAGCCTGGGCTGCGGGCGAGGCCATGGGCCATCTGGACAGCCTGCGCCGGCGATGAACGGGCCACAGGGGTCAGGCCCGGGCCGGGCCGGGGACAGGCAGGGGTCAGACGCTCCAGTGCCCGGACCAGACCTGTCGGTCGTGATCGCGTCGGTGAACGGCATGCCGTATCTGGCCAGGTGCCTCGACGCGCTCGCGGAGCGGTGCCCTGCGGCCGAGATCGTCGTCGCGGACTGGACGGACGAGGAGACCCGGGCGACGGTGCGCGAGCGCTGGCCCACGGTCAAGCTGCTCTCCTTCGACGAGCCGCAGACGATTCCCGAGCTGCGCGCGGCGGGTGTTTTCGCCTCTTCCGCGCCGGTCGTCGCGATGATCGAGGACCACTGCCTCGTCACGTCCGGGTGGGGCGATCGGCTCGTCGCCGCGCACAACGCCGGGCACGAGGTCGCCGGCGGCCCGATCCGCAACGTCGAAACCGAGCGAGTGCGCGACTGGGCCGCCTTCTTCTGCGAGTACGCAGCCGTGATGGAGCCGCTGCCGGCCGGGCCCGTGCCGTACCTGCCCGGCATGAACGTGTCGTACGGCCCGGCCGCGCGCGAGGCGATCGACGACCTGCTCCGCGAGGGCCGCTGGGAGAGCTGGCTCCACCCCCGGCTGCAGCAGCGCGGCTTCGAGCTCTGGTGCGAGCCCGAGGCCGTCGTCGAGCACGACAAGGGATTCGAGCTCGGGGAGTTCTTCTCGCAGCGCTACCACTACTCGCGCTCGTACGCGGGCATGCGCAACCAGGAGCTCGGCGCGAAGCGGTTCCTGTATGCGCTCGGCGCACCGCTGCTCCTGCCGCTCGTGTACTGGCGCACCGCCCGGGCGGTCTTCTCACGCGGCCGCGCGCGCAAGGAGTTCCTGCTCGCCACGCCCCTTGTGCTCGCGTACATCACGGTCTGGGCGTTCGGCGAGGCGGTCGGCTACCTGTTCGGCGGCGGGCGCAGCCTGTTGAAGGTCAGATGAGCTCGCCTCACGTAACCGGGGTCGTCAGCCTTCGGTGGAGCCCGGCTCGGCCGGGCGGGAGCCGAAGGCGGCCGCTGGCGTGAGGATCGGCGTCGACGCGACGAGCTGGACGAACCGGCGCGGCTACGGGCGTTTCGCCCGAAATGCCGTCGGGCGGCTGGTCGAGCTGGACCGTGACGCGACCTACGTGCTCGTGATCGACGAAAAGAGCGCGGCCGAGGCCGAGTTTCTGCCGGGCGCCGCCGTGCAGACCGTCGCGCTCTCACGGCAGCCCACCGAGGCCGCGTCGGCCGACTCCTACAGGCCGCCGGCAGACCTACTCCGCCTCGGCGCCGCGGTCTCGCGCGCCCGCTTCGACGCCTTTCTCTTCCCGTCCGTCTACACGTACTTCCCGTCGCTCGGCGTGCCGACCGTCGTCGGCCTGCACGACGCGATCGCCGACGATTTCCCCGAGCTGACGCTGCCGAGCCGCCGCGCGAGAACGTTCTGGCAGGCGAAGCAGAAGCTGGCGATCGCACGCGCGCGGCGGCTGTTCACCGTCTCCGAGTCGGCGCGGGCTGAGATCTCGCGGCGGCTCGGCCTCGCGCCAGTGCGGCTGGCCGTCGTTCCCGAGGCGCCCGATGCCGTCTTCACGCCGCGGGCGCAGCCGGAGATCGACGCGGCGCGCGCGGAGATCGGCCTCGCTCCGGGAGACGAGTTCGTCCTCTACGCGGGCGGGATCAGCCCGCACAAGGACATCGGCACGCTGATCGACGCGTTCGCGCACCTCGAGCCGCGACCGAAGCTCGTGATCGCGGGCGCGCTCGAGGGCGACGCCTACCTCTCCGCGGCTGCCGCCGTGCGCGAGAAGATCGCCGAGCTTGGTCTCGACGCCGACGTGGTCCTGCCGGGCTTCGTCCCCGACGAGACGCTCGCAGCCCTCTACAGCGGCGCGGCCGTCGTCGCGCTTCCCTCGCTCGCCGAGGGCTTCGGCCTGCCCGCCGTCGAGGCGGCGGCCTGCGGCGCTCCGGTCGTACTCAGCGACATCCCGGCCCACCGGGAGACGCTCGGCGACGACGCGCTCTTCTTCCCGCCGCGCGACGCGACTGTTCTCGCCGAGCGGATCAGGCACCTGCTCGGCTCGGAGATGCTCCGCCGCTCGCTCGCCGAGCGCGGTCACGCCCGCGTTGCGCGCTACACGTGGGATGCGGCCGCCGAGGCGCTGCGCACCCTCGTGCACGAGGCGGCGCGATGAGGTTCGCCATGGTCACGACCTTCTACCCGCCGTTCCACTTCGGCGGCGACGCGATGTACGCGTATCGGCTGACGAACGCCCTGGCGCGGCGCGGTCACGAGGTCCTGGTCGTCCACAGCGAGGACGCCTACCGGGCGCTCGGCGGCGCCCCGCCGACAGGGACGTTCACGCATGAGCCCGGCGTCACGGTCGTTCCGCTCAGCACCGCCTGGCCGCTCGGCTCCGCGACCGCAACCTACCTCAGCGGCAGGCCCGCGCTTTACGGGGGACAGCTCCGGCGCGCACTGGACGGGGACTTCGACGTCGTCCACTTCCACAACGTCTCGCTCGCGGGCGGCCCGGGCGTCCTCGGCTACGGCGAGGGCGTGAAGCTCTACACGACGAGCGAGCACTGGCTCGTCTGCCCGATGCACGTGCTCTTCCGCGACAACCGCGAGCCGTGCACCGAGCCGCACTGCCTGCGTTGCACGCTCGCGTTCCGGCGGCCGCCGCAGCTCTGGCGGTATACGGACATGCTCGACCGCGCCGTGCCGAACGTCGACCTGTTCCTCTCGCCGAGCCGGTTCACGCTCGACGCCCACCGCGAGCGTGGCTTCACGGCGCCGATGCGGCACCTGCCGTACTTCCTGCCGGAGACCGACGCCGCGCCCGCCGAGCCGACCGCCCGCAACCGGCCGTACTTCGTCTTCGTCGGCCGCCTCGAGCGCCTGAAAGGCGTGCAGGTGCTCGTCGACGCATTCCGCTCCTACCGCGGCGCCGACCTGCTCGTCGTCGGCGACGGGGAGTACCGGGCCGAGCTCGAGCGGCTCGCCTCACGGCTCGACCACGTCCGTTTCCTCGGCCGCGTCCACCCGTCGAAGCTCCGTCCGCTCTACGCCGGCGCAGTCGGGACCCTCGTGCCGTCGATCGGGTACGAGGTGTTCGGCATCGTGCTGCTGGAGTCGTTCGCGCAGCGGACGCCGGCGATCGTCCACGACCTCGGCGCGCTGCCCGAGGTGGTGGGCGAGGCAAACGGCGGACTCGTCTACCGGACGCAGAGCGAACTGGTCGCCGCGCTGGAGGAGCTGGCCGGCGACAGGACGCGGCGGGACGACCTGGGCCGGAACGGGTACGAGGCCTGGCAGCGCCTGTGGACCGAAGATCCGCATCTGGACGCCTATCTCGGCGTCGTCGAGGAGCTGCGCGCATGAGCCCGGAAAGCCGGACGGAGCCCGAGGGACCCCCGAGTAAGCTTGCCCCCTTGGACTCGTCCGAGGCCTCTGTGGACGTCCAGCCCGCCCCCGCGGGCCTGCGTGCCCGCGCGACGAGAGCGCTCTTCGGCCAGTCGTTCCTGAGCGGCGTCCTGCGCAGCTTCCTCACGCTCGCCGCCGGCGAGTGGACGGCGCGCCTGATCGGCGTCGCGATTCAGGTCTGGCTCGCACGCAAGCTGACGCCCGGTCCGTACGGCCTGATCGCGTTCGGCGTCGCGCTGATCGGCTGGTTCGGCCTCGTGGTCGACTCGGGCACCGAGCAGCTGAACATCCGCGAGATCTCGCGCCATCCGGACCGCTTCCGCGAGCTCGCCGACCGCGTGCTCGGCCTGCGGATCGCACTGTCGCTCGTGGCGGGCGTCGTGCTCGCCGCCGCCGCGTACGAGTTCTCGAACTCGCCCAGCTCACGGCACGTCCTGCCGCGCTTTGCGCTGGTGTTGCCGGCGCTCGCGATCAACCTGCGCTGGATGGTGCTCGGGATCAACCAGGCCCGCGCCGTCGCCTTCGGGAACATCGCCTCGCGGATCGTCTTCCTCGCGGCGATTCTCCTGCTCGTCACCGACCCGGCGCACACCGGCCGCGTGCCGATCCTGGAGGCGCTGAGCGAGGCGACCTATGGGATGGTGATCATCTTCTTCGCCGCGAAGACGTACGGCTGGGTGCGGCCGAAGATCGACCTCGCGGCGTGGAAGAAGACGCTGGTGGAAGGCTTTCCGCTGCTCGTGTACGGCGCCTGCCGCGCGACGATCCTGACCGTTGACATCGTGATGATCGCGCTGATCCTCGGCCACACGAAGGCGGGTCTCTACGGCGCCGCGATCAAGCCCACCTCGTTCTTCCTCGGCGCGATCGGGCTCTTCTCGGTCGCGCTTCTCGCCGGCTACAGCGCCGCGCCGGAAAGCGAGACTGCCGCGCTCTTCCGCCGCTCGGTGCTGCTCGGCTCGGTGTCGATGACCGCCGTCGCGATCGCACTGACCGCTGCGGCTCCTCTCGTCACGTTCGTATTCGGCGAGAGCTACAGCGGCGCGGCGACCCCGTGGGCCGTGCTCGCGTGGACGCTGCCGCTGGCGGCGATCTCCGCGCCGTACAGCGCCGTGCTCGTCGCCAAGCACCGCCAGGACCTGCTCATGCACAACAACATCGTCGGCACGATCTTCTACGTCGGCGCGAACGCCCTCGCCATCACCTACATCAGCATCTCGGCGGCCGCTGCGGTGCGCGTCGCGACCTATGCGCTGATGCTCGTCCTCAACCACCACGTCTGCGTCAAGCGGAACCTCGCGCCGCCGCTGTCGGCCGTCTTCTCCAGACGGATCCCGCGCCCGGCCCGCAGCCGCGCCTAGCGGTGCGCGACGTCCCGGCCGACTACTACCGCCGCCTGCACGAGGTCGACTCGCGCCACTGGTGGCACCTCGGGATGCGGGAGATCGAGGCGGCTCTGCTGCGCGGGCGGCTGCACGGAAGCGTGCTCGACGCCGGTTGCGGCACCGGCGGCTTCCTCGCCTGGGCGGCGGTGCGCGGGACGTTCTCGCGGCTGGCAGGAGTCGACATCAGCGCCGAGGCGATCGAGATCGCGCGCGAGGTCGTGCCGTCGGCCGACTTCCAGGTCGCGCCCCTCGACCGGCTGCCGTTCGCGGACGGCGAGTTCGACCTGGCGGTCTCGCACGACGTGCTCCAGCACGTGCCCGAGGATGTGCTCGACTCGGGCCTGCGGGAGCTGCGGCGCGTCGTGAGGCCCGGCGGCGCGCTGCTCGTGCGGACGAACGGCGACCGGCGGGCGAGGCGGGAGCGGGACGACTGGCGTGCGTACGACGCGGCGACGCTGGCGGCCGACCTGCGCCGCGCGGGCTTCGCCGTGCGGCGCGTGACCTACGCGAACGCCGTTCTCTCGCTTGCGGAGCCGCCGCCGGCTGCGCCGACCGGCGAGCGGTGCGGAATCCCGCAGCTCTCGTCCGGCGCCCGGGCTGCTGTCGGCTCCGCGCTGTTGCGCGCGGAATCGATCGTCGTCGGGAAGGGCGGACGTGTTCCGTTCGGGCACACGCTGTTCGCGCTCGCGGAACGCGAGGCCGTGTGAGCGCACTCTGGGAGGAACAGGCGGCTGCGTACGACGGCGTGTACGACGACCCCGGTGCCGGACGCCTCGTGCGCGCCCGGCTCGACGTGGCGCTCTCGTTCCTTCCGGCCGAGCCGGGAACGGCGCTCGACGTGGGCATGGGCGGCGGGCGGCTCGTCGAGGCGCTCGAGCGTGGTGCCTGGCACGTGTCCGGTACCGATGCGTCGGCGGCGATGGTCGAGCTCGCGAGAGGGCGTGTGCCTTCACGTGCCGAGGCGCTCGTGCAGGCGCCGATCGAGCAGCTGCCGTTCGCGGACGGGAGCTTCGACGCGGTGGTTGCGCTCGGCGTCCTCGAGTACTCGGCCGACGTCGGTGAGGCGCTGCGCGAGCTGGCGCGCGTGGCGCGGCCTGACGGGGCGGTCGTCGTGAGCTATCCGAACTTCGACGGGCTGCGCAGCCGCGTCCGCCGGCCGCTGCGGAGGATGCTCGGCCGGAGCACCGCTCGCCACGTCCTCGGCGAGCAGGCTCTGACGCGGCTCGCCGGTTCGGCCCAGCTCGAGGTCGGCGCGGTTCGCCGGCTCGGCCCGGCCGGCCAGGCTGCGGACCGCCGCCGCGCGGTGCAGCTCGTCCTCTCGACCACGAAGCAGTCGTGATCGCCGGCGTCGACATCAGCCGCATGGTCGGGCCTCGCACCGGGATCGGGCGGTCGTACGAGCAGCTCCTGCGCGGCTGGGCGGCAACGCCCGAGTTGCCCGCCGAGCGCATCGACCTGTTCAGCCCCGCTCCGCTCGACGACCTGCCGGACGATCCGCGCCTCCGGCTCCAGGTGCTGCCCGCGAAGCATGCGGGACTGCTCTGGCAGTTCGTCGGCCTGCGGCCGCGGTCGAGGCAGATCGACGTGCTCATGGCGCCGTACTCGCTCCCGCTGGGCTATCCCGGCCCGGCGGTGGTCGAGAACCACGGCATCCTCGAAGGACCCGACGCGGCGTCACGCCGCCAGGTGCGGGCACGCGCCCGCAGCCGGCACTTCCGCTACAGCGCCCGCCGGGCGAACGCGGTGATCGCGATCTCGACCGTCGTCCGCGACGACCTCGTGCGCTGGTACGGCGTGGCCGAGGAGAAGATCCACGTGATCCCGTACGGGCTCGGCGCGCCGTTCGGCCCAGGCCCGGCCGAGCCGGAGGTGGTGCGGAGCGTGCTCGGCGCCGAGACGCCGTTCCTGATCTTCGTCGGCAAGCTGTCGCCGCGCCGCCACCTGCCGGAGCTCCTTGCGGCGTTCGACGAGGTGGCCGCCGACCACCCCGACCTGCGGCTGCTCGTCGTCGGGCCGAATGCGTGGAACCTGCCCGTCGAGTCGCTCGTCACGGCGTCGGCCCACGCCGAACGCGTCGTGCACGTCGAGCATCTCGACCAGGCGACGCTCGCGGCGCTCTACCGCGGCGCCGTCGCGCTCGTGCTGCCGACGACGAAGGAGGGCTGGTCGATGCCGATCCGCGAGGCGCTCGCGTGCGGTTGCCCGGTCGTGACGACCGACGGGCCGTGGCTGGACGACGACGGCTCCGGCGATGTCGTGATCCGCGTCGCCGCTCCGGCGCCGACGCTGCTCGCCGCCGGGATGCGCTCCGTCGTCGAGGACGAGCACGTGCGCGCGGACCTGCGCGAGCGGGGTCTGACCCTTGCCCGGGCCTTCCCGACGTGGGAGGACCGGTCGCGCCGGGTGATGGACGTACTCGCCGCCGTCGCGGGCTAGAGGATCTCGCGCCGGCCGGACTCGGCCGAGCGGTACGCGGCCTCGATCACGCGCAGCCCGTCGCGCGCCTCGCGGCCGCTCGACGGTGGCTCGCGGTTCTCCTCGAAGGCCTTCAGGATCCCCGCCAGGAGGCGCGCGGTGCCGTCGACGCCGTCGTCGCGGGGGTTCTTGGCCAGGTTCGTCCGGCCGAGCCCGCGCTCCATCCAGGCGGCGCCACCCGGCGCGTACTCGAACCGGATTCCCGCTTTCTGTGCGCGCTTCGCGCCGACCCGCACGAGTGCGCGGCCGCCGTGCGATGCGCGGAGGGACGCCTTTTCGCAGTCGGCGCGGAGCTCGACGTAGCGCGTCCCCGCGGGGCAGAGACGGTCGATCGTGATCTGCGCCAGCCTGCCGTCCGGGAAGTCGAGCGTGACGAGGTGGATCGCGTCGGCGTTCCGGCTCGGGTCGAGGCCGCTCGAGTGTCGCGCGTAGACACCCGCCGGCAGCTCGCCGTAGAGGTGCAGCAGCAGGTCGACGAGGTGGACGCCGCCCTCGAACAGCGTGCGGTTCGGCATCGCGGCCCGCCACGGCACCGGCTCATCCCACGGCGCCAGGTTCATCAGCTGCCAGATCTGCGTGAAGACGAGCCGGCCTGTGTCCTCCGCGCCGATCTTGTCCTTCACGGCCTTGAAGATCGGCTTCTCGCGAAACTCGTGGTTGACAGCGACCTGCTTGCCCGCTTGCTCGGCGGCGGCAAGCACGCGGTCGGCGTCGGCGACGGTTGCGACGAACGGCTTCTCGCAGAGCACGTGCAGCCCGGCGGCGAGCGCGTCGAGAGCGAGCTGCGTGTGCGAGTCGGGCGGCGTCGCGACGACCAGGACGTCCGGCTTGCCCTTCTCCAGCAGCTCGTCGAACGACTCGTAGGCGGGCAGCTGTGTCTCGGCCGTCCACGACGCGCGCTGGTCGGGCGACGAGTCGAAGCCGCCGGCGAGATCCGGCGCCGGGGGTGCGCCGGGCCGCCGGGACGTGGAATGCGCGCGCCGCCCAGCCCAGCCCCGCGAATCCGAGCCTCACGAGACCTCCGCCGGCGCGGGGGCGAACATCGAGGACCGCGGGAGCGCAAACGTCTCGGGCAGCACCGCGATCGCGTAGACGGACTCGTTCTCCTCGCCGCCGAGCTCGAACGTCTCGACGACCTCGCCCGCGGCGACGTCGACCGCGTACACCGCGAGCGGTTGCTGGCTGCCGACCAGATACGTGTCGTCGCGCAGGTGCGAGAGGCCGCGCGCGAAGCTGGGATCTCCCGGCACGGCCACGGAGACCGATCCGGCCTCGAGCAGGCCCGCGTTCGTGTCGTTGTAGACCAGCGTCCCGCCGCGCTCGAGGACGTTGTGGTTCGGGACGGTGACGTTTGCCTGCGACGCGCGGAGGCGGCTCGAGCCGTCGTCGCGCAGCTCGACGATCGCGGCGGTCGAGCCGGGAACGGCGCTCGCCGGCGCTGTCGTCGTCTCTGGCTTGCGCTTGCGCACGACGCCGAGTCTCGCAGCCGCACGGCCGAGGCGCGCCATCCTCTGCCGCCGTGCGACCTCGTCCGGGGCGAGGATGCGTCCGAAGCCGAGCAGCAGCCCGCGGTCTCCGCGCGTGACGGCGTTCAGGTGGACGACGTTGGTCACGCCGCCCTGGAGAACGCGCGGGTCGCGGTAGTCGAGCGTGGGGTCGGTCGGCGGAAGGGAGTCGAAGCCGAGCTCTCGGACGAGCTCGGCGTCGGCGCGCCAGCTCCAGGTCTCGGCGAGCTCGCCCTCCCATGTAAAGCGCGCGAGGAGGTCGGCGTTCGTGCAGGTCAACCAGATGCCGCGTTCCTCTGCGAGCACGTCGTGGATCGCGCCGGCGACCGGGTGCGAGAACGCGGTCACGGGCTCGAGCCTCTCGTCGAGCACGAAGACGGAGTCGGAGTTGCAGACGACGAGCCGGTCGCCGTGGACGGAGACGCCCTTGGCGCCGCGGGTCCCGCCACGCGGGTTCGGGTCGACCCCGCGCCAGGGGCTCTCGGGCACCGGCTCGGTATGGAGAACGGCGGCACGGTCGAGGTCGACGATGCGCACGTAGCCCGAGAAGCGCTCGTGTCCGGCGTGCCGGACGGCCGACGTGACGACGATCCGGGTCATGCGCGCTTGCGGGCGAAGACGTGGAAGAACGGACCGACGGCGAGCAGCGCAGCGTGCGCGGGGGCGACGCGACGCGCTCGGTTGTACGCGCGGACGAGCTTCAGCTCCGTGCCGCCGTACAGCCGCTGCGACGCCTCGGGAACCTCGGGCGAGACGATGGTCGTCTCGAAGCCGGCGGCGGTCAGCAGCGTCCTGAGCGACCGTGCGGAGAGGAGGCGCACATGGTCGTACGAGACGCCGCGCGCCGCGCGAACGTACCGCTCGGCGGCCGGTCGCGGGAGGTAGCCGACGCCCCAGAGCCGCACGTGCGGCTCGATGCCGAGGGAGTAGCGGTTCGGCGTGGCGAGGAAGAGCAGGCCGCCGGGCCGGAGGACGCGGGCCGCCTCCGCGGCGAAGCGCTGCGGGCTCTGGACGTGCTCGATCACGTCGCTCGCAGCGACGAGGTCGAAGGTCGCGTCTTCGAACGGGAGCTGCTCGGCCGCGCAGGCGACGAGCTCGACGCCGGGCGTTCCCTGCTCGGCCAGACGCTTCTGCGCCAGGACGAGCCAGCGCAGCGAGACGTCGGTCGCGGTGACGCTCGCGCCGCGGGCTGCGAAGGCCGCGCCGAGGGCCGCGGTTCCGCACCCGACCTCGAGCACGCGGTCGCCCGGGCCGAAGGCCGTGCCGCGCGCGTCGTCGATCTCGTCGCGAACCGACTCCGACTTCGCGCTCGCACGAAGCTCGTGAGCCGTGAAGCGGGCTGCGAGCTCCGGGTTCTTGCCGACGAGCCGCCAGTGTTCGTCGAGAAGCCCGGCGAGGTCGCGTTCGGCGGCGAGCGTCTGGAGCTCGAGAGCGATGTGCGCGTCTTCGTCCCGGCTCAGGTCCGGATCCGGATAGCTCTCGCGGCGGTCGGAGATGCCCCCGGGCAGGGCCTGCTCGGTGATCTCGCTCACGACTCGAGCGTAGCGTCGTGGGTCAGCAGCACGGCCAGGTGCTGGTCGCGGCAGAAGTCGG
Organism: uncultured Actinomycetes bacterium; assembly: GCA_963776735.1. Classification (GTDB taxonomy): domain Bacteria; phylum Actinomycetota; class Thermoleophilia; order Gaiellales; family Gaiellaceae; genus PALSA-612. Next base: position 507,228 of record CAVZNV010000018.1, read on the forward strand.
CGATCTCAGGCGGCAGCCCGGTCGGCGAGTCGGCAAGGTCGCCGCCGAGGAACCAGCCCGCACCGCCGTCCCGGACGAGCAGCGAGACGTGTCCCGGCGTGTGTCCCGGCGTCGGCACGGCGAGCAGTCGCCCGTCGCCGGCGACGTCGTACGAGCCGGCAAACGGCCCGACCGCAGGCCCGCCGAAGTCGATCAGCATGGGGTGGCCGAGCGGCCAGTGCTGCGGCAGGTACCCGCGGAGCCGCCCTGAGAGACCCTGCGCGCGCTCCCACTCCACCCGTGAGACGATCACCTCGGCACCCGGAAACGCATCGACGCCGCCGATGTGGTCGGTGTGCAGATGGGACAGCACCACCCACCGCACGGACTCGGTGTCGATCTGCGCGCCGATCTCGTCGCCTGCCTCGAGCTCGAATCGCGCTAGCCGCAGAAACGGGTGCCAGCGAGGGTGGTAGCCGGGCCCGGCTGCCCGAGCCGTCTGTCCGGTGTCGAAGAGCAGCAGCCCATCGGGGTGCCGGACCAGGAACACGTTGACTGGGAGCGTCCGGTCGCTCCAGCCGCCGGGCAGATACCGCCGGACGCCTCGAAACGCGAGCTTCGATCGCACGCAGCCCGTCGAGAGGCGCTCGACCTCCACGTCAGCGGTTGCGCGAGCGAAGGTACTCGACGATCCCGACCGGTACCGACAGGACGCCGACGACGTGGTGGACGACGTGCAGCCCGACGCCGGCCGCAGCCGCAGCACGTCCTTGCCGCCGGGCGAGCAGCGCGTAGAACGACCGGTTGAGCGCGACAAGAACGCCGAGCGCCACGAAGACGCGGCCGAGCCGGCCGCGCAGGAGCGCCCCGACAGCACCCAACGCGGCCAGTGCACTCAGCCGGTGCCGCCATCCGAGATTGAGCGCCGCCGAGCCGGAGCCGCGACGGAGCAGGAGCTCGACCCAGGGCACGCCGCGATCCCAGAGATCGGTCGCGACCATGCTCCCGAGACTCCAGACCTTCAGGTGCGTGCCCTGCACCTCCGGATCGAGCCGGATCTCGCATCCGGCCTCGGCGAGCCGCGTCCCGAGCTCGATGTCCTCGACCGACGGCACTCGGTAGCGCGCGGCGTCGAAGCCGCCGGACGCCTCGAACACGTCACGCCGAACAGCGCCGAGCCCCGCCCAGAACGTCGACGCCCGCCCGGCTCCTGCCTGGTGGACGTGATGGTGAAGGAGGTTGCGGAACGTCGAGACGGTGCCGGGATCGGCCGGGAAGTCGTCGTACGAGCCGAAGAGCGCGGCCAGCTCGGGGTCAGACCCGAATGCGGCCCGGATGCGGGCGAACGCGTCGCGGTGCACGAGCACGTCCGCGTCGACGAAGACGAGCACCGTGCCGCCCGCCTGGGACGCGCCGCGGTTCCGCGCGTCCGCCGGTCCGTCTCCCTCGGTGACGACGATCAGCTCCTCGGGCGGCTCGTCGGCGCCCCGGATCGCGTCCAGGCACGCGTCGAGCGTCGGCGGATCGTTCGTCGCGGGGACGATCACGGTGATGCTGGGCACGCGCCGATTCTAGGCGGCGGGTTAATCTCGCTCTCGTGCCGGCTGTGCTGATGAGGGGAGCGCCGCTCGCGGAGAAGATCCGCGAGCAGGTTCGTGCCGATACAGCCGGACTCGGGTCGGTCGGGCTGGCGACGGTGCTCGTCGGCGACGATCCCGCGTCGCAGGTCTACGTCGGCAAGAAGCACGAGACGGCCGAAGCGGACGGCCTGCGCAGCATCGACAGGCGCCTGCCGGCCGATACGAGCCAGGAGGAGCTGCTCGCCCTCCTCGCGGAGTTGAACGCCGACGACTCGGTGGACGGCATCCTCGTCCAGCTTCCGGTTCCGGACCAGATCGACACCGAGACCGTCCTGCGCGCCGTCGACCCGATCAAGGACGTGGACGGCTTCCACCCGTTCAACGCCGGGCGGCTGTACGCGGGCCACCCGACGTTCGTGCCGGCGACGCCGCTCGGGATCATGGCGCTGCTCGCGGAGCATGAGGTGCCGCTCACCGGCGCTCGCGCTGTCGTCGTCGGGCGCAGCACCATCGTCGGCAAGCCGATCGCGCACCTCCTGCTCGGCGCGAACGCGACGGTGACGATCTGCCACTCACGCACCCGCGACCTCGCGGCCGAGACCCGCGCCGCCGACGTTCTCGTCGTCGCCATCGGGCAGCCGGATCTCGTCACGCCGGACATGGTCAAGGAGGGCGCCGCAGTCGTCGACGTCGGCATCACGCGCACGGACGAGGGGCTGAAGGGCGACGTCGCCCCCGAGGTCGCCGAGGTCGCCGCCTTCCTGACGCCGGTGCCCGGAGGGGTCGGCCCGATGACGATCGCGATGCTGCTCCAGAACACGATTCGCGCCGCGCGCTACCGCCGGAATGTGCTTGCGTACCCGTAGCGCGGTTGGTTACAGTGCGCGCGCTGTTGACAAGGTCGACGGCTCGGTGCCCGGGCCGTCGTTTCACGTTCAAGGAGGAAGGTTTTGGCTCAGGGCACCGTCAAGTGGTTCAGCAACGAAAAGGGTTTCGGCTTCATCGAGCGCGAGGAAGGTGACGACGTGTTCGTGCACTTCTCCGCGATCAACATGGACGGCTACAAGACGCTGACCGAGGGTCAGCGGGTGGAGTTCGAGGTCGTGCAGGGCGACAAGGGCCTGCAGGCGGCGAACGTCCAGGCAGCCTGAAGTCCTTTCGGAGCGAGTAACACGGGCCCCGAAAGGGGCCCGTCTCATTTTGCGAGGATGACGCGATGGCGATTTCGACGGAGGACGTACTCCACGTAGCGCGGCTGGCGCGGCTCGAGCTCTCCGACGAGGAGGTCGAGCGCATGCGCGAGCAGCTGTCGGCGATCCTCGAGGCGGTCGGCAAGGTCGCGGAGCTCGACCTCTCGAACGTCGAGCCGACCGCGCACCCGCTCGATCTCGTCAACGTGCTCGCCGACGACGTCCCTCGGCCGTGCCTGACCGTGGAAGAGGCGCTCGCGAACGCTCCCGATCCGGAGGACGGCTTCTTCGGAGTGCCCGCGGTATGACGGTCGACGCGCTGCGATTGACCGCCGAGCAAGCGGCGGGTCTGCTCGAGCGCGGCGAGGTGTCGCCGGCCGAGCTGCATGCCGCCTACCTCGCCGCCATCGAGGCGCGCGACGGCGAGATCCATGCCTATCTGCGCACGCAGGAAGAGCCCTCGGGGGCCGGCGTGCCGGTCGCGTTCAAGGACGTCGTCTCGACGAAGGGCGTGGAGACGACCGCGGGCTCGAAGATCCTCTCCGGCTACCGGCCCGTCTTCGACGCCACGGTCGCGACTCGCTGCTACGCCGCAGGGCTGTCGCTGCTCGGGAAGACGAACATGGACGAGTTCGCGATGGGCTCGTCCACCGAGAACTCGGCCTTCGGGCCTTCGCACAATCCGTGGGATCTCGAGCGCGTCCCGGGCGGCTCGTCGGGCGGCTCCGCAGCCGCGGTCGCCGGCGGGTCTGGCCCCCTGGGCGCTCGGATTCGGACACGGGCGGCTCGATCAAGCAGCCGGCTGCGCTCTGCGGGATCGTCGGCCTCCGACCCACGTACGGCACCGTCTCGCGCTACGGCATCGTCGCGTTCGCCTCGTCGCCTCGACCAGGTCGGGCCGCTGACGAAGACCGTGCGCGACTGCGCGCTGCTCTACCGGATCATCGCCGGGCGCGACGAGTGCGACTCGACCACCGTCGAGCTGCCCGAGCCGGTCGAGATCCCCGAGGCGACCGACCTGAAGGGTCTGCGGGTCGGCGTCCCGCGCCAGCTGAACGAGGCCGAGGGCATCGAGCCGGGCGTCAAGGCTTCCGTCGACGCGGCAGTCGGGCTCTGCAAAGAGCTGGGCGCCGAGGTCGGGGAGTGCGAGCTGCCGCTCTCCGTCGAGTACGGGATGCCGTGCTACTACCTGATCGCGCCGGCCGAAGCCTCGTCGAACCTGGCCCGCTACGACGGCGTCCGCTACGGCCTCCGCGCGGACGCCGGCGACCTGAACACGCTCTACGAGCGGACGCGCCACGACGGTTTCGGCGACGAACCGAAGCGGCGGATCATGCTCGGCACCTACGCGCTCTCGGCCGGCTACTACGACGCGTTCTACGGCCAGGCCCAGAAGGTGCGGACGATCATCGGCAACGAGTTCCGCGCCGTCCTCGAGGACTTCGACGTGCTCGTCAGCCCGACCTCGCCGACGGTCGCCTTCCCGCTCGGCGCGAGAACCGAGAACCCGCTCGCGATGTACCTCTCCGACCTGCTCGCGATCCCGCCGAACATGGCCGGGCTTCCGGGCCTGTCGATTCCGTGCGGCCTGTCCGAGGGCCTGCCGGTCGGGTTGCAGCTGATCGGCCCGCAGTTCTCGGAGAACCTGCTCTTCCGCGTCGGCCACGCGCTCGAGCAGGCGATCGGCTTCGACACCGTCCCGGAGCGGCTGCGATGAGCTGGGAGACGATCGTTGGGCTGGAGATCCATGCGCACCTGAAGACGCGGACGAAGATGTTCTGCCGCTGCGAGACGAGCTACGGCGCGGAGCCGAACACGCATACCTGTCCGGTCTGCCTCGCGCACCCGGGGACGCTGCCGGTGCCGAACCGCACGGCTGTCGAGTGGACGATCAAGCTCGGCCTCGCGCTGGGTTGCCAGATCGCCGAGCAGGCCGTCTTCGCGCGGAAGAACTACTTCTATCCCGACAACCCGAAGGGCTACCAGATCTCGCAGTACGACGAGCCCCTGTGCCTGAACGGGCGCTTCGACGTTCCGGGCGAGGACGGCGACCTGTCGATCGGGATCGTCCGTGCTCACCTCGAGGAGGACGCGGCGAAGACGGTGCACCTGGAGGGCGCCGGCGGCCGGATCGTCGGCGCGACGCGCTCGCTCGTCGACTTCAACCGGGGCGGGACGCCGCTCGTCGAGATCGTCACTCAGCCTGATCTGCGCTCGGCCGACGAGGCGCGACGCTTCCTCCAGCTCCTGCGGCAGACGATCGTCGAGCTCGGCATCTCGGACGCCGAGATGGAGAAGGGCACGCTCCGCTGCGACGCCAACGTGTCGGTGCGCCGCGTGGGGGAGGAGGGTTTCCGCACGCGCTGGGAGCTCAAGAACATGAACTCGTTCAGCTTCATCGCGCGCGGGATCGATGCCGCAGTGCGCGAGCAGATCGCGCTGCACGAGGCCGGCGAGGAGGTCGCGCAGGAGACGTACGACTACGACGCCGACCACGACACGCTGACGCCGCACCGCTCGAAGGAGGAGGCCGAGGACTACCGCTACTTCCCCGAGCCCGACCTGGTGCCGGTCGAGCCGGAGGCGGAGCTGGTCGAGGGGCTGCGCGCCGGAGCTGCCGGAGCTGCCGGGTACGCGGATCGCGCGACACGCGGGCGTGCTCGGTGCCGCGGACGCGTGGACGCTCGTCACGACGGAGCGCGAGCCGGCGTTCGACGGGCTCGTGGCGGGTGGAGTGGAGGCGCGCGCGGCGTTCAACTTCGTCATGAACCAGCCGATCCCGTCGGGAGCGAATCTCGCGGAGCTGGCGCGGGTGGCGAACGAGCCGGGCCTGACGCGGGCGAGCGTGCGAGGCCGCGGTGGCCGCGAGCGGCGACACCGGGCTTCACGGCCGACGACTACCTGGCCCAGAAGGCGGTCAGCGACACCTCGGAGCTGGAGCCGCTCGTCGACCGGATCCTGGCCGCGAATCCGGAGCAGGTCGAGGCGTATCGCGGCGGCAAGGAGGGCCTCCTCGGCTTCTTCGTCGGCCAGGCGATGAAGGAGACGCAGGGGAAGGCGGATCCGAAGGTGCTGAACGAGCTGATCCGTGAGAAGCTGAAGGGGTGAGCGAGATCGTCGACCAGGCGAACGAGATCCTGCGCGGCAAGGGCTACCGCGAGGTGCAACTCGCCGTGTTCGCGACGCCGATGCCGGCGAAGCTGCTGATCAAGGGCACGAAGATCGGCAGCCCGTTCGCCGACGCGCCGGAGACCGTCCTCCGCGCGGTGCGCGACTGCGTGCCGACCGCGGACGACCTCGGCCGCCACACGATCACGCCCCGCGAGCTCCGCGCCTGTCTCGAGCAGGGCTAGTTGGCGGACGGATCTTCGGGCATCAGGGCCAGCACGCGGTAGGTGCCGCCCTTGCGGCGCAGGACTGACGCGAACAGGTCGTCCTCGGGGCCCGGGAAGAGGTCGACTCCGTCGGCCGGCTCCACGAGCCACGACTCCTCCTCGAGCTCCGACTCGAGCTGGCCGGGGCCCCAGCCGGCGTAGCCGGCGAACACGCGAGCCCGGCGGGTCGCACCGGCCAGCGCCTCCAGGTCGTCGTCGCTCGACGCGAAGCCGACGTCGCCGAAGACGATCGTCGCCGCCAGACTCGGGTCATCGAACTCCGCCAGGACGAGCACCGCCTCCGGCTGCACCGGCCCGCCCACATGCACCCGTGACTCCTCGCCGGCCACGACTGCCAGCGGCGGCACCGCGTCGCCGACCGTCACGTCCGCAGGCCGGTTCAGCACGAGGCCCATCGCGCCCTCCTCGCCGTGCTCGCCCACCAGCACCACCGCGCGGCGGAAATTCGGGATCGAACAGCGCCGGCGTGGCCACGAGCAAGCGGCCCTTGAGGGACGTCGTCACCTACTCATATTGCAGTGCTTCGAGCACGTTCAGCCGCGAAGCGCGCCGCGCCGGCAGAATCGCCGCGAGCAGCCCGGCCACGATCGCGACGAGCACGAACACGATCAGCGTGGTGACCGGCCAGGAGAAGACGATGAAGTCCACCCGCGCGATCAGCAGCACCGCGAGCACGATCCCGAGCGCGATGCCGATCGCGGCTCCGATCAGCGCTGTGATCACGCTCTCGTAGCGGATCATCCGCCGCACCTGGCGCCGTGTCATCCCGACCGCGCGCAGCATCCCGAGCTCGCGCGTCCGCTCGAAGACCGTGAGGACAAGCGTGTTGATGATCCCGAAGAGCGACACGACCACGGACAGCGCCAGCAGCACGTAGAGCACGTTCAGCACCGCGTCGAGCCCGCCCGCCTGGTTCGTCTTGAACTGGTCGATCGTTTGCACCTTCGCGTTCGGGAAGCCGCTTGAGCGAGTGCCCGAGCAGCGTCGTGTTCGCCTTGTTCACGCCGCCGACCGCGTTCACGAAGATGAACAGGTCCTGCGGCTGCTGGTACAGGCCGTCGAACGTCTTGCTCGAGATCGTCACCGGCCCGAACGGCGAGCCCCCGGGCGGCGGGTTGAAGATGCCGTGCACGACGAACGTGCGGGACGCGCCGCTCGGCACGACCGCGCGCATCGGCGAGCCGACCTTGAGGTCGTTGTCCTTCGCAAAGGTCTTGTCGATGAACGCGCCGTCGGCGCCGAGGGTTTCGAATGTCGCTTGTCCCGGCCCGGCGATCCAGTTCAGCTTCAGGACGCGACTGCCGCCCGGGGTGATCGCGGTCAGGCTGTGGGTCGCGCCGAACATCCGCATGTCCGCCTCGCGCACGCCGACAACCGCGGTCGACACCTTCGCGGCCCGCATCGGATTCTCGGTCGCGATCGGAATCGGGTCGAAGTTGTTCTGCGCGGTGACGGCGTAGTTCGCCTGCGCGAGCTGGTTGACCGCGTCGAAGAACGAGGCACGGATCCCCGCGGCGAGCATGGCGACGAGCGTGACGAGCGCGAGTCCGATCATCAGCGCCGCAGCCGTCGAGCCGGTTCGCTGCGGGTTCCGCTGGGCGTTCTCGCGGGCCAGCACGCCGGGCGCCCCTCCGATCTTCGACCCCGGGTAGCCGATCGCCGTGGCGAGCGGAACGACGAGGTGGGACGAGAACAGCGCCACTCCGATGAAGATCAGAAGCGCGCCCAGACCCATGAAGACGAGAATGGCCGTCGTCGACAATCCACTCCCGAACAGCGCGTACGCGAAGGCGAGGAAGCCCAGACCGGCCAGCGTTCCGGAGATGTACGGCGCGGAAGCGGTGGAATCGTCCGGGCGGCAGCGTCGCCCCCTCGCGGACGGCGGCGATCGGTGGCACCCGCGTCGCGCGCATGGCCGGGCGCAGGCTGGCGATGACGGTCACGAGGATGCCGACGAGCAGCGCGACGACGATCGTGCGCGTCTCGAACAAGAGGCCGGTGTTCGGCAGCGTGAAGCCAACCGCGTCGAACAGCGAGAAGAGGAGCTTCGCGAGGGCCAGTCCGAGGAACAGCCCCGTGAGGGACGCGAGCACGCCCATGACCGTCGACTCGAGCAACACGAGGCGCAGGATCTGGCGGCGCGATGCCCCGAGCGTGCGCAGCGTCGCGAACTCACGCGTGCGCTGCGCGATCGTGATCGAGAGCGAGTTCGCGATCACGAAGGCGCCGACGAAGAGCGCGATGCCGCCGAACGCGAGGAGGAAGGTCCTGGAGGAAGCTCGTGAAGCTCTTCGTGTCGCTGGCGTCGGTCTTCGCCTGCTGGGTGCCGCTCCGAACCTGAGTCTGCGGCGGCAGGATGCTGTGGATCTGAGCGAGCAGCGCGGCCTCGGTGACGCCCGGCTTCCGCGAGATGCGGATGTCGTCGAGCTTCCCCTGTTTCTTGAACAGCTGCTGCGCGGTCGCGAGATCGAAGCCGGCGAGAGTCGCACCGCCGATGTCGAGGTTGCTCGATCCGAACTTGACCAGGCCCGAGATGCGGAACTTCGTCACGCCGCCCTGCGCCTCGACGCCGATCTGCTGTCCGACCTGCAGGTGCTTCTTGCTCGCTGTGCTGTGATCGATCACCACCTGGCCATCCTTCGGCCACGCTCCCGAGACCAGCGTCAGCGAGCTGAACGCCGGGTACTTCGGGTCGACCGAGAAGCCGAGGTGTGGCGCGCCGCCGAAGCTGATCACCTTGCCGTTCTTGCCGATCAGGTTCGTGCTCGAGTCGGCGACGCCGCCGATCGCAGCCGCCACCACGTCGTGTTGCGCGCGCACCTTGTCGAGTAGCGACTCGTCGAACGGCGGCAGGTTCGTGGTCGAGTTCTTGCTCACCGCCGACTTGCCGGTGATCACCGCGTCCGTGTTGCGATAGATGCTCGAGAAGATCGTGTCGAACGCGTGCGAGATCGAATCGGTCAGCACGTACGTGCCGCTGACCGTTGCGACGCCGAGCACGATCGCGAAGCCGGTCAGCAGGGTGCGGAGCTTCCGCCCCCAGAGCGACCTGAGCGAGACCTTGATCACGAGTCGAGCGACTCCATCGTCGTCGAGCACCGTCTTGGCGTCCGAGCGGCCGACGTCCTTGACGATCTCGCCGTCGTCGAGGAAGAGGATCCGGTCGGCGATCGCGGCGGCGCGCGCGTCGTGCGTGACCATCACCGTCGTCTGTCCGTAGCTGTCGACCGAGTCGCGCATCAACGTCAGGATCTCACCGCTGGTCTTCGAGTCGAGGTTGCCTGTCGGTTCGTCCGCGAAGACGACGGTCGGTTTCGAGACGAGCGCGCGCGCGATCGCGACGCGCTGCTGCTGGCCTCCGGAGAGCTCGCTCGGCCGGTGCGTGCGCCGGTCGCTGAGCCCGGTCTTCTCGAGCAGACCCTCGAGCCACGCCTCGTCCGGCTTCTCGCCTGCGATCGTCAGCGGGAGCACGACGTTCTCCTCGGCCGTGAGCATCGGGAGCAGGTTGAAGAACTGGAAGACGAAGCCGATGTGCTCGCGCCGGAGCTTCGTCAGCGCGTTGTCGTCGAGCTTCGTGATGTTCTGGCCGGCGATCGTCACGCTGCCCGACGTCGGCTTGTCGAGGCCGGCGAGCAGGTGCATGAGCGTCGACTTGCCGGAGCCCGACGGGCCCATGACGGCGGTGAGCTTGCCCTTCGAGACGTCGAGCGAGACGCCGCGCAGCGCGTCCACCGCGGTGTCGCCTTCGCCGTAGCGACGGGACAGGTCGTCGGCGGACACGACGGTTCCGTTCGTATGGGCGTCAGTCATCGAAGCTCCCGGGCCGAGGGACGGAAGCCGCAGCCTACCGAGACGAATCGCATCACGTGGTACGGCTAGCTCGACTCTTTCGGCGACCGCCCGCTTGGCTAGGCTGACCCCGTGGGCGTCAAGCGGTACCTGTTCACGCCAGGCCCGACGACCGTGCCGCCAGAGGTGCTGGCGGCGCTCGCAGAGCCTGTCGTCCATCACCGCGGCGCCGACTTCCGCGCGATCTACGGCGAGTGCCTCCAGCGCCTGAAGGACGTCTTCCGCACGTCGTCCGACGTGTTGCTCTTCACCGCGTCCGGCACCGGGTCGATGGAGTCCGCGGTCGCAAACCTCTGCTCGCCCGGCAACCGGGTCGTGGTCGTGTCGGCCGGCAGCTTCGGCGAGCGGTGGGTGCAGATCGCGGAACGCTACGGCTGCGAGGTCGTCCCGCTGCGCTACGAGTGGGGCGAGTCCCCGTCCGCCGACGACCTCGCCTCGACGCTCGCCGACACGAGCGGCGCGCGGGCCGTCTTCCTCACGCACTCCGAGACGTCGACCGGCGTCGTCGCGGACGTCCAGGCACTCGCGGCGGCCGCGCGGCCTACCGGCGCGCACGTCGTCGTCGACGCGATCTCGAGTCTCGGCGCCGTGCCGCTCGAGGTCGATGCCTGGGGAATCGACGTCGCCTGCGCGGGCTCGCAGAAGGCGCTGATGACGCCGCCCGGCCTGGCGATGGCGTCGGTCTCGGACGCCGTCTGGGCGCCCGAAGGCCGCTCGTCGTCGCCGCGCTACTACTTCGACTGGGAGCGCACGCGGAAGGCGCAGGAGCAGCTCGACGCCGCCTTCACGCCGGCGACGTCCCTCGTCGTCGCGCTCAACGTCGCGCTCGGCCTGATCCTCGACGGCGGACTCGACCAGGCCTTCGAGCGGCACCGGCTGCTCGGCCGCGCCTGCCGGGAGGGCGCGAAGGCGATGGGCCTCGAGCTGTTCTCTCCGGACGACGACTCGGCTGCCGTCGTCACCGCGATCAAGGCGCCCGAGGGCACCGACGCGACCGAGCTCGTCGCGCTGCTCCGCGACCGCTACGGCGTCCAGCTCGCGAACGGCCAGGCGCACCTGAAGGGCAAGGTCTTCCGCATCGGCCACATCGGCTACTACGACGTCTTCGACATCGCCACGGCTCTCGGTGCCGTCGAGCTCGGGCTCGCCGACCTGGGCGCCGAGATCGAGCGCGGCGCGGCGGTGACGCGGGCCCTCGACGTGTACGCCGAGGGCGCCCGGGTGTGAACGACCGCGCTCGCGTGCTCGTCCGCGAGCCGATCGCGGAATCGGGAGTCCAGCTCCTCCGGGAGCACTTCGAGGTCGACGTCGACGGCACGTCGGACCTCGCGGAGATCGTCGGCGACTACGACGGAATCGTCATCCGCTCCGCGACGAAGCTGACCGCCGACCTGATCGCCCGTGCCGACCGGCTGAAGGTGATCGGCCGCGCCGGAGTGGGGGTGGACAACATCGACGTCGCCGCTGCGACGCGGCGCGGCATCGTCGTCGCCAACGCGCCCGAGTCGACGGTGATCTCCGCGGCCGAGCACACGATCGGCCTCCTGCTCGCCCTCTCGCGGAACATCCCGCAGGCCTACGCGGCGCTGAAGGACGGCCGCTGGGAGCGTTCGCGCTACGCGGGCATCGAGCTCTCCGGCAAGACGCTCGGCATCGTCGGCTTCGGACGGATCGGCCAGCAGGTCGCCCGCCGCGCCCTCGCGATGGGCATGGTCGTCGTCGCGTTCGATCCCGTCGTGTCGCGGGAGCGCTTCCGCGAGCTCGGCGTCGACCGGGCCGAGACGCTCGAGGACATGCTCGGCGCTGTCGACTTCCTCACGTTGCACGCCCCGCTGACCGAGGAGACGCACGGGCTGATCTCGGCCGAGACGATCGCCGCGATGCGCGACGGCGTCCGGATCGTCAACGCGGCGCGCGGCGAGCTCGTCGACGAGGGCGCGCTCGTCGACGCGCTGCGCTCGGGCAAGGTCGCGGCGGCCGCGCTCGACGTGTTCTCGGAGGAGCCCTACAGCGGCCCGCTGCTCGAGCTCGACAACGTCGTCGCGACGCCGCACCTGGCCGCGTCGACCGAGGAGGCGCAGGACCGGGCGGGCGAGATCGTCGCCGAGCAGGTCGTCGCAGCGCTCTCCGGCCAGTTCGTGGCGAACGCTGTCAATATCCCGTCGGTCGGGGCGGAGGACCTCGAGGTGCTCGGGCCGTTCATCCCGCTCGCGACGAAGCTCGGGAGACTGGCGATGGAGCTTGCCGAGGGGCGCGCCGACCGGATCTCGCTCTCGTACCTCGGCGGCCTCGCCGAGCGCGACACCCGGCTGCTGACCGTCGCCGCGCTCAACGGCGCCTTCTCGGGCCGGAGCGACGTACCGGTGAACTTCGTCAACGCTCCGGTGATCGCCGCCGAGCGCGGGATCGCCGTCGAAGAGGAACGGCGTGGCCTCACGAGCGGCTACACGAACCTCCTCCGGGTCACGGTGTACGCGAACGGGGACGAGATCACTGTCGACGGCACGACGATCGGACGCGAAGACCGGCTCTGGCTCGCGGCGGCACTCGGCTACCTGATCGAGATCGAGCTGGCGCCGCTGATGGCTTTCTTCGTGTACGACGACGTGCCGGGGGTGATCGGCCGCGTCGGGACGACCTTCGGCAAGGCCGAGGTGAACATCGCCAACATGGCCGTCTCCCGCTCGAACCACGGCGACAAGGCCCTCATGGCTCTGTCGATCGACACGCCGGCGCCTTCGGAGCTCCGGGACGAGTTCCTCGCCGCCGGCTTCGACGAGGCCTGGTTCATAAAACTCGGCTGAGCAGGCAAAACGCACCCGGCGCCGCCTCGCGAGGACCCCGGTTCGGCGCCTGACCCCAGCTCGACGCCTGTCAGTACACTTTCTGTAGTTACTCAGACAGACGTACCTGGGGAGGTCGAAAACCACGTGAGCACCCTTCTGCTCGTCCCGCTGGAAGACGCCGTCGTCTTCCCGAACATGAACATCACCCTTGCCGCCGACGTCGGTGCCGAGGATCGCGTGCTGCTCGTGCCCAAGCACGAGAACGAGTACGCCAGGGTCGGGACCGTCGCCGAGGTGACCGAGCGCGTCCGCCTGCCCGGCGGCGCGATCGCCGTCAACGTCGCCGGCCTCGTCCGCGGCGTGGTCGGCGCTGCCGTCACCGACACCGAAGGCCGCCTGCGCGCCGAGGTCGACGAGCGCCCCGACGAGGTCCCACCGGGCGTGAAGACGCGCGAGCTCGAGGTCGAGTACCGCGCCGTCGTCGAGGAGATCCTCGAGCTGCGCGGCGCGGACGATCGCGTCCGGGCGTTCGTCCGGGCCGTTCAGGAGCCTGGCGCCCTGGCCGACACCGCCGGCTACGCGCCCGACCTGACCTTCGAGCAGAAGGTCGAGCTGCTCGAGGCCGTCGACGTCGTCGAGCGGCTCCAGCTCGCCGTCCGCTTCCAGCGCGAGCGGCTCGCGGAGCTGCAGGTGCGCCGGCGCATCCGCGACGACGTCGAGTCGGGGGCCCAGAAGCAGCAGCGCGAGTACTTCCTGCGCAAGCAGCTCGAATCGATCCAGAAGGAGCTCGGCGAGGACGAGGCGTCCGTCGTCGAGGAGTACCGCACGAAGATTGCCGAGGCCGAGATGCCCGACGAGGTGCGCGAGCAGGCCGAGCGCGAGCTGGGCCGGCTCGAGCGCATGGGCGACTCGACCGGCGAGGCGTCGATGATCCGCACCTACCTCGACTGGCTCCTGGCCGTGCCATGGGGCAAGCGCTCCGAGGAGCGGCTCGACCCCCGGCACGCGCGCGAGGTGCTCGACGCCGACCACGCGGGTCTCGAGGACGTGAAGGAGCGCATCGTCGAGTACCTGGCCGTCCGCAAGCTGCGCCAGGAGCGGGGGATCGCCGAGGACAAGCGGTCCGGCGCGATCCTGACGCTGATCGGCCCGCCCGGAACCGGCAAGACGTCCATCGGCGAGTCGATCGCCCGCGCGCTCAACCGCGAGTTCGTCCGCATGTCGCTCGGCGGCGTGCGCGACGAGGCGGAGATCCGCGGCCACCGGCGCACGTACATCGGCGCGCTGCCGGGCCGGCTCGTCCGCGCCCTGCGCGACGCCGGGACGATGAACCCCGTGATCATGCTCGACGAGGTCGACAAGATCGGCGCCGACTGGCGCGGCGACCCGTCCGCAGCGCTGCTCGAGGTGCTCGATCCGGCGCAGAACCACTCGTTCCGCGACCACTACCTCGACATCGAGCTCGACCTCTCCGAGGTCGTCTTCATCGCCACGGGCAACATCGCCGACACGATCCCCGGCCCGCTGCTCGACCGGATGGAGGTCATCCGCTTCGACGGCTACACGGTCGACGAGAAGGTCGCGATCGCCCGCGGATACCTTTGGCCGCGCCAGCGCGAGCGGAACGGCCTGCTCGAGGACGAGGTCGAGATCTCCGACGAGCTGCTCGAGGTCGTCGTCTCCGACTACACGCGCGAGGCCGGCGTCCGCCAGCTCGAGCGCGAGCTCGGCAAGCTGCTCCGCAAGACGGCGACGAAGATCGCCGCGGAGGACGCGACGGCACCGGTCGTGCTCGACGAGCCCGCGCTGCGCGACGCGCTCGGCCGCCCGCGCTTCTGGCGTGAGACGGCGGAGCGCACAGCCGTCCCCGGCGTGGCCACCGGCCTCGCGGTCACCGGCACCGGTGGCGACGTCCTCTTCGTCGAGGCGACCGGAATGTCGGGCCGTGAGCCGCTCGTCCTCACGGGCCAGCTCGGCGACGTGATGAAAGAGTCCGCACGCATCGCGCTCTCGTGGGTGCGCTCGCACGCGGACGAGCTGCACATCACCGAGAGCGCGTTCGACGGCAGGTCGTTCCACGTCCACGTCCCGGCGGGCGCGATCCCGAAGGACGGGCCGAGCGCCGGCGTGACGATGACGACAGCGCTCGCCTCGCTGCTCACCGGCCGGCCGGTCAAGCACACCGTCGGCATGACCGGCGAGGTCACGCTCCAGGGCCGGGTGCTGCCGATCGGCGGGCTGAAGCAGAAGGTGCTCGCGGCACACGCCGCCGGCATCACCGACGTGATCATCCCCGAGCGAAATCGGGCCGACCTCGACGACGTCCCCGAGGACGTCCGGGCCGAGATCGCGTTCCACCCGGTAATGACGGTCGCCGAGGTGCTGGATGTCGCGCTCGAGCCTGCTCCCGTCGATCAGCAGCTCGCCGCGTAACCCCCATGCGCTGCCGCAGCTGCCAGCCGCTGCCCGAGGATGTCCGCCGCGCCGCCGACCTCCTCGGGCGGCGCTACGCGCTGGCGATCGTCTACGCCTCGCACACCGGCGCGTGCCGCTTCAACGAGTTCCGTCAGGCGCTCGGGCCGGTGCCGCCGACGACGCTCTCGGCGCGGCTGGACGAGCTGGCCGCAGCAGGCATCTTCGAGCGGCGCGTGATCGACTCACGCCCGCCACGCACCGAGTACGCGCTGACGGAGAAGGGCCGCCGGCTCTCGGCGCTGCTCGAGGCGCTTTCGGCGCTCGGCTAGGCAAGCGCGGCCGCGAGCCACGACCGCATCTCGTCCAGGAACGACGGGTCGATCGTGTGCTGCATCGGCGACTCGCGGTAGAGCACGTCGGCACCGGCGTTCTCGAGCCGCTCGCGCGCTTGCCGGCCCCAGTCGACGCCGATAACGGGGTCGTACGAGCCGTGGCCGATCGCGACCGGTGGCAGGGGTGGCGTGAGGTCGAGCTCGAAGCCCGGCACGGTCGGCATGAAGCCGGAGAGCGCGATCAGCGCCGCCGGACGCGGCCGACCGGCGCCGAGGCCGAGCGCGTACGTCATCACCGCGCCCTGCGAGAACCCACCGAGCGCGACGCGCGACCAGTCGAGCCCGGTCTCGGCGACGAGCGCGTCCAGCCAGGCCGAGGCACGAGCGTCGGTGACGAGGAACGTCTCCGGATCAGGAAACCCGATCTGCCGCACGGCGTACCAGTGCGCACCACCGGGTGGCAAGGAGAGCGGTCCGCGCGGGCTGACGACGAGCAGCCGCCGCTCGGGATCGAGCAGGTCGGCGACGGGAAGCAGGTCGCGCTCGTCGGCGCCGCGGCCGTGGAAGAGCACGAGCAGCCCGGCCGGGTCGCCCTCGGCTTCTCGGCGCACGGAAACGAGTGTCCCGGTCCCATCCACGCCGTTAGCCTAGGCGCCGTGTCCGCATGGCCGGAGCCTGTGCAGCGCGTCGTCACGTTCCTGAACGCGAGCGGCGCCGAGATCCGCGTCGAGGAGTTCACCGAGGGCACGCCGACCGCGGAGGCCGCGGCCGAGGCGGTCGGGTGCGCGCTCGGCGACATCGTCAAGTCGCTCGCCTTCGAGGGCGAGGGCCGCTCGGCGCTCGTCCTCGTCCCCGGCGACCGGCGCGCCGACTCCGCCAAGGTCGCCAGCGCGCTCGGCGTCTCCAGGGTCCGCGTCGCAACCCCGGAACGAGTTCGCGAGCTGACCGGCTTCGAGCCCGGCGCCGTCGCTCCGTTCCTCGCTGACGTCGACCAGGTGCTCCTCGAACGGCGGCTGCTCCTGCGCGAAACCGTCTGGGTCGGAGCCGGATCGCCGGCGCACATGGCCCGCCTGGAGCCCGCCGAGCTCGCCCGGCTCTCCGGGGCAACGGCGCTCGACCTCGTGGCCGACCCGTAGAATCCCCTGCACATGCGCGAGACCGAGAAGATTCTGGTTCAGCGGCGAGCTCGTCGACTGGGCGGACGCGAAGATCCACGTCGGCTCGCACGGGCTGCACTACGGCACGGGCGTCTTCGAGGGCATCCGCTGCTACGAGACCGACCGCGGGCCCGCGATCTTCAGGCTCGAAGACCACCTCCGCCGGCTCGAGAACTCGGCGCGGCTGCTCTACATGCCGCTGCCGTACTCGGGCGAGGAGCTTCGCGCCGCCGTCCACGAGACCGTTGCGGTCAACGGCCTCGACGAGTGCTACGTCCGGCCGATCGCGTTCTTCGGCTACGGCGAGCTCGGCGTCCACACCGGCACGAACCCGGTGGAGGTCGCGATCCTCGTGTGGCCGTGGGGCGCGTACCTCGGAGAGGAGGGCCAGCAGACGGGGATCACCGCGATGATCTCCTCCTGGAAGCGTGTCGGGCCGAACACGATCCCGCACGTCGCCAAGGCGACCGGCATCTACCTCAATTCCATGCTCGCCACTCACGAGGCTCGGCGGGCCGGCTACGACGAGGCGATCCTGCTCACGGACGACGGCTACGTCGCCGACGGCCCGGGCGAGAACGTCTTCGTCGTGAAGAACAGCGTCATCTCGACCCCGCCGCTCTCGACCTCGATCCTCCCCGGCATCACGCGCGAGACGGTGATGCAGATCGCCCGCGACCGCGGCTACACGGTCGAGGAGCGGAGCATCATCCGGCCGGAGCTGTACCTCGCCGACGAGGTGTTCATGACGGGCACGGCCGCCGAGGTCACGCCGGTCCGCGCGGTCGACGACCAGGAGCTCGGCGCCGGGCCGATCACGCTCGAGCTGCAGAAGACCTACTGGGACGTCGTGCGCGGCAAGGAAGAGCGCTACGCGGCCTGGCTCGACCGGGTCGAGAGCAGGATCTCCACGACCCGCTCCTGATCCGCGTCGGTCAGCGCCGAGCCGCTCGGCAGGCAGAGACCGCGCTCGAACAGCCCTGCCGACACGTCGCCTCCGACCATGGGTGCGTCGCGGTAGACCGGCTGCAGGTGCATCGGCTTCCACAGCGGCCGCGCCTCGATGTCTTCGGCCTCCAGCGCGAGCCGCATCGCCTCACGGTCGGTTCCGGCCGCGTTCGGGTCGACGAGGATGCACGTCAGCCAGCAGTTCGAGCAGCCGTACGGTGCTTCCGGCATGAACGTGACGCCGGGCACGCCCGCGAGCAGCTCGCGGTAGCGCGCGTTCACGCGCCGGCGGGCGGCGACGCGGTCGGCGAGCACCTCGAGCTGGGCGCGGCCGACGGCGGCCAGCAGGTTGCTGAGCCGGTAGTTGAAGCCGATCTCGGCGTGCTGGTAATGCGGCGCCGGCTCCCGCGCCTGGGTCGACAGCTTGCGCGCGTGCTCGACCAGGGCCTCGTCGCGAGAGACGAGGGCGCCGCCGCCGCTCGTCGTGATCACCTTGTTGCCGTTGAACGAGAACGCGGCCATCGCGCCCTGGCCGCCTGAAGGCGCGTCGCGGTAGAAGCCGCCGAGCGACTCGGCCGCGTCCTGGAGCAAGACGACGCCCCTGCGTTCGCAGATCTCGTTCAGCGCGTCGTAGTCGCAGCATTGCCCGTAGAGGTCGACTGCGACGACCGCACGAATCTGTGGGCGTTCGCCGAGAACAGAGTCGAGCAGCTCGGGATCCAGCGTCCACGTGTCCGGCGAGACGTCGAGGAAGACGGGCGATGCGCCGACGTAGTGGATCGGGTTCGCGCTCGCCGAGAAGGTGAGCGACGAGCACACGACCTCGTCGCCGGCGCCGATCCCGAGCACGATCAGAGCCAGGTGGATCGCCGCCGTTCCGCTCGAGAGCGCCAGCACGTTCGGCACGTCGACGATCTCCCCGAGCTCCTGCTCGAACGCGTCGACGTGCGGCCCGAGCGGCGCGATCCAGTTCGATTCGACCGCGTCGGTGAGCAGCTCGAGCTCGCGGCCGGACAGATGGGGAGGGGACAAATAGATCCGCGGCACCGCCGGGCGAGCCTAGCTGCATAATCCGCACATGGCGGACGGCTCCGTCGCGAAGATGGTCTTCCTCGGCTTCGGGAAGTACGCCCGCGCGGACAAGATCTATCTCGTCGAGCCGATCACCGACGCGCGGCGCGGAAGCGGGAGCCGCACGCTCGTGTGGATCGAGGGCGTGCCCGAGCCGGTGGTCGCGTCGAGAACCGAGCGCACGATCCTCCACGAGATGGGCGCCGACACGAGCGGCAGCTCTCAGCTTCTCGATCAGGCGCTCGATCTCGCCGAGCGGATCTCCCAGCAGGCGGAGACGGGCAAGGTCGATCTCGCCGACCTCGGCCGGCGGGCGCGGAGGCTGCTCGAGTCCACTTCGAAGCCCGCCGGGCCGCAACAGCTGTTCTGAGGCTCGGCCGCGACTTCTTTGCCCGCTCGGTGCACGATGTCGCACCGGAGCTGATCGGCGTCGTACTGCTCGTGGACGGCGTCGGTGGCGTCATCGTCGAGGTGGAGGCGTACGACCAGGACGATCCGGCCGCGCACAGCTACGGCGGGCGGACAGAGCGGAACGCATCGATGTTCGGGCCGCCCGGTCACGCGTACGTCTACCGCTCGTACGGCATTCACTGGTGCCTGAACCTCGTGTGCGCCCCGGAAGGCCGGGCGGAAGCGGCGCTCGTACGCGCGCTGGAGCCGACGGCCGGCCTCGAGGCGATGCGCGCGCGCCGCGGCGTCGCCGAGCCGCGGTTGCTGTGCTCGGGGCCGGGGCGGCTCTGCCAGGCGCTCGGGGTCACGCGCGAGTACGACGGCCTGCCGCTCGACCAGCCGCCGTTCGAGCTGCGCGGGGCGTCGAGTCCGGTCGACGTGGACGCAGGCGTGCGCGTGGGCATCTCGCGCGCCGCCGACCGGCCGTGGCGGTTCGCCCTGGCCGGCTCGCGCTATGTGAGCAAACCCGTCCGCCCCGGACGGTAACCCCCGCCGCCACCCGACCTGGCCGCGAACGCCGTGCCCAAACGGCGGTGTCAGACACCGAATTTGTCAAGCGAGATGTGTGACAACTTTGTGACTTTTTGTCCACAGGCTTGCGGCCTGGTTCCATGGGGATCCAGATTCGCGCCCGAGCCGACGCCATGCCGAGCTCCACCCTGGCCCGAAACGCCCAGGCTGCACGCCGTGTCTGACACCGGTGTCAGGAAAGCGCCGGCCCCGAACAGCCGCTGGGCTCGGGCAGCCCTGTCAGCGGGCGACGAAGAGCTTGACGCCGAGCCCGGCGCCGGACGCGACGCCCGCCACCGGACTCTGCGCCAGCACGCGTTCGCTCGAACCGCCCGCCTGCACGAGCCCGCTCACCACCGGCTCCAGCCCCCGGCCCGCCAGCAGATCGAGCGCCTTCTGCGTCGGCATCCCGACGACGTTCGGCACGGTCCCGTGCGTCGGCCGCGCCAGCACGAGCTGCTCCGTGTCGAGCGCCGTCAGATACGAGCCGACTGGCGGGATCTGCCCGATCACCACGCCGACGGGCTGACCGGGCACCGCCGGCTTGTAGATCGCCTGCGTCCGCAGTGGCTGGCTCGACAGCGTCGTCGTCGCGTCGTCGAACGACATTCCGATCACGTTCGGCACCACGACGTCGTTCGGCCGGCAGTTCGCGATGCGCCCGGGGCCTTCTCCGCTGAAGAACGTCAGTGAGATCGTGTTCGGGCACTGGCCGTTGTCGCGCTCCCAGACCCCGTCGCGCTGGACGACGCTCTCTGTCTCCGGGACGGGGAAGTTCGGCGCGGTGAAGCTCTCCGGCTTCGCATCGAGATAGGCGAGCGCCTGCTCCATGAAGGTCTTGAAGATCAGCGCGGGATACGTGCCGCCGGCCACCGGCTGCCCCTGGAACTCGGTGGTCATCGGCCGCAGCTTGTTCGGGTAGCCGACCCACACGGAGACCGCGAGCTGCGGTGTGTAGCCGACGAACCACGCGTCGCCATAGTTCTCCGTCGTTCCCGTCTTGCCCGCGACGGTGAAGCCGTCCGAGAGCTGCGCGCGCACGCCGGTTCCCTCCTGGACGACCTCCTGGAGGAACTTCGTCACGATCGCCGCGTTGTTCGACGAGATCTCCGGCTTCTCGACGACGTTGTTCCCCTGGTTGTTGACGCTGAGGATCGCGCGCGGGTGATTCTTGAAGATCGAGCCGTCGACGCGGCGGCCGCCGTTGGCGAACGACGAGTACGCGCGCGCCATCTCGAGCGGGTTGACCGCCTCGCCGCCGAGGACGATCGAGAAGAACGGGTCGAGGTGGCTCGTGATCCCGAGCGCGTTCGCGGCATCGGCGATCTTCTGCGGTCCGACGATCTTCGCGAGCTGCGCGTAGACCGTGTTGTCGGAGTGGATCGTGGCCGACTCCAGGTCGATCGTGCCCAGGTTCGAACCCTCGTAGTTGTGCACGTACCACGTCTTGCCCGTGTCGAGCGTGATCGCCACCGGCTTGGAGACGAAGGTCGTCGACGGCGAGATGCCCTCCTGCAGCGCCGCCGCGAGCGCGAACGGCTTGAACGCGGAGCCGGGCTGCCGCTCGCCCTGGACGGCGAGGTTGAACTGGCTCTCCTTGAAGCTCCGCCCGCCGTACATCGCGAGCACGCGGCCGTCCCGCGGGTCGATCGCCACCAGCGCCGCCGAAGGCCCGCTGTCCGACGGCAGCCATTTCGCGATCGTCTGGCGCGCGATCTGTTGCAGGTTGAGGTCGATCGAGGTGCGCACCTGCAGCCCGCCGCCGAACACGCGGCCGGTGCCGTACTTGTCGACGAGAAGCTGCTTGACGTAGTTCGTGAAGTACTGCGCGGGCCCCTGGGTGCCCGGAAGGTGGATCGTCGAGGGGGAGGGGAGAGCGGTCCGCAACGCCGTCAGGTACTGCGCCGGCGTGACGTCCTTCTGCGCCAGCATGTCGTTCAGCACGAGATTCCGCCGCGCCCGCGCGTAGCTCGGGTGCGTGACCGGGTCGTAGAGCGTCGGGTCGGACGGGACGCCGGCGAGCAGCGCGGCCTGCGCCAGCGTCAGGTCGGACGCGTGCTCGTGGAAGTAGACCTCGGCCGCCTGCTCGATCCCGTAGGCGCCGTTCCCGAAGTAGATCGTGTTCAGGTAGGCGGTGAGGATTCGGTCCTTCGGCCACTGCTGCTCGAGCTGCCACGCGAGCGCCGCCTCCTTCAGCTTGCGGCCGAAGGAGCGCTGCTGGCCGGTGAACGCGTTCTTGATGAACTGCTGCGTGATCGTCGAGCCGCCCTGCACGATCTTGTCGCCGCTGACGTCGGCCCAGAGCGCGCGCAGGATGCCGTGGAGGTCGATGCCGTGGTGCTCGAAGAAGCGCTTGTCCTCGACGGCCACGATCGCCTGCTTCATGACGTCGGCGATGTCCCCCGACGCGACGACCTTCCGGTTCTCGGAGCCGCGCAGGATCGCGAGGATCTGACCGTTGCTCGCGTAGATGTAGCTGTTCTGCTCGCGGTGGTAGCGCGCCGGGTCGAGCGTCGGGATTTCGCTCGCGATCGCCGTCACCATGCCGTAGCAGAACGACGCCGTCCCGAGTAGGAACAGGATCAGGACGAGGACGAGCAGGCGGAGCTTCCGGATCCTGCCCCGCCGGCGCCTCTTCGGTTCTCCCCTACGACCGAACAGAGCCGAAGGATTGTAACGCTAAGGTTCCGCACCTGATGGGCATCGCGGAGCTGACTCGTAACGCCGTGGACGTCCTTCCGGCCGGTGAGCTGGAGAAGAAGCTCGCGCTCGGCAGGCCGTTGCGCGTGAAGCTCGGCATCGACGTCACCGCACCCGACGTCACGCTCGGAAACGGCATCCCGCTCCAGCGCATGCGCGCCTTCCAGGACGAGGGCCACATCGGAGTGCTGATCGTCGGCGACTACACGACGCGCATCGGCGACCCGTCGGGGCGTTCGAAGGAGCGCCCGATGATCGATCCCGAGGAGATCGACCGGAACGCGAAGCGCTTCTTCGACGACGCAGCGACGATCATCGACCCCGACCGCACGGAGGTCCGCTTCAACAGCGAGTGGCTGGGGAAGCTCGACTTCGCCGAGATCCTCCGCCTGACGCGGATCGTGACCGTCGCCCGCCTGCTCGAGCGCGAGGACTTCTCGAAGCGGTTCGCCGCGAACGCGCCGATCTCGGTGTCCGAGCTGCTCTACCCGCTCATGCAGGCGTACGACTCGGTCGCAGTCGAGGCCGACGTCGAGCTCGGCGGCACCGACCAGCTCTTCAACCTCCTGACCGGCCGCGAGGTGATGGCCGCGTACGGGCTCGAACCGCAGGTGGCGCTGACCGTCGCGTACCTCGACAGCTGGGACGGAACCGGGATGAGCGCGTCACGCGGCAACTACATCGGCCTCCGCGAGGCGCCCGAGGAGCAGTTCGGCAAGGCGATGCGCATCCCGGACTCGCTCCTGGAGCAGTGGTACCGCCTCCTCGCCGAGCGACCCGTGCCGGACGGCGACCCGATGGAGGCCAAGCTCGGGATCGCGCGGTTCCTCGTGACGCGCTCGCACGGGGAGGAGGCCGCGCGCGCCGCCGAGGAGCACTTCACGCGCGTCGTGCGCGAGGGGCGCGCGCCCGAAGACGTCCCCGAGGCGCCGCTTCCTGCCGACGACCCTGTCCATCTGCCGAAGCTCCTCATCGACCTCGGTCTGGTCGGCTCGAGCAGCGAGGGCCGGCGGCTGATCGGCCAGGGCGCCGTCCGCATCGACGGCGAGGTCGTTACCGAGCTCGACGTACCCCGTGAAAGGCTGAGCGGAGCCGTCCTGCAAGCCGGCAAGCGCCGGTTCGTCCGGATGACCCCCTAGCGCGGGCTCACCAGCGCGCCGCTGAACCCGCGCGACCGCCAGCGCTTGCGCACGCTCGCGCCCGTCCGTTCGAGGCAGCGCGTGACGGCCGTCGACGGCCCCGCGACGAGAACGGTGCCGCCCGGGCGCGTCGCAGCCTGCAAGGAGATGACGATCTCGGCGTCGACGGCCGGGGGAGACCGGTCGGCGAGGACGGTCGCCGCGAGGTCATAGCCGTCGCCCGCCGCGACCGGCAGCAGCGTGTTCAGGGTGCCGATCTCGACCGGGCGGACCGCGTTCAGCTCGACGTTCCCGGCGGATGCGCGCAGCGCAAGGACGTCGCGGCTCTGGAGATCGACCCGCGCCGGCGCGGTCGCACGCGCGAGGTAGGCGGCGAGATGGCCCTGGCCCGGCTCGAAGACGAGTGCCGACTCGACCGGCGCTCCCCCTCCGGCCAGTCCGGACGCTGCGGCAAGCGTCCCGAATCCAAGCGTGTCGAACTCCGGCAGCCCCCAGTACGTCTTGGTGCGGACTCGTTCGCGGCCGAGCGTCGCGTCGATCTCGCCGCGGTCGTACATGCCTCGCTCGAACGCGGGCACGTAGGCCGCGCCGTCTCGCGCCGGCAGCCGGTACAGCCACGCCGCGTAGCCCTGGCCGGTGCGGTGCCGCAGTACTTCCGCGCCGGCGTCCTCGATCAGCTGCTGAGCGAGTGCCTTGATCCGGTCGATGACGACGACCCCGACGATCCCACCCTCCGGCTGAAACCACGCGGCGTCGAGGAGGATACTCGCGATGACGGCAGGCCCGGCCTTGGCCGGAACGTTCGACAGGATCAGGTCGAAACCGGACTCGCGCACGTCGTCGTAGCCGAGAGACGCGTACGCCTCGGTGCCGCGCAATCCGTTCTCCTCCGCGTTCCACGCCGCGTAGTCCACGGCGGCGAGGTCGCGGTCGACCAGATGCACGACCCGGTCGTCGCGCCAGCTCTTCAGCATCAGCCCGAGTGGCCCGTAGCCCGATCCCAGGTCGAGGACGCGCTCTGCCGCGAGCGCGTTCTCGCTCTCGTGCACGGTCCGGAGCAGCAGGCGTGTGCCCGCGTCGACGTCGAAGCTGCTGAAGAGGTCGTGCGCGACGTGGAAGCGGAGACGGGAGCCGTACGCCGCCAGCTCGAGCGTCTTCTTGTACCGTGCGGACAGGCCTGCGGCTTGGCTCGCCATCAGGCGAATGACGATATCGCCCGTCCGGGGCCTGGTTGACAGCCGATCGAAGGGGTCTGCTATCATCCCTCGGCTGCCGAACGGCGGCGCGTGGAAAATCTGTCCAGCGACCAGGAGTCCCGAAACCGAGCTACCGAGACGAACGAGTCGAAGTGCAACGTTCTGGGCCTCCGGGGTGCGTATGGAGGCTTTTTTCACGCGTCACCCGAGGAAGCGCGGTCTTTGAAAACTCAGCAGCGTGACGTTTGACGTCGAGACCTCGTGCGGGCTCTGTCCGCGCGGGGGCAAAAAACCCGTCACCCTGCCTACGGGTAGGGCGACACTTTGAGCTCAAGCTCGAAGAGAAGATCGCCGCCGGCTTGCCGGTGGCATCAATTCTTCACGGAGAGTTTGATCCTGGCTCAGGACGAACGCTGGCGGCGCGCTTAACGCATGCAAGTCGAGCGAGAACTCGGTCTTCGGACCGAGGGAAAGCGGCGAACGGGTGCGTAACACGTGGGTAACCTGCCCTCGACATCGGGATAGCCCGGGGAAACCCGGATTAATACCGGATAGCCTCCGAAGCCTTCGGGCGTC